>CBDFLP010000020.1:0-649971 GCA_965249325.1 Dehalococcoidia bacterium | reverse complement strand
CGTTCGCCGGGTCGGCGAGTGGCCGGTTGACGAAACCGTCCCAGTAGGGGTCACGGGAGCGACCCAACCGCCAGCCGAGGAGTCGCATCAGCTACGCCTTGCTCTTAAGTTTCTCTTTCAGTATGTCGAAGCGCCGCGTGTTCTCCTTGAGCGGGTAGTAGTAGCCGCGCTTCGGCTCCACGGGCATGACCGTTCCATCGGGGAGCTTCAGGTTCCCCGAGTCGTGGCTCATCCACTGCACCCGTTTGCGCCCCAGCTTGCCCCAGAACCGGTCATCGATCCACTTCAACGGACGGGTGACGAGCCCCCGGAGCGGTATCGGCGTCCACTTGATCGCCCTCACAGCCACGGTCCGCCACCAGACATCGGGTTTGGTATACGGGCAGACCGCTACGCACGTCATGCAGATGTCCCAATAGTCCATGACGTGGGGCCGCAGCCGGTAGCAGGTCTCCCAGTTGATCTTGTACTTCTCGACCCCGTTGACGACCTGCTTGCCCTCGGTTGTGATGCTGTTGGTCGGGCAGGTGTTGGCACATTTGCGGCACACCTGGCAGAAGTCCTCGACGCCGATGTCGATGGGCTTGTCGGGCACCAAGGGCAGGTCGGTCAGAATCGGGTCGCCCAGATGCACGCGCGCGCCGAACCTTTCGGTGATGAGCATCCCGTGCCTGCCGATCTCCCCGAGCCCTGCTGCGAGCGCGACCGGCATGGGAGTCGCCACCCGTTGCGCCACGCCATAGCCCATCTCGCGGATGTAGCCGGCGAGGTTTGCGTAGGTCGAGCGCAGGGCCTCCGCGCCCAAGTGATACGCCGCATCGCCGATCCGGTGCCGGTGCGCACGGCCCATCTCGTAGTCCCACGCGTAGACGCAGACGATGGCATACGGGAAGCGCCGCGCGCTCTCCTCGGCGCTCACCATCGTGCCGCCGGGGCTGCCGGCGCCCGTGCCGTCGTCGGGGTACCGTCCCTCGCTGTACAAGAACGACGGATGCACGCGCATGATGCCCACGTCCGACGCGCCGAGGTGCTTGGCGACACGCTTGATGTGTTCGGTCATCACCTTGGAGTCGGTGACCTCGGTGCGCACCGGGTTGATTCGCCCGCGAGGGACCCCCGCGATGTGCGACTCGATTGCGTTGCGCCGGTCCGCCGACGTGTTCGCCGTCGCGATGCGTCCGAGCGGGTCGCGTGAGGTCCGATTGAAGTACCAGTTGTGGAGCGGCTTGCCGAGCTCGGCCCGCTTGTTCTTTTCGTGGGGGGTCTGCGACGCGTCCACCGACCGCCAGTCGCCCACGACCCGGACGCTGCGGCCCAAGTACGGAATCGGTTCTCGTACGGCGTGCTCGCTCCCCGCTTCGTCTTTCGTAACCATGGGCGACCTCCGAGGCGCATTCGGCCTACGATGGGTACTATATACCTGCATCATCCCGACCCGCATCCTAGCCGGCGCCTGTCTGGACATCTCGGCTCCAGACTGAAGCCAGGCGTATCCGTCGTCATAACCGCCGGCAGACCGGAGCGCGCGTTAGGACTGCGCCCACTCGGCCACCGCCGTTCTGCCGCCCGTCACTTTTTTGACGAGCATCCCCTTGCGGGGGCCGCAGGCGCGACAGTAGAGGCCGGCGAGGACGCGGACGCGAACGAAACGCAGCTTGCAGCCGGGACATTCGAGTCCCGTGTAACGCCGGTTAGCGGAGGGGTCGGGAGCGTGTTCCGGGGCGCGCTCGGAGGTGGCGCGGGGGTTGGCGCCCAGGCGGACCGCCCACTCCCGCCACTTCGCTCCGTGGGGATTGCGCGTGGGGCCGACGGCAATGTGCGCCAGCTCGTGGCGGAGCGCCTCGTGCGCTTGGTCGTGGTCGAGCCATGCGGAGAGCCGTATCAGATGCCGACCAGCGTACGCCCGCCCGAGCAGGCTGCGCATTCGCGTCGACCATTCGAGGCGGGGCGGCGGCGATATCCGGTGCTTCGCCGACAGCGCGATGAAGAGCTTATCAACGGACTCGCGGGTCGCGGCCTCAACCGTGGGCAGGCTCCCCTTCGGGGTCTTCCGAGGAGCCTTCGGCGGGGCCGGCGCGACAGGTTGGGCCTCCGGCTTAGGAATGGGGAGCACATCCGGCCACAGGAGGCCTTGCGTACCTTCCTTCTGCAGGGACGCCTGTCGGGTGGCGCGGCCCTTGGGAACTTTCATAGCGGCTTGTGGCGCAGGCTGACCGTCGGCGTGCGGGTGTCGCCCTCCCGCAGGTAGAGCGACTGCGAAGGGCACCGGCCCGCCAGCGGGCATTCGTGGCATAGGGGACGCTGCGCCTTGCATACCTGCCGTCCGTGGGTGATGAGGTAGACGTGCAGGTTGAGCACCCGCTCCGCGACTATCGACCCCTCCAGCACGTCGTGGGCCTCGTCCGCAGTGACCTTGGGGCCAATCAACGCGAGCCGCTTGGAAACGCGGTGGATGTGCGTATCAACGGCCATCGCCGGCTGGTCCATCGCGAACGAGAGCACCACTCCGGCGGTCTTAGGGCCGACTCCCGGCATTGCGCGCAGCCATGCCTTCGCCTCCTCCAACGGAATGCCTGACAGAAACGAGATGTCGAACCCGCCCGTGCGGTCGAGAATCGACTGGAGCGTGGTCTGGATGCGCGGCGCCTTCTGGCGCGCCAGCCCGCCGCTGCGGATTGTTTCGACGAGGTCGTCAACCGGCGCGGCGAGGACGGCCTCCCAGCTGTCGTACCGGTCGGAGAGCGCAGCGAACGCCCGCTCGGCGTTCAGGTCTGACGTGTGCTGCGAGAGAATCGTCCAGATGAGCTCGGACGTGCCGTCGAGCCGCTGCCGCCGGTCCGGCTTGCCGTAGTAGGCCTCCAGCAGGTCATAGACCTCGTCGGCCGTATAGGGCTTCACCCCGCGCACGCTGCGAGGCCGCAGCACCTTGGACCGGCGTGTCCTGGTCCTAGGCTGAGGCATCGATGCCCGCCAGGTGCTCGATGTCGTTATGCAGGCGCAGGCGCACCGACCCTTTCTCGACCTCGAACAGGTTTACCGCCGCATAGGCGGTCTTGAGGAAGTCCTCGCGATGCGACGCGTCAGGGAGCCCAAGGGCGATGGAGGCCGCCATACGGATGGGCGAATCGTGACTCGCAGCCAGCACTGTCCCGTTGGGATGGTCGGCCGCGGCCTTGGCGATGAACCGCGAGATGCGCTCGCGGAGATGCGCGAGGTTTTCACCGTTCTCGAACGTCACCGTCTCAGGCTTGTTCCGCCACCGCTCCAGCAGCTCAGGTTCCTCGCGCATGACGTCGGCCACCAGAGCACCCGCGTAACGTCCGTAATCCAGGTCTTTCAGGAGGGAGCGTTGGCGGACGGGAAGGCCGAGCACGCGTGCGACGGTCCTCGCCGTCTGCTCGGCGCGCCAAGCGGGGCTCGCGTAGACAGCGGTTATGGGTTCGGCGGCGACGCGCCTTGCGAGGGCGTCCGCCTGCGCGCGGCCGACCTTGTCGAGGCCGCCTCCGCCTTGGACTCGGCCTTGCACGTTCCAAGCGGTGCGTCCGTGGCGCACCATGATGAGGCGGAGCATCCCTAGAGGTGCTCGCGGCCGGTTGTCCCGCGGCGCTCTTCGAACCCGCGCCTCAACCGGTCAAACAGCGCCTTGTATTCGTCGGACGCGATGTTGCCGGTGGTCATGATGACGGCGTCCTCGCGGTTGTCGGCGTAATAGCCCCGGCGCAGGCCCGTCTGCTCGAACCCGTACTTGGCGTAGAGGCTCTTGGCGGCCTCGTTGGAGACGCGGGCCTCGAGGGTCACGACGTGCGCGCCCCGCGCCATGCTGAGCTCGATCGCTCCGATCAGCAGCAACTCGCCGAGGCCGAGGCGGCGGCGCTCCTCCCGGACGGCTATGGCGACGATGTGAGCGTCGCCGGCCATGAACCAGATACCGACGAAGCCTACCAAGAGCTGCCTCGTGACGGGCGGCGCCGGCTTGTTGCGGCGGAAGAGGCGGCTCAGCCCTCCGGGCTTCCGTTGGACGGCGATGTACTCGCCCTCGCGAACGCATACGAGGTACTCCGCCATTCGATTTTTGATCTCGCGGCGATAGGAGGTTGGAGGCCAAAGCGTGGGAAACGCCTCGCGCTCCATGGCGGCGACCTGGTCGAGGTCGTCCCAGTCCATGGGTCGGAGCGAGTAGGGAAGTACGGATTGTCCGCGCATGATGGTCCGGCTACGTAACGACAACGATTCTAACACCGGACACCCCCTCCTCAATCCTCCCCGCAGACGGGACCTTGCGTAATCCCCGCCGTCATTCCTGCGCAGGCGGGAACCTCGCAGCCCTACGCGTCCCATCCGTCATTCCCGCGCAGGCGAGACATCGCCCCCGAATCCCGGCGTTGGGCAGTTACGCAAAGTCCTCGCAGGCGGAGAGGAAGGCAATTTGGCTTCTCTCGCAGACGAGGGAGGAGTCGCCCCGGCCTGACCACGACACTTGCCTCTTACCCCTGCCGCCCCCAATCGCATACTATGGACGACCTCCGGCAAGGCTTCGGGACCTTTGCATAGCTCTCAGGGTGTCCGTCATTCCCGCGCAGACGGGAACCTCGCCTCCTCTGCCAGGGCGGATTTCAGACCCGCCCGCCGCCCCAACAAGGAGTTGCGCAAAGGTCTCAAGGCCCAGGGAGTCATGCCCCTGGGGAGAAGGGGAGCTCCGGCGATGTGTGGTTTCGCTTTTCATTCGTGCTCTTAATCGCGGGAAGCAGGCCGTGGCCTGCTAAACGGCCTCGTTTAAGAAGCCGAAAGTACCCCCACCGGCGACATAGAACCTTCCCTTACGAGTAAAATCCCCATCAAGAAGCCGATTTACTGTCACAAACGGGGGTGTGGCCCCGTCGGCCGCTCTGGGTTCCCGCCTGCGCGGGAATGACGGGGCCGAGCGGGAATGACGGGGAGGGATAGACCTCTCAACCGGCGCCGGGATCAGGCGCAAGATATGGCCTGCGCCGATTCCCTTCCGGCAGTCTATAGACTATAATCTAAAGGTCGCGCACCACTTGTAAACAGTTTTGCGCGACCTTCTTCAATGAGAGTTCTCTGGCGAATAACCAAGCTTGCCTCCCTTGAGCGGTGGCGGATGTTGGTCGCTTGGCTTTCGCTCATCATCGCAACGCTCCTCTTCCTGGCGGTGCCACGGCTCATTGGCACGTCCATCGACGCCGCTCTCGGAGAGGGCGCACGAGAACGCGCGACGACAGGCGACCTCGTTCTTCTCGGACTGCTCGTCATCGGCGTCATCGCGGTACGCGGCATCTTCAACTACGCCAACCTCTACCTGGCGGAGGCTGTTTCGCAACTCGTTTCGTTCCGCATCCGGAACCTGCTGTACGACAAGCTCCAGCACTTGAGCTTCGCCTTCCACGACCACGAACACACGGGCAACCTCATGTCCAAGTCCACCATCGACGTGGAGATGACGCGGATGTTCGTGAGCATGGGGCTCGTACGCTCCGGCCAGATCACGATGCTCACCATCGGCGCAACCGTCATGATGATGCTGACCGACGTGTGGCTTGCCTTGATCAGCCTGACCTTCGTGCCAATCATCGGCATCCGGGCGGTCTGGGCGAGCAACCGGATGCGCAAGATGTGGCTCACGGCACAGATTGAGATGGGCAAGCTCACCACCGTTCTCCAAGAGAACCTCTCGGGGCAGCGGGTGGTGAAAGCGTTCGGCGCCGAGGAGCACGAAGAGCGTAAGTTCGACCACCAGAATGAGGTCGTCTACGCGGCTACGTACCGCGCCCGGCGCGCTCAATCGGCCAACACGGCCATCATGCAGGTCATCTTCTGGGCCTCTTTCGGGGCGATTCTTTGGTTCGGCGGCCGGGCGGTCATCGAAGGGCGCATGACCATCGGCGAGCTCACCGCGTTCCTGCTTTACATCAGCCTGCTCGTGCAGCCGATACGGATGGTCGGCTTCCTCGTGAACACTTTCGCCCGCGCCGCGTCCGCAGGCGAGCGGCTGTTCGACGTGCTAGACGCCGAGTCACCGGTCAAGGAGCACCCTGACGCCGCGCCCCTGCAAGAGGTGCGCGGCCACGTCCGCTTCGAGGACGTGACGTTCTCCTACGGCAACCGCCCCGCGGTGCGGGGAGTCACCCTGGAGGCGCGGCCTGGCCAAGTCGTCGCGTTGATGGGCGCTCCCGGCTCGGGCAAGACAACGCTCATGAGCCTGCTCGCGCGCTTCTACGACGTGGACGGAGGCCGCATCACCATCGACGGCGTAGATGTCCGGGACGCGACTCTGCCGTCGCTCCGTGCGGCCATCGGCATCGTGCAGCAAGATGTCTTCCTATTCAGCGCCACCGTCGCCGAGAACATCTCCTACGGCCGTGAGGACGCAACAATGGACGAGATTCTGGCCGCGGCGAAGACCGCCCAGATTCACGACGAAATCATGGCCCTCCCTGAAGGCTACGAGACGATAATCGGCGAGCGTGGCGTCTCGCTCTCGGGCGGCCAGCGGCAGCGGCTATCCATCGCGCGCACGCTTGCCCTCGACCCGCCAATTCTCATATTGGACGACTCGACAGCCAGCGTCGACGCAGGGACCGAGTCGCGCATCCAAGAGGCCTTGGCCGGCGCAATCAGGGGACGAACAACGTTAGTCATCGCGCACCGTCTCTCGTCGATTCAGAATGCGGAGACCGTAGCGGTGATGCTCGACGGCAAGATTGCCGAGATCGGCACGCCCGAAGAGTTGATTGAGTCCGGGGGCCTCTTCACGCACGTCACCGAGCTGCAATACGCCACGAGCCTCAACGGAGTCGCCGCCGAGCGGGCCGTCGCGGCCCCAAGGGGGATCCCGCGATGATGCTCAACACGGGCGGCGGCGGCGGGATGACGCGCGGCCAGCAGGGAGACATAGACGAGGACGGCACGAAGATATACGACCAGCGCGTCGTCATTCGTCTGATGAAATACATGGGGCCGTACAAGCGGGAAGTCTTCCTCAGCTTGGTCGGCGTCTTCATCTACACCCTGGCCACGGTGGCCATCCCGGCCATCATCGCCATCGGCGTTGACCGCTACATCGAGACAGGGGACCTCTCCGGGCTGAACACGCTAGCCATAGTCTTCTGCTTCGTCTTGGTGGTCCATTACATCTCGAACTACAGCCACCAGCTCCTGCTGGCCCGCGTCAGCCAGCGGGTTATCTACGATCTGCGGCGCGAACTCTTCGAACACCTCCAGCGTCTGCCGATGTCGTTCCACAACAAGCACAAGGTCGGCTCGGTGATGTCGCGGGCGCAGAACGACGTCTACCAGCTCCAAGAGTTCCTCGACATCGTCGTGTTGAGCGTCGCTGACCTCCTGAGCCTGGCCGGAATCATCGCCTTCATGCTCGTGACCCACTGGGAGCTCTCGCTGTGGTCCTTCGCCACTCTGCCCGTCCTCATCTGGATCATTTGGGTGTGGCAGAAACACGCGAGGCCGGCGTTCCTGCGCGTGCGCATCGCTATCTCCAACGTGAACGCTTCGCTCGCCGAGAACCTGGACGGCGTCAGGGTCGTCCAGAGCATGAACCGCCAGCGGAAGAACCTGGTCGCGTTCAATGCGCTGAACCGCTACCACTTGAACACCAACCTCCGGGCGCAGCGTCTCTCGTCCTCCCTCATGCCGGTGGTCGAGATTTTCATGGCTTTCGGCCTTGCCGCGATCATCATCGTGGGCGGGGGGCTCGTCCTTGGCGGCGCGATTGGCGTCGCCCTGCTCATCCAATTCACCCTCTACGTCCAGCGCTTCTTCGACCCGATTCGGAGCCTCACGCAACAGTTCACGCAGCTCCAGCGGGCGATGGCGTCCGGATCGAGAATCTTCGACCTGCTGGACGTCGACCCTGACCTGTACGACGCCGAGGACGCAGTGGAGCTGCCTCAAATCGATGGCGCCATCCACTACAACGACGTGTCGTTCGCCTACGAACCGGGCAAGCCGGTCCTCTCCGACGTACGCCTTGACATCGAGCCAGGGCAGACGGTCGCTCTGGTAGGTCGCACCGGCGCGGGCAAGACGACGATGGCGGCGCTCATATCGCGCTTCTACGACGTCACCGGCGGTAGCGTAACCATCGACGGCCATGACGTGCGGTCGGTCACGCGCGTCTCCCTGGCGCGGCAGATGGGCATCGTCCTCCAGGACCCGTTCCAGTTCTCGGGCACAATCATGGAGAACATCCGATACAACCACCCCGAGGCCAGCGACGAGAAAGTCTTCGCCGCGGCCAAGGCGGTCGGCATACACGATCACATCGCCGACCTGCCAGACGGGTACGAGACCATGATGGAGGAGCGCGGAGGGAACATGAGCCTCGGCCAGCGCCAGCTCGTGAGCTTTGCGCGAGCGCTCGTGGCCGATCCTCGCATCATCGTTCTCGACGAAGCGACCGCCAGCGTCGACACCCAGACCGAGCAGCTCATCCAAGAGGCGATCGGCCGGCTGTTGCACGGACGCACCGCCGTCGTCATCGCGCACCGGCTTTCGACGATACGCAACGCCGACAAGATCGTCGTCATGGAGAAGGGGCGCATCGTCGAGCTGGGCAACCACGACGAGCTGATTGCGCTAGGCGGGCTGTACGCCAAGCAGCACGAACTGCACGCCCGCCTAGCCGCCAGCGGCGCCAAGCGCAAGGACGCCCCCGCCAACGAGTTCGACGACGATATCCCCGATGAGATCCCCGGCGGCCCAGTCCCCAACCCCGCGCCCGCTCAGGCGTAGCGCTTCCCTACAGCGGAGGCGTTAGCTTGACTCCCAACTCGTCCTCGACCCACGCCGCAACGCGGAGGAGCTTGGCCTCCTCGAACGGGGCGCATGCTAGCTGCACGCCAAGCGGCAGACCGTCGCCCGACAGCCCGATCGGGACCGATATGCTCGGGAAACCGGTAAAGCTCCACGGGCTCTGGAAGCGCGTGTCACCCGTCTGTGTCCGATCCTTGGGAGCGGGGCCGGAGGCGGTGGGCATGAGCAGCGCGTCGACCGTCCCCAACGTACGCTTGACGAGGCGTTGGACTTCTCCTCGATAGTCCGACGCCGCGACATAGTCGCGAGCCGTGTGGGCGTACCCGTTCTGCAGGTAGACAGTGATCTTCGGGCCGTACAGATGCTCGGCGCCCTTATGGAGCGGCGCGTGCCACACGGCCATCTCCGACTCCTGCATGACGCGGTGCGCGGCGTAAGCGCGGGCGAAATCGACTCCGGGATCAACCTCTTCGATGGTCGCTCCGGCGTGAGCAAGCTCTTGAGCGGTTTCCTCCGTGATGAGCCGAGTCTCGGCGTCCGACTGCTCGGAGAACCAACCGCGAATGAGCCCCAGGCGTGGCGCCGGCCCTCCCGCGCGAACCGCCGCGACGTAGCCGTCCACCGGCGCGTCGGCCGAGTACGGATCCTTGGGGTCGTGGACAGCGAGCGCGCTCAACAGGAGCGCGGCGTCCTCGACTCTCCGGACGAGGACGCCGACGTGGTCGAACGACGTGGCCATCGGCACAACGCCGAGACGAGGGATGCGGCCGAACGTGGGCTTGAATCCAACCACGCCGTTGTAAGCCGCGGGCCGCAGGACGGAGCCGACGGTCTGGGAGCCGAACGCCCACGGGACCATGCGCGCGGCCACAGCCACGCCGGAACCGGCGCTCGACCCTCCGGGGGTGTGGTCGCGATTCCAGGGGTTGTAGCTCGGCGCAGGGTCGCCATCCGCGAACTCGGTGGTGTGCAGCTTGCCGAGAAGGATGGCTCCCGCGTTGCGGGCCAGGATAATCGGCGCGGCGTCAGCGTCCGGGACGCGATCCGCCCATATCTTCGACCCGGCGGCAGTGCGGACGCCCGCAGTGTCGAAGATGTCTTTGGCTCCGTAGGGAACGCCTGCCAGGGCACCTTTCGGTCCGGCGCCTGCGTCGGCTTCCCTCGCGGCGGCGAGGGCCTGCTCGGGGATGAGCGTCGCCCAGGCTTCGAGCCGGGGCTCCAGCGCGTCGAGGCGCTTCAGGAGCGACTCGATGAGCTCAACAGCGGAAAGCCGTCGCGACGATACGGCGTCAACGGCTTCGGTCAGCGAAAGCTCGAACGGCTCGGCCACGGCGGGCTATCGGACGCGCTTGGTGAAACCGTACCTGACGCGCTTGCCGTTCCGCGTCTCGTCCTGCTTGCTGACGCGCGCGATGAACTGCTCGGTCGTCTCCGCGGGCTTCTCTTTCTTTTCCTTCTTGATGCGGGGCATAGGTCATTACCTGCTGAGGGTGCTGAGGGGAGTATATCAGCCCAGCCGTTGGCTAGGCTGCATGTGCCCCACGTCGTTCCAGGCGGCGAGGGCCGCGCCGTCGTTCCTCGTGCGGACTTTGGAGATGCTGCCGGAGCCTAGGCCACCGAGCAACCAGTACGCCTCGTAGGGAAGGCCCAGCAGACGCACGGCCAGCGCCCGCAGCGCCCCGCCGTGCCCAACCACGAGCACGTCCGCGTCCACGTGGCTGCGCCGAAGCGTGTCGGCGAACACGCCGCTCCGGTCCATCAGTTCCCGGTACGACTCTCCGCCCGAGGGGTGGTAGTCGAGGTCCCGGGAGTCCTCTATCGCCTCGCTCCGCCCGACGTTCACGATCTCGGGCCAAGTCATACCCTCGAACTCGCCGAAGGCTATCTCGCGTAGTGCGGAGTCGAGGCGAAGCTCGTGGGGACCCGTCAAGCTGGCCGCGATGATGATCTCCGCGGTCTCGCGGGCCCGAACGAGATCGCTGGCGTAGACAGCGTCGAAAGGGACATCGGCGAGTCGGGCGGCCGTTCTCGCGATCTGCTCCTTCCCATGCTCGTGCATGGGAACGTCGGTCTGGCCTTGCACGCGCCGCTCGGCGTTCCATTGCGTCTCACCGTGGCGGACGAGAAACCAGTCGGCCACCGGATCAGCCTCGCGGTCGGGGGGCGGGGTTGGAGCTGTCGATGGCGGCGTTGGTCCCCTCCCACCACGAGGTCAGCGCGTCGAGCTCTTCTAGGTCGGCCTCGGAGAGCTTGCAGTCCGCCGCGCGTACGTTCGCCTCGACGTGCTCGGGGCGGTCGAAGCCGGTCAGGGCGAGCGCGAGCTCCGGATGCGAGATGACCCATGCCAGAGCGACCTCCGCTATGGAGTAGCCACGCTCGCCCGCGAACGCCTGCAGCCGGGGAACGAGGCGCTCGACCCGCTCGGAGCGGATGCGCGTCACAATGCCAGTGGGCACTTTTGCGGCGCGGCTTCCCTCCGGGTACGGCTCGCCCGGCTCATAGGCGCCGGCGAGCCAGCCCCCAGCGAGCGGGAAGTACGCGAGCAACGACCGGCCGTACGCGCGGCAGAACGGCATCAGCTCCAGCTCGGCATGCCGGTACAGCAAGCTGTAGTGATTCTGGGTCGACTGGAACTCCGCCAGCCCACCGGCGCGCAAGACGTCGAGCTCTTCATGCCAGCGCCACGCGGCAGTGTTGCAGTTCCTGATGTAGCGAACCTTCCCCTGCTGCACGAGGTCGTTCAGCGGGCCGAGCATCTCCTCGTGGGGCACCTCGGGACTGGCGTAGTGGACTTGGAAGAGATCGACGTAGTCGGTCCGCAGCTTGCGGAGCGCCTCCTCGCACCTGGCGAAGATGCGGTCTCGGGGCGATTGGGCGCCGAGGTCGCGGAAGTTGAACTTGGTCGAGAGGTAGACCTGATCGCGCTTGCCGCGCAGGGCGTTGCCGAGCAGGTCCTCGCTCTGGCCTTGCCCGTAGACGTCCGACGTGTCGAAGAAGTTGACGCCAAGATCGATCGCCCGGTGGACGACGGCCGTCGTCTCTTCCTGGCCGAGGAGCGGCGGGCCGAATGGATACCCGCCCGCGCCGATGACCGAGACCTGCATATCCGTCTGACCGAGACGCCGGTACTGCATGGGTTACTCCGTTGCCTGACCAGGGAAGACCAGGGACTTGATGACGACCGGGGCCGCACCCGATGACGGAATCAGCTCGCCGATGTCGATGTAGTCGAACTCTCGCAGCTCGATGCCGTCGATAGAGATAATCGGGTTGGGGAGCTCGAGCTCCTCGCGCAGGTGCAACCCCAACAGGCCGCCGATGTCCCCGTCGCTCACCAGCACGAGGGGATTGCCCTTGTCCAGCAGCTCCTTCATGGCGGCCGCCATGCCGCGGGTGAAGGCATCGAGCCGCCAGAACGTGGCCGAACCACCCCACCGGAACCCGACCGCGACGGCAGTGTCCGCGTCGTGAAGGTCGAGCCGGGTGAGGCCCGCGCGGGCCGCCTGCTCGATGACCGCGGGGTCGAGCTCGTTCAGGGTGAGGTCGAACTCGGGGGTCATCACGGGGATGTTTCTTATCGGCGCCGCATCAATGGGCGAGATGAAGATCGTGCTCCCGCTGACTTGCACCGTGTACTGCGACGCGCCGACAACCGTCGCGCGGATGCCAGCATCCGGCGACATCAGTATCGCGCCCAGCTCCTTCACGCGCTCGCGCACCGCCTTTGCGACGAGGGGGCCGAGGTCGCCGAAGCTGCTCCTCTCATGGCCGTAGATGAACTCGGAGACGCCGCCGGAGAAGATCACCGAGCCTACCGGCCCACGGAACGTCAGCTCCGGCAGACGCATCAGGCCCTTCGTCTCCTCCGAAAGATTCTTGAGCAGGACGACCTCCATGAGGCGGTCCACCATCTTCGAAACGATCTCTTCCTTCTCACCCTCCGAGAGCCGTACCCCGACCTCCACATTCAGTCCGGCCTCTTTCGCGTAGAAGCGTCCAGCCTCCTCGACGCGCGTCACCACGCTGTCATCGTCGAACGCGAGGAGCCGCGCGCCGACGTCCACGGCGGTGACCTCGGTCGTCTTCCCGCCCTGGCAGATGGCCACCTTACTGGTGCCGCCGCCGATGTCGATGTTCATCACCACGCCGGAGACACGCTCGGACTCGCCAACCGCGCCGGAGCCGTGGGCGGCCATCGTCGCCTCCAGACCATCGCCGGCGCTGACCGCGACGAACTTGCCGGCCTCCTGCGCGAACAGGTCGGCGATGGCCCGCGCGTTGTGGCGCCGGACAGCCACGCCGGTCAGGATCAGCGCGCCGGTATCGATCTGCTCACGGCGAAGATTAGCCGCCGAGTACTGCGCGTCGATGAAACGGCCAAGGGAGTCGGAGTCGATCGTCGCGCCCTCGTCCACGTAGGGGGTGAGCAGAATGTCCGATTCGTGGAGCACCGTGCGCTTCACGATGACGTAACGGGTGTTGCGTCGTTCGAGCTCGAGCTCGGAGAACACGAGGTGGGACGTTGACGAACCGATGTCGACGCCAACGCTCGTGAGGCGTAGCTCCTCCTCTCCCATGAACGACCGATCGGAACCGGTAAAACCTTCGCGAGGTTGCGTCATAAGCCTCCAGAGTGGGCGCGCCGCCGCGGAAGGGCGGCCATCGGCCCGCGTGAGTCCGCCGCTGCCTCGCTCGCAGCCGCAGACGATGTGCCAACGTGGGGAGTAAGGTGGGCGCCACCATACGGGGGCGCGCCCGGCAGTGTAGGAGCGCGCTCGGAACAGTGTCAAGGAAGGCGTACGCGCCGATTTGACAACGGCGCGTCGGCGTTCCTATCGTTCCGTCTGAACTAATCAACGGCCTGGAAATGTAGGAGTCAATGAGAACGACTCGATTGTCCGTCGTAGGGGCTCTCCTTGCGTCAGTCGCCATCGCGGCCGTTGCCTGCGGCGGCGAGCCGACCCCTACGCCCACCGCAGCCCCCATTCCAACGGCGACCCCGACTGCTGCGCCCGCCTCACCGACTGCGACCCCGACGCCACTGCCGCCGGGCGCGACTCCTCCCCCGCCTCCCACCTCCACTCCCTCTCCTGTCCCGGCGCCGACGGCCACCCCGATCCCCGACTTCGACGCCGTGGAGTACTTTGGCCGCAAGCGGATCGTCATCAACGTAGGCTTCTCGCCAGGCGGCGGCTACGACACATTTGGCCGCCTGATGGGCAAGTTCCTTCCCAACCACCTGCCCGGCAACCCGACCTTCGTCGTTCGAAATATCCCCGGCGCAGGCGGCGAGCGCGTTATGCGCGAGACGCTCTCCGACTCTCCGCCCGACGGTCTCGCCGTCGCCGTAGCTCACCCACGCTTCTTCAAGCGCGAGCTCGTGGGCACGGACGTTGAGCACCTAGACATCCAAACCGTCAAGATAGTCGGCACCGCCTCCGCAGTTAACCAGACCAGCGCCATGTACTCGTTCAAGGACTACGCCACCAGCTGGGCCGACGTGCTCGCCAAGCCCGAGCCAGCCACTGTCGGCGCGACAGCCCCCGGCGACACGGGCGGCGTCGGCGCAGCTTTCATCCAGATGGTCGGCGGCCCCATCAATAACGTCTACGGCTACGGCGGCACCTCCGAGATAGCCGCAGCCTTTGACCGCCGTGAAATCGACATCTCATCCCGCGGCGCCCAAGCCACTGCCCGCAGCCTCTTCCCCGAGTGGATCGAGACCCAGGCAATCGTCCCGCTATTCCGTTGGGGGGCCGACCCAGCGCTGGATCCGCTGTTCACGGACTACGTCCTGAATGACCTCGGCGCGGAAATCCCGCCTCACGCAGAAAGCCCTCTTCAGCGTCACCGAGACGATCAACGACAAGATGTCCCGGCTGTTCATCATGCATCCGGACACGCCTGAGCACATCTACCAGGTATGGGTCGAAGCGCTCCGGGCCACCGCCACTGACCCCGAGTTCATCGAAGCTGCCTCCCTCGAAGGACGCGAAGTCGGTTACGCCGGTCCCGAAGAGATCGTCCAGATTCTGGCCGACGGCGCTGCTGCTCTCCAAGACGAAACGCTGCGCGAGGGCTTCATCGTGCTGGCAGGCGTCGACTAGGATATTGCGTATAACCGGGTGCGGTTAGGCCAGGGTAGCCTCGACGCTGAGTTCGACGTTGCCCGCCATCGCGGCGGAGATGGGACACCCATTCTTGGCGTCCTCGGCGGCCTGCCGGAAGTCGTCCTCGCTCATGTCCGGCACTTCGCCAACGACTTTGAGGGCGCTGGACGCGACCCTAGCGCCACCCTCGAACAGTTCGAACGTCACGGTGGCGTCCGCCTCCAGCTTGGCGGCGACCTTGCCGTCGCGGCCCAGGCGGGCGGAGAGCGCCATGCAGAAGCAGCTCGCGTGCGCCGCGGCGACGAGCTCCTCAGGGCTAGTGCTGGGTCCAGCGGCCTCGTCGCTGCGCGCCTTCCACGAGACCGGAAGCTCGTTGTACGCGCCGGACGACGACGCGGTCACCGTGCCGGCCCCGGACATAAGGTCGCCGCTCCAAACGGCGCGTGCGGATCGAATGATTGCCATGAGTCCTCCTCGGGGGTTTGGTCTGTTGGGAGCCGCAATTAAAGCGGCCCCGAAAGTATCGGAGCCGCGGTTTCGCTGGTCAACGCCGCGTTGACAGAAAGACGTTAGGCAGGTCAGACTTTGAGCGCTTCAAGGTGCTCCTTGCGGAGCTTGGCGACCTTCGGCGCGATGATGACCTGGCAGTAGCCCGCTCCCTGATTGTTGCGGAAGTACTGCTGGTGGTAGTCCTCTGCGTCGTAGAAAGCGTCGAGGGGCTGCAATTCCGTAACGATGGGCGACCGCCAGACTCGGCGCTCCGTGAAGTCCGCAATGACCTCCTCGGCTATCCTGCGCTGCTCCTCGTCGTGGTAGTAGATGGCGGAACGGTACTGCGTGCCGGTGTCCGGGCCTTGGCGGTTGAGGGTTGTGGGGTCATGCATCGTGAAGAAGAGTTCGACGAGTTGATGGTACGACACTTGGTCCGGGTCGAACGTGATCTGAATGGCCTCGGCATGTCCGGTCCTACCGGAGCAGACCTCGTAATACGTGGGGTTGACCGTCGCTCCGCCGGTGTACCCGTTGACGACTTTCTCGACGCCGCGCACCTGCTCGTACACGGCTTCCAGACACCAGAAGCAGCCTCCGGCCAGCGTGGCCATCTCGGTCGCCATAGCCAATCCTCCTAGTCTGCCGCGCTCAGGCACTCTCACACGCGCACGGCGCGGACGTTACTGTCTCTTTCGGCGCACTATTGCCATCAGATACACCGACCCGCCGCCACCGTAGCCTTCCAGCCCCGCCAGTTCGTAGCCGTTGGCGTCCATCAGGTTCAGCCATTCAGCGAGTTTCGGCGCTTTATCTCTCTCTATTTCATAGGTGACGTACTCATCGCCTACCGCGCCGCCTTGCCCTTTGGGGGGCTTCTCTTGCCCTCCCACTCTCCGGAAGTCCATTCGAACGCTCTCCCTACGTCGTATTAGGCGGGGACGGTGGCCCGGCTGCGGACCGTACGGCCGGGATACGCGCCGGTGTGCTCTCCGTCCTTCAGCAGCACCTCGCCGTTGACGATCGTGTAGTCCACGCCCCGCGCCTTCTGGCGCAGGCGCATCAACCCGCCGGGGAGGTCGTTCACTTCGTCCGGCTCCTCCGCCCCCACCGTCGCGGGGTCGAAGATAACTACGTCCGCGGCAAAGCCGGGTCGCAGGAGGCCGCGGTCGTGCAGACCGTAGAGAGACGCCTGCATGAAGCTGAGCTTGCGAACCGCCTCCTCCAGCGAGAGCGCGCCCTCCTCCCGCACCCAGCGTCCCAGCACGAGTGTGCTGTAGCCGTAGCCCGCCTCGAACACAACGTGGGCGCCGGCGTCCGAGAGGCCGATCAGCGTGTAGGGGCTCGCGATGAGCTTGCCCATCACTCCATCGTCGCCGCCCGACTGTCTGTTCTGCAGTCCAGTGCCGAGGTCCTCGTCCAAGACCAGGTCGAGAAAGCCGTCGATGACCTCCTTGCCCTGTGCTTCCGCCATCTCCGCCACGCTCATGCCTTGGAACGAGCTGTTGCGCTGCTTCAGCGTGCGCGTGATGAAGATCCGGTTCCAGCTGATCGGCAAGACGCCAGTGGGGAGATTCACGCCGTCGACAGACTCGGAGCGGAGCTTCTCGCGCACCGCCGGATCGCGGAAGGCCGACGCCTTCTCCTCAACCGACCCCAGCATCACTTCCCGCCAGGTGGGCATGCGGTCGAATGTCTGGGCGTTGCGCATCGTGAACCGCTGCGCGGCGGGGCGCGGGTTTATCACCGGGTAGACCTGCCGCCCTTCGCTAATGCGCTGCTCGACGAGTTCGAGGTGGCTCTTCCACCGCTCGGGATCGTTAGAGTTATAGACGATCTGGTTGTAGATGACGGGACGCTGCGACTGCTCGCCCAGCTTGGTCGCGAAGCCGTCGCGTATCTCCAGCGGGTAGGCCGCGCCGCACTGCACGACGCCAGCCCCTACGTCTCGGAGCGCCGTCGCCAACTCGTACAGCTCATCGACGGGGGGAACGATGCCGGGAATCGGGCGGCCGGCGAGGTCCAAGTGGCCGCGATTACGGTTGAAGGATAGGCCGAGGGCCCCGGCCCGAATCGAGTCTCTGATGAGACCCTTCATCTCCTCCATCTCTTGTGGCGTCGCCTGCTCGCGCTCGTACGCTTCCTCACCCATCACCCAACGGCGCACCGCCGAATGGCCGACGAGCGCGCCCGCGTTCACGCCAAGGCGCTGGTCGATGAAGTCGAGGTACTCACCGAACGTCGTCCACTCCCACGGAATGCCCTCTTGAAGGCTCTCCATCGGAATCGCCTCGACCCGCGAGAGCATCATGGCAAGCGCCTCGCGGTCGTCAGGCTTGGTCGGCGCCAGCGTCAGCGAGCAGTTACCGAAGATAACCGTCGTCACGCCGTGCTGCGGCGAATACGTGCACAGCGGGTCCCACGTCACCTGCGCGTCGAAGTGACAGTGGTTGTCGATGAACCCCGGCGCCACTACTCGATCGGACGCGTCGATGATCCGCTTGGCCGAGCCGGAGAGACGCCCAACGTCAACCACCTTCCCATCGGAGACGCCAACATCCGCAACGAATGACGGCATCCCCGATCCGTCCGCGACTCTTCCGTTCTTGATCAGCAGATCGTACATGACACACTCCTAGAGATGTCGTACTACGCGCTCCGCACGCCCGGCGGCAGCCAGTTCTCCGTCTTCTTCGGGCCATACGATCTTATGCTGAAGCGCAACCGTTCCAGGCCGCCGCCCTCCACTTCGACCGCATCGCCGTCGTTTATCGGCCATAGCCCCACGTGGTGCGTGCCGCACGAAATGATATCGCCCGGCACGAGCGTGAGGTACTGCGACAGCCAGGCTATCTGCTCGGCGGCGGAGTAGGCCATCGCCGACGTGTTGTAGTCCTGTTTGAGCTCGCCGTTGATCCACGACTGCACACCGACGTCTTGGGGGTCGGCTACCTCGTCAGCCGTCGTTATTACTGGACCCATCGGCCCCCAAGTCTCCTGCCCCTTGTGCAGGAAGGTCGTCCTGCGGTTCGGGATGCCCCGAGCCGACACGTCGACGAAGTTCGTGTACCCGAAGACGTGGGAGAGGGCGTCCGCCTCCGAAACGTTCTTGGCGGACTTGCCGATGACGTAGGCGAATTCGGCCTCCGCTTGAAAGGCCTGAGCCTCGGGAATGTCCGGGATGTGGACCGTATCGCCGTCTCCGATGACGCTGCTCGTCCCCTTGTAGAAGAAGTCCAGCACGCCCCGCGTCGCCCCTTCCCTATCCAGGTAGTTCGAGAAGGCGCAAAGCGCGTTGTGGGGCCGAGGGAGCGGCGCGCGAACCTTCACGCCGTAGAGCGCGGCCCCGTCGCCGGAGGACACAGCCGCCTCCAACTTTGGCCGGTAGCTGTCGAACCCGCCGATGACCCGCTCCATCACCTCCTCCGGCGGAAGGATGTCCGAGTGCTCGACCGCCGAGCTCACGTCAAAGACCTTGCCGTCCTGGAGGACGCCTAGCTTGTAATCATCGAAGAAGAGCAGCTTCACGCATACCTCCTGAGGGGCCCCTTCAGTGGACCTAGGGGCGCAGGCTACGCCTAGCGGCCTACAGGGGCAACTTGCAGGTGCCGCTTTTCTGCAAGAGCTCCCGATAATCCCAAGAGGCTCCAAGGTGTACGATGGCGATGCGCCAGCCGATGCCCTAGCAATACTCTGAGAGACGTTCTTTGACCATTGCCACCCGACGACCGGCATACAGACCCCACCCCCGACGACGCGCCGGAGTCTGATTTCGATTGGTCGGACCCCGACGATAACTCGCGGCAGGCGCGCCGCGCACGGCGGTCGGCTTACGCCACCCGAAACCTGACGACTGGGGGGGTCCGGCGCAACCTCTGGTTCCTCGCCTGGCCCCAGATGGTCGGCGGAGTCTTCAACGCCTCCGACCAGATATCCGACCTGTTCTGGGCGGGCCGCATCGTCGGCTTTGGCGCCATCGGCGGCATCGGCGTCGCCCAGGCATACGGCCACCTCATCATGATGGCGCGCATGGGCCTCGACGTCGGCATGCAGGCCGTCATCGCCCGCGCCGTGGGCGCCCGCCGCATCGACCTGGCGAACCACGCCGCCCTGCAAGCCTTCACGCTCACCATCATCGTCTCGCTGCTCCTGTCTGTCGCTGGCATAGCCCTCGCTCCCATGCTGCTACGGGTCCTCGGCGTAAGCGAGTCGGTGGTGCAAGCGGCCATCCTCTACCTGCAATTCCAGTTCGTTTCGTCCGCCATCCAGAGCTTCCGGCAGACCACTGGGGCCGCGCTCCAAGCATCGGGCGATTCGTTCACGCCGATGAAATCGACGATTGTGTCGCGGGTCCTCCACCTCATCTTGACCCCGTTCCTCATTCTCGGCTGGCTCGGCATGCCTGAGATGGGAATCGCCGGCGCGGCGGCGGCCAACGTCCTCGCCCAGATCGTGGGCGTCGCCTGGAATCTTCGCGCCCTGGGAACCGGCACGTCCCGCCTGCACCTCAGACTCAGCGGCTTCCGCATCGACCCCCCACTGATGTGGCGCATCATCAAGATTGGCGCGCCCGCCACAGCTACGCAGATGGAGCGAGGCCTTTCCGAGCTCATCCTCATCCGTCTCGTCACCCCTTTCGGCGACATCGCCCTCGCCGCCTACTCGCTGACGCGCCGGCTCGAGCGCATCACGAACATCGGCAGTCAGGGCATGGGCCGGGCGTCCGGGGTGCTGGTCGGACAGAACCTCGGCGCAGGGGAGCCGCAGCGAGCGCGGATGACCGTCAAGTGGGCCGTCGCCTACGTGATGGTGATACGAGGCTTAGCCGGCGCGCTCCTCATCGCATTCCCCGCGTTCTTCGTGAGCCTCTTCAGCAGTGATCCCGAATTCATCGAGACCGCTGTCGTCTGGCTGCGCATCCAGGCAGTCGCGGGCACGTTGTTGGGAGGCGGCCAGGTTTTCCAGCAGTCGTTCAACGTGGCCGGAGATACGCTGGCGCCGATGCTCGTGACGTTCATGAGCATGTGGGTCATGGAGATACCCATAGCCTTCGTCCTCTCACGGTGGACGTCCGCCGGGGAATTTGGCGTCGCTATCGCAATAGCGATAGCCATGCTCGTCCGTTTCTGTCTGTACGGCGGCTACTACTTCACCGGCAGATGGCTACGCATCAATGTCTTCGGCGAGACAGAATTCGCGCGCCCGCCGCCGCGCTGAGTCGTGGGGCTCCCGTGGCCGCCCTGCGGTCGCGGCTGTAGAATGCCGCCATCGCTTACCGGCGCAGAGGGAAGCATGAAGGGTGCAATCACAGTCTGGGACTAACCGGCAGTCCTTCAGAAGGAGCACGAGATGACACAAGCATTCAGAGCGCTCAATGCCGGCGCGCAAGGCATCGGGGACCACCTGGCCTTCATGGAGCCAACCCCCAAGCGCGTTCGGGTTATGTTCGGCGGCGAGACGATTGCCAATAGCGTCCGAACGCTGGTCATGCAGGAGACGGGGCACCAGCCGGTCTACTACTTCCCCATGGACGACGTGCGGATGGACCTGATGGTGGCCACCGATAGCTCGACACATTGACCGATCAAAGGAGACGCCCGGTACTGGAGCGTCAAGGTCGGCGATCAGGTTGCTGAGAGCGCCGTTTGGAACTATCCCTCGCCCCTGGAGGGATGCGTCGACGTGCGCGAGTACGTGGCCTTCTTTTGGAACAAAGTCGACGCCTGGTACGAAGAAGACACGCAAGTCTTCGTCGGACCGAAGGACCCGTACACACGGGTGGACTGCATCGAGAGCTCGCGCAGCGTGAGCGTCGTCATCAACGGTGTGGCGGTCGCGCAGACGGACCGGCCCATCATGCTGGTCGAGACAGGGCTGCCGCACCGGTACTACATACCGTCGAAGGACGTGCGGATAGACCTGCTGCAGCCGAGCGATCGCGTCGTGGGTTCGGCGTACAAGGGCGAGGCGCGGTACTTTCACGCGCAGGTCGGCGACGGGCTGGTCGAGAACGTCGCGTGGACGTACCGCTATCCCACCTCCGAGGCCGCGCGCATAGCGGGCTACGTCTGCTTCCCCCAGGGCAAGGTGGACATGTACGTGGACGGCGAGCTCGAGCCGAAGCCAAGGACCCGCTGGGACTAGACTCCTAGCGGGCTTCTCCCACCGCTCCGTTCATTAGGGACGCCGCAGATGTTCGGCGTCCCTGGTCGTTGACGCGCAGGGCGGCACTCAGGCAGTTCGGCCCCCAGCGAGCCGTTCCCAGGGGCTCAGACCCCTCGTTAGTCAGCCGTTTGCACCGCAGGCTGTGGCGGACTAGGATGCGGCCTGTTAGGACGTGACCCAGGCCGACCGAGCGGACGAAATCCGCCCACGTTTTGCCTTTACATCCTCCCCCTCGGGGGAGGACTGAGGAGGGGGCATTTGGGAGTTGGTGATATGGACCTGTCGAGGGTCATCCGGGCTAGGGTCTTGGCGTTGAGCCCAACGTCGATGCTGCTTGCGGCGATTGATTCCGTCTCGCCTCCTGAAGCGGCGCAATTGACACACTTATCACTACCGTTCCGGCGCGGTGAACGCCGGAACGGGTTCCCGCACGAGCGTCGAACAGTAGGAGAGCGCTGAGCGCATCGTTTCCGCGTTTGAGAACTGACAGGAGATAAGCGGTAGTCGAATAGAGGAGGAAGTGATGGCAGAGGCGCCGTTGAAAGTCACGGAGGCCACCGAAGAGCAAGTCACCGCCAACAGAGCGGCCCAGCACGCTTACGAGACGTGGATCAGGTCGATCGGCGTTCCCGTACATGAGGGCTACTACCTCGACGATCTTCGCACCATCGAGCTTGGGTGGTGGGAAGACAGACAGTGCAACGCGGCGTTCCTCCAGCTCGAGGGGCAGCAGGGCGTGGCGGAGGCCCGAGTAACCGAGATTGCGCCTGGGCAGACCCTCCCACCACTGAAGTTTGCACTGGATGACGTCGTCTACGTGCTCGACGGGCGCGGCTTCTGCACCGTGTCGTCAGACGACGGCAAGAGCACGCGGACCTTCGAATGGCAGAAGCACAGCCTCTTCCTCTTGCCCCGGAACCATACGCATCAGCTGTCGAACGCTCAGGGAGACCGTCCCGCCCGGCTTCTGCACAACAACTACTTGCCGGTCGCAATGGTGGGAGTGCCGGACCCTGAATTCTTCTTCAACAACAACTCGCCTTCCGGAGCAGGCCGGCTCGTCGGCGAGTTCTACTCGGAGGCGAAGGTCCACAACCGGGCCATCGCGAACGGTCGCGTTCGGGCACAGTGGATGGGCAACTTCTTTCCCGACATGCGCGCGTGGGACAAGCTCGTCCCGTTCTATGGGCGCGGCGCCGGAGGGCACACGGTGTTCATCGAGTTCCCGGACTCGCCGATGACATGCCACATGTCGGTGTTCGACGCGGGCGCCTACAAGAAGGGCCATCGCCACGGCCCGGGCTTCGTCATCGTGATCCCCAGCGGCGAGGGCTACTCGATCATGTGGCCGGAAGGGCATGACAAGGTCGTCGTCCCCTGGCATGAAGGGAGCGTCTTCGTGCCGCCGGCAAGATGGTTCCACCAACACTTCAACATCGGCTCCGAGCCGGCGCGCTACCTGGCGCTTCACCCGCCACGGCAGTTCTCCGGGACCGGGGAACGGGTCGAGAATCCGGGGGCCAACCAGATCGAGTACCCCGACGAGGACCCGTTCGTCCGCCAGAAGTTCGAGGCCGAGCTGGCGGCGAGAGGAACGAAAAGCATCATGCCGGAAATCGCCTACCAGGACCGCAACTACGAGTGGGACTACAGCGCCAGTGAATAGCTGAACTGCTCGTCAGGGAGCGCGGAGGCACAAGCCTAGGGTCACAGGGAGGGCTCGACCGATGAAATTCACGAGTTCCATGGTAGTGGCGTTCCTTCTAGCCAGTCTGCTCTTGGCGGCGTGCGGCAGCGATGCAACGCCCACGCCGACCCGAGCGCCGGCCACTCCCACGCCGACTCCGGCGCCGACGCCCACGCTGGCGCCGGGCGAGCCGACTCCAACCCCTGCGCCGGCTCTCGCGCCAACGCCGACGCTGGCCCCCACGGCGACGCCCGAGCCCTCCTTCGACGCGGAGGCGTACTTCAAGGGGAAGACCATCAGGATGGTGGTCGGGCTTGCTCCGGGCGGAGGGACCGACACCCAGGCCCGGTACTACGCGGCAAACTTTCGGCGCTTTATACCGGGGAACCCTCGCATCGTCGTCACCAACCACACGCCGCAGATTGCGGCTTCCAACTTTGTCTGGAACTCCGAGCCAAGCGGCTTGGTCATACAGTACACAGCGGGCACCCTGATCACCGACTCCTTCGAGCCTGAGGCCGATTTCAGCGCATCTGAATTCAGCATTATCGGAGCGCCGCAGTCAGGCAATCCGGTGTGGACAATCCGAGGAAACCTCCCCTACCAGGACATTAGGGATGCCATGGGGAATCCCGACGGGGAGCCTCTCATCCAAACGGGCCCCGGAAGCGCGCCGGAAGTGAACGGCACTCCTCTCGCAACAATGCTGTTGGCCGACTGGCTCAACATTCCCATCGAATACAAGGTCATCGCCGGCACAGGGACGGAGCAGACGCTACTGATGATGGAGCGGGGCGACGTCAACGCAATGACGATGTCCCCCGGCAGCACCTGGTACACGCTACCAGCCCGTCGCCCTGGATGGTTCTCGGACGAGTTCCTGCGGCCTTTCGCAGGGCTCTTGGTCCCCGGACAAGAAATTTTTGCCAACGCGGAGATCGAGTTCACCGCTCCCAACGGGCGCGACCTGCTCAATCCGGAACAGCAAGCCATATTCGACTCCCTGACCCCCCCTAACACGGTCGCATTGAAGCACCTCGCCGGGCCGCCGAACGTTGACCCTTCGGTGCTCGCAGCGCTGCGCCAAGCATGGGACGACGCAGTCGCTGACCCCGAGTTCAACGCGGGCCTTGCCCGCGTCCTTGGATCCGACGTGTCCGCCGTTCCGGGCGCGCGGCTCCAGCAGATGTACACGTCGGTCGTTGACGGATACCGCGAGAATCTGGACACGCTCACCGAGCTGCAGGAGCGCTTGTTCAGCAAGTACATCGAATGAGGACAGGCTTAGGGGAGTAGCGCAGTTGAAATAAGTCTGGCGGAGAGTTACCGATGCCTGACTTCAGCCAGGTGTTCGTTGGGTTGGGACACCTAGGCACGTCAATCTACTGGATCACCTTCGGGACCGCGATTCTTGTCGCGGCTCTCGCAGGCGTCATACCGGGACTGTCGGCGCCGCTGCTCATGGCGCTGGCGGTCCCATTCGTCGTCTTCACGATCGACAACCCGGTCGTCGGCATCGTTTTCCTCGCGACGATTACCGGCGTCGAGGAGATGCTCGACGTGCTGCCGATCATCGCTATGGGCCATCCTGGAGGAGGCCAAGTCACCTTTATCGAAGGCAGGCCGCTTTCACAGCGGGGCGAAGCCGCGCGGGCCCTGGGATTCGTGTACGTCGTATCGGCGATCGGGGGCCTGATAGGAGCGATAGTTCTGCTCCTCGCCATGCCCATCCTCAAGCCTTTCATCTTGTCATTCGGGTTCGGCGAGATTGGAGCGATGGGCCTTTTCGGGGTGGCTCTGGTCGGCGCGCTCAGCCGCGGGGCGATGGTGAAGGGACTCGCTGCGGGCCTGCTGGGCATCCTTCTGGCGACCGTAGGCACCGACCCGTTCACGGGGACCGACCGCTACACGCTCGGCTCGCTTCAGCTCCAGACGGGACTGCCGCTCATCGCCACAACGGTAGGGCTCTTTGCGCTCCCCGAGATGATGGACCTCACGATGACCCGCAGAGCGCTGGCGTCGTCCAGCGCCGCCTTGAACACCAGAGAGGTTTTCAGGGGCGCGGGCATGGCCTTCACGAAGACGCCGTTGATTGTCAGGCATTCGATCTTGGGCGTCATGATGGGTGCCATACCGGGTGTTGGCGCAAGGGTCGTTTCCTGGCTCTCATACGGCGTGGGAATCGCTCTCAGCAAGGACAAATCGCAGTTCGGGAAGGGCTCCTACGAAGGCCTGATCTTCTCCGAGTCGGTGCAGAGCGCCAAGGAAGGCGGACAAGCCATCCCAACCCTGGCGATGGGCATTCCCGGCGGGTTCAGTTGGGCGTTCGTGCTCGTTGCAATGCTGGCCTACGGCATCTCGCCCGGCCCGCCCATGCTGACCCGCTACGCGGACATCACGACGCTCATCGTGGTGAGCTTGGTGCTCGGCAACGCTGCCCTCGCCATCGTGGGCTTGCTCGCCTCCGGTCAGCTCGCCAAGCTGAGCCGGATTCCGTACCCGCTGCTTGCCGCCGCCATCATCCCGCTTGCATTCCTCTCGTCTTTCCAAGACACGCGTCACTGGTCGGCGATTCCCATCGTGTTGGGGTTCGCCGTGATCGGGATGCTGATGAAGTTCTTCCGCTGGCCGCGTCCCCCCATGATTCTCGGATTCATCTTGGGCCCCATCATCGAGCACAACCTGCTGTCCGCCGTGAGCATCCATGGCCCCGTGGGCATGCTAACGAGGCCGATAACTATTGTTCTCATATTCCTCTCGCTCGCAGTAGCTGTCTTCTTCACGATTCTTGCCGGCAAGAGCGAAGAAACAGAGCGACGAATGACCGGGGTCGCCGCAAGCCTCGATAACCCTCCTTCGGGCGCAAGTCCCGATAGCCCTCCCTCGGGCGCAAGTCCCGATGGCCCGCCGAAGGCTCGTTTCGTTTGGCGGTCGTGGGAGCACTTATTCCCTCTCGTGGTAATGACGATCGCCTTGGCCTTCATCATCGAAGCCGCCGACTTCCCCACGAGAGCGCGGTCCATGCCCATGATGGTGGGCATCGGACTGTTCAGCCTCGCGTTGATCCAGCTGATGCTTCAGCTCAGAGGAGCGAAATCGGGAGACATACTGGACCTGGGCATGATGAGCAAGGCCGACGAGCAGCGGCGCACCGGCGTCGTTCTCTTGGTCCTGATTGGCCTGTTCCTGCTAGTGTCGGTGACTTTCGGGCTGAAGTGGGCTGCGATAGGGCTCGCCCTCGTTTTCCCTGCCGCCGTGTCCGGGAGACAGTACGCCCGGTGGGGTCTCGTCACCGGGGCCCTCATCGCCGCGTTGGCGATAGGGCTGTTCGACAACGTCCTGTTCGTCATCTGGCCCCAGTCGGCGGTGTGGCTCTTGATACAGAACCTGTTCAACTGACCGGACGTCGAGCCGAGCCCTCTTCCAAGATTGACCCGTCCCCGTCATACCCGCGAACATGGTTGTTCCGGAGCGGCAGGGCTGCTGCCTGGGCTATCATGCGCCCATGGGACGAGCCCCCAGACCGGCAGGGAGCGAACCCGCGACGCCCATGACGCCTAGATACTCCGCCGCTCTCTTCGACCTCGACAACACTCTCTGGGATCGCACGGCCGCGATTCTTGCGACCGGACGTCTGCTCCATCAAACGGAGCCCGCCGTGCGGGCGGCAATCTCTGCCGAGGAGGCCGCGGCCAAGTTTGTCGCCTTTGACGGCAACGGGCAGGCAGGGCGCGACCGGCTGATTGACCGCGTTCTCGCGGAGTGGCCCGACATCACCAGAACGCACGAGGAGATGGTTGAGTGGTATCTCGAAGCGTCGCGCTCCGCCACTCCACCAGACCAGGCGGTCCTTGCGCTGTTGCGTGAGCTGAACGCTACAGGCGTGCCCTGGGGCATCGTCACCAACGGCACGTCGATACAGCACGCCACAGTCAAGGCGCGGGCTGGAGGGGCTCGCCAAGTGCCTGATTGTGTCGGACGAGGTAGCTTGCCGCAAGCCCGATCCTGCGATATTCCGCTTGGCCCTGGATCAGTTGGGACTCCGAGCCGGCCGCGACGTGCTCTTCATCGGCGACGACCCCATCGCGGACGTAGGCGGCGCTAAGGCAGTTGGACTGTCGACCGCATGGGTGACGCAGGGACAACCGTGGCCGACCACGCTGGACCCGCCGGACCACCAAATCAGCCACGTGGCCGAGGTCGGGCCGCTGCTCCTCGGCTAAGCTCGCTCGCCGCCCATCGCGACGTACGCGAACAGCACCCCGCCAGCTGCTCGACCGGGTAGGACATCAGCTTGACCCGCTCCTTGAAGGCGTTATCCAAGCCTTCAGCTGGTTGCTCCAAGCACTGGCCCATCTCGTCGTACAGCCACCCGTGATAGGGACAGTGGAGCCCATTCTCCTCCGGGATGCCATAGAGCAGGTTGATGCGGCGGTGCGCGCATGCCCAGTCAATCAGCCCGTAGGCACCGCTCCCGTCCTTATAGAGAACGAGGTCTTCCCTAGAAGGCGAACGCCTTTGGTGGGGTGTTCCTTGGTGGGGTGTTCCTCCAGCTCGGAAGCATCTAGGCGGCTGCCAATGAGGGCGATGGGGACAATCCACGCCTGGTTCCAATGGCGCAGCCTTCGTCCTATGCGGTAAGGTTATACGTAAGAAATTGTGTTTCCGTCTCCTCGGAGGTTCCCCGTTATGCTCAGTTTGGCCCGCCTGGTTCTACGCTTCGTATGGCTCGCCCTCTTCGTCCTAGGCGTGAAGCAGGCTATTGAGATGGTCCAGGGCGGGACCGACATACTGATCGAGCGGTTGGAATCGGGAGGAAACGGTCCCATGGAGACCACTCTCTCGCAGCTCCACGCCGCGCTCCACCGCCGCCAGGCGTATGAGTCCGGCGGCGTCGACCCCTTCGGCGAGATGTAGCGCGGCGCTCCGCCGTACGCCCCGCCCTGAAGAGAACACTTTGC
Organism: Dehalococcoidia bacterium; assembly: GCA_965249325.1. Classification (GTDB taxonomy): domain Bacteria; phylum Chloroflexota; class Dehalococcoidia; order Lucifugimonadales; family Australimonadaceae; genus S5-327. The sequence goes on along the minus strand of CBDFLP010000020.1, from coordinate 621,772 downwards.
TGAAATCCATTGCTTGCGGCGAATTGCGCCTAGAACACAACGGCCAAGAGGTCTCCCTCGCAGGCTGGGTTCACCGTCGGCGCGACCATGGCGGCCTGATCTTCATCGACCTTCGCGACAGCACCGGGCTCGCCCAGGTCGTCTTTCACCCGGAAGACGCGGCTGAGGCGTTCCAGACCGCCGAGCGGTTCCGTGGCGAGTGGGTCGTCCAGATCACGGGTGCCGTCCAAGAACGGCCCGAAGGGACGGTCAACCCCAACCTGGAAACCGGGGAGGTCGAAGTCCTCGCATCCTCCGCCTCCGTCCTCAACGCCTCCAAAACGCCACCCTTCGACGTGAGCCAGGACTCCCAGGTGGACGAGTTGTTACGGATGCGCTACCGCTACCTCGACCTCCGCCGGCCCTTCATGCGCGAGAACCTCAAGCTCCGGCACCGCGTCGTCAAGTTCATCCGTGACTACCTCGACGAGCGGGGGTTCATGGAAGTCGAGACGCCCATCCTCATCAAGAGCACCCCCGAAGGCGCCCGCGACTACCTCGTCCCCAGCCGCATCCACGCCGGCAGCTTCTACGCCTTGCCCCAGTCACCCCAGCAGCTGAAGCAGCTGCTGATGGTCGCCGGCGTCGACCGCTACTTCCAGATCGCACGGTGCTTCCGCGATGAGGACCCACGGGCTGACAGGCTCCCCGAGTTCACCCAGCTCGACCTCGAAATGGCCTTCGTCGACCACGACGACATCATCGGTCTGATGGCCGACCTCTACGCCCGGCTGATCGAGGCTGTCCGCCCCGACAAGAAGGCGCCGCAGCCCATCCCCCGGTTCACTTACGAGGAGGCAATGGCCCGGTTCGGCAGCGACAAGCCGGACGTCCGGTTCGGACTCGAGATATCCGACCTGTCGGACATCGTCGCCAACGCCGAGTTCCAGGTCTTCGCCAACGTCGTCAAGGACGGCGGCGTGGTGAAGGGCTTTGCCGCCCCCGGCATGGCCTCTATACCCCGGCGACAAGCCGACGAGCTCGTGGAGCTGGCCAAGCGTTACGGCGCACGGGGCCTCGTCACGATTGCCTTGGACGAGTCCGCTGGCGGGCTCGACGCCCTCACCATGGAGCACATCAGGACGTCGGCAAGGGCGCTTTCGCTTGCCGAGGTCAAGGCTATCGCCGCCCGCTGCGGCGCCGGGCCCGGAGACCTCGTCCTGATAGGCGCGGGCCCGAAGACCCAGGCTGAGACGGTCCTGGGCCAGTTGCGGCTCAACATGGCCGAGCGGCTCGGCCTGGCCGACCCCAACACAATCGCCTTGTGCCTTATAACGGACTTCCCCCTCTTCGAGTGGAGCGAGAACGAAGGCCGGTGGGACTCCGTCCACCACCCCTTCACAGCCCCGTTCGACGAGTACTGGGAGGGGCTCGCCGACAACCCCGGGGCCGCCGTGGCAAAGGCCTACGACCTCGCCGCGAACGGCTACGAGCTCGCAGGCGGCAGCATCCGCATCCACCAGCGCGATAAGCAGGAGCTCATCTTCAAGATCCTCGGTCACGCGCCGGAGAGCGTCGAGTCTCAGTTCGGCCATCTCCTCGAGGCCTTCGAGTACGGCGCCCCGCCCCACGGCGGGTTCGCCGGTGGAATCGACCGGCTCGTCATGCTCCTCGCGGACGGGGCGGAGTCCATCAGGGACGCGATTGCCTTCCCCAAGACTCAGATCGGCGTTGACCCGCTATTCGGGGCGCCATCGCCGGTCGACCAAGCACAGCTGGACCAGCTGCGCCTCGCCATCCTTCCCAACGAAGACGGCTCATAGCGCCTGCGCTCTGCATCGGAAGAGGGGCATCCCTGACGAATACAGCCCTCGATGTAATAAGGTCGCGCCATGCTCCCTGAGCCCACTATCGCTCTGTTCGCGGTCCTTGCTTCACTCGGGCTTTCCGTCGGCGTGGTGGGGGCTATGGTCGGCGTCGGCGGCGGCTTCCTCATCGTCCCCGCGCTCCTGTTCCTCTTCCCGGACGCCACTCCTGCCCAGGTCACGAGCATCTCGCTCACGGCCGTCTTCTCCAACGCCCTCTCGGCGAGCATTGGCTACCGCCGCCGACGCAGCCAGGACTACCGCACCGCGCTGATCCTGATAACCTTGGCCGCCCCTGCCGCAATCGGAGGCGCCCTCCTCACTCGCATCACCGACCGGGCGCCCTTCGAGGTCATATTCGGGGCAGCCCTCATTGCCGGCTCCGTCTATCTCTTGGCCCGCAGTCTGCTGGAAGACCACTCCCCAGAGCCGTCGCAAACCGGACGCCGCCGCACCATCGTCCTGCGCGGTGGACGCCGCTTCGAGTACCGGGTCAACGAGCCGCTAGCCGCAGCCGTGGCGCCGGTCGCCGGCTTCGTCGCCGGGTTCTTCGGCATCGGCGGGGGCATCATCAACGTCCCCTTCATGCTCATCGCGCTGAAGATGCCCTCAGCGGTGGCCGTGCCCACTTCCCAGCTCGAACTGACTGTCGCAGCCGCCCTGGCCCTCGCAGTCCACCTCGTCGCGGGTATCGGCGAAAGCGGTCAGTGGACCATGGCAGGCATCGTGGGCCTTGGAACGCTGCTTGGCGCGCAGATAGGAGTCCGCCTCGCGCCGAGAGTCAGTGCGCGGCTAGTCCTCAGCATCATCGGCGCGGGCCTCATGTTCGCCGGCGTCCGCCTGCTGCTGTAGGAAGACCCCTGCGCCCCCTAGATGCGCCGCTCGCGCCCGGCCCACTCCCGCTCTCGCAGCACGTACTTCTGGATCTTCCCTGTCGCCGTCTTCGGAAGCTCCCCGAACTCCACGTGCTTCGGCGCTTTGAAGTGGGCGATGCGCTCGCGGCAGAAATCGATGATCTCCTCAGCGGTGAGGCTCGCCCCGTCCCTTGGCACTACGAACGCCTTGGGGACCTCCCCCCAGCGTTCGTCCGGCGTCCCTACCACCGAGACCTCCAGCACGCCTGGATGCTCCACAATGACCTTCTCGACCTGCTGGCTGGAGATGTTCTCGCCGCCGGAGATGATGACGTCCTTGGCCCGGTCCTGAAGCTCGATCTGCCCGTCGGCGTGCCACACCGCCAGGTCGCCTGAGTGGAACCAGCCGCCCGCGAACGCTGCGGCCGTCGCCTCGGGATCGTCGAGATAGCCCTTCATCACCCCGTTCGCGCGCATCACGACCTCGCCCATCGTCTGGCCGTCGCGCGAGACGTCGTTCATCTGCTCGTCCACGACGCGCACGCCCACCGATACGTGGACGTAGGGCATCCCTTGCTTGGCCTTGGCCACCGCGAGCTCGTCCGGAGTCATCGAGTCCCACGACAGCTGCGGCTCACAGATCGTTACGGGTCCGAACGTCTCGGTCAGGCCATACAGATGAACGATGTTCGCTCCCATCGCCTCCATCATCCGAACCACCTGGGGCGCGGGCGGAGCGCCGCCTGTCGCGATAGTCACGCCAGAGAGGTCGCGCCCCTCGGCGGAAGGCGACGAGTACATCCCTGTCAGCACCGTCGGCGCTCCGCACATGTGGGTTGCCCCGTGCCGCTCGATGAGCTCATACACCTGCGCGGGGTCGACGCGCCGCAGGCAGAGGTGCGTGCCTCCTGCCGCGGTTACGGCCCACGTGAAACACCAGCCGTTGCAGTGGAACATCGGCAACGTCCACAGATAGACGCTGCGCCAGTTCAGCCCCATCTCGATAACCTCGCCGAGGGCGTTCAGGTACGCCCCCCTGCCGTGGTACTGCACGCCCTTGGGCATGCCTGTCGTGCCCGATGTGTAGTTGATCGTGACCGTGTCCATCTCGGAGTCGACCGGGACCCTATGCGGTCCCGCCGGGGCTGAGGCGAGGAACTCCTCGTACTCGGGGTCGGGTATGTCGTCTGCCTTGGGGAACTCGTCGACAACTTGGACGTAAAGCGACACGCCCGGCGTATCTTCGCGCGTCTGGCGGACGACCGGCGCGAACTCGGAATCGAACACGAGCACCTTGGCCTTGGAATGGTTGAGAATGTACGCGATCTCCCGCGCCGACAGCCGCGTGTTGATCGCCACCAACGCCGCGCCGATGCTCATCGGCCCGTAGTGTCCTTCCAGCATCGGAGGGATGTTCGGCACGATGTAGGCGACCCGGTCGCCCTTCGTCACTCCCACCTGCGCGAGGGCGCCGGCCAGTCGGTCTACCCGCTCCCGCAGCTGCCCGTAGGTGTACGTCTTGTCCCCGTAGACCACTGCGGGCTTGTCCGGGTAGACGAACGCGCTGCGTTCCAGGAAAGAGAACGGATCGAGGTTCTGATAGAAGACGCTGTTTTCCATGAGCGGCCCTCCGCGATTGCGAGATTCTACCCAGCATTCATAGGAGGCGCTCGACTGCTGTCACCCGCGCCTGCCCCCGCCCAATGGAAGAACCGTCTCCCGCAGACAGGGGAGAGGTTTAGGGAAGCCTGTGCCGTAAAGCTCGCGCTGTCGGTGGAGGGAGCAAGAAGTTTTTCTGCAGGAGTCTTCACATCTTGGAATCTTTGATTTACGTGGCCGTTATGCGATCGACGGGCGACGGGGCGGGGGGCAAGATGCGAAATTCCCCGGAACTTTCACAACTTGTTTACCAGGCCGTGGTGCGGTGGAAGGGGTTAAGAATCCAAAACTTTTTCGCCACCGGTCCGCGGGGCCCCTCTCAGTCTCCCCCCGCAGACGGGGAAGAGGTTTAGGGGGCAGGCCCGGAGGGCGCCTCCGCTCTTCACGGTCGGAGTCCATGGTAGGGATTGGGCGGGGATGGGGGAAGGGGCAGATGTTGCAGGGGGCAGCCCTTCTCCCTAACCCTTTCCCGCAGAGGACGGGAAGGGAGAGCTGCGAGGTCACGGCCTGCGCGGGAATGACGGAGGGGAGCGGCCCCTCTCTAACTCTCCCCCGTCTGCGAGACCTTTGCGTAACCTGGTCCGTGTGCGTCTGCATGGGTTAGGGCCGGGACGCCATAGGCTCTACCGCCGCGGACAGGCGTTTGCTGCCCCTGGTTCGGGGGTTGTCCCCCCTAGACGGGAACCTCGCAGCGCTCCAGCCCGGAGCCTCACTGGCAGAACGGCAAATCGGGGTCTGGAGAGGAAAGCAACTGGACTTGCAAGCTGCCCGGTATGCACCCGCTTAGCTGGTTGTCAGACAGGAATAGCCCTAGCAAGTTGGCGAGGTTGCCCAGTTCCGACGGAATCGGCCCGCTTAGCTGGTTGGCTTCGAGGGACAGCCCCAACAAGTTGGCGAGGTTGCCCAACTCCGACGGTATGGTCCCGCTTAGCTGGTTGCCAGCGAGGGACAGCCCCAACAAGTTGGCGAGGTTGCCCAGCTCCGACGGTATCGACCCGCTTAGCTGGTTGCCAGCGAGGGACAGCCCTGCCAAGTTAGCGAGACTGCCCAGCTCCGACGGTATCGGCCCGCTCAGCTCGTTGGTAAAGAGGTACAGCCCTCTCAGGTTGGCGAGGGCGCCCAGCTCCGACGGTATCGGCCCGCTTAGCCGATTGCCATAGAGGGACAGCTCGGCCAGATTGGCGAGGTCGCCCAGCTCCGGCGGCATCTGCCCGCTTAGCTGGTTGCCGGAGAGATCCAGCGTCACTACGCGGCCATCGTCATCCGTGGTCACACCATGCCATTGGTCGAGAGGGGCGCCGCTCAGCCAATTGGTGTTGTTCGTCCAGTTCGGTCCGTTGGTGGCGTTGTAGAGCGCGACGAGGACGGCCCTGTCCATCGAGGGCGTCGACGCGGAGATGGTGACGGGGGTGCTGGACAGCCATCGGTCGAGTGGCGGCTCCACTGGGAAGAAGCGGGCGCGCGGGGCGATCCGATCGCCCCAGACACCGTCTTCGCGCTGCTGGAGGGCGAACTCGGTGCGCCCGTCTTGCAGGCGCTGCGCGGTGATGCGGACTTCGAACTCGCCGCCGGTCTCGCCGCCGCTTTCGGTCTGCAGCGTGCCCGGTGCGACGATTGTGACGGGAGTGCTGGACAGCCATCGGTCGAGTGGCGGCTCCACGGGGAAGAAGCGGGCGCGTGGGGCGATCCGGTCGCCCCAGACACCGTCTTCGCGCTGCTGGAGGGCGAACTCGGTGCGCCCGTCTTGCAGACGCTGCGCGGTGATGCGGACTTCGACCTCGCCGGCGCTTTGGGCTTGCGCGACCATCGTGGAGGAGCCAACGGCGACGGCGATGGTCAGCAGGACGGCGATGGCAGCGTTCTTGAGCATAAAGCCTCTCCGATGCCGCAGGACTGCGCCGGCATCGCGCGCATCCTATACTACCCCACCCCGCTTGACCGGTGTGTTCAAGGGGAGGAGAGGGGCCCGCCTGCGCGGGAATGACGAATACCGCAGAGTCAGGCCCGTCTGCAGAGGAGATGTGGGGAGAGGCTGGGGAAGGGACCGCCAGTGATAACATGGCTCTACGGGCCGACCGCGCCCGACTTCCACGGAGGGCCCGTCGTATGTCCATCGCTGAGGATCGCCTACGAGAGCTAGGGCTGGAGTTGCCCCAAGTCTCGACCCCCGTAGCCAACTACATTCCCGCCGTCCGCACCGGCAACCTGCTGTTCGTCGCGGGCCAAGTTCCCCGCGGCGCCGACGGCCAAATGATTACGGGTAAGGTCGGCGACAACATGAGCGTGGAAGACGCCTACGCCGCCGCCCGAAACTGCGGCCTCTACGCCCTCGCCGCGGTGAAGGCGGTCATAGGCGACCTCGACAACCTCGTGCGGGTTGTGCGCGTCATGGGTCTGGTCAACGCGACGCCCGACTTCGGTCAGCAGCCTGCCGTGATCAACGGGTTCTCGGACCTCATGGTTAACGTCTTCGGAGAGTCCGGCAGACACGCGCGCGTCGCCTACGGGGCCGGATCTCTCCCCGGCGGCGCGGCAGTCGAGGTGGAGTCGCTCTACGAGGTGAAGGGCTAGGCCCCTACCCCAGACTGCCTTGCTCTATTGATGTGGACTCGTACCCTTCATCCACAGGAAGGTTCTTTATGTGAGCTGCTTGCACTGCCAGCTGGTCACATCTCTCATTGTCCGGATTGCCAGCATGCCCAGGCACCCAGCGGAATTCCACTTCATGCTCTTCACACAGGGAAAGAAGGCGCACCCACAGGTCAGGATTGACAGCTCGCTCTTTCTTGTTACGCATCCAAGCGTTGGCCTGCCAACGTTCAGCCCAACCCTGGGTCATAGAATCTACTAGGTATTTGGAATCGCTGTAGATGGTAACTCGGCAGCTTTCCTTCAGGGCTTCGAGGCCCCTAATTGGCCCAGTCAATTCCATCCGATTGTTGGTGGTTCGGCGGTAGCCTCCAGAAAGTTCACGGCGGTGTTCACCGTATTCCAACACTACACCGTAACCCCCGGGGCCTGGGTTGCCCGTGCACGCTCCATCGGTATGTATCGTGATGTGTTTCTTCATAGTCATTTAAGAAGAAGCTTTAGCCATCAATTCGGGGCTAATCGAAAACCCCGATAGGCGAAGTCGTTCGCAGAGTTTTGGAACCACTTCTTTGGCGTGGTTATTGAAGGGCAGATAGATTATTCCACTGGCGTCCGAAGGGACAATTACATGCCCTTTCCTGAGTATCGCGACGTTCGATCTCCCGAAAGCGGCAAGCAGCATACCCATTTCCATAACTACATTTTGCCTAGCGCGTGGTTCCGGACTCCGGGGGTCGTCACCTTGCTCATATCCCATGTCGTCAGGGGTAAGCAACACAATTCCAAATCGGTTGCCGTTCAGAGAGGAACTCATCTCCTTCTCTAGTGCCTCTATGATTGTTAGTCCTCCTCCGCTGGTATTAATGAGGACGAATGGATCAAGACCCAGTCGGTGCAAGATGAGTTCAAGCTGCTCGCGCGCAGTATCGTCGTGCCCATGGACGACGAACACCCGCTGAGACTCTACGCTATCGGAGGAAGGTGTCAAGTCAATATTTGGTGAAGGGCTAATGTTAGTGTATGAGACACTCGACACATCATTTTGTAATGATTCTGAATAGCTTCTTCAAGTCTATTTTTTATTTCTCTTGTCCTCTGGAATTGCATCGTTTTTGTGGAAGGCCACCAATTCAGAATAGCGCCATCTTTACTACGAAACACATGCTTGCCGTCGCTCTCGGTCCACTCTCCCTGATAATCTATTCCCTCAACAATGTCCCTAAGCCCCGCCAACTCCCCATCATACTTTGCCATCCCGTCTCCCCCAATCCCGTCTCTAGGCAGTATATAGCCCCCTACCCTGCGGCGCGGAGCGTATTCGCTAGGAGCATCGCAATCGTCATCGGCCCGACGCCTCCCGGCACCGGCGTGATGGCCGACGCCTTCTCTGCGACGGCCTCGTAATCGACGTCCCCCACCAGCCGGTAGCCCGCCTTCCTCGTGGCGTCATCGACGCGGTTGATCCCGACGTCGATGACGACGGCCCCCTCCCTCACCATGTCCGCCGTCAGGGCTCGCGGACGGCCGATCGCCGCCACCACGATGTCCGCCTGCCGCGTCAGGGCCGCCATGTCCTTGGTGCCTGTGTGACATACCGTCACCGTCGCGTTCGCGCCCGGCGCCTTCTGCATCAGCAGCGCCGCCAGCGGCTTGCCGACGATGTTGCTGCGCCCCAGAATCACGACGTGCTTGCCGCCGGGGTCGTTCCCCGACCGGACCAGCATCTGCTGCACTCCCGCGGGCGTCGCCGGAAGGAAACGGGGACTGCCCTCCAAGAGCCGGCCGCTGTTAACGGGATGCATCCCATCCACGTCCTTATCCGGGCTGACCGCAAGAATGACCTCCCGCTCCTCGATGTGCGGGGGCAGCGGGAGCTGGACCAGAATGCTGTGGTAACGGTCGTCGGCGTTGAGTCGCGCGACGATGTCGATCAACTCCGCCTGCGACGTCTCAGCGGGGAGCTCGATGGTCTCGCTGAACATTCCCGCCTCGTCGCAAGCGCGGCGCTTGTTGCGCACGTAGACCGCCGAGGCAGGGTCGTCGCCGACGAGCACCGCCGCCAGTCCCGGCGTGACGCCCGTGCGGGCCTTCAGCTCGCGGACGCCCTCCGCCACCTCGCCGCGTATCTCCTCAGCCATCAGCTTTCCATCAATGACGGTCGCGGTCACTCCGGCCCTCCTCGGTTCTCCCCCGCAGACTGGGAAGAAGGAAATTAAGTAAGTCCTCTGTGAGACGTGTGCATAACCGCTTCCGTCATACCCGTGAAGGCGAAACGTCTGCCTGCTCACACTCCTCGATGATACCAGCCGCGCCCGTCCTTCCTGCTATCATTCGTTGCGCCCACGGTCGCGGCCTCTCACAATGCCCGCTTGTCTTCGCTCTCCCTCCTTTGTGGAGGAGGGGGACTGAGTAGGGGGTCGGGAAGGACCCATGCAAGACATCTCCGTAGGAGTGGACATCATCGAAATCGACCGCATCTCAGCAACGCTGGAACGGTTCGGCGACCGCTTCCTGCAGCGCGTCTACACCGATGGCGAGGCCGCCTATTGCCGGGGCCGCGCTCCACAGCTCGCCGCCCGGTTCGCCGCCAAGGAGGCCGTTATGAAAGCCCTCGGCACCGGTACGCGCGGGGTCGGCTGGCGCGAGGTGGAAGTGACCCGCAAACGCACAGGCGAGCCGGAGATCGCCCTCCACGGACGCGCCGCCGTCCGCGCCGAGCAGCTCGGCATCGGCCGCATCGCCGTCAGCCTCTCCCACTCCCGCAAGTACGCGGTCGCATCCGTGGTCGGGCGGCGCCCATGAAAGTCGTAACCTCGGACCAGATGCGCCTCTTGGAGCGCCGCGCCGCCGAAGCGGGCGTGCCCGAGGACACGCTCATGGAGAACGCAGGGCTCGCCGTTGCGCGGAGCATCGGACACATCCTCGACGGCCCTCGCGGCAAGCGCGTCGTCGTGCTCGTCGGCCCCGGCAACAACGGCGGCGACGGCATGGTCGCCGCCCGCTACCTTGCCGACTGGGGCGCTGTCGTCACCCTCTACATGACCACCGAGCGGCGGCGCGACGACAAGTTCGCCGACTGCCGCGAGCGCCGCGTCCGCGTCGTTGAGGCGGACGAGGACCTCGAGCACTGGCAGCTGGGAAGCTACGTCTCCCTTGCTGACCTCGTCCTCGATGCGGTCCTTGGCATTGGTACGCGGCCCGGTCTCGATGCGAACCTGCACAGCGTCATCGAAGCAATCGGCAGGATGAAGGCCCAAGACCACGGTCCCATCTTCGTGGCGCTGGACATCCCCACGGGCCTCGACGCGGACACCGGCGGCTGCGATGAGGCATGCTTCCCCGCCGCCGTCACCCTCACGCTCGGAGCGCCGAAACTCGGGCTCCTCCAGTTCCCCGGCGCCGCTCACGTCGGCGCGCTCGAAACGCTGCCCATCGGACTGCCGGAGGGCATCGAGGACGACCTCGCCATCGACCTCGTCGACGCGCAACTGGTCAGCAGTCTCCTTCCCGAGCGGCGGCTCGACGGGCACAAAGGGACCTTCGGAGGCGTGCTCGTGACGGGCGGCAGCAGGCGATTCGTCGGCGCGCCCGTCCTGGCGGCGGCGGCGGCGTACCGGGCGGGCGCCGGAATTGTGACGCTAGCCGCGCCGGAGAGCATGCGCCTCGTCGCCGCGTCCCAGTTGCTGGAGCAAGTCCACCTCCCCCTGCCGGAGTCCGACGACGGCGCTCTCGACGCAGCTTCCGCGGCGATCGCAAGGGATGCGCTGGACGCGGCCTCCGCAGCGGTCGTCGGGCCGGGCCTCGGCGCCGGCGACGCGCCGGCAGCCTTCCTCCGAGCCCTGCTCCTGACCGAGCCTGCCAGCAGCGCCCCACTCCCTAACTCTCCCCCGCAGACGGGGGAGAAGACAAGTCCCACACCCGTCGTCATCGACGCCGACGCTCTGAACATTCTGGCGGGCACCTACGGCTGGGAGTCGAAGCTGGCCGCGCCCGCGGTCCTCACTCCCCACCCCGGCGAAATGGCCCGCCTCCTAGGCCGGACCGTCGAGGACATCCAGCGGGACCGGGTCGCGACCGCCACAACCGCCGCGGAGCGTTGGGGGCAAGTGGTCGTGCTGAAGGGTGCCCATACCGTTATCGCGTCGCCGGACGGACGAATCGCGCTCAGCCCGTTCGCCAACCCCGCGCTCTCCACAGCGGGCTCCGGCGACGTGCTCGCGGGCATCATCGGCGGGCTGCTGGCCCAAGGGGTCGCCGGCTACGACGCGGCAATCGCCGGGGTCTACCTCCACGGCGCCGCGGGCGAGCGCTGGCGCGCCGACAACGGCAACGCAGGACTCCTCGCCGGCGACCTCCTACCCCTCCTCCCCCGCATCGCCGAAGAACTCCGCGGCCTCCGCTAGGCCCTTCAGCGTCCGATCGCCCTCACCTCCTCTCCCCAACCGAGGGGGCCGTCTGCGGGAGGGAATCGAGGAGGGGGGTATAATCACCCCCATGCTGCTCGCTCTCGATATCGGCAACACCAACGTCACGATGGGGGCGTTCGACGGCGACGACCTCGTTGCGAGCTGGCGCGTCGCGACCGACTCCCAACGCCCGAGCGACGAGTACGCTCTGCTGCTGCGCGACCTGCTCCCCATGAAAGACGTCGCCGCCGGAGAAATCACGGAAGTGGCGCTGTGCAGCGTCGTTCCCCCGCTGACGAGCGTCTTCGAGGACGTAGCCCGCGCTCTCTTCTCGACTGAGCCCCTCACCGTCGGCGCCGGAACGCGCACCGGCGTCCGCGTCATGTACGACAACCCCCACGACGTGGGCGCCGACCGCATCGCCGACGCCGCCGCCGCCCTGCACTTCTACGGCGGACCGGCGATAGTCGTCGACCTCGGCACCGCCACCGTCCTGGACGCCGTGACCGCGGACGGCCGCTACCTGGGCGGAGCAATCTCCGTCGGCATCGGACTGGCCCGTGATGCGCTGGTGTCGAACACGTCAATGCTCAGGCGCGTCGACCTCGCCGCTCCCGACCAGGCCATCGGCAAGAACACCGTCGCCTCCATCCAGTCCGGCCTCGTCTACGGCTTCACGGGCCTGGTCGAGACGATGGTGCGCCGGTTCAAGGAGGAGATGGGCGAGCCCGCCGCCAAGGTGGTTGGCACGGGCGGCCTCGTGCCCCTCGTCGCCGCCGAGACCGACATCTTCGACGTGGTCGATCAGGACCTCACCCTGCGCGGTCTGCAGCACATCTTCACGCTCAACCGTGAGGCTGCTCCACAGAGACTGCCGGGAGGCGCGGCATGACCGGGAGGACTGGGCCGTTCCAGGACAAGCGCTTGCTGCTCGGCGTCAGCGGCAGCATCGCCGCCTACAAAGCGGTCGACCTCGCGAGCAAGCTCACCCAAGCCGGCGCCGCCGTCGACGTGCTGATGACCTATTCCGCGACCCACTTCGTAACGCCGCTGACCTTCCGAAGCGTCACCCACCGCCCCGTGGTCACGGACCTCTTCGACATCGACTCGCCCGAAGCCGTCGAGCACGTGGCGCTCGCCAAAGCGGCGGACGCGCTCGTGGCAGCCCCGGCGACAGCCCACCTAATCGCCAAGCTGGCCCTCGGGCTCGCCGACGACCCCATCAGCGTCACGGCCCTCGCGACCGAGGCTCCCCTCATCGTCGCGCCGGCCATGGACGCCAACATGTGGGAGCACCCCGCCGTACAGCGGAACGTGGAAACCCTGTTGGAGCGCGGGGCCGTGGTTGTCGGGCCCGGCCGGGGAAGGCTGGCCTCCGGCCTGTTCGGCTGGGGGCGCCTCGCCGAGACGCCTGAGCTGATGGGGCGCATCGCTCAGGCCTTGGGCACCGGACGAGACCTCGCTGAACGCTCCATCGTCGTGAGCGCGGGCGGTGCCCAGGAGCCCATCGACCCCGTCCGCGTGGTCACGAACCGCTCATCGGGCAAGATGGGTTACGCCATAGCCGAGGCCGCCCGCGACCGGGGCGCAAGCGTCGTCCTGGTCAGCGCCCCCACCGCCCTGCAGGACCCCGCCGGCGTGCGCGTCATCCCCGTGGAGACCTCCGAGGAGATGCGTAACGCCGTCAACGAGGCCGCGGGGAAGGCCGACGCCCTGGTGATGGCCGCCGCGGTCGCCGACTACCGGCCGCTGAGCCCCAGCGCCCGCAAGATTAAGCGGGAAGCGTCGGCCAGCCTCTCCATCGAGATGGAGCGGACCGCCGACATCATCGCCGGGGCGCCCACCGGCATCGTGCGCGTCGCCTTCGCTGCGGAGAGCGACAACCTGCTCACGAACGCCCGTGCCAAGCTCCGCTCCAAGGCCGTTGACCTCGTCGTCGCCAACGACATCACCCTCCCTGACGCCGGGTTCGGGGCCGACACGAACAAGGTCTGGTTGGTCGACGATAGCGGCGACGTCGAGCTTCCCCTCATGTCCAAGTACGAGGTCGCGATGGCGATCCTCGATAGGGTGGCAGACAGGCTGGCCAAAGGAGTCCCCTCTCGTGGGGGAGGGAGCTAGGGTGACAACGAGAGGGCTGCCGCAAATGATGACCTATCGCCAGGCAAGCTATCCGCAAGCAGACGTTTCGCTCTCATCTGGGGCGGCTGGTTAGCCATGGAAATCGCGCTCATCCTGGTCGTCGCCGTCCTGCTCGCCTACGGCGCCGTCCGGTACCGCCGCGCGTACCGCGAGGCCCGCGAGTACCAGGAAGTCCACGCCGCCTGGGGTTCCGGCGAACGCGAGCAGGCCGAGGCCATCTACAACGGGCTGCTCGAACGTGGCCTCCGCGTAAAGCTCAAGACCATCGGCATGCCGGACATCGCACGGATGCTGCCCCAACGCCTCACGTCGGTGCGCGTCCACCGCGACGACTACGTAGAAGCCGTGCAGGTCATACGCTCGTTGACCGGCCGCTAGCAGTCTGCCGCCTCACCATCGCTCCTTCGGAATCCCTCTCCCGTCTGCGAGACCCTTGCGTAACGTCGAACTGGTTCGTGGTGAGCCCGTCGGACCATGAATCAGTTCGGAATACCGGGGAGCGCAGAGGGGCGACGCCCCTCTGCCCGGGGCGTGGGGGTGTCCCCCACAACATGACGGGCGGGGTGGTGGGAAGAGTAACGCCCGCCAGAAAGGGTCTCGTCTGCGGGGGAGAGTCGAGGAGAACCGAGGAGGGCCGTCAGTCCCGCGAGGGCGGGAATCCAGTCTCTTGCGTCGCCTTCGACCCCAGCAGCGCGACGACCACGACGAGGACCAAGGCAAACCCGACTATCTCCAAAAGGAACACGCTCCGCAGTCCCCATCCCACGACCGCAGCTCCGCCCGCGAGCGGCCCTATCGCGACGCCGATGGCGTGCGCGAACTGCGCCGAACCGAACGATGCGCCGTGCCGGTTCGGCGGCGAGCGCATCGCAATCAGACCGTTCACCAGCCCACCGAGCCCCCCCGCGAACAGCGATATCGCAAGCAGCCCCGCCGCCAGCACGAAGTAATGCCCCGCAAAGTACGGGATCAGACTCATCACGCCGGCTCCCGCCGCCGCCCCTATCAGAATCCGCTGCAGGCTGTGCTTCCCCGCGAGCCATCCCATCAGGATCGACGAGACCGCCGCCCCGATGCCCATCGTCGCGAACACGATGCCCGAGGCCGTGCCCGACTCCGAGCCGCCGTCGATCGTCTTTACGATCCCCGGGATCGCCGGCTGGATGACGAGGTTGCCAGCCAGCACGAGGAATACGACCGCGTACAGCGGCAGCATGGTCCGCGAGGTGCTCATGCGCCACATGTCGGCGAAGGGCTGGAGAGGATTGGCGTCGGATGGCGCCGGGCGGAAGTCCTCGCGCACCATCACGATCACGAGGAGCATCGACGCCAAGAGCGCCACGCCGGTCGCGAGGAACGCGACCCGCATCCCGAAGGCGTCGTAGATGATGCCGCCGAACAACGGTCCGAGAGCGACGCCGAGGAACAGCGCCGACTGGACGGCGCCCGCGGCGAAGGTCAGCCGCTCGCGGGGCGTATGGGCCGCGACGAGCGCCATGATCGTCGGCAGCACCCCGCTCGTCGCCCCGATGACGAACCGGGACGCCAGCAGCTGGAGCGGCGTCTGGGAGAAGCCGGAGAGCGCGAGGAATATCGCCCCGAGCGCCAGCGCCCGCACGACGTTCAGCTTGCGGCCGAAGCGGTCGCCGAGGACGCCCCAGATGGGACTGAACAACCCCATGCCAACCCCGAAGACCCAGCCCGACATGCCGGTCCAGAAGGCGGCTTGCTCAGTAGCGAAGCCGCCGATCTCCTCGAAGAACAGCGGGTAGAAGGGGAACGTGAACGAGAATGCGAGGGTCGTCCCCACCTGCGCGAACCACAGAGCTATGAGGTTCGCCTTCCACGAAACAGCACGCGATCGGGATGGAGAGGCCACGCCAAGCAGGATACCAGCCCCTCGAGGACGTGCTTGCAAGCGTCGGGGAGCTGGCGCGCAAGGTGCGGAAGCTGCGCGATGAAGCTCAGGATCTGCGCCCGCCGCGTGAGCGGCGGCAGTCCCGTCGCCGTGACAACGCCCCCCAACGAGCCTCCTTCTCGTTGACCGAGCAGGCCACGGCCAATAAAATGGCTATCCCACCCTATACCGGAGCCCATTCCCCATGACCACGAGTCCGCCTCGCGAGCCGCTGCCGAAGGCCTACGACCCGAGTCAGGTTGAGGGCAGGCTGTACGACTGGTGGGAGCGCTCCGGCTACTTCAGGGCCACGCCGGACCCCGACAAGAAGCCCTTCACCATCATCATGCCGCCGCCCAACGTAACGGGCGAGCTGCACTTCGGCCACGCGCAACGGGCGGCGATAGAGGACGCCCTCACCCGCTATCACCGTATGAAGGGCGACGCGGCGCTCTATCTACCGGGGACCGACCACGCGGGCATCGCCACGCAGGTTGTGGTCGAGCGGCAGCTCGCGGCGGAAGGGCTGACTCGGCACGACATCGGACGTGAGGCTTTCCTGGAGCGTATATGGGACTGGGTGGGGAAGACGGGAAACACCATCGACAACCAGCACCGGCGTCTCGGCGTCTCCTGCGACTGGGAGCGCAAGACGTTCACGCTGGACGACGGCCCGGTGCGCGCCGTCCGCACCACGTTCAAGAGCCTCTACGATGCAGGCCTGATCTACCGGGGCGAGCGGATGATCAACTGGTGCGTCAGCTGCCGCACTGCGCTCTCCGACCTCGAGGTCGAGCACGAGGAGGAGCAAGGCAACCTCTACTACATCCGCTACCCGTACGAGGACGGCTCCGGTCATCTGACCGTCGCCACGACGCGCCCCGAGACGCTGCTTGGCGACACGGCGGTCGCGGTCAACCCGTCGGACGAGCGCTACGCGGGAGCGCCGGGCAAGCGCGTCCTCCTGCCGGTGCTTGGACGGCCCATTCCCGTCATCGCTGACGACGCGGTGGCGACGGAATTCGGCACGGGGGCGCTGAAGATTACGCCGGGGCACGACCCCAACGACTTCGAGACAGGCGAGCGGCACGGCCTGCCCATCGTCAACATTCTCAACCCGGACGGCACGCTGAACGAGGAGGCTGGGCCCTACGCCGGTTTCGACCGTTTCGAGGCTCGCAAGGCCATCGTCGCGCAACTGGAACGGGAAGGACTGCTGGAGAAAGTCGAGCCGCACGCGCACTCGGTCGGTCATTGCCAGCGCAGCCGCGACGCGGTGGAGCCGATCGTCTCGATGCAGTGGTTCGTGCGTATCCAGCCGCTGGCCGAGCCGGCGCTGGCCGCCGTGCGGGACGGTCGCATCCGCATCGTGCCGGAGCGATTCGGACGCGTGTATGAAAACTGGATGGAGAACATCCGCGACTGGTGCATCTCCCGCCAGCTCTGGTGGGGGCACCGCATCCCGGTCTGGTACTGCGGCGCGTGCGGCCACCCGACGGTATCCGTGGACGACCCCGATGCGTGCGCGACGTGCGGCGCGGACAGCCTGACCCAGGACGACGACGTGCTCGACACCTGGTTCTCGTCCGGCCTCTGGACACACTCCACTCTCGGCTGGCCGGAGAGCAACGGGGACCTCGATTATTTCTACCCGACCTCCGTGATGGAGACGGCCTACGACATCCTCTTCTTCTGGGTGGCCCGCATGATCATGATGGGCATGTGGAACATGGAGGACGTTCCCTTCCACACCGTCTATCTGAGCGGCCTCGTCCGCGACGAGCACGGACAGAAGATGAGCAAGACGAGAGGGAACGTGCGCGACCCCCTCGAAGCCATCGCACAGTACGGCACGGACGCGCTGCGGTTCGCGCTCACGACCGGCACGGCGCCGGGGAGCGACACCCGCTTCAGCGACGAACGCTTGGAGGCGGCGCGCAACTTCGCGAACAAGCTGTGGAACGTGGGCAGGTTCGTGGGCCGCGAGCTGGAAGGACACGACGGCCTCGACGGCTGGAACGACTCCCCGCCGCGCGAACACCGCCAGGACCGCTGGATGCTGTCGAAGGCCCGGCATCTCGCCGTGCGCGTGAACGACCTCATCGAGGACTTCCAACTGGGCGAGGCGGAGCGCGTCCTCCAAGAGTTCATCTGGAGCGACTTCGCGGACTGGTACATCGAACTCGCCAAGGTCCGCATGCGCGCCGGCGACGACCAGCCCCGCCAGGTGCTGGGCCACGTCCTCGAACGTGTCCTCCGCCTGCTCCACCCGTTCATGCCCTTTGTAACCGAGGAGCTTTGGCAGCGCCTCACCGACGTGCTCCCCAGGGAGGGCAATCTCCCCGAGTCGATCATGATCGCTCCCTACCCGGATCCAAGGGCGCGCTTGAGCGACGACGAGCTCAACGCTCGCCGCGAAGCCGACGCCCCTGCGGCTGGGGAGGTTGAGCTGCTTATCGACATCGTGCGGGCCATCAGGAACGTGCGCGCGGAGTTCAGGATCGGGCCTCGCGAGCTCCTCGACGCCACCATTACCGTGCCCAACGACGGGGCGTCGCTCCAGGGCGAGGCGGACTCGATTCGCCAGCTGGCCCGCGTCGGCGCGTTGCGCTTCGGCGAGCCGGACGATACGGACGGCGTGCGCCTCGTCATCCAGGATGCGACGGTCACTCTGGCAGTCGGCGGGGCCGTCGACTTGAGCGCCGAACGCGCGCGGCTGACCAGTGAGGCCGACGAGACAGAGAAGCGCCTAACGCAGCTCCGGGGGCGACTGGGCAACGACCAATTCGTCTCGAAAGCCCCGGCCGAAGTCGTCGAACGGGAGCGGGAGCGCCTGGAAGAGGGCGAGGGCCGCCTCGACCGCATTCGCGAGCTATTGAGGGACCTAGGGGCCTAGCCTATCAACCGGACCACACATGTCGCGGGGGCAGTCCGGCCGCTGCCCGCCGGCCCGAGCGGCGCGAGGCCCCAGGCGGATAGCGCATAGGCATGCGGTTCGTACCCTCGAAAAACAGCATCACCGGCGGGCTTCGCTTGGAGCTCGTGATTATCACCGGCGGACTGATTGCGTCGGCTCACGCCTCGCTCATGATCATCACGCCGGTGATGCCCCAGTTCATCGACCTTATCGGCGGCAGCGTATTTGTATTGGGACTCACGTTCTCCGTATACGGCGTGGGGCGTTTCATCACGAACATTCCGGCGGGCGTCTTATCGGAGAAGGTGGGGCGCAAGTGGATCATCACCATCGGGGGGCTGGGCGTGGCGCTGTTCGCCACCCTGGGCGGGCTCTCCCAGGACGTGCCCACGTTCCTCGCGTTCCGCTTCTTCAGCGGCGTGTTTAGCTCAATGACCATCGTCATGGCGAACGTCGTAGCGGCGGACCTCAGCACAGTGGAGAACCGGGGACGCGTCCTCGGGCTGATGCACGGACTGCAGCTCGTCGTGGGCACGGGCAGCCCCGCTCTCGGTGGCTTTGTGGGAGAGGTGTTCGGGGCGCGCGCGCCGTTCTACGTCTCCGGCATCGCGGTGCTGCTGTTCGCGCTATGGGGCGTCGTCCGTATGCCGGAGACACGGCCCGCGCCGGGGAGCGGGAGCTCGGGGGAACGTCCTAGGCACGGTACCTCGACGCGTGGGGCGCTCTTCCTGCTGCGCGACGCCAGTTTCTTCATCGTGTGCGTGAGCGGCTTCTCGACGTTCTTCCTGCGTGGGGGCATGGCCACCACGCTGATCCCGGAGTTCGCGCATGACGTGCTCGATCTGGGGCCTGGAGCGATAGGGCTGCTATTCACGTTCTCATCGCTCATGCACGGGCTTCTCATCTATCCGGCGGGAGCGATGGCGGACAAGTACGGACGGAAGATCATGATCGTGCCGACGGGCTTCCTCGTCAGCCTTACCGTCGTGGCGCTGCCCTTCTCGGATACGCTGGGGCCGTTCGTCGTAGTGTTCATACTGCTGCACGCCGCACAGGGATGGGGAGGTCAAGCGCCCATCGCCTACGTCGCTGACCTTGCTCCGGACGGGATGCGCGGCATGGCGATTGGACTGTACCGGACGTTCGGCGATGCGGCGGCGATGATAGGGCCGGTCGTCTCTACGAGCCTCGTTGCGCTCTATTCCTATCACGCGGCGTTTGGGTTGAACGCAGTGCTTTGGACGGTCACTATCATCGCGTTCGCCTACATTGCCGTGGAAACGGCGGGGAAGCATCGCAAGCGCGGGCCTATCGCCGCGCCGGAAGAACAGACGCAGGCCTAGAGCTTCATACCGCCCTCGCTACACCTGACACGAGCGAAGGTCGCCGGTGATTGTCGTTGACACAAATCTCATCGTGTGCTTCCTCATGGGCGAAGAGGACGCATCCCGACTCCTCGAACGAGACGACGAATGGGCGGCGCCAAGCATCCTACCCTCTGAGCTGCGCAACGCCTTGCTGGGATACGTGCGCCGGGGTGCCATCACGCTGGACCAAGCGAAAGCAATGGACAATGACGCGGCGACGGTGCTGGAAGATCGCGTCTTTGACGCGCCTGGGCCGGGAGTACTCGACACTGCTGTGGAGTGCTCCCTACCGCCTACGACGCCGAGTTCGTCACGCTCGCGCGGATATTGGGCGTGCGTTTGGTCACCATGGACAAGGCCATCCTGCGCGGCGCTCCCGATGTCGCGTCACGGTTGGACTCGTTCGCGCCTTAGCCCTGCTTCCTCGCCTTCACTATGGCGTCTATCAACTGGAATCGTGGCCCCAGGCGGTCATACTCGCGCTGGAGCTCCGGGTTCTCAGCGCGAAGTTGCTCGAAAAACTCTTTTGCGTTTTGCACGACGCTCACTTTCTAGCCGACGTGTCCGCGCGTCAACCACCCCGCCCCTCCCGTCTGCGGGAGGGGTCGCGCAAAGCGCGGGGGAGGTTTTGCTAGGCTGCGGGGACGCCAACCAAGGGGGCGCCTGCGCGCTCGCGGAGCTCGTTGAGCATCCCCAGCCCCTTGCGGGTGTCGCTGGCGACCCTTGCTTGGTCGGACCCGGCCAGCCTGAGCTTGAACAGCCAGTAGGTGAGCTCCCGCAACTCCGCCAGCGAGAGCGTCATGCTCCTACCCCGCACGCGTTCGCGTTGGAACCGGCGAACGAGCACGCCAAGGTCCGCGCGGTACAACCGCTCCGCCACCATGTCCTGCACCCCAACGGGATGCCGCAGGCCGCGCACGCTCCGCTCCTTCTCGACTTCGCGCTCGACGGCGTGCCACAACGCCTCCTCCACGACCACGCCGTAGAAGAAGTTGAGGTGCGCCCGGTACTTCTCCGGCCCAAGCGCGCTCCTGAAGTCCGTATCGCTCACGTCCGCGGGGAGCATCCCCTTGAACAGCAGGCGGTCTCGGTCCTCGATGGGAACGCAGCCGTCGGGGACCACACGCAAGAGTCGCTCCGCCAGCAGCAGCCAATCGAACGCTTCTCCGCCCACCAGGTATTGAATGTGAACGCCATCGACGGTCTCGCTCGGGGCAGTCCACCGGCCTACGGCGGCGAGAAGCGCCTCGGCCCAGTAGGCGCCGCTCAGAATCGACGAGCGCATCCTCTCGATTGTCGCCATCCGTGAGTCAATGAGGCCGTCGAGCTCGCCCCCGGGACCCTCTGTCCCCATTTGCAAGGGGGACGTTGGGGATGCGCTCGGGGAGGCCTGCGCCATGTCTACCGGTCCGCCTTGCGCTTCTTGGCCTTCTTGCCGCCGCCCGCAGCTCGTTCAGCCTGACGCCGCATCCACCGGGGAGCGTTCGGATCAACGTCGACCGGGGCAGGAGCGGCCGTCCGCTCGCGGCCAGCCACTTTGGACATCACCGTCTCCGTCCTGCCGGTGTTGATTCTCGACGCCCCGCCGTTGCCCGCCGCGCTCGGCTGGTTCGCCGGCGCTACGCGGTAGATCGTGTGGACGATTCCGCGCTGTATGTCTTCGAGCAGACCGTCGAACGCCTCGCGGCCCTTCACCTTGTACATGACGAGGGGGTCGCGCTGGCCCACGGCCTGCAACCCGATGCCCTGACGCAGGTCCGACATCGTCGTCAGGTGTTGCAGCCAGAGCGGATCGATGGTGCGGAGCATCACCGCGCGCTCGATCGCGCGCATCAGCTCCGGGCTGTAGTCCTGCTCCCGCTGCTCGTACAGTTCCTCGGCGGCTTCGAGCAGCGCGTCTTCGGTCGCGGCCGCGCCCTCCTCCAAGACGAACCCGGCGTCGATGTGCGAGGGCACAGGGAAAATCTTATTGACCTCGGCCAGCATTGAATCCGCGTCCCACTCAGCGGCGTCGCCCACGAGATGACTGCGGACCAACCCGATGATCTCCTTGCCGATCATCTCCTGGATGTTCGCCTTCAGGTCGGCGCCTTCCAACACTTTGTCGCGCTCGCCGTAGATGGTCTCGCGCTGCCGGTTCACAACGTCGTCGTACTCGAGCAGGTGCTTGCGGATGTCGAAGAAGTAGGACTCCGCCTTGCCCTGGGTCATGTCGAACGTCTTCGCGAGCATCCCGCTTTCGACGGGGGCGTCGTCCTCGAACCCCTTGACCGCGAGGCGGCCCATCGTATTGTTGAAGAACCTGATCAGTATCTCGTCCTCGAACGAGCTGAAGAAGCGAGTCTCCCCCGGGTCTCCCTGACGCCCGGACCGCCCGCGCAGCTGATTATCGATCCGGCGGGACTCGTGGCGCTCGGCGCCGAGAACGTACAGGCCGCCCTTCGCTATGACCTCGCCGTGGGCCTTCTGCCACTCCTCCGGGGACTCAGCCATGGACGGGTCTCCGCCGAGGATGATGTCCGTGCCGCGGCCGGCCATGTTCGTCGAGACGGTGACTGCCCCCGGCTTGCCGGCCTCCGCGATGATCTGCGCCTCTCGCTCGTGGTTCTTGGCGTTCAGCACCTCGTGCTTGATCCCGCGTCGGCGCAGCTTCCCGCCCAGCTCTTCCGAGCGCTCGACGGAGCCCGTGCCCACAAGCACTGGCCTGCCCGCCTCGTGCAGCTCGGCGATGTGGTCGACGATGGCCTTGAACTTGGCGGTGTGAGTCTTGTAGACGTAATCGGGATGGTCATCGCGGACCATCTCCTTGTTCGTCGGGACTGCGACCACGTCGAGGCCGTAGACCTTGAAAAGCTCCTCCGCCTCGGTGAGGGCCGTGCCAGTCATGCCCGCGAGCTTCTCGTACTTGCGGAAGTAGTTCTGGAGCGTGATGGTCGCGTAGGTGGCCGTTCCGCGCTGGACCTTGACGTTCTCTTTCGCCTCGATGGCCTGATGGAGACCTTCCCCGTAACGCCTGCCGGGCATGAGCCGGCCCGTGAACTCGTCGACGATGATGACCTGGCCGTCCTTGACGATGTAGTCCTTGTCCCGGTTGTAGACGAACTGGGCGCGCAGGCCGTTCTCGATATAGTGGGTCAGCAAGCCGTTATCGTGAGCGTAGAGGTCGTCGATCTTGAGGATCTCCTCGACCTTCGTGATCCCGTCGGGCGTGAGGATGACCTGTCGCTCCTTCTCGTTCCGATCGAAGTGCTCTTCCTCTCTCAGCTGCTTCACGGCCCGCGCCACGTCGCCGTAGTGCGCCGGTGGCTCCGGCGCCGGACCGCTGATGATGAGCGGCGTCCGCGCCTCGTCAATGAGGATGTTGTCCACCTCGTCGACGATGGCGTAGTACAACGGACGCTGCACTTTCTGGGCCAAGTCCGTCGCCATGTTGTCGCGCAGGTAATCGAAACCGAACTCGTTGTTGGTCCCGTACGTGATGTCGGCCTCGTACACTTCCCGCCGGGTGACGGGTCGCATCCCCGACGGCGCGCCGCCCGCGGCCTCGCGGCCCGGCTCGACGATGTAGGAAGCCTCATGCTGCAAGCACGACACGGACAGGCCAAGGAACGTGTAGACCTTCCCCATCCAGAGCGCGTCGCGACGCGCCAGGTAGTCGTTGACCGTTACGACGTGCGCGCCGCGGCCGCTCAACGCGTTCAGGTACGTGGCCAGCGTCGCCACCAGCGTTTTGCCCTCGCCGGTCTTCATCTCGGCGACCTTGCCGCCGTGAAGGACCGCGCCGCCGATGAGCTGCATGTCGAAGTGGCGGAGTCCTATCGCCCGCCACGCCGCCTCCCGGGTAACCGCGAACGCCTCCGGCAGGAGGTCATCGAGACTCGCGCCCTTTGCGACGCGCTCCCGGAACTCCCCCGTCTTGGCCGCGAGCCGGTCATCGGACAGCGACGCCATCGCGTCCTCGAGCTTCCCGACCTTCTCCACCACCCACCGGTAGCGGCCGACCTGCTTCTCGTTCGAGTCCCCGAATACCTTGAGTATCTTGCCAATCATGGGTACCGCCCTCGCTGTCCCGTCCATTCTACCAGCGGAACGCTTCGCATCGGACTCCCCGCCAAATGCCGGCTCATTCGCATTGATCTGGCGCGCCCCCTCCCGTCATTGCTTCGAAGTCCTCTTGTATGTTGTCGGAGATGGCGGGGCAGGCCGTTGTCCTCTCGGTTGGAAGAGACCGTGGTGGAGCGAGGTCGCCCCGCCGCCCCCACCAGAGAGCCCGAACAGTTGCCGGGGCCAGAGCGAGCCCGCATCGCACAAGGACGGGCCAAGCAGGAGGAACGAAGTGTCTACTGTCCCTCAGAACGTGTTCGTCGGCATCGATGTCTCCGGGGACTGGCTGGACGTCGCCGTCCGGCCCACCGGCGCCGCGTGGCGCGCGGCCCAGAACGAGGACGCCATCGACGAACTGGTCCGGCAACTCGACGCGTTGCGGCCCCGGCTCATCGTCATGGAAGCCTCCGGCGGGTGCGAGCGGTTGCCGGCCGCTGCCCTCGCTGTCGCTGGCCTCCCCGTCGCCGTGGTGAACGCCCGCCACGTGCGCGAATTCGCACGGTCCCAGGGGAAGCTGGCCAAGACGGACCGGCTCGACGCGGCGGTGATTGCCCACTTCGGCGAGGTCAGTGAACTCCAACCGCAACCGCCGGTCCCCGCAGAGGCGCGGGAGCTCGCAGCCCTCGTGACCCGCCGCCGCCAGGTCGTCCGCATGCGGACGGTCGAACTGCAGCACCGGAAGCAAGCGGTCCCTGTTGTGCGGCGCGGGATCGACCGGGCAATCGCCTTCTACAATCAAGAGTTGGAAGAGATCGATGAAGACCTGACGCGGCGGCTGCGGGAGTCGCCGCTCTGGCGGGAGCGCGACGAGCTGCTGCGCAGTGTGCCGGGCGTGGGGCCAGCGCTCACCTTTACCCTGCTGGCGGGCCTGCCCGAGCTGGGCGCCCTCAGCAACAAGCAGGTCGCCTCCCTGGTGGGCCTGGCGCCCTTCGCGCGAGACAGCGGGAAATTCCGTGGAGCGCGCACCTGTTGGGGCGGTCGCGCGGAGGTGAGGGCGGCCCTCTACATGCCGACGGTCACGGCGATGCGATGCAACCCGGTGATCAAGGAGTTCTATGCGCGCCTGGTGAAAGCGGGCAAGCCTCCGAAGGTGGCGCTCACCGCGTGCATGCGCAAGCTGCTGACCGTCCTCAACGCCATGCTCCGGCACGGGACTCCGTGGAACCCCCAGATGGCTTGACTTCCAACACAGTTGCTCCACCGTCTGCGCAGGAGGGGGAGAGCTAGAGAGGGGGCCGCGCCCCGCCCGCCTACTTCGTAGGCTGTGGTGTGAACACGCCCTCTTCCTTCATTCCCACGGTAGGCGGGATCCTCGCAGCCCGAATCCCCGACGTTGGGCAGTTATGCAAAGGGTAGGCTAGAATGCGCCGCATTATGCGAATAGACGTTCACGCACACTACATACCATCCTCTCTCCCCGAGCTCGCCAACCGGCGAGGAAGCTTCGGGCCGGCCGCCAACATGCGCGACAGCATGTCCGACCTCGACCAGCGCCTCGCTGACATGGACGAGCGCGGCATCGACGTCGAGCTCGTCTCGGCCCCGCCCTACGTCCAGAACTCCGAGCCGGGCCTATGTCGACAGATGAACGACGCCACCGCCGCCGCCATCGACGGCTCGCAACGGCTCATCGGCCTCGCGACGCTCCCGATGCAGGAGCCGGAAGCGGCCGCCGCCGAGCTGGAGCGCTGCGTCAAGGAGCTCGGCTTCCGGGGCCTGGAAATCCTCACTAACGTGAAGGGCGAGAACCTCCACCTGCCGCGCTTCGCCCCGCTCTATCGCAAGATGCAGGAGCTCGACGTTGCGGCCTTCGTCCACCCCCAGAACGTCCTCGGCGCGGACAGACTCGGCCAGTTCTTCATGAACAACATCATCGGCAACCCCAGCGACACCTCCGTCGCCGCCGGTTGCCTCATCTTCGGCGGCGTACTGGAAGAGATGCCTGGTCTGCGGTTCGTCCTTGCCCACGGCGGCGGAACGTGCCCCCTCCTCCGCGGCCGGTGGGAGCACGCGTGGCGGCAGCACCTGATAGTGGAAACGACCATAACCCGCCCTCCCTCCGAATACTTCAAGAAGCTCTACTTCGACACCCTCACTCACAGCGGCCCCGTCCTCAACTACCTCGTGGAGACGGTCGGCGCCGAGCGCCTCATGCTCGGCAGCGACTACCCGTTCGGCATGGGCGACTACACGCCGCCCGTGAGCGTCCAAGCCGTCCCGCGCCTCACCGACGCCCAGCGCGAGGCGATCTACAGCGAGAACGCCATCCGCGTCTTCGGCCTCGACCTCTAGGCCAGTGGGCGGACGCACCGCTCTAATCACGGGCGCCACGTCTGGCATCGGCCTCGCCATCGCTCACGCCCTGGCCGGCGCGGGAGCCCGCGTCATCGTCCACGGACGGCGGGACGACGGACAACGCATAGCCGAAGAAATCAACGGCGCCTACCTCCAAGCAGACCTGGCTGACGGGAACGAGGTTGCCCGGCTCGCAGAGGAGGCCCTCGCCATCAGCGGAGGCGTCGACGTGCTCGTCAACAACGCCGGCTATCAGCACATCGACGCCGTGGAAGACTTCCCCGAGGACATCTGGGCCGAGATGCAGCGCGTCATGCTCATCTCGCCCTTCCAGCTAACCAAGGCCTTTCTCCCCGGCATGAAGGCCGCCGGCTGGGGGCGAATCGTCAACATATCCTCGACCCAGGGACTGACCGCAAGCCCCTACAAATCGGCCTATGCCGCCGCCAAGCACGGCCTCATCGGCCTGACCAAAGCAACCGCGCTGGAGGTCGGCCCGTTCGGCGTAACCGCCAACGCCATATGCCCAGCCTACGTCCGCACCCGGCTCGTCGAAGCCCAGATTGCGGACCAGTCCAGGACCCTCGGCATACCCGCCGACAACGTGGTCCGGGACGTGATGCTCGCCCCCGCCGCCATCAAACGCCTTATCGAGCCCCAAGAAGTTGCCGACCTCGCGCTCTTCCTGGCCTCCGACGCGGCTGCCGCCATCACCGGCGCCTCCTTCCCCATCGACGGCGGCTGGACGGCCCGCTAACCCTCCCCGTCCCTTTCCCGCCATCCCCGCGAAGGCGGGAACCTCGCAGCCCTCCCCTCTCCCTCGGGTACTCGCCCGTCTGAGGGAGAGAGCTAGAGAGAGGGTCTGCGCGTCTGCCGTCCAACCGACCCCTCCCATCCGCTATTCCTCTCGAAGCCAAATGCGACTGCCCGCCGGCAAGGAGTACCATCGCAAGACCACAGGGCGTGGTGGGAGCGGATGCCGAGTAGCATCGTAGGGACCGATACGGGTGGGACGTTCACGGACTTCGTGATGATGGAGGCGGACCGCCTCATCGTCCACAAGACGCCCTCCACTCCCGCGGAGCTTTCGCAGGCAGTGGCGACGGGACTGGAGGAACTTCCCCTGTCCTCGGACACGGTGGTGGCCCACGGCTCTACGGTTGCCACCAATGCGCTGCTGGAGAGGAAGGGCGCGCGGACCGCGCTGGTGACGACCGCGGGGTTCGAGGACGTGCTGCAGATCGGCCGGCAGGCGCGTCATGGACTGTACGACCTGCAATACCAGGCGCCGGAACCGCTGGCGCCCCCGGACCTGCGGCTGGGGGTGCTGGAGTGGGTGGATGCCGCGGGCAATGTCCTGCAGGACCTCTCGGCTGAGGAGGTCCGGCGCGTGGCGGCCCGGCTCAGGGCGCTCGAGGTGGATGCCGTCGCGGTCGCCCTGCTCTTCTCCTTTCTGCGCCCGGAGCACGAAGAGCGTCTGCGGCTGGCTTTCGAGCAAATGGAGCCGCAGCCGTTCATCTCCCTGTCCAGTGAGGTGCTGCCGGAGTTCCGGGAGTACGAGCGCACCAGCACGGTGACCGTCAACTCCTACGTGGGCCCCCTGGTGTCGCGGTACTTGGGCAGGATGGAGGAGTTGGTGCAACGGCCGCTCCGGGTGATGCAGTCGTCGGGCGGCGGCATCACGGCGGCGCTGGCGCGACGGCAGCCGGTGCGCACGATCCTGAGCGGCCCGGCGGGTGGGGTGATCGGCGCGACCTACGTGGCGGGCGCGGCGGGGTTCGCCCAGGTGATTACGCTGGACATGGGAGGCACCTCTACAGACGTTGCCCTGTGCCCCGGCCGGGTCCAGCGTGGGCGCCTGCCCCATAAGCGTGCCGATGATCGACATCCAGACGGTCGGAGCCGGAGGCAGGTCGTTGGTCCGCATAGACGCGGGCGGCGCTCTGCTGGTGGGCCCGGAATCGGCCGGGGCATCGCCCGGCCCCGCCTGCTACGGCGTGGGGGACCAAGCGACGGTCACCGACGCGAATCTGCTGCTGGGAAGGATGGACCCAGCCCACTTTCTGGGCGGCCGGATGGCCCTCGACAAGGAGCGGGCCGGAGCCGCAATGGACCGGGTGGCGACTTCTATGGGAGTGTCGCGCGAAGAGGCCGCCATGGGGGTGGTGCGGGTCGCCAACGCGGTGGTGGAACGCGCGCTGGGCGCCCTTCCCACTCCCGCCGCGACACTTGCCCCTTACCCCAAACCCCCAACCCCTCGTAAAATTAACCTCCGCCATGCCCTCCCCCAAGCCGAGAACCGCCTCGTCCCCCGCGCCCGCCCCCTCCGATGCCGCAACCTCCCTCATGCCCACTACGCCCCTGACCCCTCTCGTCAGCGCGCAACAACACAAAATTCTGAGTGATCAACTTTTCGGACCCAGGAAGCAGGCCACGGCCATGAAAACACCCTCCAAACCCCCGTCCCGCCGTACAAATTGGACAACTTTTTACGCCTGGCGCCCAGCAAAATGGACAACTTCTCACGCCTGGCAAAAATGAGGTGATCAACTTTTTTCACCCAAACGGACAACTTCCCGCCGACGCCCAGCTCTCCCCGCCGCTCCCTCTCCCGCGGAGGCGCCGCAGCCGGATATACTCTCCCCACACCCAAGACCCCCGGAGGCAAAATGGCTGACCTAGAGAAACGAACGCTGGGGCGTACAGGAATGGACGTAACGGTCCTCGGTTACGGAGCCATGGAGTTGCGCGGCGCTCCACGAGGCCGCGAGATATCCGAGGAAGACGCCGGAAAGATACTCAACGCCGTCCTCGACCTCGGCATCAACTTCATCGACACCTCGATCGACTACGGCTCCAGCGAGGAGCTCATCGGACGCCACATCTCGCGACGCCGCAACGAGTACTTCCTCGCAAGCAAGTGCGGGTGTGCGGTGAACTGGCAGCCCGAACCGGGCCAGGACCGCGGCGGCCCCCACATCTACACCAAGGAGAACATCCTCGCGGGTATCGAGCAGAGCCTGCGCCGCCTGAACACAGACCACCTCGACCTGCTGCAGGTGCACGCGAATCCCTCTAAGCAGGTCCTCGAGGAGCACGACGTCATCGGGACGATGACCGAGCTCCGCGACCAGGGCAAGATCCGCTTCCTCGGCATGTCGGGCACGATTCCTAACCTTGCCGACCACATCGAGATGGGCGTGTTCGACGCCTTCCAGATTCCCTACTCCGCATCCCAGCGCGAGCACGAAGACCTGATTGCCAGGGCGTCCGTGGCGGGCTCCGGCGTCATCATCCGGGGCGGCGCGGCGCGCGGCGCTCCCAGCGGCGAGCGGGGCGCCCAGCGCAGCCCTGAGCTCCTCGACGTGTGGGAGAAGGCCAAGTTGGACGACTTGCTCGACGAAGGCCAGTCCCGCATGGAGTTCGTCATCCGCTTCACCGAGACGCACCCCGACATGGACACCAACATCGTCGGCACCATCAACCCCCAACATCTGGAGACCAACCTTGGCGCCGCGGCGAAGGGTCCCCTCTCGCCTGATGTCTATGACGAGGCCAAGCGCCGCTTGGAGGCGGCAGGCGCGGCACCCAAGTAATCATGGCAGGCGCAGTCGGCATCATCAGTCCGGGCGACATGGGCGCCGCCATCGGCGCCGTGCTCACTTCGAACGGACTCGACGTCGCAACCAGCCTCGACGGCCGCAGCGAGCTGACCAAGCTGCGCGCCGCCGAGGCCAAGATGCGGGACGCAGGCGGCATTCCCGCGCTCGTCGAGCAATGCGACGTCCTGCTATCCGTACTCGTCCCGTCCGAGGCCGTCCCCGTCGCGGAACGCATCGCAGGCGCGATGGCGGCCACCGGCGCGGGGCCCGTTTTCGTCGAGTGCAACGCCATCGCGCCGCGCACCGTTGAGCGCATCGCCACACTGATTGGCGACGCGGGTGCTCCGGTTATCGACGCAGGCATCATCGGCTCGCCGCCCAGGCCGGGCTCCAAGAGCGCCCTCTACTGCTCCGGCCCCGACACGTCGGCCTTCGAGCAACTCGGCGAGTACGGTCTCGATGTGCGGCGCGTCGGACCCCTCATCGGACAGGCGTCGGGGCTGAAAATGGTCTACGCCGCCTCCACCAAGGGCACGACCGCCGTTTGGACCGAGCTGCTCGTCGCAGCGGAGGCGATGGGCCTGAAGGACGCGCTGCTCGCCGAGTTTGGCGACGCCGCCGACCCCGCCCGCCACATGAAAGGCGCGACGGAGATGCCCCGCCGCGCGCGGCGGTGGGTCGGCGAGATGGAGGAGATAGCGGCCACCTTCGAGCATCTCGGGCTCACCCCGAAGATCTTGCAGGGCGCGGCCGACATGTACCGTCTCGTGGGCGAGACTTCCCTGGCCGACCAGACCTCCCGCGAGCCCAACCCCGAGCTCGACGAGATGCTGCGCGTCCTCGCCGCGCAAGCCGCCCGACGCGATTGACGGGGCGCGCTCGCCCGCGTAGGTTCCCCGTGTGAGACTGCTCTCGGGCCCCGCAGAGTTAGCGTCTTTCGTAAGGCATCCTCGCAGCCAGCCCACGTACCTCGGCTATACCAACGGTTTCGTGTACGGGTTCGGGATGAGCGGCCTCATGCTGCTGATTCCGCTCTACGTTCTCTCCCTCGATTTCAACCTGGCGGACCTGGGGTTCATCGTGGCTGCGCCCGCGTTGTTCATGATCCCTATGCGGCTGCCGGGAGGGGCGGTCTCCGACAGGTTCGGCGAGAAGGTCATCCTGCGGTTCAGCTTCCTCATGTTCGTCGCATCCGCGCTGATTGCCGCCTATTCGTCGACAATCTGGCCCCTGTTCGCAGCCCAGCTCTTCAACGGCGCCTCCCGCTCCGTCTACTGGTCGGCCGGCCAGTCCTACATCAGCCGCAGCAGCCCCGGCGAGTCGGGCAAGGTCATGGGCCGCCAGCTGAGCTTCGAGTCCACGGGCGGCATCATCGGAGCCATCGCCGCTGGCTTCTTCGCGCAGGTCTACGGCTTCCAGGCAGCGTTCATCTTGATGGCCGCCGCCAGCGCCTTCGGCTTCCTGATTACCTCTTCCCTGCCGCCGTTGCCGCGAAAGGACCAGGTGCGGAGCTTTATGAAAAGCTTCGCCCCGGCCCGCCAGATGCTCTTCAAGCGCACCCTGCTCCACGCCCACATGGTCGCCTTCATGGCGGCCTCCTACGCCGGGCTGATGGGCGGCCTCTTCATCGCCTTCCTCCGCGACATCGGCTACTCCGAGGGCGAAACAGGCGTCATCCGCTCATTGAACAGCATCAGCCTGGCCGGCCTGGCGTTCGTGTTCGGAACTATCCTCTCCCGCTTCGGGAGCCGGAACATGGCGCTGACAGGCATCAGCCTCACGGGGCTTCTCGCCATCGCCATTGCGGCGTCAGGCAACGTCCCCATTCTCCCCGTCGTCTTCATGACCCTTACCGGCATGACTTTCGGCAGCCTCCGCGCCCTCTACCCCACGCTCGCGGCGGACAACAGCACCCCGGCGCAGCGGGGCTTGGCCCTATCGGTCGTCAGCCTCTACTGGGCGATTGCCATGCTTCTCTCGCCCCTAATCTTCGGGTACATCGCCCACGCCACCTCTCTTCAGACGGCGATCTACATCTTCGGCGCCTTCTGCGCCACAGCTGGCCTGCTCTCCCCCATCCTCTACGCCTACGGCCGCGCCGGCATAGAAGAAGAGAGCGAGGAACCCGCGCCCGCCGGGCAGAACGAGACGCGCCCTTAGATCACCAGCAGCGTCGCTCCCACGAGCGACACCCCTATACCCGCGAGGACGCGCGGCTCGTAGCTCTCGATCTGCCGGTTGACCAACCAGTTGAACGCCAGCCCGAACACCACCGCCGTCCGCATCAGCGGGATGACGAGGCTCACCGGCGCCACGCCAAGCGCCATGTAGCGGAACACGTTCGCCACGAACGAGCTCGTCCCTGCGATCAAGAACCACATCCGCGTCGACCTGTCCATCGACACTGCGCCGGCGATCTGACCCGGCAGCACAAGCGTAAGCGCCAGCACCGCCGACGCTGCGGCGTACGAGACGAGGCCGCCGATGATTCCCAGGCCCGTCTCCTCGACCCCGGCGCGCATCAGCACCGGCCCCGCGCCCCAGAAACCCGCCGACAGAGCGCCGAAAATATAACCCTCGAGCAGCTTGGGGTGCGTCGCCGCGTTCCTAACGGTTGTCGTTGACCGGGCCGCCTCCGCACGTTGGGCCGGCGGCCGGGCCTGGGAGCGCGGGCGCGCCACCAGCCCCGGCCCCACCATCACCAGCGCGATGCCCACGATCATGAGCGGCGTGAGCAGCTCGCTGAGGAAAACGACCGCTATCAGCACCGACCAAAGCGTCGAGGTGCCCACGATGGGCTGCGTCCGGTTCGCTCCCATCGCCGCGACCGCGCGGTAGTTGCAGTAGCGCCCGATGAGGATGTGAACGATGCCTGCCAGAGCCATGATTCCATAGTCGTGGCCTGTGATGCGGTCGATCTGGAACATCTGGCCGGAGATCAGGGCTGCGGCCACAAACATGATCGTGCCGAGAAACAGCGTTATGTAGAGGCCCTGGCTCGCTGCCGCCGACGCGACTCCCCTCCGGACCGAGGCGCCGTTGAACCCGAACGCCATCGAGGACAGCAGCGCGAAGACAACGCCCGCCCCCACGCTACGGGCCGGCCAGGTCGACGAAGAACCGGACTGATTCCGGATTGGCGAGCGCGTCCATGCTCACGGCCAGCTCCGGAGCAACGCCGGTCAATATCTTCTTCACCGGCACCTCCAGCTTCTTGCCGTTCAGCGTCCGCGGCGTCTCTGGTATCTCGTACATCTCGTCCGGCACGTGACGCGGCGATAGGTTTGTGCGGATGGCCGACGCGATCTTGCGCTTCATCTCGTCGTCCAGTGCATGGCCGTCCCGCATGACGACGAACAGGTACAGCTTACCCTCGGTCCCGAGCTGCGTCGTGTCGATCACGAGGCTGTCCAACACCTCGGGCAGCTCCTCGACGACCCGGTAGAACTCGCTCGTGCCCATCCGCACGCCGCTCCGGTTCAGCGTCGAGTCCGACCTGCCATAGATGACGCAAGCGCCGCTCTCCGTGACCTTCAGCCAGTCCCCGTGCCGCCACACGTCCGGGTAGACGTCGAAATAGCTTTCGTGCAGCCGCTCGCCCCCCGCGTCGTTCAGAAAATGCACCGGCATCGAGGGCATCGGCTCCGTCACAACCAGCTCGCCGACCTCGCCGACGACCGGCTTCCCGTCCTCCCCAAAGCTCTCGACCTTGCAGCCGAGGCAACGGCATTGGATCTCCCCCGCGCGGACAGGAAGCGTCGGCCCGCCGCCGATGAACGCGGTGAGCACGTCGGTCCCGCCGCTCACCGACGCCAGCAGCAGGTCGCCCTTGACGTGCTCGTATACCCAAGCGAACCCTTCCGGCGGCAACGGCGCGCCCGTCGAGCCGATGGCCCGCATCGCGCCGAGGTCCAGCTCTCTCCCCGGCTCGATCTCCGCCTTCATGCACCCGAGAATGTAGGGCGCGCTCACGCCGAAGCAGGTGACCTTCGCCCGCTCCGCCATCCGCCAAAGCGCGTACATGTCAGGGTGGGCGGGGCTGCCGTCGTAGAGCACAATGGTGGAGCCGAGCAGCAAACCGCTGATGACGATGTTCCACATGATCCAGCCCGTCGTGCTGAACCAGAAGAAGCGGTCGCCCTCGCCCAGGTCCATGTGCAGCGAGAGCAGCTTGAAGTGCTCCAGCAGCGCGCCGCCGTGCCCGTGCACGATGGCTTTGGGCGCGCCCGTAGTCCCTGATGAGTACACCACCCAGAGCGGATGATCGAAGGCCACCGGCTCGAAGACGAGTTCTTGCCCCGGCGTCAGCAGGTCGGCCCACAGAATCGTGTCGCTGAGAGAGCCGATGTTCGGATTGGGCGACAGATACGGCAGCACAACTGTTTTCGTGAGGGTCGGCAGAGCCTGCTGTATCTCCGCGACCGCGCCCATCGAGTCGAAGGGCTTGCCGCCGTAGGTGTAGCCGTCCACCGCCAGCAGCGCCTTGGGAGCCAGCTGCTGGAAACGCTCGATGACGCTCTTCGTGCCAAACTCCGGCGGGCAGCTCGACGACGATGCGCCTATCGCTGCGGCAGCGAGCGCGGCCGCCACTGCCTCGGCGGTGTTCGGCATGTACGCGACGACTGCATCGCCGCGCGTTACGCCCAGTTCGCGTAATCCCGCCGCTATCTCCGCCGTCCGCGCGTACAGCTCGGCCCGAGTCCACTCGACCATAGCGCCGGACTCGTGCACGCTGACCAGCGCCAAGGTGTCGTCGCGGCGGGAGAGGGCGTGCTCTGCGTAGTTGAGCTCCGATCCCACGAACCAGCGCGCGCCCTCGACGCGCGTCCCCTTGGGACCCGGACCCAGCGCCTGCTCGTAGGGCTTGCGGGCCTCGATCTCAAAATACTCCCACACCGACGCCCAGAACGCCCCCACGTCGTCGACCGACCAACGCCAAAGCTCCTCGTAGCTCTCGAAACGCAGCCCGCGAATCTCGCCCAGCCACCTCTCGTAGGCTGCGAGCTTGCTGCTCTCCCTTCGGCGCTCGGACGGCGTCCAGAGCAGGGTTCCCTCGATTATGGGGTTGGGCGCTTGGGTGGACTTTTCACTCAATGGGGGCCTCGTAAAGGTTTCTTTGCCGTGGGGGCGCCACGGCGCATGTGGACAGTCTCAGCAAAGGCGCCGCGCGTCAAGCGCATATTCCCCGGCTTCAGGGTATACGCGGAGAATGTGCCTCCTAAACTCCGCATATTTTGCAGAGTTTAACTGTAGGGTTGAAGGTTGGCTCCAAGGAAGGGGCGGCGTGGGGATGCGGAGAATATGCCTCCTAATCTCCGCGTAATACGCGGAGATTAGCTTGCAGTGTGCGGAGAATGCTTTGTATAATAACCGCATATGGTGCGGAGAATATACATCCATGAGGACCCGGACTGGCCCCGCCTCCACTGGCGGAAGGAGCAGTTGGCCGACCAGCTGGCCGCAGTCAGGCACGCCCAGGGCCGCTTGTTCGGCCGAATGGAGGCCCTAGGCTTCGACCTCCGCCGGGAGGCCGCGCTCGGCACGCTCACCGAGGATGTCGTGACGACCAGCGCCATCGAGGGCGAGTCGCTCGACGTCGAACAGGTGCGCTCGTCGGTCGCCCGGCGCCTCGGCATGGATATCGCCGGGCTGCGCCCATCGGACCCCCGCGTCGACGGCATCGTCGACCTGATGATGGACGCGACAGAGCACTACGACGAGCCTCTCACCGAGGAGCGCCTGCTCGGCTGGCACGCCTCGCTGTTTCCCACTGGGAGGGGCACATTCGGGCGGATCATAGTGGGCGCCTGGCGCGACGGGCCGATGGAGGTCGTCTCCGGCACAATAGGCAAGGAGCGGGTGCACTTCGAAGCGCCGCCCGCGGCAAGGCTCAACCACGAGATGCAAGCCTTCCTGGAATGGTTCAACGCGCCCGCCGGCACAGATGAGACGCTCAGGGCGGGACTAGCCCATCTATGGTTCGTCACCCTACACCCGTTCGACGATGGGAACGGACGCATCGCCAGGGCCATCGCCGACATGGCCTTGGCTCGCTCCGAAGGCAGCCCGCAACGCTTCTACAGCATGTCCTCCCAGATACGGAAGGAACGGCGCGCCTACTACGACATCCTCGAGCAAACCCAGAAGGGAACAACGGACGTCTCCGAGTGGATGGAGTGGTTCGTGGCGTGTCTCGGCCGCGCCATAGATGGGGCGGAGACGACTCTTGCAGCAGTGCTCGCTAAAACGCGGTTCTGGGATCGAATCGAGGGCATTCCCATCAATGAGCGCCAGCGTCTGATCATCAACCGCCTGCTGGACGACTTCGAAGGCAAGGAGTTCCAGCGCAGGATCACGACGTCCCGGTGGGCGAGGATGACGCAATGCTCGCCCGACACCGCCCTGCGGGACATCACGGACCTGATGGAGCACGGCGTGCTCGCGCGCAGCTCCCAAGGCGGGCGCAGCACTAGCTACGCCTTGCTCGACGCCTAAGGCGCGTGGGCGCTCCTACGCCTTCAGCAGGCTGCCATTCATTCTCGTGCAAGCGGGAACCTCTCCCCTGAATCCCCCGTCAACGGAGGCTTGGCGAGCAGAACGATGACTCCGGCGAGCCCCCATGCGGCGGCGGCCATCAGAAACGCCAGCGTATACCCGCCCTTCAGGTCGTACAGCGCCCCGAAGATGATGGGCCCGAGCGCTCCCGTCCCCATCGCGAACGGGCGGAATAGGCTGTTGATAGCTCCGAGGTGCGCCCGCCCAAAATAGTTCGCCGTCAGCAGCGCGCGCAGGATCAAGTAGCCGCCCATCACCACCCCTGCCATGAACATCACCGGGACGAGTGCGCCGATCCCGCGAACATTGAGGAACACGACAATCAGCCCCGCTGTCGCTATCGTCGTGCCGGACATCAGGTAGCGGACGGGGATGCGTTCGCCCAGCAGTCCCCATCCCGGTCGCACCAGCCCGGACACCAGCCCGTAGATGGCGATACCGAACGAGGCGTCCGCAGGCCCGAACCCCGACTCCACGAGGAAGGGATGCCAGTTGCTCTGGAACCCCGTGATTCCAAGCCCCACGAGGCTGAACGAAACGAGCAGCAGCCAGAAGGCCGGACGGCGCACCGCCTCCCGCCTCGTGAGCGACCGCTCCACTGGAACGAGTCGCGCAGCGCCCCCCGAAGCGTCGTTCGCCGACGCGCCGCCGTCGGGCAGCAGGCCAACGTCCTCGGGGCGCGTTCGGACCAGGAACGCGAGCGCCACGGAGATCGAACCGATCGCGATGCCGAACCACAGCCACGCGTCCCGCCATCCCACCGTGTCGATGAGGGCCGAGACTGACGCAGGAAAGAGCAGCGCGCCCAACCCGACGCCCATCACGGCGACGCCCAGCGCGCGCCCGCGTCGGCGCACGAACCATTTCGGAACGATGGTCTGAGAGATGAAGAACCCGCTGCCCAGCTCCGCAACGCCGCCCACGACCCCGAACAAGACGATGAACTGCCAAAGCTCGTCGACCTTGCTTACGAGCGCTGTCGAGACGCCGAGCAGCGCCGCGCCCGCCAACGCCAGCAGACGCGGCCCGTGCTTCGTGTCGTAGAGCGGGCCGACGAACGGCGAACAGACGCCTATCAGGATCTCCCGCACGAAGAACGCCGTGAAGAACGCCGCGCGCGACCAGCCCAGCTCCTCCGTCATCGGCAGCAGGAGCACGCTGGGACCCCAGATCGCGACGCCGGAACCGATCCCCGACGCCACGAACGCCACGCCGACGATAACCCAGCCGTAGAAGAACGGCCAGCGGTGGGGAATCACCCCCGCCTCCCTGTCCTAGGACAGGCTAAGACCCCCGCCACCACGAGTCGTCCGGGAACACGTTGACGCACATGTGCCGCACCGGGTCCTCGGCGTAGATGTCCGTTGTTGCCTCGCGGTACTTCAGAAAATGCGGCATCCCGCGATGGGCTTCGAGCGCGGCCTCGTCCTCGTAGACCTCGAACAGGAAGAAGCGGTCGGGGTCCGTCTGGTCCCTGATCGCGCTGAACTGGAAGTTCCCCTCCTCGTTCGCCGTCGTTCCCGCGCCGTCCGCCTGCACTGCCGCGATGAAATCGTCGGCGCGGCCAGGCTTCACCTTTAGGCTCACCATCAGTACGAGCATTGTCGAGTCCTCCCCATTACGATTAACTGACTCGATTCTATCCCCCTCAAACGGCGACGAGCGCGCTCAGTCCGACAACCGCCGATATGCTGACGACCGCGCCCGCCCACTGCATGGCGCGGGGCCGTTCCCGCATAATCACCACGGCGAGAGCGATGGTTGCGACGGGATGGGCGGCGACGAGCGGCGCGGCCACCGCCACAGATGACGCCTCCACCCCTAGGTTGTAACCCACGTACCCGCCCGCGTCGAGGAATGCGGCCCCGATCAGCACGCGCCACGACCCCGAACCCCTTGGCAAGCGGACCTTCTCCCCACGCGACCGCACGAACAGGAACGACGTGACCACGGAGAGCGAGCGCACCACCAGGAAGGCAAGCATCGGCCCCGCCGCCTCCGTCACGCGCGCCAAGACCGCGAGCGCGGCGCCCAGCCCCAGCATCGCGCCCAGCCCCCAGAACAAGCCCGACCCATCCCCGGACGCGCTCTCCCGCCGCAGCGAAAGCATTAGGACCCCGGCGAGAATGAGGAACATCAGTCCCGCCTGGCCGAGTGTGACGCTCTCGCCGAACAGAGCGACTGCGATAATCACGGTGACCGCCAGCCAGGCCGAAGCCGCGCTCGTCACGACCGACACCGGACCTCGCTGCAAGCCAGTGTAATAAGCGAGATAGGCGAGCCCGAGGAATCCCGCGCTCACCGGCGCCCATATCGCCAGCGACGACCAGTCCACGTCGAGACTGCCTGACGCCAGCTCCGCCACGACGAACGGCAGCGGTAGCGCGATGCCGAAGAACTGGACGAGGAGCGCCGTACTGAGGCTGCCGATCCGCCCCGCCGAGGATGTCGCCAGGTAGTCGGCGATTCCCCAGGACAGCAGTCCGAACAACCCCCAGTAGAGACCGGCGTATGAGTCTACGGAAGGTCCTTTTGGCGCAGTGCGGAGAACACTTTCTCCGCACTCACAGGCAGGTCCTTGACTCGGACCCCCACTGCGTCCTCCACGGCGTTGGCTATCGCAGGCGCGACCGGTGTTAACGGGTTCTCGCCGATGCCCTTGATCCCGTAGGGGCCGACCCCCGTCTCCGGATCGAGCAGCACGGTCCTCAGCTCCGGGATGTCCTCGATGTTGGGGATCTTGAAATCAGCGAAATTGGTCGTCGTCACCCGACCTTTCTCGACCACGACCTCTTCCATCAGGCCGTACCCAATTCCCTGCATGACCCCGCCGTTTATCTGTCCCTGGTGCCCGATGGGGTTGATGATGCGGCCAACGTCATGTGCCGTCGTCAGCTTCCGCAGGTCCACCCTCCCGGTGTCCGAGTCCACGTGCACCTCGGCGACCTGGGCCACGAAGCCGGTGACCGGCGCACGGTCCGCTGAGAACGTGGCCTGCGCGCTGACTGAGCGGCCAAGCTCCGTAAGGAGGTCTGGCCAGCGCCGCTTCTCTCCCGAGCTGCGGAGCACGATGTCCGGACCCGCGATATCCACGTCGCCCGACGGCCAGCCCAGCGCCTCGGCGGCTAGGTCTCCCATCTCCTGCTTCAACGCCTGCGTCGCCGCGTGCATCGACCCCGTTACGATGTTCGTCCCACGGCTGCCGCCGATGCCGGAGTCGAACGGCGAGTGGGCCGTATCGAGGATCTCGATGCCCACCTCCTCTGGGTCGAGCCCGAGCTCCTCCGCGACCACCTGCCTGGCGATCGTGTACGTCCCCGTGCCCTGCTCGAACACCGGTGTGCCGATGACAACCGTGCCGTCGGGATTGAGCGTTATGCGGGCTGCGGACTCGCCGGTCCCCGTGCCCCTGAACGCCATCGCTACTCCCCGGCCCACGCCGGCTTCCTTCTGGGCGGAATAGTCGGCCGCTTGGAGCGCCGCCTCCAGCGTCTCCTTGGCGCGCACGTGCTCGAGGAGGTCGCCGGCCATCGTCGTGTCGCCCTCTATGATGACGTTGCGCAGCCGGAACTCGGCCGGGTCCATGCCGATGGCCCGCGCCACCGAATCGATGTGCGACTCCGCCGCGAAGAACCCTTGAGGCTCGCCCGGAGATCTGGCCTGACCGCCGGGCAGATTGTTGGTGTAGACGCGGAGAATCTCCGCCCGCGCGTTGGCGGTCTTGTAGAGCCCTCCGCCGTGGGCGGCCCCGCCGAGCGGAGCGCCGGGCCTAACGCCCCCATAGGCGCCCCCGTCGAACACCCCGTACATCTCGTGAGCGACTATCTCGCCGTCGCGGTTCACTCCCGTCTTCAGCTTCATGACGCCCGCGTGGCGAGGGGCGGCGGCGGTGAGCTCTTCCGGGTGGTCCATAATCATCTTGACCGGCATCCCGGTGCGCATCGCCAGCAGGCAGACGATGGGCTCTTCCAGCGTCGCGCCCTTGCCGCCGAAGTCACCGCCCACCTGCACCGGGTTGAGCACGACCTTCTCCGGCGGCAAGCCGACCGCGCTCGCAATCGTGTTCCTGATGCCGTGCGGGTTCTTGTTCGGCGCCCACAGCTGAAGGATGCCGTCGCTGTCCACGAGCGCGACGGCGCAATGCGGCTCGATGTAGGCTTGGTGCGTCCGCGGCACGCTGAACGTGTTCTCGACGATCACGTCCGCGCTCGCGAACCCTGCGTCCACGTCGCCCTTCTCGTGGGTGTCGCGGGCCAGCACGTTGAGATGCTGCCCTTCGCCCACCTCGTAACCCGCGTAGGACCGAACGTCCGGGTGAATAACCGGCGCCCCGTCCTGTATCGCCTCGACTGGGTCGAACACCGTGGGAAGCTCCTCGTACTCCACCTCGATGAGCTCGATCGCTCGCTGGACGGACTCCTCATCGTCTCCCGCAACGGCTGCCACGCGGTCCCCGACGAAGCGCACGACGTCCCGCGCAAGGACGGGCAGGTCGCAGTACCTGCGGCCGTACAGCCCGGCCGGCACGTCGGCGCCCGTCAGCACCAGACGCACGCCTGGCGCCTGCTCCGCCTTCGAGGTGTCGATGCTGACGATGCGAGCGTGGGAGACGGGGCTGCGCAGCAGCTTGGCCCACAGCATCCCCGGGACCTGGACATCCACCGCGTAGACGGCGGCGCCGGTCACCTTCCCTTGCACGTCGGTCTTCGGAATGGGCTGGCCAATAACGCGGTAGGTGGTCATCCAGTGCTCCTGTCCCGGAACGCGGGCCCGCGCTCCGGTCCTTAAATCATGAAGATTTGCTTCTGCAGCCGGAGGTCCTCAAGCGCTCGTATCGAGCGCGCTCGTGAAACAAACGACTCCAAGCTGACCCCGGACAGCATACCCGCCTCGATAAAGGCCGTATGCGCCTCCGGAAAGAGCCTGTCGGCCGACTGGCCCACGTTCAAAAGGTCCCCCGCAAAATGGTACGGGAGGAACTCCGGTGTGAAGTACGAGAAGTTCTCCCTCAAAATGCGCTCTTCTTCCGCACTGCCTGCTGCCGAGCAGCGGGCGCTGATGTACGACTCGATAAGCGGCGGCGAGAAGTCGATGTAGAGAAGAGCGCTGCTGTCCCCCACGAAGTTCTTTATGTGCGGGTCGATGGACAGCCCCGCGGCCGCGGCACGCCGCAAGATGTCCACTGCGGCGGCGACGGCGTCGGGGTGTTCGTGAAAGAGGACCTCGGGGGTCTCGTACAGCTCCACGAGATTCTCGCCGCCGTCCTCGCACAGACACACGACGCAGTCGTCCTCGACCCAGCTATCCGTCACCCTTGGCATCCGTATCCCGGCCGCAAGGAGCCGCTCCCGGTATTCGGCCAGCTCCTCGTTGAGCTCGACGAGCGAAATGGGCAGCGAGCCGTTGGGGCGGATGGTCTTCTCCACCACCCGCTTCCCGTCCCGGACCATCTTTCGCACCCGCGTATTGTGGACCGAGAATCGGCTGGAGTCGGACGTCCCCGTCATGTCAGTCGACAGCGCGCCCACGGGACACACTGTGCCCCGGCGCGCCTGGCTAGGCGTGAAGAGAGCGCTGCCGCAAGCCGCGGCGCTGGACGAACCTTCCTGCGCCTGTGGGCGGAACTAACCCGCGACACCGGCTGCGGCCTCCACGGGATGGAGCTGCGCAACGAACTTCTTCGTCGACACCATATGCCGGGAGAGCCCGAGCTCCTTGGGAGCGATCCCCAGAGCCAGCCCCACCACCTGCGGCAGGTGAAGGATCGGCATCTCAATGTCGCGCCCCACCGCCTTCGCCGCATAGCTCTGCTCGCCGTCCAACTCCAGATGGCAGAGCGGACAGGGCACGACCATCGCATCCGCCCCCTTGTCCATCGCCTCGCCGGTGTGCTTGGCGGTCATAGCAAACGAGTTGCTCTCATTGATTGTGAGCGTCGGGAATCCGCAGCACTTGCCCTTGCCGCTGATGTCGATGTTGGTCCCGCCGAGCGCCTCCGTCACCTGCTCCAGGTACATCTTGCGCTCCGGCCGCTGGATGACGTCGATCGGGCGCCGCAGGTAGCAGCCGTAGAACGGAGAAATGCCGAGGCCGTCGAGCGGGCGGCGTATCTTGCTCTTGACCACGCCCAGCCCTACGTCCTCGACCAGCGCCCACAGGAAGTGCTTAACGTCGGTCGTGCCGTGGTACTGGAGGCCTTGGTCCGCCAAGTGCTCCCGGTTGATGCGCTCGCGATATACCGGATCGCTCAACCGGAGCGCGCTCCCGCCGATGACGCCCTGGCAGGTGCTGCAGATCGTGAGGAGCGGCAGGCCCATCACCTCAGCCTTGGCCAGGGTGCGAGCGTTGATCGGGTCGGATACCTCAGCCGGCAGGACTCCGGCGCCGCTGCACCCCACGTCCATCAACTCTTCCAGCTCCATGCCGAACTCGCCGGCGACACGGATGAATGATTCGTAGAGCTCCGGACAAGAGCCCTTCGCAACGCAGCCGGGATAGAAAGCGAAACGGTTCACGCCAATTCTCCTTACGCCTTACGCCGTTGTTCGGTGGAGCGGTGGTACCGCTCGAAGACCCGCCTTATCTCGCCTGAGCCGGGCCGCCTTCGATGGGGCTTCAGCGTGGCCTTGCCTTTCCTCAGCGCTTTCAGTCCCATGGGGAGCATCTTGATCCCGCCGCGGATGAGGCCTCCGTAGCTCGCCAGCGCCACCGCCCGCTCGTCCAGCCACCCGCTCTTCTCCACGGAACGCTCGAA
Source organism: Dehalococcoidia bacterium (assembly GCA_965249325.1). Lineage (GTDB taxonomy): Bacteria > Chloroflexota > Dehalococcoidia > Lucifugimonadales > Australimonadaceae > S5-327. The sequence goes on along the minus strand of CBDFLP010000020.1, from coordinate 578,784 downwards.
CGAGTCGTAATGGCGCTCCGCCGACTTGTTGTGGTGGCCAGACCTGACGCCGTAGCTGATCGCTTGGTCGCGCACGTCCATGATCAGGTGCGTCGGTTCGAGGCCGAAGGGGCAGTGCTCCGTCGCCTCCCAGCAATGGACGCAGTCCCAAATCCCGTTGGTCTCGCTCCCCTCGATGAGCCGTTGCTTGGTGATGCTGTCGCGGGGGTCGGAGGTGAACCGGTAGAGCTTCGTCAGCGCCGCCGGCCCGTAGAAGTCCACGTTCACGTCTATGACCGTGCAGCCCTCGTCGCACAGACCGCACGACGTGCAGCGCATGGCCTTGCGGACAGGTTGCAGCTCCTCGTCGGTGACAGGCCGTTCTCCGTTCGGGACCACTCCCCGCGCGAACAGGTCGATCTTGTCCCACATGAACTTCTTCACGTCGTACATCACGTCCTTCTCCACCGGTGCGTACCGGACCGGTTGGACCGTGATGACGTCGTTCTTCTGCGTCTCGCCGACGGTGACCAGGCACGTGGGCTTTTGCGCTCCGTTGACGCTCAACGTGCAGTCGCCGCAGAAGCCGACGCCGCAGTTGCCCCTGAACGCGAGCGTCCCATCCTGTGTCTCGCGGACGGACACGAGGGCATCGAAGACCGTCGTCTCCGGCGCCACGTCCGCCTCATAGTCGGAGTAGACCGGTTGGGCCCGCGTGCCCGCACGCTGGAACTTGAAGGTGATTTTCACTTCACGCCTCCTGAATCAGTGCTACCCAAATCCTGGACGGCGCCGCCGCGCTAGGAAGCCGCGACGGACTGCCTGCCCACCTGCGGGCCTGAGTCGGCGCGCACTACCGAAACCCTCGCGGCCTGCGCGTCGTCTTGGGCCGGATGGTCCGTCCTTACGTGCGCGCCCCGGCTCTCCGTCCGCTCGATGGCGCTCGCCACAATCGTCTCCGACACGTCCAACAGCCAGCCAAGCTCCAGGTGCTGAACGAGACCGAAATTATAGTCCCTTGCTCCTGCGCCTGCGCCGAGCGCCGCGCAATCCGTCCGCATCGCCCCTATCCGCTGCAGCGCATCGCCGAGCCCGTCCGCGTTACGGCTCATCCCGGCCTTCTCGTGCATGAGGGACGCGAGCTCCTGCCGGAGCGCCGCGACCGGTGCGCCGCCGGGCCGGCCGAGCGCCTCCGCTATCGCGCTCTCCTCACGCCGCAACGTCTCGCCGCTGGGCTCTGCGCTGCCCCCGCCCTTCGCCTCCCGCGCCGCCGACTCCCCCGCGCGCTTGCCCGTGGCGACCGAGACCAGCAAGAAATTGCCGTCGAGGCCGGACGCGCCATGGAATCCGTTGCCCGCGCACTCGCCGGCAGCGAACAGCCCCGGCATCGACGTTGCCCCGTCGACGTCTACGGCGATTCCACCGAGCAGCCGCGACATCGCGGGCGCGACGGGCGCGGCGTCCTTCAACAGGTCCACGCCCGACAGCGCCTTGACGCGGTGGAGCGTGTCCGGGAACCGCGCCGCGGCCTCGGAAGCATCCGGAGAACCGCTGAGTGTGACGCTGCCGTTGTCGGAGGACGCGCCCCGCGCCCAAAGCAGGGGCGTCAACGCCAGCTTTCTGTCCTTGAGCACTGCGGGGTAGTACTGAACGAACTCCATGTCGATCAGGCTCACTCCCGCCCTGTATGCAAGCGCGATGCCTGAGCCGCTGCACTGCAGAGAGGCCGTGCTGGGCTCGAAGGCGCGTCGAGGCCCGCCCATGGCCAGCACCACCGCGTTGGCGCTCAGCGTTGCCAGCTTGCCGGAGGCCATCTCCAACGCGACCGCGCCGCGGCACCGCCCGTCCTCGACCACGAGCGACGTGACGACCCACTCGATGTGCATGTCGATTCCCGCGCCGATGGCCTGCTCGTACAGAGTCTGTGTGAGCGCAAGGCCGGTGCTGTCGTCGATGTAGCGCGTGCGCGCCTCGCTCGCGCCGGGAAGTTGCACCCGGTCTATGTCCGTGCCCTGCCCCGCGCGTCCCCGGTTGAACGGCGCGCCCATGCGGTCGAGCTCCGCCACGAGGCCCGGCGCCTCCCGGCACAGAGCCTCCACCACGGACGCATCGTTGATTCCCGCGCCTGCCGCAAGCGTGTCTGCCGCGTGCGACCGCTGGCTCTCCTCGCTCTCGCCGCCTGCGTTGATTCCGTCTTGGACCGCAACCGAATAGCTACGGGCGGGATGCGACTGCGTCGCCAGCGCGACGGATGCGCCGGCCCGCTTCGCGGCTATTGCGGCACGCAGTCCTGCGATGCCGCCTCCTATAACGAGCACGTCGTGCATGTGCTCTCCTCCGTTATTGATGACGACCCATTGCTCCGTCCGCAACCTCTGGCGTGACGGAAACCGGACGCTCGGAGGACGGGACTGGCCCGCCCATGCGCAACTTTACCACCTACGCGCACTGGATGTAGCCGTGCGCAGCCCCCATTCCTTTGGCTGCCCCAAGATAGCTATCATCGTCTTTATGGCGAAACCACAACGACGCACCAAAATCGTCGCGACTTGGGGACCGGCGCTGGCGGACACGGAGGTCCTCAGAAACGTCATCCTCGCCGGCGTCGATGTCTTCCGTCTCAACTTCTCCCACGCGACACGCGAAGAGGTCGACGAGGTCGTCCCCCGCATCCGCGCCCTGAGCGAAGAGCTGGGCCGCCCCGTGGCCCTGCTGCAAGACATCCAAGGCCCGCGCCTGAGGACCGGAGAAGTGGAAGACGACCGCGGCGTGGAGCTGCGGACCGGGGCACGTATCCTCGTCACCTCCGAGAACGTCCCTTCCACGTCCTCCCGCATATCCATCCCCTACCCCAAGCTCGCCCAAGACGTCAGCCCCGGCGACCGCATCCTCATCGCGGACGGCGCGATGGCGCTGCGCGTCGCCGCCGTCAGCCCCCCCGAGTTGGAGGCCGATGTCCTTATGGGCGGCGTCCTCACCTCCCATAAGGGCGTCAACCTGCCTGACTCCAGGGTGACGGCGGAACCGCTGACCCCCAAGGACAGGGCCGACCTGGCCTACGGCGCGTCCATAGGCGTCGACTACGTTGCCGTCAGCTTCGTGCGAAGCGGCAGCGACGTGCAGGCCTGTCGAGAACTGCTGCGGGAGATGGGTGTTGCTCCGCCGATCATCTCCAAGATCGAGCATCCCCTGGCTATCGAGAACCTCTCCGAGATACTTGAAGCATCGGACGCTGTCATGGTCGCGCGGGGCGACCTGGGCGTCGAAGTCTCGCCTGAGCGCGTGCCCCTGCTCCAGAAGCGCATCATCACCCAGGCCAACGAGGTTGGACTGCCCGTAATCACCGCCACGCAGATGCTGGAGTCGATGGTCGAGCGGCCCGTTCCCACGAGGGCGGAGGCCAGCGACGTCGCCAACGCCATCCTGGACGGCACGGACGCCGTGATGCTTTCGGCGGAGACCGCCATCGGTGCCTACCCGGTGCAAACGGTCGAAACGATGGCGCGGATCGCGCTCCAGGCCGAGGCCGCTGAGTCGCCTCGCCACCCGCGCCACAGGCAGGAGCAGGCCTACGCGATGGCCGAGGCCGCGTGCTTCTTGGCGGAGAACCTGAAAGCTCGGGCGATGGTTGTAGTCACCGGCACCGGCCGCACCGCCAAGACCCTCTCGCACCAGCGGCCGGCGGTCCCTATCTACGCCTTCACCCCGGAGCTGGCGGTCTGCCGCAACCTCATGCTCTGGTACGGCGTCTGGCCCATTCAGACCACCATCGACGACCGCTTGGAGGCGACCGTGGAGTCGGCCCTCACCCGGCTCGGGACATGCGACGCCGTCGGCCCCGGCGACAGCATCGTCTTCTTCGGGACAACCCCCGTCCGCACCGGGACCGTACCCAACCTCATCAACGTGCGGACGGTAGGCCAAGCATGAACGTCAGTCCAAGCCCGGCGTCCCAGCGGCCCATGCCCCGCCGGCTCTTGGTCTCGGACGCGGCGCGGGGGTAGACTGCCGCCATGGCCAGCGATCTGCACTTTCTGCGGCTCTTCCCTCTCCAAGCCATGGTGCTGTTCCCGGGAATGGAATTGCCCCTCGTCGTATTCGAGCCGCGCTATCTCCAGCTGACCCAGGAATGCACGGACAACGATGAGCCCTTCGGCGTCTTGCTGCTGAAAGAAGGCCCCGAGGTTGGCGCGAATGAGACCGACCCCTTTCAAGTCGGCTCCACCGCCAACATCGTGCGCGCCGAGGACGCGGGGGGCGGACGTCTCAGCGTCCTGGCGGTCGGCGGTCAGCGGTTCAAGGTCCATTCGTTCATACGCGGCAACTCCTACCTTGCGGCCGAGGTTGAATTCCTCGACGACACCGACGAAATGGTCGACCCCTCCCTCGTCGACAACGTCCGCTGGGACGCCGAAGCCTTCGTCCGCCAGCTCGTCGCCGCGCGGGGTGGTTACGTGCGCAACGTCAGCTTCCCCACCGACCCTGCTGCGCTCTCGTACCAGGTCGCCCAGATGTTCCAGGGCAACCCGGGCATCCAACAAAAGCTCCTTGAACAGCCGACTTTCGACCGGCTATGGGACGAGCTGGAGCTCCTCAAGAACGCCCGCAAGCAGATCCAAAGCCGCCCCGGCCCCGGTCGCTCCTTCTCCGCGAACTAACTTCCCGCGCCCAATCCCTTCGTCGCACGCCGGTATCGCCAGTGCTACCCCAACCTCGCAACGTGCGGCTCCGCGAGCAGCAGCGACGCCAACGTCTTGGCGTCGTTGAGCTTCCCCGCTCGGGCCATCTCCACCGCCTCCCAAAACGGAACGCGCACCACCGTGATGCGCTCGTCCGCATCGGCGGGCAATGGACTGCCGAATAGCCCTGTCGCCATGAACGAGAAGAGCCGCTCGGTCATCGAGCCGGGCGCCGCGAAGAAGTTCCCGAGCGCGACGAGGCTCCCGGCGTCCAGCCCCGTCTCCTCCCGGAGCTCCCGGCGGGCGGCGTCGAGTGGCGTCGCGTCCCCCTCGATAACCCCCGCCGGCAGCTCGAGCAGCTCTTGGCCCGCCGCCTTGCGGTACTGCCGCACCATGACCACGTTCCCCTCGTCGTCGACCGGAACGATGGCGACCGAGTCCGGGTGGTAGACCATGTCCCGCAGCGTCTCAGTCCCATCGTCGAGACGCACGCGCTCCACCCGCACCTTCACGCGTCGACCCGCGAACTCCCGCTCGACGGCGATCGTGGGCTCGTGCTCAGTTGGCATAGCGCGCCTCTTCCTCGGCCAAGCGTCGTGCGATGCTCCTCGACTGCTCAGCCCCGCGCCGCAGACGATAGACCAGCGTCTCGTAGAACCGGTCCGGAGGACCACCGCGCAGGAACCGGGCCCGATGAGGACTCGCCGACACCATCGCCGAATCGCCTCGGGCCATCGGAATGTCCACGAAACCGTCGGCCGTCATGATCGCGTCGTGATCGCTCTTCACCACCAGCTCGACGGCGCAGTCGTCCGGCACGACCACCGGAGCGTCCAGGTCACCATGCGTCGCGACCGGCACGACCACCATGTCCCCCGACGCCGGGTACAGAATAGGACCGCCGACCGACAGCGAGTACGCCGTACTTCCCGTCGCCGTCGAGACAATCACGGCATCGGCCTGGTAGGTCGTTAGCTCAACACCGTTGATCGACACGCCGATGCGGGCGATGTGGGCGACGCGACCCCTGCCCACGACAACGTCGTTCAGCACGTGCACCGGCTCGCTCGCCCCATCCGGCGTCAGCGTGACGCACTGCGCCATACGGCGCTCGTCGACCCAAGCAAATTCGCCGGCCAAATACCGGGGAACGAGCTCCAGAGCGTCCGCGGCTTCTATCTCCGTTAGGAAGCCAAGTCTGCCCAGGTTGACCCCCAGCAGCGGGATGTCTGCGCGCGCCGCCATCCGCGCCGCCCGCAGGAGCGTCCCGTCGCCGCCCACGGTGACCAGCACGTCCGGCGCGGTCGAGACCAACGCCGTCTCGCCGTCGTTCGTCGACTGCGGAGCATGACGGACGCCAAGCGCCGACGCGAGCTCATCCGCTAGGGACCTCGCCCGCTCGGAGACCGCGTTATAGAGAATCGCTGCGTTTCTCGGTTCGATACCCACGACCTTGTTCGCAACCCTCCCCGTCTGAGGGAGACGCTCGCGCCCCGTCATTGCTTCGAAAAGCCCCTCCCCCGTCTGGGGAGACCCCTCTTACTCCTCCCCCGTCTGCGGGGGCGGCCGGGAGGGGGGCCTGCGGAGATTATAGCCCCCCACTATCTACTCGCCGGGAACCCGCCGCCTAGGAATGACCCACGCTGGTATCATGCAAAGAGAGGTGATCGTATGCAGGTGCTGTTGGGCTCCCCCCGTGGATTCTGCGCCGGCGTCGTCCGCGCGATTGATATCGTGGAAATCGCCCTCGAACGGTTCGGCGCGCCCGTCTACGTGCGCCACGAGATCGTCCACAACATGTACGTCGTCAACAGCCTGCGCGCGAAGGGCGCCGTCTTCGTCGAGGAGATCGACGAGGTCCCCAGCGGCGCCACCGTTATCTTCAGCGCCCATGGTGTCGCCCCCGCAGTATGGGAGGCCGCCGAAGAGCGCGGCCTGAGCGTCATCGACGCTACGTGTCCCCTCGTCACCAAGGTCCACCTTGAGTCGCAGAAATACGCCCGCGACGGCTACTCCGTCATCGTCGTCGGACACGAAGGCCACCCCGAAGTCGTCGGCACCATGGGCCAGTCCCCCGACGCCTCGCTCCTCGTCAACGATGAGAAGGAAGCGGAGCGTGTCGAGGTCGCCAACCCGGACCGCGTCGTCGCCCTCACCCAGACCACCCTTAGCGTCGACGACACCCAGGAAATTATCGGCTCCCTCCAGCAGCGGTTCCCCAACATCGTGGCCCGTAACGACATTTGCTACGCGACCACTAACCGCCAGGAGGCGGCAAAGGAGCTCGTCAAGCGCGTCGACATGGTCCTCGTCGTCGGCGCCGAGAACAGCTCCAACTGCAACCGCCTCCGCGAGGTCGCCGAGTTGGCCGGCCTCCCCGCCTACCTCATCGGCGACGCATCCGACATCGACCCCGCCTGGCTCGAAGGAATGGAGCGCATCGGCATCACGTCGGGCGCCTCCACCCCCGAATCCCTCGTAGAGCAGGTCATCGACTACCTCCAACCCGACTCGGTGGAAACGGTGCGCGTCAGCGAGGAGAACGTTGTCTTCGTCCTCCCCAGGAAGCTCCGCAGCGACGACGACGCACTCCGCGCCCGCCGCCGCCTCGACTCCCAAACAACCCGCTAGTCCCCACACCTCTCCCAGCGGGAGAGGTCGCGCGCAGCGCGGGTGAGGGGGAACGTCCTCCGCCACCACCGGCCCGCCCCCCGCTATCCCGCCGACCCCTTAACCTCCTCCACCGTCTGCGGGGGAAGACTGAGGAGGGGGCATCCCCGCGCAGCCGAGAACCCTGTCCCAACCCCCTCCCGCAGACGGGAGGGGACGCGCAAGCGCAGCGAAGCGCGGGGGAGGAAAGGCGGCGGCGCGCAGACTTCCCCCGTCATTCCCGCGCCCCCTTCCGTCATTCCCGCGCAGGCGGGAATCCAGGTATCGGAGCCCTCCCAATAAGTCCCCCAACCCAAAGACAAGTCCGCTAACCTCAAACTGGTTCGTGGTGAGCCTGTCGAACCATGGACCGGCTTTGGAATACCGGGGAGCGCAGAGAGGCGCCACCCACAGCATGACGGGCGGGTGGGTGGGAAGAGTTACGCCCGCCGGAAGATTGCGCTACGCAAAGGTCTCTCTGCGGGGGAGAGTTAGAGAGGGGGCCGTCTGCGGAGGAAAAACTAGGATGGCGGAGCCCCGCCAACGAACTCCGCTATCGTCTCGCCGGCCCTCGCCGTGCCACCCACCGGCTGACCGCGCTCCCCGATCTGCAGCCGCCCGCTGCGCAACGACTCCGACACCGCATTCCGGACCAGGTTCCCGCCTTCCGTCTCGCCCAAGTGGTCCAGCATCATCGCGACCGTCAGCGCCTGCGAGACCGGATTGGCCTTGTCTTCCCCCGCGATGTCCGGCGCGGAGCCGTGGATCGGCTCGAAGTACGCGTGCTCGTCGCCGATGTTCCCCGAAGGGCAGAGGCCGATCCCCCCGATCGTTCCCCCACCCAGGTCGCTGAGAATGTCCCCCAGGAAGTTCTCCATGACCAGCACGTCGAAATGCTGAGGCCCCACCACGAGCGCCTGCGCCGCCGCGTCCGCGTACAGGTGCTCCCGCTCGATGTCCGAGTACTCCTCCCCCACCTCGTCGAACACCCGGCGGAAGAACGCCATCGACGGCAGAACGTTCGCCTTGTCGACGCACGTCACGCGCCGCACGCCGTCGCTCGGCGCTCCGTTGCGCTGCCACGCAAGCTCGAAGGCCCGGCGCGCAACCCGCTCGACACCCTTCCTCGTAACGAGAAGCGTGTCCGCGGCGGCCGTGTCCGTCTGCACGCCCTTCCCCCGCGACAGGTAGAGGCCCTCCGTGTTCTCGCGGACGATGACATAGTCGATCTCGCCGGGCTCCGCTTTGATCGGCGCCGGCACGCCCGGAAACAGCCGGACAGGACGCACGTTCGCATACGTATCCAGCCCCATCCGAAGAACGCCGCCGAGCACTCCCGCCTCCGTGCCATCCGGGAAACGCACGCTGGGCAAGCCGACCGGCCCCTTCATCGTCGCGTCGGCCGCCCTGATGGCCGCCAGCGACTCCTCCGAGAGGTTGCGGCCTGTCTCCTGGTACAGCGCCGCACCGCCGCGATGGTATGCCACGTTCAGGTGAAACGTTCCGACCGCTTGCTCCACGGCCGCCAACACCTTCATCGCCGCCCCGACCAGCTCCGGCCCGATGCCGTCCCCCTCGATGACGACCACGTTATGCGTCCGCTTCCCACTGGAATCAACCATCCTGCCCCCTAACCGTCATTCTTCGAAATCCTCTCTCCTGTCGACGGGTATCCGTCATTCCCGCGCAGGCGGGAACCTCGCAGCCCCTCCCCCTATCCGCTCTGGTCCTCTCCCCCGTCTGCGGGGGAGAGTTAGAGAGGGCCCCCCCACCACCATACCCCACGCACAGCCTGGCCCGACCCCGCCCCTGACCGCCCTACACTGGTTGGGCGCTTGTGAACCCTTGCACAATATGCCCCTAGACGCCCGGTAGAATCATCGCCAGGGATACAGTCGCCAGGGATGGAGTCAGAGGTGTGCTCATGCCGATCAACTACTTACACGAGATTGAACGCCTAAGGGTGGAGCGCAACGCGGTCATCCTTGCCCACAACTACCAGCTCCCTGAGATTCAAGACGTCGCGGACTACGTCGGCGATTCGCTGGGGCTCTCCCGGCAGGCCGCGCAGACAGACGCCGACGTCATCGTTTTCTGCGGCGTGCACTTCATGGCGGAGACTGCCGCCGTGCTGTCGCCGGGGAAGCGCGTGCTGATTCCGGACCTGGAAGCCGGCTGCTCGCTGGCGGCCTCGATCACGGCGGACGACCTCCGCGCGTGGAAAGCGGACCATCCGGGCGCCGTGGTCGTGTCCTACGTCAATACGACCGCTGAAGTAAAGGCGGAGAGCGACTACTGCTGCACATCCGCGAACGCGGTCGAGGTCGTCGACTCCATCCCGCGGGAACAGGAAGTGCTCTTCCTGCCGGACATGTTCCTCGGCAACCACGTCAAGAAGGTGACGGGCCGCACGAACATCTCGGTCTGGCTGGGGGAATGTCACGTGAACGCCGCCGTGCAGCCGGTTGAGATTCGACGGGCCAGGGAGCGCCACCCGCAGGCGGACTTCCTGGTGCATCCCGAGTGCGGATGCACCACGCCGGCCATGTACCTGGCCTCGGCAGTCGACGACTCCATGGACCAAACGCACATTCTGTCGACGGGCGGGATGCTGCGGCATGCGCAAGAATCCAGCGCAAACGAGTTCGTAGTCGCGACGGAGACCGGCATCCTGCACACGCTGCGGAAGCAACCCCGGAAAGCAATTCCATGCCGTGGCCGAGTCCATGCTGTGCCGCTTCATGAAGATGATCACGCTGGACAAGCTGTACCACTCCCTCGAGGACGACGTCTACGAAGTGAGCGTGCCGCCCGAGGTCGCGGAGCGCGCTCGAATGCCAATCGAACGAATGCTGGCCGTGGGATAGCCCCACCCACCAACCCCCAAAGCGCATCGCCAGGAAAGAGAGTGTCCCCACTCGGCACTCCCCGCCCACCCGTCATCGCCACCGCCCACCCGTCATTCCCGCGCCCCACCCATCATTCCTCCGCCCCACCCGTCATTCCCGCGAAAGCGGGAATCCAGGACGCCCCCTTTCCGTCATTCCCGCGAAGGCGGGAACCTCGCAGCGGCGCCGCAGCGGCGCGGTCCCTCCCCCTCTCCCCCGTCTGCTCCGGTCCTCTTGTATGTTGTCGGAGATGGCGGGGCAGGCCGTTGCCCTCTCGGTTGGAAGAGACCGTGGTGGAGCGAGGTCGCCCCGCCGCCCCCACCAGAGAGCCCGAACAGTTGCCGGGGCCAGAGCGAGCCCGCATCGCACAAGGACGGGCCAAGCAGGAGGAACGAAGTGTCTACTGTCCCTCAGAACGTGTTCGTCGGCATCGATGTCTCCGGGGACTGGCTGGACGTCGCCGTCCGGCCCACCGGCGCCGCGTGGCGCGCGGCCCAGAACGAGGACGCCATCGACGAACTGGTCCGGCAACTCGACGCGTTGCGGCCCCGGCTCATCGTCATGGAAGCCTCCGGCGGGTGCGAGCGGTTGCCGGCCGCTGCCCTCGCTGTCGCTGGCCTCCCCGTCGCCGTGGTGAACGCCCGCCACGTGCGCGAATTCGCACGGTCCCAGGGGAAGCTGGCCAAGACGGACCGGCTCGACGCGGCGGTGATTGCCCACTTCGGCGAGGTCAGTGAACTCCAACCGCAACCGCCGGTCCCCGCAGAGGCGCGGGAGCTCGCAGCCCTCGTGACCCGCCGCCGCCAGGTCGTCCGCATGCGGACGGTCGAACTGCAGCACCGGAAGCAAGCGGTCCCTGTTGTGCGGCGCGGGATCGACCGGGCAATCGCCTTCTACAATCAAGAGTTGGAAGAGATCGATGAAGACCTGACGCGGCGGCTGCGGGAGTCGCCGCTCTGGCGGGAGCGCGACGAGCTGCTGCGCAGTGTGCCGGGCGTGGGGCCGGCGCTCACCTTTACCCTGCTGGCGGGCCTGCCCGAGCTGGGCGCCCTCAGCAACAAGCAGGTCGCCTCCCTGGTGGGCCTGGCGCCCTTCGCACGAGACAGCGGGAAATTCCGTGGAGCGCGCACCTGTTGGGGCGGTCGCGCGGAGGTGAGGGCGGCCCTCTACATGCCGACGGTCACGGCGATGCGATGCAACCCGGTGATCAAGGAGTTCTATGCGCGCCTGGTGAAAGCGGGCAAGCCTCCGAAGGTGGCGCTCACCGCGTGCATGCGCAAGCTGCTGACCGTCCTCAACGCCATGCTCCGGCACGGGACTCCGTGGAACCCCCAGATGGCTTGACTTCCAACACAGTTGCTCCACCGTCTGCGGGGGAGAGCTAGAGAGGGGGCCGCCCCACCCGCCAATCAACGCACTCGCACCCGTCATTCCCGCGAAAGCGGGAATCCAGGACGCCCACTTTCCGTCATTCCCGCGCAGGCGGGAACCTCGCAGCGGTGCGACAGCGGCGCGATCCCTTCTCCCCCCGTCTGCTCCGGTCCTCTTGTATGTTGACGGAGATGGCGGGGCAGGCCGTTGTCCTCTCGGTTGGAAGAGACCGTGGGAGAGCGAGGTCGCCCCGCCGCACCCACCAGAGAGCCCGAACAGTTGCCGGGGCCAGAGCGAGCCCGCATCGCACAAGGACGGGCCAAGCAGGAGGAACGAAGTGTCTACTGTCCCTCAGAACGTGTTCGTCGGCATCGATGTCTCCGGGGACTGGCTGGACGTCGCCGTCCGGCCCACCGGCGCCGCGTGGCGCGCGGCCCAGAACGAGGACGCCATCGATGAACTGGTCCGGCAATTCAACGAGTTGCGACCCCAGCTCATCGTCATGGAAGCCTCCGGTGGGCACGAGCGGTTACCGGCCGCAGCTCTCGCCGCCGTCGGCCTCCCCATTGCCGTGGTGAACGCTCGCCACGTGCGCGAATTCGCGCGGTCCCAGGGGAAGCTGGCCAAGACGGACCGGCTCGACGCGGCGGTGATTGCCCACTTCGGCGAGGTCAGTGAACTGGCGGGCCTGCCGGAGCTGGGCGCCCTCAGCAACAAGCAGGTCGCCTCCCTGGTCGGCCTGGCTCCCTTCGCACGAGACAGCGGGGAATTCCGTGGAGCGCGCACCTGTTGGGGCGGTCGCGCGGAGGTGAGGGCGGCCCTCTACATGCCGACGGTCACGGCGATGCGATGCAACCCGGTGATCAAGGAGTTCTATGCGCGCCTGGTGAAAGCGGGCAAGCCTCCAAAGGTGGCGCTCACCGCATGCATGCGCAAGCTGCTCACGGTCCTCAACGCCATGCTCCGGCACGGGACTCCGTGGGACCCCCAGATGGCTTGACTTCCAACACAGTTGCTCCACCGTCTGCGGGGGAGAGCCAGAGAGGGGGCCGCCCCACCCGCCAATCAACGCCCCCCACCCCCCCCCAACCACTGACACTTGCCCCTTACCCCAACCCCCCTCACCCACGTAAAAATTAACGACAGACAGGCCCTGGGAAGCACGGCGACCCAGGGCCTTTTGCATCCTGGAAACAGAGGCTCCCACGACCATGCCCTCCCCCCAAGACGAGAACTACCTCCACGCCGTCTCCCGCGCCCTCCGTTGCGGCAACCCCGATTGCCCATGCGCCTCCGGGCCTCCGCGACTCCACTGCCCCATCCACGCTACCCCCGATGTCCCCACCCTCACCGTCAACTTCGACGATTACCTCGGCTTCACCTTCCAGTGCTCCTCCGACTCCTGCGACAACGCCCGCATCGCCGCGGCGCTCGCCAAACGCGGACTCGCCCCCGACTGCTGGCTCTTCACCCCCGCTGGAGCCCAGGAGAGCGGACTCCATCCCGCCTCACTCGTCACTCCCCACCCGCAAGACTGGCTCTGGCCCAACCGCATCCCCATGGGCCGACTCTCCCTCATCGCCGGATTCCCCTCCTCAGGCAAGACCGCCATCGCACGCGACATCGCAGCGCGCGTCTCCCTCGGAGCCCCCCGCTCCCGACGACCCCCGCGCGTCTTTCGTCCGCGCCCCCGTCCTCATCGCGTCCCTCAACGGCGACCACGCCGCCCTCGACGTCCCCCTCCTCCGCGCCGCCGGCGCTGACCTCTCCCTCGTCTACTTCGCCGACACCCTCCCCCCCCCCCGAGCACCTCGCCGACCTCCCCGAAGGCCACTCCCTCCCCGACTACGACGCCCTCGAGCGCCAGGCCAAGCTCCACGACAAGGTTCGCTCTTTAGAAGACCTCTGGCAGTCGCCCATGCCCGACGAGATGAAGCGACCCCTCAAGGTCCCCGACCGTCCGCCCTGGCCCGGACTCGATCTCCTCATACGACGCCTCCACAACCTCGTCGTCCGCAGCGGCGTAGCCCTCCTCATCGTCGACCAGGTCGAAGACCTCGCCGCCCGTCATGCCGCCCAACCCTCCACTGTCCTCGGCAAGCTCAACGGCATCGCAGCCCGCACCGGCGCTGCCGTCCTCGCCGTCGCCCACAACCCCGAGCCCTCCCTCCCCAAGGCCACCCGCTCCATGCGCCGGCTCATCCCCGCCGCTTCCGCCGTCTTCACCACCGCCCTCGCCGGACCTAACCGACGCCGCGTCCTCGTCCCCCTACGCCCTTCCATGGACGACGCCCCTCCCCCCATCCCCTACTCCCTCGCATCCACGACCGTCACCTGGCGCAAACCCATCCCGCCTTCCCGCCTCCGCGCCCTCGTCCGCGCCGGGCGCAACACTCGAGACGACCACCGGGGCAAGCGCAACGCCGCTCGCAACTTCATCCTTCACGCCCTCGCCGGTGGCCCCAAACCCGCCGCCCGGATCAAGCAGGACGCCGAGGACCTCGGTATCTCCAAACGCCAGCTCGAACGGGCCCGCGCCTTCTATCAGGTGATTACCACGCGCACTCGGTTCGAGGACTCCCCAGGGAGACCCTGGTGCTAGACTTTCCCTCCCGCGCCCGCCTCGCGGGAGACGGCCTCCCTCGATATCCACGGATGAATTACAGAATCATCATGGGTGGGGAAGTAGTTCTAAAGCCCGGGAAGCAGGCCACTGCCACAAAAACACGCGCCGCCAGCCCCGTTTTTGCATGTTTTTCGGGGAAGTTCTCACTCGTAGGCGAATGTACAACCGGGGAACTTCGCACTCGTAACGACCGTGCAACTTCCCCACCATTCCCCTCGTCCCGTGACAAGGCCAGGGCCGAAGAGAAAACTACGCTCGCCCACGGTGTACAATCCTAGGAGTCCTATGCTCGACGACGCCCAGCTCCAAGATATCGAACGCCAGACCGTCGACCTCGTCCGCGCTGCGGGCGCAATCCTCCTCGGCTACTTCGACCATCCCCTCTCCATCGACTACAAGTCCGCGAACAACCGCAACCCCGTCACCGACGCCGACCACGCGGCCGATGAGTTCCTCCGCACCGAGATTGCCAAGCGCTTCCCCGGTCACGCCATCGTCACCGAGGAGACCGAGTCCGAGTCCGACGAGGCACGCGACATAACGTGGGTTGTGGACCCCCTCGACGGCACGACGAACTTCCTCCACGGCCTGCCGATGTTCGCCGCTATGGTCGGCGTCTTGGAGCGCGGCGTGCCCGTGGTCGGCGCCATCTACACGCCGCGCATCGGCAGCGTCGAAGGCCGCGTCCTCCACGCGCGCAGAGGCGGCGGCGCCTACGAAGACGGCCAGCCCATCTCCCTAGCGAACCTCGACCCGCCCCGCCGCATGGCCTCCGTCCCCGGCTATTTCCTGCGCATGTTCGACCAGCACCGCCGCCTGCGCCGGTGCCTCGGCGACCTCCGCACCTCTGGCAGCGCAGGCTTCGAGCTGGCCATGGCCGCCCGCGGCGTGTTCGACTACGTCGTCTTCAACGGCCCGTGGGTATGGGACCTCGCGGCAGGCACGCTCATCGTCAGGGAGGCGGGCGGCCTCGCGCTGCTGCGCATTCCCCGCACCAAGCGCTGGGCCCCGTTCGAGACCTTCTCTACCGCACCCGATCAGAGCCCCCGTCCCAGTGAGCTCCGGCGTTGGAGAGGAGCGATGGTCCTCGGCAAACCCCCGGTCGTCGAGCAGATCACCTCCGGCATATCGGTGCGCGCGTACCCAATCCGCGATCTGCAGCGGCGTGTCGGAAGGCTATTCGGCAAGGGCCAGCCTACCGACGCACCGGCCCCCGCGGCCCCGCCCCGCGCCCCCCAAACGAACCCCGACGCCCCCTAGGGCCACGGCCACGGCAGGTCGCGGCGCGTACGGGGCGACGGAAGGACCGGCTCGTCCAACAGAATCTGGAGCCGCCCCCGCAACGCGGCCGCTTCGGACTCGTCCAGCTTAGCCACGACCGCCTCCGCCAGACCGCCATCGCCTGAATCGAGCTCCCTCGCTGCCCTTGCCGCATCCTCGATGAGAGCGTCAGGCACGCGCTGGCCCGCGAAGTCCCAGACCACGGTCCGCAGCTTGTAACTCACGTTGAACGTGAGCCCGTTATCCACCGCCCACACCCGACCATCCGGGCCGACGAAGCAATGCCCGCCCTTGCGGTCGGCGTTGTTAGCGATGAAGTCGAATACCGCCAGGCGCAGACACTCCTCTTCCCTCGCGTCCCGGAACGTGAAGAAATTCGAGTCGGGGTCGTGCGGCACGAACAGCTGCAACGAGCCTTCCCCGGCTTCGCCATCGCGCTCGACCGTCGGCGGAATGAGGCCCCACCCGAGTGCCTTGCTCAGCTCGTATGCGGCGCACTCGCGCCGGTACAGCGTCCCGCCTGGGAAGTCCCACAATGGCGCCTCGCCGGCCCGGGGCTTGTACACCCCATGTCCTCGGCAGCCGTCGAGCTCAAGCTCCACCACGAAGGTGTAGTTCGAAGCCTCGGGGTGCAGCCAACCGTCGCCGATGCGCGCCTCGCGGACGAACTGCTCCGCTTCCGGAGAGGACGGCGGTACATCGTGGCGCCCCATCGCGATCTGCTCGCGGGGGTAGCGGCTGTGCAGCGGCATTAGTTGGCGCGCGGACAGGCGTGGTTCTTGTCCTCTCGTATGGCAGCGCCGCAGAGAAAGCAGCGGGCGCGGCCCGCGTCGTGGACCTCGAACGCCCGGTCAGCGAGCCAGTTCATCACGTCCGAGTCCGCCCACAGCGCGATTGCGTCGTCCTCTTCCTCGGATACCTGGGCAAGAATCATGTAGCGTCCGGTCCGCCGGTCGTGGCCCAGCGACAACGCGGTCACCTTGCAGTCGAAATCGACGCTCGTGTCCTCACTGCCGCTGACGACCGGCTCGCCGGTCTCGCGGACCGCGCTCCGCAGCAGGCGCTTGATGGTCAGGGCGAGCTCATAGAGCTCTTCCTTCTCCAGCCAGAGCAGCGCCGAGCCGTTCTCCCCGGCAGCGTAGAGCCGGAATGTGCGGCTGCCGGGAGAGCCCACGAATTCGGGCTCGACCAGTGTGCAGACCCCAAGGTCATGCCGTGCGTATGCGCGGTCGTCAGCCATCGAACCTACTTATCGAACATCGCGCCAACCGACAGCCCATCGTGGATGCGGTGGATAGCCTCGCCAAGCAGCGCGGCGACGGAGACGACCTTCACCTGCCCGTTGCGCTTCTCGTCGGACAAGGGAATGGTGTCAGTGCAAACGAGCTCGCGTATGGGACTCTCCTTGAAACGCGGAATCGCTCCGCCGGACAGCACCGCGTGAGTGGACGAAGCGTAGACCGCCTGCACTCCGGCGTTCACCAGCGCGACCGCGGCGCTCACCATCGACCCTCCGGTGTCGACCTCGTCATCCATGAGGATGGCGGTCTTGCCGTCGACTTCGCCGATGATGTTGAGGAGCTCGGTCTTGTCCTCGTTCCCCATGCGACGCTTCTCGATAATCACGAGGGGCACGCCCAGCCGCTCGGCCATGTCACGCGCCCGCTTTGATATCCCGATGTCCACCGCCACGACGACGGGGTTATCGAGTTCCATCTCCTCGAAGTAGTTGACGATGATGGGCAGGGCAGTGAGCTCATCCACGGGGATGTTGAAGAATCCCTGAATCTGCCCGGCATGGAGGTCCATCGTGAGCACCCGGTCGGCGCCCGCGGTGGTGAGCAGATCGGCGACGAGCCTCGCCGTGATGGGAACTCGGGGTTGGTCCTTCTTGTCCGTTCGGCCATAGCCGTAGTAGGGAATGACGGCGGTGATGCGTCCGGCCGACGCGCGCTTGGCGGCGTCGATCATGATCAGCATCTCCATCACGTGGTCGTTGACCGGCGTCGAGAAGGACTGGAGCAAGAAAACGTCGCGCTGCCTGATGTTCTCCTTGATACGGACGAACGTGTTGTCGTTGCTGAACTTGAAGGCGTCGATGTTTCCCAACGGAATGTCAAGGTAATCGGCGACGTTGGAGGCCAGCAACTTGTTGGAGTTGCCGGAGAAGACCTTGAGCTCCTCGTACAGGGACATATCGCCTCTCCAGACAGGTCCGAGTTCGGGGTGAGGACTGGGCGATGGAACTCGACCGGGCATCGATGGAGATTCTACACGCGAAGCCTCGACGCGCCTAGGAATTCCCCGCCGCGAATGCGCCGCTCTCTCCGATGAGCGACGGCTGGGGCAGGACCACGCGACGCCTGCCCTCTCGGACGACGCCGATGACAGACGCCTCGCCGCCGACGCCTGCAATGGACTCCAGCGCCGCATCGACCTGCGACGCCGAAACGACCGCGCAGAAGCCTACCCCCATGTTGTACACCCGGTACATCTCCGCAAGGTCGACGTTTCCATCGCGCTGTATGACCTCGAACACCGGCGGGACGGGGGGGAGAGCGTCGATGTAGTACTCAACCTCGGCGTCGAGCCTGAGCAGGTTGAGCAGCCCGTCGCCGGAGATGTGAGCAAGCCCGCGCACGTCGACGCCCGCCCTCATCATCGCCATCGCTTGGGGGACATAGATGTGCGTGCGCTTGAGCAGCTCATCGCCAACGCTGAGCCCGCACTCCGGAATAGGCCGGTCCACTGCGGCCGGGTCGTCCCCGAGCAGAACGCGGCGGGCCAGCGTTAGCCCGTTTGCGTGCACGCCATTGCTGGGCATGCCGATGACCACATCCCCCGGCGCGATGCGAGCGCCGGAGACCGGGGCCGCGCCGTCGAGCAACCCGACGCACGTCCCTGAGATGTCGAACGCATAGCCCTCGCGGGGGCCGGTGAGCGTGTCGGGGTGTTGCGACAGCTCGCCGCCTACGACCGACACGCGCGCCCGCTCGGCGCCGTCGCGCATCCCCTTGCCGAGGCCCGCGAGCATGTCCTCGTGGGGGAACTGAAGCGAGATGTAGTCGACGAGAGCGAAGGGCTGGGCGCCCGCGCAGACCACGTCGTTCACGTTCACCGCGATGCAGTCCCAACCGATCGACTCAAAGTCGCCGGTCAGCTGGGCCAGAACGCTCTTCGAGCCAACTCCGTCCGTGGAGATTGCGAGCGACAGCCTGTCGGTCAGCCGTAGAACTGTCGCGAAGAAGCCGTTGGGCACGATCTGCTCGCCGACGCCCTCCCGGAAGTCGCGGGTCTGAGACACCCATTCGAGCAACCCGGACAGTCCGGTCGCCGCGGCGGCGGTATCGACTCCCGAGTCCGCGTAGGTCTGATGCATGGGGACGTTGGTCATGGTGGAAGACGCATTCTATCTGAACCGCCCCCCTCCTGAGTCTTTCCTCCACAGCATGGGCGAAGGCCAGCAGAGATGGAGCGCCGCAGGGAGGTCCCCGATGCGTGAGGACGGCGGGGAGTTGCGAAGGGTCTTCCTAACCGGGTTGGGCAGCTTGACTCGCGTCCTGGGAAGCTTGGACCGCCCGCTGGGCCAGCACAGCCTCGGCCAGCAGGTCAAATCTGCGGGACACTACCCGGAGGATGCGGGCCAGCAAGGTCTGGCCCATGTGCGGGTCGTTCGCGGTCGCCTCGGCGATGTCGGCTGCGTTGAAGCGGGCCAGCGTCGCCTTGCCGGAGCAAACGGCGGTCAGCGAGTAAGTGGAAGGGTGGACCATTGCGGACCATCCGAGGACCTGTCCGGCCCTAGCCGTTGACACCTTACGGCGATGGGTGTCGATTCCCCACCAATCAGGTATGGCCATGTGCAACTCAACGGCGCCATCGAGCACGACGTAGAGGTGAGAGGCGGCCGCGCCGCTGCGGAACAGCTCGGTCCCGACTGGAACGCGGATGGTGGAGGCCAGGCTCTCGAGGCGGGCTGCCTGCTCCGACGTAAGACCCTCGAACAGCTCGCTCTGAGAAAGAGCACTAGCACTGCTCACCACTGGAAACCTCCTATGGGGGAGGGCAGACGCTGCCCACGATTCAGCCACCGTTCAATTATGCGTATGCGGCACACAAATGTACCGCGTTCCGGCTGCACGTTTCCTTAACATCGATACGATAACAGCAACGCGGGGCGACAACAATAGCGACAATCGAGAAGTTAAGATCTTCTATGTCAGACAAAGGCTCACAGCCTGAGGATGATGTTGCCGATGGCGGTGTTGCTCTCTTGCAGCTCGTGGGCCGCCACGATCTCATCGAGGGGCATCGTCGCGGCGATGGGGTGCGTCAGCGCGGAGTCGGCGATGGCCCGGGAGATGTCCTCCACCGCCTGGCGCTTGGCCGCCTCAGGCTCGGAGTACACCAACACGAAATGCACCGTGGCGTTCTTCCGCGAGAAGGCCTGATACTCGACCGCCGGCTCGCGGTCGCCCGTCGACGCGTAGCACCCGATGGCGCCGTTGAGGGCTATGGCCTGCTTGCTGACGGCGAGATTTCCTCCGAAATCGACTTCCACGATACGGTCGGCGCCCCGGCCGCCGGTAATCTCGAGCACTCGGGCCGCGACGTCCTCCGTGCGATAGTTCACGGTGTGGTCGGCACCGGACTCCCTCGCGCGCGCAGCCTTCACGTCCGAGCTGACGGTCGCAATCACGTTGGCGCCCGCCCACTTAGCGAGCTGGATGGCGTAGTGGCCGACAGCCCCCGCGCCCCCGGTCACGAGGACGGTCACGCCGGTCAATGGGCCGCCGCCGCTTGCGAAAAGGCAGCGGTGTGCCGTCATCGCCGGGATGCCGATGCACGCGCCCTCCTCGAAGCTCACGTCATCGGCGAGGGGCACGGCGTGGTCCGCGGGGAGCGCGATGTACTTGGCCGCCGTGCCGAACTGCCGCTGCCACTGGCCCTCGAACAGCCATACGCGCTGCCCAACGCGGGCCGCGTCGATTCCCTGCCCAACGCCCACGACTTCCCCTGCCCCATCGCTATGGGGCACGACGAACGGGAACGGCATCTGGGGGCCTCGCGAACCGGTGCGCGACTTCCAATCGGACGGGTTCACGCCGGAAGCGCGCACTCGCACGAGCGCCTCGCCGGGGCCCGACGCCGGGTCCGGAATCTCGCCGACCTGCAACACGTCCCGCGCCGGGCCGTAGCGTTCGTACCAAGCAGCCTTCATGCTTTCTCCTCAGTCATTTCCGCGCGAAAGTGAGACATTCCGAGACATTGTGAGACATCCAAGCTTCGACCGCTCATGGGAGACTCCCTGGGGATGGAGCGAAATGGGCCTCGGCCCTCACTCCTACGGGGGCAGAGTCCAGGAGCGGAGAGGACGTTCCGTCGTGAAAAACGGTCTCATTTGGTCTCATTCGGACTCATTTCACTCGTAAGCGGGGGCTGCGAGACAGGGCGACAGCCGACCGTCACGAGGGCCAGCGTACCAAGAGCGCCGACGGCATGGCAATACCCTAATGTCATGTCTGTAACAGGTTGCCCTTGCGGGCACCAATGGAGGAGGTCGCCAGTATCGGCAATCTCCTCACTAGCCCCTACGCCAATCATCGAGCCGTTCGAGATAGTAGTTGGCCATCGCGAATGCCATCAGCTTGCGGCGGTGGCAATCGTCCTCCGACGATGTGCCGGGATGTGAGCCCTCGCCGTGGAGGACTCCAAACAAGGCTTTCAGTAGGTTCGCCTCCTTTTCACTAAGGAATCGTTTCTCTTGGAGGTATTTCCGGGCGGGTGCACCTGTAGGGGCGTTACCACCCTCAATGTATAGTGACGCTACGATTTCATTACACAGCGATTCGAGGAATGACCGCACTTGACCATTGGCGGCTTCCCAGTGGCCATGTGCGGCGTTGTCTATGGCCTGGTTGAGGAGGTTATGTGTGACCGCAAACTCATACTCATCAAGGCGTGACTCCAAGACGCCTTGTTCCTTGGCGGGGTCGGCCGATGGGGAGAGAAACGGGACGACGCGGCCTTCCACCAAATCCAGACCGTCCGCCCTCAAGGCGTTTTGGAATGATTCATAGAGTTGCTGTGAATTCTCGGACCGATCACCATATTCATCCGGCTGCATCTTTTTGAACGCGGGTATCGTGACTTCTTCCTGAAGTAACTCTATCGCGTTGTTTAGTTCCTGTTCGTCGGCATCTTCCTCAAGCAATCGAAGGAACACTGCATTCAGCGCGGGAGGTGTATTTCCTGAAAAGCGAGACTTGAGTCCATGGACGGTAATCATAAGGTCAAGCTGAGCGCGAGTGTAGAGTAGAAAGTGTTCATTGAGTGCGCGAATGCTTTTCCGCCCTAGCCGTCTCGTTGCTGATTCTGTCATTGTCTCATTACGTCCGTACGGGAGTTCATGGTGGCTCGGGCCGCCGAGGGCAAGACCAAGCAACTTATGGACAGGTACTCTACAGGCCGCAGCCTAGCAGCACCGGGCCAACCACGGGCAAAGGGCAAGCGTGATCCGACGGGCTCACCACGAACCTGTTGCCCCTTTCCCAACCCCCTTTCGGCAGCCTCACACGGACCCGTTGGTCGGCTCATCACCTGAGGGGTTTGTCGTCCTCTCCCCCGTCTGCCTGCGGGGGACACTGGGAGAGGGGGCCGCTTACGCTAGATATTACACTCGACGCCGAGCTCGGCACAGACGCCTTGGAACCATTCGACGACGTCGCGGTGGAGGGGGATGCCGCGGACGGAGCGATCGTCGAGAGCTTCCCATTCGGGCTGGCCTGCGACCAGCACGCGGTCGTGACCGGCTGCGGGGGGCGTGGCCTTGAGCTCCCGGATAAAGTCGTCCATGCGCGCCTTGAAGTCGCCGACGTCGCTGAAGGCGTCGATGTCATAGGCGGCCACGTAGTGGCGGAAGTGCAGGCGGCCGGCCCGGATGCCGAAATCCGCGCCTGCGAGGACAGAGCAGAGAATGTCGACGGCGACAGCCAGGCCATAGCCCTTGTGCGAGCCGGAGCCGCGGTCGGTCCCCAGGGGCAGCAGCTGGAAATCGTCGGGCGCGAGGACCGGCTCCATGATCGGGGTCCCCTCGGCGTCGGCGATCAGTCCCGGCGGGAGGGGCGCGCCCATCCTACGAGCGTTGCGGACCTTGTTCACGGGGACAACGCTCGTGGCCATGTCAAAGACCCACGGGCGCTCGCTGAGGGTAGGCGCGGCGATGGCGATGGGGTTCGTGCCCAGCCGGGGGACTCTGCCAAAGGTTGGGAGCACGGCGGGGCCGGCGGCGGTCATGCACATGCCAATCATGTCATGCTCCAGCGCCAGCATGGCGTGATATGCCGCCATGCCGACGTGGCCGCTGTTGAACATGGTGACGACGCCGACGCCGGTGTGTTTCGCCTTCTCGATGGCAATCTCCATGGCCTTGGGCGCGAGGATGATGCCGAGGCCGCGGTCGCAGTCGATGTTGGCGGACGACGCTCGCTCCCGGACGATCTTCCAGTCGGGCGTCGGGTTCTGCGTGCCGTCTGCGTACCGGTCTAGGTAGACCTTGAGCATGTTGGACACGCCGTGGCTGTCCACGCCGCGGAGGTCGGCCATGATGATGACGTCGGCGCCGATGCGGGCGTCGTCGTGCGGCACGCCCACCTTCTCCAGCAGCGCGGTCGTCGCTTCGCGGAGGGGGTCAGGCGCGACCCGAACCGCATCCTCTTCCTTGATCTTGAAGCTTTCCACCATGGCTATAGCGCCGCAAGGCCCGTGGCGGCGACCTCCTCGTCTTCGTCCGGCCGCGCGCCGCTAACGCCGATAGCGCCGACCATGGCGCCATCCGCGCGTCTGACCGGCAGCGCGCCTTGCCAAGGGATAAGCCGCCCGTTCTCCATCATCGACAGGGCGCGAACGACGGGCTGGTCCCACCGGTCTCGAAGGTCGCCGCTCGGCATATCCAGGCTGCCGACGCAGCGGCTTTACCCTGAGAGATGGGGACACTCCGCCACAGGGCGCCGTCCATGCGGTTCAGGGCCACGATGTCGCCGCGCGGGTCCAAGATGGCAATGCTGACCTTGATGCCGAGCTCGTCGGCTCTGGCTCGGCCCGCAGTCATCATTCGGATGGCTTCGTCAAGAGTTAGGGGCTCCATGCGCTCCTCCTTGGGCAAGAGCATACCGCAAGGGCGTTTCTCAGTCCTCTCCCTAGCGCCATCCCAGCCATTCCCCTCTCCGGTTCCCTTCCTTATGGAAGGAGGGGCTAGGGGAGGTTCCGACTGACATTTGCCCCTTCCCCGAACACCACCGAGCGTCTTACAATACAGTGTCGGGCTATCGTCATACCTAGGCCGCAGTACCCCAACCACCCGCGCCGGACTTTGTTCCCTCCTCTCCCGTCTGCTCCGGCCTCCTCTCCCGTCTGCGGGGGAGGATTGAGGAGGGGACGCCGCTGTGAAACATTAAAAATCTCGAACGGGGAAGTTCTGAGACCCAGGAAGCAGACCACCGCCATGAAAACACCCTCCACAACCCCCGGCTCACCCCCCGATTTCGGGGAACTTTCACGCCTGACCAACATGAAAACGGGGAACTTTTTATTCCTAGCAAAAATGCAACGGGGAACTTCTTCACTCGTAACGAAAATGAGATGGGGAACTTTTTTCGCGCAAACCGGGAACTTCCTGTACCAAGCCCCCACAGGTGAAGGGCCAGGGCGCCGGAGGGCTGCGAGGATTCCCGTCTGCTCTGGTCCTCTCCCCCTCCTGCGCAGACGGTGGAGCAATTGTGTTGGAAGTCAAGCCATCTGGGGGTTCCACGGAGTCCCGTGCCGGAGCATGGCGTTGAGGACGGTCAGCAGCTTGCGCATGCACGCGGTGAGCGCCACCTTCGGAAGCTTGCCCGCTTTCACCAGGCGCGCATAGAACTCCTTGATCACCGGGTTGCATCGCATCGCCGTGACCGTTGGCATGACCACGGTCTCTTCCAACCGAGAGGACAACGGCCTGCCCCGCCATCTCCGACAACATACAAGAGGACTCGGACAGGGAATGGGACTAGGCGCTCATCTCGATGATTGCGCGACCGACTATCTCGCCGGCGGCCAGGGCGGCGTAGGCTTCGTTGACCTGGTCGAGGGTGTAGCGGCGGGTAATGGGGGCGGAGGTGTCGACGGCGCCGCGGCGGACGAGCTCGATAATCTCCGGCATGTCGCTCCGGGCCTTCGCGCCGTAGGAGCCGACGACGGTAAGGCCCCGCCGCACGAAGCGCGTAATCTCCAGCGAGGCCTCGACTCCGGCGGGGGCGATGCCGATCAGCACGACCTTGCCGCCGTCGCGCACGGAGGCGAACGCTTGCTCGACGGTGACGGGCGCCCCAAGGGCCTCGATAGCGACGTCCACGCCGCGTCCCCCGGTCAGCTCGCGCACTCGGGCAGGCGCGTCCTCAGACGAGCTATTCACGACGTCCGTCGCGCCCATCTCCAACGCCTTCTCCAGCTTGTCGCCCCGGATGTCGACCGCTATGACCTGAGACGCGCCAAAGGCCCGCGCCATCTGCAGCACCTGCGTGCCGACGCCGCCCACCGCAAAGACCGCGACACTCTGGCCGAGGCGCAAATCGGCCTGGTTCCGCACCGCGCCGTACGCGGTAAAGATGGAGCAGCCGACGATAGAGGCGTCGTTGAGGGGCACGCTGTCCGGCAAGCGGTAGACGGAAGTGTCGGGGGTCACCGCATACTCGGCGAGGCCGCCCATGCTGTACATGGCGATGGGCGAGCCGTCGGTCCTGGCGAGGCGAGTGGCGCCGTCGTACAGCTGGCCCTTGAGCCGGTTGTAGGCGAAGAAGGTCTCGCAAAGGTCCTCCCGCCCGCGCACACAATAGCCGCAGTGACCGCAGGGCATGATGAAGGAGCAGACGACGCGGTCCCCGACGGCGACATTGGAGACACCTCGACCTACGGCGTCTACGACGCCCGACACCTCGTGGCCAAGCACGCCGGGCGTGGGGAAGGCGACCTCGCCCTTGAGCACGTGAAGGTCCGTGTGGCAGACGCCACAGGCCGCGACCCTGATACGCGCCTCGTGCTCGCGCGGCTCCGGCATGACGAGGTCCTCGATCGTCATGGGTTGGTTGGGCTGGGTGAAGACTGCCGCACGCATCCTAGGACCACCTGCCGATGGCGACCTTGCGGTCCATGAAGAAGTCGACGACCTCGCGGCTCTGAGGTGGGTGGGGCTGAAGCACTGGCGCTCCTCCTTTGCCCTCGAAGGGGCGGCGAGCATTCTAATGGAGCGCGGGCTAACAAAGCGCGCCTATAATCGCGCCGCCGGAGAGGAGGGGACATGAACGACGAGCATCGGCGTCTTGCGCTCCACATTCCCGTGGGCGGGGGTCTGACCCGTCAGGAGACGCTCGATCTCATTCGACGGGCGGAGGAGCTGGGGTACGAGTCCGTCTGGTACGGCGAGTCGTGGGGGTACGACGCCTTCACGACGCTCGCGTGGGCCGCGTCGCACACGTCCAGGATCGGAATCGGGACCCACATTGCAACGATGTTCAGCCGCACGCCGGCGATGACGGCCCAGAGCGCGGCGTCGCTCGACTCCCTGTCGGGAGGCCGGCTGACCCTCGGGCTGGGAACGAGCGGGCCTATCGTCGTCGAGAACTGGCACGGTCAGCGCTGGGAGCGGCCACTGCAGCGGACCCGCGAGTACGTCGATATCCTGAGGCTCGCGCTGGCCGGCGAGCGGGTGGACTACGAGGGTGAGGTGTTCCGACTGAAGGGCTTTCGACTACGTGAAAGTCCGGCGAGGCCCGATATCCCCATCATGATTGCGTCGATAGGTCCGCGCAACGTCGAACTGACCGGGGAGCTAGCGGAAGGCTGGCTGCCAATCTTCCTGCGGCGCGACGCGCTCCCCAAGCTGCGGGAGAGCTTGGCGACGGGCGCTATGTGCTCAGGACGCGACCCTGACGCCATCGAAATCGCTCCGAGCGTGCTCGCGGCCATAGCGGACGACCCCGGCGACCCCAGAGCGAGGGTCCGCGCCCACATCGCCTTCTACGTCGGCGGTATGGGCACGTTCTACAACCGCATGATGCAACGCTTCGGCTGGGAGGACGAGGCCACGCGAATCAAAGAGGAGTGGCGGAAACCCGGGCGCGAAGGGCGTCCCGCCGCTGCCGCCGCCGTGACCGACGAGATGGTCGACACGACGAGCGCCGTCGGGACGCGGGCCCAGGCGCGCGAAAGGCTAGAGGAGGCCCGCGCCGCCGGAGTAACCCTGCCCATCCTGATGTTCCCGTTCGGCGCGGATAAGGCCATGATGAGCGAGACGATCGAGTCGCTAGCGCCGATAAGGGATGACGGTAGGTTGACGTCGCCAGCCTAGGCAGGACTCACGAATCGAGACGGTTAATGCCGTTCAGGGCAGCTGTCGTATAGCACTCGGCCAGCGTCGGATGGCTGATCACGGCTTCAACGAAGTAGTCAATCGTTCCACCGTGCGCAATGACCGCCTGCCCGATGTGTATCAGCTCCGCAGCGCCGTCCCCGATGATGTGCACGCCCAGCAGTTTTCGCGTCTCGATATCGAAGAGCAGCTTTAGGAGACCGGGGTTGTCGCCTTGAATCACACTGCGCATGGTCTCTTGGTAACGCGCCTTGCCGATTTCGTAGGGAACGCTTTCATCCGTGAGCTGGGACTCCGTCTTGCCGACCATGGCCACTTCGGGGGTCGTTTTCACCGTATAAGGAAAGAGGCCGGGGAAACTATTGGTCGGCACGCCAAACGCATGGCACGCAGCCAGACGACCCTGCACCGCGGAAGTCGATACGAGGTCGGGAAAACCAATCACGCCCCCCACTGCGTAAACGCCTTCTACGTTGGTCTGGTAGTCGCCGTCCACGCTAAGACGCCCTCGTTGATCGGCCTCCAGGCCCGCAGCCTCCAGCCTAAGCTCTTCTGTGCTGCCAGTGCGTCCGACACAGTACATCACTACGTCGCTTATTATTTATTTTCCGCTTTCAAGTTTGACACGCACCCGGTCGCCGCGTTCGTCCCTCATATATTCGATGTCAAAGACATTTTCGCTCATTCGGAAAGTAACGCGCCTCTGACGCAAATGATATACAAGGGTGTCCACAATCTCATCGTCCGCGAACGGCAGCAGTCGTGGATTTCTGTCTACCAGCGTAACCCGCACGCTCAGCGCCGAATAGGTGCTGCAGTATTCCAAACCAGTCGCGCCGCCCCCTACGATAGTCATCGTACGAGGCAGCTTGGTTAAGTTCAGAGCGTCATCGCTTACCAGCACTAGTCGTCCATCCACGAAGACTACGGGCGGCGTCGTGGAATAGCTTCCTACAGCTATCATCACTTTATCGGCAGTGATGGTGCGATTCGATTTGCCGTCATCAGAGGAGAGGTTTATCGTGTGGCGGTCAACGAACGACCCCTCAGCGTTTATCATGTCTACTCTGTTACGGCCGAGCTGAGCGCGCAATATATCGACCTGCTGCTGCATCGCATAGCGAGTACGCACCATGAGGTCGTCCATTGTTATGTCTTGCTTTACGGCGTAGGACTCGCCATAGATACTGCGTTCTCTATAGCCGGTAAGATACAATACTGCTTCGCGTAGAGTCTTGCTTGCGATTACTGTGTTGCCACTTACGCCTCCGATGTCCGAATGGCGCTCAACTATGGCGGCGCGCTTTCCAAGTTTGCTAGCCTGAATTACGGCCCTTTGCCCAGCTGGCCCTGACCCGATGGCTACCATGTCGTAGTCGTAGTTGGTCATGCTAACCCCTCTCGACTCTCGGACGCGAAGCTCAAAATCGCGCACAATCATGTGCTAGCCGCGCATGCTAGTCAAGTGCGTCGGCCCCGCCCCGCGCAGCCGACCCTAGGCCTTGGCAGCCGCAGTCCGCCTCTCTCTCGACACTACCGACGCTTAGGCGGGGGCCTCAGCAGGGGTCTTGATTCCATAGAGCTTTTCGACGTTCTCGTGCAACAGCTTAGCGCGCACATCGGGAGGCAAGGCTCCCATATCTCGCGAAACTATTTCACGGGACTTAGGCCAGGTGGAATTACCGTGCGGATAGTCGCTGGACCACATGCAGTTGTCAGCGCCCCACCAAGACAGGAGCCTGCCTCCGACTGCATCGTTGAAAAAGGTTGCGTACACCTGTCTGTTGAAATACTCACTCGGGAGCATGGTGAGACTCAGGGCCTCCCGGTCCGTACCGTGGCGCTTGTAGTAGTAGTCCCACTGCTCCAGGATGAACGGGAGCCAGCCTATCTCGTTTTCGACGAGCACCAGCTTGAGTCGAGGGAAACGCTCCAGAACGCCGGAGAAGATGAAGTCGTACAGGGAATCCATCGCGTACACCAGCTTTAGGTTGACGCTGGTCCGCTCCTGCTCGATACCCCTGTCGAAGGTTGGCGCGCCTCCATCGCTGAAGGTCCGCCGCAGGTTGTAGCCGTGTCCGCTGAGGATGTGCAAGGCAATCGGCATGTCGAGGTCCTGGGCGCTGGCCCACAGCCGGTCGTAGTGGCGCGAGGTGAAGGGAATCTCGGGGGCGGGGACCTGCCAGACTACCGCCCCAGACATCCCTCCCTTTCGGCAGCGCTCCATCTCTTCGATGGCCGCATCGATTCGGTACGTCGAAAGTAGGGCGAGGCCGATGAGGCTATGCGGCGCCGCCGAGCAGTAGTCCATCAGCCAATCGTTGTAGACCCTAACGCACGCCTCTTCCAGATCACGGTCGCCGAGGACGAGGGTCTTCAAGCCGTGAGTCGGGTACAGCACCTCGGCGCTCACGCCGTCGCGGGCCATCTCGTTGACTCGTTCCGACTTGTCCATCCCGCCGGGGGCGTCGGTCCTCCGAGCCCCGCCGAAATCCGGCGCTTGGTCGCGGAACGCTTTAGGAAGATTGTCCTTCCAGAGTCCCGCCGGCTCGATTACGTGAGAGTCTGCCGAGACCAGCACCCCGTCGACTGCGGGGCCAACCTCTGGAGCGTATGTACGTTCGAGAATGGCCATGGAGTCCTCCTCTAGTGCGCCGGGGCTAGGCCTCGGCGCAGTTCTGGCGCAAGCTACACCTCAATGAGAGTCGCGGCATTCCCACCGAGGACTTTGTGCTTCGTCTCTTCCGAGAGCCGGGTGCTTTCGAACACGGGTTTCGTTACCTGCCCGGGTGGGGCCGAGTCCCAGTGGGGATTGTCCGTCGCCAAGATGAAGTTGTCGTCGCCGAGCATCTCGATCGCCATCTCGAAGTGGGCATCTTCGAATGGCTCGCAGCCAACGTAGACCTGCCGGTTGAAGTAGGCGGAAGGCTTCATCCTCAACCACGGCACGAGGTGGGGAAGCTTCTCGTAATGCTCATCCATGCGGCTGAGCCGCCAGGGCATGTGCGAAGCGCCGCCTTCCAGCAGCACCACCTTTAGGCCGGGGAAGCGTTCGAGCACGCCACCGCAGATGATGGCCATCAGCATGACCATCCCTTCGATTACCCGACCGACCATGTGGGAGTAGAAGAAGTTGTCTGCGAAGCGCTCTACACCCATCGACCAGAATTTCGTGTCGTGGATAATGATGGGCATGCCCAGTCTCTCTAGATCTGCATAAATCGGGTCGTAGTACCGATCCCAGCACTCACGCCCAAGTAGAGGAACCGCCTTCATGTTGATCCCTACACTGCCCATCTCGTGGGCGCGGTGGAGTTCCCTAACGGCCTCCTCCGCACCCTGCCAGGGAATGAGGCCCGCCCACTTCAGCCTCTCCGGGAAGGACGACGCGTAGTGGGCCATATATCCGTTCTCGGCCCTACAGAACGCCGCCGCGAGCCTCGGGTCTTCGGGGAACCAGGCGAGATCCAGAGCGGGTGAGTTCGGAGAGAGGACGGCGCAATCGATCTGGTCTTTGTCGAGGTTCGCCACCCGGCCCTCGGGTGTGTAATCGTGCGCGGTTGCCCAGTTGGGTTTCTCACCAGCATTGCGGGTGACCTCGGCGCCGATCATTATCTGGTTGCCAATAAGCGTGCGGCGGCGCTCTTCAGGCCCCGTTGGCAAGGGCTTCGGAAGGTAGTCCCGCCATTCGTCGTCGATGAAATGAGGCCAGTTCGGCACGTCGCCGACAAGATGGCTATCGAAGTCCACGATCTTAGTCCCGTTATAGGCCATCGTTCGCTCCTTAACAGTCCGGCTGCTCAGCCGGACAACCACTCTAGGAGAAGCGGCTTGGGCCAGAGGATGGCCATGACCCGGCCCGCAAGACCGAATACGAACGCCGACACAATCAGGCCCGTCGCCACTGCCACCAACCAGCGATAGTGTTCCTTGATAAGAAGGATGCTTCCCGCCACCGCATAGAAGATGGCGGCGTATTGAAGGCCAACGCTGATCGACACCAATCCGGACAGGACAATGAGCCCGAAGATTATCGCTCCCGAGCGTCCGGCACCGGCCATGCCGGTGCTTCGCATACCTAGGTCCATGATCTCTGTGGCGCCCCGCGGGGTGAGCGATTGCCTTACCAGCTGGAAGGCAATCATCACTATCGCTCCGCCGCACAGCCAACGTGGCACCATGCCGGCTTTCGGGCCGAAGTCCAACGCCATCCAGAAAGCGACGCCAAGGATGATTAGCACGCCGACGGGGAAGAGGTTCTCCCATCTAAGCACGTTCTCGATGCGCCACTCGGCGCGTTCCAGCCCCACCATGCGGCGCATCCAAGTAGCCGGAGTCGTGACTGTGCCTACGCCCTGGGCGCTTCGCTCGGCCGGGATTCCTAACCTCGGATCCAACGCGTCGGCGTTCTGACGGGCTATTTCACGCTCGCTGCGGGCCGTCGCTAGGTTGAGACCAGCGACGAGCAGGACCAGCAGGATGAGCGTTACAGGGCGGGTGACAACGCCCCAAAGGTTTCCTTCGAATCCCAAAGCGGAACGAAGATTGCCCTCAAATATCGGGCCAAGGATAAACCCCAATACCAGGGGAGGCCGCGGCCACTGGAGGCGCTTCATCAGCAGCCCCACGATGCAGAATGCGAAAGTCAGGCCGACAGCTTGCCAGAGCCGCGTATTCAAGAACGCGGCGACCACCGCGACCGGAATCACTACCGACCCAATAACCGGATAGGGGACCCTGGTCAGCCTGGCGAGCTGGCCTGTGGCAACCAACCCAAGCCCCGTCACCATAACGTTCGCAATGGCCAAAGTAGCCACGAGGGTTATGGTGATGTGAGCGTTGCGGCCGAGCATGTCCGGCCCAGGCGCGACGTTGTAGAAGAGCATGGCGACGATGACGATAGCCCACGCTGGTCCGCCTTCGACTATCCGGTTTAGCGGAAACTCATTATCCTGGCGGCCTCGTCCCACGCAGGCCCATGTATGCCCTACCCTCCGCCCGATGAGCCTTCGTAGCTCAGCTCTGGCAACCATGTCCAAGGGATTGGCTTCACGGTTGAAGAGCGCGGTGCTATGGTCTCCGCCGCTGGGCAATGTCGTGGAGGAACTGCGATTTCCCTCACGGCCTGGGCGGGACGCCCCTCCGGGACGCAGTGAGCGCCTCGCGTCGCCCGTATCGATTAATGTTCGGCTAGCTCCAATTGAGGAGGCATGATGGCTGAGGAGCGCAATCTATTGACGACCATCGACGGCCCTAACGGGACGGCGGAGGTCTACGAGGTGTATGACGACGGGTCTACGATGCCCCGCTATGAGGTCCGCTTCAAAGACGTCGTGAGGTCCTTCCAAGCTGAAGGCGCGGCGTCAATCGAGGCCACCGAGCTTGTGGGCATCGGATAGCCGTCCCGCAAGGCCGCATCCTCGTTCCCAAGCGCGGGCGATGCCCGGAACGGCCACTGGCGCAATACGGCGCGTAGTCCGTCAGTGCCCTTGGAAGTCAGGCGGACGCTTCTCCGCGAAGGCGCGGAGGCCCTCTTTCGCGTCCTCCGTGCCGCGGGCTATCGAGCCCAGAAGCTCGGACATCCTGATGCCGTCGGCGAAGGACATCTCACGAGAGCGGTAGGCGATCTCCTTCATGCCTCGCACTGCCAAGGGCGGATTGGCCGCTATGCGGTTGGCTAGGTCGAACGCCGAGTCCAAAAGGTCCTCTTGGGAGACCACCCGGTTGACGAGGCCCCATTGCAAGGCTTGCTCCGCGCTAATGCGATCGCCGGTCAGCAGCATCTCCAGCGCGGCTCCGAACGGGATGAGCCGGGGCAACCGTTGAGGGGCGCCCATCCCGGATGGAAACCCCAGCTTGATTTCAGGAATGCCGAATTGAGCATTCTCGGACGCTATCCGGATGTCGCACGCGAGCGCGAGCATGCAGCCGGCCCCAACCGCGGCTCCATTCACAGCCGCGATAATCGGCTTCCGAATCTCCAGGCCGTTGATCAGCGTTAGCGGAGACGGGTCCCATGCGGAGCCGGCCCCACCGCCACCACCCGCGACCCCGCCGCGCTCCGCCGCCCTCTTGAGGTCCGCGCCCGCCGAGAAGGCGCGCTCTCCCGCGCCCGTCACGATGCAGCAGCGCAGGCCTCCATCCTCAACGTAGTCGGCCAACCGGGCGTGCAGCTCGCTCCCGACCACGCCAAGGTTCAAGTCGTTGTCGCCCTCCATCGTGATGAGGACGACATATCCGCGTTTTTCAAAATGGATGGCCGCCATCGGGTACGCCTACCTCCCCGTCCGCCTATCGAGCGCCGACCCCTTAGCCGCGCCCATCACTGCACGATGCTCTTCGCTTGGAGGTCAGCGATCTCCTCCGGCCCGTAGTGCAGCTCCTCGAGCACTTCGCGGGTGTGCTGGCCCAGTAACGGCGGCGGCCGGTGATGGACCTCTCCCACCTCCGAGAGCCGGAACGGAGGGGCAATCGTTTGCACCTTCCCTGCCTTTGGGTGATCGACCTCTACG
Source organism: Dehalococcoidia bacterium (assembly GCA_965249325.1). Lineage (GTDB taxonomy): Bacteria > Chloroflexota > Dehalococcoidia > Lucifugimonadales > Australimonadaceae > S5-327. The sequence goes on along the minus strand of CBDFLP010000020.1, from coordinate 545,398 downwards.
AACATACTGTTCGCCACCATCTACGGCTCCGAAAATACCTGGGCGCGGTCGAGTATCGGGGCAGCGGGCACGTCGGCCTCGTTCAGCTGAGCGAGCCATGCCGACGACGGCTTGGTGGCGAATATGGCGTCGATGATGGGGTGTATCTCCCGCCGGTATGCAGGACGCTTCTCCGGATCGGACATGCGCGGGTCTTCGAGGAGATGGTCGAGCTCCATGAGACGACAGAGCCGTTCGAACTGGTGATGCTGGAGCGCCGTGACGTTGATGTAGGCCCCGTCCTCGCAGCGGTAGATGCCGTAGCTGGGGAAGTTGTAGTCCCCCAACAGCCGGTCCGAGCTTTCCATCTTGACGAGGTTCGTTAGCTGCATCGCGATGGCCGCCTGGAGCAGCGAAGTCTCCACCAGCTGCCCCTCCCCCGTCTTCTCACGCTGCCATAGGGCCAACATGATTCCATACCCCATGAGCATGGGAATAGACGGGTCGGAGAGGAAGCCTCCCGTGGACACCGGTGTGCCGTCCTCCCATCGCCGGTACATCGCGCCGGAGAGCCCCTGCGTTAGACGATCGTACCCGCCCCTCTCCGCGTAGGGTCCCTTGGGCCCAAACGCGGAGATCCGTCCGTAGACCAAACGGGGGTTGAGTCGCCGGACCGTCTCATAATCGACGCTCAGCTTCTTGGCGGCGGCGAGGCGCATATTGGCGATTAGCACGTCCGACCGCTCCGCCAGCCTGCGGAACACTGCATAGCCTTCGGGCTTGCGCAGGTCCAGCGCAATGCTGCGCTTGTTGCGGTCCTGCGCGATAAAGCCGCTCGGATCTGTCGAGGGGTCGGCTCCGGACGCACTGGGCGCCGGGGGGTCAATCCTGATTACGTCGGCCCCTTGGTCAGCCAGGTACATAGCAGTAGCGGGACCCGCGATGCCAAAGCTGAGGTCGATGACTCGCAACCCTTCCAGAACGGGATGCATGGTTCCCCTCACAGACCGTAGAGTCGTTTGGGATTGTTGTAGAGCATCTTGCCGACGGCGGCGTGGGAGATCTCGCCGGCGTCGGCCCTGGCCCGGAGCGCTTCTTGAAAGTCGCGCTCCTGGGACTGGTCCGCGTGGGTGTAGTCCGAACCTACGACCAGGTTGTCCTCGCCCGCGAACTTGAGGATGTACGGCAGGTCCTCGTCCACGAGACAGGTGACGAAGATGTTCCATTCCCTCAACGTATCCTGGAGCGCGTCGAATCCGTCGGGTATGTCCGCGTAACTCAGCTGCGTTGGGGGCGGCCCTAGTCCTCCGGGACGGGCGAGCCGGCGCCTGATCTGATAGAGCTGGTGCGGGATCCACCCCGACGCGGCCTCGATGAACCCCCAACGGATGTTCCGATACCTCAGCGGAAGCTTGCTCATCACCAGGGTCGTGAAGGAGTCTGGCAGCGAGGCGAACGGCACGCGTGGGGCTCGCCCGTCGGTGTCCGTCCTGTTCTCCCTCGTATTCGGTATGCCGCTTCCAATGTGTATACACACCGGCATCTCCAGGTCGTCGGCCTCTTTCCAGAACGGCTCGAAATACTCGTCGGCCAGGTTCTTATCGGCTTCCCGATTGCCCTTCTTGAACACGCCCACGGCGCCGTGGTCCTTGGCCCACCGCATCTCGTTGATCGCCTCTCCCACATTCATCAACGGGGGCAGGCACAGCCACCGGAGGCGTCCCCCCGACGCGTCGCTGCGGTCGCCCAGCCACCGGTTGTAGGCGCGCTTGAGGGCTACGTCAATCTCCGGCTTCGTCGTGGGCTGGACCAGGAACAGGGTTGGGTAGATGACGTGAGTCTGAACACCAAGGGTGTCCATGTCTCGCAGCCGGTCGTTGACGTCCAGAAGCTCGCGCGTGCTAGCCGTCGTCATCGTTCTCTTGTCATCGCGGGCAAGCCTCGGCTGACGGTCCCCGTCGATCACCCAGAACCGTTGGGTCGCCCGCTTAGGGTCCGGGTTGCTTGGGTACCCGACGACCGGCTTGAAGGCTTGCTCGCTCGCGAGCATGTACTCCCAGGTCTCCTCCGTTTCGTCCACGTGGGTGTCCGCGTCAATCGTAGCCGCCATGATTTCATCCCCCTCCTACTGATTGACCGTGAATGCTTTCCGACGGTTGACGGACCCCGCGCCGCCGACGCCGCATGAGCGGAATCCTGCGCGCTCAGCCCGCGAGCTGGAACTTCGGCAAGGTGAACTCGGGAGTGACATCGTCCCAGACGACTTCCACAGGCGACCCTATCGCAATGTCCTTGGGGTCCGCATTGACGATGTTCGTGTTCATCCGCCACCCCTCGCTGAGCTCCACGATAGCGAGCACATAGGGAACGTCCGGAATAAAGCCCGGGTGCGCCGGCTGGTGCGATACGGTGTAGGAGTAGACCCATCCCTCCCCGGAGGACTCCACCCAGTCGAGAGTGCCGACTCCAAAACAGTCCGGACCGGGACAAACATCCCGTGGGTAGAAGACGCGAGCGCCGCATGCTCGACAGCGCTGGTACACCAGGCGGTGCTCCTTTGCGGCGTCCCAGAACGGCTGGCTCACAGCGCTTGGTGTGGGCAGAGGCTTGTTGTATCCAGCATCCGTAGCCATACGTCCTCCCCCGATCCGAACTCGCTACAGCGCCGCGTCGCTGCTGAGCAGCATAGCGGACTGCTGCGAGAAGGAGCCTCCCGATCCTGTCACGTAGACAAGGTCAGTTGGCCCCGGCACTTGGTGCGCGCCGCCGTCCCGCCGGATCTGCCGGACGGCCTCGGTAACCTGAGCGCAGCCTCCGGCGGTCGACGCCTGCCCGTAGGACAACTGGCCTCCGTGGGTATTGAGGGGCTTATCGCCCTTGAAGGTCAGGTCGTGCTCCTGGACCCAGTCTCCCGCTTCGCCCTTCTTGCAAAAGCCCGACTCTTCGAGTTCGCACATCACGGTGATGGTGAAAGAGTCATATATCTCCATCACTTCAACGTCAGACGGCCCGTAGCCCGCCATTGCGAATGCCTTCCTGGCGCCGCGCCCGACCGGACTGACGGTGATCTCCCCGACATGCGTAAGATTGCCTCGCAAGATTCCCAGGCCGCCCCCCAAGATATACGCCGGCTCATGCGGAAGACCCCGCGCCAAGTCTGCGCGGGCGACCACGAACGCGCATGCGCCGGCGCACGGCATGACGCATTCAAACAAGCGCAGCGGGTCCGCAACGATGCGGGAGTTAATCACGTCGTCAGTGGTCAAGGGCGTATCGTGAAAGATGGCCAGCGGGTTGTGGTTGGCGTTGTAACGGAAATCCACCGCTATCTTGGCCCGCTTTTCCACCGTGGTCCCGTACAACGCCTCGTACCGTTTGGCGATCATCGCGTACCACCCGTTCGCCCCGACCGTCGGCCCGAACGGGGCCTGGAACTCCGTGGTTGCCGTCTCAGTGCTTGCGCGGCCGGTTTGTCTGCGTCGCCCGGCAGGGTCCGCCGCTCCCATTCCACAGAGCACGTAGTTCGCCAGCCCGGCGTGGATATAGGCGGCGGCCTGTAGGGCCATCGCCACACCTGCTGCGCCTTGCGCGTCGCAGCCCGTCGCCCATGTCGGGTAAATGCCCATGTACTCGGCCATGCGGGCGTTGTAGCCTCCGCCGCTGCCAACCGCCAGCTCCGGGTCGAGGACCATCCCGTCGATATCCGCCTTCGTGAGGCCGGCGTCCTGGATGGCGAGATAGGCAGCCTCGGCAAGGAGGCTCATCGCGTCCCGTCCGGGCCGGCTCCGCTCCGGCTTGAGCTCCCCGATTCCCACTATCGCAGCCGCGCCGCGCATACTGTCAGCCATTGCAGCCTTTCTGCCGTCCCACGCTCTGAATCACACGGGCAGGGGCAAGTGGAGGCGCGGGACGGACCGCAGCGAACATATCTTGGCGTTCCGCATGCGTCAATTTAGCGCGTGCGGTCAAGTCGATACGACGTTTTTCGTCACGTTCACCACGGGCCTTTCCTGTCTCCGTCGCAAGCGGCTCATCCGCGTGATAGCGTTGTAACCAACCGCAGTGGGTGCAGGATCCCCATGTCCGGCGCCTACCTGGCGTGACAAGGTCTCTCGGAGAGCAGCATGTCAATAGAACGGACCGCACTGGAAGCGTTTCAAATTCTCGACTTGACTCAGAGCTTCGGGCAGTACGCTTCCCGGCTCCTAGCGGACCTCGGCGCAGACGTAATCAGGGTGGAACCGCCCGGCGGAGGGGCAGCCCGGCAGGCTCTCCCCTTTGCCAACAATATCCCCGACGTGGAGCGGAGTATCCCCTTTCTCCATCTGAACGCGAACAAGCGCAGTATCGTGCTGGATCCCACGGAACAGTCGGATAGGGCAACAATTATGGCCCTGGCAGCCGACGCAGACGCCGTCGTTGAAGATTTCACCGCAGGGCGCCTGGCATCTCTGGGTCTGGGCTATGAAGACCTCCGGAAGATGAACCCTTCGATTGTCCTGACGTCAATCACGCCGTTCGGACAGACAGGGCCGTACGCGCAGCTTCAGGGAAACGATCTCATCGCCCAAGCCATGTCGGACTGGCTGTTCAACGTCGGCGACGAAGGCGACCTGCCCTGCGCGGCGCCGGGAGACATCAGCGTTTACATCGGCGGAACGCATGGGGCCTTGGGGACACTGCTAGCGCTGTATGCCCGCCGGACTTCCGGCGCCGGCCAGCACGTTGACGTATCGCTCCAACAGGCGATGGTGGCGTCGTCATCCTCGATGCCCATCGGCCGATTCTCAGCCGCCACCGAAATAATGCGCCGTTTCGGGTCCGCCACGAATGTCGCCGGAGTGAATTGCTATCAGTGCTCCGACGGACACGCCATGATGAACATCCACTTTGCTCACCTTTGGAAGCGTTTGGCGAAGTGGATCGACAACCCCATCCTCGAGGACCCGTACTGGCTGACCTTGGAGGCGCGTCACGAGAACGCTGAGGTCGCCGACGCCATCATCAAGGAATTCGCTCTGGCGATGACGACTGAGGAGTTCGTGCGCGGCGCCCGCGAGCGCGGTCTACCTATCGCCCCCGTGAATACCTTCAGCGACGTAAGCCGCAGTCCGCAGCTGGCGGCTCGGGGATGGTTCCAGGACCTACCCCATCCGTTGCTGGGGAGCATTCGCATGCCGGGGACCCCATGGTCTCTAAGTAGCACGGCGCCCCGGACCGCGCGATTCGCTCCTCCCCTAGACGAGCACAAAGACGAAGTGCTGCGCCTGGCAGGGAACCGCCGGGCGAACCGGACCGCCGCGGTGGACGCCGGCATCGCTCCACAGCCTCCGCTCAAGGGAATCCGCGTCATCGACCTCACTAGGGCCTGGGCAGGACCATTCTGTACGCGGCTGCTTGCGGACTACGGAGCGGAGGTCATCAAGATCGAGTCGGGACTGTTCGATACGCAGCGCGAGGGCAGGGCAGGGACGTACACAGAACTCAACCGCAACAAACTGAGCATCACCATCGATCTGCATAACCCGGATGGGCAGGACCTCGTTAAGCAGCTCGCCCGGCAGAGCGACGTGCTGGTGAACAACTACCGCCCTGGAACGCTCGAACGCTTCAATCTCAGCTACGATTCGCTCCGCGAGGTCAACCCGGACATCATTGTGCTCAGCATGCCGGGGTACGGGAGCACCGGTCCGGGCCGCGAGTACGCGTCGCACGGGGCCCAGCTGATGGCAGATTCGGGGATGCTCTACATCTGGGGGCGCCCAGACACGCCGATGGCGATGCGCGGCAAAATCGCCGTTCCTGACTTCCTTTCTGGGGCGCAGGGGGCGTTGGTCGTCATGGCCACTCTGCACGCTAGAGACATCATCGGAGGCGGCCAGGAGGTCGAGATAGCCCAGTTGGAGGCGCTGGCGGCGGCGTTGGGCGTGGGGCTGCTCGACTCGTCTGTCAATGGTCGCGACTGGCAACCGTCCGGCAACAGGAAGCCTAACGCAGCTCCTCACGACGTCTATCCCTGCCGCGGGGCCGAGAAGTTCTGCGCGATAGTTTGCACGAACGACGATCAGTGGCGCGCCTTATGCGCTGTCATGGACAAGCCCGCGCTGGGAGACGACCCCCGCTTCGCCACGCTCGACGCCCGCCTCGCCAACATCGACGAGATGGACGGCGTCATCACTGCTTGGACGAAAGGGCTGACGCCGCGCCAGGTGATGTTCCTGCTACAGAAGGCCAGCGTTCCCGCGAGCGCCGTCCAGTCCGGCGAGGACGTGTATTTCGACGTGCATCTGCGCGAGCGCGGCTTTGTCGTCCCAGTGGACGACCCGGAATCCGGCCCTATGGACGTGGGCGGACTCTCTATCCATCTGTCGGCGACCCCCGGAAGGCAAGAGATGACCGGACGGCCCTCCTTCGCCGGCGCGAACGACTACGTCTTCAACGGACTGCTCGGTCTCACGCCTGAAGAGCGACATCGTCTCGAAGCGACTCGCGCAATCGCCTAACGAAGGGCAATAGACGCTACGCCTTCTGCTCGACTCGCTCACCATCGGAGAACTTGAGGGCGTGTGTGCATACGCCGGTCAGCATCTCGGTATGCACCGACTTGGATACCGGAGCGAGCTGAGCAATCATGCTCCAGTTCTCGCCGCCATTGCCCGTCCACCAGACCTCGCCGTCGGTCATGCCCGCAAACAGTTGAACGCTCCCGATGGCCTCCTCGAGGCACATCGCCTCGACATTGCCATGCAGCCGATCGGGCAATCCTCCCGTCAGCACCGTCCAGGAACGTCCGCCGTCCGTGCTCTTGGCAATACGGCCGCCCGCGAACCCCTTGGTCGAGCCCTCCCTGACCCAGGACCGCGGCCCCGTTTGCGAAGCGGAGATGTACAAGGTGTTCGGGTCGCTCGGCAGATGTACGAGCTGGTCGGGGTAGCCGCCGATTTCGTTCTCCTTGCCAAATAGCTCCTGCCACGACCTCCCACCGTCCTCGCTCTGAAGCAGACCGGCGCCGCCGGTGGTCCAAAGAACGGACGGGTTGCGGTAATCGATGACCGTGCGGTGAACATCGGGGTTCGGCACCTCGATGTCCGACCAGGTCTGACCTCCGTCTGTGCTCTCGAGCAGCCCGCCGACCTCGATACTCGCATACATGTGCGTGGGGTCGTCCGGGTGAAAGTTGATGTGCTTCAGATGTGCCTCGAACGGGTCGGCCGCGGAGCGCCATCGAGGAACCGACTCGACGGACCGGAGCTCGGGAAGCTCAATCCACTTCATGCCCATGCCATCGCTGTAGTAGAGGCGCGCGGGCTCAGTGCCGGCAAACAGCCGCGTCCCATCCTCTAGGTCGACCGCAGCGAGACTGAATAGACTCCGTACCTCGATGCCCGCATCGCGCGCCTGCCATGTCTCGCCGCCGCCTTCGCTGGCGTACACGCCATCCCACCAGGCGCCTGCGAAGATCGTGCCGCCTGCGAACAAGAGCGCGTGGATATGCTTGCCGCCCAGCGAGCGCCCAACCTCTAGCCAGCGATCGCCGTTGCGGCGCAGCGTGACGATGCCGTCCATTGTTCCGACGAGCGCCTCGTCGCTTGGGTGGTCTGCCGAATAGATGGGTCGTGCCGCCGTGAGAGAATCCAAGCATGATCCTTCCTCCATGTCCGCGCCTAGGATACACCTAGCCCTGCCTAGCCTGACTTGGTGAGAGCAGCAATAACACAAACATGTCATAGACCGTTCCGAACGAAAGTACGTATCTTGAAACAAGGCCTGCGCATCCTCGGCTACTCGCCAGACACGGTTGTGGGTCGGCGATGCTACGACACGTTGAGCGGCCTCGTGGAGGGAAGCCTCACTCCGGAGTGCGCGTGGGTGTCCCGGCATCCGTAGCGTACGAGCCGGCCTCGTCCCAACTGCGGCCCGGTTGCGGATGCTCTGTGCCCCGGGGGAACGGAAAATGGTTCCCTCACGCCCATGGCGACCTGGGCCTCAGCCTTCACACGGTGCGCCATCATATCCGCCACATCCGCCGGAAGCTCGGCACCACCACGCAGATGCAAGCAGTCCTCACCGCCATGCGCTTGGGAATATTGCGTCGGGGGTAGCGGCCTGGCGATTCCCCCGCTCCGTCTACTCATTCAGCATATTCTGCGCCGTTGCTCGACAGTCGTGCCACCGCTAGATCACTCCGACTTGAAAACTGGTCTGCACGCTAAGAAAACTACGGGGACTCTCGGCTGGTGGGCCGGAGTGTACTGTACTGCGAACTTTTCGCAGGGTGGTCTCACTGTAGACCAGAGGAGCCCAACCGGCCCGTAGGCCCGCCCAAGCCGAATCCAAGTCTATCTTATTCCTTTTGCCCCGGGAATCGAGTGCCGTCTCTTACGGCCTGGCGGCCGTGCCTACCACGGCCTGGCCAGACGCTACCCCCTGTCAACCATGACTTCCAGCAGCGCCGTCGGTCCCCCGCCTCCCTCGTTGCCGTCAGAACCTGGATACGCCCACAGGCTTATCAGCCGGATGGAGATGTCCTCCGAACCGGGCTGGGAGCTGGTTGCTCTGACCCACGGGCTTTTGATAGGAGAGCCCGGCCGAAGGGACAGACGAACGACAACGCTCGTGTCAGCCTCAGTCACCGTCAGTTCGATCACCACCTCCCCGGCCCATATACATACGACGTTCGCCGGACACCGGGAATCCTCCACCACCCGGTCAAAGGAGATTCCAATACCCTGGTCGGGCAATTGGACGGATCCGCCAAGACCAATCTCAACGCGGTGAACGTTCGGCATCGGCGTGGGCGTGGGGGGGACAGGTGTAGAGGTTGGCGCTGATATTGGCTGCGACTCGTCAACCGGCGTGGGCGTGGGGGGGACAGGTGTAGAGGTTGGCACTGGTAATGCCTGCGAGGCGTCGACCGGCGTGGACGTGGGAGGGACAGGCGTTGGAGTGGGCTCCGGTGTCTGATTAGCCTCCTGGTAGTCAGCACAAGCCTCCGGGCTTGGGGCACGCAGGCGCAGGTTGGCCAAATTCCTTATGGCCTCCACGATGGCGAGGTAGCGCCCTTCTAGACGATCAGCCAGAAATCCGGGGGCGTAAACAGAGAATTCATTGCGTTGCCCATAATGTTCAACGATTATGGCGTAGAAGGATACATCGGCCACAACCGACAGCATTTCGTTGTTATCCCCGAGCGTGAAGACATCGCTTTCGTACAGCGTTCTCCAGAGGAGCTTCTGGTCTTCCGGCGATATGGTGGTTGCCGAGCACTCCGTCCGTGCTTCTTGATTGGCGACCGCACGGAAATTCCCCTTGTAACTCAACAGAGTCGAATCGACAGTGTGGACTCGGACCGTGCCGAGCATCCCGCCCCCCTCGCGCATGGATATTCTTGCGTCAGTGAAGTCGTCTGAAGCGACCACAGACGGAGTGGGCGTAGGAGGGACTGGCGTAGAGGTTGGCGCCGGCGTTGGCTGCGAATCGTCGACCGGCATAGGCTTCCCAGCGCAGGCCATCGTTAATAGCCCGACGGCGGCGATGATGGCGATGGTAGCTATTGCTGTCTTCATTCTTGGCTCAACCTCCATTTGGGTTCACTGCCTCATATAGACGTTGAGCGGCGGGGATTTGTTCCCGGCGGGACGCTTCCCCAGAGCACCGGTAGGTCATAAATACGACCTTTACCGGCCTAGTATGGCCGATGCGGACTACAGTTTCCGTGCCCGACGACAGCTGGATATCCGGCCTGGACGCAGAGGAGATGGCTCTTCGCGGCCCGGTTCTCGCTTCAGTAAAGGCTGGTGGGCCGTGTAAGACTGAATTGCGAACTTTTCGCTGGGAGGTTCCGATATAGGGTTGTCAGAGCGAGGGAGAGACGCATGTGGTCCCATTTCGGGTCAGACTCGAGCCGAGGAGGCCCGGGAAAGATTATCGCAGTCCCAATGAGGTTGACGTGGCTTCTTGGCCTCCGCCCCTCCATCGGCTGCAAGTGCGACGGCCTCGTCCGTCTCCTCGGATTGCGGCGGTCAACCCGGCGGTGCTGGGGCGGACTAGGGCGGCGCTGTCCTGACCGGTTGGCCGCTTGGGGGCCAACGCAGGCGTGAGAGGAGCAGCATGGCCATGAGGGCGGCGACTACGGCTCCCATGCCCGATGCAGCTTCCGTGTTGGTGATGATGTCGCTGATGCAGTAGTTGCGGGGGCCTTTCAAGGGGCCTTCCCTCTGCCACGTCACACCACCGTCGTAGCTCACCATCGCGGGGCCGTCGTTCACGGGGCTCCCAGTCATCCCGACGTTTGGCCGAGACTCCCAGCGCAACAACTGTCCGTCGGAGTCATAATACAGGACCCAGCATCGGGCCTCGTCGTCTTGGATACCCCAAAGTGCAAAGATGCCGAGCGCCACGGTCGCGATGATGAGCAGCCCTACCGGCGGCGGGAACGGAAGTCGCCAGAGGGCGGCCCGACGCCGAGAGGCTCCTTGCAGCGGCGAACCAGAGCACGAGGGTCGCGGGCAGCAAGACTACGGAGACCAGCGACATGTCTGAGAAACTGGCTACGAGCGAGAGGAGTCCGATAGCCGCCAGGAGGCCTCCACGGACTCCGGGGTCCCGCGCCCTGGATGCCATGAGGGCGAGCAGGTATGGTGAGGCGTACACTAGGGCGAAGGCGATGGTGCCGGCAAGCTGGGCTGCTACTTCCGGGGGCTCACTGTTGAGGACCCGCACACAGTCGAGGCCTATCGCGGGGATGATACCAGCGACGGCACCGATTACGGCCGCACGGGCGCCGCGTTCCGCCTTTGTTGCATCGTGCGGGTACAATTTAAACGCCTCCTTACAAGTCACAGTCCACCAGACTGACCTCCCCCCACTCATTGTACCTCAGACTATGTTAGTCCCCAGACATACAAGTGGTCGTTCGCGTTCGCCAGAGACTTGGCCCTTCCGTCCAGAAACCGCTGAGGGAGGGACTGGACTCAAGTGCCCGGGCATGCCTGCACGAGGTCCGAGGATTAGGCTCTATGGACCTAGCGAACCCTAGGAAACAAAGGTGGCCGGAGCGTTGCTACAGATCCTGGACGGAGAACACCCCATCTAAGGCATTCGATCAGGTCGTCATCCGGTACCCATCTCAAGCGCTGCCATATCTCACGCGTCTTCCTTGGCATGACAGGGTGGATGAGTACCGAAACCAGACGTAGTCCCTCCGAACCTGTATAGACGACTCTTCGGACGGCCTCGTAGTCGCCCTTCTTGAAGAGGGCCCAGGGTGCTTCCCGTTCGATGTATCGGTTCAAATCCCGAATCACTGCCTCAACGGCTCGCAGTGCTTCGTCAAAGGATAGCGAGTCCACATTCTCGAACACTTCGTCGACGAGCCGTGTACACCGATCGTGGAGCTCAGCCTCCGGATCGCCGCCGGTCCCAGCTTTGGGCACCACCCCGTCGCAGTACTGGACAATCATGCTTGTGAGCCGTTGGGCGAGGTTGCCGAGCCCGTTGGCCAGCGTGCTTTCATATCGGCTGCGAAGAAGCTCCTCGCTGAAATCAGCATCACGACCCATCGCCATATCCCGCACCAGGAAGTAGCGAAAGGCATCCGAGCCGAGTTTGGCTGCGAGATCCAGGGGCTTTACCACGTTGCCTGTGGACTTCGACATTTTCTCCCCATCTACGTTCCACCAGCCGTGGGCGAAGATAGTCCTTGGTAGGGGAACGTCTATCGCCCTGAGCATCGTCGGCCAGTAGACCGCGTGGGGAATGAGGATGTCCTTGCCTATCAGGTGGGTGGCGGTAGGCCACAGTCGGCTGAACTTCCGGTCGTCCGACTGGAAGCCCGCTGCAGTCAGGTAGTTGATGAGGGCGTCGAACCAGACGTAGGTGACGTAATCCCTGTCGAATGGGAGCCTGACACCCCAGTCCAGACGTTTGACCGGCCTCGTGATGCAGAGATCGCCAAGAGGCCGCTTAAGGTATCCGAGGACTTCGTTCCGGCGTTGTGTCGGCTGTATAAACCCGGGCTGGTCGTGGATGTAGTTGACCAGCCAGTCCTGGTGCTTACCCATACGAAAGAAGTAGTTGGCCTCGACGATTCGCTCGACAGGCCGTCCGCAGTCGGGACAGCTGCTATCGGCGAGATCCTTCTCAGTCCAGAACCGCTCGTCGGGCACACAGTACCAGCCCTCGTACTCGCCGAGGTAGATATCCCTCTTGTCCCACAGACCTTGAAGCACAGACTCCACTTGCCGGATATGCCTTGGCTCCGTGGTGCGGATGAAGTCGTCATGCGATATGTCCAGGTTCTTCCATGCGTCCTGGAACCGCACGACCATGCGGTCGGCGTGCGTCTTGGGGTCTATGTCGTTCTTGAGGGCAGCGTCCCTTATTTTCTGGCCGTGCTCGTCCGTGCCAGCCAGCAGGAAGACACTTTTGCCCTGAAGCCTACGGTACCTGGCCGCCACGTCTGCAAGGACCGTCGTGTGAGCGTGCCCGATATGCGGCTCGTCGTTGACGTAGTAGATTGGAGTGGTGATGTAGAAGTCGTCTGTCATGGCAGTGCTCCTGGGTGAGTTGAAGAAAATGAGAGGGCCTCCCGTTGGGGAGGCCCTCTATATCGAGTCTAGCTTGGTACTTGGACTACAGCATTCTCCCCAACATCAATCGGCCGTGGCGCATAGCCACGGCGTTCATCATCACCACCACTTGGGTACTCTCTCGGGACATGATCACGAGATTCGGCTTCCTCAGTTGGTGCAGTATACCAGACCTAGAGCGACAACGCGTGGGTCCTTGACCGCAGGGTTGACCTAGTCTGACTACAGGTCCAGAAAGAACCTCAACCGAAACGTTCTTGATTTTGTCAAGTCTGGTGGGCTGTGACTTGTAGCGGCCGACCTTGGACTTGACCAACTCCTCGACCACGAACTCTGCCTACTGGTACGCCGACGGCGCAGGTCAAGGAGTTATGAATTCAGTCTCGCTAGGTCGGAAAAAGTGGGCCGTGTAAGACTGAATTACGAACTTTTCGCTGGGAGGTTCGAATATAGCATGGTGGGCTCTGCTTCATGACTCGACTCGATCATCGCTGGTATCGACTGGCAATGCTCCCTTTAGACCTGCTGGTACAGACTTCGCAAGGCTTCCCGGTGGCGTGTCCTCGTGAGGATGTCAACAGAGTGGCTGATCTGGTCGACGGATCCCAGGAAATCCGGGAGCTCCCGGACCTGTGGGTCGACGATCTGACCAACTATGGCGTGGGCGAATCGCTGCGCTCCGATCACTCGATACGGCCGATTGTGGAACGGTCTCACACCAGCGTCGAGGGGTTCTGTGACATGAAGGTTGTTGTGTAGCGCAGCCGCCAGTACGTAAGCCTCCGAGAGATGGTCTTCGCGCTCTCTCCAGTGGTTGCTGGCTAGTATAGCTGCCATGATCGGCACCACCTGGTGTGCGCAGACCAATTCGCGAAAAGCAGTCCCAAGCCACTTTGCGTAAGGAGCATAGCGTTTCTCCATGAGAAAGCATAGGTGCACCAGGTCCAATACGATCTGGTGGGCGATCAACTTTGAGCCGAGCTCGTCTCCTAAGTTTCCGCTTCGACCCATCAGCGGCTCCATCTGGTCGAGCCGACGCCACTGCGATTCTAGCAGATAGAGCCATATATCGCGGGGATAGTAACGGAACTTGTCTTGCAGTTCGCCGAGACCCAAATCATCGTGATAGACGACGGCTTGAGTGATGGACAACAGAGACTGCTCGGAGAACGTAAGCCATTCTACGTGGCTCGTCTCCCTGAACGGGTCAGTGCCAAGATATGTCATGAAGAACTGCTTGAGTGTGCTGATTCGCACACTGTGACGGACCGGTCCGTCATCGATATCGACCCGTATCCTCACCCCTTCTTCATCCGGCTCCGATAAGCTGGTTGAGAATCCACGAAATGTCCTTGGCAACTCAAGCTGCAGCCGCTCTTCGATCTCATCCCTTCGGTGTGTCCAATCGTTGTCGGAGAGGAAAACTTGGAGCCTTGGACCCCATTCATGGTCCATGGACTCTTCAGTGTCGTAACCGAGCACCTCTGACCCATGTCCAATCAGGCACGCGGTGTGCCTGATGTCCCCGAAGTGGGTACTCAGAATGGGGCCGACCACCTCCTCGTAGAAGTGGCGGCTCAACTCGCGGCCCTTTATGAAGTCAAGCATAGGTTAGCCCTCTTCTCTACAGCGCCAACTCGAACCTCAGCGTGAAGGCTCTTGATTCTGTCCAGCTTGGTGGACCTAGGCATACCGAATTGCGAACTTTTCGGTGGGAGGTGCTGCTGTAGGGATCATAACCTCCTGCTCTATGGGAGAACGCACAATGTGCACCACCCGCTGTCTTACTAGAATTCGTCCAGCAGTTTATAGTACTCGATCTTGTCGGCGTCCGGGCTCGAGAGACCGTACGCCTCAAAGAACGTCAATGTAAGGTCTTCTCCAGTATTTCGCTCCAGACTCCTTGCTACCAGCGCGATGTTCTTGTAGCGGTCGGCTACTCCCGCTCTGCCCCAATCCACGAACCCGCTGATTTCGTCGCGGTCAATCATCACGTTTGGCAGGCAAGTCCGTCTCGTACCCGAGGACGTCTGGAACAGGGAGCCTGCCCTGCAACCAGTCGAGCCGCTCCTTCTCCCGCAGGAGCTCCATCCAGTGAGCCCTTGGAGCGATCTTGAGATAGAGCGCCACATGTCCGGATCGATCCAGACGGAAGATGTCGGACAGCGACTCGCCGATCGTGATACGAGTCCAGGCCAGGCCTTCGACGAACGATTGAAGCGGCTCAGGCAATATGGTCATCTCGGGTATACCGAGGTCCGGTGAGTGTAAAGGATGGGGACTATACTCATGCTTGGTGGGCGAAGCAGGGATCGAACCTGCGACCTCCTGTGTGTAAGACAGGCGCTCTAACCGCTGAGCTATTCGCCCGGACCCTTCTGTGATCCACATCCCCGTCCGTGGATGTGGAAAGTGGAGCCTCCCCCGGGGAGGTGGAAACGTGAATCTCTGAGGAGCGGGACAGCATTGATGATACGCCTTTCGCGCTGAACGCGACCCCCTCCGCGCCGCCGCCGTGGTAGCCTGGCCCCTGTCCCCCTGGGTTCTCTGATGATGTCCAGCAAGTTCTGGAGCGGCGCGCTCCACATCTATCTACCATCCCTGCTGATGAGTATCGGCCAGGGGATGCTCATCCCCGCCCTGCCCGTCCTCGGCGCGGAGTATGGCGTCTCCGGCGCGCTGGGCGTGCAGGTCATAACGGCGCAGCAGGTTGGGCGGTTCATATCGTTCATCCCGACTGGCGCGATCGTTGACCGGTGGGGCTCAAAGCCGCCCATGGTGTTGGGCGCGCTGATATCGACGGCAAGCCTCTTGGCTGCAGCCTACGCGCCGAACTTCCTTTTTCTGATGCTCACGCAGTTCATCTGGGGGTTCGGCCAAAACATGTGGATGTTCGGCAGGGAGATCGCCGCCGCCGAGATGGTGCGCGCGGAGCAGCGTGGACGCGCCCTAAGCACGCTAATGGGCATCAGCAGCGCGGGCATTGCGTTCGGGCCTGCCGTCGGCGGGTTGCTCACAGAGCCCGTCGGCATCCAGGGTCTCTTCCTGATATTCGGCGGAGTCAGCGCCATCGTATTTCTGATTTCGCTGCTGCACCGCTCCGTCAGGCTAGAGCGGCCGAAGAACCCCCGTTCGATGTTCGACCTCACCGCCTTCAAGGACATCCACCCTTACTACCGGCTCACTTATTTCATCCTGTTCATAGCCACGTTCGGCGTGCTTACTCGGACGCAGGTGACGAATACGATGCTGCCCCTGTTCACCCAGGACCAGCTCGGCTACTCCCCCGCGGTGACGGGGCTGCTGTTCACGGTCCTTGGCTTGGCGACCTTCTCAATCATCGTTCCCGCCGGGTTCGTTTCCGACAAGGTGGGACGGAAGTGGGTAGCCGCGCCGTCGGCATTGATTGCGGGGGCCGCGTTCATCGCGCTCCCATTTGCGTCGAACGTCGCCGCGCTCATCCCCGTGCTCGTGTTCATGGGGTTCGCCAGCGGCATGGCGATGGGCTCCATGACCACCTACACGTTCGATATCGTGCCTCCTCACCTGCGCGGTCAGCTCCAGGCATTGCGGCGGACGGTTGGCGAGACCGGCGGCATCGCTGGGCCAATCATCGCCGGCGCCGTGGCCGCCGCAACCAGTCCATCAGTCACATTCCTGGTCTTCGTGCCGCTGCTATTGGGCGGCGGCCTTGCCCTCGTTTTCGTGGCGAAAGAGGGCCTGCCCAGCAAGCGTCCGCCCAACGCGCCCAAGCTCGAGGGCGAGCGAAACCGGTCGGGTTAGGCGCCCCTGGCCCTTGGGGCGCGGGCGGCGCAGGGTCATGGAACGAACGGGGCGACGGAAGCGCGAGGCAGTTGGTGGCAACGACGGGATTCGAACCTGTGACCTAGCGCTTATGAAGCGCCCGCTCTGCCGCTGAGCTACGTTGCCACCCGGCATGACGGGGAGCCAGACGCTCGACCCGCCTCTTTAGAATGATACAGGACAGCCCTTGGACGCCGTCAACGCGACGGAGGGGCCTGCTGCGGAATCCCTACCCTAGGCGGGGCTTGCCGATAGGAGGCAGGAAGAAGGCCGCAATCGTCGCGAGGAGCGCAAGCACGGTGGCGTAGGGGAACATGAGGCTGTAGTCCTCTGTCCCCGCCGGCGACCACTGCGCAATGATGAAGCCGAGGAAGAGCGGCGAGAGCGCCCCGAGCGCGGCGTTGTTGCCCCACAGCAGCCCAATCATGCTTCCCTCGATCTGCCTGCCCTCGGCGATGTCCAGCGACGCCGCCTGCGCCAGGTTCGCCCCGGCGAAACGCACGATGCCGAGCAGACCGACCAGCACCAGCAGCGCGGGGCCGAGCTCCGAAACGAACCAGAGCGCACCGGTGATTACGGTCGAGAAGAAGAGCACCCAGATGAGCACGGGCTTGCGGCCTATCCGGTCGGACACCGCGCCGATGATAGGAGAGACGATGACGGACGTCCCGACCATGAGGGCAAGGTAGGGGGCGACGACCGCCGCGATGCGGGCGTCGCTGGGGTCGGTCTCGGTCTCCCGCAGGAACTGGGCGATGAGGATGGGCAGGAAGAAGACGACGGCCCGGTCGGCCATGCCGCGCAGGCCGGAGACGGCGAGCAGGACGGGGAGAGCGGGAGAGCGGAAGAGTCCCGCGATGCTCCTGAACTGCGCGCCTGCGCTCCGTTTGATGGGCTCGCGCTTCGGCAGGCCTATGCGCACGAGCGCGAACAGCAAGGTCGCGGAGACGACGGTGATGAGGAAGAAGCCGCCCGCCAGCACGCCGCGCCATGTCGTGAAAACCAGCGCCCCGGCGACGATGAAGGGCGTCACCACCTCGCCCACGCTCCCGGCGGAGCGGTGGAGCGACATCATCAAGGCCCGGTTTTGGGGGAAGGCGTAGGAGAGGATGCCGAGACCCACGGGGTGCCAGAACGCTCCCGCCGCCGAGCCGAGAGAAACGGCGACAATGAGGACCGCGGTGTTCGGCGCCGCTCCCGCCAGCAGGTAGGCGAACGCCATGGCGAACAAGCTCCCGGCAAGGAAGAGGCCGCGGTTGCCGGAGAAGAGGTCCACCAAGAACCCGCCGCCCATGCTGAGGAGGCCGCCCGCCGCCTGCCGCGACGCGGAGAGGACGCCGAGCGCCACCGCTCCCATATCGAACGCGTCCTGAATGAGGGGCAGGAGGACGAGGAAGCCGTCCGCGTACATGTGCTGGAAGCCGTGCCCGGCGACAATCGTGCCGACGACGCGCTTGGGCTTCTCGACGACGACAGCGTTTGCGGCGGCTGTGGTGGTCATAGGCGGTCCTTATCGCTGCTGCTCATGCCACGGGGCGCGCCTATAGTAGCACGCGCTGCACCGATTGGGGCATCGAATAACCCGTGATGGCTTGTTTTGTCCAGCGATGGCGCATGCATCTCACTCGTAACTTTCCCGGCCTACGAGTGCGCTGGGGCTGCCTCATCGAAAAAGGTCTCATTTGGTCTCATTTGGTCTCGTTTTACTCCTGAGGGAGAGCCTTGCGCCGCAGGCAGCGGGGGCTCGCGTCAGGGACCAGTGTAAGGACAGCAGGGGTGTTTGGGGAAGGAGCAAATGTCCTGCCCACACCACAACCGACGAAAGTATGGATGGAGGACGGCTAAACCACCTCTGCGGAGCGCCTATTCTCGAAGCAATGGCGGGAGCGGCTACTCCAGCCGGAAGCAGCGGGCCGCGTTCTCCCACATCAGCTTGCGCATCCGGTCCTCCCCAAGGCTGTTCCAGCCCAGGACGATGTCGGCGGACCGGGGGAAGCGCGACTCGGCGTGCGGGTAGTCGGAGCCGAACATGAGGATATGGTCCCCCATGAAGTCGGCCACCGTGCGGGTAATATCCTCCCCTTCGTGGATGACGATGCCCGCGAAGAAGCGGCCGCCGGTCATGTACTCCTCCATGGTGTGCTGCAGGTCGTCCGCCACATAGCCCATGTAGTGGACCTGGTCCCCCATGCGCTTCATCCAGAACGGCAGCCACCCAAAGCCGGACTCGAGGATCGCCAGGTTGAGGTTGGGGTACTTGTCGAGCAGCCCCGCCCCAAGGAACGAGGCAACCATGCGCATCGCCGCCCAGGGGTGGGAGGCCGTCCTGCCGATGAAGGGGTTGTCCCAAAGGTCGCGGTAGCCGGGGTAGCCCGTCGCGAAGCTGTGATGCACGACCGTCAGGCCGGCATCGTTCGCGGCGGCCCAGATGGGGTGAAGGTCCGGGTGGTCGACGGGGAAGTCTAGGGGCAAGGCTACGAGAACGCCCTTGGCCCAAGGGGAATCGGCGTACCGCTTGATCTCAATCACGGAGCCCTCGACGTCGCGCGCGGTAGCGAGGATAAGTGAGGCAAGACGGCCGGGGTGACGACCGCACACGTCGTCCAGGTGGCGATGGACGCTCTGAATCATAGCCATATCGACGGCGGGGTCCTCATGCCCTGACGCCGCGCCGGGAACCATGAGGTGGACATCGACGCCTTCCTCGTCCATGTCGCGGACGCGCGCGTCCGTATCCCAGTCGGAGCCGCCAAGGGTTGGGATCTTGAAGCCCTGGAAATTCTGGAAGTGGCGCTGCGCGTTGGGGCGCGGCCCAGCCTCTCCGAGATGCCGGGGCGGGTTCGCGCCCCAACCTCCTCCCTCGGCGATACGATAGTGGTGCTTGTAGGGCTCCGGCATCTCCTCGCCGGCCCACCCCGTGATAAACTCGCGGACTTGCAGCTCCTCCTTCATGCCACGGAGCAGCGGAGCCAGGTAGGGTTCGAGGCTCTCCGCCGAAGAGTGGAAATGCGTGTCCGCGTCGAAAATCTTGTATCCGTCTCGCATCGAGTCCTCCCTGCCGCCCATCAACTTCCCTACCCCTGTGGAAGACGGCTCTCGCCTGCGCCCCAGGGGAAGAGTGGAGGGGAAAGTTTTCGCCGTGGAGTATAGGGCATGGAGAACGGGACGACATGACAACTCTCGATTGCGCAATCGCGGCAGCCTCCCCTACCCTGTCCGCCGCCCACGAGCCTTCCCTCACGATAAGGCGAGGAGGGCCTCAGTAAGGACCTTGAAAAGGGCTGGATTAGGGCTGGCCCCTAGCCCCAGAGGAAGGAGACACGAGGTGAGCGATAGCTGGTACGACGTGTTCGAGAGCAAATGGGGATGGGTCGCCGTGTGCGGCTCGTCGAGGGGAATCCGCTACGCGACTCTTCCCGAGCCAACTCCGGACCGCGCGGTCGCGGACCTCGGGGACCTCATGCGCCGTCCCTTGCCCGAGCAGAGGTCGGGGGCATTCGAGGCCTACGAGCGCCAGCTCACGGAGTACCTGAACGGCGAGCGCGCTTCGTGGGAGCTGGAACTTGACCTAGACGGAGCGTCGCTCTTCTTCCGCCGCGCCTGGGACGCCTGCCAGACCATCCCCGCCGGCGAGACTCGCACCTACGAGTGGCTGGCGGCCTCCGCGGGCAACGTTAAGGCGGCGCGCGGCGCCGGGCAGGCGATGGCGAGGAATCGCATACCCATCGTCATCCCATGCCACCGGGTGATTGGCAAGGACGGCGGCCTCCACGGGTTCGCCGGGCCGGGCCTGCCCATGAAGGCGCGGCTCCTCCAATTGGAGGCGGGCCGGTAGCCACGAGCAGCCTTGACCTAGGCTGCCGACGCATCCTCGATGCTCACTGCCTCGGCGCTGCCAAGCATCTCCGAGAGATGGTCGGCGAGTTCATCGCAGAACTTCGTGGTGATGATGGGCATCTCCAAGCGCCAACGCTTGCCCTGGCTCCATATGAGCAGGTCAACGCTGTCGTTGCCCGGATAGTCCATCAGCTTCTGGAGCACCGTCCGCAGGAGGCGCTGGTCCTCCTGGGGGTGGTCCGTCTCCGTCATGTTGATGAGCAGCTTGCGCGAGGCCCCATCCGTTGGCGCGAGCGGGGCAGGCTTCTCCGGTGGTGGTTGCGGCTCGCCATAGCTGGGCGATGGCTCGTGCACCTGCGCGGGAGGCGGCGGCGCCGGCTCTTCTATCGAGACCACGGGAGGCGTCTCGGGCCCTGTCCACTCCTCCATCCGCGGGCCGGGGACGGCCTCCGCCGCGTCGGGCTCGACAACGTCCGGAATCTCGTATTCCGACGCCTCGTCGCAATGGACCGAGACTTCGTCGCCGCGCCTCCGGACCGCCCCCTTGATCTGAAGGAGCGCCCCCTCGGCCCAAAGCCCCGCCGTTTGCTCGAACGTCTTGCTCCAGACAGCGACCTCTATGGTCGAGCCATCGAATATCTCCAGGCCCACGAAACAGATGCGCCTGCCCTGCTTGTCCACCGTGGCGCGGACCGACGCCACCTCGCCGGCCAGCAGCGCCTTCTCGCCGTCCGGCAGCGCCTCCAGGTCTTCGCGGGAGAGGACCGCCCCCTTTGGCGCGGTCTTCGGATCGAGAATGCGTTGGCGCAAGGCGACTCCGAGCAACTCGCGCTCCCAGGAGACCAGCTCGCGCACCGTCGGCTCCGGCGCGGGCAGCAGGTCGATCTCCGCCAGGGGCGTCGGCATCGACGCGCCGAACATGTCGAACATCGTCGACTGGCCGCTGTCCTTGAGCTGCGCCTCGCGCTGCATCAGGTGGACGATCGAGTCCACGCTCGCCACGAGCTGCCCACGCCGGCCGAAATCATCGAGTGCGCCTACGCGCGCGAGGCTCTCGATGACGCGCCGGTTGGCCGCATCGACCCCCGCCCGACGGCAGAAGTCCTCCAAGGACGCGAACGACCCATGCGCCATCCGCTCCGCCACCAGCTCCTGGACCGCCGAGGCTCCCACGTTCTTGATGGACGCCAATCCGAAACGGATGGATGGTTTGCCGTCCTTGGACATGTCAATCGAGAACTCGACCTCGCTCCGGCTGACGTCCGGCGGCAGGACGGGGATGTCGAGTCGCGCGCACTCCGCCACGACCGAGCCCACCTTGTCACCGCCCTCGTAGGCATTGAGCACACAGGTCATGAACTCGACGGGGTAGTTCGCCTTGAAGTAGGCGGTCCAGTAGGCGACAACAGCGTAGCTGACGCTGTGCGCCTTGTTGAAGGCGTATCCGGCGAACGGCTCGATCAGGTCGAAGACTGCGCCCGCAGTCGCCTCGTCGTAGCCGAGCTTCTGGGCGCCCGTCGTGAAATTCTCGCGTTCCTCCTGCATGAGCGAGGCAATCTTCTTGCCCATCGCCTTGCGCACGATGTCCGCCTCGCCGAGCGAGTAGCCGGCGAAGCGCTGCAGGATGTGCAACACCTGGTCCTGGTAAACGATGATCCCGTAGGTCTCTTTCAGGATCTCCTCGAGAGCGGGATGCGGATAGGTGATGGGCGTCTTGCCGAACTTCGAATCGATGAACGTCCCTATGTGCTCCATAGGGCCGGGCCGGTAGAGGGCAATCATGGCGGCCAGCTCGCCCAAGTTGCCGGGGCTCAGCTCCTTGACGTACCGGCGCATTCCGGGGCTCTCCAGCTGGAAGATTGCCGTCGTCTCCCCGCTGGCGAGCAGCTCGTACGTCTTGTCGTCGTCGAAGGGGATGTCCTGGAGCCG
Source organism: Dehalococcoidia bacterium (assembly GCA_965249325.1). GTDB lineage: Bacteria > Chloroflexota > Dehalococcoidia > Lucifugimonadales > Australimonadaceae > S5-327. The sequence continues at coordinate 523,259 of CBDFLP010000020.1, read as the reverse complement.
GACAGTTACTCCGCGCCGCTCTTGGACCAACCGCATCGCGTTGCTCAGGATCGAGTAGTTGATGAGACCGAGGAAGTCCATCTTCAGCAGTCCGAGCTTCGCCACCGGCTCCATGGAGAACTGAGTCATCGCGACGCCCGACTCGTCGCCTTTCGTCGGACGCTGAAGGGGGACGTGCTCGGTGAGCGGGTCCTCGGAAATCACGACGCCCGCCGCGTGAGTGCTCGCGTGGCGTGTAACGCCTTCGAGGCCGCGGGCCGTGGCGATCAGCCTCCGCAGGGCCTCGTCGCCCTCGTAGGCCTCCTGCATCTCAGGCGACGATTCGTAAGCGGCGTCGAGCGTCATGCCGACGCGCGTCGGCACGAGCCGCGCGATGCGGTCGACGTCGGCATAGCTCATGCCGAGAGCGCGCCCTGAGTCGCGGATTGCGGCCTTCGCTCCCAGCGTGCCGAACGTGATGATCTGCGCAACGTGGTCGCGCCCGTACTTCTCGGTGACGTATTGGATGGCCTCTTCACGCCGGTCATCTTGGAAGTCCATGTCGATGTCCGGCATCTCTTTGCGCTCGATATTCAGGAAGCGCTCGAAAACGAGCCGGTACTCCAGCGGGTCGATGTCCGTGACGCCGAGGCAGTACAAGGCGAGCGACGACGCGGCGCTTCCGCGCACGCCGAAGACGATGCCGCGCCGGCGGGCGAAATCCGCGATGTCCCAGACGACCAGGAAGTAGTTCGGGTACTGCGTCTTCGTGATGACGTCGAGCTCGTACGCGAGACGCTCCTTGTACTCCTCCCCCGCAGCCTCGGGGCGCCGCTCCTCGAACCCTTGCCAGCAGAGACGGCGCAGGTACGCGTCGGCGTCCTCGCCGTCGGGCGTCCCATACTGCGGCAGGTGGAGCGTCGAGAAGTCAAGGGCGACGTCCGTCGAGTCCGCGATTCTCTGCGTATTGGCGATGGCCTCCGGGAGGTCCTCGAACAGCTCGGACATCTCCTCGGGGCTCTTCAAGTAGAAGGAGTCGGCGGAGAACCGGAATCGGTTCTCGTCGTGGATGGTCGAGTTGGTGCCGATGCAGAGCAGGACCTCGTGCAGCTGCGAATCGGCCTTATTCACGTAGTGGAGGTCGTTGGTGGCGACCAGCGGTATGTCGAGCTCCTCGCCCAGCTTGAGGAGACCGGCGTTGAGCTTGTCGAGGAAGTCGAGGTTCTCGTGCCGCTGCATCTCCAGGTAGAACCCGGGGAACGTGTCCATATACCAGCGCGCCATCTCCTTGGCGTGCTCGTAGTTGCCGTCGATGAGGGCGACGGAGAGTTCGGAGCTGGGGCACCCGGAGAGTACGATGAGGCCGTCGGCCAACTCTTCGAGCAGCTGGTGGTCCACCCTCGGCTTGTAGTAGAAGCCTTCGAGGTGTCCCTTGGAGGAGAGCTTGATCAGATTCCGGTAGCCCTCGTTGTTCTGCGCCAGCACCGTGAGGTGGGTGTAGCTCTTGTCCCCCGGCCTTCGGTCGAACCTGCTGCCTTCAGCGACGTAGAGCTCGCACCCGATAACCGGCTTGATCCCGGCTTCCTTGCAGGCGGAATAGAAGTCGACGGCGCCGTAGAGCGACCCGTGGTCGGTGATGCCAAGCGCGTTCATGCCGAGCTCCTTAGCCCGGTTTACCATGACGGGAATCCGGCTCAGACCGTCGAGAAGGCTGTACTCCGAGTGAACGTGGAGGTGGGCAAAAGACAATGCAGGACCAGTCCGGGGAGGGTTGGTGCATTATAGAGTCAGCGCCGGTCCCGACCAAGCCCAAAAACCGCAAGATTTGCGGCATCGGGGAGACTTGCACACAGGATGCTGTGTGCTACCCCCTCGGTACAGCCCTCTCCCTGCCCCAGCAGGTTGGCCCTTTCTCCTCTCCCGCAGGTTGGGGTTGAGCGCCTCTCCTGTCGCGAGAGTGTGGGTGGAAGACAGGGCGCAGTCGTTGACCGTTTCCGAGCCTCGCTGCTACGCTCGCCTGTAGCCAATGCCCTCCCTCCACCAAGGACCCACCCCAAGCTTCACGTACGAAGAAGCCCTCCACCGTCTGCTCAGCCTCGCCGACCTCGAGCGCATGGCCGGTCACGCCGCGCCCGATTTCAAGTACGACCTCGACCGTATGCGCGAGCTTGCCGGCCGCCTTGGCCTGCTGACCGGCGGGCCGCCCATGGCCCACGTCGCCGGCACGAAGGGGAAGGGCAGCGTCGCCGCAATGACGGCGAGCATGTTCCGGGCGCAGGGGCTGCGCACCGGCCTCTACACGTCGCCACACCTCCACTCGTTCAAGGAGCGCATCAGGCTCGATGGCGAGCCGTTGTCGGACGAGGCGTTTGCCGCCGCCGTCGCGCGAGTCTGGCCCACGGTCGAGGAGATGGCCGCCGACCCAACCGGCGCGCCCAGCACCTTCGAAGCGCTCACCGCCATGGCGATGGACGTCTTCGTGACCGAGGGAGTGGATGTTGCAGTGATGGAGGTGGGGCTCGGCGGGCGGCTCGACGCCACGAACGTCTTCGAGTCGAGCGTGGCCGTCATCACGTCCCTCAGCTTCGACCACACGGCCATCCTTGGGTCGACCCTGGCCGAGATTGCAGCGGAGAAGGCGGGCATCGTGAAAGGCGCCCAACCCGTGGTCGCAGCGCCACAGCGTCCCGAGGCGATGGCCGTCATCGAACAGCGCTGCGAGGCGATGGGCGCGCCTCTCACCGTCGTGGGAAGCCAGGTCACGTTCGGGGAAATCGCCCACCACGACCTCTCGGGGCAGACCGCCGAAATCGAGACGCCGTCGGCCCGCTATCGTGCCCGTATCCCCTTGCTCGGGGCTCACCAGGTCGAGAACGCCGCCGTCGCCGTCGCCGCTGTTGAACGCGCACCGTTCGACATGACGCCCTCGGCCATCGAAGCCGGCCTCGCCGCCGTGCAGTGGGATGGCCGTTTCCAGGTCCTCGCCCGCTCCCCGTACCTCGTCGTCGACGGAGCGCACAACGCCTACTCGATGGAGCGGCTGGGCGAGACTATTCGCGAGTACCTGCCGGATGCCCGCGTCTACGCGGTCTTCGGCGCATCCGCCGACAAGCAGATCGACCTGCTTGCCGATAGAATCGCACGGTTTGCCGACCACGTCTTCACCGTCGCCTCACGCCATCCACGGGCCGTCCGACCCGAGGCGCTGGCGGCCATGTTCGACCGGCTCGATGCTCGGGCAGAAAGCGTAGGCTCCGTGGGGGAGGCCATCCAACGTGCGCTGGCGCAATCACGCGCCGACGACCTCGTGCTCGTTACGGGTTCCCTGTTCGTCGTCGCCGAGGCGCTGGAGTGGCGCCTCGGCATCCCCGGCGAGCACTATCCCGAATTCGACCCGCAAGCCGCCGCACCGGGGAGGGCAGGCCGATGACTGAGCTATCCACGAACGGCCGCAAGCGTGTAGTCGTCACGGGCATCGGCGCCGTTACGCCGCTCGGAGAGACGGCGGACGAGTTCTGGGAAGGCCTCGCCGCAGGGCGGTCGGGCGTTGGGCCGATGACCCTTGCAGACCCGACCGACTACCCCTGCCGGATCTCTGGCGAGGTCTCGGGTTTCGACCCCGAGAAGTACCTGGAAAAACGCGAAGCCCGCAGGTTAGGTCGTTTTTCCCAGCTCGCCATCGTTGCGGCAAGGGAGGCCATGGAGCAAGCGGGACTCTCCCGCGAGAACGTGAACGTTGAACGCGTCGGCGTCTACCTCGGCAACGGCAACGGCGGCTTCCCAACCATCGACGAGAGCATGCGAGTCCTCGTCGACCGCGGCGGCATGCGCATCTCGCCGTTCTTCTTCCCTATAGTCCTGCCGAACATGGCCGCGGCCAACGTCAGCCGCCACTTCGCCGCGCGCGGGCCCAGCAGTACGATCGTGACCGCGTGCGCCGCCTCCACCCAGTCCATCGGCGACGCGGCCGAGGTCATCCGCCGCGGGGCCGCGGACATCATGATTACCGGCGGCGCCGAAGCCGGCATCAGTCAGCTCGGCCTGGCGGGGTTCTGTGTGATGCGCGCCCTCAGCACCCTCCGCAACGACGACCCGCGACGCGCCAGTCGGCCCTTTGACGCCGACCGCGACGGGTTCGTGCCGGCGGAAGGGGCGGGCATCCTAATCGTGGAATCGCTCGAGCACGCGCTGCGGCGCGACGCGCCTGTGCTAGCCGAGGTCATCGGCTACGGCGCCTCGTCGGACGCGAACCATCAGTTCCAGCCCGACGACGATGGGGCGGGCGCGGCTCGCGCCATCCGCTGGGCCTTGGACAACGCAGGCGTGGGCCCGGACGAGATTGACTACATCAACGCCCACGGGACCTCAACCCCTCTGAACGACGTATCGGAAACGCTTGCCATCAAACGCGCGTTCGGCGACGAGGCCTATAAGACTCCCATCAGCTCCACCAAGTCGATGATCGGCCACGCGCTAGGCGGCGCGGGCGGAATGGAAGCGGTGGCGTGCGTGAAGACCATCCTCACCGGCACAATCCACCCGACGATCAACTACACAACGCCCGACTCTGCCTGTGATCTCGACTACGTCCCGAATGAGGCGCGCCAAGCCGATGTGCGGATCGTCCTCTCCAACAGCTTCGGCTTCGGCGGGCAAAACGCCTGCCTCGTCTTCCGCCGCTACGAGGGCTAGAGCCACGGAATCCCCCCGACCTTCCCTAGAAGGGAGCGGGATCGAGCGCCCTCTGTGGGGGGCTCCCCGGTGGTAAGGACGCTTCTCCCCGGGCCCGCGCTGCGCCGCGACCCTCCACAGGAAGATGCATGCGCCAGTGCGCCGGGAGGGAATCTATCGGCTGACAGGCTCGGCGTAGTTGATACGCTCGTTGATGATGCGGCCGGTGCCGTGCTCAACCTTCACCGTGTCCTTGGTCGCGCCGGAGCGCGTGCCAATCATGATGAGGGGAGCCTCGGTCCGGTTGTGCAGTTGATAGAACGACCCGCCGGTGATGGTCGCCATCATGCCCGGCGTTAGGAGCGCGCTGCCCCCGTCCGGGAAGGTCATCGTTAGCTCGCCCTCGATGACCTGGAAGGTCTGGTCCTGGTTGTGGCAGTGCATCTCGTCGATCTGGTCGGGCTTGTAGTAGTGCACCCAAGCGTGGAACCGGTTCGTGTCCAGCACCACGGTCCGCTTCTGTGTCTCATGACCGAACGCCTTCGTGTCGATGACTTCGATGGGCATGGGGCTGCCTCCTCGATCCTGTTGACAAGCACTCTAAGGAGAACGACGAGGGGTTGTCAACGCTTGGCGGCGGACCCGCCCTCAGGGCCAGCCCGGCCTCGTTAAGAGAAGCCGCCGGCGGGTCTAGGATCCTGCCGGCGGCTTACCCGGTCCAATCTGCGGGCCGTCAGGCCCCTGTGAGCTACTGCTCGATGATCGTCGTGCCCTCGTCCGTACTGACCAGCGCAGAGAACTCGGCGTACATCAACGTTGCAGTCGTTACAGCGTCCACCCGGTTCACGCCCTCGGGCAGCGCGTTGGCCTGCGTTGTTACGGTGAAGGTCAAGCTATCGCCACTCGCAAGTGCCTCGGCCAGGGCCAAGGTTACCGTGCTGCCATCATCGCTCAGGGTCGCCCGATCGTCGGAGGTCGTCACAACGGACATCGCGCTTGGTACCGCTACCTCTACGTTGACTCCACTGATAGCAGACCTACCCTGGTTGCTCACCATCACCGTGAAGTCGACCTGCTCCCCTTCACGCACCGGGTCCAGGGAGTCAGAGATGTCGATAGACGCGCCAGGCGCGGCCAGCACCTCAATCTCAAAGGCAGATGTATCAGCAGTGTCCTCTGCAGCGACCGCGGTGGCCGTGTTGGTTATTGTGCCCAGCACGTCCGCTTGCAGTGTGACAGTGACGGAGGCGGAGGCGTCAACCTCCAAGCTTCCGACTTCCCAGACCACCTGAGAGCCGTCTTCAGAAACGGCGCCCTCCGGGCTGGATGAGATGTAGGTCATTCCGGCGGGGACGTCCTCCGTGATCGTCACGCCGGTCAGCGCGGCGTCACCAGAGTTGGTCGCTGTCAACGTGTAGGTCGCCTGGTTCCCCTCGAATATCGCGGAGCGTCCGGTCGTCTCGATGGAGACTTCCGGCACCAGGATCGCCGTCATCACCTGGTCGGCGGCGGCGACAGCGCCCGTGCCTTCGGCCGAGACAACGGCCACGTTCTCATGAGCGCCGGCTTCCACGCTCCTCACTGTCACGGCGACAGTCGCCGAGCCGTCTGGGGCGATGGTGCCGACGTTCCAAGTCACATTGGAGCCGTCCAACGTCGCTTCGGGGTCGGCGCTGACGAACGCCAGCCCCGCGGGCAAGGTGTCGGTCACTATGGTGTTGTACGCGTTGCCGTCGCCGACGTTCGAGACCGTGATTGAGTACTCAAAGTCAGTGTTGAGAAGCACGCTCTCCGGGCCGGTCTTGGCCACGGCCAGCACCGGCCGGATGACCTGGGTAACCGCCGTGGCGTCGTCTGAAGCGCCCTCCGCAGAGGTCGCGGTCACGTTGTTCACCTGGGCACCTGGCTGGTCCGCCTGGAGAACAATCTCCACTGTAGCCAGGTTTCCTTGGTCCAGGGTGCCGAGGTCGAACGTTATCTGGTTGCCCGCCTGGACCGACGCGGCGTTTGCCGAGACGAAGCTCATGCCGGCCGGCAACGTGTCGATCAGCTTGATCTGCGTGTTTGCGCCGGTGCCCGTGCTTAGGACCTGAACCGTGTAGGCGACCTGGCTACCCAAGTCCACTGTGGACGGTCCAGTCTTCGTCACTTCCAGCACACCCGGTATGACCGTGGTCGCAACGGAAGCCTGAGCGCTGAGGCCTTCAGCGGAAATAACCTCTATCGAGCTGAGATTCGAGCCGGTCAGGACACCTTGCGCCGTGATGCTCAGCGGCACGGACTGCCCGATAGCGACCTCGCCAAGGTTCCACGTCGCCAACTGACCAAGGCCTTCTCCGATGTCGGCAACCATGGCGGCTGGCGTGGCCGAAACGAAGAGAAGGCCCGCCGGGATCTCCATCGTCACAACGGTCTCAGTCGCCACGAAATCTCCGGAGTTGGAGGCCATGAGATCGTAGGTGACTTCCCTGAGCAAGCCCGCCGTGGCTGGCCCGGTCGCGGTCAGGCCGAGAATCGGAGACTTCCAGTTCTTGACCATGGACTGGGCGAACATCGTCTCCCCGTCCTCGGTCAGCACTTCGATGTAAACCTCATTGTCGCCGATGAGCGACGACACCTGTTCGAGAGTGACACTCGACACGCCGGACGCATCGGTCCGGGCTACTATGACGTTGCCGTCCCCGCCCGCGAACTGCGCGTCGGGATCGTCGTCGACGATGGTCCAGCGAACGGGCACGCCCTCAACGGGGCTGCCGTCCGAGACGCGAAGCACGGTTACGCCCATCGGGTGGTCAAAACCGATGGGGTTCTCTGCGTCGCCAGGGAAGGCCGGGCAGCCATCCACCCAGTGCATGACGCCGAACGTCTTATGGGCGTTGCTGTCCTGGATTGCAGGGACGAACGCGGTGACGTCGGTGTCGCCGGGCCGAGTGGCGGTGAGCGTTGCGCTCGCCTGGCCGCCCGCATTCGTGAAGGCGCTCGCGAAGGTGTTGTCCACCTTGGATGGGCCGTTGCCCGCGACCTCCACGATGTCCCCGACAGCCTCGGGGAATCGGTTGAGGATAAATTCGACGCGGGCGCCTTGCACTCCTCCGGTGGCGTCCATCGCGGAGGCAGTGAACACTTGCTGGTCCCTAATGCAGCTCCACGCCTCTACCGGCGTCAGCGACATCGATGTGGGAGTGCGGCCACCCGGACCGTTGGGGCCTTGTTGGGCGGAAGCCACACTCAGACCCGCCATCAGGAGGACGAGCAGTATCGCGGGCCCGACCAATCTTATCGTTGTGCGCACGGAATCACCTCATTGTCGGCCGGTCGCAAACCGGCGCAATCCTAGTTATCGGGGCAATCCTAGTATAGACGATGCCCACTAGTCGATAGGCGCCCGGTATTTTCCGGGCGCATTTTCCTGTAGCGGCCCCTCAGTTTCCACCCCTGGCGCATCGGCATCTGCCAATCTGTCCAGGCGTGGCCCACTCGCAACCCCCATGAGCATGTCGCAGCACAACTCCTGAAGACTCGGTGACCACCAGGCGGGAGCGTTGGGTCCGCCACGGGGCAATGATAATCGTTTTGCAAACTGAATGGGTGTTTCAGGCCGAATTGAGGGCCGCCACAGAGGAGAATCCGCCTCCCTCTTCTACCCCGGAGACGGGGGCCCGGAGGGGTAGGATCCCTTACAGCCCCGGCGCTCAGCTACTCGAAACAGAGGCGCGTCCCAGGCGTCGCCGCAATGGTGGCGCCCCTGCAGGGACTCGAACCCTGGCGCATGGTTTAGGAAACCACTGCTCTATCCGCCTGAGCTACAGGGGCGCGCCGCATTCCGGCCAGCTTCGAATTCTACCACCGGCCTCGCCCGCGCCTGTCATGCGGAAGAGACCGGCCAGACTGCATTTGCTGCGTCAGGGAAGCGTGACCCGGAAGGGACCGACGGCGACGGCGGGGAGACGAGCGAGGCGCTTGCGGGGCTAGGGAATCCCAGGCCCCGGATTGCGCTTGCGGGTCTCCAAGCTAACGAACGTCTCGGTCTGACGGACGCCTTCCACCGTTCCCACCTTGTGGTGGAGGAATGAGGCGAGGGCTTCGGAGCTGGCGAGGTTCACCCAGATGAAGATGTCGAAGCTCCCCGTCGTGATCGCGACATGCTCCGTCTCCGTCAAGTTCGCCAGCTCGTTGGCGACGTGCTCGACGCGCGCGGGGTCAACCTGTAAGCCGATGAAGGCCGAAGTGTGAAACCCGAGCTGCTCCGGCTCGGCGATAGCAATCACCCTGATGGTCCTGTCCTGGAGCAGCTTCGCGAGACGGCGGCGCACGGTGCCTTCGCTGACGCCGAGATTGCGCGCCATCTGAGCATGGGACGCTCGGCCGTCAGTCTGTAGAGTCTCGATAATCTTTCGGTCAAGCTCGTCCAGCGCCGTTCTCCTCGCATGGGCGATCGTGCGCCCCCGCGTTCGCGCTTGCCGCGCGGCTTGCGAACCCTACTAGGAATCCGAACGTGCGGTCAACGATTGCGGCGTAAACCGCACAGCGCCACAACGCGCATTACGCGTTCGGTAGATTTCAAACGGTGGGAATCGTCAGCGTCCCGACGCCGCCCTACTTCTGGGCGCGGCTGTCGTTACGCGGCTGAAAGATGGAGCCTGCCCCCGGCAGGCCAGCCGGAATCGTACGGCCCTCGCGACCGACCCCAGCGACGCGGCCGCGGGAAAGAATGCCCAACGCGGACGCCGCCGCGCCGAGTATCGCGACGCGCTTGAGGAAGCCGCGCCGGGAGATTGCATTATCGTTCAACGCTCGGACCTGGTCGGGCATCTCACTCCACCCGTAAAGCAATCGATGGGACAGTTGCTATTGTAGACGGGCGGCCTGCGATTTCAAGCTCGCTCCGAACCGGCGATTGCCTGAAGCTCGCCAACCTCTACACGGCGCGGGCGGATACGCTGTGGGCGCTGCTCGCGGAACCCGACCGACCGAGTATGGGAAATTCGTCACAAGTGGTTGACACTCCCCATGGGCTGGTCTAACGTACTCAATCCGTAAGGCGGTGGCCTGATTCGTGAGTTTCCGGCGCCTCCCTAACACTGCTGCTTGCTGAGGCTCGTTGGCATCCTAAAGCGAATGCCCGCGACGCTTGGACAGTGGAATGACCGGGCCAGACCCCAACTTCATAACCTCGCAAAATTGGGCGGCTACCAGCGATCTGCTCGCTGCACTTTGGCTACTTCTCGGCTCCGCCATCGGATTCGGCGCCTCTATGCTGTTGGCCCACGGGATGATTCCCTCCCTCGCAATCTCACGCGACGTCCCCTCCGCCGTAGCGCGACGCATCCGCCCTCCCCTCTACGCAGCCGCTCTCATCTTCATCGCTCTCCTCTTCTACGGAATCACCCTGTTCATCGACAGGTTGGGCGACGTGACCTCCATCTTCTACGGAGGCGCTCAGTAGGCGGGGGCTCCCCGCCGGCCTGTTGTAATGGGCTCCACCGTGGTCAAAATCATCGTCCCCGCCATCGGACTGGCCCTGGCCATAGTCCTGGCTCTCATCGGCTACTTCGTGATTCAAGCCTGGTGGAGTCAGCCCCCGGCGGTCCTCGGCTTCGGCGACGGCCCCGAGCAGCCCATCGCCTTCCCCCACACGGTCCACGTCAACACCGCTGGGCTCGATTGCCAGTTCTGCCACCGCACGGTCTCGACGGAAGAGGCTGCAGGCGTTCCCGCCGTCGCCCAGTGCCAGTTCTGCCATGACTTCGACCGCATCACCGGCGCGAACTCCAGCTCGCCCTCCGCTCAGGAAGAGATCGCTAAGCTCATCGGCGAGCTCGGCGGCGTGCCCGACCCCGTAAACTGGGTCCGCGTCCACCGCTTGCCCGACCACGTCCAGTTCGTCCACGCCCCTCACATTCAGCAAGGATTCGCGTGCTCCACCTGTCACGGCGACATCGCGAGCATGCAGGTCGTCGAGCAAGTCCGCAATCTCAAGATGCGCGACTGCGTCGACTGCCACCGGGATAACAACGCTCCCACGGACTGCACCACGTGCCACTACTAATGAGTACGAACGCATGACACTGACTCGCAGGCAGTTCCTGAAATGGGCGGGCGCCACCAGTCTTGGGGCGGTCGTCTTCAACGGCTGCCGCGTTCCGGATCACGAGATTCAAGTGCAGAGCCCTGTCGGGCTCCCCGAGGACCTCGTCACCGGACGCGACAACTACTACGCCACCTCCGCCCAGCTGGGCCTGGCAAGCGAAGGACTCCTCGTCCGCGTCATGGAGGGCCGCGCCAAGAAGGTCGAGGGCAATCCCGACCACCCCGTGAATACCGGCAAGCACAGCATTCGCTCCGAGGCAATGCTCCAGGCCCTCTACCATCCCGACCGGATCAAACACCCCCTCCTGCGTATCGCAAAGGGCGGGCCCTTCCGCCGCATCGACTGGCCGGAGGCCATCGAGCGCCTCGCCGCCATCCTGGGCGAGCGCGACCCTAACGAGGTCCTGCTCGCCACCCCTCCGCTACGTGGACGCCTCGCTGATGTCGCCCACGCGTTTGCTGACAGCTACGGCGCGCGCCTCCTCGGTTTCGACGCTCTCGGCTGCGAAAGCATCACCCGTGAAGCGATAAGCCGCAGCTACGGACAGAGCGCCCAGCCGGACTTCGACATCGCACGCTCCAACTACGTGTTGAGCTTCGGGGCCGACTTCCTCGGCACATGGGTCAACCCGACCCACTACTCACGCGGCTACGGCGAGTTCCGGCAGGGCAAGGGCCGCGCACATCGCGGACGGCTCGTGCACATCGAGTCTCGCTACTCAACCACGGCAGCAGCGGCCGACCGTTGGCTATTCGTCAACCCCGGCGCCGAGGGCCTGCTGGCCATGGCCATCGCCTACACGATCATCGACGAGGAGATCGGCGACCGCGCCGCGGCAAACATCCTCACCGGCGGCACCGGGGCAAGCGCCCTCGCCGCCTTCCAGCCCGCCCGCGTCGCCGAGCAGACCGGCGTTTCCGCCGATGCCATCGTTGCACTCGCGAGGGAGTTCAGCCAGCCTGAGAACCGCCCTGCCCTGGCCATCGGAGGAGGCTCCGCGGCCGCCCAGGCAAACGGCCTCTTCAACATGACCGCCGTCTACGCGCTCAACGCCCTCGTAGGCTCCGTCAACCGCCCCGGCGGGCTCTTGTTCAACCCCGAACCCCGCTCTGCCCCGGTCGGCGCCGCCTCCCTCCGCGACTGGAAGACCACGCTCGACGACGTGCGCTCGGGTGCAATCACCGCCGTCCTCGTTCGCGACGCCGACATCGTCTACGGCCTCCCCCGCCCCCTCGACCCGCGGGGCGCTTTGGGCAATGTCGACCGCATCGTCAGCTTTTCGAGCTTCCTCGACGAGACAACTGAGCTCGCCGACCTCATCCTGCCCGGCAGCACCGCCCTCGAAGAGTGGGGCAGCGACGAGCCCAATCCGGGGCCGGGCTACACGACCGTGGGCTTCCAGCAACCCGTCGTCAACCGTTACCAGGACACCATCAGCTTTGGCGACGCGCTCCTGCAAACGGGCCGCCAGTTGGAATTGACCGGCCTCCCTTGGGAAAGCATGCGCGAGGCCGTGCGCGCGCAGGCGCGTCAGCTGCACGAGCTCAACAAGGGCTCCGTCGTCCAGCCAACCTTCGAGGAGTTCTGGAAGCGCTCCCTTGAACGCGGCGGCTGGTGGGACATGAGCTCTACCGTCAGCGGCGGCGCCGTGCCTCCCGCGCTCCCGCAATCCGCTCCCAGCGTCCCCACGGCCGACCAGGGCCGCTACCCGCTGCGTTTGGTTCCCTTCGAGGGAATCGGCGTCGGCGCAGGTCAGTACGCGCATCTGCCGTGGGCGCAGTCGACCCCTGACCCTCTCACCAGCGCGGCGTGGAGCACCTGGGTCGAGCTCAACCCCGACACCGCCAAGTCCATGGACATCCAGAGCAACGACATCGTCACCGTGGAGTCGGCCACCGGCCGCTTCATCCGCATCCCCGTCTACGTCAATCCCTCTACTCCCCCAGGCGTCGCCGCGATCCCCATGGGCCAAGGCCATCGCGGCTTCACCACCTACGCCGCGAGGCGCGGCGCCAACGTGCTGGACATCATCGAGCCCACTGAGGAGCCGGAAACCGGGGCGTTTGCCTGGGCCGCTACTCGCGTGCGCTTATCCAAGACCACCCGCCGCGCAGACCTTCCCAAGCTGGAAGGAATCGAACCGGCGCGCCAGCTGCCAGGCGAAGAACTCATAGAAGTGGAACGCGTCCACTAGGCTGATAGATAGGATTTACGATGGCGACCTCGACACAACCGCGCAAGCAAACAGCCCGGCCCGACCACAAGTGGGGCATGGTCATCGACCTCGACCGTTGCACCGGCTGCCAGGCCTGCGTGATCGCCTGTCAATCGGAGAACAACATCCCCATCAACGAGGAGTCGGCCTTCCTTGAAGGCCGCGTGATCGAGTGGATCAGGGTCGAGCGCTACTGGGAAGGCCACTACCCGGACATCAAGGCGCGCTTCTTGCCTGTGCTGTGCCAGCACTGCGACAACGCCCCATGTGAGTCCGTATGCCCCGTGTACGCGACCTACCACAACAACGAAGGCTTGAACGTCCAGGTCTACAACCGCTGCGTGGGCACCCGCTTTTGCGGCAACAACTGCCCCTACCATGCCCGGCTGTTCAACTACTGGGAGCCGGTCTGGCCGGAGGACCTCCGCAACCAGCTCAACCCGGACGTTACCGTGCGCACCCGCGGCATCATGGAAAAGTGCACGATGTGCGTGCAGCGCATCCGTCGCGCCACGCGAGGCGGCAAGCAGGTCGAGGACCAGTCTTTCAATCCCGCCTGCGTTCAGGCCTGCCCCACCGACGCCATGGTCTTCGGAGACCTCAACAACCCCGAGAGCCGCGTTGCGGAGCAGTGGGAAGACGAGCGCGCCTTCCGCGTGCTCGAAGGACTCGGCACGAATCCCAGCGTGAAGTACCTCAAGCAGGTGGAGCTCGATGCATAACGGCGAACTGGAAGTCGGCCCTCTGCCGACTCACCAGGAGGTAACCCGGGACGTCCTCGGGCGCTTCCGTGAACTCGGTCCCCGCTATTGGGGCTGGGTAACCGTGCTCGCCTTCCTTTTCCTCCTCGGCGTCGTCGGCTTCGTTATCCGCGTGGCCGACGGGTTCGATGACGAGAACCGCGCCAACTGGGGCTACTTCGTCGCGACGATGGCCTTCATCCTCACGACCTTCACCGCCATGCCCGTAATCTCCGCCGGCCTCCGCCTCACCAAGGCCAACTGGCGGCGGCCCTTCACCCGCTTGACCGAGAACATGGCCATCACTGGCCTCCTCCTCGTGCTCATGCTCATCCCGGCGCTCATCGCCCTCCCCCCGATCGAGGGCCGCCTCACTATCTGGTTCGAGTTCCCTCTGGGCGCTCCTGGCCTATGGGACATCATGGGCTACGGCGCCCTTGCGCTCATCGGCCTCGCCCTTCTATGGACGCTCGCCCTGCCGGACCTGGCCGCCGCGCGGGACCACATGCCCCCCTCGACACGGCAGCGCGTCATCAAGTGGATGTCCCTAGGCTGGCTCGGCGGCGTCCGCCAGTGGCGGGTGCTCTACCAAGCCTCCATGCTCATGGGCGCTATGTACCTCCTCACCTACCCGCTCGTACAGACGCTGATGGTCTCCGACTTCCACCACGGGCTCATCCCGGGTCTGAAGGATGCGATCATTCCCGCTACCGTCGTCGTGAATGGACTCCAAGGCGCGGTCGGCATGACGCTGGTCGCCATGTACCTTATGCGGCGGCTCGGCGGCTACGAGAAGTACTTCAGCGTCGAGCAGTTCTGGGCTCTCTCCAAGCCCCTCCTGTCCTTCTCGCTGCTTTGGTTCTACTTCTGGTGGGCCAGCTTCATCACCTTCTGGTACGGGCGTCAGCCGGGCGAGAGCGAGGTGATCCGTTTCCTCGCCCTCGACGAGTACCGTGGCGCGCTCATGGTCTCGTTCTTCCTGAACTTCCTGGGCCCACTGATCGCCCTGGTCTGGAACCCCGTGCGCCGGAGCATCTGGGGACCCGCGCTCGTCGGCGCTGGCATCATCGTCGGCGCTCTCGTGAACCAGGTCCGCCTGTACGTCTCAGCCTTCTCCGTCGCCGACCCCAGCCAGCACGTGATGGACCCCCGCCCCGCGACACAGTGGCCGGGCACCCCCGACATCCTCATCATCGTCGGCGCCATCTCCGGCTGCGTACTGCTCTTCATGCTCGTAAGCAAGATCATCCCCGTAGTCTCTATGTGGGAGATCGGAGAGGGTCTCAGGCTCGTCAAGGTCAGGCGGTACCTCAACCGCTACGCAAGGGTCATCGCCAAGTCGCACTAGCGGCACGGACGTAATCTGAATGTACTACCGCAGAACGCTAACCGACGCACAGATCAACCGGGAGCTCTTGGACGTCGTCTTCAGGACGCCCACCTGGTGGATCGTGCTCGTCTCCATTCTCGGTCTCATCGTGGCGGGCGCCGCGGGCGCTTTCGGCTTCATGATGAACCAGGGTCTGGGCGTCACCGGCCTGCAGCAGCCCATCTTCTGGGGCTTCTTCATCACCAACTTCGTCTTCTGGGTCGGCATCAGCCACGCCGGAGTCATGATTTCCGCCATCCTCCGCCTCAGCCAAGCCGAGTGGCGCAGGCCAATGGTTCGGGCCGCCGAGACGATGACCGTCTTCGCGCTGATGACTTCCCTCCTCCAACCCCTGATTCACGCGGGGCGGCCCTGGCGCATCTTCTACTGGGTCTTCCCCTACGACTGGGCGCGCGGCATCTGGCCGGACGTGCGCTCCCCTCTCGTGTGGGACCCCATCGCCATCACCACTTACCTCACGTCGAGCATATTGTTCGTCTACACGGCGCTGATTCCCGACCTCGCGGTCATCCGGGACCGCAGCACCGGCTGGCGGCGCACGGTCTACGGCATCCTCTCCCTCGGATGGCACGGCAACCCCAGGCAGTGGAAGCTGCAGGGGATCGCCGGCATCTTGCTCTCCGCGCTCATCCTGCCTGTCTTCGTCTCGGTGCACAGCATCGTGTCGTGGGACTTCGGCGTAAGCCTCGTGCCGTCCTGGCACGTCACCGTATTCGCCCCCTACTTCGTCATTGGCGCGGTCCACTCCGGGGTCTCCGCCGTGGTCACGCTCATGATCATCATGCGCAAGCTCTACAAGCTGGAGAACTACATCTGGGAGGAGCACATCGACGCCCTCGCCCGGCTGCTCATCGTCGTGGCCACCGGCTGGCTGTTCTTCTTCTGGCTGGACTTCGTATTCGCCCTGTGGCTGCGCGAGGAGCAAGAGCTCACCGTTTGGCGGCTCCGCATGTTCGAGCCGCCTTGGAGCTGGCTGTTCCTCACCTTCATAGTGACCTCCTACATCATCCCCGTGCCGTTATGGCTGTTCCGACGCGTCAGACGGAGCTTCACCTGGATGCTCTGGACGAGCCTTCTCGTCAATATCGGCATGTTCATGGAGCGGCTGATCATCATCGTCCCAGGCCTGATGCGGAAGGGGCCGTGGGTGTTCACCTACGACTCGTACCGGCCCAGCGCGGTGGAGGTGACTCTGATCGGAGGCTCCATAGCCCTCGTGGTCTTCCTTCTGCTCATGTTCAGCAAGTTCTTCCCTCTCATCCCCCTATGGGAAGAGAAGGAAGGACAGAAACTCATCGACGAAATCCAGGTCGGCGACCGGGTCATGCCGGCGCTGGTCAAAGAGCAATAGCCAGCGCGGTTGAGGAGAGATTCGATGCCGAACAAGAAACTACTTGGGCTGTTTCAAGAGCCGGAACAAGCGGCTGGGGCCATGAACCAGCTCAAGGACAACGGTTTCCCCGTTGAGGACCTGGACATCTACTCCGGAAGCCCCTTCCCCGAGGGCTCCTTCGGCGAGCATGAGCCTACGACCAGGCTCTTCATGTTCCCGCTCGTCGGCGCCCTCATCGGGTTCGCCATCGGCCTGCTCTGGACCGCCGGCACCCAGATCTCCTACCCCTTGGTCACGGGCGGCAAGCCGCTGCTCAGCATCCCCCCCATGACCATCATCATGTACGAGAACACCATGCTCGGGGCCATCATCTTCACCGTGCTCGGTGTGCTGTTCGAGTCCCGCCTGCCCCGCCGCGACCTCGGCCTGTACGACACTCGCATCACCGAGGGCTACATCGGCGTTATCGTCGACTGCCCGGAAGACCGCTCCGGTCAAGCCGAGACTCTGCTGAACGACGCAGGAGCCGAAGAAGTAAAGAAGGAAGGGGCCTAGCAAGCTCGTGCTCAACCGCCGCTTCAAGTCCTTCCCGCTGCTGATCGCCGCCGTACTCTTGGTGGTGGTCGCCGCCGCATGCTCTCCTGGAGACCCCGGACGCTCGACCGGCTCCTACCCGATCGACATCTTCCAGGAGATGCACTACAACCAGTCGGTCAAGTCTCAGGAGCCGCCCCGGTTCCTGCCTCCCGAGGGCTCCTACCCCATCGAGGGAGGATTCATCCCGGTCAGCGCCATCGAAGACGTCGATTCCCTCGAGAACCCCTTGACGGCCGACCCGGTCACGCTCCGCCGGGCTGCGTTCCTTTTCGCGCAGAACTGCTCGGCCTGCCACGGCTTTACCGGCAACGGCGATGGCCCCACCGGCGTCATCCTCGCCACCTACGGCATAAACCAACCGCCGGCTTTCGGCGAGGGCGACGGCGTCGTCGTCATCCGCAAGACGGCAACCACCGAGTTGACTCCCGGAAAGGCCTTTGGGTCCATCTCCGGCGGCTTCGGCGCCATGCCCGCCTTTGAAGGCCTTCTCACGGAAACCGACCGCTGGGCCTTGGTCGCCCTGATTGACGCCACCGTGGCCGAGCGCCAGACCGCCCTCAACGCGGTCAACTCCCTCCCCGAAGACGAGCGCACCCTGAGGCTCCTGGCCCTCCGCGGCCAGCTCTAAGCCCCCTCGCTGCCCTTGAGATGGCCTATGCCTCAATAGCGGGTTTGTCACTCCGGCAGACTTGGCCGTGTGAGCCTGTCCGATCTTGGCCTGCAATCCATGTCGTCCCCTTGGCCGCGCTACAGCCGTCGAGGGCGGACTGTTAGAGTTGGACGTGCTGTGACATTGGGATCTGCCCCTCATCATGTCGGCCGCTTGGCCGTACCGTTCGTTCTTGCCCTGCTCGCCGTCGGCGCGGTGGTCGCGCCCGTGCGCGCGCAGTCATACGAAGACATCCCGCCTCACCTGGAAGAGCGGGCCCAGAATCTCTACGGCGCGCTCATGTGCCCCCAGTGCGCCGGCCAGACCCTCGATCAGTCCCATGCCCCCATCGCCGAGACCATGCGGCAAGTTATCCGCGACCAGCTGATCGACGGCGCCTCCGACGACGCAATCATCGACCTCCTGGTAGGCGCCTACGGCGAAAGCATCCTCGCCTCGCCTCCGGCGCGCGGCTTCTCCCTCACGGTCTGGATCGTCCCGCCCATCGCCATCCTGTTCGGGGCCGCCGCCGTCGCCCTCGCCGTCAGAAGCCTCCGCCGGCCGCGGGCCGCAGCGCCCGGCGGGGCATCGCCCGCCGGCGCACAGATCGCTGGCGCGCCCGAGTTGGAGCAGTACCTGGACGTGGTTGACCGGGAGCTCGCCAACGAGACGCCCGGAGGGAACGGGAACAAGAATGGCTAACCTCGGCGCGTCCACCATTCTCATCGCCTTGCTGCTCGCCTCCTACGGCGCCGTCGTCTCCTTCGTGGGCGCGAAACGTCGCAATCCCGCAGCCGTCGTCAGCGCCCAACGCGCGAACTATCTCGTGACCCTTACCCTGCTCGTCTCCGTAGCGGCGCTCATCGCCGCCTTCCTCCAGAACGACTTTGCCATCCGGTACGTCGCCGAGCACAGCAACCTCGCGATGTCCCGCGTCTACACGTGGGTCGCTTTCTACGCCGGAAACGAGGGCTCGCTGCTGTTCGTCGCGTTCGCCCTGAGCGGCATGGCCGCCGTATCGATGGCGATGGCTCCCCGGCACCTCGGAGCCCTGCGCCCCTACGCGAACGGCGTGCTCATGCTCATCCTCGTCTTCTTCCTGACGGTTATGCACTTCCTGGCGAACCCCTTCGCAACCCTGGCTGCCGCCCCCGCCGACGGCCAGGGCATCAACCCGCTCCTCACCCACCCCGGCATGTTCATACACCCGCCCCTCATCATGACCGGCCTGATCGCGATAGCCGTTCCCTTCTCCCTCGCCATCGCCGGCCTGCTCTCCGGCCGCATAGACGATGACTGGGTGGACGCCGGGCGCACCTGGGGGATAGTCGCCTGGGCGTTGCTAGCCATCGGCCTGCTCCTCGGCTCTTGGTGGGCGTACACCATCCTCGGCTGGGGCGGCTACTGGGCCTGGGATCCCGTCGAGAACGCCGCCTTCATGCCTTGGCTGGCGCTGACCGCCTTCATCCACTCCATCATGGTGCAGAAGCGCAGGGGCATGTTCCGCATGTGGAACATCGCCCTCATCAACATCAGCTTCGCTCTCGGAGCGTTTGGAATCTTCATCAACCGCGGCGGGCCTGTCCCGTCCGTACACTCTTTCGGCGCGTCGACGCTCGGCTGGGTGTTTCTCACCTTCTTGGGAGTCGTCACCGTCGCCTCGTTCGGCCTCTTCTTCTATCGAATGGCCATCCTGCGCAGCACGTCCTCCTTGGAGTCGACCCTCTCCCGTGAGACCGCCTTCCTCGTGAACAACCTCCTGCTGCTGGGCATCGCCTTCGTGACCCTCTGGGGCGTCGTGTTCCCACTCCTCTCCGAGCTGACCACGGGCCGCACCATCACCGTCGGCGAACCCTTCTTCAACCAGGTCAACGGCCCGCTGTTCCTCGCGCTCATCTTCCTCATGGGCATCGGCCCCCTCCTGCCTTGGCGCTCCGCCACCTGGGCGACCGTCCGCCACGCGCTCATAGTCCCGGTTGCCCTGACGCTGGCCCTGACCGCCGTCGCCGCCGTCGTTTTCCGCATCACGGTCCCCGTCGTCATCATTGGAATCGCAGTCAGCACCCTCGTTGCCGTCTCGATTTTCCAGGAGTGGACGCGCGGCACGATCGCGAGGCATCGCTCGTCCGGCGCGTCCTACCCAACCGCGTTCCTCCAGCTCATGGCCTCGAACCGGCCGCGCTACGGCGGCTACGTCGTCCACCTCGCAATCGTCATGCTGGCGTTCGGCATCATCGGCTCCTCCTTCTACAACATCGAGCGCGACGTCTTCCTCACCATCGGCGAGCAAGCCAACGTCGGCGACTACGAAGTCGAGTTCGCGGGCATCCGTACCCAGACCTTTTCCGACCGCACCGAGCGGATCGCTGACCTGCGAGTGACCCGCGCCGGGGCGGAGCTGGGCATGATGAGCGCGTGGCAGGGCGTCTACCCTGCCTTCTCCATGCTCTCCACCAGAGCGGCGATCCGCTCGACTCCGCAGGAGGACCTCTACGTGATATTCAGCGAGGTGCAACCCGACGGCGCGACCGCCGCCTTCAGGCTCCTCGTGAACCCGATGGTCTGGTGGATGTGGCTCGCGGGCCCCTTCGTCATCCTTGGTACGGTCGTCGCGCTCTGGCCCGCCCGGCGGCGCGCTGCCGTATACGTCGCGTCCCCGACGGCCAGGGGAGCCATGCCGACCGGCGGACTACCATAGCTCCGGCGCGCCGGGCGCCGGAATCTCCGCCATGACCATCCTCATCGTAACGCTCCTCGCTCTGGTCGCAATCGCCGTCCTTGTTTATCCCTTCTGGGCTGCGCGTCACGGAAACGCTCGGCCACACGACCACGCCCAAGAGCTGGCGGAAGGCGTCAGGCGTGCCAGGGAGCGCGTCTACGAGGAGATACGCGCCCTGCAACAGGAGTACTTCCTCGGCGTCCTCACCCCAGAAGAGCACGAGGAGCAGCTGCGCGCCGCCCGACTCCGCGCTGCCGAGTTCGTCCGCGAGCAGCAGCAGGTCGAGAACGCTGTCTTCGACATCGAGCGTCAGGTCGACGACGAGCTCGGCGCGCTCCTGCCGCCCCCCTCTCCAACCTCCGGGAATGGAGACGAGGAGAAGGACGAGGAGCGTCAAGCGTGAGACCCCTGCTGCCGCTGGTCTTACTCGCGCTCGCGCTGCTGGCGCCCACCCTCAGCGCCCAGGCCCAGTCCGCGGAGTCCGTCCCCATCGTGGGCCGCGTCGTCCACGGCGTCGAGGGCGCGGACTTCGACCCAACCGAGGTTCGCGTCACCCTCAACGTGCTGGAGGGCGTAACCTCTCTCGCTCAACACAGCGTGACTCCGGGCGCGGACGGCCTGTTCGAGTTCGAGGTCGCCTTCGTCCCCAGCGGCGCCTTCTTCTTCACCGTCGAATACCAGGGCGCCGCCTACTCCGAGACCCGCGGCCCATCCGCCCTCGACGAACCCCTCGTCGTGACGGTCTACGACTCCACCCACGACACCTCCGTACTCGCCGTCGAAAGCTACACCGTCATAGTCACCGGAGCGGTCCCCGAAGAGGGGTTCGTCGAAATCCTCGAACGCGCCATCGTCCGCAACGACAGCGGCCTGACGCTAGTTCCGAACCAGGCCGCCCAGGGACCGGCGATGCTCAGCTTTCTGCGGTTCGCCCTCCCTCCGAATGCCCATAACCTGGACGTGCGCTCCAACCTCGTCGGTGGTCAGGTGCTGGAGGTCGACCGGGGCTTCGCCCTCACCACACCCATCCTGCCGACAACCGGCGAGCCGCATCAGTTCGAGTTCGTGTATCGCCTCGACTACGCCGAAGCCGACCCCAATCTCGACCTCTCGCGGACCATGCGGTTCGGCGCGGAGTCGTTCCGGTTCGTCGCCCCCGTGGACGTCGCCTCCCCTGCCTCGCCGCGTCTCGCCGACCTCGGCGCCACGGAGCTCAACGGGCGCTTGCTCCGCCTCCTCGAAGGCCAGGACATCGAGCCGGCCGAGTTCATCGAACTCTCCGTCTCCGGCCTGCCCGTAAGGTCTTTCCTCGATAGGGCGCGGGACGCGGCGGGCGATTGGTACGTCCTCTACGCCGTCCCCGCGGCCGTCGCCCTCGTAGGCGGCGTCATAATCCTCCTCGTGTCCACGCGGCGAAGGAGGTCGGCGTCCGCCGATGTCTCCCCGCGAGAGGGCCTGCTCGCCGAGGCGCAGTCCCTCGCGAAGGCTTACGATAACCACGCCATCGACAAGGCCGCATACCGGCGGCGGGCCCGCGCGATCCGAGAAGCGCTCGTCAGCCTGGACATCGAGCAACGCCTGCGCGAGACCGGCGGCAAAGGACGCAGAGACTCCTGATTTCGTACACACATTGCACAACGATTCGCTTGCACGTATCGTGTGCGTATGCTCAAGACGCTTTCTCAGCGGGAGCGGACCGCGCAATACGACGGCCTCGCCCCTGCGGTACGGGTGAACGGACTAACGAAATCCTACGGCGACACTCCGGCCGTGTGCGGCGCCAGCTTCGAGGTCGCCCGCGGCAGCCTTCTTGCGCTCCTCGGTCCTAGCGGCGGCGGAAAGACCACGACGCTCCGCCTCATCGCCGGCTTTGAGTACCCCGACGCGGGAGTCATCGAGATTGACGGGCAGGTGGTCGCGACCGCGGACAAGTTCACGCCTCCCGAGCGCCGCCGGGTCGGCATGGTCTTCCAGGACTACGCCCTCTTTCCCCACCTCAACGTCCGCCAGAACATCGCCTTCGGCGTGTCGCGAAGCCGCCACCGCGACCAGACGGTCGACGACGTCCTGGAGCTCGTCGGCCTATCGAGCGTCGCCCACCGCATGCCCCACCAGCTCTCCGGAGGCCAGCAGCAGCGCGTCGCCCTTGCGCGGGCCCTCGCCCCCAACCCCAGCGTCGTCCTCCTCGACGAACCCTTCTCGAACCTCGATGCCGCCCTGCGCCTGCGCGTTCGCAACCAGGTGCGCCAGATCCTCCTCGAAGCCAACACCACCGCCATCTTCGTCACCCACGACCAGGACGAGGCGTTCGGCCTCGCTGACACCGTCGGCATCATGCTCGGGAACTCCCTCATCCAGACCGCCGCCCCCGAGGACATCTACCTCTACCCGGCGTCGTTGGCTGTGGCGGAGTTCCTTGGCGAGACCAACGTGCTCGACGGCGACTTCGCGGATGGCCGCGTGAGCTGCGCCCTCGGCACGCTCCCCGTCGGCGGCGTCCACCCGTCCAACGGTCCCGTGAAGGTGTCCGTACGCCCTGAGACCATCCGCCTCCGCCCCGAGGCCGGCCCGTCCGCTGAGACCACCGTCACCTCCATCGAGTTCCGGGGCGTCTACAAAGTCGTCACGGTCCGCCTCAGCTCAGGCCAAGAGCTCACCGCCATAATGGGCCTGCACATCGAAGCCGAAATCGGCGAGCGAGTAGCCGTCGGAGTCAACAGCTTCGTCGCCGCCTTCCCCGCCTAGCGCCCTCCGCCCCCCGTCATTCCCGCGCAGGCGCGAACCTCGCCCCTCCTCCGTCTTTCCCGCCCCCCTCCGTCATTCTCGCGAAGGCAGGAACCTCGCAGCCCCTCACCTCTCCCAGCGGGAGAGGTCGCGCGCAGCGCGGGTGAGGGAGAAACCTCCCCCCGCCGTCAGCACCCCTCCCCCCTCCGTCATTCCCGCGAAAGCGGGAACCCAGGATGCCTGCCACGCCCCACGTACCAGTCCCTGCCTCTTGTAGGGGCGTCCCTTGTGGGCGCCCTCCCCAATGGGTTCGTCCCCCAATAGGTTCGTGGTGAGCTTGTCGAACCACCGGGCCTGAAAGTCAACGTCCCCCTCCCGTCTGCGCGAGGGGACGCCCCAGCGCAGCGACGCGCGGGGGAGGAGAGCGCCCCGCCCGCCTAACCAACGCCCCCTCATCCGTCATTCCCGCGAAGGCGGGAACCCAGGATGCCCGCCACGCCCCATGTACCAGTCCCTGTCTCTTGTAGGGGCGTCCCCTGTAGGCACCCTCCCCAATGGGTTCGCCCCCAATAGGTTCGTGGTGAGCTTGTCGAACCACCGGGCCTGCCAATCAACCGCTAGCAAGCAACAATATCGCCGCGATACGGCGGGCGGTGTCGATGAAGTGCTGTACCTCGTCGGAGAGAAGAGATCGCCCCAGCACCTTGCCCTCGCGGTAAGAGAGCCACTTCTTGAGTACCTGGTAGCCGCCGAGCTTGTACTCCCAGACGGCGGCGGGGACGTTGCACCAGTACGCGCGGTCGTTCAAGTAGATGTCGAACGTGGTATCGCCAAGCACTTGGACGGCATCGTCCAGGACGGAGCGCTCGTCCGACGTGTACGGCCGCTCCACGACGCGCCCCTGGCCCGGCATGACGGCGTCGCCCGGTCCGAAGTAGCCCCAGCTCGCCGTGACCGCGAAATCGCCGCCAGTCATGTTGCTGCCGTCGACGGTGGAGGGCACGGCTATGGCGGCTATCTCCGGGCGCAGCGCGCCATCGGTGACGCCGCGGACGAGGGTGTCGGAGTCGAGGAGCGCGGCCAGCTCCCGGCCCCGCGCCGCCGATGCGGCCAGCGTGGCCGCCGCGCCGGGGGCGTCGCCGTCCGGCCAGCCCGCAAGGAGGATGCGCGGCCCTTCGGCACGGAGTGCGTCGGCGTTGGCCTTCCGGTAGGCGGGACTATGGAGCACGGCGAGGACATGGTGGAAGAGGTCCTCCGGGCTGGCGCCTAAGCGTTGGAGATAGCGTTGGGCGGCAAGAGATAGATTGGAGCGGCGTTGGGCTCCATCGCCGTCTAGCGGGAGGCCATCGTTGAGGAGGCCAGCCGGAACGCAGTAAACACCACTGTTCATTTGATTTAGGTCACCGATATCTGAAATTAAGAGTGGAGGTGACAAGTCGGGGCGCGCCTTGTTCTGAAAGACTAGCCACAGGTTCCCCTCGAACACATGCAGCTTGTAGTCGGGCCTTGGACGGTCGAGCAGCCCGCTATCCGCCTCCCAATACAGCCAGCGAGTATCGAACGGCCGGTAGGCGTAGCGAATGAAGCCCGCCTCGTCCGGACCGCCACGCTTGAGCAGCTTGTCACGGACCCGGCGGGCTGCGACGTTCATCACGATGGGATAGCGGCGCGCAATCTCCTCGTGGCTCAGGTCGGCGTTGAAGTAATCAACGACCCGCGCCTTTAGGTGGTCGCGGTCAGTGTCGACAAGGAACGAGTCCCGGCTGGTCTTGACTCCGGGGAACGACGTTGGATACAGGTCGGTCAGCGAAGGCCAGTCTGACCAACCGGCGCCGACCGTCATCGGCTTGAAGGGCAGGCCAAGCTCCAAATCGGGCTCGATGGCGTCGTAGAGCGTGTCCGGTGCCGCCTCCGCCGTCGCGGTCAGCTCCTCATGCTTGGCCTGTCCCCACAGGTTGCGGAAGCCAACCGTCTGCACCGACGCGTGGCCAGCCTTGCGCACGAGCGTCGCGATAGCGGTCCCGACTTGGATGCCGACCGGGGCGTCCGGCGTGGAGAAGATGCTGGGGTCGGGCGCGCCGTCGGGAGTGTTCTTGCCGGTCGCATACCTGTCGCCGTTGAGGTTGTCGATACGGATGACGTCGAAAGCCTCCAGGTAGCACTCCCGCATGCCGGTGAACGACAGGCCGTCGAGCCAGGAGTAGTTGGAGATGAAGCAGACGACGCCGCGGCCCGTCTTCTCGGCCATGCGGAAGAAGCGGACGTAGAGGTCGTTCAGCCCCTGGCCCTCGGGCCGCCGCACGCGCTTTGTGGTCCGGTAAGCCTCCGACAGCTCGCTCTCCTCGTTCACGACTATGCTATCCCCGAAAGCCTTGCCTGCGCGCCCGTCATAGGGCGGGTTGCCCAGGATGACTAGCACTGGTGCGTCCTGCTTTACCTGCTCAGCGCGGTCGCGCTCTTCAGCCAGCTCGGGGAAGGGCAGGGGCTTCTGCACGGTCGGCTCCCAGCCGGTGAGGGCGTTGGTGAGGAAGACGCCGGCCCGCTCCGTTCCGTCCTCGGACAGCGGCGCATCCAACCCCTGCATCGTCAGGCGGACCTGCAGGTGGGAGACGACGAATGGGGCGGGCATGATCTCGAAGCCGAACACACGCTCCATCGCCGCCTTCTTCACCTGCGATCCTACGAGAGCGCCCAAGCCGCGCCCTTCCAGATTAGCGGCGATGCGGCGCAGCGTCTCGGCGAGGAAGGTGCCGGTGCCGCAGCAGGGATCGAGCACGTAGACGTTCTCGCTCGCCAGCCCGTCGGCGATGCCGAGGTCGTCCTTCAGGGCTCGGTCGACACGGGCGACCATGTAGCGTACGACCTCCGGGGGCGTGTACAAGACGCCGAACTGCTTGCGGAGGCCGGGATCGAATGCTTCCAAGAAGGGCTCGTAGAAGTAGGGGACGGCCTCGCCCTCGTTGAACTTGTCGAAGAAGCCGGGCCGGTCCACGCGATTCAACGCGGCAGCCGTCCAGTCCAACACCTCGACGAGGCCCAGCGGCTGCAAGCGGCCGGGGTCGGACAGCTGTTGGAAGAGTGCCCGGAGCACCGGAGCGCGGAGATGCCAGACAGCTTCGTGCCAGTTGAATACGCCTGCGCGGGGGGGGGGGGGGGGGGCGTTTGGCGCGCCCAGAGCACCCAGGCGGAGAAGACGCCGTAGAAGAGCGTCTGCACCAGCGTGGAGCGGAAGAACGCCGCGCCCTTCTCCCCCTCGAAGCGTACGCCCAGCGCTTCCTCCAATGCGGAGCGCACCGCCCCGAGGGACGACGCGCCGCCGGCCGCCCCGACTCGCGCTAGGCCGTCGCGGGCGTAGGAGGCCAGCAGCCAGGCCAGGTCTTTTGGCTCGACGAGGGAAGCGCGGTGAGACATGGCGCGGGAGAGGTATTCGCCCAGAGCGGCACCAAGCTTGTTGGCGGCGGCGGGAGGAGTTTGCAGCAGACGGGCAAACTCCTCGGCAGACTCCGCGAGCCGGAACGTTTCGAGCTTTGCCGGACGCCCCGCCGCGTCCTCGCCGACCAGCACGAAGTCGCGGGTGTTGGTCACGAGCACAAGGCGGTACTTGTCCCAGTACTGGCTCACCTGAGCGCTGTCGGCGGTCAGCCAGGCGTCGTCGTCAGCGGGCTTAACCTCTACCACGCCGCACTCCGGAAGCTGTCCCTCGTGCGGTTGCCCCTTCTGCACCTGCCTGGCGGCGTACAGGCCGAAGTCGGGGTGTCCGGCGCCCTGCTGCGCCAGCTGGCTGACGCAGACAACCTTGGGCCTGAGGGCGCCGCCGACGGCGTTCAGCAGGTTCGAAAGCGCGGGGTAGGTGGACAGCTCGCCGGTGGCGCCCCCGGACGCGCGCACTTGGCGCAGGGCCTCGAAGTAAGCCTCAGCAGCGGAGGTCAATTGATCGCGAACGCCGGCCATGTTCCTCCAGTCAGTCGCTCCCGATTATCTCACGCCCGCCTCCTGCGCGGGCATTCGGCGGGGAAAACGCTCGATCCCCCCGTCTGCAGGAGGAGATCCGCAAGCGCAGCAAAGCGCGGGAGAGGAGAAGCCGCCGCACTGCGACATTTGCCCCTTCCCCAACACCCCTGCACTCCCTACAATGAAGTGTCGGAATATCGTCATGCCTAAGGCCGCAGTATCCCAACCACCGGCGTCGGACTTGTCCCCTCCGCCCCCCTCTGCGGAGGAGCGCGAGGGGGGCCGGGGGCGCACGAAACAAAAAACATCTCGGTCAGGAAGTAATTTCAAGACCCAGGAAGCAGGCCACGGCCATGAAAACACCCCCGGAACCCCCGATTTTCCATGTTTTTTCGGGAAGTTATTACTCGTAAGGGGCTGAACGGGTCGGGAACTTTTTACTCGTAACAGCAGCGCAACTTCCCAACTGTTCCGCGACGGACCGGGAGTTACGCAAGATCTCGACCGGCGGAGAGGACTGAGGCAATGATAGCCCCCCGCCTAGCGCGACGGGCCGGCCCCATCAACGATTGCCGCCACCTCCGAAAGGTCCGCAATCGTGAATGGCCCGCCGACGCCCAAGCCGGCGAACAGACTCCCTGCCGCCGCCGCCGCCCGCCGGTCGTACTCCGAGTCCCCCACGACGAGGACCTCCCACGGCGGCACGCCGAGCACCTCGCAGGCCCGGAACACCATGTCCGGCGCCGGCTTCGGCCTCGCCACGTCGTCCTCCCCCACCAACGCGTGCGGAATCAGCCCCTTCTCCTCCAGCACCGTCCTGGCTATCGACGACTGGGTGTTCGTAATCACCGCGGACATCAGCCCGCGCCGGTCCAGGGCGTCCAGGGCCTCCCGCGCCCCGGCCTTCACTTCCACCAGTCCGGCATGGTCCACGAAATGCTCCGTGAAGAAGTCCCTCACCACGTTGACGCTCATGCCGGGATAGAATCGCTCGACGTCTTCTCGAACGGACTGCCCGAAGAACGCCCGCATCGTGTCCCGCTCGATGGGCGGATACCCAAATGCCGCCGCCGCGTCGTTCATCAGGGCGAGGTTCGCCTCGAAGCTATCGATGAGCACGCCGTCGAGGTCGAAGAAGACTGCGCTAAGCTCCATCGCAAGAGCATACCAAGCCGGGTGGTATTCGTTCAGAAAACATGCGAGACAGGCGGCCCCCCTGCGCGATAGGCTATATGGGTTGCAATCAGGAGGTGAGCGCGAGATGGCGTTGTACGAATACCGCTGTTCGAGCTGTGGGGCCGAGTTCGAGGCGCGCCGGCCCATGAGCGAGGCTGGAAGCGCCGCCGAGTGCCCGCAATGCGGCAAGGATGCCCAGCGGCTTCCGTCCGTGTTCGCATCCAAGGACGGCTACAATCTGCGCGTGCCGCGGGGCGAAGCGTTCCGAGGCCAGAGCCAACCCGGCAAGACCGGCTAACGAGGAGCGGAACATGGTCAGCAAGGCCGATATGACGGTAGTTGAGGTAGAGGTCAAGCAAGTCAGGCGGGAGATCGAAACGCTCCGCCGTGAGATGAAGACGCTGCGCGAACAGGTCGAGGAGCTCAAGGCCAACAAGGGCTAGCGGGCCTCGGTCCGGCGCCCCATGCCGGCGATGACCCCTATCCCCCGCGCCCGCGCCGCCGAAGCCGCGCTCTACGCGCAGACGACTGCGTATAGCCTCTCCCTCGGCGCCGTTGTCGTACTGGTCCCCCTATACATCCTGTCGCTCGGCTACAACCCGGGATGGCTGGGCGTCATCATCGCAGGCCAAGGCCTCTTCCAAGTCTCCCTGCGTCTGTTCGGCGGCGTCCTCTCCGACAGGCTCGGCGAGCGTTGGGTCATACAGGCGAGCCTTGCCGCCTTGGTCGCCGGCTCCCTCGGACTGGCGCTTTCCACGTCCATCCTCTGGCTGGTGCTCGCCCAGGTGCTGTTCGGCGGCTCCCGCGCCGTCTACTGGACCTCGGCGCAGTCCTACGGCAGCCGCATCGACGAGGACCGCCCCGCAACCTTGATGGGCCGCTTCTTCGGTTTCGGCGCGGCGGGCGGACTGTTGGGCAACGCCGGTGGCGGCATCGTCGCCGTGACCTGGGGCTATCAGCAGGGCTTCCTCATCATCGCCGGCCTATCCGTCGTCGCCATGGGCGTCGTCGCCCTGATGCCCGAGCTGCCCGCCCGTGCGGCGAGGACTATCCGTGAGATCCTCGCTCCCGTGCCCGGCGTCTTCCGCAAGCGCGCAACCGCGCTGCCCGCAATCATGTCCTTCGGCACGTCCCTCCAAGTCGCTGTCCTCGGCTCGGTCGGCGCCGCCCTCTTCAAAGAGTTCGGTTTCGACGACGACGACTTCGGCATCCTGATGGCAATTCACGCAGTGGGGGCGGTGCTGGCCGGCTTCGCCTTCGTCCGGCTCCTTAGTATCGTGGGCCAGCGCGCCGCCTACGCCCTAACCATGAGCACGCACGGACTCCTGCTCATGGCCGTCGTGGTCTGGGGCGACCTGTACTGGGCCGCGGTCCTGCTCATGTTCATCCTCGGCCTCTCCTTCAACGCCGGTCGCGTGTTCAACACCAGCCTGACGGCAACGGTGAGCGCCCCGGAGCAGCGCGGCGTCTTCATGGCTGTCGTCGGCATCTACTGGGCCTCCGGTCAGTTCCTCGGCCCGCTGCTGTTCGGTCCTCTCGCCGCTCTCACGACCCTCTCCACGTCCGTCGCCATTGCCGGAGCCGTCATGGTGGCCGCTGCCGTGCTAACCCCGGTCCTCTTCGCCGCATTCGGCGAACACCTCGTTCCGACCGCCGAGGAACCAACCGATAACTGACCGACCGAGATAACTAACGGACCGACCGCGAGCGTTGAATGGACGCTCCCCTAGTCCGCCTTGTCCGCCCTTTCGGGATTTGCTAGACTGAGCGCGATAGGCGACATACACCGGGAGCTGGGTGTGGCCCGGCTGAGAGGCCCCGCGCGGACGGGGCGACCGGCGACCTGATCTGGGTAATGCCAGCGGAGGGATGCTGCTAGACCACTCCCTCCCTCCCTAGGCAGTGGTCTTTTTGTATGCGCCTGGGAAGTGGTCTCTTTGTATGCGGTTGCGGAGGCGGCCATGACTGACGACTTGCTGCGCGTGGGCGACTTCACCTTCTCGTCGCGGCTGTTTACCGGCACCGGCCGGCACCGCAGCAGCGAGGAGCTCATCGCGTCCCTCGACGCGTCCGGCGCTGAGGTCGTCACGGTCGCCATCCGCCGTCTCGACCTCAACAACCCGAGCGAGCCGACGGTCCTCGACATCATCGACCCCGACCGCTACACCGTCCTGCCAAACACGGCGGGGTGCAAAACAGTCGAGGAAGCGCTTATGACCGCGCGGCTGGCGCGCTCCTTGGGCCTCCCCAACTGGGTTAAGCTGGAGGTCATCCCCGACCCGAAGTACCTGCTGCCTGACCCCATCGGCACCCTCGACGCTGCGAAGGCTCTCGTGGCCGACGGCTTCACCGTGCTGCCATACATCCACGCGGACCCGGTGCTGGCCAAGCGCTTGGAGGAGGTCGGCTGCGCGACGGTCATGCCCCTCGGGTCGGCCATCGGCTCGGGCCAGGGCATCCACACCGCCGAGGAGATATCAATCATCATCGAGCAGTGCAGCGTCCCCGTCGTTGTAGATGCGGGCCTTGCCGTGCCGTCCCACGCCTCGCAAGCGATGGAGATGGGCGCCGACGCCGTGCTCGTGAACACCGCCATCGCACGCGCCAAGGACCCTGCCCGAATGGCGGGAGCGTTCAAGCTCGGCGTCGAGGCGGGACGTATGGCCTACCTCGCGGGCAGAATCGAGACGCAGCGCTACGCGCAGGCCAGCAGCCCCCTCGAGGGCGTGCTCCAGGCGACGAGCTGAGGACTTCGTGAGCGGTAAGCCGTCCCTTCCCCTGCCAATAGTCGCGCTGGTCACCGACCGTGGCCGGGCCGGCGGCATTGACGAGCTCGTCGGCGCAGTCGCAGAGGCCGTACGCAACGGCGTGAACCTCGTGCAGATGCGGGAGAAAGACCTGCCGGACGCCGCGCAACTCGATCTGGCCAAGCGCCTGCGCGAGGCGACGGACGGCAAGGCGCTGCTATTCATCAACGATAGCGTGAGCGTGGCCGAGGCGTCAGGCGCCGACGGCGTACAGCTTGCGGAGCAGTCGCGCACCGTGGTGGCGGCGAGGGCCGCGACATCCCGCCCCATCCTGATTGGCCGCTCCGTACACGACGCTACAGGTGCCCGCGACGCCGCGTCGCAGGGCGCCGACCTCTTGGTCGTAGGCTCGGTGTTCGACTCGCCGACCCACCCCGGCCAAGCTTCCGCAGGCGTGGGGATTGTGCGAGGGACGGCGGACGTCAGCGATGTGCCGGTTGTCGGAATCGGCGGGATCACAGCGCCGAACGCCGGAGAGGTCATTGCCGCGGGAGCCGTCGGCGTCGCCGTTATCAGCGGGATACTCGCAGCGCCGGACCCCGGACGGGCCGCCGCCGAGCTGGCGGCTGCGGTCCGGGAAGACTGGTCGGCAGAAGTCCGCTTGTGATGCTAAAGCTGATTGTGAACGGCGCCGAGCGCGAGATCGAGACCGCGACCACCCTCGCCGCGTACCTCGAAACACTCGGGTTCGTCGGCCGCTACGTGGCCGTTGCGCGCAATGGCCACGTCCTGGAGCGCGAGACCTTCTCTGATGTGATGCTGGAGGACGGCGACCGTCTGGAGATCGTGCGTCCCGTCGGCGGTGGGTAGACATTCCGCCCTAGTAGGATGAGCACACGGAGCGCCCGATGACGACAGACGACCGAATGAACCGTATATCCAGGACTTTGGTCGAGCTCGCTCAGGCGCTCGACGACATCGACCGGGAGCACAAAACCAACGTCGCCATCTTCAACGACCGGATGTACGTCCTCTCGGAGCGCACTCGCGCGCTCGAAGAGCAAGGGCGCGCGCTCGAAGAACGGTCCCGCGCTCAGGATCAAGAGCAAGCTCGTGTCAGCCAGACCATACGCGGCTTGATTAACTCGGTCTCGGAGCTGCAAGCCGACGTGGAGCGCATAGGCAACGCCTAAGACGCCCCCCGCAAGCCTCGCCTCACCCGAGGCTGAGCGCCGCAACGCCCGCCACGATCATCGCAATCGACCCCACCTTCAGTCCTATCGTCCGCCGGTCGATGCGCTCGTGCAGCAGATTCCAGTATTTGGTGCTCAGCAGCACGCCCAAGATAAGCACAAACATCGGCCGCGACGCCGAAACGGCGCTGACGGACGAGACGGGGCCAAGGCTCAGGGCAATCACGAACATCAGCGCGGCTATGGGCGCCAGCAACCCTTCCGCGATCAAGAGATTCACCCACGTGCCCACGCTCCCGCTTACGCTGCGGAGCTGGCGGAGGGTCGTGGGCCGCATGGAGAGCGCCAGGACGCCTGCTGACATGGCAGCGGCGCGTATCGCCTGGATGCCCCAGACGTTCATCTCGTGAGTGGCCTGCTCGCTCGCGATGAACGCCATACCGATGGAGAAGCTGCCCCCCAGCAGGATGAAGAACGCCCTTCCGCGAGCGAGGCGGAGCAGCCTTTCCTCCGGTCGCGTCGATACGAGCGCCGCGCCCATGACCACCACGACGATTGCCGCCCATTGGATCGGGGTGAGCGTCTCACCCAGGAAAATGACAGCGACAACCGCGGCAAAGATAGGCCCGATCTGCTGAATAGGCGCGGCGCGCGACGCCTCCTCCAAACGTAGGCCATGGAAGAAGAGGAACAGTCCCAACGCCCAGAAGAGCCCGCTGGCGAATGCCCACGGGATGCCCGCACCGCCGTCGAACCCCACCGTCGGAATCACCGCCGAGAAGTAGATCACGGCGATGGCCCCCTGCAGCAGCCCGAAGGCCGCGTTGAACGAACCTGCGCTCGGAAAGAGGTTCGTCGCGAGGCGCTTGTCGAACACTGTGACGACGGCGAATAGCGAAGTGCTGATCAACACCGCCGTAACCCAGGTCATGGCTTTCTCCGGGACGGGATGAACGGAGAGGCTTGGCAGAGGGGCATGCTACCATCCCCCTTCGTTCGAGAACGGAGAGAGCGATGACCACCCCCCATGCCCCGCTAAACGTGCGCCGCGACCGCTTGGAAGCCGATCTCTGGCGCCTCGCCGAGTTCACGGACCCCGACCTGCCCTACACGCGCCGCGCCTTCTCGCCTCAGTACTACGCGGCCCGCGAGTGGCTAGCGGGCCGCTTCCGCGATTCCGGTCTGGACACCCACGTCGACGCCGCTGGGAACCTCGTCGGTAGATTGGGACAGGGCGAGGGCCCAGCGCTCATGCTGGGCTCGCACACCGACACCGTCGAAGCGGGCGGGCGGTTTGACGGCGTTGTCGGCGTAATCGGCGCATTGGAGCTGGCGCGCTGCATCCAAGAGGCCGACGTAAGCCTGTCGCGGCCCCTGGACATCGTCGATTTCGTTTGCGAGGAACCGTCGGTGGTGAGCCTAAGCCCGCTCGGAAGCCGCATTATGGCAGGCGACGTTACCGCCGAGATGGTCGCCGACGCGTCAACGCCTTTCGGCCAAACATTGCCCGAAGCGATCGCCAGACTTGGAGGCGACCCTTCGCGCCTGGCTGGCGTTCGCCGCGAGCCTGGCGACATCTTCGGTTACCTGGAGCTGCACATCGAGCAAGGGCCCGTCCTTGAGCGCGCTGGTCTTGATATCGGCGTCGTGACGGTCGTCGCCGCGCCATGCCGGGCCGTCGTTTCGCTTACCGGCCTCGCGGACCATGCGGGCGCGACGTCGATGGCCGACCGGCGAGACGCGCTGGCAGGCGCGGCGGAGCTGACCTTGGCAGTGGAGAGGACCGTAAGTACGCCCGACATCGTCCAGGAGAGCGTCGGGACCGTCGGTTTCCTGCGTGTGAGCCCCAACATGGTCAACGTAGTCCCAGGCCGCGTGGACATGACCGTGGAGGTGCGGAGCACGCAGACCGAGGCGCTGTTATGGGCAATGGAGGAGATCGAGCGCGCGCTGCATGAAATCTCGGCGCGGCGCGGGTTGGACTCCACCCTCGAATGGCGCCACAGAGAGGAACCGGCGCTGGTGCCCCTGGACATGCAGGATGTGGTTGCGAAAGCGGCGGAAGATTTACGAATCCCGGCCATGCGGCTGCCCAGCCGCGCGTCTCACGACGCCGCGCGCCTCGCCCCCATCGCCCCCGTCGGAATGGTGTTCATCCCCTGCAGAGACGGTCGCAGCCATTGCCCGGAGGAGTGGGCGGAGCTTGACGACATCGTCACCGGCGTTCGTGTCCTGGGGCAGGCTTTACTCCGCCTCGATGGCCGGTCCTGACGCAGACCCTTAACCTAGCTGCCATATATTCGTAACCATATAGCTTGATTTCGTCGTACTGATGGCGTATAGTGACATCTGTCGGCTAGATCGTGGCGCCACCAAGGATTGCCGGACCAACACGAAGGAAGAGGCAAAGATGCTGAAGATGATTGTTTCTCTATACCGCGCGTTTGAAGAGGGATTGGCCTACTGCTCCATCGCGGGCAAGTACGAGGGTCGGCCCTTCGAGATGGCCAACCACGTCCGGACCGCCCTGGCGTCCCGATACGACGCCTTGGTCCTAGCGACCGAGACCCCTGAGGTTGTGGAAGCGAACGAGTTGGAGATGGTGGCCGCCTAAGCCGCCGTCCCCCCTCTACCATCACGATGGCGAGTGGAGCGGGGGGTCTGCGGACAGCAGCCCCCTCTCCCCTCCAACAGAACTAGCGCTAAGGAAGCGAAGATGACAGCGATTCTCGTAAAGGCATGCGCAAACTGCGGCGGTGACGTCAACCGCTGGGAAGAGATCGACGGACTAGAGTACCGCTGCATCCAGTGCGGCCGCTCTATGGATATGAACGCCGCCGCCATGCTGCTCGAGCAGCGCCGGACTGCCGCCTAGACCACCGGTACACCAGGCTTGCCGAGCTCACGCTGGAGCGTGAGCTCGTTCTAGTTGAGCAGCTCCACCCTGCCTTGCCGGAGCAGGTCAAGAAGAGCCGCAGCGAGGCCATGGCCTTCTAGAGGGCAACCCATCTGCTTGACAGGCCTCATGAACGCTCCGTAGCATGTTTTGAACGGGCCGAGGTAGCTCAGTCGGTAGAGCACAGCACTGAAAATGCTGGTGTCCCCAGTTCGAATCTGGGCCTCGGCACCAGCATTGGTTGGGCAAGGCGTGGTTCGTGCCGAGGCGCCCCCAGCACGAATCTGGGCCTTGGCGCCAGCAACGCCAGCGCCATCGGCGCCGGCAATCGGGCGGAAGTGGCTCAGGGGTAGAGCATCTCCTTGCCAAGGAGAAGGTCGCGGGTTCAAATCCCGTCTTCCGCTCCACTCAGACATCCGAAGGCAGCCGCCGGACGGCTGCCTTCTTTTCATTACTCCGAGGAGAAACCAACGACGACACCCCGGCCTCTCTCTCGGGGGAAGAGGCTGGAGCGGACTATCGGCGCGGAGCGCGCTTCACTACAATCAGTCTATTGCCGAAGTGGCGGAATGGTAGACGCGACGGTCTCAAAAACCGTTGAGGGCAACCTCATGCCGGTTCGACTCCGGCCTTCGGCACCATTTGTTTACTATCCCTAACCACTCCCCCTACCCGCTACACCGGGACGGGGGCCTCCACCTTGTAGAGCCGGGCGCAGTTGTCCCAGAGGATCTTGCGCTTGTCCTTGTCCTGTATGTCAAGCTCCAGGAACGCGTCGACCGCCTCGGGGTACCGTGAGTCCCCATGGGGATAATCGGTCGAGAAGACGATCTGGTCGTTGCCGACGAAGTCGAGCGTGTACTTGGCAGGCGTCTCGTCGGGTTCGATGGAGACCCAGCATTGGCGCTTGAACAGCTCCGTCGGAGACTCGGTCAGGTCGGGCATGTAGGCGTCGAGCTCGCGCTCGTGGGCCTCCTCGACGCGCCACAGGAGCCACGGGAGCCAGGCGCAGTTGGCCTCGAGGAACGCGGCGCGCAGGTTCGGGTGCCTTTCGAGGATGCCGCCGCCGATGAAGCTGCCTAGGCCCATCATCTGCTCGAATGGCTGGGAGTAGATGCGGCGCAGCATGAAGTTGTCGAAGTGCTCGCCCGCCTGCTTGGACATGGACCCGCTGGCCTCGTGAAAGCCGATGGGCACGTCCAGCTCTTCGAGGACGTTCCATAGCGGCTCGAAGTAGGGATCGTGCCACGTCTTGCCGACCACAACATTGGAGCGTACGAACACGGCCTTGAAACCGAGCTCGTTGACGGCGCGGCGCGTCTCGGCGACGGCGTCGTTGACGTCGTACACGGAAATCATGCCGGCGCCGTACATGCGGTTGGGATCGAGGGCGCAGAAGTCGTACATCCAATCGTTGTACGCGCGGGCGATGGCGGCTGCGAAGCCGGGGTCCATGTTGGGACGGGTGAGCACGCTCAGACCACGGCTCGGGAACATGACGGCGACGTCAATCCCCTCGGTGTCCATGGCCTCGAGCTGCACCTCAGAGACCCAGCCGCGCTCGGAGTCCGACTTGTACAGCTTCTGGTTGCGCTCGTAGTTGTGGCCGACGAGGTTGATGCCCCCCCGGATGCTGCCGGGGAGGTCCGGCCATTGGACGCGCAGGTCGCGAACGTTGTCCGAGGTGACGCCGATGGGGGCCTGGCTCCGATACTTGTCGTCGATGTACCGCTGCCAGAGGTCGGGCGGCTCCATGATGTGCATGTCGCTATCGAAAATGAGGAAGCCGTTCTTAGACATCGCTCTATCTCCTCCGATATGGCCGAGTGAAAGGGTGTGGTGCGCGCATCATACTCCGCAAGCGCAGGGGAGAGCACACGGCCGTGTCGTGCGACAGGGAAATCCTCCCCTGCCCGGACCCAGAATCCGCCGCCAAACACCTGAATCGTTCCTCTCCGCCAGGCCGTTACGTAATCTTCATAATTGCATAATGATTAATCGCTATCCCATCAGGTGAGCTTTTTGGGAGGGGCCATGGCCGCCACCGTCCTCATAGTCGAAGACGACCCCACCACGACCGATCTTGTCCGTCTCTACCTGCGACGGGACGGCTACCGCGTGCTCACGGCGTCCGACGGCCTAGAGGGGCTGAATGTGGCCCGCGAGAGCCGGCCCGACCTGGTCGTGCTCGACCTCATGCTTCCGAAGGTCGACGGTCTGACGGTGTGCCGGGAGCTGCGCGAGGAGTCGAACGTCCCCATTGTCATGCTAACGGCCATGGTCGACGAGGAAAACCGGCTGCGAGGGCTCGACCTCGGAGCGGATGACTACCTGACCAAGCCGTTCAGTCCGCGGGAGCTGGCGGCGCGCGTGCGGGCGGTGCTGCGGCGTACGAGCAAGTTCGCGGCGGAGCAGGGGCCAAGACGAATGTCCCGCGACGGGCTGACCGTCGACGTGGAGCGCCATACAGCTGAGATGGACGGCCGCAAGGTAAAGCTGACGCCGACCGAGCTGCGGCTGCTCGCGACTCTCATGCAAGAACCGGGGCGCATCTTCTCCCGCGACAGCCTCATCTACCGTGTATTCGGCGAGGACTTCGAGGGATTTGACCGGACCGTGGACACCCACGTCGCGAACCTCAGACGGAAGCTCGAGGGGTCGGTCGAAAGACCACGATATATCCAGACCGTGTACGGAGCGGGATACCGGTTCGGCGATGCGTAACTGGTTGTTCAGCCTGCAATTCAGGCTTATCGCGGGGTTCGCGGTAGTCCTCATCATCGCTCTGGGAAGCGTAAGCGGCTACGCGCGTTACACCGCCGCAAACGAGGCCGAGCACTTCGATGAGGCGCTTGCGTCCGTGCGCGAACAGCGGCTCGAAAGGGCCGTCAACCGGCTGATGCAGGACCGAACGGAGGAGGATGGCTTCCAGCCCCTCATCAACCAAGCCGCCTCCCTCTACGGCATCGACATCGTCGTCGTCGACGGTGCCGGCGAGGTTATCGCCGAAACTGACGCCGCCGATCGCAGGCTGCGAGACTTCTTCCGCGACGGTCGACGGTCGCAGTCACGGCGCGACTTCAATCTGCTGCCCGTGTTGGACGGCGATCGCCAGATCGGCACTATTGCGTTCCGGGCCGCCGACTCGACCCTGATTGCGCCGGAACCCCAAGCCGCGTCAATCATCGCCAGAATAGACAGGTTCCTGCTGTGGACAGGCCTCGGCGCGGGCGTAGCGGGAATCGCCCTCTTCACGTGGATGTCCCGCCGCGCACTCAGGCCCGTGAGGCAGCTGACGGGCGCCGCCGAGCGGCTCGGCCAAGGCGACTTCAGCCAACGCGTCCCGGTGACGCGCAACGTCGAGCTCGGTCGGCTCGGCGCCACGTTCAACGCAATGGCGGAGCGCCTGGAAAATGCGGAGCAGCAGCGACGCGGCATGATGGCGGACATCGCCCACGAGCTGCGCACGCCGCTCGCCAACATCCAGGGCTATGTTGAAGCGCTCCACGACGGCCTCGTCCAGGCCGACGATGCGACGCTCGATACTCTTCACGGGCAGGTGCTCCACCTGGCGCATCTCATCGAGGACCTGCGCCTGCTGGCGCTGGCGGACGCAGGGGCGCTCCGGCTGGACCCGCAGCCGGGCGACATCGTCGCGCTCGCACGGAGCGTCGTGGACGCGATCCGTCCTCGTGCTGAATCGACAGGAATCAGGCTTGAAGCGCCCGCCGGGCCTGGGCCGATTGTTGAGATGGATGGAGCGCGCATCGCGCAGGCCCTATCTAACCTCATCGAGAACGCCATGCAGCACACGACGGAGAGCGGTAGGGTAGGCGTGACCATTGGCGTG
Organism: Dehalococcoidia bacterium; assembly: GCA_965249325.1. Lineage (GTDB taxonomy): Bacteria > Chloroflexota > Dehalococcoidia > Lucifugimonadales > Australimonadaceae > S5-327. The sequence goes on along the minus strand of CBDFLP010000020.1, from coordinate 484,338 downwards.
GACGGGGGCTGGGCGCGCGTCGCGGTCAGCGACGCCGGGGAAGGCATACCGGAATCGGAGCTCCCGCTGGTGTTCGACCGGTTCCACCGGGTCGACCCATCACGGGCGCGGGCCACGGGCGGGGCCGGTCTTGGCTTGGCCATCGCCAAGCAGCTAATCGAGGCGCACGGCGGACGAATCAGCGTCGCGAGCGTCCTCGGATCGGGCAGCACGTTCACGTTCGAGCTGCCCATCGCAGAAGGCTCTCCACACGACCCTCCCCGTGACGGGAGACGCGGATAAGAAGATGTCCTTCTTCGACGGAGGAAAGATTGAAATGGGCGTGGAGGCGGAATGAGCGTGTTGTCGAGGAAGGCCGGGCCGTTCTTCGCGTGGCAGATAGCAACACTGATCGTGGCGTTCGCCGCCGCTGCGGGCGGGGGGTTCGCGCTCGCCAGGTCCGCTGACTCGGCAACGAGCGTGGGCCTGGCCGAAGACGAGCAGCTGGTGGTCGCCAGCATTGGCGCCCTCATCGACTCGATCTCGACGAGCGGGACGGTCGTTTTCCCCAACCATGGGACAGCCGCATTCGACATCGCGGGCGAGGTGGCCGCAGTCTTCGTGGCCGAAGGCGACGTCGTGACCGAGGGGCAACCCCTCGCGACCATCGACGATTCGACCAAGGCGGCGCTCGCAATGGCCGTGGCCGAGGCGGAAGTCAAGCTGCGCGACGCCAGGGAGGCGTTGGACGATGCCTTGGAAGAGGCGCTGACCGACCCCCATGCAATTGCACTGGCGGAGGCGGAAGTGGACCTCGCGCGAGTCGAGCTAGCCGATGCGGAGGAGGCGCTCGCGGAAGCGCGGTCCGACCCCGACGCGCTGGATACAGAGCTGGTCAGGGCCGACATCGTCGTTAGGGAGCGGACCTTGGCGACGGCAAAGGCGGAGCTCGCGACCGTGACGCTAACAGCCCCCATCGCCGGCGTTGTTGATACGGTGGCCATGGAGCCTGGGGACCGGGCCGACCAAGCATCGGTGTTGATTGAGATCGTGGACCCCTCGATCATCCGCGAGACCGCAGCATTCGACATTGCGGGCAAGGTGGCGGCGGTCTTCGTGGCTGAGGGCGACAGCGTGACCGCTGGCCAGGAGCTCGCGGTCGTCGACGACTCGACCATAGCCGCCCTCGAGAAGGCCGTCGCGGACGCCGAGGTCAAGGCGCGCGACGCTGCCGAGGCGCTGGCGTCGGCGCTGGCTGGACCCGACGCGGTCGCGGCGGCCAAAGCGGCCGAGACAGCGGCCCAGGCCCGCATAGCCTTGCGTGAGGCCCAAGACGCGCTGGCCGACGTCAGCGAAGCGACGCCCGCCGAGGTCGCGGAGGCCCAGGCCGATGTCGGGGCCGCCGCTGAGGCGCTCTCCAATGCCCAAGCCGACTTGGCCGCGGCCAAGCAGGCCTCGGCGGAAGACGTGGGCGACGCGGAAGACGTGGTGGCCGACGCCGAGGCCGACTACGCAGAGACCTTCCGCCGCTGGCTCGGGATCAGACTCACGGAAAGCGAGCTGAACATCGATCCCACGACCCTCCTCACCGGATGGGGAGCAGACCTGGATTCCCTCTTCAGCGACCAATCGCCGCTCAGGGGAGACAGTGGCGTCATCAATGTGCCGGACAACGACCCGGCGACGCCCTGGAACGAGGCGACGCTCTACTCATGGCTGACGCTCTTCCCCGGCGCCGTCGCCGGGACCTGCGACGATGACGAGGTTCTCTTTCAAGTCGCGTGCGCCGAGCGGGAGATGAATAACGCTTGGGAGGTCCTCGTCGACGCCCGCGACGCTCTCTCGACGACGGTGGTGGCGGCATCCCGGAGCGGGCTCTCCGCGGAAGCCGCCATCGCAAAGGCCAAGGATGACCTAACGACAGCCGAAGACGCCATGGCGGCATTGCTCAGCCCTGACCCCTTGGATATCGCCGCCGCGGCGGCGGACGTGGCGCTTGCTCGGGCCGAGCTGGCCGACGCGGAGGCAGCACTGGCTGAGGTGCTGGCTGATGGCGACGCGCTGGAGATCAGGCTGCTCAGGACGGAAATCACGATTGCAGAGCAGGCCCTCGCGACGGCAAGAGAGAATCTTGCGGGCGCGGCGTTGGTCGCCCCCATTACCGGCGTCGTGGAAACGGTGGCCATGGAGCCCGGAGACCAGGCGGACCAGGCGCAGGTGCTGATTGAGCTCGTCAACATAGCGGCGGGCGAGCCCGAAAGCGAGACGGCGGCCTTCAGCATTGCGGGCGAGGTCGGCCAAGTCTTCGTAGCCGAGGGCGACGCGGTGACCGAGGGGCAAGCCCTCGCCACCCTCGACGACCTGACGCAGGCGAGTCTGGAAAGGGCCGTTGTCGACGCCGAGGTCAAGCTGCGCGACGCCCAGGACGACCTGCAGTCGCTGCTCACGCCTGACCAGCTCGGCCTTGTGGCGGCCGCCAAAGCCGCCGTCCTCGCCCGAACGAAACTGGCCGACGCCGAAGACGCGCTGGCGGAGGCGCTAGCGGCGGTCGAGGCCGATGAGCTGGCGGTCGAGCTGCTGAGGACGGAGCTGGCGGTCGCCGAACAGGCCCTCGCGACGGCAAGAGAGAATCTTTCGGGGGCAACGCTCGTCGCGCCCATCGCGGGCGTGGTCGAAACGGTGTCAATGGAGCCGGGAGACCGAACGAACCAAGCATCGGGGCAAGCGCAGGCGCTGATCGAAATCGTGGACACGTCCGTCGTCGAAATCGACGGGTCCGTGGACGAGATCGACGTGCTTGCCCTACGAGAGGGCGTGCAGGCTGCCGTGAGCATGACGGCGCTGCCGGAGCAAACGCTAACTGGCACGATCAGCGACATCGGAGCCGCGGAAACCGGCCAGTCCGGGCTCGTCACGTTCCCCCTCACCATCCAGGTCGATGTCCCGCGGGGCGTCACGCTGCGGGAGGGACTGAGCGCCACGTCTGAGATAGTGCTGGACCAGTTCGAGGATGTGCTCCTAGTGCCCACGTCCTCGATAACCGGCAGCTTCGTGGCCCCGACAGTTCGCGTGTCGACGGAGGGAACCATAGGGGAGCGCGCCGTTGCGCTTGGACCGAGCAACGACTTCTGGGTGGTGGTGCTGGACGGCCTGACAGAGGGAGACCAGGTGGTGATGCCGGAGCCTGCCTCGGCGGGAGCCCAGACTAGCGGGTTCGGGGCCGTGTTCGGCGGGGGCGGCGGCGGGAGGCGCGCGTTCAGAGGCGGTGGTGGCTAGCGATGGAAATCATCGAAATACGAGACCTGCGGAAGGTCTACCGCCTCGGCGCGCTGGAAGTCGCGGCGCTGAACGACGTGAGCCTGAGCGTGCAGCGCGGGGAGATGGTCTCAATCATGGGGCCGTCGGGCTCCGGTAAGTCGACGCTTATGAACATCATCGGCTGCTTGGACGCCCCCACGTCGGGCAGCTACCGCCTGGACGGTGAGGAGGTAGGCGGTTGGGGCGACGCCAAGCTCGCCGAGACCCGGAACGACAAGATTGGGTTCGTCTTCCAGACCTACAACCTGCTGCCCCGGCTCACCGCACTGGCGAACGTCGAGCTCGCGCTGCTATACGGCGGCGGTCGGGATGCGCGGGCGCGGTCCATGACGGCGCTCGAATCCGTTGGGCTGAGTCATCGGTACGGCCATCGCCCCGTCGAGCTGTCCGGGGGCGAGCAGCAGCGGGTCGCGATTGCGCGGGCGCTGGTAAAAGAACCCGCCATCCTGCTGGCGGACGAGCCGACCGGAGCGCTCGATACGCGGTCGAGCGCTGACATCATGGCGATCCTCCAACGACTGAACCGGGACGACGGACTGACCGTCGTGCTCGTCACGCACGAGGCGGATATAGCCCGCCATACGCGGCGCGTAATCTCGGTTCGGGATGGCCGGATCGTGGGCGACTCCCCCGTGGACGACCCCATCGAAGCCCGCCCTGCCGAGGGGGCGGGGCCGTGACGCCCCTCGCCCTGTTCAGGACGTCGTGGTCGTCGATAGGCGGGAACCGTCTGCGGACGGCGCTGACGCTCCTCGGCATGATTATCGGCGTAGCGGCGGTCATCTCGCTCATGTCCATCGGACGCGGAGCGCAGGAATCCATTACGAGCCGGATCGAGTCTCTCGGCTCCAATCTCCTCTACGTCCGTCCCTCTGACGGCGACCTGACCCTGGAAGACGCCCTCGCGCTGACGGACCCGGTGTTCACGCCGTCAATCGTGAGCGCCGCGCCGGAGCTATCCGTGTTCGCGTCCGTGACGTACATGGCGACCGAGACGTCCACGCAGGTGTTCGGCGTTACGTCGGAGTTCGCGGCGGTGCGCAACTTCGAGGTCCTGTCCGGAGAGTTCATCTCGCCCGCGCACATGCTGAACAGGAACAATGTCGCGGTGCTGGGGTCCCAGACAACTGAAGACTTGTTCGGCGAGCGCGACCCCGTGGGAGTGGACATCTCGATTTCGGGAGTCCCCTTCACCGTCGTGGGCGTGCTGGGCAGCAAGGGCGGAAACTCGTTCGGCAACGAGGACGACCGGGTGCTCGTTCCGCTGACGACGGCCTTCTACCGGCTGAGTGGACAGCGCACGACGCACGGCGATATCACCGTCTCCACCATCAACGTGCAGGCCGACGGCGAGCGTTTAGAGGAGGCGCAGCGCGAGGCGGCGACGTTGCTGCGTCTGCGGCACGAGGTAACCGACTCCGACGACTTCACTATCGCCACCCAACAGTCGGTCATTGACACGCTCAGCGAGACTACCGGGACGCTCACCGTCTTCTTGGGGGCAGTGGCGGGCATCTCCTTGATTGTCGGCGGCATCGGCATCATGAACATCATGCTGGTCTCGGTCACGGAGCGGACACGGGAGATCGGCATCCGCAAGGCGCTGGGCGCCAAACGGCGCGACATTCTGGCGCAGTTCGTCACGGAGGCCGTGCTCATCAGCATCGGCGGCGGGGTTATAGGCGTCGCCGCGGGCGTCGGCATATCGAGACTTCTGAATGGCGTGAACGTCCTCGGCTCCGATTTCGTTACGGTGTTCAGCACCGACATCGCCGCCCTTGCCCTGGTTGTCTCGGCGGCAATCGGCCTGTTCTTCGGCATCTACCCGGCCGCGCGGGCGGCCCGACTGCACCCGATAGAGGCGCTGCGCCACGAGTAAGCGTTAGCGCACGCCCCCGGCGCGAGCGTGCGAAAGAGGTTCATATCGATGGACGCAAAGGGATTCATCCTCATACTGCTGGTGGTCGTTGCCGCGGGCGCAGGCGCCGGGTACGGCGCCGCCCGCATCGTCCCCGCGCCCGACGAGCAGGAAACGCCCGAGACGGCGGCCATCGTGGATCCAAGCGCGCCCGGCGCAGGCGCACGTGACGGTGGACCGGATGTCGACGTGGATGACCTGCTGGCGGCTATGCCGGAGGACGCGCGACGAGAACTGGAGAACGACCCCGAACGCGCCGCGCAGGTGCGCGCTCAACTGCAGCAGGCCATCGAGTCAGGCGACTTGCCGCCAGGCTTGGCGCCCGGGACCGGAGCGACAGGCGGGACAGGCGGAGGCGCGCAGGCGCTAGGCGATGTCGGAGCCCGCAACGCAACTCCGCTCACCGGCGCGGTGGCGTCGTTCGACGGCGCCGCGCTGCGCCTCGACACGGAGGACGGCCCCGTTGACGTCGCGGTCGGCCCTGATGCCACGGTCACGATCACGAGGCAAGCGTCCGACGCGGCGGACGCCCTAACCGTCGACGCCGGCGTTACGGTGATTGCCCAGGAAGACGAAGCGGGCGGGCAGACCGCCGCCGCCATCCTGGTTGGCGACGCAGGCGCCGGAGGCCGGAGAGCTGCCCTCGGCGGCGCCGCCGTCACGATAGCGGGCACGGTCGTCTCCTATGCGGACGGCGTCCTCTCGGTGCAGACGGAGCAGGGCCCCCAGAGCGTGAACGTCCCGCCGGAGACAATCGTACGTATCACGACCACCGCATCCGAGGCGGCGGACGAACTCACGGAGGGCGCGAACCGCACTGTCCTCGTGCAACGCGCCGCCGACGGAAGCTTCGAGGCCGTGACGGTCACTGTCGGCGACGCGGGCGGTTTCGGCGGACGCGGCTTTGGCGGCCTGCCGCGCGGCCAGCGCGGCGCCGGTCAGGGCAGCGGTGGCCAAGGAGGCGGCCAAGGCGCCGATCAGGGCGGAGGACAGCAAGCTCCGTAGCAGCGGCAGGGCAAATCGGTAGGGCATGGTATGATTTCGCGTCCACTCTCTGAGAATGAGGACTCTGGTGTCTACTCATACTGCAACCATTAGCTGACAACGTAGCGGAGAGGACGATTTCCCGGCCCGCGCATACTCCCGAGCACACCAATGGGAGTTCGACGGCGGCGCGACTGTCCTCGCATCAGCGTCCCCGTCCGTTGTCCCGCCACCTTACTCAGACGTAACCGCAGTGGATCCGGAGGAAGCATTCGTAGCGGCCCTTGGAAGCTGCCACATGCTTTGGTTCCTGGACCTGGCCGCGCGAGCCGGTCACGTTGTCGACAGCTACGTTGACGAGCCGGAGGGCGTACTCCGTAGAAACGAAGCGGGCAAGCTGGCCATCACCAACGTAATCTTGCGCCCGCACGCTGTCTTCGCCACCCATGTCTCATCAAGCGAGGTGCGGGAGATACATCGACGCGCCCACGACCTCTGCTACCTTGCCAGCTCCGTCATGACAGATATCCGCATTGAACCGCAAGGGCTCCACTCCTCTTAGCCTTCCCTTCGCAACGGGGAGAAGGAACCAGACGCCTAGAGCGGAATCGCGCAGTGGTGCGGGGGAATGTCGGGACGGAGCGAGTTGAAGAGCAGGAAGCGGAACGCCCCGTCGGGCGTGCGCTCGCCGTACTCGACTTCCACGGCAAGCGTGGGGGCGCACCAGTACGAGAAGCGGTCGAGTAAGGGCTCCTCGTCGAAGGGGCACTCCTTGGCGTGGAGCTGCGAGATCATCTCGTACACGAGGGCCGGGCCGCCCTTGGCGAACCCGCCGACGACGCTGCCGACGTAGCGCAGCTCGTCTTCCTGGTAGGCGCCGAGCAGCAACGAGCTGAAGGGCTGTTCGCTGCCGCCGAAGGTGTACCCGCCTACCACGAGGTTCGCAGTCCGGGCGTGCTTCGCCGCGAGCCAGTGGCGCGAACGTTTGCCGGGCTCGTACAGGCTGAACCTGTCTTTGGCGACGACGCCGTGCAAACCCAGCTCGCGGGCGGCGTCATACATAGCGACGCCCTCGCCCTCCTCGAAGTGGCAGAGGTGGACCACGGCGTTGGGGCGGATGGCGTCGTGGAGGATGGCCTTGCGCTCGTAGAGGGGCAGGCCGATGAGGGGCCTGCCGTTCAGGTAAAGAATGTCGAAGATCTCGTAGTTCACCGGGATGGGGGCGAGCAACGGGGAGCCGGCCAGCCAGCGCTCGACGACCGCGTGGCGTTCGGGCACGCCGTCGTCGCTGAGGGCGACCAGCTCGCCGTCGAGCACGACGTCGGCCCCTCCGGCGGCTTCGCGGACGGCGGCGATAATCTCGGGGAAGGCGGGAGAGAGGTCCTTACCGCCGCGGGTGTGCATCGACACGCCAGCGGAGTCGACGACGGAGACGGCCCTGATGCCTTCCCACTTGATCTCGTACAAGCGGTCGGGGGAGTCGGAGGGCTCGGCGGACGCGACGGGCAGCATTGGCTCAACGAGATTGAGCGCGATGGGCGCGCGCGCCGGGGCTGTTTGGCTGGTGGTCATCCGCTAGGAGGCTTCCCTCTCGCGCTTGTCGACGGCGCCCAGGTCGGCGTCCTCTAATTCGGCGGCGCCCGGGTCGGCAACGGGAGCGCGGGCGGCCTCGATGGACGCCCGGAGCGCCTCCATGAGGTCGCGGACCTTGCCCTGCGGCGCCTCGGGGGCGGCGGAGACCGGGGCGCCCGAGCCGAGCTTGGCCTCGATAACCTGCTGCAGCGCGCCGCGGTACTCGTCGTGGTAGGCGTGAGGCTCGAACTCGCCCGTGAGCTGGTCGATGAGCATCACGGCCATCTGCAGCTCGGCTTCGCTCACCTCGGCCTCGCCGGGGAGATCGAGCTCGACCGTGCTGCGTATCTCGTCGGGGTAGTACATCGTCTCCATGATGAGGCCGTCGTCGTACGGACGCACGAGGCAGAGGTGCTCTTTCTGACGCAATGCGACCTTCGCGATGGCGACCCGATTGGTCGATTCCAGGGCCTTCTTGAGCAAGTAGAAGGGCTTCACGCCGACGCTCTCGGGCTCGATGTAGTAGCTCTTCTCGTAGTGAACGGGGTCGATGCTCTTCAGGTCGACGAACCGGACGATCTCGATGGTGTGCGTGGACTTGAGGGGCAAGCTGGCAAAGTCGTCCTCCTCCATGACCAGGTACTCGTTCTTGGCGAACTCGAATCCGCGCACGATGTCGGCGTACTCGACCTCGTAGTCGTGGACAGGACACCAGCGCTTCTGCTTCAGCCGCGAGTGGCAGGCGCTATGCAGCTGGACAAAGCCGATGTCCTTGCTCTCGGTCGCGATGTAAAGCTTCATGGGGATGGCGACCATCCCGAAGCTGATCGCGCCTCTCCAGATTGCGCGCGCCATCTCTCACCTCTACAACCCGTCAGCCTTGGCTTCGGCCTAGACGGTAGCGGTCCGCCTCTGAAAGCAGGCAAAGCAAAGCTTATCCGCCGCCCGCGCCGCGAGAACAAGTCTAGGCGCGACGCGCGAGGCCGGTCAACGAACACTAGACGCAAGAACTCCCCCTTATTCCCTTCGCGCCCTCCCCTACTCCGTCTACGGGGAGGCCGGGAGGGGCCGCCCCAACGCCTACTTTCGGTGGTGGTGTGAGGAAGGGGGTGCAAGAAGTTGTCCGTTTGCGCGAAAAAAGTTGTCCACCTCATTTTTGCCAGGCGTGAAGAAGTTGTCCAACTCACATTTACCAGGCGTGAGAAGTTGATCGTTTCGCTCGGCGTCAGGCGTAAAAAGTTGTCCAATTTGTACGGCGAGACGAGGTATTTCGAGGGTGTTTTCATGGCCGTGGCCTGCTTCCTGGGCCTCAAAAGTTGATCACCGAGAAATTTTTTGTTTTCGCAGCGGCGTCCGGCCCCGCCCTCCTCCCCGGTCCTCTTTGCGCGCTCAGGGTGAGGACGGCCCTCGCCCGAGTAGAAGCAGGGAACCTGTCCAACGTCAGGGGCGTTGGGAGCGGCGTGTTGGAGTGCCGCATACACGTCGGCCCAGGCTACAGAGTCTATTTCGGCAGGGACGGAGACGCCTTGATAGTCCTGCTCAGTGGTGGAACCAAGACGCGCCAGCAGATAGACATCGAGGACGCCCGTAAGCTTTGGCAGGAATACAAACGTCGCAAGCAGCAGGAGGTATGAACATGGCGCTCACTCGTGACTTCAAGGAGCACCCTTCCCTTGGAACTGGAAGGAGTGGACCGGGTGGTGGCCGCCGCCGGTGTGGTCAAGTATGCGCTGGAACAATCGGCAAAACAGATCGCCGGACACGCCCGGATGCCCGGCGCATCGCCATCGCCAAGACTGACAAGGAAAAAGACCGAGCCGCCGCCCTCAAGATCGGGTGTGCTCTTCAACGCCCTCGCCTTCCAAGATAGGCTCGCCGCCGCCAATGAAGACGTCCCGACCGTCAACGAGGCGTTGGGACAGGGCGTCTCCGCACTGCGCGGCGCTTGGCAGTCTGTCTGCGACAACATCGACTACGTGCCGGTATTCCAGATAGCGGGGGAGATCCTCGACGTGCTCGGCGATGGACCGGACGAGGTCCAGGCGCCGGTCATCGGCCCCTTGGTTAAGGCGATGGAAGACACGCGCCGCTTGGAAGGGCACGACCTGTCCGGGCGGCTGTTCCACACGCTCTCGACCGACGCTAAATTCACCGGCGCCTACTACACCTCCGTCCCAGCGGCCACTCTACTGGCCCGGCTGGTCTTTGACGGCTGGCCCGCGAAGGTCGAATGGAGCGACCACGAATTTCCCGGGTCGCTCACTGTGGCGGACCTGGCTTGCGGCACGGGAACGCTGCTGATGGCGGTTGCGTCGGAAGTCGAACGGTTGCACACGAACGCGGGCGGGCAAAAGGCCGCCGAGCTGCACAAAGCAATGGTGGAGCAGGCCCTGCACGGATATGACGTGCAGCTCTCCGCCGTGCATTTCGCCGCCACCAGCCTCGCCATGCTCAACCCGGACATACAGTTCGATCACATGAACCTGTACGTGATGCCCCTGGGCGCGGAAGGCTCGAAAGTATCGCTAGGCTCACTCGACTTCCTGGGGACAGACGAGGCCCCGGTTCAATTCGCGCTGTCCGCAGAGGACTTTGGGATAGGCGCCATAGACGCCGAAAGGGTATCCGGCAGCGGCTCTCGCGGCGCGAGAGAGGGAGTGATCGCCAAGCTGCCGAACCTCGACTTGGCAATCATGAATCCGCCATTCACCCGCTCGGTGGGCGGCAACTTGCTGTTCGGCAGTCTGCCCAAGGGGGAGCGGCGGAAACTTCAAGACGAGCTGTCTAAACGGCTGAAGCCGCTGAAGGGAAGTTCACGGGAGGCGACCGCCACTGCCGGACTCGGCGCGGCGTTCGTGGCGGCCATCTCGCCCAGACTTCGCCTCGGCGAAGGGCGCTTGGCGTTGGTGCTGCCCGTCACCGTGTGCACCGGTCCATCCTGGGAACAGACCCGCGCCCTCATCGAGCGCGACTTCACCCTGGATATGATCATTGCATCCCACGACCCGCTGCGCTGGAACTTCTCGGACAGCACGAACCTCTCCGAAACCCTGGTCATCGCCACGCGACGCGACGGCGACGACCGCTGTGTCGAACACTGCACGACCTTCGTCAATCTTTGGCAGAACCCCGACGGCGTGCTGGACGCCCACCGGTTAGCGCAGGCGGTGACCGCCACGGCCCCCGCGAAATTGGAGGAGACCGGCACGGCATTGCTGGAAGTAGACGGCAGGCACGTCGGCGAGATTGTTTCGATTCCTGCATCGAAACTTACCCACAAGAAGTGGTCCGGCGTGCAGTTCGCCCGCGCCGACCTCATTCGCAGCGCGTTTCGGCTGCTCAATGACAGCGAGGTATGGATTCCCGGCGGGGAGTCCACAGGCGGTGTCCCGCTTTGCAGGCTCGACGAACTCGGCCAAATCGGCCCCGATAGACGTAGGCTCGTCGATGGGTTCGATAGAACCAGTTCTGTGACGGCCTACCCCCTTGTGGAGGGCCACGACACCGAGCAGCAAAAGGCCTTGTATGTTACGCCGAATGGTTGCCTATCGCCATTGACAAAGCCACGGGGCGGACAGAGGCCTGGTTATGGCGAGTACCTGTGGCGGCAGTCCGGCCGCCTCCTCGTCGCCGAGAGGCTAAGGCTGGACACTACCAGAGTGGTGGCCATCTGGTCGGAGACAAGGATGCTGTCCAACGTGTGGTGGCCTGTCCGGCTTGAGGATGCGCAGCATGAGAAGGCGCTGGCCGTCTGGCTTAATTCCAGCCTGGGCCTGTTGTCCATTCTCTCCCAGCGAACTAGCACAGAAGGCGGCTGGGTCGCGACTAAGAAGGCTGGTTTGGAAGAACTGCCCGTCCTGGATACTCGCCGTCTCTCACCAGCGCAGCTTCAGGAGTTGTCGAACCTCTTCGATGAAGTGGCGGAAGCCGAGTTCGAGCGGCTGCCGGGTATGACGCACTGCCCCGCCCGTCGTGCCTTGGACGACGGTATATCTGAAATCCTAGGGTTACCTGACCTGAGCAACCTCCGCGACCTGCTGGCCTCGGAGCCCGTCGTGTCCAACCGGCGTTTGTAGGGCCTCTCCGTCAGTCAGCGGGCCGACGTGGGCTGCGACACTTGCCCCTTACGCCAACCCGCCTCCGCCGCGTACCCTGGATGGGATGGCCCCGCTACCGGCATACCGCCCCAAGCCTCCTTCCTCGCTCTATAACTCGCCCGCCGCCCATAGAGAGAGCCAATGACCGAATCGTGTTTTCACGTTTCGCTCGCATCCTTGATCGCAGGAAGCAGGCCACGGCCTGCTAAACAGCCCCGATCAAGAAGGCGAAAGTACCCTTTCAGCGACGTACATCACAAACTTTACGAGTGAAAACCCCATCAAGAAGGTGATTCGCTCCCCCTCCCCAAACATCTCCCCCGCCTCCCCGAACCTCTCCCTCGTCTGCGGGCAGGATTGTGGAGGGGGCGTGGGGGCCGATTCCTGGTTTCCCGCTTCCGCAGGAACGACGGAAGGGGCGGCTGCGAGGTTCCCGCCTGCCCGGGAATGACGGCAGAAGGGGGAAGGGTAGAATCACGGGGCTGGGAGGAGACGCGCCGGAGTAATGACGATCCACGCCAAGCAGTTCGACCCTGAGAATCGCGGGCCGCTGGACGGGCTGCGGGTGCTCGATATGTCCCGGCTCGTGGCCGGGAACATGCTCACCCTGCAGCTAGGGGACTTCGGGGCGGAAGTCGTCAAAATCGAGGCGCTGCCCCACGGCGACCCGCTGCGGGCTTGGGGGGACAGCTCGGTCCAGACGCACTGGAAGACGTACTGCCGCAACAAGAAGAGCGTGTCGGTCAACCTGCGGGAGGCCGACGGGTTGGCGCTCGTGCGGCGGCTGGCCAAGGACGCCGACGTCCTCGTCGAGAACTTCATTCCCGGACGGCTGGAGGAGATGGGGCTGGGACCGGACGCCCTCCACGCGGACAACCCCGGCCTGGTCATCGTGCGCGTCTCGGGGTTCGGCCAGACCGGACCGTACCGCGAGAGGCCGGGATTCGGAACGCTGGTGGAGGCGATGTCCGGGTTCGCGGCGCGCAACGGCTTCCCCGACCGCGAGCCGGTCCTGCCGCCGATGGCGCTGGCCGACATGGCCGCCGGCCTGTACGGCGCGATGGCCGTATTGATAGCGGTGCGCGAGCGCGAGGTGAAGGGCGGCCCAGGGCAGGTGATCGACCTCTCGCTCCTGGAGCCGGTCTTCTCGATCCTGGGCGCCGACGCCGCGGGCTACCGGCTCGACGGAAGCGTCAAGCAGCGCGTGGGGAGCGCGTCGAACACGGCGTCGCCCCGGAACGTCTACGCGACGAAGGACGGCAAATGGGTGGCGCTGTCGGCGTCGATCCAGTCGATGGCGGAGCGCGTGTTCAGAGTGGTGGGCCGCGAAGACGCAATCCGCGACCCCCGTTTCAAGAGCAACGCGGAACGGGTGAAGCACCGTGAGGAGGTCGACGCCATCGTGGGCGGCTGGGTGGCCGAGCGCGGGCTGGACGAGGCGCTCGCCGAGCTCAACGGCGCGGGCGTCACCGCCGGGCCCGTCTACAACATCGCCCAGTTCCTCGACGACCCGCACGTCGTCGAGCGCGAGGTGGTCGTCGACCTGCCTGACGATGACGTGGGGACGATCCCCGCCCATAACATCCTGCCCCGGCTCTCGCGGACGCCGGGGACCTTCCGCTACCCCGCGCCTGGGCTGGGGCAGCACAACGACGAGATATACGGCGGCGCGGGCGTCTCCCTCGAGGAGCTGTCCGAGCTGCGAGCGCGAGGTGTGATCGGATGACCAACGAACGAAAGCTGCCGGTATGGCGGTCGCTGCTGTACGTGCCGGCGAACGTCGAACGCTTCCTGGCCAAGGCCCACGAGCGTGGTGCCGACGGCATCATTCTCGACTTGGAAGACTCCGTCCCGCTCGCCGAGAAGGCGTCGGCGCGCGAGGGAGTGAAGGCCGCCGCGGAGCGAGTGGGTCAGGCGGGCGCGGACGTTCTCGTGCGCGTCAACCAGCCCCTGCGGCTCGCCGTGCGGGACATTGAGGCGAGCGTGTCGCCCGCGGTCCATGCCCTCGTCCTGCCAAAGATCGCCGGCCCGGACCACCTCAAGCTCCTCGACGAGCTGGTATCGGGCCTAGAGGCGGAGCGCGGCATGACCGTCGGCGCGACGGCGTTCCTCGCGATGGTCGAGACGCCCGAGGCGTTCTTCCAGATCGGCGAGATCGCGAAAGCCAGCCCGCGCATCGCGGCCATCACCATCGGCGCGGAGGACCTGGCCTCGTCGCTCGGGATGCAGCCGGATGCCGAAACGCTGCTCTACCCGAAGACGCAATCGGTATACGCGGCGAAAGCGGCGGGGGTCATGGCGCTTGGCATCTTCGGCACCGTCGCCGACTACCAGGACCTGGACGCGGTGCGGGAGGTCGCGCTCAAGGCGAGGCGGTTCGGGCTGGAAGGCGCGTCCTGCATCCACCCCAGCGTCGTGCCGGTGCTCAACGAGGCGTTCAGTCCCGGCGCAGGCGAGGTCGCGCTCGCCAATCGGATCATCGAAGCGAACGCCGAGGCGGAGAAGACAGGCCGCGGCTCGTTCCAGCTCGACGGCAAGATGATCGACGTGCCGGTCGTACAGCGCGCCCAGCGCCTCCTCGCCCGCCACGAGGCGATAGCGTCGCGGGGCAGGTAGGGGAAAAGCGTTCCCCGACCTCTACAAGACTCCCCGCCCAAGCCCGGATGGCCCGCTATCTAGCAGGCTGACGACTCCATAGCCGCCTCGAGGTAAGACGTGTCGAGGAACGCCGCGACATCGCTCCCGTGCGGAGGAGTCAGGCCGAACCGCAGGCGTATCCCCAAGGGCACGGCGAGGGCCTGCGCATCGAGGGTGAGGGACTCCGGCAGGCGGGAGAGCGCGACCTCGGCGCGGCCGGGGTCCGTGCTCATCGTCCCGGCGGCCAGCTCGGCGGCGGCCTTCCGGCGGCTCGGGTCGCTCGCCCATCGCGTGGAGGCCACGAGGGCGCGGAGGAACGCGACCACCGTGTCGCGATTCTCCTCGGCCCACGGGCGGCTGACCGCGTAGGTCCCGCCGGGGTAGTCGGGAACGACTTCGTCGTGGCGGGCGAACAGGCGCATGCCGGCCTCCTCGGCGCGGGCGCTCCACGGAGGATTGAGGATGCCGGCGTAAGTCTCGCCCTTCTCCATGGACTCGAAACGGTAGCCGGTGGCGCCCGCGGGCACGAAGGTGAAGTCGCGGTCCAGCTCCAAGCCGTGCTCCTGAAGGATGCGCCGCAGCACGAGGCCGTAGGCGGTGTCGACGGCGTCGACGGCCAGCGCCTTGCCGCGCAGGTCGTCCCACGTCTGTATCTCCGGCCTGACGTGCATCGGGAGGTTGACCCCCTCGCTGGCCTTGGCGATGGCCACGACCTCGGGGCCCTCGCGCTCCGACCACGCCAGAACGTTGTCGAATGCGGTCGAGGCAATCTGCCAGCGTCCCTGAATGAGTCCCCGCATCTGCTCGGTGGAGCTGGGCGTGCGGGTCTCCTCGACGTCGAGTCCTTCGCGCTCCATTAGTCCACCGGCCTTGGCGAGCACAACGGCGGCGCTCTCGCCGAACGTGATGAAGCCGATCTTTCGCAGGTCAGACATCCCCTTCACCTCCCTAACGGCGCGACCGCAATCTTACGCTGTAATATGGCCGTACGTTATGCCTAAGCTCTCACGACAAGACCTGCTCGACGCGCTGCCGGACGTTAGCTCCGAGCAGCGGCTGCGCGGGCTCGACGGCGACGTGACCGTCTACCGGGACTCGCTGGGCATACCCCACGCCCAAGCCGCCACAGCGCACGACGCGTTCTTCGCCCAGGGGTTCTTCTGCGCGCAGGACCGGCTGTGGCAGATGGATTGGGACCGCCATCGCGCCTACGGCAGGTCCGCCGAGTGGCTTGGGCCGCCGGTCATCGAGCAGGACGCGTTCTTCAGGCGCATGGGGCTCGAAGCATCCGCAAGAGCGGACTACGGCGCAATCGACGACCCTACCCGCGCGATGCTCGACGCTTACGCGGCCGGAGTCAACGCCTACATCGAGAGCATCGGGAACAACGGCGGCCGCCTTCCCGTCGAGTACGCGCTCTTGGACGAGCAGCCCGAGCCGTGGCGCGGATGGGACGGGCTCGCGGTGTTCAAGGTGCGGCACCTGCTCATGGGGACGTTCGAGTTCAAGCTGTGGCGCGGGCGGCTGATCGACCGCATAGGCCCGGACGCGACGGCGAAGCTCTTTCCGGTCCACGCGCCCGGCGACCTCGTGATGATTCCGACCGCCGCCGAGTTCGAAGGAGAGCCCGACGATACCGCCGAGCTGATGCGCATCGCAGCCTCGACGCCCCTGCGCGCGGCTCTGGAGAGCGAGCCGCCGGACGCCGGCAGCAACAGTTGGGCCGTCTCGGCCTCGAAGACGAGCACCGGCGGCCCGCTGCTCGCGGGCGATTCCCACCGCCAGCCGGACACGCCGAACGTCTACTACCAGAACCAGATCGCCTGCCCGGAGTTCGACGTGGTCGGCCTCTCGTTCGCGGGCTTGCCGGGGTTCCACCACTTTGGCCACAACGCCCACGTCGCTTGGTGCGTGACGCACACGGCTGCGGACTACCAGGACCTCTTCGTGGAGCGTTTCGAGCCGGGCAACCCCCGGCGGTACGAATTCGAGGGCCAATGGGGGGACGCCGAGGTCCGCGAGGAGACGCTGCGCGTGCGAGGGGCGGCGGACACGTCCATAACAGCGGTCGAAACGCATCACGGGCCGGTCGTCTTCGGCGATCCGGCGTCGGACCACGCGGTGTCGATGCGCTACACGGCGACGGCCGAGCCGGGGCGATGGGCCGAGTGTATCCTCAAGATGCTCACGGCCCGCGACTGCGACGAGTTCGAGGCCATCCAAGAGCATTGGGTGGACCCGTGCAACAACTTGCTCAGCGCCGACTCGCGCGGGAACATCAGCTACCTGATGCGGGGGGCGCTGCCGGTGCGCTCCAAGGCGAACGCGTGGGCGCCAGTGCCCGGTTGGACGGGCGAGCACGAATGGACGGGCGTCGTCCCCTTTGCGGAGCATCCGCGCTCGCGCAATCCGGAAATCGGGTACATCGTAACCGCGAACAACCGGGTCACGGGAGCATCCTACCCCCACTACATCGGCATCGACTTCGTGCCCGACCTGCGTGTCCGCGCGCTCAACCAGCGATTGGGGCCGCTTACAAACGCGGGCGTCGATGAGATGGAGTCGCTCCACGCCACACGCGGCTCCCTGCTCGCGAAGCAAGTCCTACCGCTGCTGCTCTCGATTTCCGCCGAGGACGCTGTCGAGGCCGAGGCGCAACGGCTGCTCGCCGACTGGGACGGCTCGATGGACCGGGACGCGAGCTCGCCCACCGTCTACGCCGCCGTCATGTCGGAGCTGTTGCGCGGAGTGAGCGCGCGGCTTGTCGGCGCGGAGCTGACCGCCGAGGCCCTGAGCGGAACGGGCCGCGGCGCCGGAGCGATGACGCGGACACTGCGCCGGAGCATCGGGCTGGCCATCGAGGCTGGCGACGCATCGCTGATCGGGGACGAGTCGTGGGCGGACCTGGCGGCGGAAGCCTTTCGCAACGGTGTCCGGCGGCTCCGCGGCCTCCTCGGCGACAACCCCGCAACCTGGGCATGGGGCGCCCTTCATCGGACCAGGCACGCGCATCCGCTGTCAGCCGCGTTTCCCGACGAGGCCGAGTTGCTCGACCCGCCATCGATGCCGGTGAGCGGCGACGCCGAGACGCCGCTGCAAGGCGCGTACGTAGCGGACGACCCTTTCACCGCGGTCTCGGTCTCGGTGGCGCGGTACGTGTACGACCCGCTCGATTGGCGCAAGTCGCGCTGGATCGTCCCACTCGGCGCATCGGGCAGCCCCGGCAGCCCCCACTACGCCGATCAGCTCGAAACGTGGGCCGCGGTGCAAACACGCCCGATGCTCTACGACTGGCCCGACGTCCGAGCCGACGCGGAGAGCATCCAGCGGCTCGCACCTCGCGAGGGATAGCGGTTCGTTCACCCCGCGGCGCGGACGGGGCAGGCCCAGGAAAAGGGACACGCCGCTTCCCCTCCGGTATCCTGTCCGTCGATGTCCTCTCCGGGCCGACCCAGGGATGAGGCACAGGAAGGGACCAGCCCATGGAGCTAGGACAGCTCGAAGCGTTCCTGATGGCGGTGCGGGTGCACTCGTTCAGCCGCGCGGCGGCGGCCATCGGCGTCACGCAGCCGTCGTTGAGCGCGCGTATCCTCTCGCTGGAGGCGGAGCTCGGCGAGCCCCTCTTCCATCGGATCGGCCGCGGCGTGAGGCTGACTGACACGGGCAGAACGTTCCTGCCCTATGTGCAGCGGGCGATGGACTCGCTGCAACGGGGGAAGGACACCATCGAGTCCAGCCGCACGGCGACCGCCGGCCGGCTGCATATCGGGGCGGCGCGAGGCATCTCCTCCGCCGTTCTGCCGGGGATCCTCGAAACGTTCCACAATCGGTATCCGGGCGTGGACGTCGCAATCAAGACGGGGCGGTCCTCCGAGGTGCTGGAGCTCGTGCTCTCCGAGGAGATCCAGGTGGGAGTGGCGCGCGCGCTCTACCACCCAGAGGTCGTCACGACGCACCTGTACGATGAGGAGATTGTCTTAGTGACGCACCCGGGTCACCGGTTCTCGAAAGAGGGTCGGGCGAGCATCTACGAGGTCGGCGCCGAGCCGCTCATCATCTACGATAAGGAGAGCACCTACTTCGTCCTCATCGACCGGGTGTGCCGCGAGGCCGGCATCGTGCCGAACATCGCGATGGACCTCGACAGCATCGAGTCAACCAAGCGCATGATCGAGCGGGGGCTTGGCGTGAGCTTCCTGCCGTACCACTCAATCATGCGGGAGCTGGAAGCAGGCACCCTGGCGCAGGTGCATCTCGAAGAGGGGCACCGGATCACGCTGCCCACGGCGGTGATGGTCCGCAAGGCCTCGTCCTACGGCCCCTTGGTAACGGCGTTCCTCGACCTGCTGCAAAGCCTCTACGGAAACGCCGCCCCAATCGCCGAGGTAAAGGCGGGATGAGGGGCGCTCCCCTACTCTCTTAGCTGGATAATTCCATTGATAGACTCCGCGCATGAGCACCCTCGACGACATCCAACGCTACCTCGATAACCCGCTGCCCGCGGAGGTCGGGGAGCGAGCGCTACTCTCCGGATCGATGGGCGAGTCGCCGTCGAAGTACTCGCGTAGCCCCGCGATGTGGAACGCCGCGTTCCGCGACATCGGCCTCGACGCGACGCATGCGCCCTTCGACGTGCGCCCCGAAAACCTGGCGGGGTTCGTGCAGGCGGCTCGCGCGTACCCCGGCTTCATGGGGTCCAACGTCACCGTGCCGCACAAGCTCGCCATCATGCCTCTGCTCGACGAGATAGACCCCATCGCGCGGGAGATCGGCGCGGTGAACACGTTCTCCCTCGGCGAGGACGGAAAACTCACCGGCTACAACACGGACGCGGATGGGCTCATCGCCAGTATGCTGCGGACGCTGCCTGGGCAGGCGAGGCCGTTCATCGACTCGCTGGCCGGCAAGAGCGCGCTGCTGTTGGGCGCGGGAGGCGCGGGGCGGGCGGCGGCGTTCGCGCTCGGACGAAACCTCGACGGCGGCCAGCTCCTGCTCACGAACCGCTCGCTCGAACGGGCGCAAGAGCTTGCGGGGCAGGTCGAGTCGGCCCTTGGCGGCACGGTCTCGGCAATCAGCCAAGAAGAGGCTCTCGACGCCGCGCCTGAGATGGACCTCATCGTCAATGCGTCGACGGTGGGGCAGTCGGGAGTCAGGCATCTCCCCAGCTCGCAAGCGACGTCGCTCGAAGCGTTCTCGTCACTGGCGCCCGCCAACCCCGCCGTGATGGCGGAGACAGACGACCCGTCGGCGTTCTGGCGCGAGTGGTTCGCGCAGTCCGCCGACGCCATCGCTGAAAACAACGCGAGGGCGGCGGCGGCAATCGCCCGCTGCAAGCCCGAGGCCGCGTTCGTCGACGCCGTCTACTCGCCGGACGAGACGGTGCTGCTGCGTCAGGCGCGACTGTCGGGGCGGAAGACGCTGAACGGCAAGGGAATGCTGGTGATGCAAGCTGCGTTCTCGTTCGTCAACCGCATGACGCGCCGCCACCTGCAGGCCGCCGGCCACGACCCGGATGTGCTCTACGACCGGGTCGTGGAGGTGATGGCGGAGGCATTTTAGAGTAAGAGGGCCTTCCTCCAGCATTGAGTGCGGTGTCTGCAGGCCATCGCTGGGGGGAGCGAGTAAGATAGGGTTCGAACAGACCGGCAGGCGGAGGTGCAACGATGGTCGAGACGCCACAGCAAACCAAGGTCCGCAGGATAGACGGAGACAGTCACTTCTTCCCGCCGCCCGACTTCACGGGCGTCGCCGATATCCTCGGCATCTCGGACGCAGCGATCGATATGCTCATGCGGGACGCAAGCGTCTTCACGGACCGCCAGGCGCGGCGCGGAGGCTTCCGAGCGTCAGCCGCGGGGCGTCAGGCGGGGGCCGTGAACCCAACGGCGGCGAGCACTGGACAGGCAAGCGGGCCCATCGGCCACGGCGTCGCCGACCAGCGCGTGCGGCTGCTGCCCGAGACTGGCTTCGAGATGCAGGTGCTGATTCCGGACGGCATCTACGCCAACCCCTTCGGATCCCCCCTCGAGCGCGATTGGGACGCGGGGCTCCGACTCGCCCTCTCCATGGGGTACAACAACGCCACGGCCAACGCGCAGCGAGAGTACCCGGACCAGCTCATTGGCACAGGCGTCGTGCCCTTCGGCACGGAGTCGGTCGAGGCGTGCGTGGCCGAAGCGAAACGGGCAGTCCAAGACCTTGGCCTGAAGGCGCTCACCATCAACAGCAACTGGCGCGGACAGAACTGGGACTCCGTCGAGCTCTACCCGTTCTGGCAAGCAGTGAAAGACCTGAACGTGCCTTTGTACGTCCACGGCAACCCGTTCCAATGCCAGATACACGACCACGCCCCGACGAACTTTACGCTGGGTTGGGAGCGGCTGCGGCGGCTGCACATCAGCAACTACCTCGGCTTCGCCTTCGAGTACATGGTGGCGATGGCGAGCCTGACCCTAGGGGGCGTCCTAAAGGAGTTCCCGGGGCTGAAGCTCGCCTTCTTCGAGGCGGGAGGCTCGTGGCTTCCGTGGGTGATGTACACCCTCGACCGCGTCTACCAGATCGAGCCGCAATGCGCGCGCTGCGACGTTCCGCCCAGTGAGCTAATTCTGGACAGCTGCGTCGTCGCGGTCGAGCCGGACGAGCAGGCGATAGTCGGGTCGATTCACACCATCGGCAGCAAGAACTTCATCATCGGCAGCGATTACCCGCACCCCCCATCCACGTACCCGAACACGGCGGCCGGCATCGAGGAAATGGAAGGACTCAGCGACGAGGCCAAGCGGGACATCCTCGGAGGGAATATGGCGCGCTTCTTCGGGTTGGCGTAAGAAGCCATTTTAAGAAGACAACATTTGGCCAATTCCAAGGCCCTCATACAGGACAGGAAAACTTCCGTCAGGCCAGTAATTTATTGGTGCAATAGGGCCATCTCGTATAGGCTTTTAACTTTGCGGAGACAATAATAAATGGCGAACGCTATTTATACCCCAGAGGGCTACACGGATCGAATACGACAAGAGCTCGGAAACTGCCTCATTGAGACGAATATTTCTCAAGGTGAGAAGTTCATAGGCAAAGTACGGGATCGATACGATCTTGGAGATCGTATGGTACTCATCACCACCGACCGACAGAGTGCCTTCGACCGGGTGCTGGCCGCTATCCCCTTCAAAGGGCAAGTCCTCAACATGACGAGCGCATGGTGGTTTGAACAGACCCGCCATATTGTGCCAAATCAGGTTCTATCCATCCCCGATCCAAACGTCACAATTGCCAAAAAATGTACCGTCTTCCCGATTGAGTTCGTGGTACGTGGATACATCACCGGAACCACGAACACCTCCCTCTGGACGGTCTACCAGAGTGGTCGGCGTCACTACTGTGGCAACGATTTGCCCGACGGCCTACTGAAAAACCAGAAGCTCCCGACGAATTACCTCACACCGACCACCAAGGAGGAGGATCACGACCGTCCGATCAGCCCTGACGAGATCGTGTCCGAGAACTGGATGACGGCCGATGATTGGGAACAATGTAGCCGCATCGCGCATGAACTTTTCGCTTTCGGTCAAGCCAAGGCAGCCGAGCAGGGCCTAGTTCTCGTCGATACCAAATATGAGATGGGCCGTGACGAGAACGGTGAGATCCTTCTGATCGACGAGGTCCACACCCCTGACTCTAGTCGCTACTGGATCGCCGACTCTTATCAACAGCGCATGCGGGAGGGACAGGAGCCCGACAACGTCGACAAAGAATTCCTCCGGCTCTGGTTCACGGAGAACTGCAACCCCTACGAGGATGAGGTCCTACCACCAGCACCGTATGACCTTGTAATCGAGCTCTCAAGACGCTACATCTACCTTTACGAGAAGATCACCGGTCGCTCTTTCGAGTTTCCAGAGGCGGACCAACCGATCGAGACACGTCTGGAAAGCAACCTTGAAGGAATCACATGAAGGTATACGGAGGGCAATAGGGCCAAGGTGATTCTGCTTCCACTTCAATTGACAGAAGCCCTATCCAATAAACATAAAGTGTAGGCTAACCAGGCGCTCAACTTGACCGAGTCAGCGAAAGGTTTTTTGAAGTTTTCGCTTCGCATCGCAAACACCGTTAACTCTTGTCCGACGGGTTCGTCGTCGCTCGTCAAGTTAGCTTGATCGTTAGGCCGAATTGAATCGAGCACAAAAGTGAAAAAGTACATTCTCTTTGACCATGATGGGGTTTTAGTCCAAACAGAACACTGGTATTACCTAGCAAACAAACGAGCGCTGGCACCTCTCGGAATTGATCTCCCACGAGACGCATATTTGGTGAATATGGCCAATGGAGTTTCCGCGTGGGAGGAGGCACGAGTTTCAGGAATATCCGAATCTGAAATTGAACGTGGCCGGGAACTAAGAAACCGATATTACCAGGAATACCTGATGACCGAAGACATCGATATTGAGGGTGTCCTGCAAACATTAGCCGAACTCGCAGATACGTATAGGATGGGTATAGTTACTACATCCAAACGAACTGACTTCGCCTTAATACACGAAAAGCGATTCATTCTAGACTATATGGAATTCTATCTGACTGTGGAGGATTACGAGCGAGCTAAACCACATCCCGAACCCTATCTGAGAGGACTCCAACGCTTTGGTGCTACTGCCGCTGAAGCGGTAGTTATTGAAGACTCAGCGAGAGGATTGAAGTCGGCAATAGCGGCGGATATTGACTGCATTGTGGTTGCAAACGAGTTCACTGCAGCTCACGATTTGTCCAAAGCAACTGCCAAGGTCGCTACGTTTAGGGAATTGCCATCTACTATAAAGGGCTTTACAAGTTTAGCCAGGCGACGCTGAAAAACGCGCGCCTGCTAAGAGCGTTAGGTCTTAGAAAACGAGAGTCATGTTTTGTCTGCCGTGAAGTTGTGATGGAGACTGCTTGGGTGCTGGAGCGTTCCTACAAGTTCACGCGGGCCCAGGTCTCGGACGCAATACTGGGACTGATGGCTACGGGCAATCTCGTCATGGAAGCTCCCGAAGATGTGGCCCACGCCGCCTCGCCTACAGCCAAGGCGGCCCGGACTTCGCGGACCTGATGATCCTCGCAGCGGCGGAACGGGTTGCTCCACCCGCAAGAGCGCGGTATGGTCGAGCGCCCAACGCGTGTGGTCGAACGTCTCGGGCGTGCGCTGCCAGCTCGAACCCTCGTGCTGGGCCTTGAACCACGACGCCCACTCGCACCTGCTGCTCCCGGACATCAGACGCGGCATCCACGTCACCCAGACGTAGGGCCGATCCCGGCTCTGAGGCCCGTCGAGGTTCATAGGCGCCGCTATCCCGGTCTATCCGCCTAGCGCGGAGTCCCCGGCTCGCAACTGCTCCTCCCGCTTGCCGTCGCGCGGAGTTCGGGCTCGCATGACGCCCCAGGATATGCGAAGGCTCCTACCTGAACGCGTAGCGCTCTTCACCGGTGAGCATCTTCACGCCATCCCACTCCTTGCGGGCCGCGCCTTCTCCGGAGAGGACGGCCTCGATCTCAGCGGGGGCTGGCGGAAGGTCCTTGAACGGCCCGCCGGTGCCTTCGTAGCCGGGGTACTGGAAGTACTCGCAGGGGAGGACGATGATCTCGTTCTCCGACTCGTTGCGGTGAACGTTTATGGGCTCGCCGCCCTCCTCGACGACGCGGGCCTGCTCGTCAAGCATCCGGCGGTACATGATGACGCCGACGTCAGTGACGCCGAGGTGCTCCGTGGTCCTGTCGGAGATAGCACCCTGGATGATCCAAGCGACCTGGTCCTGGGCCGCGACGTAGTCGTACCGTATCTTGCCGTTCTCGTCGAAGACGGGCTCCTCGACGTACCCGGTCAGGGGCGCCTCGCCGTCCTTGACTGGGCGGTACTGCATCGTGAGGTGCAGCGTGTGCGTGTCGTCGATCGGGGTGCGGAATTGCAGACCGTGGCCGACGCGGAGGATGTTGGGAAAGAGCACCGGGTGGCCGATGCGCCAGAACTCGCTGTCCTCGGTCTCGTCGCCGACGAGCCGGCGCTTGATGACACCGTAGCCCGTGACGTCGAACCCGATCTTCTTGTGGTCACGGCCCTTCGCGCCGGTGGTGGCATTCCAGGCGTCCCGCTGCTCCTGAGGCTTGCCGCGGTTCATCATCCATCCGCCCCAGTAGCGGTGCAGCCACTGGAAGTGCAGCGGGTCGAGGGAGTTCTCCTGGCACTGGAGCCAGTTGCAGGGGAGCTCGTGGGCCTGCCAGTCACGATGTCCTTCCCATACCAGGACGTCCCAGCGCGGCAGCAGCGGGGCCGGCTCCGGGCCCATGTAGGCGAAGATGGCCCCGCCCAACTCCTGCACCTTGTACGCCTTGATGCGGACCTTGTCCTTGAACTTGGAGCCTTCGGGCTCGGAAGGCTGGTCGACGCACTGGCCGGTCTCGTTGAATATCCAGCCATGGTAGGCGCAGCGGATGCCGTTCTCTTCCGGGATGCCGTAGGAGAGGTTCGCCTTGCGGTGGGCGCACGACGGCTCGACGAGTCCGAGCGTTCCCCTCGCGTCGCGGTAGAGGACGAGGTCCTCGCCGAGCAGGCGGACCTCCATCGTCGGATTGTCCAGAGTGAGCTGAGAGCTGCCGGCGATGGGGTGCCAGTAGCGGCGCATCAGCTCGCCCATCGGCGTGCCGGCGCCTACTCGGGTAACCCGGTCGTTCATCTGCTGAGTGAGCATCGTCGTCCTCCTGTGGCGCTGAGGGACACTGAATAAGAGACGCTATTGCTGGCGGCGGGCCTCACGCTGGTGTAGAACGTATACGGCCGCTGTCAGAGCGCCGGCAATCGTGAACCAGATGACAAAGGCGGCCCAGAAGCCCGGGTCGTCGAGACCGAACAAGAGCAGCACCGACAACACGGGAAGGATGATAATCGCAGCCCAGAGCACGGCTGCGGTCAGATACGTGGAGAACATCCCAGCGTTACCTCATAGCATGGTTACGCATACTCTACGGACATTGGGGCAGGCGGCGCAAGCGGCCCGCCGTGCCCCACGAGCGTGGACCCCACCCGCAGCGACTGCCGCGGAGTATAGTTTGCACAAGTTGTGCGAAAGGCCCGCGCCCAGACGCGGCCGCGCTTGCATGCAGGCGGAAGAAACGCCCAGCCACGGCAAGCGCATAGCACCCGAGGAGGAAGACCATGGCAGACGAGGTGAAGCGGTTCAGCTACCCGGGCCCCATGGCCCCTGGATCTCGAGATCGAGGGCCGGAAAACGGCCGCTCCTACGACCTTATCTACAACGATACGGTCATCAGCACAGTGCAAGTGATGGTGAAGGGGCAGGGCAACAAGCTCCACTATCACAACGACCAGGACGGCTACTGGCTAGTCCTCGGCGGCATGGCCCGGTTCCACGGCGAGGGCGAAGCGCTGCTGGGCGATCTCAAACCGTTTGAGGGGATCTTCATCCCACACCACACGCGCTACTGGTTCGAGAGCATCGACGACCAGCCGCTTCAGATTCTCCGCGTCAGCAAGCTGCGGCCCGCCGAGACCGGCGAGAGGGCGGCGCGCTCCAGCGGCTGACGGCGTCATGACCCTCGAACGGTACGAGGAGAAGCGCGACTTTGCCCGCACCGGCGAGCCGGCCCCGGCCCCAGTCCGCGATAGGCCCGGCGCCCTCACGTTTGTGGTGCAGAAGCACGCGGCCTCGCGCCTGCACTACGACTTCCGGCTGGAGTTCGGCGGCGCGCTCAAGTCATGGGCGGTCCCGAAGGGCCCGTCGCTCGACACCAACGAGAAGCGGCTCGCCGTCCTCGTGGAGGGCCACCCCCTCGACTACGCATCCTTCGAGGGAGTCATCGGCGATGGCAACTACGGGGCTGGGCAGGTCATCGTCTGGGACTCGGGCGTCTACACCCCCGACGAGGGAGGCCTGAGCTGGCATGACCGCGTTGAGGCGGACGAGCGGATGCTCGCAGGCCTCGAAGCCGGAAAGCTATCGTTCACGCTGCGCGGGCGCAAGCTGCGAGGCTCCTGGACGCTGGTCCGCACGAGCCGGGGACCGAACGAGTGGCTCCTCATCAAGCACAAGGACGCCCACGCCGACAGCGAGCGCGACGTCCTCAATGACGACCGCTCGATCATATGCGGCCTGAGCATCGAGCAGCTGAAATCGGGGCGACTGCCGGACCCGTCGATCACTGCGGACGCGGCAACACTAGGCAAGCCCGCGCGCATGCCCAAGACGCTCAAACCGATGTTTGCGCACTCGGTGGACGGCGCATTCTCGTCGCCGGACTGGCTGTTCGAACCGAAGCTGGACGGCTTCCGGGCGCTGGCGCTCCTCTCCAGCGACGAGAATGGACGGAACGGGCGCCTGCGGCTGCTCAGCAGGACCGGCAACGACCTCACCAAGAACTTCCCCGGCGTCGCCGAGGACTTGGCCGTCCTCCCCCACGAAGAGATGATCATCGACGGCGAAATCGTCGCGCTCAACGCCGAAGGGATGCCGGACTTCAACCTGCTGCAGAACAATTCGGGCATGAGGAGGATGCCTCTCCCCGAGGGACGCGATGAGCCGGCGACGATCGCCTACTACCCATTCGACATCCTCTATCTGAACGGCCGCGACCTGCGGCAAGCGCCCCTCTACCAGAGGAAGCGGCTGCTGGCCTTGGCGGTCGTGCCCAGCGACCGTATCCGCTCAGTGGAGTTCGTTGAGGGCGAGGGCGAGGAGTTCTACCGCATCGCGGAGCAGGTCGGCATCGAGGGCATCGTCGCCAAGCGCCGCGACTCCCGGTACCAGGCGGGCGAGCGCTCGCGGAACTGGCTGAAGATCAAGCGCGTGCTCTCCCAAGAGTTCGTCGTCGCCGGGTACACGGCGGGCGAGGGAGAGCGGGCCAAGACGTTTGGCGCCGTCCTCCTTGGCTACTACGACGACGGCGTGCTCACCTACGCCGGACGGGCGGGGAGCGGGTTCACCCAACAAACCCTCCTCGACACGCTGGAGGCAATGCAGCCGCTGCGCGTCGACGACTGCCCCTTCTCCGCCCCGCCGCCCGACGTCGACCCAAAGCTCGCGACGTGGCTGAAGCCGGAGCTCGTAGCGCAGGTGAAGTTCTCGCAGTGGACAGCGGACTCAATCATGCGGGCACCGGTCTTCCTTGGCCTGAGGGGAGATGTCCCGGCGCGAGCGGTCGTGCGCGAGTCGCCGGAGCCGGTCGCGTCGATAAAGATGATTGCCGCGGCTGCTGCTGAAGCGACCGACGTTCGCTCCGAGTCAGTGGAGGCGCTCGAACAGCTCGCGCGGATCGCGAAGGACGGTCACGTCGAGATCGGCGGGCAGAAGATTGCGGTCACGAACCTCGACAAGGTCTTCTGGCCTGCGACCCGCGAACGGAGCGCAGTCACCAAGGGCGAGATGCTCGCCTACTATGCGCGAGTCGCGCCCCACCTGCTGCCGCACCTGCGCGACCGCCCCCTCACGCTCACGCGCTACCCCAACGGAATCGACGGCCAGAGCTTCTACCAGAAGCGCTGGGAGCACGACCTGCCGCCGTTCGCCGAAACAGTGCGCCTCTTCTCGTCAGCGGCCGAGGGAGACGTCGACTACCTCGTCGTGAACAACTTGCCGACGCTCCTCTGGTTGGCGCAGCTCGCCAATCTGGAGCTGCACCCGTGGCTGTCTCGGACGACCGTCGAGCCGGACGCGGGGCGCCTAACCGAGAGCTTCACGGGTTCTAAAGAGGAGCTGCGCGAGAGCGTGCTGAACTACCCCGATTTCATCGTCTTCGACCTCGACCCGTACATCTACTCGGGCGAGGAAAAGGCCGGGGAAGAGCCGGAATTGAACCGGCGGGCGTTCGCCAAGGGAGCGGAGGTCGCGCTCGCCCTGAAGGACCTGCTGGACCAGCTCTCCTTGTCATCGTTCCTCAAGACGTCGGGGAAGACGGGCCTGCACGTCTACGTTCCCATCGTGCGGGAGTACGACTACGGCGTGACGCGCAAAACGTGCGAGCTTATCGGCAAGTTCCTGCTGCGCCAGCGGCCGCTCGACGTGACGATGGAGTGGAGCGTAAGCAAGCGCTCCGGCAAGATATTCCTCGACTACAACATGAACGTGATGGGGAAGAACATGGCGTCGGTCTACTCGCTCCGCCCGCTGCCCGGCGCGCCGGTCTCCGTGCCCCTGCGCTGGGACGAGCTCGGCAGCGTCTACCCGAGCGACTTCAACATCGACACCGTCCACGAACGTCTGGCGGCGGTCAGCGACCTCTGGGGAGACATCCTGAAGGCCAAACATGACCTCCGACGGCTGCTCGAAACGGCCATGAAGAAGTAGACGGCTGCAGTCCTATCAACCAAGATACGATAGGGCAGCGGGGCTTTGGCCGTAACAGGCAAAAAGTTGCCAGACGGGAGATGCAAGCTGCCAGCACTGACAGTTGGCGCTTCGCGCAAGGTCGTAGCCTCTCACGCTTGGGACCTGCGATGCCTGGTGGTCTTGGTCGCTCTGCTGGCTGCAACTACAGCCGTCAGCTGCGGCGACGTACGAAGTCCGAACGCGGAAGCAGCTCTGCAAGATGCCCGCCGAGCCATGGATAGTGGCGCCTCATACCGGTTTGCTGGCTATTGGGATACGTCTTCGGTTCTTGACGGCGAGCAGTCCCGAACAGTCACGGGAGTGTTTGAAGCGCCCGGGCAACACTACACAAAGCTCGAATTCGCCTTCGACAACACAACCGGATCGCACGAGACACTGTTCCTTGACGGAGCCGTGTACCAGCGATCGGTCCCCCCACCCGCCGGGCATGAAGGCTGGAGAAGGACCTCACTTCCTGTCGAGCGATTCTCCGTAGCAGGGTACATACCTGAGGACCTCACGGATTTGGCAATCACCTCTGCCCTTCGCCACGGCAAAGAGATGAGGATCGTGACAGGTACACAACGACCACCCGTCCACTCCGAAGCTGTCCCTCTCTACACGTCTCTACCTGTTCACCGGTGGGCTTTCACCATCGACCCAGCCACAAGCCTGCTTGTCGAATCTACTCTCGACGCAGACATCGGGACGTACTCAATCGGCGGACCGGGCTCCGGCGTTGATAGCGGCTGGGTGCGTATGGCATTCCGATTCTTTGACTACGGACGGGCGCCCCGCTTGGAGGCGCCCGACCTATCTGAATAACCTGTGCGCCTCCCTTAGCGACGGCCCGACAGCCCCATCTCAGCGTTCGTCTTGATCGTCCGGTCGGCGAATCGCTGGTACTGGACACGGCGGGCCATACAAGGCGGAGCGCGAGCTGAAGCGTGTGCAATCGGAGGAGGATCGGGCTATCCGGCTGTACGTGTCGGGTAGTATTACCGAGGCGCAGCTCGACCTGCAGCGGAAGTTCATCACCGATCGGCTGGAGAGTCTTCGGGCGAGCTGAACGATTACCGCGCCAGGGGAGGCGAGCGGGGCTATGAAGGAGTAGACGATGCAGTCTTACCGTGTGCTCGGGACGAGCGCGCCGCGCGTTGACGGCGCCGACAAGACGACAGGCGCGGCCCGCTATGCCTCCGACACCGACCTGCCCGGCGTGTTGTGGGCGAAGTCGCTGCGGAGCCCCTACCCGCATGCGCGAATCGTCCGCATCGACACGTCGAGGGCCGAGGCCCTCCCAGGCGTGCACGCCGTGCTGACAGGCGCCGACGTTGCGGGAGTCCTCTACGGGCGGCGGCTGCGGGACGTGCCGCCGCTCGCCCAGGAGCGCGTCCGGTTCGCCGGCGAGCGCGTAGCGGCTGTCGCGGCGGACGACGTCGAGACGGCGCAGCGAGCGGTCGAGCTCATCGAGGTCGAATACGAGGAGCTGCCGGCCGTCCTGGAGCCGGAAGACGCGCTGGCGGACGACGCGCCGCTGCTGCACCCGGACGTGCAGAGCTATGCCGGCCTGCCCACGCCCCTCCCGGCGCCCACCAACGCCTTCGTCAGCGATACGTGGGGGCGAGGCGATCCGGAGCGGGGGTTCGCCGAGGCCGACCTCATCGTCGAGGAAACGTACACGACGCAGCGCGCGCATCAGGCGTACCTCGAGCCACACTCGTGCGTCGTCTGGATCGATGGGGACGGCCGCGTGCAAATCTGGGCGTCCAACAAAGCACCGCACCGCCTCAAGCTCAACCTGGTCGACGCCCTCGGCCTGGACCCGGCGGACATCGTGGTGCGCCACTCCACCATAGGCGCGGACTTCGGCGGCAAGGGCTCCCCCATGGACATCCCCGTCTGCTACTTCTTGGCGAAGAAGACGGGAAGGCCGGTCAAGAGCGTAATGACCTTCGCCGAGGAGTTCTCGGCCGCGAACCCGCGGCACCCCAGCGTCGTGCGGATGCGGACCGGAGTGAAGCAGGACGGAACGATTACGGCCCACGAGGCGCGGTTCCTCTTCAACAGCGGCGCCTACGGCGGGTTCAAGCCCGTGCCCGGCGTCAACCTGCCTGGCGCGAGCCATGCCGCCGGGCCCTACCGCATACCGCATACGCTCATCGAGGCCGTCCACGTCTACACCAACACGGTCCCCGGCGGCTTCTTCCGCGGGCCCGGAGCCGTGCAGGCCAACTTCGCGAGCGAGTCGCACATGGACGTCATCGCTTATCGCCTTGGCCTCGACCCGCTCGCGTTTCGCCGGAAGAACCTCGTCCGCAGCGGCGAAGAGCTGGCCAACGGAATGCCGGGGCTGACGATGCGCCCGGAAGAGACGGTCGACGCTGCGGTGCGCGCATCTGGATACGCCGACCCCAAGCCGCCCAACGTTGGACGCGGCATATCCCTTGCCTACAAAGACCAAGGCGAGGGCGTGTCTTCGGCAGCCGTCACGTTCATGGCGGACGGCGCGGTGCTGCTGAATACCTCGGTGTTCGAGCAGGGCACCGGCTCCTACACTGCCCTCGCCCAGATCGTCGGCGAGGCGCTCGGCCTGCCGCCCTCGGCCATCGAGGTCGAGGCGTGGGACTCGGACGACGGGCCATTCGACACAGGCGTAGGCGCAAGCCGGGTGACGCGGGTCGCGGGCCCGGCGGCGTATGAGGCTGCCGTCATGGCCAAGGGCGAGCTGCTGAAACTTGCGGCGGCGAGCCTCGGCTGGCCGGCGGACCGCATCGCGTTGTCCGGCGGCGACGTGACGCGGGCCGATACCGGAGAGTCGACGCCGTGGGCGGAGCTCGTGGCGCAATCGGCGGCGCCCGTCATGGGAAAGGCCACGAACAACGAGCACGAGCCCTCGCCGGTGGCTTCCGCGATGGTCCAGATTGCCGAAGTGCGGGTCGACCCGGAGACCGGCGCCGTCCAACTGCTGAAGCTTACGAGCGCCCACGATGTCGGCGTCGTCATCAACCCCATCGGCCACCAGGGGCAGATCAACGGCGGCGTCATCCAGGGCATGGGGAACGCGCTCACCGAGGAGCTCCTGGTCGAAAATGGCCACGTCGTCAACCCGAGCTTCGCCGACTACAAGCTCCCGTCCATCGCCGACCTCCCGGAGATGCGGACGGCGCTCGTCGAGTCCGAAGAGGGCGTGGGCCCGTACCGCACGAAGGGCATCGGCGAGTACGCAATCGAGGGAGTGACCGCGGCAATCGCAAACGCCGTGGCCGACGCGATAGGCGTTCGCATCACCGACACCCCCGTGACCGCGGAGAAGGTCTACCGCGCGCTCCAACGGCAGGCCTAGCACGAGAGCGCCCGACAGTGGACAGAAGGAGCGATCCTTGAAATCACTCATCATTGGCGGATCATCGGGCATCGGCGCGGCGATCGTTCGCACGTTCCTCGGCGTCGGCCATGAAGTCGCCGCCACGTACCGGACGAGCATCCCGCCGGGACTCGACGCCGCGGCGTGGGTCAAGGCCGACATCCGCTCTCTGCCCGACCTCGACGCCCTCGCCGGGCCGACGGAGGGCGCAGGCGTGGTTGTCCTTTTGCCGGGCCTCTCCCCCGGCCAGCAGCTCGCCGAGTACGCGGACGACCAGATCGACGAGGTCGTCGACGTGAACTTCCCCGGCCAGTTCCGGGTGATTCAGCGCGTCGCTCCGGTCCTTCCGGACCCTTCCCACATCATCGT
The DNA here is from genome assembly GCA_965249325.1 of Dehalococcoidia bacterium. Classification (GTDB taxonomy): domain Bacteria; phylum Chloroflexota; class Dehalococcoidia; order Lucifugimonadales; family Australimonadaceae; genus S5-327. Next base: position 451,746 of record CBDFLP010000020.1, on the reverse strand, counting down.
GATGGGCTCGCTGGCCGGCCAGCGAGGCTCGGCCGACCCCCTCTACGGCGCCACCAAGGGCGCGATGCACGCCCTCGTCAAGTCCTTGGCCAAGTCCCTTGCGCCGAGGACCCGCGTGAACGTCGTGGCGCCGGGGATGGTGACGGGGACCGGCATGGTCGACGACACGCCGCGGCAGGTCCTCGACGCGCACCTCGCGGTGACGCCGACAGGCCACTTCATCAGCGCGGACGAACTGTCGAGGATAGTGCTCGACCTCACCCAACCCCACTGGTGCCAGCTCAACGGCGCCTGTATCGACATCAACGGCGGCCAGTACGTGCGCTAGGGAGTCGATGGCAGCGGCAAGAACTATAGCATCCGCCCCTTGGAGGCTATTCGCCTACGGTCGTTCGGTAACATATGCGACGGCGGCGCTGACCCCAGCCGGAGATGGTCGAGGAAAGCGCCGCGTCGCCACTCAGGAATCCGGCCTGATAGGCTATCGCCGACGTGCCCTACGAGCCATCCCCATTCCTGCGCAGCCTGAGCCTCTTCACCGAGGCCCGGCATCAGCCGTTCCGGCTTCCGGCGGACGGTGAGGCCGTAGGCGGCGCCGTGCTCGTGCATGGGTTTCCCGGCACGCCCGCCGATATGCGACCGCTTGCCGCTTCCCTCGCCGCCGCCGGATGGGCTGTCGACGCGCCGCTGCTGCCCGGTTTCGGCCCCGAAATCATCACCCTACCTAACAGGAAGCACGCCGAGTGGCGCGAGACCGTCGCGGAGCGCGTCCGGGGAATGCGGCGGGAGTACGACAAGGTCATCGTCGTCGGTCACTCGCTTGGAGGCTCCGTCGGCGTTGTGTCGGCGGCCCGTGAGCCGGCGGACGGCTACGCGCTGCTCGCTCCGTTCTGGCGGTTCGGTGGCGCGCTGAGCCACCTTCTCTGGCCGCTGCTCCGGGTGTTCGCCGGCCGCTGGCGTCCCCTCAAGAACGCCGACTTCTCCGACCAACGCATCAGGCAAGGGTTGCTCCGCATCATCCCCGACCTGGAGATTGACGACTTCGACGTCCAACAGGAGCTGCGCGCGTTTCAGGTGCCGACCCAACTCCTGAACGAGCTGCGCGGACTCGGCGTCGCGACGGACAGAGCGGCCAAGCGCTTGGCCGCGCCGACCCTCGTGCTCCAAGGTCTGCGCGACACCCTGGTCAGGCCCGAGCACACCGCCTTGCTTGTCGAGCGCCTGCCCCAGGTGTCGCGTTTCGAGGTTGTCGACGGCTCGCACAGCCTTCCAAACCCAGAGGACGGCGCATGGGAGCGCGTCGAGCAGGCCGTGCTCCGGTTCGTCGCGAGCGTCTAAAGCCCAGCCAGCCACGCTCCGAGACGCGACAGCGCCTCGCGGATGTTGTCCTGGGAGTTCGCAAACGAGATACGCGCGTAGCCCTCGCCGAACTTGCCGAACGATGTGCCGGAGAGCAGCGAGACTCCAGCCTCGTCGAGCACGCGCCGCTCGAACTCCCCGCTCGATAGGCCGGTCCCCGTGATGTTGGGGAAGGCGTAGAAGGCGCCCTTGGGCATGGGGCACGAGACGCCCGGCAGCGCGTTGAGTCCGTCCACCAAGAGATCGCGACGCTCCTTGAACTCCGAGACCATCCCGGCGACCGACTCCTGGGGCCCTTGAATCGCGGCCAGCGCCGCAATCTGGCTGAACGAGGCGGTACACGACACACTGTTCGTCACGAGCCGCGTGACTGGCTCCACGAGCGGCTCCGGCAGAACTCCGTAGCCCACGCGCCAGCCGGTCATCGCGTAGCTCTTGGAGAGGCCGTCGAGCAGCACCGTCCGGTCCCACATGCCGGGGAACTGGGTGATGGAGCTATGGGAGCCTTCGTAGTAGAAGTCCTTGTATATCTCGTCGGCCAGCACCACAGCGTCCGCCTCCACGGCGAGTTCGGCGATGCGCCGGAGGGCGGAGTCGGGAATCACGCTCCCGCAAGGATTGTTGGGCGAATTGACGATGATCAGCTTCGTGCGGGGTGTGATGAGTCCTTCGAGCTGGTCCGGGTCCGGGTTGTAGCCGAGCTCCTCGTGCAGCTGCATCGGGACCGGCGTAGCGCCAGCGAACCTGATCATCGACTCGTATATGGGGAAGCCGGGGTTCGGGTAAACGACCTCGTCGCCCTCCTCAGCCAAGGCGAGGATGGTGAAGAACATGATGGGTTTGCCGCCGGGCGTAACAATCACCCGGGACGCCGGCGTCTCGTAGTCCAGGCGACGGCTCACGTCCGCGGCAATCGCCTGGCGCGCCTCGGTGATGCCGGCCGAGGGCACGTAGTGCGTATAGCCGTCGTCAAGCGCGTCCTTTGCCGCCTCGACGATGTGCTCGGGCGTGTCGAAGTCCGGCTCGCCGATGCCGAGGAAGACGATGCTGCGCCCCTGGGCTTCGAGCGCCTTGGCGCGGGCGAGCGCCTCGAAGGCGGTCTCGGTGCCGAGGCGGGACATACGCGACGCTAGGCGCATTGGAGCGTCAGCCTGCTCCCCCGGCGATAGCGGGGAGGAAGTGGACCTCGGAGTCCTCGTCTAGGGTGGTCAGCAGGCCCATGTTGGTGGGTTCGCCATCCACGACGGCCGCAAGCCCGGGCATCAGGCGTTCGGCGTCGTCCGGGTTGACGAGGCTTTCAGCGATGCCCGGATACCGCCCGTCCAGGTTCCGTATGAGGGCGCGCAAGGTCGCTCCGGGCACTTCCGCGCTGGCCTCGCCGCCCGTGTAACGTCTGAGCGGTATCGACAGAAAGACCCTCGCCACGCCGCCGCGTCCTAGCGTCCGTTCTTGGCGCCCGGCTTGTTCGCCATCGCCTCCATGATCCGGTTCGGGTTCATGGGGGTCTGGTACAGCCGCGCGCCGATGGCGTTCGCAATCGCGTTGCCGACCGCAGGGGCAGGCGGAACGATGCTCGTCTCGCCGATGCCGCGCACGCCGAATGGGTGATTCGTGTTGGGCACCTCGACTACGATGGTGTCCAGCATCGGCAGGTCAAGGGCGGTGGGCATGCGATAGTCCAAGAAGCTGGAGTTCTGCATCACTCCGTCGGGGTTGGTGTAGTACTCCTCGTTGAGCGCCCAGCCGATGCCCTGCGCGGCGCCTCCTTGGAACTGGCCTTCCACGTAGGAGGGGTGCACCGCCTTGCCCGCGTCCTGGGCCGCGGTGTAGCGGAGTATCTGCACCTTGCCCGTCTCCGGGTCCACTTCCACGTCGACGACGTGCGCCGCGAAACTGCCGCCGCCGGAACCGCGGACGTTCACCGTTCCGGTCTTGGACACCGGGCCGCCGGTCTGGCCGAGCTTGCCGGCCGCCTCCTTGAACGTGAAACGCTGGTCGGGCGCAGTCTTGTTCTGGAAGAAGCCGTCCTCGAACTCGACGTTCTCCGGCTCCGTCTCCCAAATCATCGCCATTCGCTTCCTGATCTCCTCGATGACCTGCCGCGCCGCTTCTATCGCCGCCTGTCCGCTGGCGTAGGTCGTGCGGCTGCCGGCAGTGAGGTCGTTATAGCCGACGGAGTCCGTGTCCACGACCGTCGGATGCACGTCGTGAGCAGGCAAACCGAGGACCTCGGCGGCCTGCATCGCGATCGTGGTCCGCGTGCCGCCGATGTCGGGGTTGCCCTCCACCAGCGAGACCACGCCGTCGTCGTTGACGTTGATGGTGACGGACGAGCGGTTGCCCCCGCCGTTCCAGTAGCCGCTGGCCATGCCGCGCCCACGCAGCTTCCTGTCCGGCCCCGTGCGCTCGAGGTCGCTCTTGAAGTGGTCGGAGTTCTTGATCGCTTCCATACAGGCCACGTTCCCGATGCGCGGGAACACTGGGCCGTCCGGCCTGCGCGTGCCCTCTTCCGCTGCGTTGAGCAAGTGAAATTCCATCGAGTCCATGCCGATTAGCTCACACAGCTCGCCGACCAACGACTCGCTGGCGAACGTGGCCTGCGGTGTGCCCGGCGCGCGGTAGGCAGCCGTCTTGGACATGTTGATGACCACGTCGTAGGCGTCGATGCGGACGTTCGGCACCTTGTAGCAGGCGAAGATGCCCGCCGTCGCCGCGCTGATGGACGAGCCGGGGTATGCGCCTGCCATGTAGCGGATGTCCGCCGTCGCCGCGAGTATCCTGCCGTCCGCGTCGACCCCAATCTTCGCGGTGACCTGCCCGCCGGGGCCGGGGCCGGTGGCGTCGAACACGGACTTGCGGTCCATGATTATCTTGACCGGCTTGCCGGACTTGCGGGACAACATCGCGGCCAAGGGCTCCAGGTAGAGCCCTATCTTGCCGCCGAACCCGCCGCCGATCTCCGTCGGCACGACGCGCACGTTGGAGAGCGGGAGCTTCAACACCGTGGCCAGATTGCTCCGCACGCCGAACGGCGCCTGGGTGGTCGTCCAGACCGTGAGCTTGTCGTCCGGGCTCCAGAAAGCGGTGGAGCTGTGCGGCTCGATGTAGCCTTGGTGGGCCCGCGCGATGGTGTACGTGCGTTCGAGCACGTGGGCCGCCTCCGCGAACGCGGCGTCAGGGTCGCCGAACTCCGTACGGGTGTGCTCCGCGATGTTGGTCGGCGACACCTTCTCGCCCAGGTGGTTGCCTTCCAGGTCGTCGTGGATGATGACCGCGTCCGGCTTCATCGCGTCTTCCAGGCTGATGACCGCAGGGAGCGGCTCGTACTCGACCTCGATGAGCTTGAGCGCCTCCAGGGCCGTGTTCTGGTCCACGGCCGCGACCGCCGCGACCGGATGCCCTCTGTACACGGTCTTGTCGTGCGCCATGACGCGCTGGCTGGCCCACTTCAGGTTGGTCACCTCCTCCATCATGTCCACTAACTTGGAGCCGGTGACCGGCATGTCCTCGCCGGTGATAGCGGCGAAGACGCCCGGAGCGGCCTCGGCGCGTGAGACGTCCACTTTCTTGATGATGGCGTGAGCGTACGGGCTCCGCAGCACCGCGCCGTGGATAAGGCCTGGCAGTTTCACGTCCGCGCCGTACTGAGCGCGGCCCAGCACCTTGTCGATGCCGTCATGCCTGACGGGACGCGTGCCTACGACCTTGAATTCTTGGGCAGGCTTGTCGGTTGTCGTGGTCATTCGCGACTCCTCCGGAATGTCGTTAGCCGGCTTCGGCGGCGGCCTTCTCAACCGCACGGACGATTTTGTCGTACCCGGTGCACCGGCAGAGGTTGCCGGCCAGCCAGAAACGGATGCGGCGCTCGTCCGGATGGGGTTCGCGTTCCAGCAGGGCCCGCGCCGCCACTAGGAAACCGGGCGTGCAGATGCCGCATTGCAGCGCGGCCTCCTCCAGGAAGGCCTGCTGCAAAGGATGCAGTCCGTGGGGAGGGGCCATGCCCTCGATGGTGTCCACCTTCCTGCCGTTCACCTCAGCCCCAAGCACCAGGCAGGAGTCGACGATCCTCCCATCGAGGGAGACGGTGCAGGCGCCGCAATTCCCGTCGTTGCAGCCCTCTTTCGTGCCCGTCAGGCCAATCGTCTCGCGCAGCGCCTCCAGCAACGACTGGTATGGCGCGACGAGGAAATCGGTCGGCTGACCGTTGATCTCGCAAGAGACGGGAATCTTGGGAACAGGGTTGTGGGTTTGTGTCATGAGTACTCTCAGCGGTTGGCTTGGGCTCTTCCTAGCGCGACGGCGAGCGTCCGGCGGGTGAGGACTTTGACAAGCTCCACCCGCTGCGCGGGACCGCCCCGCATATCCTCAATGGGAGACGCTTCCGTGGACGCGATTTCGCCCGCGTCGGCAAAGGTCTCCGGCGAGGCTGGCTTACCGGCGAGGAAAGCCGACGCTTGGGTCGCGAGAATGGGCGTCGGACCAACGGCGGCCAACGCGATGCGGCCCGACGCGATGGCCCCGGACTCATCGAAGGTGATCGCGCTCGCCACCCCAGCGATAGCGATGTCCATCTCATTCCGGGGGATGAAGCGCTGGTACGCCGCGCCGAATCCCTTGGCCGGCGCGGGAATCTCGATCGAGACGAGCAGCTCGCCCTCCTGGAGCGCGTTCCGTCCGGGACCCGTGCAGAACTCCTCGATGGGAAGCGACCGCGCGTCGTTCGGACCTCTGATGTGCGCTGCGCCGGAGTGCACGATGAGCGGACAGATGCCGTCCGCGCTGGGCGAAGCGTTGCACAGGTTGCCCCCCAGACTCGCGCGCGACTGTATCTGGATGCCGCCAATGAGCGAGGCCGCGTCGATGATGCCGGGGAACGCCGCGCTGACCGCCGCGTTCTCGTACACCTGATAACAGGGAACCGCCGCGCCGACGCTGAGCCCGCCGTTCAGCGATAGAGTTGTCGTTTCGGGGATGCCCTTGACGTCGACGATGGCGTCGATCTCGAATCGTTCGCCCCGCAGCTGCACCAGTACGTCGGTGCCGCCTGCAAGCGCCTTGGCGCGCGGTCCGTGTTTCGCGAGCGCGGCGATGGCTTCGTCCAAGGTCCGAGCTGCTATGTAATTGAAGGGATGCAACGCTGCTCCGAAGATTATGAGTTTTAACGGTTCTTGGCCGGTAGCAACCAATTATAACCGCGCCCATTATCACGAAAGGCCCATGCCCCCGCAACGCCTCTGGCGGACTAGACATGCCGCGTAGCTACGCTCTCGTTCCTTAGAGGCAATCCGACGCTGCTCGCGCCTAAAGTTCCGATATTCGGCGTGGTCGGCCACTTGCTTGCTACTAGCCGACCATATGGCTACAATGCCGACGCCGCCGCCCCGTCCGCGCTCTAGCTGCTATGGCCAAGCCAAGCGGGCGACGGTCGAGCCGTTAAGGCTCGAGCCATTGCGTTCTGGTGGAGGTCCCGTTCGTGGCTGAGGAAACGAATCGCCTATTCGTCGGGAACATGCCGTTTAGGATGACCCAGGACGAACTCTATGACCTGTTCGGGCAAGCCGGGGGGGTGGTGTCGGTGCATATCCCGACAGACCGCGAGACCGGCCGCCCGCGCGGGTTTGGGTTCGTCGAGATGGAGACCCCGACCGGCAAGGACCAGGCGGTCCAGATGTTCAACGGATACTCTGTTGAGGGGAGGGCTCTCGTCGTTAACGAGGCCCGGCCTCGAGAGCAGCGCTCCTACTAAGCGGCCTCTCTCAGGCGCCGGCCCGGTCGAAAACCGGGCAGCGGCGGGATTCTCGCCTCCCTAACCCCACCCTCTTGAAGGGAATCCTCATGCGGGCCGAGCCTGCCTATAGCCCCTTAGACCGGCATCGCCAAGTCCATGTACTTGAAGCCGGAGCCGGTGTTCATCAGCACTGTCTCGGTCTCCGGCGCTAGGAAGCCGGACTCACGGAGCTTCCTATAGCCCACCAGCGTCGCCGCGCCCTCCGGGGCGGGCCAGATTCCCTCGGCGGCGCCCATCTCACGCATGCCGTCCAATATCTCATCGTCCGTCACAGTGACGGCTGTGCCGCCGCTCTCGCGCACCGCGTCGAGAATCAGATAGTCGCCGATGGCCGCAGGCACCCGGATGCCGGCCGCGATGGTCGCCGCATTCTCCCAAGGCGCGGCGTACCGTTCTCCGTTGCGGAACGCTCGCACTATGGGCGCGCAGCCCTCGGCTTGCACGACGATCATCTTCGGCCGCTCATCGCCAATCCAACCGAGCCGTTCCATCTCGTCGAACGCCTTCCACATGCCGACTATGCCTGTGCCGCCGCCCGTCGGATAGACGATGGCCTCGGGTAGGCGCCAACCCAGGTCCTCGGCAATCTCGTATCCCATTGTCTTCTTGCCTTCCACTCGATAGGGCTCACGCAGAGTGGAAACGTCGAACAGCCCCAGCTCAGCGGCCTTCTCGCGGGATAGGCGGCCCGCGTCGGATATCAGCCCGTCCACGAGCGTCAGATGCGCCCCCGCCAGCAGAGTCTCTTTCTTGTTCGCCTCCGGCGCGTCCTGCGGCATGAAGACGTAGCACTCCATGCCCCCTCGCGCGCAGTACGACGCCAGCGCCCCTGCGGCATTCCCTGCCGATGGCGTGGTCAGGCGCATGAGCCCCAGCTCTTTCGCCCGCGATACGGCCGCGGACATGCCCCGCGCCTTGAACGACCCTGTCGGGTTGAGCCCCTCATCCTTGATGAAGAGCGTTCGAGCGTCCAACGCGGCCTCCAGCCTCCGCGCCCGGAGCATGGGCGTCCCCCCCTCGCCTAGCGTCACCACGTTCGCCTCGTCCCGGACCGGCATCAGCTCGAAGTACCGCCATATGCCGCGGGGACGCCTGACGAAAGCCGCCGGATCGACCTCACGCCTCGCGCTTTCGAGGTCGTAACGTGGGTAGAGGACCTTTTGTGCGTCGGGAGAGACGCCGTGCGGCTCGTCGGCGCTGTAGGTCCGGCCAGTCTCAGTGCATTCAAGGTGAGAGAGATAGCTTTTCATGTTCACCGCATTCTACTTTCCGGTGAACATGAGATGCGGGACAGGGACGGACAAGTGCGATCGCGATCCGCGGAGAAATGGAGCGGGGTGACTATTCGCCAGGACGCTTCCTAGCCCCGCGTGATCCATCGCCAGAGGCGGGAAGCAGACCCCGATCCCGGAGGGTCATCGAGGAGCTGTCCGCGCCACCTACGCTCGACGGTGCGGCGCGGCCTCGTGAAGAAGGAGACGTAGGCGATGATGAACAGGGCGACGCCGATATAGGCGATAGGCGCGGCGAGGCTGATGCCCATAAGGTTGAGGTCAATCCAGTTCATCACCACCGCAATGACGAGCAGGACGACGCCGACCTGAAAGAGACGTCCGGGCGTGAAGCTGAACGAGAAGCGGCGCGGCCTGCGGGGGGGCGCGGCCCGATGCGCCGTGCGCTGCCCGCGCTTGGGGCTACCGGCGCTCTCGTCGGACGCCTCGTCAGACGCATCCTCAGACGTCTTGCCGAGAATCTCCTCGATCTCGCGCTGATACCGCTGCGACATCCCTCGGTCTCCTCCGGGCTGGGCGGATTTTCGCCCGGCGTGGCGGAGGCCTTGCGCCCCTTCAAGCCACTGCCTAAAGCATAGCAGCCAGCAAAAAACAAGTGTAGGTGGGGAAGTGCGCCCATTCGGGCTCCGTCGCGGGCGCAGGTATACTGACGACGATGATTAAGCGCGTGGCCCTCGACATTCCTGACCTGCATTGCGACGGGTGCATCGCGTCCGTTAGCCAGGTGTTGGAGACCTTCTCCGGCATCGGCGAGATCGTAGGCGACCTCGAAAAGCTGACCCTGACGGTCGAGTACGACCTCACGACGATCACTCCCCAGGCGATGAAGGCGCAGCTGGCGGCCATCGACTACCCGGTGGCGGGCGCGCGCGGCCTCTAAACGCGGCCTCGCTCCGCGTCCGGAACATGCGCCTCGTCGCACGCTCCACCGTCACCCCGTTCGAGCTGAATCGTGACGTGCCCGATGGAGTAGCGGGCATGCATCATCGCGTGCAGATCGTCCTGCAACGCGCGTACACAGGCTCCCGTGCATTCGTCCGCAATGGTCACGTGCGCGCTGAGCGCGTGATAGCCGGACGTAATGGTCCAGATGTGGAGGTCGTGACAACCCTCGACGTGCTCGATGTCCTCGATGTCGGCACGCAGCGAGGCCACGTCAACGTGCGCCGGGGTCCCCTCCAGCAGGACGTGCGTCGCCTCTCGGACGACCCGCACGGCGCCGTAGACCAGGATGAGCGCTATGACGACGCTCAGGATTGGGTCGGCGATCCGCCAATCGAACGCCAGCACCAAGACGCCAGCCACGACCGCCGCCATCGAGCCAAGCGCGTCGCCCCCCACGTGGAAGAGCGCGGCGCGCACGTTCAGGTCCGAGTGGGACGACCGGAGCAGCAGCGTCGCGGCTATCACGTTGGCTGCGATGCCCCCCGATGCGACCACCGAAACGATCCCTCCGCGCACCTCGGGGGGCGCGGCCATGCGCTGCGCGGCCTCGAACACGATGAGCGCGGCCATCGTGAGCAGAATGACGCCGTTGGTGAGCGCCACGAGTATCTCAGCCCGCATGAACCCGAAGCTGCGCAATGCGGTGCCAGGTTTGGTGGCGAGCCACGCAGCGGCCGACGCCAACCCAAGCGCGAGCACGTCGGACACGGTGTGTCCGGCATCGGCGAGGAGGGCGAGGCTCCCGCTGATGAGCGCCCCCGCGACCTCGACCCCGAAGTAGGCCAGCACGACGCCGCCGGCGAGGCCGAGCGCCCGGCGCGATGATCTGTGCTCGTCCATGTCCCCATCCTTACCGGGGTAGGCGCGCCGCTTGCCCGCTATACGCCGAGGAACTTGATCGTGCTGTGGGCCTTGTGGATGCGGTTGATGTTCACCAGCAGCGCGGTCAGCTCCTCCACGTACCGGGAGTTGGAGAGCGGACCCGCGTCGAGCGCGCGCAGGCCGGATATGTCGCCGGCTAGGTCGAGCGTTTCCCGGCGCGCGTCGTCGTCGTCCGCGCAGACGGCCACGTCGCCGTGAAGCTCCAGGTCCGGCTTGAGAAGGTCGCGCGCGCTCAGGTTCTGGAACGCAGACGCGACGCGGCTCTCCGGGAGCAGGTCGCGGGTCAGCTCGCCCGCAGAGCCTTCCGGCACGGACACCGCCCGCATCTGACCGTCCGCGAACTCCAGCGGCGCTACGATGCTGATGACGAGCTTCCCGGCCAACCCATCCCTCAGCGCCATGGCCGTTGGACGCAGGCCCTCGAACGGCACGGACAGCAGAACGGCACCGGCGCCGCTCACGGCCTCCTCGTTGGCCGCGCCGGTGATGGGGAGGGTGGGCCTCGTCTCCAGCAGGCCCGCGGCCGCTTCGGCCGCCCGGCCCGCGTCGCGTGACCCGATGACGATCTCGTGGCCGGCCATGGCGAGGCGCAGGCCAAGCCCCCGGCCCTCCGGCCCCGTGCCCCCGACGATTGCTATGCGCGACATATTGCTCCCCTATCCCTGTGCAAGGGGAGAAAGGCCGGTGATCTCGGCGAGGCGTTCCGCGTGCTCTTCCAGGTCGAACACGGGATTGAGCAACACCTCGTCCACGCCCATCTCCGACCACTCTTCGAGTAGCTCTTGTATCTTGGACGCGCTGCCCCAGACCGCTGCCCGGTCGGCGTTGTCGGCGTTGCCGTAGTAGTAGCCGTACCACTCCCGCAGCCGCCGGTAGGCGCGCGCCTCATCGTCGTCGACCGCCAGGTACAGACGTTTCGATATGGGGAAGGTCGCGGGGTCGCGGTCGGCCTCGGCCAGCAGCGATTTCACCAACTCCACCTTGCGCGGAAAATCGTCGAGCACCGAGCTTCCCGCGCCCATCCAGCCGTCGGCGATACGAACGGCCCGCTTGAGGGCTTGGTCCACGTTCGCGCCGAACCAGATAGGCGGGTGCGGCTTCTGCGCAGGCTTCGGCTCGATGTTCACGCCGTCCAGGTTGTAGAAGGCCCCAGAGTAGTTCGCCGGCGTCTGGGTCCAGAGCGCCCGGAGCACCTCGACCTGCTCGGTGAAACGGCTCACCCGATGCTGGGAGCTAACGCCGTACATCGGAAGCTCTTCGGCGTTGTTCCCCAGGCCCACGCCCAGGATGAGGCGCCCGCCGCTCATCTGGTCGATGTCCGCCATGAGCTTGGCCAGGTGTATGGGGTTGTGCCTCGGCAGCACCAGCACGGAAACGCCCAGCCGCGCCTTGGACGTCTGCCCCGCGATGTAGGCGAGGAAGGTCGTCGGGTGGAGCACGTTGGGCCGTCCCGTCACGCGCTCTTGGGTCCAGAGGCTGGAGTACCCCAGCGCCTCGGCTCGCCGTACGAACCGGCCCACGAATTCCATGTCCACCTTGCCGTCGGGAAATATGTGCGGCGAGGCGATCCCTATCTTCATCCCATCTGCTATCGACATTGCTGTTCCTCCGGGGGAGTCATGGTAGGGGATGGGCGGCGCCGGGGAAAGTGGGCCGACTGCGCTTCGCTGCGCTTGCGCGTCCCCTCTCCCTAGCCCTCATGGGTAGGACGCAATAGCAACGGAAAAATTCGGTATTCGTGGGCGGCAGACCTAGGTTCCGTGGTAGGCAACGGCACCTAGCTGTAGTTCCCACGGACATAGTCTACAGCCGGGAGGGGGGAGTGGCCCCGCCGATGCCGCCGTGTGGACGCCGGTGATCGTAGTACGCTAGGAAGCCAGGCAGGGAGTTGAGCCGCGCTCGGGGTAGGCGTAATAGGCCGCTCTGTCTGCAGCTTCTCCGATACCCAAATGGAACACCAAGAGCTGCAGTACTCCTGGGCAGTAGACTTGGATGCGGCCAAGAATACGATTGGTAAGCGTACCGGGCCAACAGCGCCCTGGGCGGTAGTGAGGACCGAGCCTACCCGTCGATTCAAATCGGCCTGCGCCGTCCCAACCACTACTCCGTGCCGAGCGCAGGCGTACGCCTTGCGTACATGCCGCTCCGCCCAACTCCTGAACAGCGGTTGCCAACCTGTCCCAGTAGCCTAGCCAGCCCCTCGGCCTATCACGTTGCAGGTGTCGGACATCGCCCGTCGGGTTTCGGCGCAACCACACCGATGCGCCGTCCCTCGTGTGTAAGCACCTGGAGGTGGCGAGCATTGAGTGGCCGAGGGTCGTTGAATGCCGGGACGTGCTGTTCCTGGACGAGCTACCAGAATTCGGCCATAGCGTGCTGGAAGTGCTCCGTCCACCCGTTGAGCACAAGGTCGTCACGATAAGTCAGGCGCACGGGGCTCGGTCACTTAGCCCGCGAGCTTCATGCTGGTTGGGCAATAGCAATGAAACGCTTCGGTACTCGTGGGCGGTGGGTCTGGACGGAACCGGCGACGGTGGCCCCGAGACTGCCAATCGTCCTTGACTCTCCTGTCCTGTGCTGCCTACGGGTGACGACCCGCCGTGGACTTGCTCTTGCCTTGCCTTCTGCCATCCCTGTTTTTTCGAGCATGCCATTATTCGTGACCATTCCGGGAAGCAGGTCAACGGGAAGTGAATCCAAAATCGTAGGTAGAGTGGGTCAAGAGTGAGGTTGAACCCCCGCCATGCGTGACGGTCCAACGTTTCGCGTCAACGGTGTTGGACGCCCGTGCGCAGTCCAAATCTCCGTGCGGCCAGTGCGGCTACGAGCGTGAGGCCAATCAGGACGATGCTGACGATCCCTGCCTCCTCCAGCAGCTTGACGTCATCTGCAGTCATCATCTGCAGCGCTAGGATTGACATAGTTGTCGTATCCCTGTCCGCTATCAGGATAATGTTGGAGGTCGCTTGGACAGAGGCAACGAAGTTGATTACCCCTATCAAGACCATGGTGGGCATGATCAGCGGCAGCCATATCTTGAAGTAGGCTCTCATCCAACTGGCTCCCGAGGCACGGGCGGCCTCCTCCATGTCCACGCCAATCTGAAGGTATGCCCCCTTGGCGAGCTGCGTGCTTAGGAGCTGGCTCTGAAGGACAGTAACAATCAGCAACGCCCAGATGGTCCCGAACAGCCACTCGAGACCAGGGGTACGGAGAAACGCCCACATCAGTCCGAGGCTAGCGAGGATGCCGGGGATAGCCGAGGAGGTCCACAGCAGGCTGTCCAGCACACCCCTCCCACGCCACCGCGTACGCGCCAGGATGTATCCGACCACAGAGAACAGTAGTGGCGCGACGATCGCCGTGGTTGTGCTCAATATCATCGTCGTTCTCAGGGCCTCAATGAAGAACCGGTTGCCCAGCACCACCCGCCAATGGTTCAACGTGAACATTGGGTCAATCTCAAAAAAACCGACCCGAGTCATGAAGCTGCCACCGACGAGAGTGAGCACCGGCACGATGGTCAGGAGCGCCGCGATACCCGCTACGAAAGCCAGAACCAGGGGTCCCCACTTCCCCAGCCTGATGAGCCCTGGCTTGAATCCGCTTGAAACTGTTGTGTACTGCCGTCTGTTCGTTACCCAATGCTGCAACGGGATGATTACCGCAATCAATATAAGAGTTAAACTTGCCAATGCGGTCGCCTGGCCAGTCTCAGGCGGCTCGGCTCGAATCATGCCGAATATCTTTGTTGAGTAGACGAAGAAACGGCCAGGAGACCCAAGAATCTGCTCAATCTCAAAGGATTGAAAAAGTCTCAACGTCCCGAGCATAAAGACGATAACCATCACCGGGGCCATGATAGGGAAGGTCACGCGCATCATCGTGCGGAGGTTGGATGCACCGGACACCCGCCCTGCCTCCTCCAGCGCCATGTTCATGTTCCTAAACGCCGGGGTGAGCAGCATCACTTTGATAGAGATGTTGTTGGCCATGAGGTGAGCTAAGACGATTCCCTGGAAACTGTAGATGTTGAATAAAGGGCCGTCTACGAACGGAAGGTACTCCCACGCACGGTTAAGCAGGCCATTCCAAGGGTCGAGCAGGAATGTCCAGCCTATCGTTGTAGACAGAGGTGGAAGCATAAACGAAACCCAGAAAAGAAACTCTAGCGCGTGACTGAACCTGATGTCGGTCCGAGCGAGTATCCAGGCAATGAGCACCGCCACCGGGAAACCGATAGCCGTATAAGTAACGAATACTAAGATAGTGTTGCGAAGCGCTTCCCAGATTCCCGGTTCGGAGAAGGCCGCACGCCAATTGTCCAAGGAGTATTCAGGGGTTTGGGCAATTGCGGCAATGTTGAAACTGTTAACGAAGATCAGTGTGATCGGGTAGAGGATGTAAAACCCGAATAACAAAATCAGGGCGGCAACAATAAACGTACCTGCAGCCGGTATAGCGAATCGTTTCTTACGGATTATGAAGGCCTGCTCTGCAAGCACTACGCAACTCGCTTAGAGAAGAAAACGTTGGAGTGTACTAATGACTGCCAGGCACCTCTAGACGGGGATGAATCCTCTCTATGCAGGATCCATCCCCGTTGACTACTCAATGATGTGACCCGTGCAATTCTATCCGCCCCTCTGCGCAATGAGTTCCGTCACGAATTCTTGTGCCGCAGCTAGGTCGGCGTTGTAGGTGGCCGAGAACTGGAAAAGGAAGTAGTCCACTCCTTCTTGCCTTAGGTTGCTCGGTAGAACACTATCCTTGGAAATATCCGTTCGGACAGAGTCCATCTTAACCAGATCCTGCACGAGCGTCTGGCCTTCCTTGGAGAGGAACCAGTTGATGTAGAGCTGGCGTGCGGCCGGGTGCGGCGCACCCTCAAGAGCACCGATGAAGTATGGGCTAGCGCTTCCCCATGTCCCTTCCACTGGGACGGTCGGGAAGATGTCCTCAACAGGTAGGCCTTGCTCCTTCAGCAGGGTAACCTCGGTAGAACAGCCGAACAAGCAGACGGCAAAGTCGTCGCCCCGGGAAAGGAGCTCCGCCGCCTGACGCAGGTCCGAGGAGAGGACGACGTCCATCTCGGTAAACAATCGGGTCAGGAAGTCAGGTCCAATCTGCTCATTAGTGTACATGAACGTGAGCGGGGTCCCGCCTTGCCCTTGCCGCGGGTCGTTGATAAGAATCTTGCCCTTATACTTTGGATCCAAGATGTCGTAATAGGAGTCAATCTCAGCTGGGTCGAAGTTATTGGTGTTGTACACGAAGTCGGCGGTCCGTGCGTTGACAGCAAAAGCAATCAACAATTCTCGGTTTTCGGTGTCCGAGTATAGCCATTCGCCAGTGAGCAGGTCAGTGGCATCTTTGACATCAGGAAGAATCAACATGGGCGGAATCGGTTCCAACGCGCCGCCATCGATGAGCCTACTCCCCGAGACCGGTCCGTTGATCCAAAGATCCAGGGTCTTTTGGCCTGCTTCGCGTTCGGCTAGCAGGCGTGTAACCCCCTGTGAAGGAGAGCCGCCGCTAGCGACTACCTCAATCCCGTACTGTGCTGTGAATGCATCGTTTATCTCATCTATTGATGTCGTCACATTACAGCACGCGAACATGTCAATCCGTCCCTCCTCTTGCGCCGCTGTCACCAAGGCTTCCCACTCGGCCTCAAAGGCGCTCACAGCTGGCGTGGGTATTGCCGTGGGCGTAGCGGCTGCAGTAGGTGTGGGAACTGGCGTTGGCGTGGCAGTCGGGTCGTCGCCTCCACACGCCGCGAGGAGCGCGGCGAGCGTCATCAGCAGGACAGCCAGCGGAAAGGCCAGCCTCAGTGGGGCGCGGTGACCCTTGGCTGCATTCACACGCTTGAACAAGTTCATTTCAAATCTCCCGTCATTTGAAGTCAATCCTGGCTCACACACCTGGTTATAGCGTATGGCCCGCCTACTACTCCACATCAAGGTGGAAAAAGTCAATGGCGTTACCGGCAAGCAATTTGTAGCGTTCGTCGTCCGGAACGCCGACAAAGGTTTCATCAATCATCTTCCTCGACTCTGGCCAATCACCTGTGGCGTGGGCGAAGTCACTACCCCACAATAGCGTGTCAACGCCGATATCATGCCGCATGCGGACACCGTATGGATCCTTCATGAATCCCCATAGATTCTGCTCACGAAGGTATTCGCTTGGCCGGCGCTTCATGGGTTTTATGTCATATAAGCGCTCTGCCCAGTGCCGGTTTCGTTCGTAGTTATCGTCGACTTGATCAAAGCTGTATGGAAGCCACCCAGCTTGCGACTCTGCCCAATAGACCTTGAGCTTCGGGAAGCGGTCAAAGACCCCCGCGTAGGCCATCTGCAATGGGGCCATCGGCATGTCGCCAGAGAATCGCATCATCAGGCTCACGGGATCGCGTCCGGGGACGGCGTCTGCGCCGGAATTACCGTAGTCAAATACAGGCCCTTCTTTGAGAAACCTGGTGGTGCCTCCGTTGGTGTGCTGAGTGATGGGCATGTTGAAGTCCAAGGCGGCTGCCCAGAACCGGTCGTCCTCCGCCTTGGGGTACCCTTTTCCGTTGGGGAACCTGTAGATGCAGACTCCCTTAAATCCTGCGTTTGCGCAGTACTCCAACTCGGCTATGGCATCATCCACGCCTGTGTTGGGAATCAATCCCATTGCAATCAGCCTGTTTGGAGCGACAATGCAGTACTCTTCGGCCAGCCAAGTGTTGTAGGCATGAATGCACGCTAGGTAGGGCTCGTTATCTCTGATTCCTCGCCAGGAATTCAGATATGAAGGGTGCGTGTACATGATCTCGGCGCCAACGCCGTCCTGATCCTGCTCCTCCAGCCGCCTCTCGGGCGTCCCAGTGCCAGGTCCCTCATAAGTAATCCCGCTGACATCGTGCTTCGCGTAGTTCGTACCGGTTCCTGTTATCTGCAAGCCAGGGCTGTGGGGAGGGCTTCCTTCCACGATGAAGGCGTCGTTGCCATTCGGGAGTTGTATCAGACGGGGAGCGCGATCCCTCCAACGCTCTGGGACTCGATCCCTCCAACGCTCTGGGACGATGTCTAAGTGGGAGTCGCCGGATATCATCTTGTAGTCTTGTGCCATGATTCACTCCTTTGTCAACAGTTCTGGAGCAGAATAGCTTAGCCGCTACCGGGCTTCTTCTCGATACAACTGTAACGCTTCAAGGGTAGGGCGATCATTGATTGAAAAGAGAATCGCAGGGTCTGTCGACGTGTTGCGGTGATGGTGCCACTCAAATGGAGACACTGAGAAACAGTCCCTTTGATCCCACTTTAGATTCTCTCCCCCAACCGAGGTGACGCCTTGGCCCTGCACAACATGGTACATCGTGGAGCCCGTGTGGCGATGAGAACGCGTCTCCTCGCCGGGGCGAAGCATCTGGATACACGCGCTCATAGTCGGCACAGTATGCCCGCCGGTGATGGGGTTCGTGTATTCCAAGAGGACACCGTCATACGGGTTGTGCTCGCCAGCCTCCGCCATCTCATTCAACGCCTGGAATGTCTCATCCCATTTGTAACGGATAGGCGGGATGGGGTACATCCCGGCGGCGCTGCTATTGATCGCGGTATCGGGACGCACCATGCCGAACTTGCGGCTGTAGTATCCCTCGTACTTGGTCGTGGGCTGCACGCCGCCTTCACCCCACATATCGCGCAAGAAGGCGCCCAGGTACATCACGAGGTTGCGGTCCTGGGCGTCGATCCAGATGGATGGTTCATCGCTGTAATTGGTGGACCCGTGCCAAGACCAATTCGGCTGCACCAGCAGATCACCAGGCTCCATGAGTAGCTGTTCGCCGTCGGATGTGGTGTAGGCACCATGGCCGTCCACCACAAACCTCATCTGGGTCGGGGTGTGCCGGTGAGAGTCGACGGTCTCCCCGGGATTCAGCATCTGAAACGCCATAGAAAGCGCCCTGCTCATGCCTCCGGCCGCAGGATTGGACAACCCAACTACGCGTTGATCGGTATCTTCCGGCAGGCGCACAATTGTGCGGGCCTCCTCCAAGGGACCTTGGATATCGGCCCATCGCCACAGAGATGCCGGGAGGTCTACTGGAAGCACTCCTTCTCGTTGCCAGTAGCCGCTTAGGCCAAACTGAGCGAATCGCTCATGGAGGCCGTCAAAGCGGGCCTGACCCCCCCCATCCTCAGTCATTACTGACCTCCCACGGACAAATAGGAGTCGGTGGCAACCTGCGCGAGGACTCAAATTTAGGTTGGGCGGCTCGTCACAAAGCCGGACCCACCTATGGCGGGGCAAGATTAGGTTTGCCAGCCCCCTTTGTCAACGGTGTGCATTCCTTCAGACTTGAGGCAGACAGGCGGATGAGGAAAGGTGCATCCTTCGGGTGAGTAGGTCCTGAGGGAAGGCCCCTATGAGCGCGCCGGCGGCCCAGCGGCTGTGCGACCCGCGCCGGTGGCGGAAGCTCCGTCTGAGCGGATTCACGGCCACCGAAGTCGCCGCGCTCTTGGAGCGCCGTTATCCTCTGGAGAAGGCTGACCGGTCTCGACCTCCACGGTCGGTCGCATCCTCGGCAAGGCAGCGAGCGCGACACGTTCCCTGGATGCGCTGGATGCGCGGCGGCAGTTCCCGCTCAAGGCGGTCCAGGTGGATGGAGGACCGGAGTTCCAGGGTGAGTCCGAGCAGGCCTGCTCCGGGCGCGGCATCCGGCTGTTCGTACTGCCGCCGCACTCGCCCAAGCTCAATGGCTACGTGGAGCGCGCGCACCGCACGCTGCGGCGGCGGGAGCGCTGCTACACTCACGGAACGCTCGCACCAGTCCCTTGGCTGGTAGAGCCCGAGGGACTGTCTTCTGCAACACCACCCGGGGGTGCTCAAGGCCCTCGCCGTCTCCTATATTGTGAGTGCGCACACGGGTTTGACATTGCAGTTTCAGGGCACTAGAGTCCCAGGCAATTGTCCCAACCGGGGCAAGGGCATGCACGGCAGGCGGGAGGCGCGATGCGATCCTCTCCCACAATAATCCCAGGAGGCGGGGACTCTTCAGCGCCAGTCGCGGGTCGGCAGCATAAGGCGTACAGGGCTCAAGGACCACAATACTAAAGGAGGTTTGAGATGCTGACTCCACAGGACCTACATGGTGTGATGGCGATGATGCCGTCGTTCGCGTCTCCGGATGCCGGCGATCTCAACGCCACGTCGACAGTCGACGTGGACAACCTTCAGGCTGGCATTGACCGCATCATCAAGGACGGAGTAGATGTCATCACCACCACAGGAAGCTTTGGTGAGTGCTACAACCTGTTCTTCGACGAATGGAAGACCCTTGCGGTAGCAGCTGTAGAAGCAACCGACAAGAGAGTTCCTCTGATGATTGGGACCACCAGTCCCAATCCCCGCGAGGTCGTCCAGAAGCTCAAGTTTCTCCAAGAGATCGGCGCAGACGGCACTCTGCTTGGAGTCCCCTATTACGATGAGCAGAGCCAGCAGTACATCGGCGAGTTCTACACCCAGGTCGCCGACATGTTCCCTAACCTCGGGTTCATGATTTACCACAACCCCGTGAACCACAAAGTGCATATCGGAGTGAACACCTTTAAGAAGATTGTGGAGAGTCCCAACATTATTGGGATGAAGGACAGCCACCACGAGACACGCCAGTTCATTCAGCTTCAGAAGATCGTCAAAGACAAGATAAGCATCTTCGTGAACCAGGGCCAACTCTTCCCCTTCGCTCGTCTTGGAGCAGCGGGGTGCTGGTCGATCGACGCTTGGCTCGGCCCATGGCCGGTCCTCCACCTGCGAAACCTTATCGAACGCGGCGAGGACGAGGCAGCGCAGGCGCTCATCGGGGAGATTATGGGCGACGGCGGCGGCGGGAGGCCCGACCCGAGCGAGGGCAGCGCGGGCTTCCTGAACCACGAGTTGGCCGGTTACATCAACCCTGGCCCAACTCGTACACCAATCCTCAAGCACACGGAAGCTCTGATCGAGCGAACCCAGAAGAGAGTCAACCGCTGGAAGGCGCTCTGTGACAAGTACCGCCCTCTAGTTGAGGCTGAGCAGATGGCAGCGGTTTAATCTCCTGCCGGACTCGCGCGGATAGCTGTAGCGCGGGCATGGACGAAACCGCCTTGCCCGCGCTACGTCAAGGGGGAAGCATGGCATCGTCAGTGGAGCGATCCGAGGAACAGCGTCTGCAAGACTTGAACGACAAGCTCATCCAGATGGGCCTCCGTGGCTATTGGATGATGGACTTGAGTCCTCGTGCCGAAGAGCAACCCTCCCTCTT
Source organism: Dehalococcoidia bacterium (assembly GCA_965249325.1). Taxonomy (GTDB): domain Bacteria; phylum Chloroflexota; class Dehalococcoidia; order Lucifugimonadales; family Australimonadaceae; genus S5-327. The sequence goes on along the minus strand of CBDFLP010000020.1, from coordinate 431,186 downwards.
GAAGTGGGATGACATCTATCCCCTTCTAATGGAAGCTGGCGAAGTGGTGACTATCGGCCCAGAGGTCGAACGCCGCAACCTTGGCGGGTACCAGGTGGTGATGCCTGGCGAGACCGCACTCGCCCACCGGCACACGCAATCGGCTATGCGGTTCGTCATGCAGGGCACGGGTGAGGCTTCCACGACCACCAATGGTGAGCAGGCGTTCATGAATCCAGGTGACCTGTTGGTCCAGCCTGGTTGGGGCTGGCATGATCACACGAACCCTGGCACCGAACCCGTGATATGGATGGATATCCTTGATATAGCTATGGTCCAGTTACTTGGCCCTCGGCTCCGAGAATACTGGGCCGAGGGTTACGCGCAGCCGGTCACACACACGCAAGGTTACGCCGGTCGACGCTACGGCAACCTTCGTCCGCCAGGGGCCGTTCCGACCTCAGAACCTGCGCCTATGGCCTATCCGTGGGCAGACACGTATGCCGCGCTAATGGAGTCCGCCAAGTACGAGGAAGCCGACGAGTACGACGGCGTCATCCTTGAATACACGAACCCCACCACCAGCGGCCCCGTGGTCCCAACGACTACTGCGAAGATTCAGATGCTTCGCCCTGGCGAAGAAACCGGCGTGCACCGCCACATGGGACACTTTCGCTATAGTGTGGTTCAGGGCCAAGGCGAGACCGTGGTCGATTTAACCGATTCTCGGACTGTCGAGTGGGGGCCTAAAGACTCGTTTACTCTTCCATCCTGGCGATGGCACAAGCTGCGGAACGTCTCGAAAACAGAGCCTGCAATCCTGTTCAGCGTTAGCGACGTGGCCGCCTATAAGGCGTTCGGGTTCTATCGCGAGGAGCGTCGCTGACCAGTTTGAGGGAAGCTGTCTCGTGCACCTCATCTCATGCAGGTAGCTTTGCTGCCAACCAGCAAGGAGGTCTTGACTCTTGAATGCGCCATCGTTCTGGACGGTCGTAATGAAGCGTGCCGACGGGGTTCTCATCCCGGCAGTTGAGGGGCTGACACGCGAGGAATTGCGCGCTCAGCCAGCGGGCCTAGGAACCAACCCGATTGGCTGGCTGACCTGGCACCTAGCGAAAGTCCAAGACGACTACTTGGCGCTAATCAGCGGCAGTCCGACCGTGTGGGAGCGGGACGGTTGGAACAGCCGTTTTCCCAACGCAGAGCATGCTCTTCACCTTACTCCCGAGGAGGTCGGCGGCTTCGACCCTGTGGATGCTTCCACGCTGCTGGAGTACCACATTGCCGTGAGGAAACGCGGCAGTGAGGTTATGGACAGCCTCTCGCCAGACGAATTCGAGACCACTCGCGATCCGATCTACCCGAACGGTAGGCGAATGGCCGTCGCAGACATTCTGGCAATGGTGGTCAGCGACACGATTCAGCACGTCGGGCAAGTCGCCTACCTTCGCGGTATCTTGCGGGAAGCTGGCTGGTATGCGAGCCGCCGTCCCGTCAACTAGTCACGGCATCAGGCATATGACGCGTGAGCAACACTGCTAACCCGACCTGGTTCTTCACTGAGACCTCCAGTTGGGATCGGGAGTGAAAGCTGACCTTCGGACGCTGTCCACGGGAGTCATGGAAGAGGCAGCTGTCCTGATAATCCGCCGGGGTCGGGTGTTCCTGTGGGGCCAAATCCTCGGTGAGCGCCACTAGACTCTTCGGAACTGCTGGTAGGATGTGCCGCGCATGGCCGCCTCCCCGTTCGTGCTGCGGCTAGCGTAACCAAACGCCTCCATCCGCATCTTCGCGTCCATGCCTGTCAGACGTTTTTCGTCACCTGGTACGACCGCCCCTGGGGAGAGGCACTGCCGGATATTTACGGATAACGCCGCAATCTCTTGACAGGTCTTCGGGTCAGGCCTATAACGCATATGTTCCATACTCGGCTACCTCCAAATCGACAGTGGTGGGTCCGGGCTGAGTAGTGTCCCAGGAGGCGATGTATGGCCAGGGCCTATCGGTTCATCTCAGCGGATGGACACTTCGAGTCACCACCGGAGATGTGGACTCACCGGGTGCCCGCCGAATACCGGGACCGCGCGCCGCGTCGCATCAAGCTGCCGGACGGGCGCGATGCCGTCATAACCGAGGGTCATCCCCTCACCTACGGCGGCACGAGTTGGTACGCCGGTGGGCCTCCCGAGCAGTTCGATCCAACCAGCGTGAGCTATGACAACACGCCGGGAACCGGCGGACCAGAGCAGCGACTGCGAGAGATGGACGAAGATGGCCTCGATGCGGAAGTGCTATTCGCCCTCGGAGTCCGGAACAGGGGCATACGGGACAAGAAGGCGTTCCTTGCCATCGTCAAAGGCTTCAACGACTACTTCGCCGAAGAGTACTGCGTCGTAGATCCGGAGCGCCTCATCGGCGTCGCGGTTCTCCCCAATATCGGCGCTGATGACGACATAGCGGAAATGGAACGATGCGCCCGGATGGGGCTGAAGGCAGTATGGCTTTCTACCTACCCAAGTGGCAGGACCTATCCCAGCGATGAGGATGATCGATTCTGGGCAGCTGCGGTGGACATGGGTATGCCGCTTATCGTGCACACGGCCTTTCCGGCCAAGGTCGGAGCGCGTGAGGTGGCCTTACTCAAATACCCACGGGAGCCAGAAGGGGAAGGCAAACCGCCGACAGACTTGGTGCAGCGACTCGCACGGCAGGGCCCTTATCACTCAGGGGCCTTGGAAGCTGCCCAGATGGTCATCTCGGGTTTGTTTGAGCGGTTCCCGAAGCTCAGAATCTACTGGGCGGAGAACAATGTCGGTTGGCTCCCTTACTACTACGAGCAGATCGATCACGAGTACGAGGTTAACCGATTCTGGGCAGAGCGGTTCCTTGGGCTGAAGCTGCTAAAGAACAGGCCCAGCGATTACCTGCGAGAGCATGCCTATTGGGGGTTCTTCGAGGACCGTGCCGGGGTCAAGCAGCGACACGAGGTTGGCATAGACCGGATGCTCTGGTCCACCGACTTCCCTCACTTAGTCACTCGCTGGCCGAACTCCCGTGAGTACTTCGAGATGCAGACCGATGGCGTGCCAGAGGATGAGAAATATTTGTTGGCGGCTGGCAACGCCGTCCGGTTCTTCGGACTCGACTAGGCCCAAGTTTCCGCCGGCGAGTGCGATAGGCGGAGCGAAGTCTAGGACAGGCGCTCCAGCTCGGTGACCAAGGGAGGTAGCCATGAAGAGCATTGCTGTCCGAGCGCTTGTGACATGGAAGGTCCTGCTATACGGACTGTTGACAGTGGCTCTCTTGGGGCTTCTTGGCGCCTGCAGTTCAGACGACCCTGCTCCCGGGGCAACTCCTACTCCACTCCCTCAGGCTACGCCCACCTCCACTCCGCCTCCTCAGGCTACGTCCACTGCTGACGGTTCAATGCAGGGCAATCAGCCGACTGCGATGCCGACCGCGACGCCGACTGCAATACCGACCGCGACTCCGACTGGGCCACAGCCAACGGCCCCCGCCGTGACCTATGAGGACAAAACGGTTCGCCTCGTAATCAACTGGCCTGCAGGCAGCAGTGCCGACATTTTCGGTCGTCTCATATCACGTCATCTTGGCAGGTTCCTGCCGGGTGATCCGAGAATCGTCGTCGTCAACCGTGCAGGCGCGAGTGGGCTCGTAGGAGCAATGGCCCTCTACAACGCTCGGCCTGACGGCACAACTCTCGGCGTCTTCACCGCGGTGAACGCGGGCAACCAAATGACTAGGCCCGGTTGGGACTACGACATACGGGAAGCCAACGTTCTGATTGGTTTCCAGGGTCAGACCTCCATTTGGTTCGTCCGCGATAATGTTCCCTACGATCGCATTCAGGATGCGGTCGGCCAAGGCTCTGCAGGTGGGCCGACCTTTACTTATGGCACGAGTGACATATGCACAATGGGCACTGCTAGAGAACGGGCCGTGAAGGAGTGGCTCGACCTACCGATAGAAATCAAGTACGGGTTCGATGGCAACCGAGCAGCTAAGTGGCTGTCGCTGGAACGCGGCGACTACCAGTCCGGCAGCAGCAGTGGCTGGTACACGTTGCCGATTGACCGCCCGGGATGGCTGACAAGCGGCTTCATCAAGCCCTTTGCATATGTCAACCCGGAAGGGACGGCCGTTTTCGAAGCGAACTCAGAGTCGGACTTACCGTCAGACCTAATGTACATCTCTGAGCTGCTAACTCCAGAACAACAGCAGCTCTACCGGCGCCTCTCTGCCGACTCTCTAGGTCCCCAGCATCGCTCCGTCCATGCCCCTCCGGGCACTCCGCCGGAATACGTTGCGTTCCTAAGGAATGTGCTTTTCGACATGTTCCATGACGAGCAGTTCCTTAAGGATCTCGTCACGCTGCGCGGCGATGAGGAACCGCTGGACGTTCGACGCGGGGAAGAAATGCAAGAGCTCGTAGCAGATGCCTTGAGTGACGTGAGAGGTACGCTGGTCGAGGCTCAGCGTTACCTGCCCGAATGCGAACTCAACATACCCGAAAGCTAGAACAGCCATAGGCATGGGCGACTACATCGCCAACCTAAGCTTTCTGGCTGACCCCCTGTACTGGGTGGTGGTGGTGGCGGCGGTCCTGATAGTGGGCGCGCTGGGAGTCATTCCCGGTGTCGGCGGCCCGACCATCATGGCTATAGTGCTGCCCATCCTACTTTTTAGTGACGTGGATAGGGTTGTAGGGATTACTTTTCTAGCAGCGATGGCTGGGCTGGGCAATACCCTGGACTCCATCCCAGCAGTACTCCTGGGGTATCCGGGAGCTGCCACACAGGTAACGTTCCTTGAGGGCCACCAGTTGGCAATGCGAGGGCAGGGAGCCCGGACCCTCGGCGCGATCTATAGCGTCTCAGCTCTCGGTGGCGTTGTCGGCGCACTAAGCCTGCTGGCGGTCCTGCCCATCCTCCGGCCGATCATGCTTCGGTTCTCCTTCCCAGAGATATCAGTGATGGCGCTCTTTGGTGTGCTAATGGTGGCGATCCTGAGTCGCGGAGCCATGATTAAAGGACTCATTGCTGCGGCTCTTGGTCTCTTCCTCGGCTCCGTTGGAACGTCATCAATCGCCGGCGACGCTCGCTTCAGCCTTGGTGCACTCTACTTGTTCGACGGGCTCCCATTGATTCCATTCATCCTTGGCATTTTCGCGTTGCCGGAACTCATCGATCTCACTATGAGGGGTCGACCTGTCTCCCCGCCCGGTTCGATTTCCACACGAGACGTTTTCAGCGGGGCTCTTTACGGCATCCGACGTTGGCGGATGGTTATCCGCCAAAGCCTGTTCGGGGTGTTCGTCGGAGCCGTGCCCGGGATTGGCAGTGCGGTGATCGATTGGCTTTCATATGCTTTTGGGATGGCGTTTACCAAGGACAAGTCGAACTTCGGGAAGGGTGACTTGGATGGCGTTCTGTTCGCAGAGTCTGCGCAGAATTCAAAGGAGGCAGGGCAGGCTATCCCCTCGATTGCCTTCGGTATTCCAGGTGGGCTTTCGTGGGCAATCATCCTAGTGGCAATGGCCGCTTTTGGCGTGGCGCCAGGCCCAGGCATGCTTGATGCCGGTCAGAATCTCGATGTAACCATGGCGCTGATCGTTACTCTGGCCATTGGCAACCTGATGATAACCATGCTCGGTTTGGTCGCAACCGGACAATTGGCCAAGCTAACACTTATCCCCTACCCATTGCTCGCAGCAGCACTAATCCCCCTTATGTTCTCGGCAGCTTATCAGACCAACAACAGTTGGGGAGACATTCTGGTTGTCCTCGCCACTGGCGCCCTTGGCCTCACCATGAAGTGGTGGGGATGGCCGCGCCCACCGCTCATTCTGGGGTTCGTTCTAGGACCGATCGTTGAGGACAACCTCTGGAAATCGGTTCAGGCCTATGGGTTGGATATGGTAACTCGACCGCTCTTCATCATATTGCTAATCTTTGTGGTTGGGACTATCACTGCGCTGCTTGTCGCAATGCGCAAGACAACGTTTGACGAGAATCTACTAGACACCGGCAAGGTCGACCGGCCTGGCCCTGAGCAGGTCCCATTGTCGTCACCGAGCCTCATCGGTAGTTCTGGAACGACACCGACGCATCGGGCCCGACCGAGTCGCACATGGGCGCCACGGTTCAGATTTCAGTGGCGCTTGGAGACGGTTTTCCCGTTGCTGCTGCTGGGCGTCTCAATCTGGGCCTTCATGGAAACCCGAAGCTTTGCCATGGCCGCTAGCCGCTTCTTGCCCTCGTGGGTGTCCCTGGCATTGATAGTCCTCTTGGCAGTCTACCTGCTACAAGAGCTTACGGAGCGGCAGGCGCAGCCTGGAATCATGGACATCGGTATGAGGTCCGGTACCGATCGTACTGCCGCATTGCGGCTACTCATCGTCTCCGGATGGCTCGGCGCGTTCTTCGCAGCGGTGCTCGTGGTGGGAGTGCCGCTTGGGTCTGTTCTTTTCGCCGCCGTATTTGGTCTAGCAAACGTCCGGCTTCGGGGACGTCGCCAGCTGTGGAGTCTGGTCCCAGCTGCTCTATTGGCTTTGCTAATGTTTGGGTTTTTCGGACCAGTCTTCTATGTCGAGTGGCCTCAATCTCTAGTGTTCGGGAGTTTCTAGTCCGAACAGTGTTAGCTCCTCTAATCATCGGAAGCAAATTCTCAATTAGTGATGTCGAACGCCCAGGCGGGGAGATGTACGTGCCGCTGTCCCGTCTCCCTGCGCGGCATTCTCCGTCAGCGAGCTGGCACCAGAAGCGGCAGGCGCTTACGTAGCCCTTCTAGCGCGGCAAGGCCGACGGTGCGGTAGTGAGCATAATGATCGCCGCCAGCAGGTCCCTTGACGGTTCCCTCCAAATGAGAGCCGTTGACGTCGGTCATCACCCACCGGAGGCCCGGCTGAATAAGTGCGGCGGCCTGGATGCGGATCTCAGAGACGAGCTCGTAAGGTGTAAGTCCCCAATTGCTGGTGAGCAATGACGCGGTCGTGGCCATATTCCTGACCAGCGGGACCTGCCTAGGCTCAAGGAATTGATGCACCTCCGCCAATTCCTCTTCGAACGTAAGGTCGACGGAGTGGGTGATCAGGATGTCGCTGGCTTTGATGGCTTCAGCGATAATAGGAGGCACCTTCCATCCTTTGCCGGGGTCGGCGCCGTCGCCCCAGAGAACCGTCGGCCGGATGGGAACGTCGCCCCACAGCACGTAGGCATCGGCGCCGCGTTGCTGAACGGCCGCCTGGATCCAAGCGACGGCCTCGTGGTCTACGAGGTTAATGCCGCCGTGCAGGCCCTCGGGGTGGGCGACTATGAGCACCTGCTGGCCAGGCTGGACTTGTGCGCAGTTGTCGACGAGGTCGTTAACCGCAATAGCCGCGTGCCTTGGGACGAACGATGGAGAGCTCACTACTATCCTCCGCGAGTATAGGTAACGGCAAGAATAGCCGTCGAAGACACCGAGAGACCGTTAACGCGCCTCGGTGGTTCCGATATCGATCGAAGGCGACAGCCGGTCACACGGCAACCCTCGACCCTGAGTGACAGAAGAACCTGAGAACCAGGCACTACGACGCGGTTGGGAACCTAACCTACGGTTAATGGCCCGGTCAAGCTTGCCAGCGGTAGGAGGCTGGATGCGGGACAGCCGGGTCCACGTACGAGCAGATTGTCGGGGGCCCGAAGGAGGCGGAGACGGGTTGGGATAGGGAGCCCGCATCGGGGCGCCCTAAGCGGGAACCGGCTGGCCGTGGAGCGTAGTCTGTCCGAACGGGTCGTCGTCGATAACGGCGCCGAGTCCGCCGGGAGGGCCATCGACGCAGGAGGTTGCGGACGGACGCCTTCGGCGTCCCGCCATGAAGCCCATCCCGCCCCATCGCCCCGCCAATCCAGCCCAGCTCAAGCGCGACATCCACATCCAGTTCACTATCGAGGTCCTGAAGAGCATCGGGGCGCCGCCCAGGGGAAGTCTCGTCTCCGGCTGCCGTATCGTGGCAGAGGCGCTGGGACTTCCCGAAGACACGGTGGAACGCATCTGGAAAGCGTGCTCCTGGAGGAAGTCCTTCGTGCCCGTGATGCAGAAGCACTCGAAGGCCATCGCCGAACGGACCGGGCTTGACCACACCCACTGAGGCGTGAGCGTCGCCCACCTCCTCCCATTTCCCTCCCAGGGAGAGGCCTCTTCCCGCAGTTCGCGTCGCCAATCCGCCTCCGCGGTCATGGGTTGTTGGAAGACAAGGGGACTCCCGGCGCAGGGCGGTCGCCTCGTGGGCGTCGGACTCCTGATACCACGTCTTACTAAATCCCCACTTAATGACCCACTCTTGGGCCGCGCGCCCGTCTACATTCCCCTCATGAGGGCGTCGTGGCGTCCCCGGACAACGAGGTGGCGTTGCTCGTCCGACGAGTCCGCCACCCGCTCTTGAGACGCCCCGGTTCACGCCCCGTAGGGAGAGCCGGATGGAGAGGCCAATAGGCCTCCGCGAGAGTCGAATGGATGAGCGCAAGGTCCACGTGCGCCCGGCGCGGCCGTGCCGATGAGCTAGAGCGGTATGAAGGACAAGAGCGGACAGAACAGGCGGAGAAGGTCCGAAGGGAACGCCTCCGAGCTCGGGGGCGTCAGGGTCTACTCCAACCCCGGACCCGACGCCGATGACCGGCTGCGCCGCCTCTTCACCCTGCTCGTCAAGCACGCAACCAAGGACAGGCCCCTTCCATCGCAGGCGGACGAATCGTCGAAGGAAGATGGCAACCCGAAGGGCTAAGCAGCGGGAAGGCGATGGGCGTCGGGAATGCGACAACAGCCCTTTGACAGCCCCCGTCTTGCTGGGTACGCTTCCCGGTGAAGGTGGCCCGGCGGTGCGTCAACACCCCGGGCCGTGGCTCCACCTGAGGTAGCAGGTGATGCAATGCGTATTCTAACCGCTCGCAGACCCGCTCCCGACGGGAGGCGGGTCTTTTTGATTTCAACGGCGGATGCACACCAAGGAGGCGGTCATGAAGAGAGCCAAGACCCAACCACAGCAGCTACAAGGTCAGCGGGCGGCCATTTACGCCCGCGTATCGGACAAGAGCCAGGCGGAAGAGGACAAGACTTCCCTGTCCGAGCAGACCATCGAGATGGAGTCCTACTGCGAGCGCAAAGGGCTCACCATCGTCGCGCGCTACCAGGAGGTGGGCCGGGGCTGGTCCAAGAAGCGCCCCGAGTTCCAGCGGATGCTGGCCGACGCCAAACAAGGACGGTTCGACACCATCGTCTGCTGGAAGTCCGACCGCCTGAGCCGGGGCATGTACCCCGCCGCAGCGCTCATGGAGGTCGTCGAGGCGCACCAGATCAGCCTAGAGGCCGTGATGGACGCCATCGACATGAAGACATTCGGCCTAGTGGCCGCCATCGGGAAGATCGAACTGGACAACTTCCGGGAGCGGGCATCCATGGGCAAGCGCGGGACGGCCAAGCAGGGACGGACGCCGACCGGCGCGCTCCCCTACGGGTACCGTATCGGCAACGGCGGCAGGCCTGAGATTCACGAGGCCGAGGCCGGGGTCGTGCGGCGCATCTTCCGCCAGTACGTCCACGAGGGGATGGGCGCGTCGTCCATCACCTGGCAGTTGCTCGAAGAGGGAGTCCCGGCGGGCAAGAACGGCGGACGGTGGCACGAGTCGCACGTCCACCGCATGCTGGGAAGCGAGGCCTACAAGGGCGCCTGGTAGTACGGCAAGACCTGGCAGGTGGCGACGGAAGACGGGACGAGGGTCTACGCGCAGCCCCAAGAGGCCTGGATCGAGATTCCCGTCCCGCCGCTGGTGGACGAAGAGACGTGGGACCGGGCGCAGGCCCTCAAGAAGCAGCGGTTGAACAGGTCCAAGCGCAACACCAAGGTGTTCTACCTGCTGCAACATCTCCTCCGGTGCGCCGAGTGCGGGATGCTGCTTGGCGGGCGGACGAACAACCGCGACGTCACCAAGCGCAACGGGAAGGTCTACCGGTACGAGTTGGACCCACCCCTGCGGTATTACCAGTGCTACGGCATGCAGAAGCACCGCCTGCGCTGCCGGAAGCACTCCTTCATCCGTGCGGAGAAGCTGGAGGAGCTGGTCTGGAGCGAGGTGAAGAGAGTCCTGCTGGATCCCAGCCTCATCGTCGCGGGCATAGAGGCCTTGGACGTGCAGGAAGACGGGGCAGCAGCCAAGGAAGTTGAGAAGGCGGAGCGCGAGCTGAGGCGCGTCCAGTCGGAGGAGGACCGGGCCATCAGGCTGTACGTGTCGGGGAAGATCACGGAGGAGCAGCTCGACCTGCAGCGCAAGTTCATCACCGAGCGGCTGGAGAAGTCTACGGGCGAGGCTGGACGATTGCCGGGCCAAGGAGGCGAGCGGAACGGAGAAGCGCGCCTTGATGGACGGTCCTCGCATGGGCGGGGGAGGTCGGCGAGGGCTTGGACGACCTGACCCCCGAGCAGCGCAAGGAGGTCCTGCAGACGGTAGTGGACGAGGCCGTGATTGATCGGGACAACAACGTGAACGTCACCCTCGCTATCCCCGTCGATGAGTCCCTTGCGATTGCCTCACCGGTATCCTCTCCCGCAGACGGGCGAGGGAATCAAAGGGGGAGTTATACATAGATTTGGAGGGAGGGGGGCTCCATGAAGGCGAGGGCCAGGGCGTCGGCGCGGTCGGGGGACTTGACGCCGCGTTTGCGGAGGCTGGTCTTGCTCTCCAAACGGATGCGCCCCGTGCTCGATATGTCGTACCGCAGGGCGAGGAGCTGGCCGGCCAGGACCGCGTCGTCCGGGATGTCGATGGCGTCCTCCCGGAGGAGGCGCGCGATCTCCCAGAAGATCTCGGCGCGCATGTCCACGAACTGGGAGGGGCGTTTCGCCTTCCCGCCCGCCTCCACCCCAATGACCGGGACGCCGAGGACGCCAAGCCTATCGACGACGCCTCCTCCGACCCCGTTCTCGTCCACGAACACGGCGGGGACGCGAAGGGCGTCGGCCCATGCCTTGACCTCGTCGGCCACCTGCATCGTGTCGAGGCCGCGCTTGAGGGGGATGAGATGTTCGACCCGGGCGCCGCGGCGGATGCAGATGACGGACTCGGCATCGCCGAACCGGGCGACGTCGACGCCCATGCGGTAGGGCCCCGCAGACCCTCTCTCTAGCTCTCCCCCGCGGACGGGGGAGAGGACCGGAGCAGACGGAAGGGAGGCGGGGGTGTCGGAAGGAGACGGGAGGGGGACGGGGTCGCCGCGCCAGCGGGCGACGGCGCGGTCTACGTGGTGGCGCGTGGTCAGGGAGTCTTCGAGGGCGTCCGGGAATCGGCCGAGAACGGACGCGATGTAGAGGGGCGAGTCTTCTCCCCAGTCGCGGCGGTGGCGCTCAACGTCCTCCGGGTTGACGAGGCCGGGGATGTGGAAGCGCTTGCGCCGGAAGTTCGGCGAGTCCAGGGCGGAGATCGCGATCCGGTGGTAGAGCGCGGACTTGGAATGGAAGGACTCGTACAGCTCGCCCTCATGGGACAGCGGGTTGCCGAGGAGGAGCGTCTTCTTGGGGTTCAGGCGCTTGAGCGCTTCGAAATAGGGCTGCTTGACGCCTTGGGCCTCGGTGACGACGACGAGGAGGTTCGGCGAGTGGAAGCCTTGGAGGTTGTGCTGGGAGTTGGAGCAGAAGGCGATGGCGAAGCGGTCGTCGTCGATGACGTACTTGTCCGCGGTGAGCTTGCCGGGGAGGCGTCCGTTGGCGGCGGCGAGGGCCACGCCGAGCTCGTGCCAGAGGATCTCCTTGACCTGGCGCGCGGTGGGGCCGGTGACGACGGCCTTGGCGTGGGGCCGGGTGTGCAGCCACCAAAGCACGGCGCGGGCGGCGGCCCAGTCCTTGCCGGAGGAGTTGGCGGCCACGACGGAAACGGCGGCGTAGCGGGCGAGGGCGTCGAGGATGGCTTCCTGCTTGTCGTAGGGCTTGCCGGCGTCCTGGAGGATTTCCTTGACGAATCGGGCGGGGTGATTCTTGTATTGAGGGAGCATGGGCCTCCTAGCTTTGTTGGGCTGGGCGGCTCGTCCGCTCCTACTGGGGTGGGGTGTTGCGTTCCATTGTGACGGCTGTATGACATTGGGTCAATGGGCAGTTGTCACACAGGGAGGGGAGAGGGATTGAGAGGGGTAGCGGCGAGGATGGGCAGGATTCTGTGGAAGGGGGAGGCTGCGAGGTTCCCGCCTGCGCGGGAACCGACGGGAGGGGATTCGGCCAAGTTCATTGTGGAGGACCGGTAGCGGAGCGGCCCTACGCCGGTACCGGGAACCTAGCGTGCTGGACGGGCCTGAAGCCCTAGACCCCACTGTCTCTAGTGGAGGCGGAGCCTTTCGGCAGCGTCATGCTCAATCGGAGGGAAGTGCAGTCGGAAGTCGGCACTCGTCGGTCGCCAGGCCCACGACTAGCGCAGCCACGCGGCTTGATGCCAGCCACAACATCTCACGCCTCGCAGTAGCAGCTGCAAGGAAATTACGAGATCAACAGCGCAAATCTGACCCAATTAAGATCGTCTTCTCGTCTGGGGTGACATCACTCGCGTTGGCAATCGAGGTCGTCGCCACCCACTGCATGCTCGTCTCGATTTCCATTGGCCTCTTATTGGGGTTCTAACATTTCGTTATTCCAATCGTCAGAAAATGATAAGATTTTGCCCCTATCTACGTCTTTTTGATACTCAGTGACAAGTTTCCGGGTCATTTCCTTGATCCATTTCTCTTCACGTAACCTTCCCCGGTAGTCAAAATCCTCACCAAAGTCTTTCAACTCATAGTTTAGGTCTACGATTACTCCCCTCAGAATGCTACCCAGGCATTGAAAGAGTCTATTCCGATTGTCCTCCGACCTCACAAAGTTACCCGGATCTTCAATCACTTGCCGACCCACGCCATCACCGTCCATGATATCTCGCATCACGTGCATTAGGAAGTATCTAGTCAATACATGTTTGGCGAATAGCGACCCTGCAATCCGTGGTCTGGCCTCATTGTCAATCACCTTCGTCATCAAATGCAACATCACGATCCGGTCAACATTCACTGCGGGTCGCGAAAATAGACTAGAGTGTTTATCATCGAATACTTGATATTTTCTATGTGTAGCCCAAGGCTCCTTTAGATCAAATGCCCAAAGGCATAGGCCTGCCTCTTCATTGGAAATTGCTTCTGTTGCATGACTGGGTTCACCTCGCTTAATCTCATAACCAAAATCGTTCCCGTATACTTTAGTCATCTCGTTTTGCAGACGGATTTGCACTCCTGAATTGGCCACGAAATCTCGAGGCCTTACTCCATTCTGATTGTTAGAATATTCAGTAATATCGCTGGCCAACAGGGAGAGAGGATCAACTCTAATGAATTTGGTCAATATATACAAATCGTCCGTTAGGTATTCTGCGTTCTGATACAGGGATATCAGACTCTGACAGCCATTGATTACGCAATAATCTTCGATTTTCAGCGAATCAGACTTCTGGGTTATTTTGTTGGCGATTATGGTGATCCCGTTGTGGAACAATGGGAAATCCTTGTGGCGTTGTGGGTCTTTGATACTCCTAGCAATGGCGTGGTTCACCGCTGTCGGCCCCAGGCTGCGGCGTACGTTGTAAGTAAAAATAGACTGGTTCGCGATACCGTCAAGCTGGACGAGGGCTCGTGCTTGTATTGGAACGATAGTGGCAGTGGTATCCGAATCCACGGCATAGGATGTAGGAGTGTAGCCGTGAAGGTCAAATGTCTTGGGCGTGAGCTGTGGCGCCTCGCGTTCATCCGAGATAAACGTTTCCTGTAAGAACTGCCCTCCAACAAATTCTATGTCCGGATTGGCTTGGAGATATGCCTTCCCATTGCCATCAAGGTCTACGTTGGAAAGAAAGACCTCGGCTTTCTTATAGGTATCGACTAAGTCGGCTACATTCAGGCGCAGGAGTAGTGCAGATACTTCGGCCTTACCTGCAGTCTCTATTAAACTGTTGACTGTGTTGCTGTCGCGAAATTGCTGTAGGGTGCCAGCAAACTCCCTGAGGCTCGCATCCCCGATAGAGGTGTTCTTCGTCGAGAGGCGTGATTGATAAACATAAATGACTTGTAGATCCTCATCAACGTAGAGGCCATCTACGCCTCTATCGCCACTAGCATCACAGATAAGATCGACGGCCACGTCGTGGTCGAGTCGAACGTAGTTTTCCAAGTACCAAAGGAGAAATGATGCACTCTCCGTTCTATGTGGATCCTGGAGTTCCCGGAATTGATCCAGCAAGGCCGGATAGTGCAAATCGATTAACATTCTACGCGCCCTTAGAGAGTGACTGTAGGGTGATTGTACCGCATCTTCAGAATACTATCGCATGCCCCTTGAATGATGTAGCGCTGGAATAGAGGGCTACGGCTAAATGGCGGAGGGCCAGGCCTAGGCCAACGCCTCGGCTGTCCCTTATGCCCGTTAGTTTGATTTGATCATCGGCCTTGGAGAGCGGGTGGAGCGACTACGCAGCGGGCGGGGCGCGTTCTCCTCCCCTGCGCATCGCTGCGCTGGCGCGTCCCCTCCCGCAGACGGGCGGGGTTTTCTTGGGTTCCCGCTTTCGCGGGAACGACGGGTGGGCGCGGGGGTGACGGGGGTAGTTGCGGGCGAACGCTTCTCCTCCCCCGCGCTTCGCTGCGCTGGCGCGTCCCCTCCCGCAGACGGGCGAGGGTTTCCTGGGTTCCCGCCTGCGGGGGAATGACGGGTGGGAGGGCTGCGGGGTTCCCGCCTGCGCGGGAATGAAGGATGGGGCGGGGGCCGCGCTTGCGCGCTCCCTGCGGCGGGCGGGTGTACAATCCCGCGGTGGCAAGGCTCTACCGCTACTCCCGGTGGGACGGTTCTCAGGAGCCGTTCGAAGCCGATGCCGGAGCGCTCCTCGATGCTATGGCCGAGGACGTCATCGACCACGGCGATGTTCGCCGCGCTCTCCGCGACCTGCTCCGGCGCGGCGCCGACGGCGAGGACACGCGCCTTCCCGGACTCCAAGACCTCCTCGACCGCCTCGGCTCGCGCCGTAGGGAGACCCTCGACCGGTACGACATGGACTCCGTGATGCGCGACCTGAAGGAGCGGCTCGACGACGTGCTCCAGACCGAGCGCGCGGGCACGGACCGCCGGCTCGGCGAGATCGAGCAGGACCTCGCCCGCATGAGCGACGAGGAGGCGGAGCAGGCCGGCAAGCTGCGCGACCTCTTCCGCCAGCGGGCCGACCGCAACCGCGAACGTCTCGACCAGCTGCCCCCGAGCACGGCGGGCACCCTGCGCGAGCTCCAGGACTTCGACTTCATCGACCCGGAGGCGCAGCGGAAGTTCCAAGAGCTCATGGACGAGCTCCGCAAGGAGATGCTCGGCTCCGTCGCCTCCGAGATGCGGCAGCAGATAGAGGACATGGACCCCGAGCAGATGGCGCAGATGCGCGAGATGCTGCGGGACCTGAACCAGATGATGCGGGACAAGCTCGCCGGTCTGGAGCCCGACTTCGAGGGCTTCATGGACAAGTGGGGCCCCATGTTCGGGGACGATCCGCCGCGCAGCTTCGACGAGCTCATGGAGATGCTCGCGCGCCAGATGGGGCAGATGCAGTCGCTCCTCGACAGCATGTCCCCGGAGCAGCGTCGCGAGCTGTTCGAGGCGATGAACTCCGCCATGGACGGCGACACCGCCGGCGAGCTGGCCGAGCTGGCCGCGAACCTGGGCCAACTGATCCCGTTCGACGACTTCTCGGAGCAATACCCGTTCATGGGCGAGGAGAACCTCACCCTCGAGCAGGCGATGAACGTCATGGGCGAGATGCAGTCGATGGACGACCTGGAAGCGCAGATCCAGCAGGCGATGCGCCGGGGCGACCTGGACGAGCTCGACGCCGACATGCTCGAAACCATCCTCGGTGAGGAGGCCCGCCAAGACCTGGACCGGCTCGCGGAGATGGCGAAGCGGCTGGAAGAGGCGGGCTACCTGCGGCGGAACGGCGACCGCTTGGAGCTGACCCCGGCAGGGGTGCGGAAGATCGGTCAGAAGGCGCTGCGCGACCTCTTCGGCGACCTCCGCAAGGGACGCGGGGGCGACCACGAGCTCACGCTCAGGGGCTCCGGCGGCGAGCACACGGACGAGACCAAGCCCTACGAGTTCGGCGACCCGCTGGAGATCCACCTGCACCGCACCATCATGAACGCCATCGAGCGCCAGGGTGTCGGGACGCCCGTCAAGATCGGCATCGAGGACTTCGAGGTGAAACGCACCGAGCACATGGTGCAAGCCGCCACGGTGCTGCTCATCGACCAGAGCCGGTCGATGGGGCTATTCGGCTCCTGGGGCGCGGCCAAGCGGGTGGCGCTGGCGTTGGAGGCGCTCATTCGCGGGAAGTTCCCCCGCGACCGCTTCTGGATGCTTGGCTTCTCGGACTACGCGGTCCCCATCAGCGCCGACGACCTCCCGACGCTCTCGTGGAACGCGTGGGTGTCCGGCACGAACATGCAGCACGCCTTCGCGATGTCGCGCCGTCTGCTCGCTCCCTACAAGGACTGCTCCAAGCAGATCCTGATGATTACGGACGGCGAGCCCACGGCCCATCTGGAAGGGACGCGGGCCTACTTCAACTACCCTCCGACCTACCGCACCATCCAGGAGACGCTACGGGAGGTCCGCCGCTGCACCGTCGAGGGGATCACCATCAACACGTTCATGCTGGAAACGAGCTACTACCTCCTCGACTTCATCGACCACGTGACGCGGATCAACAACGGCAGGGCGCTGTATACGTCGCCGTCCAACCTGGGTCAGTACGTGCTGGTGGACTATCTGAACAATCGGAAGCGGCGGGTGGTTAGTTAGGGGTGGTTGGGCCGATCTACAACTTAGTTTAGTATGTAGTCATGTCAACGACCACACTCAATATCCACGAGGCCAAGACCCATCTGTCCGAACACCTCGCCAAGCTGAAGGCGGGCGACCGAATCATCCTCTGCCGCCGCAACCGCCCAATCGCAGAGATTCTGCCCATCGCCGAGCCCGACCTCACCCCCCGGCCGATTGGCCTGGGCAAAGGACTCGCGGAAATCCACGACTCGTTCTTCGACCCGCTTCCCGACGACCTGCTCGATCTGTTCGAAGGCAAAGGCGAGTAGGGCGGCCGAGAGCGTGCGGCTGCTGCTCGACACCTCGGCGTTCATCTGGCTGGCGGATGGCGACGGGCTCAGCGAGGTCACCCGCGACCTGATCGGCGATGCTACAAACGAGGTCTACCTCAGCGCGGCGTCCGCATGGGAGATATCTATCAAGCATAGCCTCGGCCATCTGACTCTGGGGGCGCCGCCGGAGGAGTACGTCCCGCAGCAACGGCGGCTTCACCGTGTGGAGCCGCTGCCGTCACCGAGGCCGCCGCATTGCAGGTGGGCAAGCTGCCGAGTCTTCACCGACCCGTTCGACCGCATCCTCGTGGCGCAAGCCATCGTCGAGGGGCTGACCGTGGTGACTTCCGACCGCCTGATTAGCATGTATCCCGTACTGGTCGTGTGGTAAGGCGGGCGGGGGTCTCCTTCTCCTAGCGGCGACCTCCGCGACGGCGGCCTCATCGAGCTGCACTTCAGCTGGTGATCCACGCGCGGAGGCCCCTTTGCCGGAACGCTCGCTCGTAGGCGCCTCCAGGCCGGCGGAACCTTAACTTGGCGCTCATTGACCGGGGGGCGGGGCAGCCGTAGAGTGGGGATGTCGGGTGGAGCGCAGGAAGTCTCCTTCCTGGGTCTCCCCCAAGGGGAAGCAGATTGCGTAGACATGCCTTCGGTAAGGAGTTCGAGCTTAAGAAGCTACCTCTCGACTGCGAGCTAACCCGGTTCGGCTGGCTGTTCGGGGCCTCGCGGCAGTGGCGCGGGGGCGATGGGCTCCACGTTCGAGAGTACGGAGGGAACCTCCTCGCGCACTATGACCGGGTCGACCCACGGCGCAACATGGTGGGGCACTGGATTGTGGACGCGCCTTTTGAGTTGGCTGTCGGCAGCGCCGGACTGGTGGGGATGCTGGCGAGCTTCACCATCAGCGCAGGCGCGACGCTCGCCTGGATCACGGCGACCATCGTCACGTCTATCACGGCGAGCGCTCTCGGACGTACGCGCTTCTAGCGTTCGCCGGTTTGACGCTGTCCCTGCGTATCTCGATACTGCGAGCTACATCAGAGGAGGGGGTCAGTTGAGATGAACGTTCCAGTAAGCGGCAAGGGGCATGACGCTTCGGACGATTCCTCGACGGCGCAGGGCGACATTGTTCAGGAGTGGGGGTCGCCCACGGGTCTCGATGAGTGCCAAGAGCTCATAGAGGACTTGGCCGCAGCCCAACAGGCGCTCGCAGAGTATGAAGCCGCTGGCGTAGAGGGCGCTATTCCCTATAGCGAGTACAGGGCAACGCGCCTTGGAACGAAGTCCTGAGTACGAGCTGCACATAGCTCCTCGCGCTCAACGTGAGCTCGAACGCCTGCCGCTCACGGACTATCAACGGGTGGACGAGCGCATTGGGCCGCTGGCGCAGAACCCGCGTCCTCATGGGGCCGCCAAGCTCTGGGACAAGGCTTACCGGATACGCATTGGCCCGTGGAGAATCATCTACATCATCGATGACGCCAAACGAGTTGTTGTGATAACCGGCGTCCTACGGAGGGAGAAGGACACCTATCGCTTGACGTAGCTCTCTCGATACGAGACATCGCCTAACTACCCGACGCCGGGGATCCGGGGGCGAGGTTCCCGCCTGCGCGGGAATGACGGGGCGAGCAGGGATGACGGGAAGGGTGCGAGAGTAACGGGCGGGGCTTGCGGGGGGCAGCTTGGGCTCCTTATACTCAATCGCACAACAGAAGACCGCGACCGACCTTTAAATCCAGTCCTGTGAGGCTGGCAAGGCGGGGACCGGGGCCGTGGACGTTCGTGTCCGGGGCCTGATTACGAGACCTCTTTGCCAGCGGCTGAGAGGTTTTTTCTTGCCCGACGAGCGTCAGATTCTGACAAGCGACGACATGCGGCGCGTGATCAGCCGCATCGCTCACGAGGTCGTCGAGCGCAACCACGGCGCCGCCGACCTGCTGCTCGTCGGGCTCCAGCGCCGCGGAGTGCCGCTGGCGAACCGCATTGCCACGGCCATCGCCACCTTCGAGGGCGCCGACGTTCCAGTCGGCTCGCTCGACATCAACCTCTACCGAGACGACCTCACGAGCCGTCCCCAACCCTTGGTGAGGCCGACGGAGTTCCCCGTCGGCGTGGACGGCAAGATCGTCGTGCTGGTGGACGACGTCTTCTACACGGGCCGCACGGTGCGGGCCGCCCTCAACGCGCTGATGGACCTGGGCAGGCCGCGGGCGGTCCAGCTGGCCGTCATGGTCGACCGGGGCCACCACGAGCTGCCCATCCGGGCCGACTACGTGGGCAAGAACGTGCCCACGAGCCTGAACGAAGAAATACAGGTACGTGTCGCCGAGTTCGACGCCACTGAAGAGGTGGCGCTGGTCAGGCACGACCGGCGGGTGCTGTCATGACGACGAACGCTCCGCCCCCCTCCTCAATCCTGCCCCCGGAAGAGGGAGGACAGATGAACCTTCCTCTGCATGAGGGACACGTGCAAGGGGGAGGGGGACAGACGAACCAGCGGCGCAAGCACGTCTTGGACCTCGACGACTTTTCGCGCGAGGAGATTGGGGGCGTGCTCGACCTCGCCGAGGCGATGCGCGAGCTGCTGGGTCGCAGCATCAAGAAGGCGCCATCGCTGCGGGGGAAGGTCGTCATCACGGTGTTCCTCGAACCGAGCACGCGGACGCGGGTCTCGTTCGAGCAGGCGGGGAAGATGCTCAGCGCGGACGTCATCAACGTCAGCGGGTCGGGCAGCAGCGCGGAGAAGGGCGAGTCGCTCCTCAACACGGCGCTGACGCTCCAAGCGATGCGCGCGGACCTTATCGTCATCCGCAGCCCGCACTCGGGCGCGCCCTACTTCCTCGCCAGGAATCTCGAACGCGCGGGCGTCGTGAATGCGGGCGACGGCCGTCACGCCCACCCGACGCAGGCACTCCTCGACCTGATGACAATGCGGCATCACATGGGCGACCTCGACGGCAAGAAGGTCGTGCTCGTGGGCGACTCGCTGCATAGCCGCGTCGCGCGGTCGGACATCTTCGGACTGACCGCGATGGGCGCTTCGGTCGTGCTCTCCGGGCCTCCAACGATGATTCCGCTCGACCTGCTCAAGGGCGGCCCCCTCCCGGCCTCCCCCGCAGACGGGGGAGGGGATCAGAAGGGGCCGCGGGGTTCCCGCCTTCGCGGGAATGACGGCGGAATCCGCGGGAATGACGGGGGCGGCAGAAATGACGGCGGAACCCCCGGCCTCACGGTCGAGCCTGACCTCGACGCCGCGATAGAGGACGCCGACGCGGTCATCGCCTTGCGCGTCCAGAAGGAGCGTCAAGAGGCAGGGATGCTGCCGAGCATGCGCGAGTACACGCGCCGCTGGATGATTTCGGAGGCTAGGCTCCGCCGGGCCAAGCCGGGGGCGCTGCTCATGCATCCGGGCCCGATGAACGAGGGCGTCGAGATTGCGTCCTCCTTGGCGCACGGTCCCGGCGCGCAGATCGAGGAGCAGGTCACGAACGGCGTGGCGATTCGGATGGCGCTGCTTTACCAGCTACTCACCGGGGCGCAAGAAGAGGCTTCCGAGTGAGCCGCGCCATCCTCATCAAGGGCGCCCGGCTGATCGATCCCGCGGCCGGGACCGACGGCGTGGGCGACCTGCTCTTGCAAGACGGCCGCGTCCAGGCGTCCGGGGCCGCCGCGCCCAGCGACGCGCTGGTCGTCGACGGGTCCGGCCTGGTCGCCGCGCCGGGGTTCATCGACCTGCACACGCACTTGCGTGAGCCGGGATTCGAGGACAAGGAGTCGATCGCGACGGGAACGGCCGCCGCCGCCGCGGGCGGCTTCACGACGGTCTGCGCCATGCCCAACACGGAGCCAGCCATCGACTCGGCGACGGTCGTTGATTTCATCGCGCAGCAAGCGAGGTTGGCGGGGTCGGTGCGCGTGCTCTCGTTCGGCGCCGTCTCCAAGGGGCGAAAGGGAGTGGAGCTTACGGACATGGAGGAGCTCGCCAAGGCGGGAGTCGTGGGCTTCACCGACGACGGCAGCCCCGTCGCTACGGGTCATCTGATGGAGATGGCGCTGCTCTACGCCGGCCAGCTTGGTCTGCCCATCATGGACCACTGTGAAGACCACACGATCACCAAGGGTCTCGGCATGAACGAGGGCCCGGTGGCGTCGCGGTTGGGTCTCGCGGGCTATCCGGCGGCGGCGGAAGAATCGCTGATCGCCCGAGACATCGCGGTGCTGGGGCTGACCGGCGGTCGCTTCCACGTCGCGCACCTCAGCACGGCGGGGAGCGTCGAGATGGTGAGAGCGGCCAAGAAGCGCGGACTGAATGTGACCGCCGAGGTCACGCCATCCCATCTGACGATGACCGACGAGTGGGTGCTCGGCACGCAGGGCGCCACGTCGAGCGCGCAGGCGTTGACCGCAGTCGCCTACGAGACGCGGGCCAAGGTGAGCCCGCCACTGCGCTCGGACTTCGACCGCGAAGCGCTCATCGAAGGCCTGCGCGACGGCGCCATCGACGCCATCGCGACGGACCATGCTCCGCATACGTTCGGGGACAAGGCGGTCCCCTTCGACGAGGCGGCGGTGGGCATCTCGGTGCTCGAAACAGCGTTCGCGTCGCTGATGGGGCTCGTTCACGCGGGGGCCATCGACCTGCCCACGCTCGTTGCGCGCCTCACAACAGGGCCTGCCGGCGTGCTCGGCGAACGTTTCGCCGGACTCGCCACGCTTGAGGAAGGGACACCGGCCGACGTGACGCTGTTCGACCCGGACGAGAGCTGGGTCGTCGACCCCGCTACGTTCGCTTCGAAGGGGAAGAACACGCCGCTCGCGGGCGCCGCGCTGAGGGGCAGGGTGAAGCTGACCATCGCGGATGGGCGAATCGCCTACGACGGCACCGGCCTATGACCAAGGCCTACCTGGTCCTGAGCGACGGCGCGGTCTACGAGGGGCGCTCCTTCGGCGCGGAAGCCTCCGCGTTCGGGGAGGTCGTGTTCAACACGAGCATGTTCGGCTACCAGGAGATGCTCACCGACCCGTCGTACGCGGGCCAAATCGTCGTTCCGACATACCCGCTCCAAGGCAACTACGGCATCAATGACACGGTCGCGGAGTCGCGCCAGATACAAGTTGCGGCGTTCGTCGTGCGGGAGCACTCCTCGACTCCCAGCCACTACGACTCGACGCGCACCATGCACGAGTACCTCGCGGAGGCCGGCGTCCCCGGCGTCTGGGGCGTGGACACGCGGGCAATCACGCGGCGCATCCGCTCCTCCGGCGTGATGATGGGAGCGGTAATGGTCGGCGACACGGGCGGCAATCCCCAGGACGCGCTACGGGAGCTGACCTCCCGGCCGGCGTACGACACGGTCAACTTCGTCGAGCGCGTCACGGTCGGCGCCGGGTACGAATGGAGCGGCGACGGCGACAAGCGCGTGGCGGTCGTGGACTGCGGGGTGAAATACAACATCCTGCGTCTGCTCGCTCAGCGCGGCTGTCAGGTGCGCGTGTTCCCCGCGGCGGCGACCGCGGAGGAGGTGCTGGCGAGCAGACCCGACGGCGTGGTCTTCTCCCCCGGCCCCGGCGACCCGGTCCACAACGGCCCAACCGTCGCAACGGCCAAGACAATCATCGAGCGCATCCCGACGCTCGGCATCTGCCTCGGACACCAGATCATAGCCAGGGCGCTGGGGGGCGACACGTACAAGCTGAAATTCGGCCATCGCGGCGGGAACCATCCGGTGCAGGACCTGGCCACCGGGCGCGTCTACATCACCGCGCAGAACCACGGCTATGCGGTGTCCGACGACGAGCTGCCCAATGACATCGTCGTCACGCACCGGAACCTGAACGACGGCACTATCGAGGGCCTGCGCCACCGAAGCCGTCCCGTGCTGACGATCCAGTACCACTCGGAGGCATCGCCTGGGCCGCTGGACAACGAGTACATCTTCGACGAGTTCGTGGGGATGGTGCGCGGGTGATGAGAATGATGCTTGAAAGTGATGTGTTATAGTGATGTGGGTTCACTGCACATTTCTGACGAGGTGAATAAGATGCGTACGACGCTCGATATAGACGAGAGGCTCCTCGGGGATGTGATCCGCGCGGTGGGGGTGAAGGGCAAGAGCAAGGCGGTGGAGGAAGCCTTGCGTATGTACCTCCGGTCGTGGGCCGCCAAGAAGCTCATCGAGGCTGTCGGCACGATTGATCTCACCGAGAACATGGAGGAGTTCAGGCGCGTCGACTCCCTTAGGGAAGAGAAACTCGACCGGATGAGAAGGGGAGCCACAGAGCAGAACCCTGTTCGTGCTAGGTGAAGGACCCCATGATCCTCCCCGACACCTCTGTCTGGATAGAGTATTTTCGGCGGCGCGAGTCTCCAACGCAGGTGGAACTCCGGCATCTCCTCGAACGGGATCAGGTAATTGTTGCCGGAGTCGTCCTCACCGAACTCCTGCGCGGAGCCCGCTCCGAGGGGGAGTTTGAATTTTTGACGCGAACCCTAGGCCTGCTTCCTCAGGCAGAGGCCTCCGAGGATACATGGGTGCGATGCGGCGAGGTCTCTTACAGTCTAATACGGCAGGGAACCACTATCGGGCTGGTCGACGCGCTGATTGCCGCTATCGCCCTCGACGGCGGGCATGACGTCTACGCGCTCGATTCAGATTTTCATCTCATACCCGGCCTCCGCCTCCATCAGCCCACAAACTCATGACATCTCCCGACCCTAAGCCTCAAAAGGTCCTCGTCATCGGAAGCGGGCCTATCGTCATCGGCCAGGCGGCCGAGTTCGACTACGCCGGCGCTCAGGCGTGCAAGTCGCTGCGCGAAGAGGGCATCACCGTCGTCCTCGTCAACTCCAACCCCGCGACAATCATGACCGACGAGGAGATCGCGGACGCGGTCTACATCGAGCCGCTGACCGTCGACGTCATCGAGCGGATCATCGCCCGCGAAAAGCCGGACGGGCTGTTGCCGACGCTGGGGGGGCAGACCGGGCTGAACCTCGCCGTCGACCTCCACGAGGCCGGCGTGCTCGACCGGCACAACGTGCGGCTGCTCGGCACGTCCATCGAGACCATCAAGACCGCCGAGGACCGTGAGCTGTTCCGCTCACTCCTGAACCGCCTGGGCGAGCCCGTGCCGCCCAGCGAGATAGCGAACTCGCTGGACGAGGCGATGGCCGTCGGCCACGACCTGGGGCTGCCGCTCGTGGTGCGCCCCGCGTACACCCTTGGCGGGACCGGCGGCGGCTTCGCCACGACCATGGAGGAGCTCGAACTGGTCGCGGCGAGCGGCCTTGCGGCGAGCCCCATCCGACAGGTCCTGATCGAGCGCTCGGTGCGGGGCTGGCGCGAGGTCGAGTACGAGGTGATGCGCGATTCCGCGGACACGTGCATCACCATCTGCAACATGGAGAACCTGGACGCGATGGGCGTCCACACGGGCGACAGCATCGTCATCGCGCCGAGCCAGACGCTATCCGATAAGGAGCACCAGATGCTCCGAACGGCCAGCATCCGCATCATCCGCGCTCTAGGCATCGAGGGGGGCTGCAACATCCAGTTTGGACTCTCACCGAGTCCAGTCGTCGGCGAATCGCTTCCCGGCGGCGCGCCTGAGCCAATGCAGTATTTCGTAATCGAGGTGAACCCGCGGGTCAGCAGGTCGTCCGCACTCGCATCCAAGGCGACGGGGTACCCAATCGCGAGAGTGGCCTCCAAGATCGCGGTCGGACGCAGGCTCGACGAGATACCGAACGCCGTCACCCAGCGCACCAAGGCCGCTTTCGAGCCTGCGCTCGATTACTGCGTCATCAAGATTCCGCGCTGGCCGTTCGACAAGTTCGCGACCGGCGACCGGGTCATCAGCACGCAGATGAAGGCGACGGGCGAGGTGATGGCGATCGACCGCGGGTTCGAGGCGGCGCTGCAAAAGGCCGTGCGGTCGCTGGAGCTTGGCGGCAAGTCGCTGCTCTGGGAGGACCCGGAGTGGGCCGGCGACGGCATCGACACCCTGCCGCTGGAGCCGACCGACCTGCGCTTATGGGCGATGACCGCGGCCCTTCGCAGGGGCGTTGAAATCGACGTTCTCGCCAAGGCCGCGCAGGTCGAGCCGTGGTTCCTGCACGGCCTCAAACGCATCGTGGAGATGGAGGAGCGGCTGCGCTCCGAGGAGCTTTCGCGCGATCTCATGTGGGACGCTAAGCGTCTCGGCATGCCGGACGACAGCATCGGGACACTCACCGGCCGCACGCAGGAGCAGGTGCGGACGCTACGGCATGAGCTCGACGTCAGGCCCGTCTATAAGATGGTGGACACCTGCGCCGCCGAGTTCGAGGCGGTTACCCCCTACTTCTACAGCACGTACGACCAGGAGAACGAGTCGAGCCCCTTGCCGGGCAAGAAGGCCATCGTTATCGGCAGCGGCCCAATCCGCATAGGGCAAGGCATCGAATTCGACTACTGCTCCGTCCATGCGGCGTGGGCGCTGGACGGAGCGGGCGTCAGCTCAATCATGGTGAACTCGAACCCGGAGACCGTGTCCACGGATTTCGATACGAGCGACCGCCTGTACTTTGAGCCCCTCGACGATGAGAGCGTGCGGGACGTCATCGAGAACGAGAGCGTCGATGGGGACTATCCCCCCTCGGTCGTGCAGTTCGGCGGGCAGACCGCCATCAATCTCAGCCAGGCGATAAGCGCCGCAGGGCTGCCCATCCTCGGCTCATCGGCGGACGCCATCGACATCGCCTCCGACCGCGAGCGCTTCGGCCAACTCATGGCGAGCCTTGGCGTGCCTCAGCCGCCCGGCTCCACCGCGACCTTCCTCGAAGAGGGTATCGAGACCGCCACCAAGCTCGGTTTCCCGCTGGTTGTCAGGCCGAGCTACGTGCTGGGCGGGCGGGCGATGGAGATTGTCGACAACATCACAGAGTTCGTGCGCTATCTGAACCGCGCGTTCGAGGCGGCGCCCGGTCGGCCCATCCTCATCGATAAGTACTTCCAAGGCCGCGAGGTCGAGGTCGACGCCGTCGTGGATGGCCAAGAGGTGCTGATCCCGGGAATCATGGAGCACATCGAGCGGGCGGGGGTGCATTCGGGCGACTCCATGGCCATCTACCCCGCCGACGGACTTTCCGACCACGAGCGCCGGACCATCGTCGACTACACCACGCGCATCGGCCTTGCCATAGGCGTCCGCGGACTGATGAATATCCAGTACGTGATTATGAACGAGAGCAAACCCTACGGCCTGACCGTCGCCGCCGACACCGGGCTATCGTCGGTCTATGTCATCGAGGTCAACCCGCGCTCCAGCCGGACGGTCCCGTTCATCTCCAAGGTGACGGGCATTCCGATGGTGCAGATGGCGACGAACGTGATGCTGGGCCGGACGATCGCAGAGCAGGGATACGCCGGCGGACTGCAGCCCGACCCGCCGATGACCAGCGTGAAGGCGCCGGTGTTCTCGATGTCGAAGCTGACCGGCGTCGACACGTACCTGGGGCCCGAGATGAAGTCGACGGGCGAGGTGATGGGCATCGACGTCGCGCCGCGCCCCGCAGTGGCAAAGGCGCTCATCGCCGCCGGGCTGATGCTCCCGCCGTCCGGCTCGCTGCTCGTGACCATCGCCGACCGCGACAAGGCCGAGGCGGTCCCCTGGCTCAAGACCATGGGTAGCCTCGACTATCGCTTCTATGCGACGACGGGCACCGCGGCGCTGATGCGGGGACTGGGGCTCGAGGTAACGGAAATCAACAAGGTCGGGGAGCCCGAGCCGAATGCCTACTCGGTGGTCGCCGACGGCACGGTCGATGCGGTCGTGAACACGATAGCCGAGGTCGCGCAAGCGCTGCGGGACGGGTTCGAGATACGCCGGTCGGCGACGGAGCGCAGGATTCCCTGCTATACGTCGATGGACACGGCGAAGGCCGCTGTCGAGGCGCTGGCGCACGGCGGCTCCGAGTACCACGTCGCCCGCACCTCCGAGTACGTAGGCGGCGCCGCAAGAGCCGGCCTGGAGCAGCCTGTACAATGACGATGATTGCGCGGCGGAGAGCCGCGCGCGAGGTTTGATGGTCGAAGATTCACGAGAAACTCAGCAGCCGGAGGACGCCCCGCGTCCATCCCGGCGGCGGTCGCCGCGAAGGCCCGCCCCGGACGCCGAATCGCCAAACGCCCCGATTGCCGGGATGCAACCGGAGAGCGAGCCTTCCAAGCCTCCTGCGCGTCGTCGCAGGACCTCCCGGGCGAGAACGGAAACGTCGGCTGATGCGACTCCAGAGGCTGCCGCAGCGGCGGAGCCTGGCGCGACGGCGGATGAACAGCCAAGGCCGACTCGCAGAAGGCGTCCTCGCAAGTCGCCTGCCGAGGCCGAGGCGACTTCGGCAGCCTCCGACGAGTCGGCGGCCCAAGCGGCGCCGCAGGCCGAGCCTGCCGCGGAGCCTGACGCGACGGCGGACAAGCCGCCAAGGCCAGCGCGCAGAAGGCGTCCTCGAAGACCGTCTGCCGAAACGACCGAGGCGAGAGTGGAGGAGTCGCCGGCCCAAGCCGCGCCGCAGGCCGAGCCCACTGGAGAAGACTCCTCGCGGCGTCGGCGCGGACGTGGCCGCGAGGGTCGTCAGGCGGACGCTCCAGGCGCCACGGGCGTCTCGGCGTCCAGGGCGGAATCCTTAGCGGAAAGAGACGAGCAGTCGTCCCGCTCGGGACGCGGACGGCGCGGTCGCGGGGGACAGTCCGAGGCGGACAGGACGGCGGTTGAGAAACCTCAGAAAGCCTTCATGCATCCGAGCGAGAAGGAATTCGCCGACCTCCTGGACTACTACCACATCTACTACCTCTACGAACCCCGGTCCTTCCCCCTACGCTGGGATGGAAACCGGGTCGTCGAGATGTTTACTCCCGACTTCTACTTGCCGGAGTACGACCAGTACTTCGAACTGACGACGATGAAGCAAAGCCTGGTCACGCAGAAGAACCGGAAGCTTCGTCATGTCCGTGAGATGTACCCGGAGGTCAGCGTCCAACTGCTTTACCGGCGCGACCTCATGCGCCTGATGGGCAAGTACGGGTTCGGGCCGCTCTCCGAGGTCTCCGTCGAGGGCACGGAGCGGGTGTTGTTCGACCAAGAGCAAGTGCAGGCGCGGGTGAGGGAGCTCGGCGAGCAGGTGTCGCTGGACTACGCGGGCAAAGAGCCGGTGCTGGTCGGCGTGCTGCGCGGGGTGGTGGTCTTCATGGCCGACCTCATGCGAATGATCGATCTCCCGCTCCAGATCGAGTTCATGGAGATATCGCACTACGGCGAGCGTGAGGAGAGCATCGACGTCATCAGGGACGTCATGACGGAGTTGAAGGGCCGCCACGTGCTCGTCGTCGAGGACATCGTCGACACCGGGCTGACCTTGCGCTACCTGCTGGAGCACCTGGAGGCGAAGGGCCCCGCCAGCCTCAAGGTCTGCACGCTCTTGGACAAGTCGGTGCGCAGGATGGCCGACATCCCTATCGAGTACGTGGGTTTCGAGGTCCCGGACGAATTCGTCATCGGGTATGGCCTCGACTACGGCGGCCGCTACCGAAACCTCCCGTACATTGGCGTGCTCCAACCCGTCGAACCCAAGGCGGTCGCTCAGCGTTAGCGCGCCGGGGGCGGGTCGTTTGTACGTTCCGCCCAACATGATGTACCCTCGCGCGAAAGACTGTTGAGGAGAGAGTACCTATGGTCATGCAAGGCACCGACATGAAGGTCGCCGAGACCCCAACCGGCGATCTCGAGGACTTCCGAGTCCCCGACGCGTACGAGAACTGGCTGGAGAGCGAAGGGGTGATGGTCCACAAGACCTTCTACATCCCCAACTGGAACGAGGTCGAGGTCGGCCCGTGGGAGCGCAAGGGCGGCTCCGGCGCGGTCATCCACATCGACAACGCGCATATGCCGAACGACCTCCACGTCGTGGACATCAAGCCGGGCGGCGTCTCCGAGCCCGAGCACCACATGTACGAGATCAACTTCTACATCGTCCAGGGCCGGGGCGCGACCACGGTCTGGATGGACGAGAACAGCAAGCAGACCTTCGAGTGGAAGGCCGGCTCCCTCTTCACGATTCCGCTCAACGCCTGGTACCAGCACTTCAACGGCTCGGGCGACGAGAAGGTGCGCTACATGGCGACGACCAACGCGCCGCCGATGATGCGTCTCTTCCGCGACACGGACTTCATGTTCAACAACGACTTCCAGTTCCGCTCCCGCTACTCCGACGACGAGACCTACTTCAGCGGGAACGGCACGCTCTACAACAAGCGCATCTGGGAGACCAACTTCATCCCCAACGCGCCTGACATGGCGCTCTACGGCTGGAAGGAGCGCGGCGCGGGCGGCATCAACGCCATGCTCCAGATGGGCAAGAACGACATGGGGAATCACATCTCCGAGTTCCCCATCGGCACGTACAAGAAGGCCCACCGCCACGGGCCGGGCGCGCACCTCTTCCTGCTCAGCGGCGACTCCGGCTTCTCGCTGCTGTGGACGAAGGACGACCGCTCCGACATGGTGAAGTGCGACTGGCAGGTCGGTTCCATCGTTGTTGTTCCGAACGACGGCACGTACCACCAGCACTTCAACTCCGGCACGAAGCGGGCCCGGTACATGGCGCTGCGGGGCGGCAACGGCGGATTCTACGCCCCCAACCAGCGGCAGTCCGCCGATGTCAGCATCAAAGACGGCGGCATCCAAGTTGAGTACGAGGACGAGGCCCGCCAGATCCACGAGATCTTCGAGGCGGAGCTCGCCAAGAGCGGCGCGCAGTGCAACATGAAGGCGTTCATTCCTTACTGCACCGGCCACGCAGGCGTCCTCGACGAGCGCGCCACCTAGCCATCGACCGTCCCGACACGCGCAACCACGGAAGGGCGGGGGCTTTCGTCCCCGCCCTTTTCTTTGCCCCGTTGCGGCGAGGACTGCGGGAAGGGCCGCGTGAAGAACGGCCTGCGGACACCCGCATCATCTGAGCCACGGATAAGCGGAAGGCGTGAGGGGGAGAGGGGAAGAGGGGAAGAGGGGGAGCGGAGGCAGGACTAGAGAAGAGCGTAGACGCACGAAGGGGAGCGTCACCCAGCGACGTAGAGTCCAATCATTGTGGCCATCAGCGTCACCCATGAGCCGCCGATGAAGAGGTACAGGGTGCGTATCTCGCGGTGCAGGTCGCTGACGGATTGGGCCAATCCCCCCAACCGCTCATTGACCTGCTCGTAGGCGCCTTCAAGCCTGCTGACGCGGGTTTCTATTGGAACTGAGGCTTGCGTCGTCATCGGAACTCCCTACTCGTTAACTTAGCACACCCGCCTGGCGACCAGGCTTGCCAAGAGCCAGACTAGAAGCCCACGCGATGAATGCACAATGGGCAAGTGACACGGGCGAGGCTGCCGCTCGCCAACGCAACTCAACCCCGGATGGCGCGGAGGGCTTGGGCGGCGGCGGCGTAGTCGCGGGCGCCGGTCTTGAGAATCGGAGGGACGAGGTAGACGCCTTGGATGCCGCCGGCGATGAAATCGGCGAGCATCTCGGCCGCGATGTCGGCGGCAGGGCGGCCCTTCTCAAGGTCGGAGCGTACGCCGTCCGGGACGTTCCCGAAGACGAGTCCGTCGGCGGTGAGGACCTGTAGGCCCCAGAAGACGGGCACGGGCATCGGCCCACCGGCAATCGACTCGTAGAGGTCGAGGAAGCGCTCGCGCTCTCCCAACGAGTAGATGGGCTGGGTCATCAGGAATTGGACTCCCGCCTCCACCTTTGCTGCGGCGAGCCTGGCCTCCCGCTCGAAGTCCTTCTCCAGGTCCGCCGCGCCGCCGACGCAGAGGTCGGCCGGGCCTTGGAGATTCGCTCCTCGGTAGTCCACTCCCGCCTTCAGCGCCGCCACGTCCCTTATCAGCGCGGTGGAGGCGGTGTCGCGCACCTGCTTGACACCGTGCCGCAGCTCGCGCTCGGTGAGGTTGTCGCCGCCGAGGACGAGGACATTCTCCAGGCCGAGCATCGCCGCGCCCAACAGCTGGGATTGCAGAGCGATCTTGTTCATGTCGCGGGGCGAGAGGGCGAAGATGGTCTGCTTGCCGAGGCGCTGGCGGATGACGCTCGCGACGGTGATGGAGTCGGCGCGCGGGAGGCGACCGGGGTTGTAGGCGACCGAGATAAAGTCGGCGGGCACGCCGGCGACGCGGTCGACGAAGGCCGGATCCGCGGAGCGCGGCGGCGAGAAGTCGCAGATTACGACAGGCCCCTCGGCCTGGTTGTAGGCGTCGACGACGGTGGTCATGGCGCGTTCGCCTTCATCCCCCCGCCAGCCCGTCGCGCAGAGGGCCGACCCGTCGCGCAGAGGTCGGAGAGCACGCACGACGCGCATCGCGGCTCACGCTTCACGCACACCTCCTTGGCGTGGGCGTCAAGGAGCGCATGGTACTCGTTGTACAGTTGGGCATCGTGGGGGAGATTTTGCTCGAAAAGCGCCTTGTAGGCGTCGTAGCCCCTCAGGACGCGGCGCGGCGTCATGCGGTCGATGATGCGCTGGGTGTAGACGTCAATCACAAAGGACGGGAGGCCTGCCGCGTAGAGAACGATGTCGTCCGCGGTCTCCGGCCCTATGCCGTGGACGGCGAGCAACTCGGCGCGCAGTCGATGGGGGTCCATACGGCGCCACTCCTCGACGCTGTCGCCGTAGCGTCCAAGGAACTCGGCCATAGCCTTGAGCTTGCGGGCCTTGGCGTTGAAGTAGCCGCTGGGCCGGACCGTCTCGGCGAGCTCGGGCTCCGGCGCAGCGCGCAGGGCCGACGCGGACATAAGCCCCGCCGCCCGGAGGTTGGCGATGGCCCGCGCGGCGTTCGTCCACGCCGTGTTCTGGGTGAGTATCGCGCCGACGATCGTCTCGAACGGGCCGTCGCCGGGCCACCAACCCTGGGGGCCGTAGTGGTCGAAGAGCCGCCGGTACACCTCGCCAAGCAGCTGGGCCGTGCGCGCGGAGCGGGGCGTCATGCTCGCTCCGTCACGACGTCGACGCGCTTCACCGGCGTGATGGACGCCGTCGTCACTTGGCAGCCGATGCCGTAGAACTCGACGCCAGCGCGGGCGGACGCGGCCACCGCGTCGGAGAAGGCAGGGTCGGCGGGATGCATGGCGACGGCGCGGGCGTCGTCGCGCTGCACCACGAAGAAGACGGCGGCCCGCTCGCCTTGGGCGACCGCCTTGGCCAGCTCCTCGACGTGCCTGCGGCCGCGGACGGTGGGGGCGTCCGGGAAGAGCGCCACGCCGTCCTCGACGAGGTTGCAGTTCTTCGCCTCGCCCCAGCACCGGTCCTCCCCTACCCTCGCGGACGGGGGGCCGGGAAGCTGGGCCGGGCCCTCAAACAGCAAGTCGAGCCTGCTCGCGCCGTAGGCAACCTCCCTCCGAACGCGCTCATAGCCGTTGAGCTCGGGGAGCAGCCCGGCCCGCCACGCCTCGATCACGAGGCCGGGAGGCCGCCGGGAGTCAACGCCGACCCACCGCCCTCCGTACTCGACCAGCTCGACGTCGAAGCTCGTCCTGCGCTTGGGCGACGCGGCATGCCGCAGCAGGACGCATGCGCCCGGCACGAAGAGCTCCGCCATGCGCCCCGAATTAGGGACGTGCGCCAGCTGCAACGAGCCGTCGACCTCCACCTCCGCGACGAACCGGTTGGGCCGGCGGACGAACGTCGCCGTCGGGCTGGGGGCGGGGGCTCCGGAAGTTGTCGGTCTACTATCGTCGTTCGTCATTTCATCCGGCGGCTCTGAGGCGGCGTCCTGGCGCCGTCCAGTGGGGAAGTGGTTGGGCCGCCCTGAAGCGGGGGTAGCGACGTCCCATCGTAGAGGGCGCGGAGGAGATTGGGCAATGGGCAAATGTCAGTGCGGGACACCACTCCTGACGCGGACCTGCTCACCTGCCTCCGTATATGTCGTGCAACTCAGCCTGTGTCGATGCCCGTCTTCGCCGACACCACTGGGAGCAGCCCAGACGCAATGTCGCATCCGACTGAGCCCAAAGTAGCAACGAACGGCTTGTAAGTCTATACTGACTTGGCATGATAGCCAAATTCAGATAGGGATGCTAATAGCAAAATGAACCAATTCATCAAACGCGTCTTCGCAGTCGGTCTTCACGGCCAATTTGACATTGACGTCACATTCTCTGAAGGCGTCAATATCGTTCACGGAGCCAACGGAACCGGAAAAACTACGCTGCTGCATATACTTACCAACGCCGCAAATCTCGATATAGAACGATTTGCAAACCTAAACTACCGTTCAATTCGAATAGAGATTTCCAATGGTCGAGTCATCGAAATTAGCGCAAGCCCTTCAGAGCGTTCTACTCACCTCTCCGACGTAACTCTCATAATCGACAATGAAGAGATTGTGACTTGGCCTCTCGAACGCGACGAACGCAATCGGTTGACGAGCCTGAGTTGTCCCTCCACATTGACTGGCAGCAGAAGATCATTCACACAATGATGCAACAGTTCCCCTCCAAACAGCTGATTGTGTGCACGCACTCTCCAATCATCGCCTCCGATTACAGTGAGAATATGATTGAATTGACTCCAATGCCCACCGAGTGGGTCCGGAGTGAATATGTCGCTTTGGATGGAGAAGATGACATATGGTCCGACGACGATATGTGGTCCGAAATAGAGGAGATTGAGGACATCCGGTAATGCCAGGGCTGCTGTTAAGCTACAAAGAGTTCGTTGCTGCAATTCAGATGTCGAAGCTTCCACATATTTTGTTGGAAGGAACGCATGATAAGGCATTCTTTTTACGTATGTGCGAGGCTGCACCAGATGCTCCATCTCAAAACCACGTGTCGATTACAACTGCTGAGCAAATAGCGTCAGACGTGTCTGTGATCGGTAATCGAGACAAAGTAGAAGAGATATGCAAGTTAATTGAGGGGAGACATTTTCAGTATAGGTTCCTGGGCTTCGTTGATCGAGAGTTTCGGAACTTTCGACTTCGCAAATCCATTCATGATGAATTGCGGAAGCACTGTTGTCAGGGAAGGCTTGTTTGGTCTCGAGGCCATTCTGTAGAGAACTACATGTTCGATTTCGAGGTCATCAAGCAACCGCTTCGGGATTTTTCGACTAACGACGACATTGCCACAACCGCACTGGGGTTGTTGCAAAAACAGTTCTCGAACGTTATGCGCATTGCGTGCGCGCTCGGCCTAGTTGCCTTGGAAAAAGGGCAATTGGCGGTTGTGCGCCGAACTGTGCACTGGAGTACCATGCGGCTCTTAGATGGCAGGTTCCTATGGGATATTGGCCTGTAGGGAAAAGGAACTAATCCAACGGAGTAATTTGACCGACGACAGTCGTGAGAGCCTCATGGATGGTTTTGTCCGGTGGTACGAGATTGCCAAGGTATCTGATGCAGATGTCGTTAGGTGGGCGTGTGATGGTCACATAGGATTGGATCTCATTTGGGCGGCCTATGCACGAGCGATCTACGACATTGCTGAAACTGTCCCTGAGGTTAGGCCAAACCCAAGAACCAAAGAGACGCGATTGTGAGAGTCGAAGCCGATGCCAGATTCAATCACCTAGCACGGAACTGGACCTCGATAGGAAATGGAAATGTGAACGAGTCTCCGATGTTCTGCCTTGAGATGGTGGGCATCACATGTCTAGAAGAGCTAGGTTAATCAGGATTGAAGTTTTGTTGAGGTTCCATGACCTTAGCCTAACCCGACCACTGCGCCTGCAAGAGCGAGCGCCGATCCGAGTTGGTACCGGCGGTGAGGAGGTGGGGATGTTCGAACACAGGTCCGCCGCGCCGCTGTTGTATAGTCCGCACATGGGCATCCAACAGGGTGACGGGCGCGGGCAGTGTGACGAGTGCGGGACGCCGGTCGAGAGAGGCGTCGACGGCGTGGTCCAGTGCCCCACGTGCCTG
Source organism: Dehalococcoidia bacterium (assembly GCA_965249325.1). Taxonomy (GTDB): domain Bacteria; phylum Chloroflexota; class Dehalococcoidia; order Lucifugimonadales; family Australimonadaceae; genus S5-327. The sequence goes on along the minus strand of CBDFLP010000020.1, from coordinate 396,072 downwards.
CTGACCTACGCCGACTCCCAACTCACGGACGACACCATCATCGAGGAGGGGCTCTCCCTCAGCGAGGTCCTGCGCATGGTCAAGGAGGCCCAGCGATGAGCGACGAGCTTCTCGTGCAGCGCGACGGGCCGGTTGCGACGGTCATCATCAACCGTCCGGAGCAGCGCAACGCCATCTCCCACGCTATGTGGCAGGCCCTCCCCGGCCTTCTGGCCGAGTTCGACGGCGACGACGCAGTGCGGGTGGTCGTCTTTACCGGCGCGGGCGACAAGGCGTTCTCCGCAGGCGCCGACATCAAGGACTTCGAGGAGACCCGCAGCACCCCGGAGAGGGCGCGCGGCTACCGCGGCACGGTCAACGCCGCCTGCGAGGCCATCGGACGCCTCTCCAAGCCCACCATCGCCTCCATACGCGGCTACTGCCTCGGCGGGGGCTTCGAGCTCGCGCTCTACGCGGACATCCGCATCGCCGCCTCCGACGCCCAGCTCGGTCTGCCCGCGGCAAAACGCGGCATCGTCATCTCCCACGGCCACGTGGACCGGGTCATGCGCCTCGCGGGCTCCGGGGGCGCGAGCTATCTCCTCCTGACGGGACGCTCCATCTCCGCCGACCAAGCCCTTGCCGCCGGCCTCCTCAGCGTCGTGGTCGAGCCGGAGGACCTGCAGGCCGAGACCGGCGTCCTCGCCACCGAGATTGCCGAGCTGTCGCCGGTGTCACATCGCTTCCACAAGGAGGTCGTGCGCGACCTCCTCGAGTTCGGACCGGCGGACCAAGTCCCCCAGGAGCGTCACGACGCGCTGCGGACAACCGAGGCCAGCGAGGACTTCCTCGAAGGCGTCCGCTCCTTCAAGGAGAAGCGCAAGCCCCAGTTTCCTGGACGCTGAACCGGGGGACGCTGAACCGGGGGCGGGACGCCGACTAGACAAACGCCCTCCCGCGTGCCATCGTTCACCTCCTAGGACATGCCCCCTCTCTAGCTCTCCCCCGCAGGCCGGGGAGAGTACCCGATAAATCTCGATAGAGGGGAAGCGCGATAAGGAGACGTTATGGCAGAAATCGTACTTGGACTCGGCACGTCCCACTCGCCTCTCCTCAGCATCCCGAACGGGCTTTGGGCCTCGTACGCGGAGCGAGACAAGGAGAACCGAAACCTCTATCGCGTCCCGGACGGCAAGCACGTCAACTATGAAGAACTCCTCTCCGAGGCCGACCCCGCCGTGAGGAAGGAGCTGACCGAGGACGTGTTCGAACGGCGACACGAGGCCAACCAGCGCGGCATCGCCAAGGTGGCCGAGGCCCTCGCCCAAGCCGACCCGGACGTGTTAATCATGTTCGGGGACGACCAGAGCGAGATCTTCGATAAGGAGGCGATGCCTCCCTTCTGCGTCTTCTGGCAGGACGAGGTGTCGTTCGGGCCCCGCGTCGGCCGCAACCAAGAGTCGGACCGGGCCCGCATCGACTATTACGGCGGAGACGACGCCCGCCTCTACCCCGTCAACGCCGAGCTGGGCAAGCATATCGTCCAGTCGCTGAACGACCAGAACTTCGACACGATGCACGTCCGCCGGATGAGGGAAGGGCAGAACATGAGCCACGCCTTCGGGTTCGTCTGGCGTCGGCTGATGTCCGGCAAGATCGTGCCCACGGTGCCGGTCCACATCAACACCTATTTCCCGCCCAACCAGCCGACGCCTGAGCGCTGCTGGAACTTCGGCAAGGCGGTCCGGGAGGCCGTGTCGAGCTGGGACAGCGGGACGCGCGTCGCGGTCCTCGGCTCCGGCGGCTTCAGCCACTTCATCGTCGACGAGGAGATCGACCAGCACTGCCTCAAGCTCATCGAGGAGCGCGACGAGCAAGGAGTCGCCGCCCTACCGACGGAGCGGCTCCAAGCCGGGACCTCCGAGATACGAAACTGGTTCGCAGCGGCCGGGGCGATGGGCGACGACATGGAGTTCGACCTGTTCGATTACGTCCCCTGCTACCGCTCCGAGGCCGGGACGGGCTGCGGCATGGCGTTCGCCAAGTGGTCGTAGCCTAGCCGCCGACGGACCCACTGGCGTTCGCGTTCGTCACCAGGGCAGCATCGGCTCGGCCGCGAAGGTGACGAAGGCGACCGCCAGATAAAGCAGCGAGTACTTGTACGCCGCGACGATCTCGCGCACCTCGCCGCCATCGAGCAGCGGCCATGCGATCCGCAGCCAATTCACGCCGAGCAGCGTCGTAACGATCGCGAAGGTCAGCCCGCCGTAGCCCGCAGCCAGCGGAAGCCACGCCATAGCCGTGAGCAGGACGACGTACAGCAGCACCTGCCGCACCGTGTCGCGCCGGCTGGCCACCGCCGCCAGCATCGGCACCTTCGCCGCGGCGTAGTCGTCCCGGAGCAGCATCGAGAGCGTCCAGAAGTGCGGGGGCGTCCAGAAGAAGACGAAGGCGAACATGTAGATTCCCACCGGCGTGATCTCCGAAGAGACGGCGGCCGCGCCGATGAGCGGAGGGAACGCTCCCGCGGCCCCTCCGATGACGATGTTGTTCCACGAGCGGCGCTTCAGGAGCATGGTGTAGACCAGCACGTAGACAGCCGCGGCGCCGAAGGTGAGCGCCGCCGCCAGCAGGTTTGCTCCCGCCGCCATGAACGCCGTCGCCACCGCCACCAACGCCGCCCCAATGGCGGCGGCGCCGCGCGGACTCACCTCCTGCGCAGGCACGGGGCGCGTCTGAGTGCGGCGCATCACCGTGTCTATGTCCGCGTCCAAGCCCTGATTGATGGCGTTGGCCCCGGCGGCGGCAAGCGCGCCCGCGACGACGACCGTCAGCAACACGCCCACATCCGGCGGACCCTCCGCCGCCCGCCAGGCGCCCGCGGCGCCGGTCAGCACGAGCAGGGATATGACCCGAGGCTTGGAGAGCGCGACGACACGGCGTAGGAACGCCGCCATCAGCGCGAACGTCCGAGCAGCGCGAAGCTCAGCTGGGCCACGACGACCCACCACACCGCGGCAGCCAGTCCCAGGTGCAAGACCCTCAGCGCCTGGGGCAGCTGCATCGCCACCGCGGTCACTCCGACTGCGATCTGCGCGCACGCCAGCAGCGCGGCTATGACGCTCAGCCGCAGCGTCCAGCCGCCCGAGCCGCGCGCCTGCCACGCGGTCCACGCGAGCGCCAGCAGCAGCAGCGTCGCCGCTACACGGTGCGTGAGATGCAAGCCTGTGGCCTCCGCGCTGCTGCGCGCGTCGCACAGCGGCAGACCCGGGCACCCGGCGCTCTGCCCCGCGCCAACGATCGCTCCGCCCGCGAGCAGGACGAACCCCGAGGCGACGGTCAGCGCCCGCCATCGCCGAACGTCCGGCGGCGGAGTTAGGCGCACGTCGAGCGCTCGGACCGCGCCGGCCGTGAGCAGTGCCAACGTCAACATCGAAAAGACCAAGTGCGCCAGCCGCACCATGCCGTGCAGCTCGGTGAGCACCGTGACGCCCCCCAGCACCGCCTGCGCGAGGATTGCCGCCAGCGCGCCGACAAGCAGGCGGGCGCTCAGCCGGTCGGCGCGACGGGCGCGGAACGCGAACAGCGCAGAGACGGCAGCGAGCAGCATCGTCACGCCGGCGTAGGCGCGATGCCCGAACTCGATGGCCGTCGCGCCCTCGATCTCCGGGATGAGCACGCCCTCGCACAGCGGCCAGTCCGGGCAGCCTAGGCCGGAGCCCGATACGCGCACCCACGCTCCATAGGCGATGAGGCCGAACGTCAGCACCGCCGCTCCGAGGGCAAGCCATCCGGCGCGGCGGGTATACGCCGTAAGAGGTTCCCGCGCCTGCATGGGCTTACACGCTCCCCGACGACATGACCGCCAGGAGGACGATCAGCCCCGCGGGCAGCAACGTCCAAACGACCTCAGCCGACCGCGCTCCCCAGATGCCGCGCGCGGCATGCGTGCGGACGGGCATACGCAAGGCCGTGACGATAATGGCTGCTTCGGCCAGCGCCATCAGGCTAACGACTATCCAGAATCCTGCGGTGGGCATTTATGATGCGCTACATGAACCGCGCGCGGTTGCCGTGTGGCAAGGCCGCGCGCTTACTCTATGGTAGCGTAACCGAGTCCGCCGCCGCTACGGCGCGAGAGTCCCAGGGCTCGCCGGAGGGAGTGATGGAAATCCGAGAAGAAGAGCTCGATCTACCCGTGGACGAGGGGACGATGGCCACGTTCGTGTACCGGCCCGACGACGACGAGCCCCGGCCGGCCATCATCATGGTCCACGACGCGCTCGGCCTCAGCGTCGACGCCCGCGCCCAAGCGCGATGGATCGCGGAGCAGGGCTACGTGGTCGCCGCTCCCGATACGTTCCACCGGGCGGGGCGCTTGCTGACAACAGCCGCTCTCGGCGGCGGCGAAGAAGCCACCCGCCGCATCCGCCAGGGTATGACCAACGACGGCCACCGCGCCGATATGGCCCGCCTCGCCGCCTTCCTCAGAGAGCAGCCAGCCGCCAACGGGCGGGTGGGGCTGACCGGCTTCTGCCTGGGCGGACGCATCGCCTACCTGGGCGCGACGATGGGCGGCGTGTTCGACGCCGTCGTCGCCTTCTACCCGACGCGCCTCCGCGAGCCGGACCCCGCCGTCCCCGGCTCACCGAGCCCCATCGATGACGCGGGCAACATCACGCGGCCTCTGCTCATGTTCTTTCCGGAGCTCGACGGCTTCAACCCGGCAGAGGGAGTGGAAGTCATCCGCGCCGCCTCCGAGAACTCTCCCGGCGATGTCGAGGCGGTCTGGGTCGAGGGGGCAGACCACGGGTTCGCCCAGCCCGCAGGCAGCAAGCATCACCCCCAGCGCAGCGCCGAGGCGTGGGAGCGGGCGCTCTCATTCTTCGCCGAGCATCTCAGCGCCACGCCCTCGCGGGCGCGGTAGTCAGCGAGATTCCCGCCTGCGCGGGAATGACGGAAGGCCACGCCCTCGCGGACGGGGCAATAGCGACAAGGAGCGCACATGGACATCATCGAGCAGATCATCGACATCGAGACGGCCGACGGGCCGATGGCCGCGCCGGGCGCGCGTCCGGCAACCGGCGGGCCCCACCCCGCCGTGATCGTCGTCATGGAAGCATTTGGGGTGAACCTGAACATCATCGGCATCACCACCCGCTTCGCCGAGCAGGGCTATGTCGCGGTCGCGCCCGACCTCTTCCATCGCTCGGGCCGCCTGCGCTACGCCCCGTACGACAAGCTCCAGGAGATGCGGGCCGAGCTCCGCGTCGGCTTCAGCGACGCATCGGTCGACGCGGACATTCAGGCGACCATCGACCATCTCAACGCCGACCCCGGCGTCAGCGGCGCCATTGGCATCGTGGGCTTCTGCCTCGGAGGGCGCATCTCCATGCAGTCCGCCGTCCGTGCGCGCGGCCTCTCCGGCGCGGCCATCTACTACGGCGGCTTCATGTTCCCCGGCGACGACCAGCCCGAGGCGTTCTCGGCACTCGCCGAGTCGCCGAACCTGGGCATTCCCGTCGTGGGCTTCTTCGGCAACGGCGACCAGAACCCCACGCCCGAACAAGCCCACGCCTTGGATGACCGCCTAACAGCCTTGGGCAAGGAGCACCGCTTCCACTACTACGAAGGGCCGGCCACGGCTTCTTCTGCGACGACCGCGGCAGCCACAACCCCGAAGCGGCTGCCGGCGCGTGGGAGAAGACGCTCGCCTTCTTCGCTCAAAGCCTTCGCTGAGGCCCTCCTCCCCGCGCGTCGCTGCGCTCGCGCTCCCCTCCCGCAGACGGGAGGGGTCCTTAAAACCTCCTCTCTCTCCCCTCCGGTCCTCTCGCCCGGCTGCGGGAGAGAGCTAGAGAGAGGGTCTGCGCGTCTGCCCGCCAACCCTCTCCTAACCCCCTCGAAGACGGGGGAGGAGGCTAGAGCCCGTAGGTCTCCAGGAAGCGCAGCCAGATCTCGCTGAGGGTGGGGAATGACGGCGTGGCGTGCCAGAGCCGGTCCAGTGTCACCTCGCCCACGATGGCGATGGTGGCCGCGTGGGTGAGCTCGGCCACGCCCGGCCCCACGAACGTCGCGCCCACCAGCACCCGGCGGTCCTCGTCGACGACGAACTTCACGCCGCCCTTGAACCCCTCGCCCAGCAACGGCGCGGCTGCGACGCCCCATCCCATCTCGACGACGCGAACATTCAGCCCCTTGTTGCGCGCGGCCCGCTCCGTCAGCCCCACGCTCCCCACCTGCGGGTCCGTGAATATGACCGCGGGCACGGCCCCGTTGTCCGCCCACGCCGACGCATCCTTGCCGAGGATGTGGTCGCCCGCCTGGCGCGCCTGGTACTTGCCCTGATGCGTAAGCAGCGCCCGACCGTTCACGTCGCCCACCGCGTAGAGCCAGCCCCCCTCCACGCCCTCGACCTGCAGATGGTCGTTGACCGTGACGAAACGGCTCGCCGTTACGCCGACGGTATCGAGGCCAACGCCGTCCACGACGCCTGCCCTGCCCGCCGCCACGACGATCTGCTCCGCCGAAATCTCTTCGCCATTGCCCATCGTCGCCTTCACGCCCGCTTCCGTGCGCTCCACGGACGCCACAACGCAGCCGAGGCGGAACACGATCCCCTGCTCTTCGAGCGACGAGATAACCGCCTCCAGGGCGAACGGCTCCAGCGTGGCCGAGTCCTGGGGCTGCAGCCGTTCCAGCACCGTGACGTTGCCCGTCCCCAGGGACTTCCACGCCTGCGCCATTTCGAGGCCGACGACGCCGCCGCCGATGATGATCAAGCTCTCGGGCACGCTTTGCGTCGACGTGATTTCGCGGCTCGTCCAAGGCTTAGCCTCCGCCAGTCCCGGAATCGGCGGAACGAACCCCACCGACCCCGTCGCCAGCACGACGGCCTTCCGCGCCTCGAGCTCGACCTCCACCCCGTCTGCCTGCTCGACGACCACGCGCCTCTCGCCCGTCAGCCGGCCCTTCCCGCGAATGAGAGCGGTGCCGACCGAATCGACCCATGCCGCCTGGCCGCTGTCGTCCCATCTGCTGGCGAAGGCGTCGCGGGCCCGCAGCGCGCGGGCGGCGTCCACCGTTCCCGTGACGGCGTCGCGCGCCGCCGGAACACGCCGCGCCGCGGCGAGCGCTTCGGCGGGCCTTAGCAGCGCCTTGCTGGGCATACAGGCCCAGTACGTGCACTCCCCGCCCACCAGCTCCGACTCCACGATGGCGGTGCTGAGGCCGCCGGGCGACGTTCGCCCCGCCACGTTCTCGCCCGCCGCCCCGCCGCCGATGATGATTACGTCGTAGGTCTCAGTCATGTTCGTCCCCGCGTCTCAGGTTGATTGAGGTTCTAGGTTACCGGCATTGTTCGGAATATAGGAGGAGCCACAGCGCCGCCGAATCCCCATCCTTCCGTCCGTGCCTGCGGGGGCGGGAAGGAGGCTGAGCAGTCTCCGCAGCGCCCAATGGGCGTCAACTTAGCTCTGTGCCCGTCCGGGGCTGCTACCGGGGGTAGCCTTTGTAGATGGCGACGGGGAGGCGGGACCAGCGAAGGTGCTCGATGAGCAGGGTCTCGCCGGGCTCGAACTGCAGGTAGGTCTCGAGGTCGATGGGGAAACGCACCCGCCCCAGCGTGGTTACGTACGGTTTCGGCGGGAGAGGGTTGAACGAGCTGCGGCGGACGATGGGGCCAAGTCTGCCCGGCACGAACCCATGCCGCCTGTACAGCTCGAACCCTCCCAGCAGCGAGCGAGTGAAGAACAGCACCGCGACCATCAGGAAGATGCTGGACACCTGAAAGCCTTGCACCGCAACGCCGAACACCTGGGTGACGGCGAGAAGCGCGACGCTGGCGAGGGCGATCACCAGGTTGCGCGTCGCGGGGCGCAGCAGTTCGCGGCGCTCGGACGCCCACGCCAGCCGGAACTGCACGCCGCAGTGGACGCATGTGGCGTCGCGGGTGAGGTAAAGGTGTCTGCACTCGCCGGACTCGTCGGTCTGTTTCGGCGGTATGGGTCTGTTCATGCGGGCATATCTCCGGCCTCGTACCGTTCGGCCCATCCTATGAGCCAGTCGAACAGCTTGAGGAAGCTCTTTGGGACTTCGCGCTCGCGCTCGGGGTGGCATTGAACGCCGATCAGCCAGGGGTGCTCCGGGCTCTCGACGGCCTCGATTATCCCGTCGTCGGGGCTGTAGGCGCAGGCCATGAGGCCCGGGGCGCGCTGCGCTTCCTTGAAGCCCTGGTGATGGCGGCTGTTGGCGCGGTAGATGGCGCCCGCCCCAATGATGGCGCCAAACCGGCTCCCCGGCGAGACGTAGACGGGATGCATCGCCGACGTTTCGCTCGGAGGGGGATAGTCGATGGTGTGGGCGGGCAGGTCTTGAATCAGCTTTCCGCCCATGGCGACGTTGATGAGCTGCATGCCGCGGCATATGCCGAACGTGGGCATGTCGCGCTCGACGGCGCAAAGGAGCAGGGCCGTTTCCATCGCGTCGCGCTCGGGGTAGGTCTGCCCGGCGCCTCCGGGCTGCGGCTGCTCGCCGTACAGGCTGGGTTGGATGTCGTAGCCGCCGGAGAGGAGGAGGCCGGAGACGCCGTCGAGGGCGTCGTCGAGGGTGGTGTAGGTCTTGGGTGTGAGGACGCGGACGTCGCCGCCCCTGGAGGTGATCGAGGCGGCATAGGGCTCCGCCTCGCGGGGGCCGGTCGCGGTCACTACGATGAGGGGCACGGCTCCGCGCCTATGCCACGCCGACGGCCAAGCTCATCGCCGCCATGTCGACGTTCGCGTCGAGCAGCTCGGCGGCGCGCCGGGCCTTGTCCGGGTGGTGGACCGAGACCGCCGCGCTCAGCGATTCCAGCGCGGCGGCGGCCTCGTGGGTGTTCTGCGGTACGGCGATGAGGGGCGCGTCGAGGTCGTCGGCGCGCTGGTAGACGTACTGAGAGGGGGTGTCGCAGCCGGTGAGGATGAGGGCGCTGAGAGGGAAGTTGAGGGCGGACATCTGGATGTCGATGCGCCCGCCGCGGACGATGACGGCCTGGTTGGGAAGGCGGCCGAAATAGTTGCCGCCCCACTCGGTAATCAGGCCGCCGATGAGGAAGTGCTCGATGAGCGCGCCGGCCGCGTCGGGAGCGGTGAAGTAGACGCCGCCCAGGCAATCGACGACCTGCTGCACGGTTGGCGCCAGCAGCAGCCGGTCCTCGGGCAGCGCGCCGAACGCGGGAACGCCATCCCCGGTGAGCTCAGAGAGGAGGCGTGCCGCGACGTCGTGCTCCGCGTAGAGGGTGCGCTTGTTCACGAGGAGGCCGGCGAGCCGCGAGCCAAATGCGCTTCGCCAAGCGTCGGCGGTCTCGCCGCCGAGCGAGCGAGCGTAGGGGATGACGCCGATGACGCGGGCGTCGAGTCCCTCGGCAAGGGTCGGGGACGAGCCGTTGTCCAGCGGAAGGCCCTCGACTAAGACGATGTCCGAGGAGCCGTCCAAGGCTTGGACGAGTCGCACGGCCTGCTCGATTAGCTCGGGGGCGGGGTCGCCGTCGATGGTCGCCGTATCTGGAGAGCCGCCGAGCTCCGCGAAGAAGGCGGGATCGGAGTCGCCGGGAGTTGAGAGAGGCTTGACGAGGGAGACTCGCTTGCCGGCGGAACGCCAGGATGCAGCCAACCCAGCCGCCACCGCCGTGACGCCTGAGCCGGAAGTCTGACCTGCAAGATAAACGATGCCCATCTAGTCCCATGGTCCCCGTCGTTGGGAGGGTTGCGGGATTATAGCAGTCCCCTGTCCCTCCCCTCCGTTATTGCCTCGAAAATAGACGCCCCCGCCGTCGTTCCCGCCCAACCCGTCATTCCCGCGCAGGCGGGAACCTCGTAGCGGGGCGACAGCACCGCGATCCTTCCCTCCCACCCCACCCGTCTTTCCCGCGAAAGCGGGAATCCAGGTATCGGCATCCGCCCGCCTGTTTTCGTTGGTTGTGGTGTTGGACGACAGGCCGACATCTGCCCATGCCCAATTCCATTGATAATCCCTACAATGAAGTGTCGGATTATCGTCATGCCTAGGACCCCTAAACCCCAACCACTTACGCCGGACTGTTCCCTGCCGCCCCCGTCCGCGGGAGAGACTACGAGGGGGACGAAGCGCACGAAATACAAAATTTTTCGGTCAGATAGTAGTTTCGCGACCCAGGAAGCAGGCCACGGCCATGAAAACAACCTCTGTCAACCCCCAAATGTCATCGATTTTCGGATACTTTTTCACTCGTAATCTCCCCGAAAATCGAGTACTTCCCACTCGTAACCTCCCCGATAAATCGGGGACTTTCCTCATCCCGCCTGCGCGGGACTGAGGTGAGGCGCGGGCAGGCTATATAATCGCTGTCCGGTAGGAGACGGCGCGGCAGGCGTGGTTTATGTCAGACTCAGTGAGCATCCGGGTCCCAGCGACGACGGCCAACCTTGGCCCAGGCTTCGATTGCCTGGGCATGGCGCTGTCGATGTGGAACACGATGCGCGTCGGCTGGTCGGAACGCCCGTACCTAGAGATTCACGGCTCGGGCGAGGGGCGCCTGTCGCTCGACGAGCGAAACCTGATGTACCGCTCGGCGCAGCGAGTCCTCGACGAGACGGGCAACAGCCGCCGGAGCCTGTCAATCGAGAGCTGGCAGGAGATACCGCTCAGCCGCGGACTTGGGAGCAGCTCGGCGGCAATCGTCGGCGGGCTGTACGGGGCAAATGCGCTCCTCGATCACCCGATCGACCCGCATGGGCTGCTGCAACTCGCGGCCCAGATCGAGGGGCATCCCGACAACGTCGCGCCGGCGCTGATGGGCGGGTTGAGCATCGCCGTCGCGGACGGGGACACCGTCCACGCCGCGCCCGTTCCGCTGCCCGCCAACCTTCAATGCGTGGCGTACATACCCGACACGCCGATGGCGACGAAGCAGGCGCGGAGCATGCTCGAACCGCAAACGGCGCGGACCGACGCGGTGTTCAACGTGGGGCGCGCCGCGCTGCTCGTGGCGAGCCTCGCGCTGGACAGGCCGGAGTACCTGCGTCTTGCGACGCAGGACCGGCTGCATCAGCCTCAACGGCAGAAGGTGTATCGCCAGATGAAGGTCATCTTCGACCACGCGCTGGCGGCGGGCGCGCGCGGCGTGTTTCTATCAGGCGCGGGGTCGTCGATCGTCGCGTTCACGACGCGAGAGGAGAACCGCGCGTTCACCATCGGTTACGAGATGGCGGACGCCGGGGATAAGTCAGGGCTGACGGGCACGTTCCGCGTGCTCGAACCCGCGGCGACGGGAGCCGGCCCCGTTGACCAAGTCCCGGACTCTGCCGTTCCTCCTCCCCCGTCTGCGGGGGAGGACTGAGGAGGGGCCGCGTGATGGGAACGCTCGTCCAGAAGTACGGCGGCACGTCGGTAGGCGACGCCGAGAAGATCAGGCGCGTCGCCCAGCGCATCGCCGCAACCCACGCGGCGGGGAACCAGGTGGCGGTGGTCGTGTCCGCGATGGGCGACACGACAGACCGGCTGATCGAGCTGGCGGAGTCCATCTCCTCGACGCCGGAGCCCCGGGAGCTCGACATCCTGCTGTCGACGGGGGAGCTCGTGTCCTGCACGCTGCTGGCGATGGCGCTGCGCGAGCTGGGAGAGCAGGCAATCAGCATGAGCGGCGCCCAGGCGGGAGTGCGCACGGACACCGCCCACGGACGGGCGACCATCGTGAGTTTCGACGCCGAGCGCGTCCGGAGCGAGCTGGACGCCGGGCGGATCGTCATCGTGGCGGGCTTCCAGGGAATCAACGAAGAAATGGACGTGACGACGCTGGGCCGCGGCGGCTCGGACACCACGGCCGTGGCGCTTGCCGCGGTGCTGGGTGCCGCTCGCTGCGAGGTCTACACGGATGTTGACGGCATCTACACAGCCGATCCCCGCATCGTGCCGAAGGCGCGCAAGCTGAGCGAGATCGGCTACGAGGAGATGCTGGAGCTGGCGAGCTACGGGGCGAAGATGCACCCGCGGTCGATCGAGCTGGGCGCATGGTACAAGACTCCCATCCTGGTGGCGTCGAGCCGCGAGGACTTGCCCGGCACGCTGATCCACGACCTCGAAGCGGAAGGACAGGGACAAACGGAAGGACTGGGAATGGAAGTCTCGAACAAAGTCAGAGGCGTGACCTACGACCGGGACGTGGCGCGCATCACGGTGCGGGCCGTGCCCGACCGGCCCGGCATCGCGGCGTCGGTGTTCAAGCCGCTCTCCGACGCCAACGTGAGCGTCGACACCATCGTGCAGAACGCGAGCGCCGAGCGGCTTACGGACCTCTCATTCACGATCGACCGAACGGACCTCCGCCTTGCGCTGGAGCTGACGAGCAAGATCGCGGACGAAATCGGCGCGGCGGACTGCGTGTCGCACGACCACCTGGGACAGGTGAGCATCGTCGGGACGGGGATGCAGAACGCGCCGGGAGTCGCGTCCCTGATGTTCTCGACGCTGGCGCAGGCGGGAGTGAACATCGAGATGATCACGACGTCGCAGATCCGCATCACCTGCATCGTGGACGAGGAGCAGGTCAACGAGGCGGTGCAGGCGCTGCACGACGCGTTCGAGCTCGATCAGGAGTAGGCGCCGCCCCCGTCAGGGGCGTTCCCTTCGGTCGTCCTCCGCAGGCGTGAGAGGACGTATTCACCCCAGCTCTGGACGTGGAGGTGAGGAGAAACCATGAGCATCCAGTTGCCCAAGGCCATCTTCTTCGACATGGACAACACCATCCTGGCTTACGACAGCATCTCTCCGAAGAGCTGGGAGAGGGCCTTCACCAAGTTCGCGTACCGGTTCGACGGCCTGCACGTTCAACAGTTCAGGGAGACCGTGAGCGCAATGTGCTCGTGGTTCTGGAGCGACCCGGCGCGCGACCAGCGGGGACGCTCGGACCTGGCGGCAGCCCGGCGTGAGATGGTTGCGCTGGCCTTTTCTCACCTGGGCGTTGATGCCGGGGAGACAGCCAATGAGATTGCCGACGCTTACGGCGACATTCAGGAAGCGTCGGTAGAGCCGTACCCCGGCGCCATGGAAACCTTGCAACGTCTTCGCGGGATGGGGAAGGGGATGGTGCTCATCACCAACGGCGCCTCCAGATTCCAGCGGCCCAAGATCGACCGCTTCGGGCTAGAGCGCTTCTTCGACTGCATCATCATCGAAGACGAGTTTGGCGTGGGCAAGCCGGACCCCCGGGTATACCGGCACGCCATGGAGCAGCTGGCGGTACAGCCGTCGGAGGCCATGATGGTGGGCGACAACTTGCATGCCGACATCGCCGGCGCTCAGTCCCTGGGCATACACGCGGTGTGGGTTGACTGGAAGGGCAGCGGCTTGCCGGAGAGCAGTCCAACAACGCCGGATAGCGCGGTGCGGACGATTTCGGAGCTGTTGGCGTAGGGGATTGGCCCTCCAGGGAGCGGCGCAGGGAGCCGCCTGCGATAGGGCAAGCGCATTCGAGCGCATTCGAGCGCATTCGAGCGCGCGTCCCGCGCTGGGCAGTTGCTGGACGTTCTCCCGATGCCTCTCCCGCGCTTCTCCGGCCTGGGCGCCTCCGCCCCGCCGCGGCCTGCTTCGAGGGCGCCGACGGGATGCGCGAAATCTCGCCGCAAACCCGCGGGAACCTGCTTGACGGTATGCCCCGGCTACGCCAATCTAGCGTCCCAACCGAAGCGCCATCCAGGAGAACAGCCTTGGCGACGGTCGAAGAGATACTGACCAAGAGCAAGGTGATTGCGGTGGTGGGGCTGTCGGACAGGCCGGACCGGCCATCTTACGGGGTGGCGCGGTATCTGCAAGCGCAGGGGTACCGGGTGATTCCGGTGAACCCCGCGCTGACCGGGCCGGTGCTCGGCGAGGCGCCGTACCGCAGACTGGAGGACGTAGAAGAGCACGTCGACCTCGTCGACATATTCAGGAGACCGGTAGATGTGCCGCCCGTCGTAGAAGCGGCCATCGAAATCGGCACCTCCGCAGTGTGGATGCAGCTGGGGATTATCCACGAGGAGGCCGCCGCAAAGGCAAGGGCAGCAGGGCTCGACGTCGTGATGGACAAGTGCACGGCAATCGAGCACCGGGCCTTGCTCGGAGACCGAACAATCTAAAACAGACCGCCGTCACGAAAGGGGGTAAGTGCGCTGTCGAGCGGAGTGTGGAGATGGTTTACCGCGAAGCGGACCACGTCAGGTTGCTGAAGGAGCGGACGCGCACGTCGATCAGCCTCGCCATGGAAGGCAGGTGGGAAGAGGCGGCGCAGCTCAACCGGGAGATTCTCGAAGCGTGCCCCGATAGCGTCCAGGCCTTGAACCGGCTCGGCAAGGCGCTGATCGAGCTCGGCCACATGGAGGACGCGCTCCAAACGTTCGCGCTGGCGCTGGAGATGGAGCCGGATAACCCCATCGCGGCCAAGCACGTCGCGCGGCTCAACTGGGCGGCCGAGAAGGGGCCCTCCGCCAACGGTCATTCGAATGGGCTTCCGGGCCTCAGCGTCAAGATGTTCACCGGCGACAGCGGGAAGAGCGCGGAGGTCGTCCTGCTGGCCTCCGACCGCGCGGGCCATCCGTCGCCCGGCACGCCGGTGTCGCTGGAGCGCAACGGCTCGACCCTTGCGGTGTTCGACGCCGCGGGCGTCTGCCTCGGACTGACGCCGCCCAAACTGGCGCACCGGCTCATCGCCCTCATGGAGGGCGGCAACCGATACGACGGCGCAGTGTCCGGTCTGACGAACGGCGCAGTGCGGGTGGTTCTTCGCGAGGCGCACCAGGACCCGAGCCAGCGGTCGAAGGTCTCCTTCCCGCCCGCCTTAGCTTCCGAGCCGGAGCCTGCCGAAGAGGCGCCCGCGCCGGAGTGGACGGAGAATGAACTACCTGTCGCCGAGGCTCCTCCGGTCTTCAGCGAGGAGGAGTCGCAGGCGTTGGAGCTGGTGGGCGTCGGGGCGGCGCTCGATAGCGGACTGTTCGACGACCTGCTGCTGCCCGAGCTGATCGAGGAGGACGAGCCGCCGCTATAGGCCCACGACAACCCCCCGGAGCGGGCTCTATACTCCTCACCACCCTAGGAGCAACCCCGCATGACCTCTTCCCCCGACCCGGGCCGGTCCCTCGCCGCCCACGTGCAGCGTCTCACCGAGATGATGCAAGCCATGGACGCTGAGCACAAAGCCTACGAGGAATGGCTCCTGCGCGTAGACGCCGACCTCAATACGCGCATAGCTGCTACCGAGGACGAGCTAGCCCAAACGAACCAGCGGATAGAGACCATACGCGCCGAGTCGGCCGACCAGCGCCGAGCGCACCAAGCGTGGGTGCAGACCGTCGAAGCCCAGATCGCTCACCACCGCGAGATCCTCGACGGCCTCGTCCAAGCCCAAGCCGACATCTCCCGCCTCGACGCCGCCTCCTAACCCCCACCCCCGTCACTCCCGCGCAGGCGGGAACCTCGTCCCCTCTCTGTCATCCCGCGCGCCTACTCCCCCAGCGACTCCGCCAGGAGCTCCAGCAGGTCTTTGGCGGCCTTGTGGTCGGCGGCGCCTTTGGCGGTGATGCCTTCTTCCATCATCTGGAGGCAGAATGGGCAGGAGACGCCCACGACGTCGGCTTCGGTCTCCAGGAAGTGGTCGGTGCGGATGTGGTTGACGCGGACGCCCTGCTCTTCCATCCACATGCGCCCGCCGCCAGCGCCGCAGCAGAAGCCTCGCTCGCGGCACTTACCCTCACCCATCTCGACGAGATCAAGGCCGGGAATGGCGCGGGCAATCTCTCGCGGCGGGTCGTAGATGTCGTTGTGCCGACCCAGGTAACAAGAGTCATGGTAGGCGACGGAGATGGGGACGGCCTTCTTGGGCCGGATGCGGTTCTCGCGGAGAAGCTGGGCGACGAGCTCGGTGTAGTGGACCACCTCGAAATCGCCGCCTAGCTGCGGGTACTCGTTCTTGATCGTGTTGAAGCAGTGGGGGCAGAGGGTGACGACCTTCCGCACCTCGTAGCCCTTCATCGTCTCGATGTTCTGCTCGGCCATCATCTGAAAGAGGTACTCGTTGCCGAGGCGGCGGGCCGGGTCGCCCGTGCAGGTCTCCTCGCTTCCGAGCACGCGGTACTTCACCCCGGCCAGCTTGAGCACGGACGCCATAGCCCGCGCCGTCTGCTGGCCGCGCCCGTCGAGCGCCGAGGTGCAGCCGACCCAGAGCAGCAGCTCGTTGTCGGGGTCGTCGGCCATGGCGACGGCTTCGGTCCCCTCCATCCAGTCGGTCCGCATGGCCTGGGTGCCGCGCCAGGGATGGCCGCGCTGCTCCATCGAGTTGAGGGCGCCCATCGCGGTCTCGGGAACGTCGGCCTCCTCCATTGTGAGGTAGCGGCGCATGTCGACGATGGAGTCGATGTGCTCGACGAATGCGGGGCAGGCCTCCATGCAGGCGCGGCAGGTCGTGCAGGACCAGAGGACCTCGGGGCTGATGAAGCCGTGAACGAGGTCGCCCTCCGGCTCCGGAGGCGGAGCGTCGGGGCCCTCGGCGAGGAGGATCGGAGCGCGGGAGACCATGTAGGCCTTCGCATCCTGCACGAGCTTCCTCGGCGAGAGAGGCTTGCCGCTGCGCCATGCGGGGCACTGGTCCTGACAGCGTCCGCAGTTCGTGCAGGAGTCGTAGTCGAGCAGCTGCTTGGAAGTGAGCTGGGTGAGCTCACGCGCGCCGAAGACCTCCAGCGTATCGAGGTCGCCCATGGACCGGAGGGCGCCCTTGGGTCGGGTGACCGAGGAGCGCATCACAAGATTGATGGGACTCACGAAGATGTGCATGAGGGGACCAAACCGCCATGCGGCGTAGACGAACGTGGCCGACATGAGCGCGGCGTGGGCCCACCAGAGGACGAAGTGCGAGACCTCCATGCCGTAGACGGTGGCGCCCACGGCCCGGATGCCTTGAGCGATGACGTATGAGAAGGGCGACCAGTAAGCAGACGACACGCTGTAGAGATCGCTCGCCGGCTCGAGCTCGGTGGCGGCCATCCGCAGAGACTGCAGCACGAAACCGGAAAGGGCCATGCTCAGGAGTAGGACGAGGAGCACGCCGTTCTCCAGCATCGTGTTCAGACGGGGCGGTCTGACGACGTAGCGGCGGTAGGCGGCGAGCGCGACCCCCGAGATGAGCATCAGGCCGCCGATGTCCCAGACGAGCTCCAGTTGCACTCCGATGCGGCGGCTCGCCAGATGCCAGCCAAACCACTTCTCGGCGTTGAATTCCACGGCGTCGAGGCTCGTCGCGATGAAGAGGATGGCCATACCCCAGAAGATGAGGAAGTGCATCGCGCCGGGGTAGCGCTCATGCTGCGCAAACCGCCGGTGACCGGCGGCGTCGGTGAGCAGCGTACTGAGAGCGGCCCTGAGCCTCGCGCCCCAAGGGCCGACGTCCGGGTTGGGTTTCCCAAGCCGCCAGTACCGCGACCGCCGCCAGAGCGCCCAGGCGACAGCCGCAAGCGAGATGACGCCGACGAGATAGACGACCGCTCCCAAGGGGTAGCCGATATTCCAGAAGTCGAGGCGTCCGTTCAGCTCAGGGGGCAAGGCCGACCTCCGCATAACCGAGACCTTGCACAACCCCTTCCGTCATTCCCGCGTAGGCGGGAACCTCGCCGCGAATCCTTGACGCTGGGGTAGTTACACAGAGGGTCTCTATCAACGTGGGCGGGAGTTTAGCAGGTCTCCCCTACCCCTCCGTCGTTCCCGCGCCCTCCCCTCCGTCGTTCCCGCGCCCTCCCCTCCGTCGTTCCCGCGAAGGTCGCGTGATGAGGAGGCTTTTGGAGCAAGGCCGCTCTCCCCCCGCGGACGGGGGGGAGGACAGCCCACTGCGACATTTGCCCCTTACCCCAAACTCCCGACCCTCGTAAAATTAGCCCCTCTATGCCCTGCCTCAAGCCGAGAACTGCCTCCTCCCCGGTGCCCGCGCCCTCCGAATGCGGCAACCTCCCTTGTGCCCACTACGCCGCCGACCCCACGCGCCTCGCGTAACAACAGAATTTCGAATCAACAAGTTCTGAGACCCGGGAAGCAGGCCGCGGCCACAAAAACACCCTCCAAAACCCCCGTCTCGACCCCCGCTTTCAACAACTTTTTACTCGTAAACCAATATGCAAACCAACAACTTCTCACGCCTGGCGAAAATGCAGCCGACAACTTTTTCACGCCTAACAAAAATGCGGTCGACAAGTTTTTCCGCACAAACCGACAACTTCCCGCCTCACCCCAACTTTCCTGCTGCCCTACACCGGTCGTTGGGTCTGCTCGCCTGTGGGGGAGCCTCGCGCCTACTGGTAAATGGCCCAACTTGGCTCACAATGTCTCACCTACAGCGTCAAGGCGCCCCCGCGCACTCGGAGGACCGGGGAAGGTTACGAGTGCGGGAGGTGAAATCATCCTGGACACGGCGAGACACCCGCAGCCGCGCGGCGCCCCCGCTGACGCGAGCGGGGATTCCTTGACGCGCGGGGCGCGCGGGGATAGTGTCGGGGGTGCCGCGCAACGCGGCCCGGCGGCGCGCCGGAAACACAGCGAAGGAGGAGCAAGATGACGAACAAAGAGATTGTCGTGCAAAGCTACGACCCGTCGGCACTGCAGGCTTTCGAGCGCATCGACACCTACGAGGAGTGGCAGAAGGACGAAGGAGCCAAACTCCACGGAGGCCTCTACGTCAAGAGCCTCCTCACGCTGGAGCTGGACTACTGGCCCCGCAAGGGCTGCAATGGGGCGGTGGTCTATCTCGACGGCGACGAGGGGACCGACGAGCACGTCTTGGAGATCGCGCCCGCAGGCAAGACCAACCCCGAGCACCACATGTACAACGAGGTCATCTACGTGCTCAGCGGACGGGGCGCGACCTCGGTGTGGTACGACGAGTCGAAGAAGCAGACGTTCGAGTGGGCCAAGGGGGCTTACTTCTCCATCCCGATGAACGCGTCGTACCAGCACTTCAACGGCAGCGGCTCCGATCCGACCCGCATGGTGTCGGTGACTAATCTACCGAGCATGATCCGCAAGTTCATCACGCCGGACTTCATCTGGAACAATCCCTACACGTTCCCGGACCGCCTGAACGTGGAAGAGGGATGGGCCTCCGGCTCGGGCATGATGTACAAGGGCCGGGTGTGGGAGACGAACTTCCTGCCGGACGCAAAGAACATGCCGATGCCGGACTGGTCGGAGCGCGGCGCGGGCGGCACGAACATCATGCTGTCGTTGTCCGACAACACCGTGTCGTCCCACATCTCGGAGTTCCCGGTGGGGACGTACAAGAAGGCGCACCGCCACGGCCCCGGCGCGCACCTGCTCATCACCGGCGGGGAGGGCTTCGCGCTGGTGTGGAAGAACGAGGACATGTCCGACTTGGTGAAGGCCGACTGGGGGGAGGGGAGCTTGTACCTACCGACGCAGGACTCCTACAGCGAGTACTTCCACCAGCACTTCAACGTAGGCACGACGCCGGCGCGCTACATCAACATGAGCCCGTCGAACTCGCGCAAGTACACCTACGAGCGCGGCGCCAACGACCCGACGCGGCGAGGGGAGAACCGCGCCATGGTCAGCATCAAGGAGGGCGGCATCCAGCTCGAGTACGAGGACGAGGACCCTCGCGTCCACGAGATCTTCGAGGAGGAGCTGCGCAAGCACGGCCAGGAATGCCGGATGAAGAACCTGGTCGCCACCTGCACGGGCGTGGCGGGCCCCGAGAACAAGAAGGGAACGCTGCAGGACTACGACTAGCCTGCTCCGCGCTCCACGTTCAGCAACTCAGCGGCCGGGGGAATCCCCGGCCGCTTTCTCGTGGCCGGCGTCCAGCCCGTCCGCGGGGACGGATGTGCAGGGGGTAGCGGGCGGCGTGGCTCGACAGACTCACCACGGACCCATTGGGAGGGCACGGGCTTGGAGGGCGCGAACTGTGTTTCGGGGCAGTGGCGGGGGGCGGGCTAAACGCCAATCATCGCCTTGACGGTCGACCCGATCGCGGCCGGGGTGGGGATGATGCTGCAGCCTGCGTCTTCGAGGGCTTTCATCTTCTCGGAGGCGAGGGCGGCTTTGCCCGTGATCACGGCCCCGGCGTGGCCCATGCGGCGGCCTGGGGGAGCGGTCTGGCCCACGATGAGAGAGGCGATGGGCTTCTTGACGTTCGCCTTTATGAAGGCGGCGGCCTCCTGCTCCTTCGTCCCGCCAATCTCGCCAATCATGACGATAGCCTCAGTCTCGGGGTCGTCGTTGAACATGGTCAGAACATCTACGAACATGGTGCCGGAGACGGGGTCGCCGCCGATGCCCACGCACGTGGACTGGCCGATGCCAAGCTTCGTGAGCTGGTCGACGGCCTCGTAGGTGAGCGTGCCGCTGCGGGAGACGACGCCGACTTTGCCGGGCATATGGATGTTGCCGGGCATGATGCCGACCTTTGCCTTGGCGCCGGGGGTGATGAGGCCGGGGCAGTTCGGGCCGAGCAGACGCGTCGGCTTGCCCTCCAGATAGCGCATGACCATCGTCGAATCGCGGACGGGCAGGCCCTCGGTGATGCAGACGACCAGGGGAACGCCGACGTCGGCCGACTCGATGATGGCGTCGGCTGCGAAGGGCGGCGGGACGAAGATCAGCGCGACGTTCGCGCCTGTCTCGTCGACAGCTTGCCGGACGCCGTTGAAGACGGGAACCTTGTCCAGGAACGTCTCGCCGCCCTTACCAGGGGTGACGCCCGCGACGAGATTCGTGCCGTAGGCCATGCAGCGCTCGGCGTGGAAGCTGCCCTCGCGTCCGGTGATGCCCTGGACGAGCAGGCGAGTGTTTTCGTTGACCAGGATGCTCATATGCGCTCCGCTAGGCTTTGATGGCGTCCGCAGCTTCTTCAAGCGTGTCGACCATGGTTGCTTTGATTCCGGAATCGGCGAGGAGCTGTTTGCCCTCGTCCACGTTGGTCCCGAGCATGCGGACGACCAATGGAGGCTGACGGTCCGCCCTCTCGTAGGCGTCGATAACGCCGCGCGCGGCGATGTCGCATCGGAGGATGCCGCCGAAGATATTGACGAGGACTTTCTCGACGTTGGGGTCGGAGAGCATCAGCAGGATGGCGTGGCTGATCTTTTGCTCGGCCGCGCCGCCTCCGACGTCAAGGAAGTTCGCGGGCTCGGCGCCGGCGAATTTCACGGTGTCCATCGTGGCCATGGCCAGGCCGGCGCCGTTGACCATGCAACCGACATTGCCGTCGAGCTTGACGTAGGCGATGCCCGCCTCGGAGGCCTGGACCTCGAGGTCCTCCTCTTGGGAGGCGTCGCGCAGCTCGGCCTCGGGCTTGTGCCGGAAGAGGGCGTCATCATCGATGCTGACCTTGGCGTCGAGGGCGAGCATCTTTCCGTCGTTGGTGAGGACGAGGGGGTTGATCTCAATCATGCTGGAGTCGAGGGTCATATAGGCCCGGTAGCAAGCGTCGACGAGAGCGGAGAAGGGTCGGGTCTGCGCCGGGGGGAGGTCGAGCATCTCGGCGAGGCGTCGGCCCTGGAAGGGCTGAAAGCCAATCGCGGGGTCGATGGGCTCGGTGAAGACTTTGTCCGGCTCGGTCTGGGCGACTTCCTCAATCTCCATCCCGCCCGAGGCCGATGCGATGACGACGGGACGGCGCCGTCCGCCGTCCGTGGTGATGCTGAGGTAGAGCTCGCGCTCAATGTTCATCGTCTGCTCGACGAGCACCTTATGGACGGACGCGCCTTGGGGGCCAGTCTGGAAGGTGACGAGGGTCGAGCCGATGAGCGAGTCGGCGAACTTGGCAGCCTCGGCGGGGTCGCCGACTACCTTCACGCCGCCAGCCTTTCCGCGCCCGCCGGCATGCACCTGAGCCTTTATAACGGCCGTCCCGCCGAGCTTCACGGTCGCGTCAGCAGCCTCGGCGCCTGACGCAGCGACGTAGCTCTCAGGGACGGGCACGCCATAACCGGCTAGGAGCTCCTTGGCCTGGTATTCGTGGAGCTTCATGGGAGTCCTCTCTGTGAAAGTGGCCGACGAGCTTCGCGCCTCGCAGGCCGCGAGCCATGATAGCAGACCCCTCTCTCCCGCAGACGGCCCCCTCTCAGTCTCCCTCGCAGAGAGGTTAGAGAGGGTGGAGCAAATCAGCTTCTTGATGGGATTTTTACTCGTAAGGGAAGATGGTCTGTGCCGCCGGAGGGGGTACTTTCACCTTCTTGATCGGGGCTGTTTAGCAGGCCACGGCCTGCTTCCTGCGATCAAGAATGCGAGCGAAATGAAAAAACACGGTGGCACACGCTCCTTGGGGGGCGTTTCTGGCGGGCGCAGACGCTGGGGCTGACCGGAGAGGGCTTGGGATGTCGGGACGGGGCTAGGGGTGGACATGATGGAGATTTCAGAATACGCGTTGGGGGCGGGTTGGGGTAAGGGGTAAATGTCGCGGTGGAACCGCGCCGCCGGGAGGTCCCCGCCTGCGCGGGAATCCCTCATGTTGGGCTGACGCCCCACACCACAACCGACGAAAGTAGCGGGCGGGGCGGCCCCCTCTCTAACTCTCCCCCGCAGACGGTGGAGAGGACTTTCGAAGCAATGACGGATGAGGGATCGTTACGCGAAGCGGGTTGCGGCCTCGGCGAGGTCTTTGGGGGACTCAATCGATTTCCAGTAGGCGACGCTCTTGTAGGCGGCCAGTCTGCCCTCGGACGCGAGGGCGGGAAAGGTGGTTGTCTCGTGGTCGCCCAGGTCAGGGAAGCGCTCGATGGCCTCGCGGGAAAGGAGGTAGGTCCCGGCGTTTATCCAGTGAGGCAGAAGAGGCTTTTCGGTGAAGCCGGTTACGAGGTCGCCCTCCGCTTCGACGATGCCGTAGGGGCTGACCATTTGAGTGAGCATGACCGTGGCGAGCGCGCTTGCAGACTCGTGGACACGCAGCAAGGCGTCGAGGGGCTGGTCGGTCAGCACATCGCCATTCGTCGCGACGACTAGGGGGTCGGACAGGCCCGCTTGGCGGTATCCGTTCTTGAAGGCGCCGCCCCGGCCGAGGGGCGAGTCCTCCACGACGCACTCGACGGGGAGTCCATCGATGCGCGGAGTAGCGAAGTAATCGGCAACGACCTCGTGGAGGTAGCCGGTGAGGAGAACGGCGCGCTCGACGCCGTTCTCCCGTAGCCAGGCCAATTGGCGCTCGAGGATGGGCTTTCCGCCTACGAGGACCATCGGCTTGGGACGGTCGTCGGTCAGTGGGCGGAGGCGTTCGCCTCTGCCGCCGGCAAGGACGAGAGCGGTTCTTGGTCGTTCGAGCATGCCACGGGGGAGTGTACGCCTGGTTCTGAGCGCGGGTAAACCAGCGGCGGACCTCATTGCCGGTCGCTTGGGGCCGCTCCTATACTCGCATTCGTGTCGCCCGAAGCCGCCCCACTGCTGTCAGTCATCCTGCCGACCTACAACGAGCGAGAGAACATCCGTGCGCTCGCGCTGCAGGTGCTCGACATCCTCCGCGGCGTTCCTTGCGAGGTAATCGTCGTGGACGACGGCAGCCCGGACGGCACAGCGAACGTCGTGAGAGAGATGGGAGCGTCGGACGACCGGGTGCGGCTCGTCGAACGCGCAGGTAAGGCGGGACTGTCCAGCGCCGTGTTCGCAGGCGCGGCGGCGGCGAGGGGGCGGTTCGTCGCAGTGATGGACTCGGACCACTCGCACGACCCGGAGGAGCTTCCGGGAATGCTCGGCAAGGCCGAGGACGGCTGCGATGTGGTCATCGGCTCGCGTTTCGTCAGGGGCGGCGGTTTCGTCGGCCAGCCGATGACCCGGCGGCTCATCAGCCTGGCGCTCAACCTCGGCGTGAGAATCCTGTTGCTGCTGCCTCAGCGGGACGTGCTGACGGGCTACGCGCTCTGCCGACGCGAGGTCATCACGGAGATGCCGACGCGTTACTCTTCGCGCGGGTTCAAGTGGCTTCTGGAGGCGCTGGCGACGCAGCGGGGCCTGCGGGTGTGCGAGTGGCCGATGGTGTTTCACAACCGTCGCGCCGGATCGTCAAAGGCGGGCGTGAAGGAGGCGCTGGCCCTCGCGGAACTGTGCGTGCGGATAGTGGCGTGGCGCGCGCGGCGGAGGAGGCGGGGTTAGGCGGCTAGCGCCTGGCGCGGCGCTTGATGCGGACGGTCGAGAGGAGGGTGGCGGGGACATCTTTCCAGGGTTGCACCTTGGAGCCTTCGGCGACGTGCTGCCAGCGGACGGGGACCTCGGCGACGGAGAGACCCAAGCGTTTGGCGTGAGCTAGAACATCGAGGTCGAAAGCCCAGCCGCGTTCGGCGATGCTCGGCGCGATGGCATTCCAGGCGTCAGCGCGGAAGGCCTTGGCGCCGCATTGGGTGTCGGAGTACGGGAGACTGAGGAAGCTGCGCACCCAGAGCCTCGAACCGAGGCTGATGAGCCGACGGAGGAAGGGCTGGCTGCCGTTGGTCTGCTCGCCGCTGAAGCGGTCGGCGATGGCGACGTCGTAGTCAGCGAGCGCGGCAATCAGACGCTTGGTCTCGTCGGCGCGCACCATGTTGTCGGCGTCGACGTAGGCGAGCAGGCGGCCGTCGGCTATGTCAAGTCCCTTGCGAATAGCGCCGCCCTTGCCGAGGGGCTCAGCGAACTCGACGATACGGATCTCACGGACATTGGCGGCTATCGACTCGACGACGGCGCGGGTGTTGTCGCGGCAGCCATTCAGGACGACGAGGAGCTCGAACCTACCCACGCGGGACTTGCGGAAGACGGCGGCGTACTCTTCGAGGGTGGGGCGGATGCGGTCCTGCTCGTTGTAAGCGGGAATGACTATGGAGAGGTCGACAGCCATATCCTCTAGCTTACGACCTTATCGAGCTTGCCGTAGCTGTGGAGCAACCGGCGGATGCCGGCCCCCACGAATGCGACAGTTACCTCGTAGTCGTCAGGGCGCGGGGCGCAGTTGACGACGACGCCCTTGCCGAAGCTGGCATGAGCGACCTTGTCGCCTGCCTTGAACGGCGGCGGCTGGGCGGGGGCGCTCACGCCGGATGCAGTGGCGAGGTTTCCGCCTTCGCGGGAATGACGGATGGCGTCAGAGGCGGCCCCGTCGCGCTGCTTGCGGGCCGGGACCTCGATGAGGTTGTAGGGGATGTCCATGAGAAAGCGCGACGCGTACCCCGGGCCTGTCCTGCCGTACATCATCCTGCGCAGCGACCGCAGCAGGTAGAGGCGCTTGCGAGCGCGGGTCATGCCGACGTAGGCGATGCGGCGCTCCTCCTCGAGCTGGTCGGGGTCGTCGAGAGAGCGCATGTGGGGCAGGATGCCTTCCTCCATGCCGGTGATGAAGACGACGGGGTATTCGAGGCCCTTGATCTGGTGGAGAGTGATGAGAGTGAGGTATTGCTGCTCGTCCTCTTGGATGGCGTCTTGGTCGGAGACGAGGGTCACGCTTTCGATGAAGGCCGGCAGGTTCTCGGCGGCGGGCGCACCGGCGAGGTCAGCGGTCATTCCCCGGAACTCGCGGATGTTGTCGAGGCGGTCCTCAGCGTCGGAGTCACCGGACTCGATGAGCGAGCGCCGGTAGCCGGAGCGCTCCATCACCTCGTCGATGAGTTCGGGCAGCTCAAGGTCAGCGGCGCGTTCGCGCAGGGCGTTGATCAGGGAGAGGAAGCCTGCAAGCTGGCGCTTCTGACGCGCGTCGAAGGGCGACGGATGCTCGCCCGACTCGTCGGTCAACAGCTGGAGCGCGCTGTAAGCGGGGATGTCCAGTGTGCGCGCCCACGCGGTGAGGTCGTCGACAGTCTTCTTGCCGATGCCGCGCGCCGGCACATTGATGACGCGCGTGAGGCTGACCTCGTCGTAGGGATCCTGGAGCAGGCGCAGGTAGGCGACCACGTCCTTGACCTCGCGCCGCTGGTAGAAGCGGACGCCGCCGATGAGCTTGTAGGGGACGCCGTAGCGGAGGCACGCCTCCTCCAAGGCGCGGGACTGGGCGTTGACTCGGTAGGTCACGACGCAATCGCGCAGGGTGACACTCTCCTCCTCCATGAGGCGCTGCACCTCGCGGATGACGCCCTGGGCTTCCTCCTCCTCGTTGTAGGCCTCGGCGACGTAGACCGGGGCTCCGGGCTCGTTCTCGGTGAACAGGCGCTGCTCGATACGCTGGCTGTTGGGGCGTATGACGTGCTGGGCGGCGTCGAGGATCGTGCCGGTCGAGCGGTAGTTCTGAGAGAGATGGACGACCTTCGATTCGGGGTAGTCTTTCTGGAAGGAAAGGATGTTGCGAATGTCGGCGTTGCGCCAGGAGTAGATGGACTGGTCGGGGTCGCCCACAACGGTGAGGTTGCGATGCTTGCCCGCAAGCTCGCGGGCGATCTGGTACTGGGCGACGTTGGTGTCCTGAAACTCGTCGACCATGATGTGGACGAACCGTTCCTGGTACTTGGCCTTCGTTTCGGGGGACTGGCGGAGGAGCTCCACGGTCCGGCTCAGGAGGTCGTCGAAATCGACGCCGCGGCTGCGGGCTAGGAGGCCCTGGTATTGGACGAAGACGCGATGTACGGCCTCGTCGTAGTAGCCCTGGGCGCTGCCGGCAAAGCCCTCCGGGCCGAGGAGCTGGGACTTGGCGGAACTGATGGCGGATAGAACGGCGCGTGGAGGGAAACGTTTGGGGTTGACCTCGGCCAGCTCCATCGCCTGCTTGATGAGGCCCATCTGATCATCGTCGTCCATGATGACGAACTCTTTGGGGATGCCGATGGCCTCGCCGTCGCGCCGCAGAATCATGGCGCAAAGGGCGTGGAAGGTGCCGGCGAAGAGGTATCGGGCGCGCTCGCCCATGAGGCGTTCCAGACGGGAGCGCATATCCCGTGCGGCGCGGTTGGTGAAGGTGACGGCGGCGATGCGGCTGGGGCCGATGCCGACGCGCTGGTTGAGGTAGGCGATGCGGTGGGTGATGACGCGAGTCTTGCCGGAGCCGGGGCCTGCGACGATCAGCAGCGGGCCGTCGACATGCTCGACGGCTTCACGCTGCGGGGGGTTGAGTCCTTGGAGGAGCGCCTCAGCGGGGCCGGTCATATGCAGGAGATTATAGCGGGGGACGTGCGCGGGAGCGGCACCCTACTGTCCACCCTTCGATGGGTGGAGCGGTTACGGACGCTAGCGAGTTGTCCGGGAGCCTGGCCGCCAGACGGCCAGGCTCTTCGTCTGTAAACAGCCAAGGTGAGGCTTCCCTAAGACACTCCGTAGAGTGCGTTGGGGTTGTCTACGAGGATCTTGTCCACGTCGGTCTGGGAGAGGTCCGCGCGGGAGCGGAGGGATTCGACCATGTGGGTCTGGGCCGAGGGGTCGCTCATGAGGCGGTTGGTGGTTCCCGGGGCGTGGTGGCCGTAGTCCGTGCCGGTGACGACGTGGTCGGCTCCGATCTTGTCCACGAGGTAGGGCATGTCCTCGGCGACCTCGATGGATATCCACATGTTGTACTCGTCGAACAGGCGCGGGCCGAAGAAACTGGGGTCCTGCTTCATGGTGCCGGAGAGTTGGTAGAGGGCGAAGGGAATCCATGAGGCGCCGGTCTCGATGAAGCCGAAGCGCAGGTCCTTGAATTGCTCCGGGATGCGGTTCTGGACCAAGTTCCGGAAGCCGGCGATGGGGGGCAGTCGACCATGGGTGAAGGTGTGGCTGCGGGCGGGGTCGGCAAGTTCGTTGAGCGCGGGAGAGCCCTGGCCCTGGTGGACGGTGATGGCGAGATCGAGAGACTGGGCTTCCTCGTAGACGGGGAAGAAGTAGGGGTCGTCGAGCATGCGGTCCTTCTCGATGCCGCGGAAGAAGACGCCGCAGGCGCCGTTCCGCTTGCCGAAGCGCAGCTCCTGGATGGTCGCGTCGATGTCGCGCAGAGCGGGCACGACGACCCATCGAATGCGGTCCTCGGACTTGGCCCAGACGTCGGCCATGTAGCGGTTGTACGCCCTGGCGAGGGCGACCTCGTAGGCGGGGTCCTCGGTAAGGAAACCGAGGAAGAGGGTGGGATAGACAACCTGGGCGTCGACGTTGGTGGCGCGCATGCCCTCGAAGCGCATGGCGATGTCGGTGAGCTCACGGGCGGGGACGTCCTCGCGGCTGCGGACGCGGGTCTGGGCGGTGGGGGTTACGAAGGAGCTGCCGCCGCGACCGACAATCTTGGGGTATATCTTGCCGTCGATGAGCCACATGTGATCGGCCGTGCCGTAGAGGGTGTCGTCAGGCACGTTGACGATGACGGGACGGCGGGCGTGCCACTCGGGGTCCAGATAGTCCCACATGCCGGGCGGCTCAGCGATATGGGTGTCGGCGTCGAGAATCCCTGCCATGACTTGTCCTCCTGCGATAGACCGGTCCGGATGCGCGCATTGTAAGCGCGTTGCGGCGACTTGTGGGAGGCCCAGAGGCCGCAGCTCAGCCATTGGCGCCCCGCCGACACCGGGGGCGCACTCAGGCCGAAGCGCTTTGTAGGCGCCTACCTACCTCCAGGAACCGCCGCCGCTCCGCGAGCCGCGGTCTTCCCGAGGCTTGGCTTCGTTGACGTTGAGGGCGCGGCCCTGGAGGTCCGAGCCGTTGAGGCTGCGAATCGCCTGCTGCGCCGCACTGTCAGCGGCCATCTCGACGAAACCGAACCCACGCGAGCGCATGGTCTCGCGGTCCGTAATGACCTGTGCGCTGGCGACCTCGCCGTAGGGGGCGAAGGCGTCTCGCAGGTCGTTGTCACTCGTGTTGAAACTGAGGTTGCCGACGTAAATCTTCATCTAGTGCTCCTTAGGAGTCAGGTTGCCCGTTTGACTTGGAGGCACCAGCAGAAGCCTGGCGTGT
This sequence comes from Dehalococcoidia bacterium, assembly GCA_965249325.1. GTDB lineage: Bacteria > Chloroflexota > Dehalococcoidia > Lucifugimonadales > Australimonadaceae > S5-327. The sequence goes on along the minus strand of CBDFLP010000020.1, from coordinate 367,257 downwards.
CGGACCGAGGAAACAGAAAGGCAGCTCAAAATCCGTTGGGGACTGCATCATATCACACTCGGGATTCTCCGTTCGCCTAGGCTGCGCTTGCCCTACACAGCTGCTCCAGCTAGGGCGTTCGCACTCCCGGTGAGGTCGGTGACGGGGAGGGCCTCCCAAGGCTCGTGGCGGGCAAGCAGTGGGCGGTGCTAGGGTCTCATGCCATGAGCGCCGCATCGCCGAGGTGTTACTTCGCGGTCTACGCCGACCCTACGGTCGGCGACCACGTGACGGTCGAGGGCGGGATGTACGGCAACCGCGCCATGCCGCGGGAGCTGAAGACGGGAGACATGGTGCTCATCTACTGCACGTCCAGCTATCCGGGGCGCGCCAAGACCGCGCCGGGAATCGGCATCGCGACAAGCGTCGACCACGCGCGAGGGACCTACGAGTACGACTACCTGCCCTTCCGGGAGCCGGCGCCGTTGGAGCTCTTGCGTCTCGCGTTCACGAAGGACGATCGCCGCAAGTTGTCGGAAATGCGCCACTCTTGGCTGTTCGAGATATCGTCGGAGTCGTTCCGCGCAGTGGCCGGAGCGGTGCGGTTGGGGAGGTAAAGAATCTATGCCTCGGGGCGCGTCACCGCCTCCACGACGAGGTCGCGATAGGCGTCCAAGCCTGCCGGACCAAGAGGCAGCTCAGCGGCTGAAAACCAGCCAATCTCCGTGTGCTCTTGGGGCGCCGCGTTTACGGGCTCGCCGCGCCATGCCGTCACGACGAAGAGGTGGATATCGGCGTGTTCGACTGGATCATGGACTGTCCCAAGCAGCCGACAGGAATCCAGCTCCACCTCGAGCTCTTCACGAGCCTCCCTGCGGAGCGCATCCTCCAATGACTCCCCGCTCTCGACGTGCCCTCCGAAGAGGTCCCATACGCTTGGGTAGTATGCGCGAAACGGGGATCTCCGGACGAGCAGGACTTTGCCACTGCTCACGAGCGCGCCTGCGACGCACTGCGCGGGCAGGCTCACAGGGCTTTGTAATCGCCGTGGACGCCGCCCGTCTTCTCCATGAGGCGAACGTCGCCGATGGTCATGGAGCGGTCTACGGCCTTGCACATGTCGTAGATGGTCAGGGCGGCGACGGCAACTGCGGTTAGGGCTTCCATCTCCACGCCGGTCTTGGCGGTCGTGCGGGCGCGCGAGGAGACAGTCACCCTCCCCTGCGGAGGGTCGGTCTCGAAGTCGACTTCGACGTGGGAGAGGGGAATCTGGTGGGCGAGGGGAATGAGCTCCCAGGTGTGCTTAGCCGCATTGACGCCGGCGATGCGAGCGACGGTGAAGACATCGCCCTTCTCCATCTTGCCCTGGAGGATGAGGGCAAGAGTTTCAGGACGCATAGTGACCGTTCCGGCAGCGGCGGCGAAACGGTCGGAGTCCGGCTTGGCGCCCACGTCGACCATGCGAGCGGCACCTTGGGCGTCGATGTGAGTGAGGCCCGGGCTTGGGACGGCGGGGGACGGCGCGCCTTCCGCTGCCGTTTCGAGCGGAAGCGTCCTGCCCGCGGCGCTCTGCATCGCGCGAACGGCGAGGCGGTCAGCCTCCTCGTTCTGCGGATGCCCCGCGTGCCCGCGCACCCATCGGAAGTCGACGTTACGCCTCGTCGCGAGACGGTCCAACTGCTCCCATAGATCGCGGTTCGCGTTGCGCTTCCAGCCCTTGGTCATCGTCTTGACGAGGTACTCGCTGTCGGAGTGGACCACGGCGGTTGCGCCAACGGGGACCGCCTCCAGCCCCTTGATGGCGGCGGTGACCTCCATGCGATTGTTCGTGGTGGAGCGCTCGCCGCCCGATAGCCGGTCGGTCTCGCCGTCATGCTCGATGATGGCAGCCCAACCGCCGGGGCCGGGGTTTGCGAGGCAGGAGCCGTCGGTGTAGATGTCGAAGGAAGGAGTCATCCGCCTATCTGGTACATCTCGATTTTGCGGGCGGGGGTCTCGTGTCCGGGGCGACGCAGGGCGGCGCGGAGCTCGGAGTAGCGGTCTGTGCGGGCGCGCCAGATATTGGCGATGCGGTCTTGGATCTGAGCGTCCGTTTCGCCGTCGCGGAGGGGCGTGAGGAGGTCGACGCCGGACGAGGCGAAGAGGCACGTCAGCACCTGGCCTTCGGGGGAGAGCCGCACGCGGGTGCAGTCTCCGCAGAAAGGCTGGGTGACGGATGAGATGAAGCCGATCTCGCCGTCGCCGTCGATGAAACGCCATCGTTCGGCGACCTCGCCCCGGTAATTGGGCGCGAGGGGCTCGATGGGGTATACGGCGTTGACCTGTTCGACGAGCTCGGCGGACGGGACCACTTGGTCGCGGCGCCAGCCGTTGATGTTGCCGACGTCCATGTACTCGATGAAGCGGAGGATTTGGCCTGAGCCTTTGAAGTGGCGGACCATGTCCATGACGGTGTGGTCGTTGACTCCCCGCTCGACGACGGCGTTGAGCTTGATGGGGCCGAGTCCCACCCGCTCGGCCGTAGCGATGCCTTCCAAGACGGCATCGGGCGAGTAACCTCTACCGTTCATCATGCCGAATATCTCGGGGTCGAGGGTGTCGAGGCTCACGGTGACGCGTCGTAGGCCTGCGTCGCGCAGGGCTTGGGCCTGCTCGGCCAGCAGGTAGCCGTTGGTGGTGAGGGTCAAGTCGTCGATGCCGTCCATCTCGGCGAGCATCGCGACGAGCTCTTCCAGGTCCCGCCGGACGAGGGGCTCGCCGCCGGTGATGCGGACCTTGGTCACGCCAAGACCGACGAATAAGCCGGTGAGACGGGCAATCTCCTCGTAGGAGAGGATGGCCTCGCGGGGGAGGAAGTGGTAGCGCTCGCCGAATATCTCGGCGGGCATGCAGTACGTGCAACGGAAGTTGCAGCGGTCGGTCACGGAAATGCGGAGGTCGTGAACCGGCCTACCGAGCGTGTCGGTCAGCTGCGCGGTCACGATGCCGCCTCGGCGAGAGCGGCGCCGGTCAGGAGGGCGGCCATTCGGCGGGCGGCCTGACCGCGATGGCTAATGGCGTCCTTCTCGTCGGCGCCGAGCTGCGCAACGGTCTTGCCATAGGCCGGGACGTGGAAGACGGGGTCGTAGCCGAAGCCATTGTCGCCGACGGGCTCAAAGGCCACCCTGCCCTCGCACGCGCCCTCGGCCGTCTCCTCGTGCCCGTCGGGCCAGGCAAGGACGAGGACGACGCGGTAGCGGCACGAGCGTTGGTCTTGGGGCACGCCGCCAAGCTCGGCGAGCAGGAGGCTCACGCGGCCGGCGTCGTCGAGGCCGTCGCCGCCGTAGCGCGCTGAACGCACGCCGGGACGTCCGTCCAGGGCGTCAACCTCGATGCCGGAGTCGTCGGCAAGGGAGGAGAGGCCGCTCGCGGCGCAAAAGGCGCGGGCCTTGATGCGAGCGTTCTCCTCAAAGGTCTGGCCGGTCTCCTCGACCTCGAGATCGAGGCTGAGGTCGGCGGGCGTAACCAAGTCGAGCCCAACGCCGCCGAGGAGCCTGCGGAACTCGGCGACCTTGTGGGGGTTATGGGTGGCGATGAGCAGCGGCGAGTGCGCCATAAGCCGATTCTAACACCGGGAGACCCGCACCAACGCGGGCGCGCGCCCACGGGTGCTCGGTAGTATGCTCGCCCCGCCGAGTCGTCATGATTCCCCTCGGCGCTCGGCTACGCCGCGAACGCCGGCCGACTGAGGAGGGCAATGGGCCTGTTACAGACACAAGAGCAACGCGACCTCCTTGCCGACGCTCTAGGGGATACGCCGGAAACCGCTATTGCGAACCATCTCCTGCGTCGGGGTCTCGCGGACGCATATGCAGCCGACGCTTCGGGGCGACTCGACGGTATGGTCGTCCAATCGCATTTACTGCGGCGGGAGCCTTGGTGCTTCGGGACGGACCCATCGGCCATATGGGAGCTGCTGCGTCCGCTCAATGACTGGCGACAGCCGGGTATGTCGCCGAACGCATCCGCCGACTTGGCCGGTCCACTGGCCGCGCTCATGGAGCAAGACGCAGGCGTCCACGTTCGGCGCTACGGCGACGTATACCACACGCTGACCGGCGATGTTGCCGAATTCGCTGTTCCCGAGGTCCGCCAGCTGGAGTTGGAAGACGTGGACCTACTGGCTGCATACCGGAGAAGCGCGCAGGGCATGAGCTTCGTAACGTTCGAGGACCTGCTGACGAATGGCGCGGCGGCCGGCGCTGTAGTGGAGGGCGGGCTCGTGGCCTTGGCGCACACCAATGCCTTGACGGCAAAGCACGGCGATATTGGGGTGGCCACCGATGAGTCCTGGCGCGGCAAGGGGTTCGCCTCCGCCTGTGGGAACATAGTAGCGCGCCTGATCCGAGAGCGAGGCCGGATTCCCGTATGGAGCGCCGGCGAGGACAACGCGGCGTCCTTGCGCATAGCCGCCAAGCTCGGCTTTCTGGAAGTCTCGCGGCGTTACTACCTCAACACAGACCGGCGCGGGTAGGAAAGGGTTGAGACCTCACGCCAGACTGCTAGGGAATAAGCATGTAGCTGATACGAATCGTAGCAGACCTATTGACATAGCCTCCATTCATTGATACAGTTCGTATCAAGAAAAGAGAGCCGCGACGGAGGCGGCGCAGACGGGTAAGGAGGCACTCCCATGGCCATCGAACGTTGGACCCCATTCCGAGACCTGCTCAGGTTTGAGCACATGCACCGACGCTTCGGCGTCCCCTATCACTACTCCTACGCCGGCGGCTGGTCGATCCCGCTCGACGTTGAGAGGGACGGCGAGGACCTCGTCATCAAGGGCGCACTCCCCGGCGTCCCGCCCTCCGACATCGGCATCACCATCGAGGACGGCGTACTCACCCTCGAGGGGCAGACGGCGTCGGAGGGGGAGCGTCAGGAGGACGGCTACCTGCTACGCGAGCGCCGCACCGGCTCCTTCCGCCGCTCTGTCCGCCTACCGGAGAGCGTGGACGCGGACAAGGCGGCGTCCTCGTACGAGCACGGCGTCGTGACGGTCCGGTTCCCCAAGGCCGAGAGCAAGAAGGCGAAGCGCCTCAGCCTGCACGTCGCTGACGAGGCGCCCGCGCCGGACCCCGCGCCAGCCGCGTAACCATCGGTCCGTCCTAAGCTTGTCGAAGGACGCACCGCCGACGGGAGAAGCCCCCGCGAGGAATCGCGGGGGCTTCTTCTTCATCCGGCGTCATTCGGGACAGCAGCTCGTTCCCTATTCCAGTCCCCTGCTCACAGCATCCGCAGCCGGAAGAGCGCCGCGGCGAGCTTGTCCGATAGCATGTCGATATGCTCCACGGCCTCATCGTAGCCGACGGCCCACGCCTTGACTCCATCGCCGGAGACGTCTTCGAACCCAAAGCCGGCGAACTGGGCCGCCCACTGGTCGAGAAACTGGTATAGAGGGGTTGAGGGCGATAGCCCGTACCCTTCAAAGACACTCGCTCCGAATGAGAACAACTTGATCCTTTCCAAGTCTTCATCGGGAGGGGCCGACGGCGGGCATAGCCAAGCCACCGCGACGGGGAAGTTTGAACGGGAAGCCCTGATCCGGATGCTGACTCCGCTCGGCTCCCATCTCAAATCAGCCCCGTAATGCAGGGCTACGCCCAACAGCCGAACGGCCGCGTTTCGCACGTCCTCGCTCGGGAGTTCTCCGAGGAACGATTCGATGGAGTAGCGCTCTTCCACGCTAGTGTCTCCTTGGACAGGTACGATTGTCCTTGCCCACAGCGCTCCCTGGCGGTAGCGCTCATGGGGCAGACCAACAAGTAAGTTTCGCGGCGTTTAAGGCTACCACGTCTACGCATCCGCGCCTAAGCTCCCAACGAACCGCTCTCGACGAACGCCCCGCTCGTCTCCTGTATACTAAAGCCCCATGACCACTTCTCCCATTGACATCGCCGCGCTTCGCGACGACGCGCTCGACGCGCTCGAACAGGCCGGCTCGACGGAGGACCTCGACGCGTGGCGGGTGGAGCACCTGGGGCGCTCCGGACGGCTCACGCAGGTCCTGCGCGGCGTGGCCCAGCTGCCCCCCGAGGAGCGCCGGGCAGTGGGCGCAGCGGGGAACGCGGCCAAGGCGCTGTTGGAAGAGCGGATGACCGCCCGGCGAGCCGCAATCGAGGCGGCGCGGATGGAGTCGCTCGCGGAGGACGCAATCGATATCACGCTTCCGGGCAAGCCGGCGCTCCTTGGACGCTACCACCCATCGACTATTGTTATCCGCGAAATCTGCGAGATATTCAAGGGCATGGGCTTCCAGGTGGTCGAGGGACCGGAGGTCGAGTGGGACCGGTACAACTTCGAGGTGCTGAACATCCCGAAGGACCATCCTGCCCGCGACATGTTCGACACCTTCTGGCTGGACACGAACCGCGACCCGGACGGCGGTTTCACCACCCTGCTACGGACTCATACGTCGCCGATGCAGGCGCGCGTTATGGAGGAGCACGAGCCGCCGATCCGCGTGATCGTGCCGGGGAAGTGCTACAGGTACGAGGCGACGGACGCGACCCACGAGTCGCAGTTCCACCAGATCGAGGGACTGGCCGTCGATAAAGGCGTGACGTTCGCCAATCTCAAGCACACGCTGTACGAGTTCGCGCGGCAGATGTTCGGGCCGGATACGCGCGTGCGGTTCCGGTGCGATTACTTCCCATTCGTCGAGCCGGGGGTCGACATGTCGATCGAGTGGCGCGGCGACTGGCTGGAGATCATGGGCGCCGGAATGGTGCATCCTAACGTGCTGCGGGCTGTCGGCTACGACCCATCAGTCTACTCGGGGTTCGCGTTCGGGATGGGGCCGGAGCGAATCGCGATGCTGAAGTACGGCATCAACGACGTGCGGCACTTCTTTGCGAACGACATCCGTTTCCTCCGCCAGTTCCGCTAGGCGACGTTCCTAAATCCCTCTCCCCTCCGAGGTGGGATATGCTATCCGCATGGGAACGATGATTCCGGAGACGGAGCGGGAGCGGCGGTACGACCGATGGTACGAGTTGAGCCTGCTCTATTACGGGGCCGTGCGCAAGGGCGTGGCCGAAGTCGAGATCGGCGCGACGAAGTCGATGGCCGAGGAGGCTTGGGACGCATACGTGGATACGATCTCGGACCTGAACGGGCCACGGCGAGAGTAAAGACGCGACCTCCTCTCCGGCTGCCCGCAAAGAGCCGCGAACGGAGAGGCTCGGCAAGGCGCCTTCCCCGCCTTCCTGAACGGGAGAGGGGATTTCGAAGCACTCCTTTGATGTTGGCCATCCACGCCATATGCGATGAAAGTGGGGCAGTTGAGAGAGGACTGAGGAGAGGGCATGGCGCCGGCAGATTTCCTTTCAATTGACGACGTATCGAATGCGGAGCTCGCCTGGCTTCTGGAGCAGGGGGACGCGTACTCGAAGCGAGGCGTCGATGCGCAGCCCCTGAGCGGGCGTTCGGTCGCGATGCTTTTCGAGAAGCCCTCGCTGCGCACCAAGGTGTCGTTCGACATCGCGGTCTACGAGCTCGGAGGGCACGCAGTCTATCTGGGCGCTGACGAGGTCGGACTCGATACGCGCGAGCCAGTGGAGGACGTGGCGCGAGTACTGGAGCGATGGGCCTCGGTCATCGTGGCGCGCGTCATGGCGCACAGCACGCTGGAGCGGCTCGCCGCATCGTCGTCCGTGCCGGTGGTGAACGCCTTATCTGACGTGGAACATCCGTGCCAGGCGGTTGCGGACCTCCTGACGGTGCGGCAGCACAAGGGCCGCGTCGAGGGGCTGAAGGTCGCCTACGTTGGGGACGCGAACAATTGCGCCCTGAGCCTGGGCCTTGGGGCTGTCGCGCTGGGAGCGAGCTTCTCCACCGCGTCGCCGGGGGGGTACGGCTTCACGGATGCGGACTCCTCCAAGCTGCGGGCGCGGGCGAACGGCGTGGACGTGGCGTTCACGCAGGCGCCGGACGAGGCGGCGGCCAGCGCTGACGTCATCTACACTGACGTGTGGACGAGCATGGGGCAGGAGTCCGAGTCTGCGCAGCGCAGGGCGGCGTTCCAAGGCTTCCAGGTCGATGAGCGGCTGGTGTCGCTGGCCAACCCCGGAGCGCTGCTGATGCACCCGATGCCGGTGCATTACGGGGAGGAGATGGCGCCGGGAATGCTCGATCATCCGCAGTCGGCGGCCTACGACGAAGCAGAGAACCGCCTGCACGCCCAGAAGGCGGTGCTCCGCCTGCTGGTCTTAGGGGAGTAACAGACGATGACCGGCCAGGGAACCCCAGCGCCATCCGCCAAGCCGCTCGTCGCTATCGTGGGACGTCCGAACGTTGGCAAGTCGAGCCTGTTCAACGCGATACAAGGACGGCGGTCAGCAATCGTTGCGGAGGAGTCGGGAACGACGCGGGACCGGATGATCGCCGAGGCGGAGTTCGAGGGTCACCATTTTCTGCTGGCGGACACGGGCGGACTGGTCCCGGAGCCTGAGACAGAGATGGAAGCGCACATCACGGCTCAGGTGGACGCGGCCCTGGAGATTGCGGATGCGGTGCTGTTCGTCACTGACGTCCGGAGCGGCCCAAGCTATGCCGACGAAGCAGCGGCGCAGCGGTTGCGGCAGGCGCGCAAACCGGTCGTGCTGGCGGTGAATAAGGCGGACAACCCTAACCAAGAGTCGATGTCCGCCGACGCTTACGCGCTCGGATTGGGCGAGCCCATTCCGGTGAGTGCGCTGCACCGCCGCGGTCTCGGAGACCTGCTGGACGCGCTCTTCGAAGTCCTTCCACCAACGGACGACGCGACTCCGGCGCCCGACATGCCGCGCATCGCCATCATTGGCCGTCCGAACGTGGGGAAGTCGGCGCTGGCGAATGCAGTCCTGGGCCAGGAGCGCTCAATCGTGAGCGCGACGCCAGGCACAACGCGGGACGCGCTGGACTCGGCGTTCGAGTTCCAAGGCGCTCCGGCGCTGCTCATAGATACGGCGGGCATCCGGCGGCGAGGAGCGGTGCAGCCGGGCATCGAGAAGTTCAGCGTGATGCGCGCGGCGACGGCAGTCCACCGATGCGACGTGGTGGTTGTCGTGATGGACGCAACGCAGCCGGCCACCGACCAAGACCTGCATATCGCGGGTCAGGCGGCGGACGCGTTCAAGTCGCTGGTGGTCGCCGTTAACAAGTGGGACCTCGTCGAGACGCTCGACCAACGCCGCGAGACAAGGCGCTTCACGAACATGGTGCGGGCGCGGATGCGGTTCATGCCTGGCGTGCCGATCGTATTCACCTCCGCCACCGAGGGCGAGGGGATAGAGAACCTGCTCCAGACCGCGTTCGCGCTCTACGAGAAACGGACCGAGTGGGTGGACGGTCCGCAGCTCACACGGGCGGTGATGGATGCGGTGTCCCGGCATCTGCCGCCGTCAGGCGGGGCGAAAGGGTCGCTGAAGCTCTACCGGGTCAAACAGGACGCGGTGCGGCCGCCCACCTTCGTGTTCTTCGTGAATAACACCGGACGCATCCATTTCTCGTACGAGCGGTACCTGGCGAACACCGTGCGGGAAGCGTTCGGATACGACGGCGTGCCAATGAAGATCGAGTTCCGCGGTAAGGGCGGGACACACGTCATCGGGGACAACCGCTCCAAGGCGACCGCGAGAGCGCGGAACACCAGCCGGTCCGGCTCAGGTCAAGCCGGCGCCAAGGGACGCAAGCCAGCCACGCGAGGCGGGCGGTAGGCAATGGACTGGCTCCTCGTTCCGGGCGCCTACCTGCTCGGCAGCATCCAGCCGGGGCTGCTCCTCATCCGCATGACGCGCGGGATGGACGTGCGCGACATCGGCAGTGGCAAGACGGGGGTCACGAACGTGCTGCGCACGGGGGGCAAGGGGGCCGCGCTGGTGGTGCTCATCATGGATTGCGGCAAAGGAGTTGCCGCCGCCCTGGGAGCAAGAGCGGTCTCGGAGAACGCGTGGGTGGAGGCCGGCGCAGCGGCGGCGGTGATGGTGGGGCATGTGTTTCCGGTCTTTGCCGGTTTCAGGGGTGGGCGCGGCGTGGCGACGGGCGTGGGCGCGGCGGGCGGGCTGCTGCCATGGACGGCGCTCGTTGGAATCGGAGTATTCGCGCCGGTCGTCCTGCTGACGCGGTACGTCTCGCTCGGCTCGGTCCTCGCGGTTATCGGAGTGGTCGCGGCCTACGGCGTGGCGGCGGCAACGCTGGACCTGCCGTTGCCGCACCTATGGTTCGCGCTCGGGTGCGGGCCGCTGGTGGTGTGGATGCACCGGGACAACATCCAAAGGCTGCTGCGTGGCACGGAGCGCCGGCTTGGGGAGTCCGCCCCACTCAGTCCTCCCCCGCAAACGGAGGAGGAAGAAGGCGGCCCTCCCCAATAGCACGAGGAAGGGCTAGAGGCCTGCGGCGTTACGCCACATGCGCCGGCCGATGGAGCCCACCACGATGGCGAAGAGCGGGTCGACGAACGTCCAGGAGAGACTATCGCTGTCGTCTCCGTTCAGGACCGAGAACCACTTCCAGAAGAACCACATGAACAGCAGCAGGGCGGAGTAGAAGGCGACATAGGTCCGGATGTACTGGATGACGTCGGTCGTCCCGGCCTCGAGGCAACGCTTGTCCATGAATGCAGCGCCGAGGGCGGTGGTGGTCCCGGCGACCATGAAGTAGTTGAGCACGTCCCACAGGTCGCCTCCCCAGTCAGCAGTGACGAAGGGGGAGATGATGAAGTAGACGCCGACTACGAGCGCAATCAGCATGGAGTAGAGGCCTAGCAAACGCGTGATCATGGGCATGACTGGCTCCTGACGGTAGGGGGATTAGCCCTGAGCCCCAATCGGCCCGTAAGCAGGGCCGCGGGGATTGCGGCACGGGCAGTTTAGGGGCGATGGCCACGGGGATGAATGACGTGCGCCTGCCGGATTGTTCGAGTCCGAGCTGGGCCGCCCACGGACTTAGACGCTAGAGGAGGATGGCGCCATGACAGCAGAATCTCGGCCGGTGGGAGCGCTGACTCACGTCGGCATAGACGTTGCCAACCTTGATCGGGCGGAGGCCTTCTATTCGGCAGTGCTGGGCGTCAAGCGGGATTCGGCATGGGGACAGTACCTCGCCTTCGAACCCCTGCCCAACGGCCTGACAGTCTATCTCCGGCGAGTCCCCGAGAAGAAACCCAGCAAGACCCGGGTGCATATGGACCTCACTGTGCCAGACGTGCTGGCGGCGCTGGCGAGAGTCGAAGCCCTCGGGGGAAGAGCGCTCAGGGACTTCGTCGAGCCGGGAGCGAACTTGGCCGTAGTCGCCGACCCGGACGACAACGAATTCTGCCTACTGAAAGGGTAGAGGCAGCCCACCCCCAAGGGGTTCCGTTTGCTACAGCAGGCGACGGCGCAGCTAACGGTGTGCTAGGGCTTGTTTACGAGCGGGTGTCCCCCGTATATAATCCGGCTCGGTGGGCGCCTCGTTCGTGGCGCCCGATTTTCTAGAGTGGAAGGACTGCACATAGCTAAGGAATACCGCGTCAACGAGCGCATCCGGGTCCCCGAGGTCCGGGTCGTGGACGAAAAGGGCGAGCAGTTCGGGGTGATGACCACCGCCGACGCGCTCGTCCTAGCTCGGGAGCACGACCTTGATTTGGTGGAGGTCGCCCCTAATTCGGTTCCGCCCGTCTGTCGGCTCTTGGACTACGGGAAGTTTCGCTACCTCCAGTCCACGAAAGAACGGGAGATGCGCAAGACCCACAAGAATGTGGGGCTGCGCGAGGTGCGGTTCCGCCCCCGCATCGGACGACATGACATCGAGGCCAAGGAGCGCCTCGTGACCAAGCTGCTCGACGAGGGCAACAAGGTCAAGGTGTCGGTGATGCACCGGGGACGCGAGCTCGATCACCCGGAACTCGCGGTGGGCCTGCTGCGACAGGTGCACGAGGCAGTCAAGGAGAGCGCCAAGCTGGAGCAGGCGCCAAAGTTAGAGGGACGGTTCATGAGTATCGTGTTGGCCCCGGGGAAGACGGCAGCACCCGTGCGCCCGGGGTCGGCAGCCGCCAAGGAGTCCGACGATGCCGAAGATGAAGACGCATAAGGGCGCGGCCGCGCGCTACCGCGTAAGCGGGGCTGGAAAGCTTTTGCGGATGAAGAGGCACTCCAGCCACCTTCGCCGGAAGAAGACCCGCTCCATCACGCGCACCTACAGCGACACGATGGTCGCCAGCCCATCCAACCGGAAGCGTCTCATGAAGCTCGTCCCCGGTCTGAATCAGTAGGAGTCACAACGATGGCACGCGTGAAGCGCGGAGTAACCGCGCACCGACGACACAAGAAGGTCCTGGAGCTCACGAAGGGGCACCGAGGGACCAAGCACGCGCTCTACCGCCGAGCGCACGAGTCGATGCTCCATGCATTGGCCTACTCTTACGCCCACCGGCGCGAGCTCAAGGGCGACATGCGAAAGCTCTGGATCGTCAGGCTGGGCGCCGCCGCCCGCGAGCACGGACTCTCCTACTCCCAATTCGTGCACGGCCTGAAGCTGGCGAACATTATGCTGGACCGCAAGGTCCTCTCAGAGCTGGCGATGACCGACCCGCCCGCGTTCGGCCAGGTAGCGGAGCAGGCGAGGGCGAGCCTCGCAGCGGCCTAAGGGGTCTCTCGTCCCCTCAGCGCGGTCATTGGGCTGGAGAGCACGGCAGGTTTGCTGCGGCGCCAACTGTTCTTGGCGCCGCCCAACTCAGAATCCGTAGAGAGTCAGTCGCCTACGAGGGCGTCACAGCGCCCCCGTCATTCCCCGTTCCCGAGAATTGAGCCTAGGCCGGGATGATGCCGTGGGAGGCGGCGCGGTCCAAGACGCGGCGCATGGCGTCCTTATTGATGTGGCGCGGCCAGGTGGAGGTCAGCCACAGGGATGAGACCTGGTCGTGAATGTCCGTCAGCGTCATGGAGTCGGCCTTCGAAATCAGCAGCAGGCGAAGGACGGTCTCGAGGACGGGATGCTGAGGGGAGAGGTAGCCCTCTTGATTGGCGCAGTTGGCCTTGAAAAGCCTGCGGATCTCCGCATAGGACATGGTCCGCGGCTCGCTCTTAAGTTTGGCGCGGGCGGCCTCGCACAAGCGCGACCCAAGAACAACCCCCACGGACCGGCCTTGCTGCTCGATGAGGCTGGGGATGAACCGATAGGAGGGGTCCTCGGGAGATGCCTCCTGCGCGGATTCGACAGGCGCCAACGGGTCAGTGGTCATTCGGGATTACCTCGTGATGTCTAGCTGATCGGTCAGGATTGACGAGTGGTCGAGCCAGTCCAGCAGCTGGACCACGGCTTTCTCCCCTGCGGGCCTCTTAGGAAGATCCTCGGGGCAAATGGCGAGCCCTTGGGCAAGCCCCATTGACGTTAGCAGGTTCGAGCCTTGCGCGCCGGTAAGCCTCGCGCGCAACTCCCCCTCGCGACGCTCCAACGAGACCCGAGCGTACACGCGGCGTTCGTCGGTGTTCAGGAGATCATCATCGAGGACTGCTCGCACGGTGGGGAGGGGAGCTGGGGCTGCGCCCATCATCTTCGCGAGAGCAGGCCGCCCGAATTCGACGAGGGCAACGAGCGCGCTGACGGGGTTGCCGGGCAGACCAAGGTGGGGAACCTTTCGGCCATCGGGCGCATTGAGCAGGCCGAAGGCGATTGGACGGGCGGGGCGCATCCGCACGGCCCAGAAGTCGACGCTGCCGAGCTCCGCAAGGGTCTCCTTCACCATGTCGAAAGCGCCCGCGCTCACACCCGCCGAGGTGATGAGCATGTCGGCGTCGAGTCCGCTGCGAATCTTGGCGCGCAGGTCGTCCATGTTGTCGCGGGCGATGCCGACGAGCACAGGCTGCGCCCCCCAACGGCGAATGGCGGCAGCCGTGCCGTAGGTGTTGCTGTCGAATAGGCGTCCCGGCTCGAGCGCCTCGCCGGGAGCCTGCACCTCGTCGCCGGTCGCGAGCACGGCCACGCGGGGCCTCCGCACCACCAATGCGTCGGCAAAGCCGAAGGAGGCCAGCAGACCAATCGCGGGAGGGTCGAGCACGCGGCCCTTCTCCAGAACGAGGGCGCCCTTCACGGCGTCCTCGCCCGGAGGGCGGACGTGATCGCCAAGATGAGGTGCGTGTCTGATGGCGATATAACCGAGCGCGAGCCCCGTGGCGCGCCGCTCGACCTCATCAGTGAACTCGTAGGGAACGATGGCGTCCGCGCCGTCGGGGACCGGCGCGCCGGTCATGATGCGGACTGTAGTCCCGTCCGACACGGCGACCGTCGGCAGCTGGCCTGCCTGCACCTGGCCGGCGACGGTGAGGGTTACGGGCGACGCGACGGAGGCGGCCGCCACGTCGGCGGCGCGGACGGCATAGCCGTCCATGGCCGAGTTGGCGAGGGCCGGGATGTCAAAGGGCGAGCGGACGTCTTCCGCGAGCGTCAGACCGTCGGCTTCGAGGAGGGGCGTTCGCTGAGCGGGCAACTCGTGCACGAGGGCCAGGATGCGCTCGAGCGCTTGCTCGACGGAGAGCATGTCGACGGTACGTGGATGCGCGTGCGAATGCTCCGCCTGAGCGTGAGCGGAGTGGTCGTGGCCGTGTTCATGGCCGTGGCTGTGGTGCTCGTGCTGTGTCACGGCTATGTCCTCAGCGCGGCGCCGGACTCGCGTTCGAGGCGGTCGACGATGGCCGAGACCACATCGTTGAGCCGGGCGGCGGTCAGCGTTTCTTGGTCCGATTGGAGATCGAGACGGAAGGCAAGGGACTTCTTGCCGGGGGGCAGAGCGCCGCCTTCGAAGAGGTCGAAGAGCGTTGCGCGGACGACGAGGGGCTCAGACTCGATGACGGCGAGCAGCTGCTGGGCGGACACGCCGGCGTCGACGACCAAGGCGAGGTCGCGCATCGCGCTGGGATAGCGGGAGAAAGGCTGGAAGCGCGAGCGGAGGACGGGCGCGGCGGGCGCAATCTTGCCGAGATCGAGCTCGAACAAAGCGACAGGTCCGGCTGCGAGGGAGTGGGTGGCGAGGGCCCGAGGGGCCAGCTCGCCCACAACTCCGACGGGCTCGCCGTTTACGAGCACACGCGCGGCCCGTCCAGCGTGGAGCATCGAGTCATCTGCACGCTCGAAGGCGGCCGCAATTCCCATGTGCGCAAGCAAGGCCTCCACCAAACCCTTGGCGTCGAAGAAGTCGAGAGGCTGCGCGCCCTGCTCCCAGAGGGAGTCGCCGCGCGGACCGCCGACGACGCCAACAGCCGTCTCGCGCTCATCCGGCAAGGCGCCCTCGCGGGGGACGAAGACGCGTCCGACCTCGAAGAGGGCGACGGTCCCAGGAGGCTGCCGGAGAACGGCGGCGGCAGTGCGGAGGATGCTCGGGCGGAGGGAGGTGCGGAGGCGCTCCTGCTCGCGGCTCATGGGATTCGCGGGACGCAGGGCGTTGTCGTCGGCAGCCTCCGAGCTGACGAGGGTATAAGAAATCGTCTCCTGCAGGCCGGCGGCGACGAGAAGGTCGCGCGCTTCTTCTCGCAACTCTCGCGCGGGCTGAGGTATCGCGTCGGGCACGCGGCCCGACAGCGGCGCGCCGGGAACGCCGTCGTAGCCGACGGCGCGGGCGACTTCCTCGACGACATCCTCCTCGATGCTCACGTCGGTGCGCCAGTAAGGCGGGACGACGGTCATCGAATCGCCGTCGTCCTGTTCGAGGCTGAAGCCGAGGGAGGACAGCACGCGGCGTACCTGCTCGGAAGGGTAGTCGGCGCCGAGGACTCGCCGCAGGCTCTCGCCGGAGAAGAGGATTCGCGGCGGACTGCTCCTGCCGGGGAAAACGTCACAGACGCCCTTGGCGGCGGAGCCTCCGGCTGTTTCGAGGATGAGCCGCGTGGCTCGGCGCACGGCCCGCTCGGCAAGGTCCGGGTTCAGGCCCTTCTCGAACCTGAGCGAGGCCTCGGTGCGAAGCTTGAGAGCGCCCGCGGTCCGGCGGGTGTTGATGGCGTTGAACGTCGCGGACTCCAAGAGGACGTTGCTCGTCGCGTCGGTCATCTCGGAGTTCAGGCCGCCAATCACGCCGGCGAGGCCGATAGCGCGCTCGGGGTCCGCAATCATGAGCATCGGGGACCGAAGGACGTGCTCCTGGCCGTCGAGGCTGGCGAAGCGCTCGCCATCGGCTGCGGGGCGGACGATGACCTTGGCCTCGCGCACCTGATCCAGATCGAATGCATGGAGAGGTTGGCCGTATTCCAGCATCACGTAGTTGGTGACGTCGACGACATTGTTGATGGAGCGATGGCCGGCCTCTTGAAGACGGCGCTGCAGCCACTCGGGAGAGCGGCCGATCTCCACGCCGCGGACGAGGGTGCAGGTGTAGCGGCGGCAGAGCTCCGGGTCCGCAATCTCGACGGCGACGGCGTCGGCGATGTCCTCGGAGCCCTCGTCGTAGTCGAGGGGCGGCTCGGCAACCTGCTCGCCGGTGATAGCGGCGACCTCGTGGGCGACGCCGAGGACCGCGAGGCAGTCGCCCCGGTTGGGAGTGATCTCGATCTCGAAGGCGTCGCCTGACGGAAGGACATCGGCCAGTGGCTTGCCGACGGGGCTCTCGACGGGAAGGACGAGAATGCCCTCGTGCTCGTCGCTGAGGCCGAGCTCGCGCTCGGAGCAGACCATGCCTGCGGACTCGACGCCGCGGATGACGGCGGCGGTCAGCTCCATGGGGTCGCCGGTTTTGCCGCTGGTGAGCATGGCGCCTACCTGGGCGAAGGCTATCTTCTGTCCGGCGGCGACGTTAGGCGCGCCACAGACGACCGTGCGCGTCTCGCCGCCGAGGTCAACGGTCGCCAGGCGCAAGCGGTCGGCGTTGGGGTGGGGGCCGACCTCCTGAACATAGCCGACGACAACCTTCTCCCAACCGCCTCCGGGACCCGCCTCGTAGGTGGTTTCCAAGCCCGCCATCGTGAGGCGGTGGGCGAGCTGGCGAGGGTCCATCCGCAGGGGAACGTATTCAGCCAACCATGACAGGGGGACTCTCATGCGGGGTATAGCTCCGAACGATTGAGGGCGCACCCCACAGTATACGATAGGCATCTAACCCCTGACCGCACTCCGCGGCACGTTGCGGGAAAAGGGCGGTCGGAAACAGCCGCGTTCGGCGCTGGAAGGCGCCATGCATATGCAAGTTGCAGGCCGCCGGCAAGGTGGCGCTGAAAGGTTCTCGTGATGATGCGCTTCGCTCGCCTTCTGGTCCCCGTCGGCGTCCTCGTAGCAACCGTCGCGTTCGTTGCGGCGTGCGCGTCCGAGGCAGCCCCAACGCCCACCGAGGCCGGCCCGACCCCCGCCGAGACCGTGCCGACGCCCATTGACGCAAATGCAGAGGCCAGCGCGGATGAGGGCGTCGAACTCCCCCGGATCGAGCTCACCGGCGACGTGGGCGGCGCTCCGGGGGACACGGCGCCCGAGTTCACGGGAATCGCCAACTGGGTCAACAGCGACCCGTTGACCATAGAGGAGCTTCGCGGACAGGTGGTGCTCATCGACTTCTGGACGTACACGTGCATCAACTGCATCCGCACGATTCCCTACCTTCGGGACTGGCAAGCGAAGTACGCGGACCAAGGGCTCACCATCGTCGGGGTGCATACGCCGGAGTTCGAGTTCGAGAAGGTCACAGAGAACGTCATCGCATCCACAGAGGAGCTAGGGGTCGATTGGGCGGTGGCGCAGGACAACGAATTCGGAACGTGGCGCGAGTACAACAACCGGTTCTGGCCCGCCAAGTACCTCATCGACGCCAACGGCGTCGTGCGCTACACCCACTTCGGCGAGGGCGCGTACAACGAGACCGAGGAGCAGATACGAGAGTTGCTTACAGAGGCAGGCGCCGACGTTTCAGGCGTCGCGTCGAACCCCGACCCCGGCCCTGTGCCGGACCAGCGAGCCTACGGCACGTCTCCCCGTGACCAGCAGACGCGGGAGATATACGGCGGCTTTAGCCGGAACTCCTCCGGCTTCTACATCGCACACCCGCACTACTACGAGGGTGGTCCGGAGTACACCCAGTTCTACCGGGACCCGAAAGACCACATCAACCAGTTCATCTACCTGGAAGGCCGATGGACATCGGACTTCGAGTCGATCAGGCACGGAAGGGCGACCGAGGACTTGGAGGACTACATCGCGCTGCTCTTCTTCGCCCGCACGGTGAACATCGTGCTCGACTTCGAAGAGGGCGCGGAGCCGTTCGAGGTAGAGGTCACGATTGCGGACATCCCGGAAGAGGGCGCAGACTCCGGGGCGGAGCTGGCCTACCGTCCGCTCACCGCCGAGGAAGCAGGCGAGCACATCGTCATCGAAGACGGTCGCAGCTACTTCGTGGTGGACGAGGCCGACCTGTACAACGTCGTCGCCCTGCCGGAGTTCGGCAGCGCGGAGCTCAAGTTTTCATCGAACTCGCCGGACTTCGCGCTGTTTGCGCTGACGTTTGGCTCGTACTTGGACACCATCTAGGAGACCCTGATGCGGCCCCTTCGATTACAGCTTGCGCTCGCGGCGATGGGCATCGTCCTGTTGGCCGTGGCCTGCTCCGACCCGACCCCAACCCCTACGCCGGTGCCGGCTCCGACTTCCACGCCTACTCCGGTAGCGCCGACGCCGGAGCCTCCAACCCCCACGCCAACCCCGGCTCCCACTCCTACACCGGCGCCGACTCCCACGCCTACCTCGACGCCCACGCCGACACCGGCGCCGACTCCCACGCCTACCTCGACGCCCACACCGACACCGGCGCCGACTTCCACGCCTACCCCGACGCCCACACCTACGCCCACACCTACGCCCTCGCCCTCGCCGACTCCCACACCTACACCTACCCCGACGCCTACGGCCTCAACCCCCACTCCGGGGCCTACGTCCACGCCCACGCCCATGCCGACCCCCACGCCCACGCCGATGATGCCCGCGCTCACCGGCAGGGTGGGCGGCGCTCCGGGGGACACGGCGCCTGAGTTCACCAGGATCAACAACTGGCTCAACAGCGAGCCCTTGACCATGGAAGAGCTTCGCGGGGGAGTGGTGCTCATCGACTTCTGGACGTACTCCTGCATCAACTGCATCCGCACGATGCCCTACCTGCGCGACTGGCACGCGAAATACGCGGACCGCGGGCTGACCATCGTTGGCGTGCATAGGCCGGAGTTCGAGTTCGAAAAGATCACAGCGAATGTCGTTGTGGCGATGGAGGAGCTGGGGGTTGATTGGCCGGTCGCGCAAGACAACGCATCGGGGACGTGGCGCGCGTACAGCAACCGGTTCTGGCCCGCCAAATACTTGATCGACGCCGACGGCGTCGTGCGCTACACACGCTTCGGCGAAGGCGCGTACGTCGAGACGGAGCAGCAGATACGGGCGCTGCTCGACGAAGCCGGGTTCGACGTTTCGGGTCTCGCGTCGGGCCTGAGCTCAGGTCCGGCGCGAGACCCGCGGGCGTCCGGCACGTCTTTCCAGGACCGGCAGACACGGGAGATTTACGGCGGGTGGAGAAGGAACAACTCGACGACGGGCCGCTACATCGCCCACCCGGAGTACTACGAAGGTGTGGGACTAACCCAGTCCTACGTGGACCCGGGGAATCACGCCAATCAATTCATCTACCTGCACGGCTCGTGGACATCGGACCTGGAGTCCATCAGGCATGGGAGATCGACCGAGGAACTCGAAGACTACATCGCGCTCCGCTTCTTCGCCCGAACGGTGAACGCCGTGATAGACCTGCCGGACGGCGCGGAGCCATTCGAGGTGGAAGTCACCCTGCACGACCGGCCCCTCACGGCTGAGGAGGCCGGCGAGGACATCGTCATCGAGGACGAGCGAAGCTACTTCACGGTCGACGAAGCGCGGCTCTACAACGCTGTATCGCTGCCCGAATTCTCGGAGGGCGAGCTGAAGTTCCTATCAAACTCACCCGACTTTGCGCTGTTCGCGCTCACGTTCGGGTCGTATGCCGAGACCTTTTAGGAGACCTCTATGCGCACCTGGCGACTGCAGTTTGTGTTCGTGGCGATAGGCGTTGGCCTTCTGGCAGTATCCTGCTCGACCCCAACGCCGACCTCCATGCCGACCCACGAGCCAACCTCCACGCCGACCCTGGCGCCCGCCAGCACGCCAACCCCGGCGCCTGACGTCACGCCAACTCCCGCTCCGGCCAGCACGCCAACTCTCGCGCCGACCTCTACGCCAACTCCAGCCTCGTCCGTCGAGGAGCTGACGCCAATCTTGGGGACGACAGTGCTGCGGACAGGCACACAGCGCGTCGCGTTCCTGCTGGAATCGGCGACGGCGCTCGTTTCGGCCCCCGAGGCGAGCGTGCGGACGACGTTCTTGGACGGCGACGCGCAGTCCGAGTCCACGACCGCCGCGTTCGACCTCTGGCCATTCGGGACGCGTGGGTCGTACGTGACGGAGCTGACCTTCCCCCAGGCCGGCAGGTGGCGGCTGGATATCGCAGTGGATGACGCGTCGGTGGTCGGCGTGGCTGAGCTGCTCGTGGAGGTGGAGGAAACGTCGATTGTGCGCGACATCGGGCAGATAGCCCTGTTCAGCAACACCAAGACGGTTGAGACGGTCCAGGGCGACCTGACCAAGCTGACGTCGGACTACCAGCCGGATGCTGAGTTGTATGAGCTGAGCATCGCGGAGTCGATCTTCTCGGGCAGGCCGAGTGTCGTCGTCTTTGCGTCGCCGGCCTTCTGCACGACTCCCACGTGTGGCCCGCAAGTGCAGACGCTGTCTGAGCTCAAGGACAGCAACCCGGACGCGGCAGACTACATCCACGTGGAGATATACGACAACCCCCACGAGATCCAGGGAGACCTATCGCGAGGCGTCCTCTCGCCGGTGCTGGCGGAGTGGGGAGTCGACCAGGTGCCCCACTACCGCAACGAGTCCTGGACCTTTGTGATAGGCGCGGACGGCCGCATTGATTCGCGCTTCGAAGGCTACGTCTCGTTGGCGGAGCTGGAGTCAGCGCTGGCGGCGGTCTCGACCTCCTAGCTCCATAGCGGTCCCGCACTTTCCCCGAGGCGGCGGCCCCAACGGACGGGGCAGCGACTGCGACACTTGCCCCTTACCCCAGACCCCCAACCCCTCGTAAAATTAATCCCCTGCCATGCCCTCCTCAAAAGACGAGAACTGCCTCCTCCCCGGCGCCTGCGCCCTCCGGTGCGGCAACCCCCTATGCCCGTGCCCCTCGCGCGGGGGCTCGCCGCGTGAACATCAAATTCTCTCGAACCGGGAAGTTCCGAGACCCAGGAAGCAGGCCACGGCCATAAAAGTCCCCTCTAAAACCCCTGTCTCGCCCCGCGATTTCGGGGAACTTTCACGCCTGGACAACAGACAAACGGGGAACTTTTTACTCGTACCAAAAATGAGGTGGGGAACTTTTTTCACCCTAACGGGGAACTTCCTGCGCCGAGGCCCACGCCGGACAGTTCCCTTCCCCTAGGGGGCTGCAGGGAGGTCCCCGTCGGTAGGCGGCGAGAGGCTTCCCAAAAGGCGACGACTGAGGCTATTATGCGGCCACACGCGCCACGGCTCAAAGGGCTGCGCGACACTCACCAAATTACCGAATGGAGAGACGAAATGACTTCGAACCAATACTGGTGGCCGGATCAGTTGAGCCTAAAGGCTCTCCGCCAGAACTCTCCCCTGTCAGATCCGATGGGCGAGGATTTCAACTACGCTGAGGCAGTTAAGAGCCTTGACGTCGATGCGCTGAAGAAGGACGTCGAGGAGGTGATGACCACCTCGCAAGACTGGTGGCCGGCCGACTACGGCCACTATGGACCGCTCTTCATCCGCATGACGTGGCACGCCGCAGGCACGTACCGCATCAGCGACGGCCGCGGCGGCGGAGGCTCCGGCCACCAGCGCCTCGCGCCCCTCAACAGTTGGCCCGACAACGGGAACCTGGACAAGGCGCGCCGCTTGCTCTGGCCGGTCAAGCAGAAGTACGGCCGGAACCTCTCCTGGGCCGACCTGATTATCTTCGCCGGCAACTGCGCCCTGGAGTCGATGGGCTTCAAGACGTTTGGCTTCGCCTTTGGACGCCCGGACGTCTGGGAAGCTGACGAGACCGACTGGGGGTCTGAGGAAACGTGGCTTGGAGACGAGCGCCACGACGGCGACGGAGAACTCAAGGGACCCCTTGGCGCCGACCACATGGGCCTGATCTACGTGAACCCGGAGGGGCCGAACGGCAACCCGGACCCCATGGCTGCGGCAAAGTACATCCGCCAAACGTTCAAGCGCATGGCGATGAATGACGAGGAGACGGTTGCGCTCATAGCCGGCGGACACACGTTCGGAAAGGCGCACGGCGCCGCCCCTGACAGCACTGTCGGTCCCGCGCCGGAGGGAGCCAGCATAGAGGAGCAAGGCTTCGGCTGGACGAACACCCACGGCAGCGGCAAAGCCGGCGATACGATCACAAGCGGCCTGGACGGCGCCTGGACCAACAACCCGGTGAAGTGGGACAACAACTTCTTCGAGAACCTGCACAACCACGAGTGGGAGCTGGCGAAGAGCCCAGCCGGGAAGTCGCAGTACACCCCGACGAATGCGGCCGCAGTGGCCACCGTGCCGGATGCGCACGATCCCTCCAAGAAGCACGCCCCCATCATGCTCACGACGGACCTCTCACTGAGGATGGAACCAGCTTACGCGGCGATCGCGAAGCGCTTCCTCGAGAACCTCGATGAATTCGAAGACGCCTTCGCCAGGGCGTGGTTCAAGCTCATTCACCGCGACATGGGCCCCCGCAGCCGGTATGTCGGGCCGCTGGTCCCCGCAGAGCAGCTGTTGTGGCAAGACCCTGTCCCCGACGTCGACCACGAGTTGATCGGTGAGCAGGATGTTGCCGACCTCAAGGCGAAGGTGCTTGCCTCCGGATTGTCCGTTTCCCAGCTGGTCTCGACCGCTTGGGCCTCGGCGGCGACGTTCCGCGGCACCGACAAGCGCGGTGGAGCGAACGGCGCGCGCATCAGCCTCGCGCCGCAGAAGGACTGGGAAGCGAACAACCCGGCTGAGCTCAGCCAAGTGCTGCAGGCGCTGGAGGGGATTCAGGCGGAGTTCAACGGCTCCCAGTCCGGCGGGAAGAAGGTCTCCCTCGCCGACCTGATCGTTCTGGCCGGGGGCGCAGGCGTTGAGCAAGCCGCAAAGAACGCAGGGCAGGACGTGCAGGTCCCCTTTGCGCCGGGGCGCACGGACGCGTCGCAGGAGTGGACCGACGTGGAGTCGTTTGCCGTGCTCGAACCGACAGCAGACGGGTTCCGCAACTACGTCCAGGCAGGGCAGGCAGGCAAGCCGGAAGAGCTGCTGGTGGAGCAGGCGTACATGCTGACGCTCACCGCTCCCGAGATGACGGCGCTCGTTGGCGGCATGCGCGCCTTGAACGCGAACACCGGGCAGTCTCAGAACGGAGTTCTCACCGATCGTCCGGGGACGTTGACCAATGACTTCTTCGTGAACCTGCTCGGCATGAGCACCGAGTGGAGCGCGTCCTCCTCCGAGGGCGTGTTCGAGGGACGCGACCGCCAGACCGGCGACGTCAAGTGGACCGGAACAGCGGTGGACCTAATCTTCGGTTCGAACTCGGAGCTCCGGGCTCTCGCGGAAGTCTACGGATGCGACGACGGGCAGGATGTATTCGTGCGCGACTTCGTGGCCGCGTGGGACAAGGTGATGAACCTCGACCGCTTCGACCTCGCGTAGCCTCGGCGAGGAGCTCCACTCAGGCAGGCTCCTCGATTGCGGATAGCAAACGCGCCCTCCAAAGGCCCTGGCCTTGGAGGGCGCGAATCGTTCCAGCGAGGCCCTAGAGGCTGAGCGTCTCGACGGCCTTGGTGAATCGGCCGGCGTGCGAGCGCTCGGCGCGGGCAAGGGTCTCGAACCACTCGGCCAGCTCGTCGAGGCCCTCATCCCGGGCTGTGCGGGCGAAGCTGGGGTACATCTCGGTGTACTCGTACGTCTCGCCGGCGAGGGCGGACTTGAGGTTGGCCTCGGTGTTGCCGATGGGCTCCCCGGTCGCGGGGTCGCCGGTCTCTTTCAGAAAATCGAGGTGGCCGAAGGAATGGCCGGTCTCGGCCTCGGAGATGTCGCGAAAGAGCCCGCCGACCTCCGGATAACCTTCGATGTCGGCGCGACGGGCGAAGTACAGATACCTCCTGTTCGCCTGGGACTCGCGTGCGAAGGCGTCCTTCAGGTTCTGCTCGCTCTGGGTGCCCTTCAGTCCTGCCATATGCTCTTCCTCCTGCTGAGTTCTTCCTTGCTTGGATTGGCGCGCCGTGTCCCGGGGAGTCGGCGCAAGCGATACTTGCCGTAGAGGTCCTGTGGAAGCGATCGACGAGTAAGTCCTCGATGGCGCCGCACGCGGTGCAAACGAGGCGCGGGGGGAGGGTGTTTTGTCGAAGACCATTCTGTACTAACCCTATCGTGCGGGGTCGCGGCGGCCAATAGCACTTCCGTTCTCATTCCCGGCCCCTCAGGCGACGAGCAACACCCTCGCGCGGGACAGCCGCCCACCTTGGCCAGGACGGGAAGCGCGCTTGACGCCAGGGAGGAAGCCTCTATATACTCCTCGATAGTAGGAGTCGAATGCCGCCCACCGCGCCGCGACACCCGAGCCCCCCTAAGCGTTAAGTATTTTCTCTGGTCTAGCGTTGCCTGATGCGCTGGGCTTTTTTCGTGTCCGTCAAAAACGCGCGGCAGCTAGTCGAGGAGTGCTGACCAATAATGACTTCACTAGTATCCCGGACTGACCGTTCCCCCGTACACCCCCTCAAGTCCTATTCTCGAGTCCATCAGGTGCTCGAGCCTTCCAGCCTGGTGCAGATCCAGACTCAGTCCTTTGAGTCTCTGAAACTGGAGGGACTCCGTGAGGTCTTGGACGAAATCAACCCCATCCAAGACGTGACCGGCAGCCGTTTCGAGCTGCGGTTCGGCGCGCACGAGTTTCGCAAGCCGAAGTACACGGAGGAAGAGTGCCGGGAGCGGGAAATCACCTACGAGGCCCCGCTCTACGTGACCGTAGAACTCGAGGTGAAGGAGACAGGAGAAATCAAGGAGCAGACGCTGTTCTTCGGCGACATCCCGATGATGACGCCGACGGGCACGTTCGTGATCAACGGCGCCGAGCGCGTGGTGGTCAGCCAGCTGGTCCGCTCCCCTGGCGCGTACTTCACGCGGGTGCAGGACCCCGGCACAGGCCGGAACGTCTCCCTCTCGAAGCTGATTCCCTACCGCGGCGCGTGGCTCGAGTTTGAGACCAGCCCCCGGGACATCATCTCCGTGAAGATCGACCGGAAGCGCAAGCTGCCGGTGACGACCTTCCTCCGCGCCCTCAGTTACGCGGAGGACGAGCAGCTGTTGAGCCTGTTCGCGGATGTCGACGACGACCCGGACCACCCATACATGCGGACTACGCTCGAAAAGGACATCGCGGTCCAGACCGAGTCGCAGGCGCTGGTGGAGGTGTACCGCAGGCTCCGGCCCGGCGAGCCGCCGAGCGTCGAGAGCGCCCGGTCGCTGCTGGACAATCTGTTCTTCAACCCGCGCCGGTACGACTTGGGCAAGGTTGGGCGTTACAAGATGAACCGCCGGATGGGGCAGGACATCCCGCAAGAGAACCGTACCCTCACGAGAGAAGACATCATTGAGATGATTCGCATGATGGTGCGGATCAACAACGGAGTCTCCAATCCCGACGACATCGACCACCTGGGCAACCGCCGTGTCCGCGCCGTGGGCGAGCTGATCATAAACCAGCTCCGCGTCGGCCTGCTCCGCATGGAGCGGGTCGTGAAGGAGCGAATGACTATCCTCGACCAGGAAGAGGCGACGCCCAGCGCGCTGATCAACATCAGGCCTGTCGTGGCGGCGGTGCGCGAGTTCTTCGGCGGCTCCCAGCTTTCCCAGTTCATGGACCAGACGAACCCGCTGGCGGAGCTGACGCACAAGCGCCGACTCTCCGCCCTCGGCCCCGGCGGCCTGTCGCGAGAGCGCGCAGGGTTCGACGTGCGGGACGTCCACTACTCGCACTATGGCCGCATCTGCCCGATCGAGACGCCCGAGGGCCCGAACATTGGACTCCTAGGCTCCCTGGCGACGTACGCCCGCCTCAACGACTACGGCTTCATCGAGACTCCCTACAGGAAGGTCCACAAGAAGATATCGAGCAAGGCGCCGGACCTCGCGGGGCGCATGGTCACCGAGGACGTGAAGGACGAGACAGGAAAGACAATCGTCCGCGCGGGACATTCAATCTCCAACCCCGCCGCCAAGAAGATTGTAGAGCTGGAGGAGCGGATGCTCGCGGTCCAGCCTTACGTGTCCTCACGCGCGGAGGATGTGGTCTACCTGCCCGCCGATGAGGAGGACAAGTTCGTCGTCGCTCAGGCGACTTCGCAGATGGACGAGAAATTCCAGCTCGTGGAAGAGCGCGTCGAGTGCCGGAGGTCGCAGGATTACTCCACCGAGCCGCCGGACCGCGTGGACTATGTAGACGTCGCCCCCATGCAAATCGTGAGCGTTTCGACTGCGTTGATCCCGTTCTTGGAGCACGACGACGCCAACCGCGCGCTGATGGGCTCGAACATGCAACGGCAGGCGGTGCCGCTGCTCAAGCCGGATGCCCCACTCGTGGGCACCGGCATGGAGCGGCGAGTCGCGCGCGACTCCGGCCAAATGGTGCTGGCGAAGAACGCGGGCGTCGTCACGTCGGTGACGGGAGACTTGGTGGTCATCACGGACAGCGACGGCAAAGAGCACGCGCAAGTGCTCCGCAAGTTCATCCGGTCGAACCAGGGCACCTGTCTGACGCAGCGCGCGAGCGTGTCGGTCGGAGACTGGGTGGAGGTCGGCGACCCGCTCGCGGACAGCTCTTCGACCCAAGAGGGCGACTTAGCCCTCGGCCAGAACGTGCTGTGCGCGTTCATGGCAATGGAGGGCTACAACTTCGAGGACGCGATCATCGTGTCCGAGAACATCGTGCGCGACTCCAAGTTCACGTCGATCCATATCGAGAAGTACGAGGTGGAGTCGCGGGACACGAAGCTAGGCCCCGGAGAGATCACGCGGGACATCCCAAACGTCGGCGACGACGCCCTCCGCAACCTCGACGAGGAGGGAATCATCCGCGTCGGCGCGGAGGTCGGCCCCGGCGACATCCTCGTCGGGAAGATTACGCCCAAGGGCGAGACCGAGCTGACCGCCGAGGAGAAGCTGCTCCGCGCCATCTTTGGAGAGAAGGCGCGCGACGTGAAGGACACCTCGCTGCGCGTGCCCCACGGCGAGCGCGGCAAGATCATCGACGTGCGAGTGCTGACACGCGAGAACGGCGACGAGCTCGCGCCCGGTGTGAATAAGTTGGTGCGTGTATGGGTCGCTCAGACTCGCACCCTGTCCGAGGGCGACAAGATGGCGGGGCGGCACGGCAACAAGGGCGTCGTCTCGCGCATCATGCCCATCGAGGACATGCCCTACTTGGCCGACGGGACGCCGGTCGACATCATCCTGAACCCGATCGGGGTGCCTTCCCGCATGAACCTCGGCCAGGTGCTGGAGACGCATCTCGGTCTCGCCGCACACAAGCTGCGCTTCCGCGCGGCGACGCCGGTGTTCGACGGCGCAACGGACGTTGACATCCGCGACGCCCTGGGCAGGGCGTGGCTGGTGGAGCGAGCAGGAGCTGCCGGCAGCGACCTGCTCGGCGTCGACGACTACGAACCCGACTGGGCCAGGGCCCACGCTTGGGTGGCCGAGCGAGGCTACGACGCGGACCGGGTGTTCAACGACAACGTCCCTGACTACGCGTCCGAGGTCTGCCTCAAAGTCTGGCTCCAAGACCTGGCCGAACCATACGAGGAGGCGACGGGCAAGAAGCTCGCCACCGAGGACCAAGCGTTCGGCGAGCTGTACGAGGAGGCGCTGCAGGTGGGCCGGGACCTCAACATCGCGGCTCCGGTGCTTGGCAAGTCGCTCCTCTACGACGGGCGCACCGGAGATCAGTTCGACAACCCGGTCACCGTCGGCTACATCTACATGCTGAAGCTCATCCACTTGGTGGAGGACAAGATCCACGCAAGGTCGACGGGCCCGTACTCGCTCATAACGCAGCAGCCCCTGGGTGGGAAGGCGCAGTTCGGCGGCCAGCGGTTCGGCGAGATGGAGGTATGGGCGCTCGAGGCGTACAGCGCGGCATACAACCTCCAAGAGATGCTCACGGTCAAGTCGGACGACGTGGTGGGACGGGTGAAGACATACGAGGCAATCGTAAAGGGCGAGGACGTTGTCCAGCCCGGTGTGCCGGAGTCCTTCCACGTTCTGGTCAAGGAACTGCAGAGCTTGGGGCTGGCGGTCGAGCTGCGCTATGAGGACGACCGCGGGATCCCTGCTCCACGTTTCACCTATGCAGAGGAAGAAGAGGAAGACATGGACACGGCAATCGTGGCGCCCCTCGAGCCGGTTGCGCCCTCCTGGGAAGCGGACTTCGTGCCGCTGGAGGAGCAGGAGTCGGAAGTGTCCACGGAGGTGCGGATGGACCTGGGCGCATACGCGCGCCAGGCCTCCGAGGAGGAGAACGAGGGAGACCAGGGTTAGCGCCCGCGCCAAATAATGACCAAGTCTCTTTAGTCGACAGCGCGGGGGAGCCCCGCGAGGAGTACGAGCAGAATGCCGAACGCGACGGACTTCAACGCAATCCGTATCTCACTTGCTTCGCCGGAGCAGATCAGGCAGTGGTCCTACGGCGAGGTGACCAAGCCGGAGACGATTAACTACCGGACGCTTCGCCCCGAGAAGGAGGGGCTGTTCTGCGAGCGCATCTTCGGCCCAACGAAGGACTGGGAGTGCTACTGCGGCAAGTACAAGAAGATCCGCTACAAGGGCGTTATCTGCGACCGCTGTGGCGTCGAGGTTGCTCGCGCAAAGGTGCGCCGAGAGCGCATGGCCCACGTCAGCCTCGCCGCGCCGGTCGCCCATATCTGGTTCGCGAAAGGCATCCCGAGCAGGCTCGGCCTGCTGCTTGACCTCTCCCCTCGTAATCTAGAGCGGGTCCTCTACTTCGCTCAGTACGTCGTCACCTCCGTCGATCTGCTGCTGCGCACGCGCAAGATCGAAGAGCTTCAGGAGATGCACGCGGAGCAGGAAGAAGCGCTCGATAAGCAGTTGGAGCGGGACCGGGACCGAATCGTCGTCGAGATGGCCGCGACACCCAACGAGGAGCGCCGCGTCGAGCTCGACGCCGAAATCGAGCAGATCACCACGAACACCCGGACTACGAAAGAAGGCCTCGCGCAGACCCTGCAACAAGAGGTCGACGAGCTGGAGAGCCTCCGCCCCCTGATGCTGCTTACGGAGGCGCGCTACCGCGAGTTGCACGACAAGTACGGCGACATCTTCCGCGCCGGTATGGGCGCAGAGGCCATCCTGGACATTCTGAAGGCCATCGACCTGGAGCAAGTGAGCCACTACTTGGACAAGGAAGTGCATAACACGTCCGGTCAGCGGCGCAAGAAGGCCGTGAAGCGCATCCGCGTCATCGAAGCCCTTCGCCGCAGCGGCAACAAGCCGGAATGGATGATCATGACGGCCCTGCCCGTGCTGCCTCCCGACCTGCGCCCGATGGTGCAGCTGGACGGCGGCCGGTTCGCGACGAGCGACCTGAACGATCTGTACCGCCGCGTGATCAATCGGAATAACCGCCTGAAGAGGCTGCTGGAGCTTGGCGCGCCGGAGATCATCGTCCGGAACGAGAAGCGGATGCTCCAGGAGGCCGTCGACGACCTGATCGACAACGGCCGCCGCGGCCGTGCAATCGTGGGCAGCCACAACCACAAGCTGAAGAGCTTGTCGGACCTGCTCCGCGGCAAGCAAGGGAGATTCCGGCAGAACTTGTTGGGCAAGCGTGTGGACTACGGAGGGCGCTCGGTGATTGTGGTCGGCCCGAGCCTGCGCCTGCACCAATGCGGCCTGCCCAAGAAGATGGCGCTGGAACTCTTCAAGCCGTTCGTCATGAACCGGCTGGTTGTGCAGGGGCTGGCCCACAACATCAAGAGCGCGAAGCGCATGGTTGAGCGCGCGCGGGCGGAGGTCTGGGACATCTTGGAGGAGGTCATCCAGGGACGGCCGGTGCTGCTCAACCGCGCGCCGACGCTGCACCGCCTCGGCATCCAAGCGTTCATGCCCATCCTCGTGGAGGGCAGCGCGATCCAGCTGCATCCGCTGGTGTGCGCGGCGTTCAACGCGGACTTCGACGGCGACCAGATGGCCGTCCACGTTCCCCTCTCCCGGGAGGCGGTCCACGAGGCCCGGAACGTGATGCTCAGCACCTACAACATGCTCTCGCCCAGCTCGGGTGAGCCGCTGGTGGCGCCGACCTACGAAATAGTGCTCGGCTGCTACTACCTCACCCAGGTGCGGCCCAACGCCAAGGGCGTCGGAGGACGCTACCGCGACTTCGACGACGTGATGGTGGCGTTCGACGCCGGGCTACTCGAGCTGCACGCCGAAGTCTCCGTCCGCAGCAAGGATACGGAGAGCGGCTGGGTGCCGACCACGCCGGGCAGAATCATCTTCAACCAGGTGTTGCCCGAAGAAATCCGGCGCTACGACATCGTCATGGACAAGAAGGCGCTGAGAGACCTCGTCACGGAGGTCTACCGCCTGTCGGGCAACGACGCCACGTCCGAAGTCCTCGACCGACTGAAGCAGATCGGCTTCCACTACGCAACGATCTCCGGCACGACTATTGGCATCACCGATATCAAGGTGCCGCCCGAGAAGGCGGGCCTCGTCGCCGACGCCGATAAGGAAATCGAGGAACTCGAAGAACAGTACGAGATGGGCCTCATCACCGAGCGCGAGAAGCACAACCGGGCGGTCGCCGCTTGGCAACGAGTCTCGGTGAAGATGGACGAAGTCATCCAGCGGCACCTGCCGGAGTTCGGGGGCATCTACGCCATGGCGCACTCCGGCGCTCGCGGAAACGAGGCGCAGATCAAACAGATGGCGGCCATGCGCGGCCTGATGAGCAACCCGCGGGGCGACATCATCGAGCTGCCAATCAAGTCGAGCTTCCGGGAGGGACTGAGCGTTCTCGAATACTTCATCTCGACGCACGGAGCGCGCAAGGGTCTAGCCGACACGGCGCTCCGGACCGCCGACTCCGGGTACCTGACCCGCCGCCTCATCGACGTGGCCCAGGAAGTCATCGTCATGGAGGAGGACTGCGGCACCGACCGCGGGGTGATCATCCACGCGGCCGCCTCGGAAGAGGACGTGATGATTGCGCATCTGTCCGAGCGAATCGTGGGACGGGTCGCGTCCACGCCGATCGCTGACCCGAACACCGGCGAAGTGCTGGTCGACGCCAACGAGATGATCGTGGAGCCGAAGGCCATCGAGGTCGAAGCGGCGGGCGTTACTGAGCTTTGGCTGCGGAGCCCGTTGACCTGCGAGGCGGTCCGGGGAATCTGCCAAGTGTGTTACGGGCGGAGTCCTGCCACGGGTCAGCTCGCTCTCATCGGAGACGCAGTGGGCATCATCGCGGCCCAGTCCATCGGTGAGCCCGGCACGCAGCTGACGATGCGGACGTTCCACACCGGCGGAATCGCGGGCAAGGACATCACGTCCGGTCTACCGCGTGTCGAGGAACTGTTCGAGGCCAGAGCCCCGAAGGGCAAGGCGCGAATCGCGGAGATTGACGGGGAAGTGCTGGTGTTCGAGGGCGGCCATCTGGTCGGCGAGTACGATGCGGGCGGCGACGCCCAGTCGCTTCTCACGCCGCCCACGTCGTTCGCGCCGGTGGTCCGCGTGGTGAACCGCGTGCCATTCACGGACGGCCAGCCCGTGGCCGAGACGCACAAGCTCACCGTGAAGGCCGGACAGCACATAAGGGCCGGCGAGACGGTGGCCGAGCCGAAGGTCGTGGCGGAGAAGAGCAAGAAGAAGAAGGCCGACGCCGAAGAGGGCGAGGAGCAGCTTCCGGAGCTCACCAACCTCCTGGCCCGCGTGTCGGGCAGCGTGCGGCTTGTCGATGGAGGCGTCGAGATCGACTCCTTCGAGACAGAGGTGCGCGACCATCAGGTCGACGCCACGGACCAGCGGCTGGTCCGCACCGGCGACTCGGTTGTCGCGGGCCAGAAGCTGACGAGCGGCGTGAAGGATCCCCACGACATCCTGCGGATCGAGGGCATGGAGGCCACCCAGCGCTACCTCGTGGAGCAGGTGCAGACCGTGTACCGGAACCAAGGCGTGTCCATCAACGACAAGCACATCGAGACCATCATCCGCCAGCTGCTGCGGTGGGTGCGCGTCGAGAGCATCGGAGACACGAAGCTCCTACCGAACCAGCTCACGGACCGTCTGCAGTTCCAAGAAGTCAACGAGCAGATCATGGCGGAGGGAGGCGAGCCCGCGACCAGCAAGCCGGAGATACTGGGCGTGACAAGGGCGTCGCTGAACACCGACAGCTTCCTCGCGAAGGCGTCATTCCAAGAGACCGCTCGGGTGCTAACCGAGGCGGCGCTTCTGGGCGAGGTCGACTACCTACGGGGTCTGAAGGAGAACGTCATCATCGGGCGGCTCATCCCGGCCCGGCTCGACGTATCCGAGGACGGCCGCAAGCTGCTCGGCCTGTCCGAGCTGCCCCAGCCCATCGATGACGGCGAGGGCGACGATTTCGACCTGATGAACCTGATGTCCGACCTCCCCGGCGCTGATCTGGCGAATGAGGACGCAGTTCCCCTCACCGACCTCTCAAGCGATGAGGACGAGGATGACGATGACGATGAGGACGAGGATGACAGTGTGGCCGACGCAGAGGTGGATGAATAAAGGCTGCGGCGCCTAGGTGCGCCTAATCGGGCGGGGCGTCTTAGCGCGCCTCCGCCCGGTCGCGCTTGGTTAGGGGCACGCCCGGCTTGCCGTAGCCATTCGCGTTGAGTAGTACGCCCGTCGGCGCGAAGCCGCACGCTTCGTAGAAGCTACTGGGGCGTCAGGCAGAACTCGTTGCCGTCGGGGTCGGCGCAGACGATGTGAACGCCGAACTCATTCTCTACCCGGCCCACTAGCGCGCCGCCTATCGCTTCAACGCGCGCCAGCGCCGCGCCGATGTCTTCGACCTCCACGTCAACGTGGACCCGGTTGCGCGTTCCCTTCGGGTCAGGCCTAAGCTGGAGCACGAGAGCGACGCGGGACGGGAGATGGGCCCGCCTGAAGGTGGGCTCGAAAGAAGGGCCGAACTCGCAGCCGACTAGCTGAGACCAGAAAGCCTCGGCCCTCTCGAAGTCGGCAACGTCGATAACGATGGCCTCTACGAAGCCGATGCTGTCCGGACTCACGGGACGACCCGCCTAGCGGATGACCTTGTTGCGGTTGGAGACGTAGTCGGCGACGACATAGGAGCCCAGATTGTCCGGGCTGGCGACGAACGCGCGGCCCTTGTTCATCTTCGTCATCAGTTGAACGAAACGAAGGAGCGAAGGGCTCTGGTCGAGCATGAAGATGTTGATGGTGATGTTGTCGCGTGTGCAGCGCATCACCTCGCGCATGGTCGCTTCGATCAGTCCGCCCCCGCGCCGCATGTAGTTCGCTCGTACATCGCCCTCGGTCCAGTTGTAGGTCGTGGGCTCGCCGTCGGTGATGAGGATGATCTGCTTATTGTTGCCGCCCTGGCGGGCCAGCATCTGGCGGGACTGGCGGAGCACTTCCTGGAAATTCGTCCCGCCGCCGTGCTCTACCCAGTAGGTGTCGAGGAGCATGTGCGACTCGAGGGGCAGCACGAAGTAGGAGAAGGCGACGACCGAGACTTGGTCCTTGGGATACTTGGACTTGATGAGCGTGTCGAGGGCCAGCCCTACCCGCTGACCCGCCTGGAACGCGCCGTCCCAGAACATCGAATAGCTCATGTCGATAGCTATGATCGTCGACGCCCGTGTCTGGGAGATGGTGCGGTCGATTTCGAAGTCTTCGGGCTTGATGCGGACGGGCGTGCCCGGCCCTTCCCGCAGGACGGCGTTGCTGACGGTCTTGAGCGTGTTGAGGTGGAGGGGATCGCCGAACTCCCACTTCTTCGTCTCGTCGGTCAACTCGACGCCGACCCCGCTCTTCTCGCGGTTATGGTCGCCGAGGTCGCCTCCGCGGATGCGGTTGAAGATGTCGGTGAGGGCCTTGTCGCCGATCTTGCGAATGGCCTGAGGAGTGAGCTCCCAGCCCTGGCCCTTCCTGCGGATGAAACCCGCCTCCTCCAGCTCCTTGGCGAGCCGTTGCAGCTCTTTGGCGAAACGGCCGGCCTCGTCGCCAAGAACGTTTCCGATCTCGTCGGCGTCAATCTTGGTGGCGTCGTTGGTGCGCAGCGCCTGGCGGATCTGAGATTCGAGCTCCTCCATGTTGTTGAGGTCGCCCATCAGCTCGAGGGCTTGCTGGAGGGTGACGGGCTCGTCGCCGAACATCCGGAAGTCGTTGTCCTGGAACCGGCCGGGGTTCATCCGTTCCAGGTTTGTGGCGAGTTCGAACAGGTCCCATGAGAGCCGGTTGTCCTGCAGCAGGCCCTCCATCATGTCTTCGAGCTGGCGACGCATCTCCGCAGGCATCGAGTTCATCAGCGATTGCATTTGGGCCATCTGCTTGGACATGTGGTCCATCAGCTGGTCGAAATTCTCGATGCCGGGGGGGAACATATGCCCCCACTTGTTCATGAACTCGGTGATGTCCGGATCGTCGCCCTGGAGCTTCTGCTTAACGAGCTCGTTCAGATCGCGGACCATGGCCGCAACCTGCGAGAGGTCCTCCTGGGTCATGTTCTGCAAGCTCTGCTGGAGACCCTGGAAGTACTGCTGCAGCACCTGTTGCTGGAGCTGTTGCAGCAGCTCCTCGAACTTCTCGCGCGCCTCCGGGTCCATGAAATCGTAATCGCGAAGCTTCTTGATGCGGCCGCCCGCGTTGGGAGGAAGCTGATCGAGCTGATCGAGATGCCGGTTGGCCATCTGCCGGAGCATGTCGGCAAGCTCCGGGGGGACATCGCCGCCGCCCTCGCCTTCCTCCGCTCCCTCTCCCGTCTGCGGGGGTGAACCGGACTCCGCCCCCTCCCCCGTCTGCGGAGGAGGGCCGGAGAGGGGAGACGGGCGTATCTCTTGGAGGCGCTTGTCGATGCCCCGCCGCTCCTGCTCGATGACTTCGTCAACCTGCTTGGCGATGTCGTCGAACATCGAGGCGAGGTTGTAGCGTTCGAGGTTGCGTTCGCGCGCTTCCCGGAGCTTGTCGAGCAGGTCTTGCATGCCCATGCCGCGCTGGCCCTTGGCGTCCTGGAAGCCGCGCTGCATCATCCTGCGCAGGGCGCCGCGCAGATCGTCTCCCTGGAGAATCTGCTCCGAGAGGCGGTCGATCAGGTCCTCAGTCGTGGGGAACTCGACGTTCTGGGACCCGTCCCACCGGGAATAGCGATAGATAACCACGAACCGAGTCTAGGCCCGTCCACGACGGCGGTCAACGTTGTGCGCCAAGCGTCAGCGCAGCTGGAGAAGCGCCTCTTGCGGCGTGATCGCGGGGATTGGAGAACGTTCGAAGTCCTTGATGTTCCGCGTGATGATGTGCCGGGCGCCGCACGCCCGCGCGGCGGCTGCCTGCATCGCATCCTCGAAGTCCGGCATGGGAAGCGATGCGGCGTACCGGACGGCTTCGGTGCTGGTCGGGGCGACTTGTACGAACCGGAGTAAGGCCAAGATGAAGTCACGTGTGCTTGGCCCTCCGCGAGAAGGAGCCACGATGTAGTAAAGGGTGGCGACCGTATGCCATGCCATGAAGGCATGGCTTTCCCTCCTCATGAGCTTGTCGAGGAGTTCTGACGCCGATTCTGCGTAGGGATGTCTATCAATGGCCGCGTCTATGAGAACATTGGTGTCGAGAAGGATCACGTGAGGTGTTTACGCG
Source organism: Dehalococcoidia bacterium (assembly GCA_965249325.1). Classification (GTDB taxonomy): domain Bacteria; phylum Chloroflexota; class Dehalococcoidia; order Lucifugimonadales; family Australimonadaceae; genus S5-327. The sequence continues at coordinate 331,311 of CBDFLP010000020.1, read as the reverse complement.
CCAGCGCTGCGTAGCGCGGGTCATCCAAAAGCTCCGGCTTGACGTGATGTGCCGCCTGAAACTTCCCACGCCAGTACTCCATGAACGACGGTTCGCTTTCGCTCGTCGCCTCTCGCAACGCCTGCTCAATCACCGCTGAGAGCGACACGCCCTTGGAACGCGCGTACCGCTTCGCCGCCGGGATGAGCTCTGAGTCCAACGTGATGGTCAGCTTGCTCTTCATCGCCACGTTCTCCCATGACGCTATACGTATTGCAGTATACCCTTATACGTATATCCACGTAAGCACCCTCCCCCTCACAAACTCGACGCGTACAGCCCCGCCGCTAGCGCGATGCCGGTCCAGCCATGGAGCTTGGCGCTCCGCACGAGCAGACGGTTCATCGCGCCCCGCTCTTCCGCCGCGAACAACGCGCGCGCCGCGCCCACCGCCCACGGCAGCGGCGCGAGGCCGAGCAATGCCCACGGACTGACAACGCCGGCGACCGCTACGGCGGCAATCGAGAGGTAGGCGCTCGCGAGGAACGCGGCGTACAGCCAGCGCGACGGCGTGACGCCGATGGCGGCGGCGATGCTCCGCTTCCCGGCCTCCAGGTCCTCGGAGATGTCGCGCAGGTTGTTGACGTGAAGGATGGCGGTGACGATGAAGGCGACCGGCAGCGAGACGTAAACCGACGCCCAGGTGAGCGCCTCGCGCTGCACGTAGTACGACGCCATCACCATCAACGGCCCCATGAACACGAACACCACCGGCTCGCCGAGCCCAAGCGTCCCCAGCGGCTTGGGGCCGCCCGCATAGAGATAGGCGGCTGCCACGCTCGCCAGCCCGACAGCCAGGATAGGCCAGCCCACGTGCGCGACGATGACCAGCCCCGCCGCGATGCCGTACCCGAACGCCGCCGCCATCCCGAACCCGACAGCGCGCTCGGAGAGCAGCCCGCGCTGGATCACCTTGTGCGGCGCCAGGAACTTGCCCGCCCCTCCCGACTTGCGGTGGTCCGAATACTCGTCAGTGAGGTTCGTGCCGATCTGAATCGCGATGGAGCCGGTCAGCGCCAGCCAGTAGAGCAGCCAGTCAATCGCCCCAACGGTGGCGGCAAGCGCCGACCCCACGAGCACCGGCGTAATGGACGCGGTAAGAGAGAAGGGGCGCGTCGCCCAGAACCAGGAAACGAGCTTAGGTTGTGGAGCCGGAGTAGCGCTCATGGTGGGAGGATACCAAGACCTCGCCCGGCATGACGGGGCGTGCCAGCGAGCATCCTCCCGCCACTACCACGACTGCTTGCGGTACGGCGAGAAGTCCGGGGGACGCTTCTCGTTGAAGGCGCGGACGCCTTCCTCGGCCTCGTCCGTGTTGTAGAACATCTGCACGGCCCCGTGGGCCATCTGTTGCAGGCCGTAGACCCAGTCCGTGTCCTGGTTGAAGGACGCCTTGAGGAAGCGCAGCGCGGTGGGGCTCATCTCCAGGATGCGGTCCGCCCACGCGCGCGCCTCGGCCATGAGACCGTCGAGCGGGACCACCTTGTTCACAAGGCCCATGTCGAGCGCCTCTTGGGCCGAGTACTGACGGCACAGGTACCAGATCTCGCGGGCCTTCTTCTCGCCCACGACGCGCGCTAGGAACACCGTGCCGAAGCCCGCATCGAAGCTGCCCACCTTGGGGCCGGACTGGCCGAAGATGGCATTCTCCGACGCCAAGGAGAGGTCGCAGATGACGTGGAGGACGTGCCCGCCGCCGACGGCGTAACCGTTGATCGCGGCGATGACCGGCTTGGGGATCATGCGAATGACGGCGTGCAGCTCCGTGATGCGAAGCTTCGTATGGCCCGTCCCGTCCTGGTAGCCGTCCTTGCCCCGCACCTTCTGGTCCCCGCCGCTGGAGAAAGCCTTGTCCCCCGCCCCGGTGAGGATGACTACGCCGATGTCGTCGTCTTCCCAGGCGTCCTGGAACGCCTCGATCATCTCGTCGACCGTGAGGGGGCGGAAGGCGTTGCGCACCTCGGGCCGGTTGATGGTGATGGTGGCGGCGCCGCCGGACTTCTCGTAGAGGATGTCTGAGTAGGTCATGCGCCCTAGGTTATCGCCGTCCGGCGGGGAGGGACAGGGCGCCCCAGCCAAGGTCTGATCGGGGACGAAGGACAGCGACACTTCGCATTTCCGGCCTTCCGGTTGTGGTTAACCTTCCCCCGTCGGCGCGGTAAGCTCCCATCGCCTGACAATTACGCGGGCGGGAGCCTTTGGGATGACCTTACCCCCATCGGATATCAAGTCGCGGCTGAGGACGCCCGTCGAGAAGTTGACGGTGCGGCTGTCCGAGTCGGAGCTCGGTTTCGACACGACGCGCGAGGTTCCGCCGTTGGAGGGGACGATCGGGCAGGACCGGGCGTTGCGGGCCCTGGAATTTGGGCTGGGAGTTGAGCAGCGGGGGTTCAACATCTTCGTGTCCGGCGCGCCGGGTACGGGGCGGTCGACGACGCTGCGGGCGCTGCTGCGGCAGACGGCGGCAAGACGGCCCGTGCCGAACGATTGGGTGTACGTCCACAGCTTCGCAGACCCCAAGCGGCCGCGCGGGATAAGCCTCCCTGCCGGCATGGGCCGTCAGCTCGCGAGCGACATGGACGAGCTGGTGTCGGAGGCGCGTGTCCGGGTGCCCAGGGCGTTCGAGAGCAAGGAGTACGAGCGTCGGGTCGAGGAGGCCCTCGCGGAAGTGCAGCAGAGGCAGCGGGCCATCAACGAACGCATGGTCGAGGAGGCGAGCCGCCGGGGAATGAGTCTCAGGATGAGCGACGCCGGAATCGTGGCGGTCCCCCTCGGCCCCACGGGCGAGCCGATGTCTCGCGAGGAGCTCAACGCCCTCTCCAGCGAGGAGGCGCAGGAGGCGCAGAAACGCCAGGAAGAGCTTCAGGGCCTCATCACCCAGCAGATAGGAGAGATGCGCCAGACCGAGCGGGAGGCGAACCGGGTGCGGAGCGCGGTCAACCGGGAGGTGGCGGAGTTCGCGCTCCGACCGCTGTTCGCGGAGCTGCGCGAGTACTACGGAGAGCATGGCGAGGCCGTCCAGTACCTGCGCGAAGTGCGCGAGGACATGCTGAGCGGCATCCATATTTTCTTTGGCGCGCGCGACGGGGCGCCTGCCCCGGAGTTCGCTCAGGCCGAAGCGACGCTGCTTTGCTATCGCGTGAACGTCTTCGTCGATCACTCGCGCACGAACGGGGCCCCAGTGGTCTTCGAGCAGAGCCCCACGCACTACAACGTATTCGGCAGGGCCGACCACGCGTTCCGCAACGGCGCGATGACGACCGACTTCACGGAAGTCCACCCCGGCTCGCTGCACCGGGCGAACGGAGGCTTCCTCGTCTTCCACGCCAAGGACCTACTCGCCGTCCCCGGCCTCTGGCAGAGCCTGAAGCAGGCTCTGCAGAGCGGCGAAGCGCGGATCGAGAGCCTCGGTGAGCAGATAGCGCTCGTCCCGACCACCAGCATCGAGCCTGAGCCGGTGCCGTTGGACGTAAAGGTCGTCCTCATCGGCAATCCGCACCTCGCCCGAACGCTGCTGCTATACGACGAGGACTTTCCGAAACTGTTCAAGGTGAAGGCGGACTTCTCCACCGAGATAGAGCTGAACGCCGAGAACATCCGCCGTTACGCGTCCTTTGTGGTGAACCGCATCCAAGAGGACGGCCTGCTGCCCTTCGACGCATCGGGGGTCGCTAGGGTCATCGAGCAATCGGCTCGCTTCGTGGAGGACCAGGAGCGCCTGAGCGCACGGTTCGCGGATGTCGCGGACCTGGTCATCGAGGCGAGCTTCTGGGCGAGGCAGGTCGGGAGCGACATGGTGACGCGCGAGCACGTGCAGGCGGCGGTGGACGAGGCGAGGAGCCGCTCCAACCGCATCGAAGAACGCCTGCAAGACCTATACGACGAAGGAACGATACGCGTTGAGGTGGACGGGCGAGTGGTCGGGCAGATCAACGGGCTCGCCGTTATCGACATGGGCGACTACTCCTTTGGCCGGCCGTCCCGCCTTACGGCGCGGGTCGCGCTTGGGCGGGGAGAGCTGGCGAACGTGGAGCAAGCGAGCCAGATGAGCGGGCGCATCCACAGCAAGGGATTCCAGATACTCATGGGCTACCTCATGGGGAAGTACGGCCTGGACGCGACGCTGCCCATGCGGGCGAGCATCGCGTTCGAGCAGACCTACGAGGAGGTCGATGGGGACAGCGCGTCGAGCACGGAGCTGTACGCGTTGCTCTCCAGCCTGGCGAACGTCCCGATAGACCAAGGCCTCGCGGTCACGGGCTCCATCGACCAGCAGGGCCAGGTGCAAGCCATCGGGGGCGCGACGCGAAAGATCGAGGGATTCTTCGAGGTCTGCAAGGCGCGGGGGCTGACGGGACGGCAGGGAGTGCTCATCCCCGCGTCGAACGTCCGCAACCTCGTGTTGAACGACGAGGTGGTCGACGCCGTCCGGGAGGGACTGTTCAACGTGTACGCGGTGGAGACAGTGGAGCAGGGCGTCGAGCTGCTCATGGGCGCGCCTGCTGGTGAGCAGGACGAGGATGGGCATTACCCGGAAGGAAGCATCAACAGCCTGGTCATGGCGACGCTAGCGCAGATGGATGAACGCCTCCGTGAGCCCGCTCGGCGCTCCCGCGAGCCCAAGGAGCCTGGGCCCCCGGTCGACATCGCGTCCGGGGAGGAACGCGACCGCGACCGGCGCGAGGGTCCCGGCGAGCCGCCGTCGCCCCCGCCCGACTAATCCCCTACGTCTCGACGACGAGGACGCGCTCGCGTCCGGCGAGGTCGTGGACGACGCGCGTCTTGGCCGACGGAAGGCAAACGGCGGCAGTCTGCGAGGCCGCTTCGATCTGTCGCGGGTCCATCTCCATGACGACGGAGCCCCCCGGATACAGACAGGCGCCCGCCTCGGCGAGCAGCCGCCGGACAAGCGAAAGGCCGTCGTCCCCGCCGTCGAGAGCTTCCCGCGGCTCGAACAGACGCACCTCCGGATCGAGGGTGGGGAGCTCGTCCGACCGCACGTAGGGAAGGTTGGCGGCGATGGCATGGACTGGCCCGGGGAGAGCGGAGAGCAGGTCGCTCGCGATGACCTGGACCCTGTCCGAGACGCCGTTCGCGTCGGCGTTGAGCACCGTCAGTTCGAGGGCGCGGGGCGCGACGTCCAGCGCATAGACGGTCGCGTCGGCGCGCGTTACGGCGAGCGCAACGGCGATGGCCCCGCTGCCGCATCCCACGTCGGCGATGCACGGCGCGTCGATGCGCTCGATCAACCGGAGAGTCTCCTCGACGACGGTCTCGGTATCGGGCCGAGGAATGAGCACGCCGGGCCCGACCACGATCTCGACGCCGTAGAACTCGCGCTTGCCCATGAGGTAGGCGACCGGCTCACGGGCCAGACGGCGGGCCATGAGCTCGGCTGCGCGCTCCGCGCCGTCTTCCGGCACTGGCTCGTTGAATGCGGCATAGAGGTGGGCGCGGTCGACGCCGAGGGCGGTCATCCAGATGAGGTCCGCTTCGAGCCGCGCGTCGCCGATGCCGGCGGTTTCGAGGCGTACGGCTGTCTTGCGAACGAGGAGCCCGAGGTCCGGCACGGGAGCGCTCAGGCGGCGCTGTCCTCGCCACCCTCTTCCAGCAGCCGAGTCTGCTCTTCCTGGAGGAGGGCCTCGACGAGGGAGTCGAACTGGCCGGTGCCGGCCATGATCTCTTGCAAGCCGTGGATGGACATGCCGATGCGGTGGTCCGTGAGGCGGTCCTGCGGGAAGTTGTACGTGCGAATCTTCTCAGAGCGTTCGCCGCTGCCCACTTGGGAGCGCCGCGTCGCGGAGGCGGAGGCGTGCTGCTCCTGCATCTGCTGCTCGTAGAGCCGGGAGCGCAGCACTGCGAGCGCCTCGTTCTTGTTGCGTAGCTGTGAGCGCTCGCCCTGGGATACGACCACGATGCCGGTGGGGTTATGGACGACGCGCACGGCCGTTGCAACCTTGTTGACGTTCTGTCCGCCGGGGCCGCCGGAGTGAAAGATGTCGATCCGAAGGTCCTCCGGCCTGATCGCTACGTCCACCTCGTCGGCCTCGGGCAGGACGGCGACGGTGGCGGTGGACGTATGGATGCGGCCCTGGGCCTCGGTGACGGGCACGCGCTGAACGCGGTGGACGCCGCTCTCATGCTTGAGCTGCCGGTAGGCGCCCCGCCCGGCGATGGAACAGACGACCTCCTTGAAGCCGCCCCCCTCCGTCTCGCTCGTGTTGACGATTTCGACCTGCAGCCTGTGCCGCTGGGCGTAGCGCTGGTACATGCGGAAGAGGTCGCCGGCGAAGAGCGCAGCCTCGTCGCCGCCCGTGCCGCCCCGTATCTCCATGATGACGTTCTTGCCGTCGCGGGGGTCTTTCGGGATGAGGGTGGTCCGCAGCTCCGATTCCAAACGCTCCATGTCGGCGGAGAGGCGCTCGATCTCCTCGCGGGCCATAGTGGCCACCTCGGGGTCGTCATCGCCCGCCAGCGACTTGGCGTCGGCGAGGTCGGCCTGGGCGGCTTGGAGCTGCCGGTAAGCCGTCACGACGGGCTGGAGGTCGGAGCGCTCCTTGGCGAGCTTGTTGACTTGCTCCGGGTCGTAGACGGCTTCAGGCTTGGCGAAGAGTTCGTCGATCTCTTCGCTGCGTTTCAGGAGATTCTCGAGACGCTCGAACACGGCTGGCCGCTTTCACAATGAAACCCCCGTCAGGCGGGGGTCGTATAGGAGTATAGCACACGCTGGAGCCTCTCTCCCGTCTGCCTGCGGGGGAGTCTCCCCTTCCGTCATTGCTTCGAAAGTCCTCTCCACCGTCAGTAGAGTCCCAGGAAGTGGTGTAAGAGACAGGAGGGCCTGGCAAGACAAGGGCCACTGCGTCACCCTCACCGAGAACGACAACGGTGCGGAGGTGAACGCGATGGCCAAGGAGATGATGGACGTGCTGGAGCTGCTACGCAAGGAGGCGGCTGATGCCGACCTTGACTTCTTGCGGGAAGGGCTGCGGGTGTTGATGCAGGCGGTGATGGAGGCTGAAGTGGTGAGGAAGACCGGTGCGGGCCTCGGTGGACGCAGCCCGGAGCGGCTCACGCACCGCAACGGCTACCGGCCTCGGCCGTGGGACACGCGGGTGGGCACGCTGGACCTCCAGATTCCCAAGGTGCGGGAGGGCAGCTACTTCCCCTCGCTGCTCGAGCCGCGCCGGCGCAGTGAGCGCGCCTTGCTCGCGGTCGTGCAGCAGGCCATGTAGAAGGCGTTTCCACCCGCCGCGTCGAGGACCTGGTGCAAGCCCTCGGCTGCGAGGGGATCTCGAAGAGCCAGGTCTCGCGCATCTGCCAGGAGCTCGATGGTGTAGTGGGCTCGTTCCTGGGCAGGGCACTGGACGGCGGGCCGTATCCCTACCTGTGGCTGGACGCCCTCACCCAGAAGGTGCGCGAGAGTGGACGGATCGTGAACGTCAGTGTCGTGGTGGCGACCGCCGTCAACCGGGAGGGGAAGCGCGAGGTGCTCGGCATCGACGTGGGCACGAGCGAGGACGGCGCCTTCTGGCTGGCGTTCCTGCGCTCGCTGGTGGCCCGGGGCCTGGGTGGAGTGGAGCTGGTGACCTCCGATGCGCACCAGGGCTTGAAGGACGCCATCGCCACGGTGTTCGCAGGGGCGTCGTGGCAGCGCTGCCGCACGCACTTCATGACCAACCTGCTCGCCAAGGTCCCTCGCCGGGCCCAACCGTGGGTGGCGACGATGGTGCGGACGATCTATCAGCAGCCCTCGCCGGAAGACGTCCACGGCCAACACGCACGCATGGTGGGCATGCTCGACGAACGCTTCCCCCAGGCGGCGGCGCTATTGGCGGATGCAGGCCCCGACATCTTGGCCTTCACCGCCTTCCCCGTGGCCCACTGGCAGCAGGTCTGGTCGAACAACCCGCAGGAGCGGCTCAACAAGGAGATCAGACGCCGCACGGACGTGGTGGGCATCTTTCCGAACCGGGCCGCGGTCCAACGGCTCATCGGTGCGGTGTTGGCCGAGCAGCACGACGAGTGGCAGGTCGCCCGCCGCTACCTGTCCACGCCTGTCGTCGACGAGGGGACTCAGCACACGAGGGAGGACTCGATGTTGCTGCCCGCAGGGGCAGCCTGATCAGACCGCGAGAGTGGCGCTCTTACACCACTTGCGGGGACGTGACCCCACCGTCTGCGGGGGAGAGTTAGAGAGGGGGCCGCCCCGCCCGCCTACTTTCGTTGGTTGTGGTGTGGGCCGACAGGCCAACATGAGAGATTCCCGCGAAGGCGGGAACCTCGCAGCGACGCAACAGCACGCGGTTTCTCTCCTCGCCCCGTCTGCGAGGGAGACTGAGAGGGGGTCGCGACACTTGCCCCTTCCCCCATCCCCGACCAATCCCTACCATGGATTCCAATAGGCCCCGAGAGTCCCCCCAACTCCTCCGGGCCTATCCCATGGACCACTAGAGGAGTTGGGGGGCGGCTATGAGCCCGCGCATCTTGAATCTGACCCCTTTAAAAGCCCGTCCACCGCACCACGGCCACGTAGTTAAGATGCGAAATGGCAGGGAGATTTCGCATCTTGCCCCACGCCTATTGCCCTCGTTTGCGGGGGACATTTGAGAGGGGGCCGCCCTGAGTCCGACGCCAATCCGCAGCGTAATGGACTGTCAGCCCTCCCATGGCCCGTTGTAAAATCCCTGAGATTTACTTCACGAAAGTGTTGGTGAAGCCTGCATGAGGCATCTCCGCCTAGCCCTGATAGCTCCCGCGTTCATCATCGCTCTCGCCTTCGTCGCGGCTTGCGGCGAGTCGACCCCGACTCCGACCGTCGCCCCGCCGACGCCGACCGAGACCCACACCCCAACCCCAACGGACACCCCGACGCCGACGAACACGCCGGAGCCCACCGCGACCTTCACCCCCACTCCCACCCCCACCGCGACCAGCACGCCAACCCCGGAGCCGACCCCAACTCCCACTCCGGAGCCGACGGCGACCTTTACCCCCACGCCCACCCCCACCGCGACAGCGACGGCAACCCCGGAGCCGACGGCGACCTTTACCCCCACGCCTACCGCGACCCACACGCCGACTCCCACCGCGACCAGCACGCCGAGGCCCACCCCGACCTACACGCCAACCCCGGAGCCGACCCACACGCCCACCCCCACCTTGACGCCCACGCCGATGGCTCCTCCCACGCTGGCGGAAGGGGTAGCGAAAGCCGAGCCGGGCATGGTCAAGCTGACAGTGGGCGACAAGCACTGGACCGGCGTGATGATCGATGCTGGAGGCAAGATACTCACCACAGCGTCCAACCTCGGCCAGTCCCCCGTAGCCAGTTTCGTCACCCCCGGCGGCGCGACCGGTCAGGCATGGGTGATCGGGAGGGATGACGATTTGGACATGGCCCTGCTGGGAGTGGTAAGCCCCAGCCTGGTCTATGACGTAGTCCTCGCGGAGAACAGCGCCATACCGCAGGTGGGCGACGAGTTCGGGGCGATGCAGTACCTCGGCGTCGCTTCGAACCTCAACAAGCAGAACACGGTCGTTGCCGGAAGCAGGCAGGACCTCAACACCGGGCTGCAGTTCATCCAATTGCGAAGCCCGCACCCTCCCGGGTCTGAGGGCGGGGCAGTGGTCGACAACTACGGCCAGCTCCGCGGCATCCGCATGAACCCACAGTATATCTCCGACCTGGGGATCGGCTTCCCCGGCGAAAGCTGGGCGCTGACGGTCGATGGACTGCTCAACCTGGTCATCCCCAGGCTGGAGTCGGGCGTCATCGTCATCGACAAGAGCACCGCGTCCAGATGCTCTCCAGGACTCTTCCCGCCGATCCCGGCGACTTACAGGGGAGACGTGACGATTGGAGGCCAGCCCGCCCCCGTGGGCAGCAGGCTCTATGCGAAAGTCTCCAAGCGCGGGCTCCAAGACCAGTGGTTCTCCGTTGAAATCACCGAGATGGGCGAGTATCTGCTCACGATTGGCGTGTGCCAAAGCGGCTTCGCGAATGCGCCCGTGGAGTTCTGGATGAACGGAAGCGCTTCTCCGGTGATGAGCACCTGGGTCCCCGCAACCTCATTCCCTGTTGACTTGACCTTCCCGTAGGCGCTAGCGTGGCAAGGATAGAGAGGCGAGCATCTCCGCTCGTCTCTCTGCTAGAATGCCGCCCATGATTACACGATTCGCTCTCGTTGGCCTGCTCGCACTCGTAATCGTCGGTTGCGGAAGCTTCGCTGTCCGAATCGACCAGGGCGGCATCACGGTGCGCTCCGAGAATGGAGCGTCCACCACGGTCCCGATGGAGAACGTAACGTTCGACGGGCTCGAAAACCTGCCCACGCCTACTCCAGGAGGGACATCACCGTCCACCCCGATGCCCGGCCCAACGCCCTCAGCCCCGACGCCTGGGGCCACCCCGACAGGCCCGGTTCCTACGTTGTCGGAGGGCTTAGCGGCCGCTGAGCCTGGCATGGTCAAGCTGGCAGCGGGCGGGAACCAATGGACCGGCGTGATGATTAACTCGGCAGGCAAAATCATCACCACCGCGTCGAATCTTGGCCAGGCGCCCGTAGCCACCTTTACCCAAGGCAGCACGACCGGCCAAGCGTGGGTCATTGGGCGGGACGATGACTACGACATGGCCCTGCTCGGGGTCGTCAACGCTAGTGGGACCTACGACACGATTTCAACGCAAGACACGACTGTGCCGCCGGTAGGCAAAGAGCTTGGGTCCCTGTACTTCGGTCTGGCTGGGACTTTGACCAAGCAGGGCACGAGCGTCAACGGCAGCAGACAGGACTTTAACACCGGACTCCAGTTCCTCCAGATGAGAGGCCGGAACATCGCCGGATCGGAAGGCGGGGCGTTCGTCGACGAGTACGGCCGGCTCCGCGGGATCCGCATGGAAGAACAGTACATGATCGGCCTGGATATAGGCCGCACCGGCGAGATATATGCGCTGACCACGGGCGGACTGATCGACAGGGTTCTCCCCAGGCTGGAGTCGGGCGTCATCGTGATTTCGGGGTCTGCGGCGCAATGTCCTGTGGGAACCTTTCCCCCGATCCCCGCGACCTTCAACGGGAGCATCACGGTTGGAGGCCAGAGCGCCCCTGTGGGCAGCCGCATCTACGCAAAGGTCTCCAAGACCAACCTCACGGACCAGTGGTTCTCCACTGAGATCACCACGGCGGGCAGATACCTGGTAACGATCGGCGTATGCCAAAGCAGCTACGTGAATGCGACGGTCGAGTTCTGGCTGGACGGAACCGCCTCGCCGAACACAGGCACGTACGCTGCCGCGCGCGTAACCCCCCTCAACCTGACCTTTCCCTAGACGGTGGACCTACTCCTTCCGCAGACGCCGGGACACGATGGAAACTCCTCCCCCGCCTGCGGGGGAGGCCGGGAGGGAGCCGTCATTGCTTCGAAGATAGGAACTCCGCTCCCTTCCGTCATTCCCGTGAAGGCGGGAACCTCGCAGCCCTCCCCTCCGTCATCCCCGCGAAAGCGGGAATCCAGGGTGTGCGGACGGGCGAGGGCGCGAAGCAAGTCCTACAGGGTGAGCGGGAGCACTAACGCAGCAGGGACTTGGGCGCGTCCGCGAGGAGAATCTCGCGCTGCTCGCCGGCGGCCATGTCGCGGTAAGTGACGGTCCCCTTTGCGAGCTCAGCGTCCCCGAATATCAGGACTCCCGGCGCATCGATGGCCGACGCGTAGCGGAGCTGCGCCTTGAGGCTGCGGTCCGGCGCCAGCACCGCCTGTCCCCCTTCCGCCCGAAGGGTCAGCGCGAGCCGGATGGCGGCGGTCTTCGCCTGTTCCCCCCGGTACGCCACCACCAGCGGTCGCGGGTTCACGTCCGGGGGTTCCGCGCCCTGCTCCTGGAGGTTCAGGATCATGCGCTCGATCCCGGCGGCGAACCCAATGCCGGGGGTGGGCTTACCGCCAATCTGTTCGATGAGCCCGTCGTAGCGGCCGCCGGCGCATACGGCGCTCTGCCCGCCGGCCCGTGCGGGGTGAATCTCGAACACGGTGCGAGTGTAGTAGTCGAGCCCGCGCACGAGCTTGTGATCGAGGCGGTACGGGAGTCCGATGGCGTCGAGGTGGGTGAGGAGCTCGTCCCAGTGGGCCTGGGCTTCTGGGCCCAGGAAGTCCGTGCTTCGGGGGGCGGAGTCCATGAAGGACTCGCCCGCGATCTCCTTCGAATCGAGCAGACGGAGCGGATTGGCGTCGAAGCGGCGCTGATCGTCTTTCCCGAGGCGCCCGAAGTGCGGCCTGAAGTGCTCACGCAGCGCCTCGATGTAGCGAGGGCGGTCCTGAGCGTCGCCGATGTTGTTCAGCACGAGCGTCATGCCGCCGAGTCCGAGCTGCTCCATGCTGTGCATCGCGAGCTGGATGACCTCTAGGTCCACGGTCGCCCCGCCGTCGCCGATGGCCTCGACCCCGAACTGATGGAACTGGCGGAAGCGTCCGGCCTGAGGACGGTCGTACCTGAACATTGGGCAGAGGTAGTAGAGCCGCACGGGTTGGGCCTGGTTGTGCAAACCGTGCTCCAGATAGGCGCGGCAGACGGCCGCTGTGCCCTCCGGGCGGAGCGTGACCTCCTGGCCGCCGCGGTCCTCGAAGCTGTACATCTCCTTCTGGACGATGTCCGTCTCCTCTCCCACCGTGCGGGTGAAGAGTCCGGTGCTCTCGAAGATCGGCGTATCGATCCGGCCGTAGCCAAACGAATGCGCGGCCCCGGCCAGCGTCGAATACACGAAAGACCAGTAGCGCTGGCTCTCGGGAAGAATATCGGCTGTGCCTCGGGGCGCTTGCTGCATAGGGGCTCTCCGAATCTGGTTCTCGACGCCCCCATTATATCTTTCTCCCCTCTGCGCAGGCGGCCTCCCCATCATTGCCGCGCAGTCCTCTCCACCGTCTGCGGGGGAGGCCGGGCGGGGGGCATCCCCCGCCATTAGGGAGTTCCGCGCAGCCCCGTTATAATGCTCCCATGCAGGAGCTTCTGGAGAGAGTGCGCGAGTACCTCCCGCAGGACAGGGCGGAATTCGTCGAGCGGGCGCTCGACTTCGCTGCCCAAGCCCACATGGGGCAAACGCGCCGGTCCGGGGAGCCCTACATCGAGCACCCCGTCTCCGCCGCCCGCTATCTCGCGGACCTGAACCTCGACGCCCCAACGGTCGCCGCCGCGCTCCTCCATGACGTCGTCGAGGACTGCGGCGTATCCCTCGACGACATCCGAAAGAGGTTTGGCGACGACGTCGCGAAGCTCGTCGACGGCGTAACCAAGCTGACGCGGCTGGACACGCTCACCGGCGACGCCCAGCCCCTGATCGCCAAGAGCGACAGCCAAGCGGAAAGCCTCCGCAAGATGCTGGTGGCTATGGCCGAGGACATCCGTGTCGTGCTCATCAAGCTGGCGGACCGGCTGCACAACATGCGCACCCTGGCCGCGCTGTCTCCGGCCCGCCGCGTGGCGATTGCGCAAGAGACGCTCGATATCTACGCCCCCTTGGCCCATCGCCTCGGTATGGGCGAGGTCAAGTGGCAACTGGAGGACCTCTCATTCCGCCACTTGCAGCCGAACCAGTACCGGCGCATATCGAAACTCCTGTCCTCCAAACGGCGCGAGCGTGAGGCGTACGTCGAACAGATCACCGAGGTCCTGAAGCGCGAGCTGACCCGCGCCGGCTTCAACGCCGAGGTCACCGGACGCCCGAAGCACCTCTACAGCATCTACCGCAAGGCCCAGGCCTACGCGAACCAGGGCAAGGAGGTCGGCGAGATATACGACCTGTTCGCCCTCCGCGTGCTCGTACCGACCATACCGGAGTGCTATGGCGCCCTCGGGGCGGTGCATTCCCTCTGGAGGCCTCTCCCCGGCCAGTTCGACGACTACATCGCCAACCCCAAAGAGAACATGTACCAGTCCCTGCACACCTCCGTGCGGGCCATCGGCGGAATGCCGGTCGAGGTGCAGCTGCGCACCTATCAGATGCACCAGATCGCCGAATACGGCATCGCGTCCCACTGGAGCTACAAGGAGGGCGGCTCCAAGGACAGCCGGTTCGAGGAGCGAATGACCTGGCTTCGCCGGCTGCTGGAGTGGCAGCGAGACGTGACCGGGACAGCAGAGTTCATCGAGAACGTCACCACGGACCTCTTCCGCGACCAGGTGTTCGTCTATACCCCGAAGAACGAGATACGCGAGCTCCCAGCCGGCTCGACGCCCATCGACTTCGCCTACGGCATCCACACGGAGCTTGGCCACCGGTGCATCGGCGCCAAGGTCAACGGGCGGCTGGTCTCCCTCGACACCCAGCTGCGGAACGGGGACACGGTCGAGGTGCTCACCAGTAAGGTGGCGCGCGGCCCAAGCCTCGACTGGCTGAACTCTCACCAGGGCTACGTCAAGACGGCGAACGCCCGGCAGGCCATCCGCGCCTGGTTCCGCCGCCAAGAGCGCGGATCAAACATCGGGCGCGGCCGAGACTTGCTGAAGAAGGAGTTTCGCCGCCTCAACGCAATCGTGGAGGACATCGAGGTCGCCCGTTGGTTCCACTATGAATCCACGGACGACCTCTACGCTGCCCTCGGCTCCGGCATCGTCTCCATCACGCAGGTTGCCGGTCGCCTCTCCGCCAAGCAGGTGGAGCAGGAAGGCAAGCAGCCCATCGTCGAAGACATGGGGCCGGTGCTCGCCGCCGGCGTCAGCGTCCTTGGAGTAGGCGACCTGCTGACGCGGATGGCGGAGTGCTGCCATCCCCTGCCCGGCAACGACATCACCGGGTTCGTGACCAGGACGCGCGGCGTGACTATCCACAAGAGCAGCTGCGCGAACATGCGGAACGTCACCGAGCCGGAGCGAATCGTGGCCGTGGCGTGGGGGCAGAGCAAGAACGTCTTCCCCGTGCGCATCCACGTGGAGTCGTGGGACAGGGTCGGTCTGCTGCACGACATCACGGGAGCGACTTCCGTCGAGCACGTGAACATCGCCGGGTCCACGACGGAGGTGTCGGGAGACGGCGGAGTTACGGTCCACCTCACGGCCCAAGTGTCGAGCCTTGAACAGCTATCCCGGTTGTTCCAACGCATTGAGAGCGTGAGAGGGGTTAGAAGCGTCAGCCGAACGCTGCAAAAGCCGTTCGCCAAGTCCGCCGTGTCAAAGCGCGGAAAGGCGGTGCGCTAACCGGGAAACCGGCAAGGCGCGGCGTGATAAACTAACGAGAACGAGACAATCAACACATTACAGACGGAGACTGCATGCCAGCGAAGAAAGTAGCAAGAGTTCAAGAACGGCGCCGGGTGATCAACCGCCAAGTGCGCTCCAGTACGCGCACGGCGGTCAAGAAGGCCGTCCGATTGCTTACGACCGGCAACGAAGAGTCGGCCGGCGCGGTGCAGACGGCGGTGAGCAAGCTCGACCGCGCCGCCTCGAAGGGCGTCATCCACCGGAACGCCGTCGCGCGCAGCAAGTCGCGCCTGATGAAGCGCCTCAACGCATCCCAGGCCGCATAGACACGCCCTAACCACTCTCCCCCTCATCGTCCGGTCGTGCCCTGGCGCCGGGCTAACGCGCGTTATTCCCGCGAACGCGGAATCGACAGCGCTGCCTATGACACTTGCCCCTTACGCCGACCCGCTCCCGACGCGTACCCTGGAATCCCACATCATGCCCATCCCCCACGCCACCCCCGACATCCCAGCCCTGCCGCGCCGCCGACCCCCCGAAAACTCTCTCCCCCGTCTGCGGGAGAGAGTTAGAGAGGGTGCCTCGGAAACAATGTGAGTTCACATTTCTGTCGGCGCCTTGGTCGAGGGAAGCAGGCCGTGGCCTGCTAAACACCCCCGACCAAGAAACAGAAAGTACCCCCTCCGGCGACACAAAACGTTCCTCCTTACGAGTAACAGCCCCCATCAAGAAACTGACTTACTCCACGATTCGCGACCTTGGCTCCCGTCTGTGGGGAATGGCGGTGGGGCCTCATTCTGTGACATTGCCCCGTTGACAGAAGCCGCCTTCGCTCTCTACTCTTAGAACTAACGTTCTATCACTACCGGAGGCGTCCCATGCCCAAGCTCTCCACCCGCCAAGAGCAGATACTCGATTTCCTACGCGAGTACCACGCGGACCGCAGCTACATGCCGTCGGTGCGCGAGATCCAAGCCGCGTGCAGCATCAGCTCCACGTCGGTCGTCGACTACAACCTGCGGCTCCTGGAACGTGACGGGTACATCCGGCGCTCTCCGGACATCTCGCGCGCCATCGAGCTGGTGGGCGAGGAAGGCCCGGAACTGGTGGAAGTAACCATGGTGCCGGTGCTAGGCGCGATCGCCGCGGGCCAGCCCATCCCCGTGCCGGAGGCAAGCGCCTACGCCGCGGAGGACCGTGAGACCGTCGCCCTCCCGCCCGGCCTCACGCCCCGCAACCCCGACGGCCTGTACGCGCTGAGGGTCAAGGGCTTCTCGATGATCGACGCCCTCATCACGGACGGCGACATCGTCGTCCTCCGTCCGACCACCCAGGCCAACAACGGCGACATGGTGGCCGCCTGGCTCCCCATGGAGGAGAAGGCGACCCTCAAGCACTTCTACCTGGAAGGCGAAACCGTTCGCCTGATGCCCGCGAACACGACCATGGACCCCATCATCGTGCCCGCCGACAAAGTCCAAGTGCACGGCCGAGTCGTGGCCGTCATGCGCCGCATGGAGTAGCAGTCTCCGATGCGGCTTCGCTGCCGGAGAGGAGGCTCGGGGCCTTCTGGAGTAAAGGAAGAGGGATGGAGGGGGGAGAGATGGAGATCGGAACGTGCGTCCAGATCAATCGCAACTGTGCCGACAGGAGAGATGTGGGCGGACAGGGCGTCGTGATAAGCGTGACGCAGTTGGAGACGCGCAGTAAGACGCTCCTAGCTCCTCCGCCATCTCGGTCATCGGCCCTCTTGCTGTACACCATCAGGTTCGACGACGGCGAAGAGAAGTCCTTCGAGGAGCGGATGCTGGACATCATGACGAGCCGAGTCGATGACGTAGGTCCCTAGGCATACAACCATGCCGGTAACTGTTCAGACTTCGTGAGGTTCGTCTCGTCCTGCGGTCTCAGCGAGAGCACGGTTACCTCTGACCAGGTCGTTATCCACGCTCTCCGCAGGCATCCGCCTCATCAACTCTGAACAGTTACCGAAAGGCGCTGGTGCTTGTCGCCGCCGCGTTCAGGCTGATATACTTCTCCGTTGTGTGCATTCGGTCCGGCCGGGTTATCCGCAAGCCGGTACTTTCCTGAGAGGGGGACTGCTTGATTGGAAGCACTCGGTCGCCACGTTCTGCTCGAACTTCGCTCCTGTAACCCCGCGTCGCTGGACGACTTGCCCTTCCTGGAAGGGACCTTATTTCATGCCGCCGAAGAGACGGGCGCAACGGTCATCGGCAAGATTTTCCATCAATTCAGTCCGCAAGGCGTTACCGGCGTCGTGGCTATCGCCGAGTCCCACCTCTGTATCCACACGTGGCCGGAGTTCGGCTACGCCGCCGTCGACATCTTCACCTGCGGCGAGAACTTCAACCCAACCGATGCCGCAGACCTGATTATCCGCGCCCTTGAGTCAAAGGACCCCGAGCTGACCGAGGTAAGGCGCGGGCTTATCAGTCCATCGCCCGTCTCCGTTTCCGCCTAGCATGAACGGCCTTCCCGTCAGGACCGTCTGGTATTTGGAGCACATCACCCCTGAGCTAGTCCAAGCCTCGGGAGTCCGCCAGGTCATCTACGAGGGCGACACTCCCTACCAACACGTCCAGTTGATTGAGACGGGCCCCTTCGGACGGATGCTCGTGCTCGACGGTAAGACCCAGTCTTCCGAAGCCGACGAGTGGGCCTACCACGAAGCGCTGGTCCAGCCGGTCATGACCGCCCACGCCAACCCCAAGCGCGTCATGGTCGCCGGCGGCGGCGAGGGGGCCACAGTTCGCGAGGTCCTACGGCACCAGCAAGTCGAGGAGGTCGTGATGGTCGACCTCGACCGCGAGGTCGTGGACCTCTGCAAAGAGCACCTGCCCAACCACCACCAAGGCTCCTTCAACGACCCTCGTGTGACGCTGCTGCACGAGGATGCGCTGGCCTACCTGCAGCAGCGCGACACGCCTTTCGACGTGGTGATCATCGACGTGCCCGACCCTCTCGAGGGCGGCCCCGCCTATCTACTGTACACCGTCGAGTTCTACGAGCTCGTCCGTTCGCGCCTGGGACCCGGCGGACTGATGGTCGCTCAGTCCGGCCCGACGGGCCCAACGAATGTCCACGAGGTCTTCACTGCCATATCTCAGACGATGCGGCAGGTGTTCGACCATGCGTCGGGGCATCAGGTGAACGTGCCCAGCTTCGGCACGATGTGGGGCTTCATCGCCTGCGGCGGCGCTGACGCGCCCGTCGTCGCGGACATGGAGCCTGCGGAGGTCGACGCGCGCCTAGCCTCACGCCTCTCGTCCTCCCTGCGGTTCTACGACGGCGTCGCGCATCGCGGCATGTTCTCCCTGCCGAAGTACATCCGGCAGGCCCTCGCCGCCGAGACGCGCATCATCACAGTAGACAACCCCCTCTACGCAATCTAGCCCTCCCGCGATTGCCCGGTCGAAATCCTCCTGTCTGCGTCGTAGCGAAGCGGCGCCTCCTCCAATTCGTCACCGATAAGTCATCGGTGTGTTCGGAATGCGATAGCATAGTGAAGGCGCGTCCGAGGCTCCGCCTCAAGTCGGGGCTGGGCAACGGCGTCCGAGCGTCCTGATATTCGCGGAGGCAGGGAGTCTTCGGCGCACATGCGGGCGTCTCACCCGCCCTAAGGTCTTGCATGAATTGGTTGGACATCACTGCCCTGGCGCTCCTGCTCGGGGGCGCATTCCTCGGCTGGCGTAATGGCCTCCTGCGCTGGGCGTTCATGCTGGCCGGAACAATCGCCGGCGCAATCCTGGCGGGCCAGTTCTACACCGACTTGGAAGTCCTGGCCCAGGGGACAATCGATAGCGAGGCGTTACGCCAGACCATCGCCTTCTCCGTCATCTTCATCGGAACATTGCTTGCTGCCTTACTCCTCTCCTTCGTCGCGAAGACGGTCTTGAAGCTGTTGCTGCTCGGGTGGGTCGACAGCCTCGCCGGGATGACCGTCGGCGCCCTAGCTGGAGCATTGAGCGCGTCGGCGTTCGTCTTGGTGCTGGGCGTTGTGCCGTCGGAAACAACCCAAATGGCGGTAGGCGAGTCAGCGCTGGGGGAAATACTGCTGGATGCGAGCTCGTTCATACGGACGTTCCTCCCGTCGGAGTTCGACGCAATCGAAGACTTGTTCGAGCGCGGCGCGGAGCTGGAGGAGCGATTCAGGGGCCTGACGAGCGCGGGGTAGCTTGCCGCCCGCGCGAGGCGCTCTTATGATTCACCTACGCTGGCCTGTGCGCAGGGGCCGGCTGGAGGAGCGAAGCCCTGAGCGAAGCCGTCCTCATCCTGAACCAGAACTACGAGCCGTTGAACGTCTGCGGCGTGAGGCGGGCGTTGGTGCTAGTTCTCGGTCAGAAGGCACAGCCCCTCGAGCTCGGCGAGGGAGAGTACCACTCCATCTCGGAAACGTTCGCCATCCCGTCCGTCATCCGGCTGCTCTATCTGGTGAAGCGTCCGCTCTTCACGCGGCGCCTCTCCCGTCGGGAGGTCTTCTGGCGGGACCGTTTCACCTGCCAGTACTGCGGCAAGCAGACCAGAGACCTGACGCTGGATCACGTCACGCCGCGGGTGATGAACGGTCCGCATACGTGGGAGAACGTGGTCGCCGCGTGCGTGCCCTGCAACCACCGCAAGGCTGGCCGCACGCCGGCCCAGGCCAACATGCGCCTGCTGAGCGAGCCCTCCGCGCCAAAGGCGAACCCGTACTATCACCTGATGCACCGGAGCCTGCCAGACAAGTGGGGCGTTTATCTCCCTTGGATGCAGCAGCGGCGGGACGCGGAGCCAGTCGCAGCATCCGCATAGGGAGCGTGGACACGCGAGGCGTAGGAACCCCCGGACAGGCGCGCGCTCCCTTCGCGCCACGGTCCCCCTATAACCGTTACGCTGTGCTAGAATCGAAGGGCGGCCCCAACCACGGGGCCGCTCGCGCGCCGGGGAGTGGCGCAGTTCGGTAGCGCGCTACGTTCGGGACGTAGAGGCCCCGGGTTCAAATCCCGGCTCCCCGACCAGACTACCCAAGATCGGCCTGCTTGGCGCTAAACCCTGACCACGCCGACCACAGCCGCCTGCCCATTCCCCATTGCTGACGTATACTCCTCCTAACACGGCCCTGGCTTGTGAAAGGAGTCCCCATGGCACGCATCGACGTTGACGCGCACGTGGATGAGACCGACCTCACGTGGGAGTACCTCGCGGGCTCGGAAGTCGCGCACAAGCCCATAAGCGTCGACCCCGGTGTCCCCACGGCGCCGCGCGACAAACGCCCCCACCGCATATGGCTGATCGACGGCCATACCCGCTTGCGTCGTTGGCGTGACGATGTACGCACCGGCACCGTCCGGGCCACCCGCGAGCTGGCCGATGTCCCCGCCCGCCTCGCCCAGATGGACGAGCTGAACGTCGATGTCCAAGTCCTCTATCCCACCCTCTTCCTCGGCGGCTTCACCGCGCGAGCCGAGGTCGACGCCGCGCTCACCGGCGCCTACAACCGCTGGATGGCGGACGCGACCCAGTCCTCCGGCGGCCGCCTGCGCTGGGTCGCTCTCCCCTCGACGCTCGATATCGAGAACGCCGTCTCCGAGCTGCGCTGGGCAAAGGAGAACGGCGCATGCGGCGTGATGAAGAAGGGCATCGAGTGCGGACGCACCGCCAGCGACCCCTACTTCTTCCCCCTTTACGAGGAGGCAAGCCGCCTCGACATGCCCATCTGCATCCACACGGGGACTGGCAACCCGCCCGAGGCCGGCGTCGACATCGGTGGACGCTTCAACGCCATCTCCGCTTTCACCGATCTTGCCATGAGTGATGTGCCTGACAGGTTCCCCGAGCTCCGCATAGGCTGGATAGAGACCGGCGCTTCTTGGGTGCCCTTCCTCATGGCCGACCTCATCGCGAAGGCCCAGAAACTGACCTTCCACCCCTTCGACCACCGCGCTGACCTCTTCCGCCGCTGCCGCTTCTACGTCGCCTGCGACACCACCGACGATATCCCCTACATCCTTACCTACGGCGTCGAGGACAGTCTCATGGTCGGCACCGACTACACCCACGCCGACCAGTCTGCCGAGCTCCGCGCTCTCGACGTCATTGAACAGAAGGGCACAGCGGGCGAGATATCGGCGGAAGCCGCGAGGAAAATCATCAACGACAATCCCCGCCGCTTCTACGCGCTCTAGCCTGGCCGCCATTCCCCTTCTTCCCCGCCTGCGGAGGAGGACTTGAGGAAGGCCTGATAAAATCCATTCGCCGGAGGGATGGCAGAGTGGACGAATGCGGCGGTCTTGAAATCTGGCACTTAGACCATCTAGAGGTATCTAGAGGCATCCCTAGCCCGGATATTTGTCCCCGTCTACCTGTAGAAGCCTGTCAGGGCCTGTGGAGCCATTCCGAGCACGTTTGCAAATCCGTTTGCAAAAATGCCCCCGACTTATGACCACCGCACTGCCCTAGCTGCGGCAATGGCGGCCTCGATTCGAGGCCCCTTCCCGCAGGGTGGCCCCTAACGCGGCTCGGGCCCAGGCGCTCGCCTCGAATGTGACGACCACGGTGGTATTGGGAGGGGGGAATGATCACTTGGGGGCGTCTATGACGCCAGTACTCGGTGATGCCGGACGGGTACTCGACAGCAGGCCCGTCTTCCCGGCGTAGCTTGCCCTCGTGTCGATGCGTCACGGTCCCGTCATCGGCAGTGTGCTGCGTTCTTCGCTGAGCCCCGCCAGATGGTCACGGTCATCTAGCATTCCGCTACGGTCGAGGGCGACATCACTGCGCCGGAGAGCATTGAGGCAGACCATGCGCGCATAGTCTGGGCGGACGGTATCCTCAGACAGGCTTGTTCCCTCTCCCTCATGAGAGGGAACAAGCGGAAAGGGGAGGCAGACCCTCCTACGCCTCATAGATGGAAGGATACAGCGTCCATCCCTGACAGCGAATAGGCCACGTATCGCCGCTCTCGGAGTCCGCGGCCACGACCGAATCGCCGGAGCGAGCCCTTCGCCGTGTTCTCGTCCACCTTGTCAAGCAGAGGGACCGTCTGCAGCTAATCCCGGATGTTCTGGGCGAGGTAGTGCTCGATGCCGACCTGGCTGATCGTCTCCATCTGAGTCTCAATCCAGTCGATATGCTCCTCTTCGTCCCGGACCATATCTTCAAGTAGCTCCCGCGTCCCGAAGTCGCCGACGCGCTCGCAGTGGGCGACGGCCTCACTGAGCATCTCCAGCGCGGTCACCTCGGTTTCGAGGTCGACCTGCAAGTCCTCGTGGACGCTCTGCCCAATCTTGATTTGGCCGAGGCGCTGAACGTTCGGCAGGCCCTCCAGGTAGAGGATGTGACGCATCAGCGTCTGCGCGTCCCGCATCTCGCCCATGCTCAGGTCCTTCAGCTTCTCGGCGACTCTCTGGAAGCCCCAGTTACGCACCATTTCGGCCTGGACGAAGTACTGGTTGATTGCAGTCAGGTCGTTCGTCAATATCCCGTTGAGCCTGTCGATTACACCTTCTTTGGCTTGCATCTGCATCTCCTCTGAGGGCGTCCAATCCTGGGATGGGCACCTTGCGCCGGTGGGTTTGGCCCGCCCGGTCGGGCTGTGGTCTTTACCCTTCCGACCACGCCACCCTATCAGGTCGTAGGGAGTATTGACAACAATTGAGAGTCGTGTACCCTGTTCCAAGTAATTAGTGTGCACGTAGGAGAAGGAAGCACATGTACGTATGCGTATGCAATAGCATCACTGACCATGACCTCGCTGCCTTCTTGGCCACCCTAGACTTCGACTCTGAGCGACTGGCTGAGAGGCTTGGCCTCGATAGCGAGGACTGCTGCGGGCAGTGCGCCGAGAATATCGATTACCTCGTCTGCACCGCAGAGAACTTCGCCGCTCGCCTCGTCCGAGAGGCGCGCTGATGCTCGGGATACGGTCCAAGTCCTCTGCGGACCCTATCGTCGCGAGCTCCCAGCCAGCGGCGGAATGCCCACACTCCAGCCGCCCAATCGTGCGCCGCAGGCAGTACCGTGTACGCTCGATGGGTTGGACGGTCGTGGAGGCCATCTGTCCGGACTGCGGCGCATCGCTGCGGTCGGAGTCTCTGAAGATCTAGGGATCACGGCGCCCCGATGATTCAATTCCACGTTGTCGGCGTGTCGAGCGCTGCTCCGGGGTCCGCGGCAAGAGCGCACTTCGCTTCCCCGTACGGCGACGCCTTTGACGTGGAGATTCCACCCGGCCAAACAGACGCTGTGCGGCAGGCGCTCGACGGGACATCCAGCCAGCAGCAGCTCGATGCATGGTTGTTGGCTGATCTCTTCGACGGCGACCTCACGGAGGTTCTGATAGAGGAGCACACGGACTACCGCGACTTCTCGTTGGTGTTCTCGTTGCAAGGGCTGCTCATGCGCTTCTCCGTCACACCGCTCGACGCAGTGCTGACGGGGCTGAGGCTAGGCGCGCCGTTCCTCATGGCTAGACACCCCCGCGCCGCGCAAGAACGGCTTCCGGTCAGAGTGGGCCCAGCCCTGCCCACCCCGCGCCAGTTGGGGGTGGGCCGTCAGGCCAGCCGCTGCCGGCGCAGGCGTTCAGCGTAGCGGTCTCAGGGGCGGGCGGACGCG
The DNA here is from genome assembly GCA_965249325.1 of Dehalococcoidia bacterium. GTDB lineage: Bacteria > Chloroflexota > Dehalococcoidia > Lucifugimonadales > Australimonadaceae > S5-327. The sequence goes on along the minus strand of CBDFLP010000020.1, from coordinate 307,475 downwards.
TTGGTGGGGACTGTCGTGGGCAGGTCAGTTCCGTAGCGCGCTAGGAGGTTGTCGAGGAAGGCGGCGTGTCCGGGTCGACGCCCACGGGGTGAAAGCCGGATGTCGACCCCCGTCTGTTCAAGGCAGTTCCGTGATTGGCATCAAGTTCGCGAGTTTGAAGAGGGGCCCGTCGAGACCTGCTGAGGCAATCCCGTTCCACGCCAAGCAGAAGCACTTTGGGGGAAAGGCCCAAGAACCCTTGCCAGCAGCCAGTGGGTCCGAGTTCGTGGACGGGTGCGTCACTCTCCCTCCACCTCCCACTTTCAAGTAGTGACTACTCGCCGCTCCCAATGTCACACAAGGCGCTCGGAGCGGCGATGCGGATTATCCATGCGGCCCGTCAGCGTCCTTGGCGGGTTGTGGCGGTAGCGCCCGCACAGAGCCCCGCACAATTTCGCGGGGGACCTTTCTATGGGTCATGCTTGCGAAGGGTTGACAGTCTTGGAGAGTCGTCTATACTTACTAATATAGATAGTATAACTTAACTACAAGACTATAGGCCTACATGCAGCGGCCCGACCGGCCTCCGCCCCGCCAAGGCAAGGCCGCGACGACGCCTTCGGAAGCACGGAGCACCACATGAACATGCGCAACATGTCCCGCCTCACCAGGACGCTCGTCCCCGCCGCCGCTCTCGCCGCCCTCATGGCGCTGGCCGCTTGCGGCGGAGAGCCTACCCCCACGCCGATGCCGCCCCCGCCCGGCGCCGCAGCAACGCCCATCCCTCCCACGGCGACGCCCGCGCCCCCACTTTCGACTCCGACCGCCGCGCCGCGCCCGACTTCCACTGCCGCGCCGCGCACAGACCCTACTCCTACTCCTGTGCCGCCAGCGCCTGAGCCCCAGGGACCGGCAGGCCCAGCCTTGCCCGCCTCTATCGTGGATGTCTACGGGAACGAGATAGTCGTGGACGACGTCAGCCGGATCGTGGTCATGAACGGCGACTTTACGGAGGTGGTCTACGCTCTCGGGCTCGGAGAGAACGTCGTCGCGGTCGACACCAGTGCGACCTACCCCCCCGAGGCTACGGAGCTCCCGCAGGTCGGCTACCAGAGGAGGCTGAGCGCCGAAGGCGTCCTCTCGATGGATCCCACCGTGGTCATAGGGAACACGCATGCAGGCCCGCCGGAAGTCCTCGAACAGATCCGGGCCACGGGCGTGCCAGTGGTGGTCCTCGAAGTAGTGACCACCGTCGACGGAGGAGCTCGGAAGATCCGTGGGATCGCCCAGGCGCTCGGAGTCCCCGCCAGGGGCGAGGCGCTCGCACTAGAGCTCGAAACCCAGATCAGCGAGATCCAGGAACTTTCGGCCCAGGCGCAGGAACAGCCCACCGCTGTGTTCCTCTACATGCGCGGACTCGACACGCTCTTCCTGGGCGGAGAGGGACACCTGAGCCACGAGCTGTTTGAGGCCAGCGGCGCGATCAGCGGCGGGGCGGCCTTGGGAGTAACGGAGATAACCATACCGCTGACGGCTGAGTCCCTTGCTGCGGCGGACCCTGATTGCATCGTCGTGCTCACCAGGGGGCTAGAGTCGGTCGGCGGGAGGGAAGGGATCGTCACTATCCCCGGCGTGGGGGAGACCGCTGCCGCACAAGAAGGATGCATCCTTGACTTCGACGACCAGTACTTCGGCGGCGGCGGCCCCCGTATGGGTCAGGTGCTGATAGAGCTGCTGCGGGCATTCCATCCAGACCTAGCGCCGGCCCAGTGATGACGATGATTGGAGCGAGGGCGCTAACGCCGCTGCGTGTGCTCCGGCGGGCGGCAAGTCGGCGCACGGATACGCCGCGGCTCACCGCCTCCACGCTGCTCATCGTCATGCTGGCGCTCTTTGTCGCCGCCCTGTTCGCGAACGTGGGCATGGGGGCGGTGGAGATTCCACCGGCGCAGGCGCTCTCTATCCTGCTCAGTCACGTAGGAATCGAAATGGGCGCCTCGTTCGAGCCGAGGACCGATGCGATTCTCTGGAACATACGCTTGCCTCGGGTCGTCCTGGGCATCCTGGTCGGCGGGAGCTTGGGCGTGGCGGGCGCTTCGCTGCAGGGCGTCTTCCGGAACCCTCTCGCCGAGCCCGGCATAATCGGCGTGTCCAGCGGAGCGGCCGTCGGCGCCGTGGCCGCAATCGTCCTCGGTTTCACCATATTCGGCGCAACCAGCATTGCGGTGGCGGCGTTCGTCTGCAGTTTCATCGCCACCGTCATAGTCTACGTGGTCGCGAGGACGTACGGTCAGACTGAGGTGACGACGCTCATCCTTGCCGGAATCGCCGTGAACGCGACGGCGGGCGCCGCCACCGGCATGCTCACGTTTATCGCAGACGACGACCAGCTGCGCAGCATCACGTTCTGGACTCTGGGCAGCGTGGGGGGAGCGACGTGGCCCGTGGTCAGCTCGGTCACGCCCTTCTTCCTCGTGGGCCTCGTGCTCCTGCCGTTCTGGGCCCGCTCGCTGAACCTCCTGACCCTCGGAGACCGGGAGGCCCGCCACCTGGGAGTGTCTACAGAACGCGTGCGCTTGAGTGTGATTGGCCTGAGCGCTCTCGTCACCGGGGCTGCTGTTTCGGTGGCGGGGATCATCGGGTTCGTGGGGCTGGTCGTGCCCCACGTCATTAGGCTTATCGTTGGGCCGGATCACCGATTCCTTCTGCCGGCGAGCATCCTCGGCGGGGCGACGGCGCTTCTCTTGGCTGACCTCTTCGCCCGGACCGTCGTGGTGCCTGCGGAACTGCCGCTCGGAGTCGTCACCGCAATGGTCGGCGGCCCCTTCTTCCTATGGCTTGTCCACCGGACGCGCTCGAAATGGGGAGGCATCGAATGACGTTAGGTCTGAGAGCGGATTGCGTTAGCTACGCCGTGCAGGACAAGGTGCTGGTGAGCAAGGCAGCGGTCGATCTCCATCCCGGCGAAATGGTGGCGATCGTAGGCCCGAACGGCGCCGGCAAGTCGACGCTCTGCGCGCTTCTGGCCGGCGACCTCCCGCCCATGGAAGGCGCAGTCGAAGTGTGCGGCCGCGCGGTGCGCGCCACCAAGCCCGCCGTCCTTGCCCGTCTGCGGTCGATGCTCAGCCAGCACACTCCCTTGCGGTTCCCGTTCACCGCGCGAGAAGTTGCGCTGATGGGACGGCATCCGCATATCTCACGGTGGAAATCTCCCACGGAGACCGACTTTGCGCTGGCTGAAGGCGCTATGCAGAGCACCCAGGTGCTGCACTTGGCCGACCGTCTCTACCCGACCCTTTCAGGAGGCGAGCAGCGGCGCGTCTCACTTGCCCGCGTCCTCGCCCAGGACACGCCGGTCGTCTTGTTGGATGAGCCCACCACCGCCTTGGATATCGGCCATCAGCAGCTGGTCATGTCGCTGTGCAGGCAGCTCGCGAACGACGGGCGAGCCGTTCTAGCGGTGCTCCACGACTTGAACCTGGCCGGCGCTTATGCGGACCGGATCATGGTTATGTCGGAGGGCGAAGTCGCTGCGGTTGGCACACCGGAGGAGGTCCTATGCCCAGACCTCCTGTCCGCGGTGTTCAATCAGCAAGTCATGGTCATGCCGCATCCCCAGACGGACAAGCCCGTCGTGCTGACGTCGTTCGAAGGAGAGGCAACGAGCATTCCCGCCTTGGGAAACCCGTGGAGAGCGAGCTGGAAGAACTAGAGAGGAGAAGAGACATGAGTGTTGTGAAGATAAACGCCATCACCCCTGCGGAAGGGGGAGAACTCCAACTGGAGGCGCGGTTCGGCAGCCGCGCCCACGAGGTGGAGAACATGGAAGGCTTCGAAGGCTTTGAGCTGCTCCGGCCGGTGGAGGGCGACCACCGCTACTACGTTTACACCCAATGGCGGTCCGAGGAGGACTTCCAGCGCTGGGTGAACAGCGACGAGTTCCACAAGGGCCACGCCAAGAGAGAAGGTGAAGAGCCTGTCGCCACGCATGCCACGCTGCTCTCGTTCGAGGTGGTCGAGTGGCCTCACCCGGAACCGGCGGAGGAAGTGGCCTGATAACGCCCAAAAAGCCAGTCAACGAGGAGGCCCCAGGTGGATGTCCAGAAAGTCGTCTTTATGCTGATGGCGCACCAGATGGATCGGGCGATAGCGTTCTACAGAGACGTCATCGGCCTCAAGCTGCGGCTGCATGAGGGGGATTGGGCAGAGTTGGGCCACGACGACGCAGTGGTGGCTTTGCATGGTGGGGGCAACGGCGAGTACCGCTCCACCGGCCTGGCGTTCACCGTCGCCGACATCGCCACGGCGTGCGAAGAGGTGAGCCGCGGCGGCGGCAGGATTATCCAGGAACCCGAGGAACGCGCCGGGGAAGGCATCGTCCTGGCCCGCCTGGTGGACCCCGAGGGCAATGGCTTCGGCCTCTCCCAAAACGCCCGGTAATTGTCTGCGTCGCCCAGTCGGCACGCAGAACAGACACGCAGAAACAACGAAGGAGACACGTTACATGACATCTTCGATCCCCACGAACACCCCCGCAGTCCCGTTCAAGCGACCGCCGCCCCGCGTCGTCGAGGTGCGCCGCGTCACCCAGCTCACGCCCCGCATGGTGCGCATAACCTTCGGCGGCGAACAGATGGCGGGGTTCGAGTCCAAAGGCCCCGCCGAGCATATCCGCGTCTACGTGCCGGACAGCGAGACAGGAGAGCTCCTCCTACCCGTCATGGGACCGGAAGGCAACGCTTTTCCAGAGAACAGGGAGCGCCCCGCCAGCCGCGCCTACACTCCGCGCCGGTGGGACTCGGAGACGGGGGAGCTGGACATAGACATCGCCCTCCACGACGAGGGCCCCGGCCCGGCATGGGCCGCAGGGGTGAAGGAGGGCGACATCGCCGTCATCAGCGGACGGCCAGGGGGCGCTTACCTCCCCGACGCTGAGGCAGACTGGTATCTCATCGGCGGAGATGAGGCTGCGCTGCCCGCCATAGGCACCCTCCTCGAGGCGCTGCCTGCCTCCATACGCGCCTACGTCCTGGCGGAAGTGCACGACGGGGACGAGGAACTGGAGCTGGAGTCGGCGGCCGCGCTGCAGCTATGGTGGCTCCACCGCCAGGCGGGAGAGACGCCGGGCCGGGCGCTTGCCGCTGCGATGCGCGAGGCCGAACTGCCTGAGGGAAGAGGCTGCGTCTGGGTCAGCTGCGAAGCCGCCATCATGCGGGAGATACGCAGGCACTTCATTGAAGAGCGCGGCCTCGACCGGTCGATGCTGCGGACGCAAGGCTATTGGAAGGCCGGTGCCGTGAACCACCCCGACCACGACATGGGCGAGGACGTGTAAGCCCGCTCCTCCACAAAGGACGGTTATCCGATACGACCGCGAGCATCTTAGGAGGTAGATGGGATGCCCACGTTTGGCACTCTTTCGATAGGTGAAGCCCGCGCGAGAAGCGTAACCGGCAAACGCGCTGCGCTGCTTCAGGAGTACGCCGGATACATCCAGCGCATAGCCCCAGGGGAAGCGGGAATGCTCGAGCCCGGAGAGGGGAGACGACGCAGGCGATTTGACGCAGGCTCAACGCGGCGGCGGAAACGTTAGGCAAAGGTCTGGAGGTCCGCCGTACCGCCAATGTCGTCTACTTCTGGCCGTCGGACGGCCGGCGACGCGGCAGGCCCCGCAGGGACCCGATGGAGTAGTCCCCCGCTTCTCGAGACCCAACCACATCGTCGTTAGGGCCTGTCAACGAAGGAGGAGCACGGTGGATGCCCCGCGGTCGATTCAAGGTTGGGGTGGTCGGGCAAGCCGGCGGTGGTCGACGTGTTGACGTAGCCGCGCTAGGCTGGCTTTACCCGGATGCGGGCTGCTACGTCCATGCCGAGGGAGACCTTCGCGCCATTGCGGCTGATGTCGATGACGCCGCGGTAGCCAGCCATGTCCTCGACGATGATCCCCTGGCCGGGAAGCACCTCGCTCTCCACCAAGTAGGAGAGTAGCGGAAAGTCCTCGTCCGGGATGCGCATGACGACGTAGGCCGAGCCCTTCTTTGCTTCGCTCAGCCGCAGCACGTTGGGGTCGGACGTTCGTAGCTTGGTGTCTTTGGCCCGGTAGATGGGGCGGCCGTAGGGGCAGGTGTCGGGGTAGCCGAGCTTCTCCTCAATGCGCTCTAACAGGGTGGGCGAGATGCCGTGCTCCAAACTATGGGCCTCGGACTCCGCCTGCTGTAGTGGGACGTTGAGAACATCGACGAGCAGGCGTTCGGCGAGGCGGTGGCGCCGGACGACGTCGCGGGCGCGGGCCTGGCCGACGCCCGTGAGCGTGATGCGCTTCTCCTTGGTGACCTCAAGCAGACCCTCCTTGGCCATGCGCTGAATCATGCCCGAAACGGAGGCGAGTGTGGTGCCGACCTCCTCCCCCTCCGGGATGCGCCGCAGGTAGGCGGCGAGCTCGCTGACATGCGGGCTCAGCCCGTCCTCCTGGAGGATGGCGAGCGAGAGAAGGTAGTTCTCCGCAGTCTGAGAGATGCGCTGTGGGGCGGGGCCGGGTGGTCGAGTTGTCATAGCTGCATTATCGCACGCAACGCGCCAAGGTTGGACTGGAAGGCGAGGGGGCGCTCCACAGGGAGCGGCATCAAGCAGGACCTCACGAGCAGGTCGCCAGTGGAGCGACGGAAGGACGCTCCGTCCGACCACGCTGGCTAGAGGGTATGAGCGGATAGTAGCTCGAGCGGGAATCAGCGGCATCCGGTTCCACGACCTCCGGCATATCCATGCCAGCCTGCTGCTCGCTGCGGGAGTGCCGGTGAATGTGGTGCAAGCCAGGATGGGCCACGTGTCCATCAGCACGACTGTCGACGTCTACGGCCATGTCTTGCCCAAGGCCGATACAGAGGCCGGAGATACGTTCGAGCGGACGTTACGTTCGCAAAATGTTTGCAGTCTATAGACTGCTCGGATGGATATGATGCTCAGCCAGGTCGACCAGTCTCCCCCTCTGGTATTGAGGGCCATCTAGAGGCATCTAGAGGCATCCTTAGCTCGGATTTACGCCCCCGTCAACCTGTAGAAGCCTGTCAGGGCCTGTGGAGTCATGCCGAGCACGTTTGCAAATCCGTTTGCAAACGGGGGGCTGGGGCACCAGCCCGTCTTCGCATGGTATGAGCACGATAGACCCTTACTCACACCAGCAACCATGACCCGCGGCCGAGCGGGGAGTTACAAGTGATGGGCTACACGAATCGAATACCTACCCGACGGGCGCAGAGTGTTCCACATCGACAGCGACGACCTTTACGCCGCCGCGATGCTGGACTCCGAGGATGCGCCTGAGCTGACTGAGGAGCAGTTTGAGGAGCTGGCCGACGCGGTGCGGAAGGGCAGTGAGAATCAAGGCAGCGCCTAACTCCCCCTCGCGCGCGGTCTTGCCTCCACTCCGGCCAACCGCGCTTGGTCTGGCTCCAGTACGATCCAGCACCGGCTGGCTGCTTGCCGGACGGCTGTGCTCTCGTCCGCGAACAACGTTCGCAAGCGCTGCTCGCACTCTGTCCCGACAGTCTCATCCGGCAGATTCTCGGCGTATATCCGGGCGGCCCCCATCCTGGCTTCCTCGCCCATCTCGAGCACGAAGCCCTCGTCCCCGCGCGCCTCATCTATCCAAAGGGCGGCGAGTGCAAGCTGCCCGGCGCTGACCCGCACAGCGGCAGGCTGCGAGGACCTCAGCATGTGCAGGAGGGTCGGCCTGATGGCCGCGTAGTCGCGGAACATTGCGTAATGCACGAACCGTTCGATGAATTCGGTTCCAAGAATGAGGTCGGCTCCCGCAGCGAGTCTCGCAAAGAGGCTAAGGGCGTCGCTCCGATTCGTGTCTAAGATGGCGAGCAGACATTCGACCGCCACTGCCCGAACCGAGAGCACCCTATCTTCCGCGAGCCGCTCGATTGTCGGCTTGAGATTGTCCCAGCGGCTGCTGTCGGCGAAGAGCAACCGAGCCAACGCCATCGCGGCTTCGCCGCGTGCTGAATTGACGGCTTGAGTGATCGGTGCCCTTTTGGTATCGGGGTCCCTCCAGTCGTCTACTTCCGGATCAGGGTCTTCCAGAGCGACCCGGCACAACATCTGCACTATGTCTTCTGGCAAAGTTTCGTCCGAGAGCGAACCGACGGCCCGTGCGATGGCACGTCCGTCAACTGAGACGCGAAGTTCCTGGATGCGGCGCAGGACCGCGCTCACCTGCTCAAGCGTGCCAGGTCGAGCAGAGCCTTCATCGGCGCTCGTAAGGCCTTCGAGGATTCGTTCAAAATAGATGGGGAGATACGCCGCATCCATTCGATTTACAAGTGAAGCAAAGCGAGCCGGGTGCTCCCGCACCAGCTGCTTGAGCTCCCAAGAAAGCTCCGTTGCGCCACCAACCAACTGTCCGCTGCGCATGGTTGGCCGGTCGCTGGCGTATTCGGCCATCGCCGAGAGCCACTGGTCATCCGACATGTGCCGCTGAGCGTCTGCTGGAATTGGGGGGCCTATCCTCTGAACCGTACTCCTCTGCGTCGTTGGCTGTGGGGCACCACGCTCGGGAGCGTCAGGGAATCGGCGTTCAAGTTCCTGGATTTGTCGGCGGGCCGTCTGCCCGATCCGCTCCTGAGCCAGGGCACGCAGCAGCGCCAGTCTAGTCCTCCCTACTTGCCGATTCTTCCGTTCCCAGTCTAGCGTGAAGCGGAGGATGGCATTCTCGAGTTCTGCGAACGATTCGTCAGAACAGACCGATGAGGCTGCAGCGACGGCAGTTCGGCTCACAGCTACGAACAAGTCGGTCTCTCCCATCCCAACGGTGTATCCGATGTTCAGCCGCTGCTCTGAACGATCTAGAAGGAAGCGCACCATGCGCTTCCCATAGAAGCCCGGGTTAGCGCTCCAGGCGCGAAGCACCAGGGCGGACATCCACTTACTCTCGCTGAGGCTCTCCGCATCCATGATGGAGTTGAGCTCTACAGGATCGCTCTGGGCAAGGGAGACCATCGCTCTGGCGAGCGCCTCACGGAGTTGCTCATCGGGTCCGCCGAACATGCTGGGCGCTCCAATGAACCCCAGAGGCACTCTCCTGTCGAAGCGTACGAACCTCGGGAATAGCTCACGAACGAATTCACGGGGAACGCGTGCCGCGGATTCTTTGATCACATGCTCGCTGGATTGGCTGTAGGCCACCAGCTCTGGACTGCCGCTGAACGGGTCGTCCCGTCCCAGTTCGGCAGCTCGCGCGAGCTGCCGGTCGAACCACGCGCCCAGAACTCTGGCGATAAACGCCGGCCTCTGAACGCTCATCGTGTACCAGATGGACCATCAGTCGCTATGCCACTCGAAACCGTGGCTCGCATCGTCGAGCGTCCCATCTGCAATGAGCGCCAATACGAGGGCTTCCATTTCGGGGCTGGTGTAACCGAATCCACCCGCGGCCAGCCGCCGCAGTCGATTTCGCCACCCGTCGGACTGGCCTCGGTACGGATCAACCAACGCAGCCACGGTCACCGACCTCACATCGAGCACTGCGGGCATTCGAAGCAGTGTCACAGCGCGATCTACCTGTTGTTCGTCAGCGGTCAACCAAGACTGCCATCGCCCCATGTCCTGGAGCACATCGAACCAGGGCACGGAGTTATACACCACGCTCCATGCGTGACCGCCGAGCTGCTCCGCGAGCCCTTCAACGATCTCCCACTCCTCCTTGGTGGGGTCGGGTAGCGCCCCCAGCCAATCGAGAACGAGCTTCTTGATGTGGAAGCGGACCTCTGCACTTTCGAGCAGGCCTTTGAGCGTGCTGAGGTAGCGAACCCGGTCGGGTTCGCGATCCCGCAGGAAAGCGAGCACCTGCCTGACCTGTGACCTGCGGAAGAGGTGCTGCTCATCAGATGCAAGCCATTGGACAAGATCGCTGTTCTCACGAAGGAACGTTCTTGCGAACGAGTAGTCGAAGAACGCCTCATGAAAGAACCGCACGTAACCGTCCTGGGTGTAGACCACTGCCTCGGACGCCATCGCCTCCATTGTTTCGCGGTAATCGTCCATGACGTAGACCGGCGCAACGAGTGATTCTTGCTTGCTTATCGCACCGCAGAGCGCGCCAATGGCCCGGGTCCAGGCCGGGGTCTGACCCGCCATTCGGATTCTGACACTCTTCTCCTTGTGGTCCCAAAAGGCAGCGGCGGCATGGAAAGAAGTGCATGAGGCCCTTGGTCCGCTTGTGCGAAAGCGTTCTGGCGAGGGGCTGGTTCTCCCTCCTGGGGTTCACTTATCCCCTCCAGACATGTACCCGTACGCTGAGTCGAGCGATTAGGAACTCCTGCGCGCCCGTCACATCCATGTGGTGCGGATCGAAGACGGTAGAACGGAGGGCAAGGGTGACGGGGGTTTAGAATGAGGGGCCATCTCCGCAAGCGTGGTGAGCGTTCTTGGGCCGTCGTCGTCGTCGTCGGCTTTGACTCGCGTAGCGGCAGGCGGCTCCAGAAGTGGGTCGCGGTCAAGGGCACGAAGCGTGACGCTGAGCGCCGCCTCGCTGAGCTGATTCGCGAGCTCGACACCGGGACCTACGTGGAGCCCTCCCGCATTACTGTGGGCGACTACCTCAACCAGTGGATGGATGACTACGTGGCTACCTCCGTCCGCCCACGGACGGCTGAAGGCTACGGGTCCATCGCGCGCCAGTTGCGGAGTGCGCTTGGCCGCGTCCGGCTCATTGACCTGAAGCCGCAACACGTCCAGCGCTACTACGCAGCGATGCTCGATAGGGGAGTGTCCGCGCAGACGGTCCTCCACCATCATCGGTTGCTCTTCCAGGCGCTGCGTCAGGCCGTCAGGTGGGAAATGCTCGCGAGCAACATCATGGAGCGCGTCACACCGCCGCGCCGGCAGAAGCCGGAGTTGCGTGCATTGGATGCAGTCGAAGCCCAGCGACTCCTCGGCGCCGCAGCGGGTACGGATTACCACCTGCCGATCCACCTTGCTATCTACACCGGCTTGCGGCGCTCCGAGATACTGGGGCTGCACTGGTCCGATATCGACCTGGATGCGCGGTCGCTGACAGTCCTGCGGACGATGACTGACTTGCGCGGGGACCCGATGCACCTGGACGAACCAAAATCCAAGGGCTCGCGCCGCAGCGTCTCCTACAGTGAGGCCACGGACCAACTCCTGCGATTCCACAGGGAACGGCCTCAAACAGGACCTCACGAGCAAGTCTGCCAGCGGAGCGATGGAACGACGCTCCGTCCCAACACGCTTTCCGCTGGGTACAAGCGGATAGCGGCTAGCGTCGGACTCAGCGGCGTCCGGTTCCACGACCTCCGGCATACCCATGCCAGCCTGCTGCTCGCTGCGGGAGTGCCGATTAGTGTTGTGCAAGCTAGGATGGGCCACACGTCCATCAGCACGACGGTCGATGTCTATGGCCACGTCTTGCCTGGGTCCGATGCAGAGGCTGGAATGACGTTAGAGCGGGTCTTACGTTTGCAAAATGTTTGCAAAAGGGTTGGGATGGCAGGTGAAGAAATACCAGGAACCAGTCTATAGACTGCTCGGAGGGATGGCAGAGTGGACGAATGCGGCGGTCTTGAAAACCGCTGTACGGGCGACCGTACCGTGGGTTCGAATCCCACTCCCTCCGCCAACCCTCTCTAGGCCGACAACCGCCCGTAGCCTGCAATGGGATGCTCGACTCCCAGCAGCCGCAGTATCTCCCACACGCTGGTCTGGGTCCCCGCGCGCACCGACACGCCAAGCTCCCGTTCGGGCGGCTCGATAATCGACAACACCCGCCCAGCAGGTAGATGGCGTCAGCCCTCTGGAAGCAGTCTGATCGTCTCTTCCAGCGAGCCGGGCCGATAAGTCGGCTTCACCAGCCCTATCGTCCCAAGCGGAGCGTTCCCGGCGCCGTAGTACATCGTGCTCCCAGCCCTATCTGTCTGCCGCCATCGTGCGTACGCCATACTGCGGGATATAAGGGTCTCGCGTAACGATGGTTAGTCCTTCAGCCTGCGCTTGGGCGACGAGCATCCGATCGAACGGGTCCCGATGGTGCATCGGCAGGCTTGCCGCCTGCTCCGCATGGAAGGGAGAGATGGTCAGCAGCATCATGCCATCCTTCTCGCAAGTGGAAGCCAAGTTGTCAGGCGTCCCAATCTTCCCCTTCGCACGTTTGATGGCGAGTTCCCAAAGACTAGCGATACTCACGAAGGCTTCGCTGTCCGAGTCCGCGATGGTCTCTCTAGCGTTGGCTCCGAGCATTGGAGCGTCGGAGAAGTACCAGAGAAGAGTGTGAGAATCGAGCAGCAGTCTCATTGGAGGAGGGGATCATCGGCGTAGAACATCTCTTCTATCTCTTCGTCCGTCCATTCGAAATCCGGCCCGATCCAAATCTGTCCTTTCAGACTGCCCGGCTTACGCGGCTCCTTCTTCTCCCGGTACGGAATGAGCTCCAAGTGCGGCTTGCCGGCCTTGGCGATGATGACACGCTCGCCCTGGCGAGCGAGCTCGCCCAGGCGGGAGAGCTGGGACTTCGCCTCGTGCATGTTCACTTGCATGGCCGACGCTCCTTTAGCTAAGTCGGGCTAAGTTTAGCTCGTTGCGCCACACTGTCAAGCGCCGCTGACCGTCCCGTAACGCCCCTCGTAGAACACCAAGGGATCCCCGTCCTGAACATCGACCTCCTCCACCTCCGCGATGAACAGGGTGTGGTCTCCCGCCTCGACCTGCTGATCGATGCGGCACACCATGCGGACCAACGCCTCATTCAACAGCGCCGGTCCGCTCTCGTGCCGCACATGCGCGTCGGGCAGCCGTTGGCGGTCCTCCCAAGGCGCGCGACCGTAGAAGTCCGCAATCTCGGACTGATCGTCACGCAGGAAATTCACGGCGAAACGACCCTCCCGCCGCAGGTTCGCGCACGTATGCCCTGCGGTCGCGACGCTCAACAGCAACAGCATTGGCTCCAGCGATATCGACAGCAGCGCGTTCGCCGTCGTCGCATACGGCTCCCCCTCAGCCGTCCGCGTCGTCACGACGCTCACCCCGGTCGGAAACTTGCGCCACGCTTGGCGGTAGCGGTCAGAATGGTCTTGCATCCCCTAACGAGCCTCCGCCATCTCCCGGACTCCCAACCACTCCGACACGACACGGAACAGGTCTTCTTCCTTGTTGTGCCATCCGTGGTCGCCGCCATCGAGGTGCACCCACGTAACGTTGTCCCGGCCTGCGCAGAGAGCCGCCATGTCCTTGCCGGCGTCTCGCATCCGGGGATGCTGCTCCTCGGTCCCCGTCAGGATGAGTAGCGGACACGCAATCTGGTCCGTGTGGACCTTCGTGATGTCGTAGTGCTCCGAGCAATGACGGTCCAGATACACATCGGCTGAGAAGTACGCGCCCGGGTTCGGAAAGTCCACGAACATAATCTCGTGCCCTCGCCCGGCTGCCGCCAGGGCCTTCGCCGCCTCGAAATTGCCGAGGTGCTCCTCCCCCATCTCGCATTGCGAGTAATACTCGTGGGAGAACCGAAGCGGAGCCAGCGATATGACCGCCGCGACGCGCGGGTCCTGATTCCTGGCCTGCGCCAGCACGACGCGGACGGCGCCGAGGCTGCTTCCCCAGATGCCCACCCGCGTGTACCCGCGGTCCACCATGAAATCGACCATCGCCTGTAAGTCGAGATGCGTCTCCGACAGCAACTCGTAAGCGTTGCCGGTGCGCGTCTTACCCGCACGGCCCCCCACGACGTCATGCCCGCGCGTATTGAACAGCGCCGTCGGAATACCCATGTCTCGCAACCTAGCCGCGCGGGGGTTGGATGGCGACAGGTAGAAGTTGCCTGCTGATCCGTGGACCATCACCATCGCATCCACCATCAGGTCCGTCCGTGGCGTCTCAGGCTCCAGAACGATTCCGCTCAACGTCACGCCGTCGTTCGATTTCGTATGCGCCAAGTCAACTAGCATCGCTAGGCCCTCCTCTAAGAGTCTGTCCGAACCCTAGCCCGCTCCGCGCCTCCCGGCAACCGTGGGAAGGAGAAGGAGACTGACCCTTTCCCTACAGAGCCCCGTCTAGCCTCCGGCGCCGTGTCTAGGAAGATACGAGCAGCTTCCGAAATCTCGCTTGCGAACGGTACGGGCCGACTACCGATAGCCGGTACGCGCCGGGCCCAAAGTAGCGGCGGGCCGCCCCTTCCAGGTCGCCTACAGTGAGCTTGCGGAGGTCGGCGCCGACCTCGTCCGGCGTTCGCACTCCGCCCAGCAGCAGTTCTTGACCGCCCATCCAGCTCATCACGGCTCGCGTATCCTCCATCCGAAGGTCCAAACGCCCCACCGAGTATTCGATGGCCCGCGAAAGCTCTTCGTCCGTCACGCCCTCCTGCACCTTGTCGAGCTCCCCGATGATGGCAAGGAGGGCGGCATCGACCTTCGCGTTGTCCACGCCGCAGCCGATGACGACCGCTCCGCAATCCCGGTAGTGCATCGAGCCGCTATGCACGTCGTAGGCCAGCCCGCGGCGCTCGCGTATCTCCATAAACAGCCGGCTCGTCATACCCTCGCCCAGAATCGTGCTGAGCATGTCCACGGCGTAGCGGTCGTCCGCAGCGGCGGATACGCCGTCGACCGCTAGGCAGACGTGCGCTTGGTCGGTCCGCCGATTCCCCACCTCAACACGGATGCCTGAGCCGTCCGCCTGGACCGGACGCATCGCGAGCGTTTCGGTCGATGGTCCGCCGTCCATCAGCTCGCCCACCTTGGCCACGACCTCTTCGTGGGAAACGTTCCCAGCAACGGCTACGACCGTGTTGCCCGGGGCATACTGCTGGACGTGATAGTCGATGAGCTGTTGGCGCGTGATGGCACCAACCGTCTCGCGCGTGCCGCCGATGTCGCGTCCCATGGGCTGGTCCGGCCACAGTGCCTGGTTGATGAGCAGGTCGGCGAATGCGTCGGGCTGGTCGTAGGTCATCGCGAGCTCCTCGATGATGACCCCCCGCTCACGCTCGACCTCCTCCGGCACGAACAGCGGATGCCGGTACATGTCGGCCAGTACGTCGAGGGCGATGTCGAAGTGGTCGCGCGCGACCTTGGCGTAGTACACCGTTGCCTCACGGTCGGTGCTCGCGTTGAACACGCCGCCGACGGACTCGATGGCGCCCGAAATCAGCTGCGGCTCGGGGCGCTTTTCACTGCCTTTGAAGAGCAGGTGCTCCAGGAAGTGGGACGCCCCCGCGATGGAGTCATCCTCGTAGCGCGACCCCGCGCCCACGAAGATGCCCGTTGACACCGACCTGACGTGGGGGCATCGTGCTCGACAGGATACGGAGGCCGTTCGGGAGGACGGTTTGTTCGTACAAGGAACCCTCGCTTAGGTCCGGTTTGGCAGTCCCAACGATTCTACGCCGAGACGACGGCGACACGCGGCGGTAGTTTAGGCGCAGGCGCAGCAGGGACGCGAGTGAAAGAGCGGGATGCCCGGCCACGACCATCACGCTCCCCGGGTCTTACGCCTCCACCAGCAATCGCTGACCTCCCATGTACGGCGCTAGCGCCTCCGGGAGCAGGACGGAGCCGTCCGGCTGTTGGTATGTCTCCAGCAACGCAATCAATACGCGCGGGAGAGCGAGGCCGGAGCCATTGAGCGTGTGGACGAGCTCCGGGCGGGCGCCCTGCTCCTTCCGGTAGCGGATGTTGGCGCGGCGGGACTGGAAGTCCGTGCAATTCGAGCAGGAGCTGACCTCCAGCCACTCGTCCGACGCCGGGGTGTATATCTCGATGTCGTAGCTCTTGGCGGACTGGAAACCCAGGTCGCCGCTGCAGAGTTGAAGCACCCGGAACGGCAAGCCGAGCCCGCGAGCGACGTCCGACGCATGCTCCACCAGTTCGTCCAGCGCCGCCATCGAGGCTGCGGGCTCGACGAACTGGTACATCTCGACCTTCTCGAACTGGTGAACGCGCTTCAGGCCCCGCACCTGGCTCCCCGCCGCGGCGCGTTCACGCCGGAAGCATGGGCTGTGCGCCATGTATTTGATGGGCAGCGCGTCGGCGTCGATGATCTCGCCTGCGTGCAAGCTGGTAAGCGGGACCTCGGCAGTGGGGATGAGCCAGAGGTCCTCCTCGGCGTCGCGGTAGAGGGCGTCGGCGAACTTGGGCAGATTGCTGCTGTTCTCCATCGTCTGGCCCAGGACGAGAAAGGGCACGCCGCGTTCCGAGTAGCCATGCCTCTCCCTGTGCAGGTCGAGCATGAACTGGACGAGCGCGCGCTGGAGACGGGCGCCCGTCTCGCCCAGCACGTAGAACATGCGCCCGGAGACCTTGGCCCCGCGCTCGAAATCGGTGACGCCAAGAGACTCCGACAGCTCCCAGTGGGGCTTGAGCTCGAAGTCGTAGGAGCGCCGCTCGCCCTCCTCGCGGACCACGACGTTGCCGTCGGCGTCGGGGCCGTCGGGTGTCTCGTCCGACACGAGGTTCGGCAGTGTTAGCATCTTGCTCCGGAAGGACGCTTCGAGCGCGCGCTCTTCGTCTTCGAGCGCCTTGAGTCGCTCGCCGAGCCCGCGCACCTCGTCCTTTCGGGCCTCTGCTTCCGGGCCTCCGCCGCTCTTCATCAGCTCGCCGATCTGCTTGCTGGCCTCGTTCCGGCGCGCGCGCATGGCCTCGATCTCAACCATCGCCTCACGGCGGCGCACGTCCATCCCGACGAGATCATCGACCACCGACCAGTCCTCGTGCCGCCGTTCCAGCGACCGCCTGATCAAGTCAGTGTCCCGACGCAACAGGTCCGTACTAAGCATTGCGGCCGCCCTCCGTCTGACGCACCTGCGGGAAGAGCATGACGTCTCTGATAGTGGTGTGGCCGGTCAGCAGCATGACCAGCCGGTCGATGCCGATGCCGAGCCCGCCCGTAGGGGGCATACCGTGCTCCAGCGCGGTGAGGAAGTCCTCGTCCAAGCGGTCCAGGTCCTCGCCTTGGTACTGCTTGCGCAGCTCCTCTTGGTCAATGAGCCGCTGCCGCTGAACGTCCGGGTCGTTGAGTTCCGTGAACGAGTTGGCGATCTCCATGCCCGCCGCAAACGCCTCGAAACGCTCCGTATAGCGTGTGTCGGCCGGATTGGCCTTGGCGAGCGGCGACATCTCGACGGGGTAGTCCACGAGAAACGCGGGCTGGATCAGTTTCGGCTCCACGAATGTGCCGACGAGCTTATCGATGAGGCGGCCACGGCTCTCCGCATAGGTCGCGGGCGTGCCAAGCTCGCGCATCCTGTCGGCCAGCGAGGGGGCGTCTGGATAATCGTCCACGTTCACGCCGGCGTACTGCTCCACCGCGTCGCGCAGGGGAATGCGGGGCCACGGCCCGGTGAGACGGATCACCTCGCTGCCGTACTCGACGCTCGTGCCGCCGGTGGCCTCGAGCGCAACCTGCGGCACGAGCGTCTCCACGAGCCGCATGACGTCGTTGTAGTCCGCGTACGCCTCATACGATTCGAGCGTCGTGAACTCCGGGTTGTGGCTCGCGTCGATGCCCTCGTTGCGGAAGACGCGGCCGATCTCGTACACCTTGTCCATGCCGCCCACGATGAGGCGCTTCAGGTAGAGCTCGGTGGCGATGCGCAGGTAGAGTTCCCGGTCGAGCGCCTTGTGGTGGGTGATGAACGGTTGCGCCATCGCTCCGGCGGGCACGGGCACGAGCACCGGTGTGTCCACCTCCAGAAAGCCGCGCGCATCGAAGAAGGCGCGAACGGCGGAGATGATGCGGCTGCGCGCGCGCATCGCCTCATGGACTTCGCGATTGGAAATCAGGTCTAGGTAGCGCTGGCGGTACCGCTGCTCAACATCCCGGAGGCCGTGGAACTTCTCCGGCGGCGGACGGAGCGCCTTCGCCAGGAAGGTCAGACTCTCGACGGCCAGCGACACTTCCCCCGTCTTGGTGCGGATGAGCGCGCCGCTTGCGCCGACGAAGTCGCCCAGGTCGGTCTCTTCGATCAGGCTGTACCCCTCGCCGACCACATCGCTCCGGACGAAGAGCTGAAGCCGTCCAGCCGAGTCTTCGATGTCCATGAACGAGGCCTTGCCCATGCGGCGCATGCGCGTCACGCGGCCCGCGACCGACGCGCCGCCCAACGCGCCGGATGTCGCCTCAGACTCGACGAAGGCGTCGAGTGCCTCGGTAGTGGTGTGGGTTCGGTGGAACCGGGCTGGGAACGGGTCGATGCCGCGCTGAATCAACCGTTCCAGCTTCGCCCGGCGGCTCGCGAGGAGCTCATCGCCGCGCTGGGGCATCGTGACCTCCGCAGGGAGTGCTGGTTTGCTAGCGGACCGAGACGACCTTCATAGACTGGGCGCCGCTGGGAGTCTTGTAATCGACGGTCTCCCCGGCCTTCCGGCCCAAGAGGGCCTGGCCGAGAGGAGACTCGTTGGAGATTCGCCCTTCGGCGGGTGAGGCTTCCGTGCTGCCCACGATGGTGTAGGTGTCGGTCTTTTTCCTGCCCACCGCCTGCACCTTGACGATCGAGCCGACCTCGACAATGTCCGACTTAACGCCCGCCCGCGAATGGTCGGGGATGATGACGGCGTTCTGGATCATCTGCTCCAGCTCTTGGATCCGGCCCTCGAGGAACGCTTGCTCGTTCTTCGCCTCTTCGTACTCGGCGTTCTCGAGCTCTCCAACCTCTTTGGACTCTTGGATGCGCTCGGCGACTTCCTGCCGCCGGACGCTCCGAAGCTGATCGAGCTCCTCTTCGAGCTCTCGCAAGCCCTCAGTGGTCAGGTAGGTGTCGTTAGGAGCCATGGGCCACCTCGCTCGGGCGCCTGAAAAGCTGGTGAATTAAGAAGACCGAGCACTCCTTGGAGCCTCGGCCATGGGTCACCGGCCACGCGTAATTCTACGCGAGGCCCGGCCCAAAGTAAAGGTGAACGGGGCCTTGCGAGAGGCCGAGGCCGCCGCCGGACTGACAGGGAAACCGCGCTAACCGCCTACCAAGAATCATTGAACAAGAGCTAAGACAACGCTTAGACTCGCGTCTATGTTTTGGGGCGCCAGGGTTGCCTGTCGCCGGCTGGGAGCCCTGCTCTGCGCGTCACGGGCGGTACGGCAAGGGGAATCACCCTCGGCTCGCCGAAGGCCCCAGGCGTAAGGCCCACCACGGATAGGGTCCGCGGCGCCCTGTTTAACATCCTGGCGCGATACGGCATCGAGGACGTCCACGTGGCCGACTTCTTCGCGGGCACGGGGTCGTTGGGAATCGAGGCTCTCAGCAGAGGCGCGGCAAGGGCGGATTTCGTAGAGGTAGACCGGAGGCAGGTAGCAGTGATCAGGGCCAATCTCCAAGCGACAGGCTTCGCTCAGCGAGGGACCGTTCACACCGACCGCGTCGAGAACGCGCTCGGCCGGCTCGGCCGCTACGACTTGGTGCTGATGGACCCCCCCTACACCCAGCCTTTCCCCGCCGGCCTTATAGCGGCGATCGGCGAGGCGGGGCTGCTGAACGAAGGGGGCATCCTGGTGTGCGGCCACTCGAGCCGCGCATCCTCCGACGACGCCTGCGGCACGCTCACGAAATGGGACAGTCGACGCTACGGCGACTCCTCCCTGGCGTTCTACAGCCGCGATGGGGAGGCTCCGGCATGACGACCGCAATCTATCCCGGTCGCTTCGACCCCGTAACTGCGGGACATCTCGATATCGTCCAGCGGGCATCCCGCCTGTTCGAGCGGGTCGTCGTGGCCGTGTTCGAGGCGCCCGAGAAGCAAACGATGTTCTCGACGAACGAACGCATGACGATGTTCGAGGCCGCGCTGGGCGATAGCCCCGGCGTAGAGGTGAAGAGCTTCCACGGCCTGATCGTGGACTACGCGCGCGCCCAACAGGCGACCGCAGTCGTCCGGGGAATCAGGATGAACGCGGACTTCGAGTACGAGTTTGAGATGGCGCTGATGAACCGGAAGCTGGCGCCGGACTTGGACGTCGTTTGCCTGATGACCGACATCCAATACCAGTTCGTTCGAGCGAGCCTCTTGAAGGAGGTCGTACGTCTAGGCGGCAACGTCAGTGGACTCGCTCCCGACAGCGTGATTGCAGCATTGAAGGACCGATTCGCGCAGGCATCCCCCGGGGACTCATAACCGGCAGCCCCGGCGACCAATTAAGGAGAGAGCATGGAGATTCTAGAGCTAGTCGACAAGCTGGAAGCGATGGCCGCGCAGGCGCGGAAGACGCCCATCACGGGGCGCGCGAAGATTGACGCGGAAAAGTTGCTCGAGCTGACCGAGCAGATGAGGGCTTCGATCCCGCGCAACATGCAGGACGCCCAAGACGTGCTCCAACGGCGTGAGCAAATCGTCAACCAGACGATGCTCGACGCCCGGAGAATCCGCGCCACGGCCGAAGGCGACGCCCGAGCGCTCGTCGATGAGCATGGGCTCGTGAAGGCCGCCAACGAACGCGTTGCGGCAATCATCGAGGAGGCAGGCCAGAAGGCTGCGCGCATCATCTCCCTCGCGGAGCAAGAGGCGCGGCGGCGGCGTGAGGGCGCGGACCGCTACTGCCAGGAGACTCTCGAGAGGCTCGAGGGGCAGGTCGTCTCGCTGCTCGGCACGATTCGCGCAGGCCAGCGCGTGCTCACTCCGGGCCTCGACACGCCACGCGAGAGCGTGGAGAAGCCTGTTCTCTCCGCCAACTAGGTCCACCCAGAGGGAGACCGCAAGGAGCGGACTCTCGGCGCGAGCGCCGCTCCAGCTCCGACAATTGGAGGAGCAGCGCCTCCTTCCAGGCGATAGACCGCAATCCCTTCCCAACTCGTCATTGCTTCGAAAGTCCTCTCCACCGTTTGTGGGGGAGAGTTAGAGAGGGGGCCGCCCCGCCCGCTACTTTCGTCGGTTGTGGTGTGGGGCGTCAGCCCAACATGAGGGATTCCCGCGAAGGCGGGAATCCAGGAACCCCTCCCGTCTGCGGGAGGGGACGCGCAAGCACAGCGAAGCGCGGGGGAGGAGAGCGCCCCGCCCGCCAACCACCCCCCCTCCGTCATTGCTTCGAAAGTCCTCTTGTATGTTGTCGGAGATGGCGGGGCAGGCCGTTGTCCTCTCGGTTGGAAGAGACCGTGGTGGAGCGAGGTCGCCCCGCCGCCCCCACCAGAGAGCCCGAACAGTTGCCGGGGCCAGAGCGAGCCCGCATCGCACAAGGACGGGCCAAGCAGGAGGAACGAAGTGTCTACTGTCCCTCAGAACGTGTTCGTCGGCATCGATGTCTCCGGGGACTGGCTGGACGTCGCCGTCCGGCCCACCGGCGCCGCGTGGCGCGCGGCCCAGAACGAGGACGCCATCGACGAACTGGTCCGGCAACTCGACGCGTTGCGGCCCCGGCTCATCGTCATGGAAGCCTCCGGCGGGTGCGAGCGGTTGCCGGCCGCTGCCCTCGCTGTCGCTGGCCTCCCCGTCGCCGTGGTGAACGCCCGCCACGTGCGCGAATTCGCACGGTCCCAGGGGAAGCTGGCCAAGACGGACCGGCTCGACGCGGCGGTGATTGCCCACTTCGGCGAGGTCAGTGAACTCCAACCGCAACCGCCGGTCCCCGCAGAGGCGCGGGAGCTCGCAGCCCTCGTGACCCGCCGCCGCCAGGTCGTCCGCATGCGGACGGTCGAACTGCAGCACCGGAAGCAAGCGGTCCCTGTTGTGCGGCGCGGGATCGACCGGGCAATCGCCTTCTACAATCAAGAGTTGGAAGAGATCGATGAAGACCTGACGCGGCGGCTGCGGGAGTCGCCGCTCTGGCGGGAGCGCGACGAGCTGCTGCGCAGTGTGCCGGGCGTGGGGCCGGCGCTCACCTTTACCCTGCTGGCGGGCCTGCCCGAGCTGGGCGCCCTCAGCAACAAGCAGGTCGCCTCCCTGGTGGGCCTGGCGCCCTTCGCACGAGACAGCGGGAAATTCCGTGGAGCGCGCACCTGTTGGGGCGGTCGCGCGGAGGTGAGGGCGGCCCTCTACATGCCGACGGTCACGGCGATGCGATGCAACCCGGTGATCAAGGAGTTCTATGCGCGCCTGGTGAAAGCGGGCAAGCCTCCGAAGGTGGCGCTCACCGCGTGCATGCGCAAGCTGCTGACCGTCCTCAACGCCATGCTCCGGCACGGGACTCCGTGGAACCCCCAGATGGCTTGACTTCCAACACAGTTGCTCCACCGTCTGCGGGGGAGAGTTAGAGAGGGGGCCGTCCCGCCCGCTACTTTCGTCGGTTGTGGTGTTGGCCGATAGGCCAACATGAGAGATTCCCGCGAAGGCGGGAACCTCGCAGCCCTCCCCCTCGCCATCATTCCCGTGCAGGCGGGAACCTCGCAGCGGGGCGACAGCACCGCGATCCCTCCTGCCCCTCGTTGAGCGACGCCCCACTCCCGCTAGTAGAGACCCCGGAAGTGGTGTAACAGAAGGTCTTGGATAAAGAGAGACCACCGCGTCATCCTCACCAATGAGCAAATCGGTGAAGGAGGTGGCGACGATGGTCAAGCAGAGGATGGACCTTCTGGAGCTCGTGCGCAATCAGGCAGAGGACGCAGACCCGGACTTCTTGAGGGAGGCGATGGGCGTCCTGGTGCAGGCGATCATGGAGGCCGAGGTGGCCGTGCAGATCGGAGCGGAGCACGGCGAGCGCTCACCCGGCCGGCTGACCCAGCGCAACGGCTACCGGCCTCGCCCCTGGGACACACGGGTGGGCACGCTGGAGCTCCAGGTCCCCCGGGTGCGCGAGGGCAGTTACTTTCCGACGCTCCTCGAGCCGCGTCGGCGGAGCGAGCGAGCACTGCTCGCCGTCGTGCAGCAGGCTTATGTGGAGGGCGTCTCCACGCGGAAGGTAGACGCACTCGTGAAGTCGCTGGGCTGCGAGGGGATCTCCAAGAGCCAGGTCTCGTGTATCTGTCAGGAACTGGACCAGGTGGTGGAGTCGTTTCTGGGTCGACCGCTGGACGGAGGCCCGTATCCCTACCTCTGGCTGGACGCCCTCACGCAGAAGGTGCGGGAGGAGGGACGGACCGTGAACGTGAGCGTGGTGGTGGCCACCGCGGTGAACACGGAAGGCAAGCGTGAGATTCTTGGAATGGACGTGGGGACGAGTGAGGACGGCGCTTTCTGGTTGGCCTTCCTGCGCTCACTGGTGGCCCGTGGGCACGCCTAGCAAAATGTGGTGATCAACTTTTTTCGCGCAAACGGACAACTTCCCCGCCCGCGCCGATTCTCCCCGTCTGCCTACGGAGGAAGAACGGGGAGGGGGTACCCAATACGGCTATACTCGTTCGCACATTCTGCGGAGGTTTTTCATGTCCGCCACCCAATCCCTAGCCGACTTCATCGCCCGCGCAAACGCCGACGACCTTCCCGAGTGGTCCATTCACGAGGCGAAGCGCACCCTTATCAATATCCTGGGAGTATCGCTCTCGGCGTCGCCCGCAGCCGGCAGCCGGACGCTCCTCGAATGGGCCAAGAACGAGGCATGCGCGCCCAAGGCCTCCATTGTGGGATCGTCGCTGCGAACGAGCGCCTTTACCGCTTCGATGGTAAACGGCTTCTTGGCGCACCTCCAGGACTACGACGACACGCACTTCCCGACCGTTCTCCATCCCACGGCGCCTGTATGGCCTGCGGTGCTGGCCGCCGCCGAGGAGCTGGGCGCATCGGGCAAGGACGCTCTCGCCGCGTTCGTCCTCGGCGCTGAGACAGCGTGCCGGGTCGCGATGTCGGTCCATCCCTGGCACTACGATATGGGCTGGCATATCACCGGCACCGCGGGAGTATTCGGGTCAGCGGCGGGGACCGGCAAGGTGCTCAGGCTCGACGCGTCCGCTATGAACATGGCCATCGGGCAGGCGGGCACCTACGCCGCCGGTGTTCGCGAAGTGTTCGGCTCCCACTCCAAGCCGATGCACGCGGCCCGCGCCGCGAGCAACGGTTTGCAGGCCGCCTACCTGGCCCAACACGGCTTCTCCGGAGCGGACGACATCCTCGGCGGAAGGCGCGGCTTCTGGGAAGTGCTGTCGCCGAACGGCCATAGCGAGGAGGCGCTTCTCGACGGCTTGGGCTCGCGTTGGGAGCTTCGGAACAACGGCCTCAAGCCCTACGCAAACGGCGTCGTGTCCCACCCTATCCAGGACGCTGTCATCGAGCTGCGGAACGAGCATGGGCTGCAAGCAGAGAATGTCGCCTCGATCGACGCGCGAGTGCATCCGCTGGTGTTCGAGCTGATGAATCGCCCCGAGCCGCGCCGGGGTTTGGAAGGCAAGTTCTCCTTCCAGCACTGCGCCGCCGCCGCCCTCGTGGACGGCGCCGGCCACGACACGCAGTTCTCCGACGCCAAGGTCGCCGACCCCACAATCGCCGCCCTGCGCGCCAGGGTGCATGGCACGATTGACGAGTCCCTCCGTGAGGACGAGGTCCATCTCTCCATCAGCCTGAACGACGGACGCGCGGTATCGACCTATGTGGAGCACGCCTCCGGCTCGCCCGACAATCCAATGAGCGACGCCGCCCTGGAAGCCAAATACCGCGACCTCGCAGGCGAGGTGTTGGATAAAGGCCAGGTCGAGGAGTTGCTCGGCACCGTTTGGGAGATGGACAGGGCGAAGGACGTGGCGGCTGTGGCCCGGCTCATGACCAAGTCCTAGACGGCGTAAGACGATGACGTACCCGCTATTCCACCACGACGCCTACGCCCGGAGCTTCCAGGCCCAAGTGACTGCCGCCGACGGCCCTGCGGCAGTGCTGGACCGCACGGCCTTCTTCCCCGGCGGGGGTGGTCAGCCCTGCGACACCGGTACGCTGACGGTCGGCGGCGCCGTTCTCAGGGTAACGTCCGTGAAGCGGCGCGACGGCGAAATATGGCATGAGCTCGACGGCGGCGGAGTCGACGTAGGCGCGGATGTTCACGGAGAGGTGGACTGGGACAACCGGCATAAGCTCATGCGGACGCACACGGCGCTCCACATTCTGTGCGGCGTAATCTGGCGCGATTTCGGCGCCCACGTGACAGGCGGGAACATGACGCCCCTCGCAGCCCGCATGGACTTCGAGCTCGAGCAGATGAGCGTCGATTTCGCCGAACGCGTCGAGGAGCTGGCCAATGCCGAGATAGCGCAAGGGCGCGGCGTCAGCGTCCGCTTCCTCCCGCGCGACGAGGCTTTCGCCCACCCTGACCTCATACGAACGAAGATCAATCTGCTGCCCGAGGGCATCCAAGAGATCCGCATCGTTGACATCGACGGCCTCGACGTCCAGGCAGACGGCGGGACGCACGTGGCCAACACGCGGGAGGTTGGCCGCATAAGCGTGGTGGGGCACGAGAGCAAGGGACGCATCAACAAGCGCCTCAGAATCATCGTGGAGGACGCATAGCACGACTTCAGCGACCTAGCGCTGGCAGGCCGGCGGCGCTCTACTTCTGGGTGGGCGTCGGGGTGCTGTGCGTTTCGCTCGCCTCCATTTTCATCAGACTCGCGGACACCGACCCGCTCACCGTCGCCGCCTACCGGATGACCATCGCCAGCATCGTGGTGTCCGCCGTCACCGTCTCGCTGGCTCGGAATCAGCTCTCAGCGGTCAAGCGCGGCGATCTTCCGCTACTGGGCGTCTCCGGCGTGTTCCTCGCGGCGCACTTCGCGCTCTGGATCACATCTCTCTCACATACGTCAGTCGCCAGTTCCGTCTTGCTGGTGACAACGACGCCGGTATTCGTGGCGGCAGCGGCTGTCCTCTACACGAACGACCGCATCGGGCGGGTGACCACGGCGGCCATCTTGGCGAGCATGGCGGGCGGTGCCGTCCTCGCCGCGGGTGACTGGGCGGAGGGCGAGCAGCGACTGAGCGGAGACGCGCTCGCCCTCGCCGGGGCCGTGGCTGTAGCCGGCTACTTGATTGTGGGCCGGAAGGTCCGCGGACGCATCCCCAATCTTCCGTACATCACCGTGGTGTACGCGGTCGCCGCCGTGGTTCTGGCGGTGGCGGCGATCGTAAGCGGCGCGCCGATGCTGGGACTCCCCATGGAGACCTACTTCTGGATGGCGATGGCGGCGCTTGCGCCCCAGGCCATCGGCCACTCGCTCTTGAACTGGTCGCTCGCCTACTGGCCCGCGACCAACTTGACGCTTGCCGTGAGGGCCGAACCGGTCATCGCGACGCTGCTCGCGATTCCGGTCCTGGGCGAAGTCCCGCCCTGGACGGTCATCCCCGGCGGAGCTTTGGTGATGCTCGGCGTATATCTCGCGGTCAAAGGCGAGAGATCGCGCAGGCCGGACGTATAATCGCGTCCCATGCTCGTCGAACTGACCGTCCAAAATCTGGCCGTCATCGAAGAGACCCGCCTTACCTTCACGCCGGGCTTGAACGTGGTCACCGGCGAAACGGGAGCCGGGAAGTCGCTCCTCGTCGACGCCCTGGAGTTCGTTCTCGGCGGAGCGGCCGACCGCGACCTGATGCGGGCAGGCGCGGCGTCCGCAAGGGTCGAGGCCGTGTTCGCGACGGCCGGCGAGCCCCAGGTGCAGCAAGCCCTCCGCGCACTGGATGTGGAAATCGACGACGAGTCCCTCGTCGTGCTGGCCCGCGAGGTTCACCGCGAAGGTCGGACTATCTCGCGGCTGAACGGTCGCGCGGCGCCGGTTGGGATTGTTCGCGCGGTGGGCGACGCGCTCGTGGACATCCACGGGCAGGGCGCTCACCTGTCGTTGCTAGACCCTTCCTACCAACGCCGTGTCCTGGATGACTGCGGAGGACTCGCCGAGCAGCGGAGGGCTATCGCGGACGCTATCGCCGACGTGGAGCGTATCCGACAGGAGCTCCTAGCCATCGTATCGAACGCACGCGACGCTGAGCAGAAGCGCGATCTGCTCGCCTTCCAGGTGAACGAGATCGACGCGGCGGGGGTGGCGCGCGGGGAAGAGGAGGCGCTGGTCCGTGAGCGCGATGTCCTTGTGAGCGCGGAGTCCATCCGCGAGGCGTGCGCCGCAGCGTACGGCATGCTCCGCGAGGAAGGGAGCAACGCCGCTGACCTCATCGCGGAGGCGGTCCAAGCTCTCCGCCGCGCGCCCGACCCAACAGGCGTCCTAGGCGCGCAAATCGAGGCATTGGAGTCAGCGTCCGCTCAGATCGAGGAGGCGGCCCGCGAGGCGCGCTCCTTCGGCGAACGCGTAGAGTCCGACCCCGCGCGCTTGGCTGAAATCGAGGAGCGCATCGAGCTCCTCCGCCGCCTCAAGCGTAAGTACGGCGACTCCGAGGTCGAGGTCATCGCATTCGCCGATGAAGCCCGCCGCCAGTTGGAAGGAATCGACAATGCCGAAGAACGCCGCGACGATGCGGCGCGAGCGCTCTCCGGCGCAATGGAGCAGGCGGGCAAGCTCGCGTGGGAGCTATCTGAGGCGCGGAGCGCAGCGGCCCGCTCCCTGAGCGCCGCTGTCGAAGCGGAGCTCGGCGAGGTCGGTTTGAACGACGCCGCATTCGGCGTTGAAGTCGAACGAATGCAGGCGAGCGACGGCCTCCCTGCGCCGGACGAAGCACGCTACGCCTACTCGTCCGACGGCATCGACCGGATATCGTTCTCTCTCCGCTCGAACCCCGGCGAGGACATGAAGCCCCTTGCCAAGGTCGCCTCCGGCGGAGAGACCTCCCGCATGATGCTTGCCCTCAACAGCGCGCTCCAAGCCACGTCCGGCGCGCCGACGCTCGTGTTCGACGAAATCGACGCTGGCATCGGCGGGCGAACGGGAACGGTCGTCGGCGCAAAGCTATGGACTGTCGCCAGACGCGCGCAAACGTTGTGCGTCACGCACCTCCCGCAGATAGCCGCCTACGCCGACAGACACTTCCGCGTCGACAAGGCGGTGTACGGAGAGCGTACTTACGCCGGTGCCGAGGTCGTGGAGGACGAGCAACGCGTGGCCGAATTGGCCGGGATGCTGGGCGGCGGAGACTCGGCGAGCCTCACCGAGGCGGCGCGAGAGATGCTGAAGGACGCGACGCGCTCGAAAGCTGGCGTCTAGCGCACCTTCGCCGGACTCCGCTGCTGGGAGCATTATCCGGTCCAGCTGGTCCATGATGGGACTGTGGGGGACCCGAGGTGCGGAGACGCACCCCAGGTCCTCTCTTCGCCGAGCAAGGGACGCCGCCGCGCCGCCCGACAGACTCTCGATGGCGGCGGTGACCAGTTTAGGGCGTTTGCGCCTCGGGCATTTCGTCCGTCGGGGCGGGTTCAACGGCCTCGCTCTCAAGCGCGGCATTGCCCTCGACTGCTGCGTCGCCCTCGATTGCGGCGCTCATCGCAGCGATAGCCACTTCAATCTGGCCGTCGTCCGGCGGGCGGGTGGTCAGCGCCTGCAAGGCGAGGCTGGGCAGGGTTCCGGCGCGCACGAGAGCATTGCCGCTGTGCGCGGCGTTGAAACGGATTACCTCGTAGGCGACTCCCGCAATCACGGGAATGAGGATGATGCGCGAGGCGATGCGCAGGGGAAGGTCGGGCGTGCCGAGGAAAGCGAATATGATGATTGACACGATCATCACGGTGAGCAAAAAGGCTGTTCCACATCGGGGGTGCGCGGCGGGGAAGAGCCGCAGATTCTTGTTCTCCAAGGACAGCAACGCCTCGTGCGTGTGGACAGCCATGTGCTCGGCGGCGTGATAGCCGAACACCCGGCGAATGCTCGGCATGAGGCCCACCAGGCCGAGGTAGAGGAAGAAGATGACGAGCCGGAGCACGCCCTCGCCGGTGTTGCTGATTATCGAATTGTCCGTGAAGCGATCTATGAACCCGGCGGTGAGCAGCAGGGGCAGGATGAAGAAGAGACCCACGCCCAAGCCAAGGGATATGGCCAGCGTGAGCGCGAGGGTCCAAGGCGGGATCGGCTCGTCGTCGTTCTCGTCTTCCCCGGCGGCGACCTGGGCCGAGTAGGTCAGAGCACGCATGCCGACGACAAGGGACTCGGAGAGGACGAGTGTGCCTCGGATGAAGGGTATGCGCCGCCAGCGGTTGACGCTCCAAGTGGGCACGGAACGCGTAACGGTCTTGATGGCGCCGCTTGGGTGGCGGGCGGCTACGGAGTAGACGTGACGCCCCCGAATCATCACGCCTTCGATGACAGCCTGTCCCCCGTAGACCGAGTGTTGCTGTGGTGCTGCGGCCATGCCCTTAGGATACGAAACTGCCCCAGTCTTTGCGCTGGGGCAGTCGAATAGTCACGTCGTCCAGGTCTACTGAAGGTTGAATCGCCTCTTGAGGCGCTCCACGCGGCCTTCCGTGTCCACGATGCGCTGCTCGCCGGTGAAGAAGGGGTGACAAACGCTGCATATCTCCACCTTAATCTGCGGCTTGGTCGCTCCGATGGTGAACGTGTTCCCGCAAGAGCAGGTGACGACGGCTTCCGGGTAGTAGGCGGGATGTATCTCTGTCTTCACGAAGCGCTCCTCAGCGAGTCCGGCGGCTCTCTGCTCTAGGCGGGGACGATGTTCGCGCGCTTGCGGAGCTTCGTAGCGTGGTCGAACTTGACCTCGCCGTCCACGAGCGCGTAGAGCGTGAAATCCCGGCCCATGCCGACGTTCACGCCGGGGTGAATCTTGGTGCCGCGCTGACGGGTGATAATCGTGCCGGCCAGAACTCTCTGACCTGCGAAACGCTTCACCCCGAGCCGCTGCCCGTTGCTGTCTCGTCCGTTCCGGCTGCTGCCGCCTGCTTTCTTATGCGCCATTAGCCGCCTGCCTCCGCCGCTTCCCCGCCGCCCACGACCTGCTTAATCGTGAGCTTCGTGACCTGCTGCCGATGTCCGTTCTTCACGTGGTGGCGGGTCTTCGGCTTGTACTTGAGCACGATGACCTTCTCGGCCTTGCCCTGAGCTGCAACCTCCGCGACGACCTTGGCGCCGTCCACGGTCGGCTGACCCACGGCGACAGCCGAGTCCTTGCAGACCAGCAGAACTTTGTCCAGTTCGACGGTATCTCCCTCGTCACCCGCGAGCTTCTCCACGGTGATGGAGTCGCCGGGTTTGACGCGGTACTGCTTACCGCCCGTTTCTACAATTGCATAGTCCATGGCAACCAAGGGATTTTACGCGAGGAAGAGGCCATTGGGCAAGCAGGCGCGACGTGGTCCTGGCAGGACCCGCCGCACCTTGCCCTCTATGACTCCTCGCCGTCCTCCGAAAAGTCATTGTCTTCCGCAAGGTCGTCGTCAATGTCCTGCTCGTCGAGGGGCTCCAGCACGTCTCCCACGGCGGGAAGCTCCATCGCAAGCTGGGGAGAGGCGGAATTGCCGTTCGCGCCCGTGCCGTTCGCGCTAACCGCGCCGTTGGTCTTTGGCTGCGGGGCTGCGACCTCCGGCATCTGGTCGAAATCCGCAGGGGTGCGCTCGCGGAACGCGCTCATCGAGATGACGACGTCGTCACCGGAGAGCTTAGTCATCACCTGCACACCCTGCGTGTTACGGCCTAGGCTGCGAATCTCCCCGATCGCCGTCCGGTAGACCATCGCCTTGCGCGAGCCGACCATGATTTCCTCGACGTCGGGGCCGGTGACCACCGCCCCGGCGATGGGACCGGTCTTGCCGGTGATCCTCATGGCGATGACGCCCTGCACGTTGCGGCCCGTCTTGCGGAAGTTGCCTACTGCCGTACGCTTCCCGTAGCCGCGCTCACTCAGAATCATCATCTGGCCGCTGCCGAGGATGTACTCCGCCTTCTGATCGCATCCCTCGATGTCGCAGGGATCGGAACGCTCCTCCGGCGGAAGGTGCAGGGGCCCTTTCTTCTCCTCGCCGGGGTGCTCCTTGCGCCACTGCGCGTAGTGGGGCTGGCACATATGCCGCTCCTGCGGGGCCACGTCCATCGCGACGACCTCGTCGTCGTCCGCCAGGCGGATGCCGCGTACGCCGCCGGCGCCCCGGGTCTGACGCGCCGTCACTTTATCGAGCTCGAAACGCACTCCCTTGCCGTTCCGCGTGACGAGCACGGTGGTCATTCTGTCGTCCGCCAGCCTGGCGGTCAGCAGGCTATCGTCCTTCTCCAGGTCGAACGCCGCTAGGCCGTTGCTGCGGATGTTCTGGAACTGGTTGAGGTGCATCTTCTTCACCTCGCCCTTGCGCGTGGCCATGAAGATGGACAGGTCCGCCCTCGGGTCCGATATGGCGACGACCGCCGTCACGGTCTCTTCCGCCGGATTTATCGCTTCGATGAGGTTCTGGACGGGCGCTCCACGCGTCTGCCGGGTCGCGTCCTGCCCGACCTCGAACACGCGCTTGCGGTACACGCGGCCCTTGTCCGTGAAGAACAGGAGCCAGTCGTGCGTATCGGCGACGATTAGCTGTTGGACTGCGTCGCCCTCACGTGTTTCCTGCCCACGCACTCCCTTGCCGCCGCGGTGCTGGAGGCGATAGAGGGCGATGGGTAGACGCTTGACATAGCCACGGTCGCTCAGGGTAAAGACCACGTCCGCGTGGGGGGTTAGTTCCTCGGGTGTCTGGTCCCTCGCCTCCTCGTCCGATATGGCGGTGCGGCGGGGCTCGCCGAAGGCCTTGCGGAGCTCGGCGGTCTCCTCCTTGATGACTTGGAGAACACGACCTGCGTTGGCCAGAAGCTCTTCGAGATCGGTGATCTTCCGCATCAGCTCTTGGTATTCGTTCTCGATGCGCTCGCGTTCGAGTGCGGCCAGACGGCGCAGCTGCATCTCCAGGATGGCCTGGGCCTGGGGCTCCGTGAGGCCAAACTCCTGCGTCAGCGCATTGCGCGCGGCCTCGGCGTCCGCCGACCCGCGGATGAGGCGGATGACCTCGTCCAGATTGTCCAGCGCGACGCGCAGTCCTTCGAGGATGTGCGCTCGCTCGCGGGCCCTGGCCAAGTCGTACTCGGCGCGTCGGCGGATGACGTTCCGCCGGAACTCGATGAAGTGCTGGAGCGCGGAGCGCAGGCTGAGGACGCGGGGTTGACCGTCGACGAGCGCCACCATGTTGACGTGGAAGGCGCTCTGCATGGTCGTGTGCTGGTACAGGTTGTTCAGCACCACGCTGGCCGCGGCGTTCCGTTGCAGCTCGATGACGACCCGCATCCCCTCACGGTCCGACTCGTCGCGGACTTCAGAGATGCCGTCGATCTTCTTGTCCTTGGCGAGGTAGGCAATCTTCCCCACGAGAGAGGCCTTGTTGATCTGGTAAGGCAGCTCAGTGACGATGATGCGCTGGCGAGCGCCCTTTTCCATATCCTCGAAAGAGGCCTTGGCGCGAACGACGATGCGCCCGTGCCCCGTGTGGCAGGCCTGCTCGATGCCCTCGCGTCCCATGATGGTTGCAGCGGTTGGGAAATCGGGGCCCTGGACGAACTTCATCAGATCGTCGGCCGTGGCGTCCGGGTTGTCGATGAGGTAGCTCAGAGCGTCGCATACCTCGCGGAGGTTGTGCGGCGGAATGTTCGTGGCCATGCCAACGGCGATGCCGGACGCGCCGTTGACGAGAAGGGTCGGAACGCGCGAGGGAAGCACCGTCGGCTCGCGCTGGGAGCCGTCATAGTTGTCGACGAAGTCAACGGTGTCGCGGTCGATGTCCTGGAGGAGCTGCTCGGCGATGGGAGCGAGCCTGGCCTCGGTGTAGCGCATGGCCGCGGGCGGGTCGTCGTCGACGGAGCCGAAGTTGCCCTGGCCGTCGACGAACCTGTGGCGCATGGAGAATTCCTGGGCCATGCGGACGAGGGCGTCATAGACAGGCGAGTCGCCGTGGGGATGGTATTTCCCGAGGACCTCGCCGACGACGGCGGCGCTCTTCTTGTAGGAAGAGCCGGGACGGAGGCCCATGCCCTGCATGGCGTAGAGGATGCGCCGGTGTACTGGCTTGAGCCCGTCGCGAACGTCGGGAAGCGCGCGGGCCACGATAACGCTCATCGCGTAGTCGAGGTACGCGCTGCGCATCTCCTCTTCGATTCGAACGAGCCTGACGTTGCCGGTGTTGCCCGTTACCATGCGGGTCCTTTCACGTTCATACAGGGAGGCGGACTACCGGTGAACCCACTACATATGGTGGTCCGGAAATCGTCTTCTCCCAGAGATGCCCTAAAATACCACCTGATTATAGCGGATGCCCCTCTAATCCCCAATAGCTGGAAGCCCTCGATCCGCCATGGGAAAGGAGGGCCGCGCCCCTCTTTGCCCCTCCGCACGCCCCTGGGGAGATTCACCTAACGCCACCCCGTCTGCGGCGCCTTTGGGCGACCTCCTACCCATCCGCGCAACAGTGGGGAAGTTCCCCGGTTGTTACGAGTAAAAAGTTCCCGACCCGTTCATCCCCTTACGAGTAAAAACTTCCCGAAAAAACATGGAAAATCGGGGGTTTCGGGGGGGCGTTTTCATGGCCGTGGCCTGCTTCCTGGGTCTTGGAACTACTTCCTGACCAAGATTGTTTTCTTATTGGCATGCGCCCCGCCTCCTCTCCCAGTCCCCCGCACACGGGGGGCGGAGGGAACGAGTGCGGCGCCGGCGGTGGATACTGCTGCCCTCGAAATGACGATATTCTGACATTTCATTGTAGAAGAATAAGAGGGATTGGACAATGGGCAAATGTCGCAGACCCTCTCCGCTAGCCCCCTTCCGCAGACGGGGGGTATTCCTCGTTCCCGCTTGCGCGAGTTTGGCGGGCGCTGCGGGGGAAGGGGGAGGGACAGATCGCGGAGGGTAACGAAGAGGCCCCCGCTCGATTGCGGGGGCCTCTGGGGTTTGCCTGTAGGGGCTGGACTAGAAGTCCATGTGGTCGGGGTGCGGCATGGCAGGGCCGGCCGCCGGCTCGGGAACATCCGTGACCACTGACTCGGTGGTCAGGACCATGGCCGCAACGCTGGCGGAGTTCTCGACCGCTGCGCGCGTGACCTTGGCCGGGTCGACGATGCCCCGCTCCAGCATGTGGCCCCAGACGCCCGCGTCGGCGTCGAAGCCCCAGTCGTCCTGGGAATCCTTCGCCTCGGCGATGATGACGTCGCCGGAGTGCCCGGAGTTCGACGCAATCGTCCGGATGGGCTCTTCGAGCGCCCGCCTTACGATTTGGGTCCCCGTGAGCTCGTCGCCCGTCAGCGCTAGCTCGCCAATCGCCTCAGACGCGCGGACGAGGACGGTGCCGCCGCCGGGGACGATTCCTTCCTCAACCGCTGCGCGCGTGGCCGAGAGAGCGTCCTCGACGCGGGCCTTCTTCTCCTTCAGCTCGACCTCGGTAGCCGCGCCAACCTTGATGATGGCGACGCCGCCGGAGAGCTTGGCAAGCCGCTCCTGCAGCTTCTCGCGGTCGAAGTCCGAGGTCGTCTCCTCGATGCGGGCCTTGATCTGAGAGATGCGGTCCTGGATGGCCTGCTCAGTGCCGTGGCCCTCTACGAAGGTGGACTCGTCCTTGGTGGCGACGACTCGCCGGGCGCGCCCGCAATCCTCCACCGTGGCGGAGTCGAGCTTGCGGCCGACCTCCTCGCTGAGGACGGTGCCGCCGGTGAGGATGGCGATGTCCTGCAGCATCTCCTTGCGGCGGTCGCCGAAGCCGGGGGCCTTGATGGCCAGGCAGTTCAGCGTGCCACGGAGCTTGTTGACCACGAGGGTTGCGAGGGCTTCGCCCTCCACGTCCTCGGCAATGAGCACGAGGTTCTTCGTGACCTGAAGGATCTTCTCGAGGGCCGGCAGCACGTCGTTGACGGCTGAGATCTTCTTGTCGGTGATCAGGATGTAGGGCTCGTCGATCGTCGCTTCCATCCGCTGGGAGTCCGTGAGGAAGTACGGGGAGATGTAGCCGCGGTCGATCTGCATGCCCTCGACGTACTCGGTCTCGTATCCGAGGCTCTTGCCTTCCTCGACCGTGATGACGCCGTCCTTGCCGACCTTCTCCATGACCTCGGCGATGAGGTTGCCCATCTCGTTGTCGTGGGCGGAGAGGGAAGCGACCTGGGCGATCTGGTCCTTGCCGCTAACGGGGGTGGACTGTGCGGAGATGCTGGTGCGGACCGCGCCCACGGCCGCCTCGATGCCGCGCTTGATGGCCATGGGGTCGGCGCCGGCGGTGATGTTGCGGAAGCCCTCCGCAATCATCGCCTGGGCGAGGACGGTGGCGGTGGTCGTGCCGTCTCCAGCGACGTCGTTGGTCTTGGTGGCGGCTTCCTTCAGAAGCTGCGCGCCCATGTTCTCATAGTGGTTCTCGAGCTCGATCTCCTTGGCGATGGTGACGCCGTCGGAGCAGACGTTTGGGGGGCCGAACTTCTTGTCGAGGATGACGTTCCTGCCGCGGGGTCCAAGGGTGACCTTGACCGTGTTGGCCAGGATGTCCATGCCGACCTTGAGCGCCTTTCGCGCATCGTCGCTAAATAGGATTTGCTTTGCCATATATGGCTCCTCCGTAGTGTGAGTTAGCGCCCAACCGGGCGTCGTGAGCGGCTTCTAGCTAACCTTCGCCAGGACGTCGGTTTCCCTCATGACCAGGAACTCTTCTCCGTCCTCCTCAAACTCCGTGCCGGCGAACTTCGAGTAGATGACGGTGTCCCCGACCGCGATATCCATCGCGGCCCGCGTGCCGTCGTCATTCACCTTGCCGGGTCCTACGGCGATGACGCTCCCCTCTTGGGGGCGCTCCTTCGCGCTGTCCGGGATGTAAATCCCGCTCTTGGTCTGGGTCTCTTGCTCGACCGCCTTCACAACGATACGGTCGCCCAGGGGCTGCAACTTTCGCGCCACGGTTACCTCCTTGCGCTAGCTATCAGCGATTAGCACTCGCTTTGATAGTCTGTTAGCAGTCAGCGCCTCCGACTGCTAATCAGGCGGAATGGTATGCCCCGCTGCGACTGGCTGTCAAGTGCTTCCTGGCGGACCCGGGCAGCGCCGCCCGGCCTTCGCCGGTCCTCGATTGACACCCGCGAAAGCCGGGCCGAACATCTCCCAACAAGAGGACGGGAGGCCATGGCGGACGCGAGTGGAATTGTCGTCGGAACACAGCAGGGCATCGTCCGCGTCACGTGGAGCGAGGGCGCCGGTCTCGGCAATCTCGCCGCTGTTCTGCGCGACATCGACGACACCCCTGGGGCGCGCGTCCTCCTCATCTCCGGCAGGTGGGACTGCACGCCCGCCGACCTGCCCTGGGGGTCCGACGGCGACCCCGTTGCGGCCCTTGCCGCGCTCCGTCTTCCCACCGTCGCCTGGATCGACGGCCCCTGCCGCGAGGAAGGCCTGGAACTGGCGCTGGGGGCGGATATCCGCGTCGCGTCCCCTGAGGCGTCTTTCCGGATGGCCCACGCGGCCCAAGGGAGGATGCCGGCGCACGGCGGCACGCAGCGGCTGGCCCGGCTCGCCGGAAGGGGGCGCGCCTTGCACATGCTGCTCACGGGCGAGGCGCTCTCCGCCGATGAAGCATCGCGGGCCGGTCTCGCGCAGACCGTGGGCGGCGTCGATGAAGCCATCGCCATAGCCGCCGCGATTGCGAACGCCGCGCCCATCGCCGCGCAATACGTCAAGGAGGCGGTGCGCGCCTCCGCAGACCTCGCCCTTGGCGACGGGCTCCGGCTCGAAGCCGACCTGAGCTTCCTGCTGCACTCGACGGAGGACCGCGCCGAGGGTCTCCGTAGCTTCATCGAGAAGCGCCCGCCCCCGCCGAAGTTCGAGAGCCGATGACCGCCTTCCGCACGGTCCTCTACGAGAAGCGCGGCGCGGTTGCGTTGCTGACGCTCAACCGGCCGGAGACGATCAACGCGTTCAACGTCCAGATGAGGGACGACCTATGGGAGGTCCTCGGCGCCGTCCGCGATGACGATGACGTTCGCGGTCTGCTGATATCGGGCGCGGGGGAGAAAGGGTTCTGCGCGGGGGCCGACCTCACCGAGTTCGGGAGCGCGCCATCCCAAGCGATAGCGCGGCGCGTTCGATGGGAGAGGGACCTGTGGACCGCGCTGGTGGAGCTGCCGAAGCCCACGATGGCCGCGGTGTATGGCTACTGTTTCGGCTCCGGCGTCGAGATTGCGGCGCTCTGCGATCTCCGCATCGTCTCCGCCGACACTGTATTCGGTATGCCGGAGGCCGGGCTCGGACTCATCCCTGCCGCGGGCGGCACACAGGCCCTTCCGCGTATCGTCGGGGAGTCCAGAGCGACGGCCATGATGCTGGCGGGCAGCCGTATCACTGCGGCGGAGGCGTTGGAGTGCGGGCTCGCGCACTGGATCGCGCCACGCGGACAGTTGCTGGCGGAGGCCGAACGCCGCCTGCGAGAAGTCATCGATGCTTCCCCTGACGCGCTCGCGCTCATCAAGCGGGCAGTCAACGAGGGAGGCGATATGACGCTCGACGACGGCCTACGGCTTGAGCGACGACTGGCCGCTCGGCTAGTCTGAGACGCCGCCCTCTCCTCGATCCTCCCCTACAGACGGGGGAGGAGGGAATAATGGGGCTTGGAGGCCACGTCCTGCATACTCACGACATCCTCACCATAGCGGCGGCAATCGTCCCCGACCGTTCGGCGCTGGTCCTCGACGACCGGTCGATCACCTACGCGGAGCTGGCGGACCGCTCCAACCGGCTCGCCAACGCGCTGGCGTCGCACGGCGTCGGCGCCGGCGACCGCATATGCATCATCGACACCAACACGCCGATGCATTTCGAGACGTACTTCGCCGCCGCACGGCTGGACGCCATCTACGCGCCGCTGAACTTCCGTGGACGCGGCGACGAGATAGGCTACCCGCTGCGGAACGCCGCTCCGAAGGCTGTCATCACTGGCGAGCGGTACGTCTCGCTTATCGACGGCCTGCGGCGCGACGCGGAGTCCGTCGCGCTGTTCGCGGCGGAAGGCGGCGCGCCGCCGGGATGGCGCGCTTTCGAGGAGCTCGTGGCGAACGGCGAGCCGGAAGAGACGGCGTTCCCGGAAGCGTCGCCCGATGCAACCGCCGTGCTGCTGTTCACCGCCGGCACTACGGGCCGCCCCAAAGCTGTCATGCTGTCGCATTCGAGCTTCACGTCCTTCATGCTCACGAACATGGAGCCGCCCGACCCCGACTCCGAGGAGCGCACGCTCCTGACTCTCCCGCTCTACCACGTCGCGGGCCTGCAGGCGGCGCTGGCGGGCGTCTACGGGGGCCGCACCATCGTGCTTCAGCGGCAGTTCGAGCCCCGCGAATGGATGGGGCTCGTGGAGAAGCACGGCATCGAGCGCGCACTCATCGTGCCCACGATGCTGAAGCAGGTCCTCGACCACCCCGACTTCCAACGCCACAACCTCTCCAGTCTGCAGGTCGTGACCTACGGCGGAGCCTCGATGCCGCCTTCGCTGATTGAGCGCGCGCTCCCGCTGCTGCCCGGCGTCCAGTTCATCAACGCCTTCGGCCAGACCGAGACCGGCTCGACGATAGCGATGGTCCCGCCCGAGGACCACGTCCTCGAAGGCCCGCCCGAACTCGTCGAGAAGCGCCGGCGACGCCTATCGAGCATCGGGAGGCCACTGCCTGACGTCGAAGTCCGGGTGGTCGACGAGGACGGGCGCGACCTCGGGGTGGGCGAGCAGGGCGAAATCGTCGCGCGCGGTCCGAGGCTCATGCGCGGCTACTGGGGCGAGCCCGACGCCACCGCTCAGGCGCTCCACGATGGCTGGCTATACACGGGCGACCTGGGCTATCAGGACGAGGACGGCTATCTCTACCTGGAGGGCCGGGCCAAAGACTTCATCAAGCGCGGTGGGGAGATGGTCGCTCCCGAGGAGATCGAGCACCTGCTGCACGCCTGCGCCGGCGTCGAGGAGTGCGCCGTCATCGGCCTGCCGGACGAGACTTGGGGCGAGCGCGTCGTCGCGGTCGTCGTCCCCACGCCCGGCGTCGAGCCGTCCGAGGAGTCGCTGCTGGAGGCGTGCCAGGCGCTCGCGCGGTTCAAGCGTCCGGAGCAGGTGATATTCGTCGACGGCTTGCCACGTAACTCACTGGGCAAGGTGCTTAAGAAAGACCTGCGCGCCGAGTTCAGCCCTCCTGGCTAGCTTTCCCCCGGAGACGCAGACCGACAGGAACGCCACCCCCTGCAGGTTCGTGGTGAACCTAAGGCTGCTTTATTGCGAACTTTTCGATGGGCTTTTGACCTGTAGAAATCGCGACATGCTTCCCTCTAATGCACCAGCTGCGTCCCCACTTCACTCTGGACTCCTTCCTTTCCCGAGTTCACTCCCAGCAGGAAGAGGCTGGCTATTGCCTCGCGTATGCTGAGAGTCAGGGGCATCCTGTAGCAGTAGCCGGTTTTCGGATACTCGAAACGCTGGGAGTAGAGTCCCCTGAAGTGGTGTAACACCGTTGGATTTCGTCGGCAGGTGCTGCCTCGTAAAAGAGTTCAAGCCCTTCCTTGAGATTGGCGCGAGCCTCCGACACGCTTGCGCCTTGACTGGCGATGTCCAGCTCAGGGCAGAGGGTAGTTCTCATCAATGGCGTTCATCCAGACCTTCAAGCCGACGACTATAAGGCGCACCGGTGTGGACTAAGCTACAAGTTGACGACCAGGCTGATAGCCAATACCCGATCCCTAACGTACGGTTTGAAGGACTCTACATCCGTAAAGTAGCGGGAGCCCGCCTGACTCGCTATCCGTTCGGTCTCATGGTCTTCATCTGCCAGTAGAGCCACTGGGCTGGCTGTATCCAGCCTGAAGTCCACCAGGCCATGCCTAGTTCAAAATGACAGGTGATCTGTGCATCCGTATCCCCTTCTTGTGAATTATCGGCTAGTGGTATGTTGTCTCCCCGTGCTCATCTCATTCAGGGGGCAGGCGTGCTGAGCGCTCCAGATGCCTCTAAGCCCCAGCACGCCGCTGAGCCATCTGCCCGCAACGCGCAGGTGTGAAGCTCACCGCCGCTGATGGCCACAAAAGTCTCACCCTCCGGCGGGCTTGCCTGACCGTACGAGTCCGCGCCCCAGCACACCGCCGAGCCGTCTTCGCGCAACCCACAGCCGTGAATCCCACCGTCGCTGAAAGCCGCACCGGCCGCAATGTGCAACACCCGCTGTTGCCCTTGCTCAGACAATCGGTGTATAGCCGTCTCGCTGGCTACGAGGACACCAACGACGCTGAACGGCTGGCCCAAGACCCGGCTATGCGTGTCATCGTCGGGTGGCAAGGTACTGATAAGCAGGCAGCCAGCACCAACACTATGAGCCGATTTGAGACTGAGGTGTTAACCGAAGAAGAAGTCCAGGTCTGCGTCCTCTGCCTGATTGCGCACGAGCTCCAGAAGGTCCATCCTCTGCTTGACCATCGTCGCCACCTCCTTCACCGATTTGCTCATTGGTGAGGATGACGCGGTGGTCTCTCTTTATCCAAGACCTTCTGTTACACCACTTCCGGGGTCTCTACTCAAGGTCACGGGGGGGGGGGGGCGTCTCAGTTGTATGCCATGGCGGAACGGTTCGAGCCCCCTCACGTCTCGGATATAAACTGGTGGGCCTGGGTTTACCGTTACGATCAGAAAGCCTATCCCATCCTTCCAAGGGCGTGACTGTCATCTCGGCGACATAGTATCCCAATGAGAAGGCGACACCAGAGGAGAAGGATTGAGTAGCGTTGCCCGAAGTAAGCCCAGAGCGATGTAAGGGCCAGCCCGTAAAGCGCCATGCCTAACATCCAGGAGGCGGGCCACCTGCCAGAGTCGAAGTGTTCTCCCGTCTGGTCCGGAGCAACGACGGCGGTGGCGAAGCTGGCGTGTCATTCAAGACGGATGCGACGGTAGCTTCCTCTTCTAACTCCGTTGTCTCCGGCGACGTCGCACCACAACAATGAGTACCACTCCGGCGACTATCCCAATTAATATCACCGTATTAGCCCACCAAGGGAATCCTTCGTCTCCATCGTCCGCCGTGGGTGTGGGTGCAGTTAATATTGGGGTAGGCGTAGGCTCCAGCGTTGGGGTAGGCGTAGGCTCCAGCGTTGGGGTAGGCGTAGGCTCCAGCGTTGGGGTAGGCGTAGGCTCCGGCGTTGGGGTAGGCGTAGGCTCCGGGGTCGGCGTGGCCGTCGGCTCCGGGGTCGGCGTGGCCGTCGGCTCCGGCGTCGGGGTGACCGTCGGCTCCAGCGTTGGTGTAGGCGTCGGCTCCGGCGTTGGTGTAGGCGTCGGCTCCGGCGTTGGTGTAGGCGTCGGCTCCGGCGTCGGGGTAGGCGTCGGCTCCGGCGTCGGAGTGGGTGTCGGCTCCGGCGTCGGGGTAGGCATCGGCTCCGGCGTCGGAGTGGGTGTCGGCTCCGGCGTCGGGGTAGGCGTCGGCTCCGGCGTTGGTGTAGGCGTCGGCTCCGGCGTCGGAGTGGGTGTCGGCTCCGGCGTCGGGGTTGGCGTTGGTGTAGGCGTCGGCTCCGGCGTCGGAGTAGGCGTCGGCTCCGGCGTCGGGGTTGGCGCTTCTTCAGTCTCTCCAATGCCTGATTCCGACCAAGGGCTGGCTCCCTCGTCGTTGATAGCCCGCACCTGTACCTCGTAACTAGTGCTAGGTTTCAGGTCGTCCAGCGTCATGGATGTGCCAATGCCGTCGTACCCAGCGTCTTGGAACTCTCCCCCGGCCTCCCGGTACTGCACATCGTAGTCAGTGATTCCCGGCCCCTGGTTATCGGGCGCTGTCCAGCTGACCGTTAGGCCAGTCGGGCCGGCGCTCCTTACTTCAGGAGCTCCAGGCTGCGAAGGCGGCTCATCCACATCCGATACCGCAATCGTCACGTTGATCACATCACGGCCACTGTAGCCATCACCCACCCTCACCCGCACCGAGTATTCGCTCTGGGTCTCATGGTCCAGCAACACCGTCGTAATCAGCTGTCCCGTACTAGCATCCACGTCGAAAGACCCTCGCCCGTCACCTGACAACGAGTATTGCAATCTGTCTCGATCCCTATCCGTGGCTATCAGAGGCTCACCCACCTCTGTCCCTAGCGCGACGTCCTCCGCGACGGTTCGGGTGGTGCGGCTGCCTTCGGTGAAAGACGGTCGTCTGTTGGTGGGTGACGGAGGGACAGGCGAATGAGGCGTGGCCTCCCTTTCTGCCAAGTCGCCGACGCCGGCAAGGTTCACCGCGCGGACCTCAAAATCGTACTGCCGGTTATTGGTCAAGTTCGCAATCGTGTGAGTAATCACCGGCCCGCTTGCAGCGACGTCATGCCAGTCATGGATGTCCATAACGTGGGCCGAACCAGCTCCTATCAATGCAGTGTGAGCTTCGGTGTCTACCGCTACCGAATACCCAAACCAGTCGCCCGCCTCGCCGTTCTCATGGGTCAGCTTGTTGTTCTGGCTCCGTCTATTGGTCTCTGAATCCCTGGTGAAGATATAGGCCGAACCGGAATCAGTGCCGTTGTCGTCGTCTTGGTAGGCCCCAACCACCACGGTATCAACATCCACCGCCACCGAATACCCGAAGTAGTCGCCCGTCTCACCGTCCTCGGCGGTTAGCTTTTCCCCAGTATCCCACGTGCCTCCCAAATCTCTGGTGAAGACATAGGCCGCACCTGCATCCAGCAAGTACGAAGGCGCATTGGGGTCCGAATCGGGGGCAATGGAATCATGTTGATACGCCCCAACCACGGCAGTGTCGCCGTCAACCGTGACAGAGATGCCGAACGAGTCGCCCGGTTCTCCGTCGCCAGCGACAAGCGTAGCCGTCTGCGTACTGGTGGTGACCCAGGGCCCCCCGGAGGGCTTCACGAACACGTAGACCGAGCCCGAGTCAATGCCTTTCGCATCGTCCCCGGGCGCTCCGATCACCGCCGTATCATCGTCCAAGGCTACAGAAGTCCCGAAGCGATCATCATCCGCGGCGTTCGGGGCATTTAGCTTGGCCGTCAAACCGTCCTTATCTTCTTCCGGATCACTGGCGCCTGTTTGTGGCAAGTCGTCCCAGGCGCCCCAGCCTCCGGTGGGCTTGGTGAACACGTAGACCGACCCGGAATCTTCCAACTCAGTCTCGGTGTCAGTCTCCTCCCGGTCGTCTTGGTACGCCCCCACCAGCACGGTGTTACCGCTCACTGCCACCGAATGTCCGAAGTAGTCGAGCGACTCGCCGTCGTTGGCCGTCAGCTTGGCAGCCTGACGCCACTCACCCTCAACTTTGGTAAAGACGTATGCCGAACCGGAGTTAACGGCGGTTTCCACAACATTAATAGTCGTATCGTCGTCCTCGCGGTCGTCGCCGGGTGCCCCAATCACGATGGTTTCGCCGTCCACCGCCACGGATATCCCGAAGTTGTCGAACGAGTTGCCGTCGGAGGCGGTAAGCTTGACCCCTTCGTCCCACACCACGCTGCCACTCCTGGTGAAGACGTAAGCGGCGCCGGAATCAGCTCCATTGTCGTCGTCCCGGTACGCGCCGACCACCGCGATGTCGCCGTCCACCGCTACGGAATACCCGAACTTGTCGTCCTTGGCGACGTTGGGGGCGGCAAGCTCACTAGCCTGGAGGTGCAAGACCTCGTACTTGTCGACCACAGAGCCTGGGGGAGCCCGCCAGGTCAGCGTCACCTCCTGATTGCGTTCAGTCACGTTGAGGTTGGTCGGCGCTCTAGGTCTATCTGGCAAGGGTATCGCTTCGACCTCGTCGGATTCACCGCTAAATTCGTCATCAGCGGTCCCTTCGCCCACCAAGTCCACCGCCCGTATTCGGAACTTGTATTTTTCGCCGTTGGTAAGGTTGCTCACCGTGTATCCGATGGTGTTCTCGTCGATGTTTTCGATGTCGCCGAGGGCGATGTTGTCCCAATCGACGCCCCAGTTGTCGAAGTTGCCCTGGGCATTCGCCTGGAGCTGCTGGTACTGGTATTTATCGATCGAAGCGTCGTCGGGGTCATCCCAAGTCAGCCCTACTTCCTCGTGTCCCCCGGTTGCCTTTAGTTCAGTCGGCGAGTTTGGCACTATCGGCACAGGATTATTGGCAGCATCGAGTTCAACACCTCTAGGCGCGGCAGTGATGGTGGCAGGGTCGCTTTGTTCCGCGTTGTCCACCGCACGGAGGTAGAACGTGTAATCCGTGCCGTTGGTAAGGCCGGTAACTGTGTATCGGAATTTCCCATCGATGCCGTAGTAGATTTCCTGTAGGTCGATGTCGACGTAGTTTGTATCGTCGGTGCTGAGAATGTATTTATCGATCGAAGAGTCCCTGGGGTCGTCCCAAGTTAGCCGCACCTGAGTGTCACCTGGCGCCGCCTGTAGATTCGCAGGAGCGAGTGGTGTCGCACTTCCGGGCTTGGCTCCGACGGTGGACACGGAGCCTTCGCCGATCACGTTTACTGCCCGCACCGCAAACGTGTACGTGGTATCGTTGGTTAGGCGGGTCACGATGTATGCGTTGGTGATTACGCCGTTCTCGTCGATATCGTAGATATCGCTGAGGGAGAGGTCGACGAAGTTCGCGCCGTTGTCTTTGCTGAACTTGTACCCCGTGATAGTAGCAATAGCGTCGTCATCGGCGGGCTTATCCCATTTCAACGCCACCTGAGAGTCGCCCGCGGCTGCCGACAGCCCGGACGGGGCGGCCGGCACGCCCATGGGAGTGGCGCTGGCTCCGTCCGAGGCGGGGCCTGCGCCGCTTCGGTTCAGCGCCCGGACTTGGAAAGTGTACTCATCACCGTTGCTCAAATCGGTGTCCGGATCGTCGAGCTCCTTGGCTACTGTGTGGGAAGTGGTCGCATCATCGCTGTCGTCAATGTCCACCCAATTCGGGATGCCCAGCACGTGGGCCGAACCGGCATTGATGCCAGCGTCATGGTCGTCACTGTACGCCCCAACGAGTGCGAGACCACCGCCTTCGGCATATTCGTCCACCGCCACTGACCATCCGAAACGGTCGTTGACCGCGCCGTCGGGGGCGGTGAGCTTAAGCGTCTCAAAGGTGCTGGCCCAGCCGAGGTCAGGCTTCGTGAAAA
This sequence comes from Dehalococcoidia bacterium, assembly GCA_965249325.1. Lineage (GTDB taxonomy): Bacteria > Chloroflexota > Dehalococcoidia > Lucifugimonadales > Australimonadaceae > S5-327. The sequence continues at coordinate 262,653 of CBDFLP010000020.1, read as the reverse complement.
CATACGCCGAACCGGAATTGCGGCCGTTGTCGTCGTCTTGCCACGACCCAACTACGACGGTATCACCCTCCATCGCCACCGCGACTCCGAAGTTATCCCTGGCTGCGGCGTCGGAGGCGGTGAGTTTGGCCTTCTCGCCCCACACTCCCGTTTGCCTGGTGAAGACGTAGGCCGCACCGGAACCGGCGCCGGTAATGGGGTCGCTGTGCTGACTTGCTCCGATCACCGCAGTATCGCCGTCCAGAGCTACGGAAAACCCGAAATAATCGCTCGGCTGGCGGTCGGAGGCGGTCAGCTTGGCAGTCTCATTTCCGTCGGTCCAACCCCCGAGAGGCTTGTCGAATACGTAGGCCGAACCGTATCCTGCCCGGCCGAAGGCCGTGTTCGACCCGAACGCCCCTGCCAAAACGGTGTCGCCGTCCACCGCTACCGAGTACCCGAGATAGGAGAGCGACGAGCCGTCGGAGGCGGTCAGCTTGGCCTGTTGGCTCCACACACCGGTAACCGAGTCCTTGGTGAACACATAGGCCGCACCAGCGCTCAAAAAGCCCTCAAGGTCAGCGAGGCGAGCCCCAATCACCAGGGTGTCACCGTCCAAATCGACGGAACCTCCGAAGAAGGAGTCCGCCTCAGGGGTCATGAGGGTCAGCTTGACCGTTAATCCATCCTTGTCATCAGCATCCAGGTCGTCCCAGTCTCCCCAGTCTGCCGAGCCGTCGCTGTTGGCGTCCTCGCCGGGCTTGGTGATTACGTAGACCGCACCGGACTTTTCCAGGGTCTCATCGCCATCATTTTTGCCGTCATATGCGTGGGCTCCAACCACTACGGTGTTACCGTCCACTGCAACGGACCACCCGAACTGGTCGCCCTCATTTTCGCCGTCGAGCTTGACCGCCTGGGTCCAGTTACCGTTGGAATCCCTGGTGAATATATAGACCGAACCCTTCCTATTATTTGCCCGGTCCGCCCCAACCACCGCCGTGTCGCCGTCGATTGCTACGGAAATCCCGAAATGGTCGCCGGTTGCGCCGCCGGTTGCGGTGAGAAAGTCTTCCAGTATCACCTCCGATATCTCGTATTCGGTTAACGTCTCGTTGTTAGGGTCGTCCCAGTTCAGCATTACCGACTTATCGCCCACCTCCGCCGTCAGCCCGGTCGGCTTGGCCGGCTTTGGGGCTCTAGGCGTCGAGCTGGCAACGTTCGAGGCTGGGCCGGCGCCGGTCTCGTTTACCGCGCGGATCTGGAATGAATATCCCGTGTAGTTGGTCAAGCCTGTTACCGTGTGGGTCGTGGTCGTGGCGTTGCTTCCGGTGACTCTGGACCATTGCGGAGGGTCGGACTGCGACAGCTCGTACTCGTCAATCGTGTCGTTGCCCGGATCGTGCCAGGAGAGTGCGACCTCGGCGTCACCCGGCGCGGCCGACAGGCCAGTCGGGGCCGTTGGCACCATGACGGCGGTGACAGTGGATGCCGCGCCGTTGCCGAGACTGTCGTTCACCGCGCGCACCGCGAACGTGTAGCTGGTCCCGTTGGTCAGGCCGGTCACGGTGTGGGACGTGGTCGTAGCCATGCTGCCCGAGATGTCGGCCCAATCGCCGAACTCTCCTTCACCCTCGGCCTGCTGGTACTGGTATCCCGTGATCGTGGTGTCGTCCGGATCGTCCCAGGAAAGCGCAACATGGGCGTTGCCCGGCGTAGCCAACAGGTTGGCCGGGGCGTGTGGTACAGCCTTGGGCGTTACATTGAACCTGTCCGAGGCCGGGCTATGACTGTCAGCGGCGACAGCCCGGAGCTGGAAGGTGTACATCACGTCATTGGTCAGGCCGGTCACCGTGTAGGAGGTCGCGTTCGCTCCGCCGGCCGCGCTGTCGGAAATGTCAGTCCAGGACGGGATGCCCATAATATGGGCTGCCCCTTTATTACTTTCGTCCCCGCGCGCGCCGATCAAGACGGTACTACCGTCCACCGCTAGGGACGACCCGAACTGGTCGTCCTCCGCACGATCTTGGTCGATGATTTTGGCTGTCTCCGTAGTGGTGTCCCAGCCGGCGGCGGGTTTGGTGAAGACGTATGCTGAACCAAACTCGTCCCCCTTGTCCTCGTCCTTGTGGGCCCCGACGACGATGGTGTCGCCGGACACCGCCACGGAAATTCCGAACTCATCACCAGGCGTAGCGTCGAAGGCGGTGAGTGTGGCCGTCAAAGTGGCCTTGCGATCGGCATCCAGGGAGTCCCAGTCTTCCCAGTCTATAGAGCCGTCGTTGTTAGCGTCGGACGATGGCTTGGTGATTGCGTAGGCCGAATCGGCCTCGTGGGCCCCGACGACGATGGTGTTACCGCCAATCGCCACGGAAATTCCGAACTCATCACCCGCCGCAGCGTTGCCAGCGGTGAGTGTGGCCGTCAAAGCGGCCTTGCCATCGGCATCCAGGGCGTCCCAGTCTTGCCAATCTATAGAGTCGTCGTCGTTGGCGTCGGACGATGGCTTGGTGATTGCGTAGGCCGAATCGGCCTTGTGGGCCCCGACGACGATGGTGTTACCGTCAATCGCCACGGAATTACCGTAGTAACCGCCTGCCGCAGCGTCAGGGGCGGTCAGCTTGACCGCAGTATTAGTCGAGGTCCAATCGCCGTTAGCGGGCTTGGTGAAGACGTAGGCGGAACCGGATTCAGCGCCGTTATCGTCGTCTCGGTGCGCCCCAATCACGACGGTGTCGTCGTACACCGCGACGGAATACGCGAACTGGTCGTCCTCCGCGGCATCGTCGGCGGTGAGCTTCCCCGCCTGGGTCCACGATCCGGCCGAATCCCTGATAAAAACGTAAGCCGCACCGGTGCCGGTGACCTGGCCTTCGCCCGCCACACCATTATCGGCTCCGGGAGCCCCGACCACGGCGGTGTCGCCATCCAATGATACGGACCGCCCGAATTCGTCGCCATCATTCCCGTCCAAGGCCGTCAGCGTGGCCTGGGTCCACTCCCCGGATTCCGAATTTTTGGTGAATATGTAAGCAGCACCGGTGCGATAGAAGTCAGCGTCATAAGCCCGCAACGCCCCGACCAGGGCGGTGTCACCGTCCACCGCCACGGCCATCCCGAAGAAGTCGTCATCCGTGCCGGCGTCTCCGGCGGTAAGCTTGCTCGGCGCAATCTGCAACAGTTGGTACTTGGTTATGGTGGAATCGTCGGAGCCGTCCCAGCCCAACTCCACCTGGGAGTTGTATTCGATCCCGGTGAGTCCGGTGGGCTTGGCCGGCAGTGTCAAGGCGGTCACGGTGGATGCGTCGCCGTCACCGGAAGGGTTCACAGCACGCAACGACAACGTGTACGTGGTGCTGTGGGCCAGGCCGGTGACGGTGTAGGAGGTGGTGGCCGCGTTGCTGCCGGGAATGTCCGTGAAGCTCTCGCCGCCGTCGGTACTGATGTCATACCCCGTGATTCCGCTGTCATTCGGGTCGTCCCAGGAAAGCGCAACCTGTCTGTCGCCAGGCGTGGCCCGAAGATTCTGCGGGGCGGGTGGCGCCGGCCTGGGCGTGGCGGTTGCGGTGGCTGCCCCGCCCACTCCGGAAGGGTTCACCGCCCACACCTTGAACGTGTAAGTTAAGTAGTTGGTCAGGCTGGTAACCGTATATCCGATGGTGTCCTCAGCGTCGTCGTACACAAGGTCCATGGAGTCGGAATCTATGGTGGTTCCCAGCGCGTCGAATGCATAAGCTGCATTGGCGCTCGCGCCAACCACGACGGCACCGCCGTCTATTGCGACGGATGTTCCGAACCTGTCGTTCTGCGCACCGTTGGACGCGATGAGCTGGGCCGCCTCATTCCGGTTGTAATTGGTCGCTGCCCAGCCATCGTCGTTGCCCGGCTTCACGAAAACGTAAGCCAAGCCGGAATCAGCGCCAATTTCAATGCCGTTATCCCCGTAGGCTCCCACCACCACGGTGTCGTCGTCCACCGCTACTGAGTAGCCGAAGTAGTCATCAGCCGCGCCGTCGGAGGCGGTGAGCTTGGCAGTCTCAGTACCGGGAGCCCATACGGCGCCAGGTTTGACGAACACGTAAGCCGAGCCCATCTCGCTGTCGTCGCCGTACGCCCCAACGACGACAGTATCGTCGTCCACCGCTACGGAAAACCCAAACTTATCGTCATCCGCGCCGTCGGAGGCGGTGAGCTTGGCAGTCTCAGTACCGGTAGCCCAGCCGGTTTCGGGCTTGACGAACAGGTAAGCCGAACCCGTATCGCTGTCGTCCCAATCGGCCCCAACCACGATGGTGTCGACGTCTATCGCCACGGACGTTCCGAACTTGTCGTTCTGCGCGCCGTCGGAAGCGGTGAGCTTGGCCGTCAACCCGTCCTTGTCTTCTTCCTCATCGTTGGTGCCTGTTTGCGGCAAGCCGTCCCAGGCGCCCCAGCCTGCGGTAGGCTCGGCAAATACGTAAGCCGCGCCCTTTGTATTGGCGTGCCCGTACGCCCCGACCACAATGGCGCTGGCGCCGTCGCCGTCGTATACCACTACGGAAGTGCCGAAGTAGTGCTCCGCTGCGCCGTCTGGGGCGGTGAGCTTGGCCGTCTCTACTCTGTGGTCTCCTGAGGGCGGAGCGTTGCCCCAGTCACCGTTGGACTTAATAAATACGTAGGCCGAGCCGGAACCATCGCCATTGTCGTCGTCGAAAGGCGCGCCGACCACTATGGTGTCGCCGTCGAAGGCTACCGAACTTCCGAACCCATCATCCTCGGCAGCGTCGCTGGCTTTGAGATTGGCCGTTTGACTCCAGTCGCCCGTGGAATCCCGGGTGAATACGAGGACTGCTCCGAAGTCCCCGCTCGAGTCGGCGTCCCCGGGCGCTCCAACCACGGCCGTGTCGCCGACCACTGCCACAGAGTTCCCGAGCGCATCGATCTCGTCAGCGTCGGCAGCAGTCAGCTTCGCGCTTTGTGCATGCCGCCATATCTGGTACGTGGCGATCGTGTCGTTGCCCGGATCGACCCAGGAAAGCTGGACCTTCGCGTCGAGCGCTCCGACCGTGAGCCTCGTGGTGTCGGCCGGCATCATCACCACGCTCTGGGTGGATGCCGTGCCATTGCCGGTACTGTTGACTGCGCGCACGGCCAAGTTGTACGTCGCGCCGTTGGGCAGGCCGGTAACGTATGTGATGGTGCCTTCTACGCTGTCGTATGCCAGGTCCGAAGAGTTGATGGGAACGCTCGTGTAGTTCGTACCGCCGTCGGCACTGATGTCATAACTGGTGATGTAGTTGTCTTGCGGGTCGTCCCAGGAAAGCACAACCTGGCCGTCACCCCCGGTGGCCTCGAAATTAGCCGGGGCGGCCGGGAGGTCGAGTACTTGATTGATACTGATTTTTAGCAGATTTGCTTGGTTGGACCAACCAGTCGGGGACGAAGAATCGGCTTGGTGGCGGTAGGTGATCATGGACCAATTGGCGGCCGCGCCGGCATCCACATTTGTGGATGCCGTAGTTCTCAATCTGGGAGGAGTTCCGCTGCCGCTGGAAGCCACGTGTACGAAGTAGTAGGTATTTGCAACCAATTGGGCGTTCTCGGGGGCGGTGAACCGCACGAGTCCCGGCTCTATGGTGCCCGGGTAGGTCAAGGTGTGCACCGTGCTGCCTGGATTGGTATTGTTGTTGTTCGAATTCCACACCGTCACCGTAAGGTCTTCACTGTCTGTACCACGTTGAAAGTACACGTCGATACTTCCCAAGACGTAGCCTGCCTCATCCGCTCCCGTCGAGAATTGCTGAGCCTGGTCGCTAGACAAGTCGGCGTCGACGCCAACACTGGTGTCGGTAACTTGGCCGAAGTTGCTCAAGAACACGGGTACGAGCGGGAGGGGCGGCGGTGGGGCCGGCGTGGCGCTAGCGGCTGAGGTCTCGCTGTCGTCGTGGTTGTCCTTTGCGAATATCTGGAAGGTGTAGGTTGTCCCGTTGGTCAGGTTGGAAACGGTGTATTTGAGCTTGCCCGTTTCGCTGGAGTCGATGTCTGTGAGCTCTATGTCGTTCCAGCTTCCGAAGGCGCCGTCGCCTACTTTCTGCTGGTACCGATAGCGGATGATCGAGGAGTCATTTGGGTCGTCCCAGGACAGCGTCACCTCCCGGTCAATTCCCTGCGCCTTCAGATTGGCCGGCGTGGCCGCCTTGGCTGCCGTGGGCGTGGCGGTCACGCTATCCGAGGCCGGCCCGAGGTTGCTGCCGACAACCGGCACGACCCAGAAGGTGTACGCCACGGCGTTGGTCAGACCGGTTACGGTGTGGGACATGGTCCCCGAATTGCTGCCGGGAACTGGGATGTCAGTCCACTCGGGGATGCTGTACACGTAAGCGGCACCCTTTTCGTTTGCGACTCCGGGCGCACCGACTATGAATCTACCGCCGCGCGCCGCTACGGAAAATCCAAATTCATCGTCCGCCGCGGCGCCGGAGGCAGTCAACTGGACCGTCTCGTTAGCAGTTGTCCAGCCCCCGCTGGGCTTGGTGAACAGGTAGACCGATCCGGAGTCATCGCCGTCGTCGTCGTCCAGATGATTTCCAACCACGATAGTATCGCCTTCTACCGCGACCGCAAACCCGAATTGATCTTGCTCTGCGACGTCCGAAGTGTCTGCGTAATCCGAAGCGGTGAGCCTGGCGACGCGGGTCCACACGTTGTTGTTCTTGGTGAATACGAAAGCCGCGCCGTAGCGAGGGGAGCCCTGCGCGCCACCGTCCCAGCCCTGTGCCCCGACCACGATAGTATCGCCATCAATGGCTACCGACCCGCCGAACCCATCGCCATACTGGCTGTTCGGGGCGGTGAGCCTGACGACGCGGCTCCACACGTTGTTACTCTTGGTGAACACGTATGCCGCGCCTGTGTAAGTATCTTCCCCATTAGCCCCTACAACGATGGTGTTGCCGTCCACCGCTACCGAAGTGCCGAAAACGGTGCCTTGCCCGGCGTTGCTGCCGGCGTCCAATACGGTCTCCTGGCTCCATGAACCTGTATCCTGATTCGAGGAATCCCTGGTGAACACATAAGCCTTGCCGACATAGGTGTCGCTGCCGACCGCGACTCCCGGGGCCCCCACAACGGCGGTGCCGCCGTCTATAGCCACGGAAGTCCCGAAAAAGTCATTCCCAGCAACGCCGGTCGCCGAGAATTTGCTGGCCCATGATTCGCTGAGTGAATCCCAGACAGCGATGGTAACCCTGCCGGGGTCAGCATTCGGGTCTTGGTAGTACGATGGCGCCCCAGCCACGGCGGTACGGCCGGCCATCGCTACGGCGTTTCCGAGCCGGCCGTCCTCCTGCGGGTTACTTACCGCCAGGAACTCGTCGTAGCTCCACTCACCGGAACTTCTGCTGTAGGCGTGCGGCCATCCGCCATCTTCAACATCCACATTTGCGTTGGTCCGAGACTTTTGGAAGGGCGCTCCAACCACCGCCCTGTCCCCGTCAATCCCCACGGATTGTCCGAACATGTCGCCTGCCTCAATGGAGACTTGCGGATTATTTTCTTTACTGGGATCGTCCAGCTTGTCCGTCGGCTCCATCCACAACACCCGGTAGCCGGTGATCGTAGAGTCTTGGGGATTCCACGTCAACGTCACCTGGGTATCGCCGGCGGTGGCGGTCAGACCGGAAGGCGCGTTGGCAGCTGTGATGGATGAGATGGCGGCCCAGGAGGCCACGCCCACAATGACGATCGCCATTGCTACTATGGCCAGGTTTTGGAGCGTGGAGCTAGTTCGCATGGACGGTATCTATCCTTCGTTGGTCTGCAAGTTAGGGCACTGACTTCATGGCCGACTGACCTGGACCACACACCAAAATCTGCCGGAGGTCCAGATCAACGGGTATCGCCAGCGCCAAAACTCTCGTCCCCCGCGGGTCCGTCGCCGCCCGGCGACAGCGGAACCGATTCCTCCGCTTCCCGGGACAGCCGAATGCGCAAAATTCTCGTATAGATCGGGGGGTGGCCACGCAGCCTATGAGTTGTCAGTCCGCATTGTCAAGCTCCCGAATTGCCGCATAATTGCGCTGCCGAAAGGGCTATCGTCACCTCAGGCGTGCCCCCTTCCGGGAGATCCTCGTATGGAAATTCTCCCGCTTCACCCGCAAGCGGGAGCACGCCCTCGTCTTCAAGTCCATGCTCAGGCGGCGCGGCATCCGGGTGGTGTCCATCACCGAGCAGGCCGACGACCGCAGAGGAGGCGAGAACCTTGCTCTCGGACCGGCGGTAGTTCCTCGATAGCGCCGACACCATCGCCACATTCGCCGAGACATGAGCGAGTTCCTCAAGACCAGCGGGCTGACTCAGACCAGGGCGTTCGTCCACTCCTTCGTCAAGGAGATCGAGGTCAAGCCCGGCAAGGCCGCCATCGTCTATTCCATACCCACCCCGGAGGACTCTCCCATAGGGGGAGCGGACACCGCAGAGGTCGCCCTAAACGGGCGGTTCCGCAGTTCGGTACGTTATGGTGGGGAAGGGGAGACTGTATTCATACCTTTCGAGTTGGTCGTGGAGCTGTAAGCGTCGAAATGACCAGTATTGGCGTCAAGGTAATGGAGTCGCGGGGGAAATTGGGCGCTTCCAACTGCCTGGCCCGGCACCGGCGGCGGCGCATTATGTTCCGCCGCCGGCTGATTCAAGACGCGGCCACCGTGTACCGGAGAGCGGGCCAGCCAACCGGTCCTCCGGGTTCGGAATCGGCTCGAACCCCAGAAACTCAGCCAGGCCCTCGGCCTTCTGGGGGTCGCCGCCGAAGCCAGCAAGTATTGACGTGACGTTGCCGTCAGCAGCGAGAGTCATGCTGTTGACTCCACAGCATCGATGATCTTGACTGTTGGATGTCCAATGTCAGCCCCGAATCTCACAGAATCGAACGGGTTCTCTGAACTGCGGGAGGATCGCCAGCACCCTCTTAGCCTCGGCCACCGCCTTGTCGTAGTGGAATGCTCATCCTGGTAGTCGGGGAAGGGTAACCCAAGCCCCCACCCGACGAATCCCACTCTGTACCGTACTACCTCCTTGGCAAGCCGTCTCACCTGGACGTCGCTCAGATCGTAGTGCTCCTGGATAGCCTCGGCACTGATGCGGTACTCTCGCGCAACACCCTTGACCCGTACCTTCGATGCTGCAAGCCAGCCCCTCGTGCCCCAGACGGGGAATGGGCCGGGGATTGACGCAAAAGTGAACGTTGGAGCACTTCAACGAACCCATCACCAACTCCAATGCAGCGCTGTGGGCAGGCGGGGGGAGCCATCCTTAGGGGGCCTCGATTTGTAGCCGTCCCGAAACGCCATGGAGGCTGGGACGAACGGGGTCAGCGGAGCCGATGGCAACCAGGCGCTCAATTGTCTTGCTCAAGAGGTCGTACAGACCCTGGATGTGATTCTCCTTCTTCAGCAGCTCGGAGTGGTGGACGTAGAGGATTCCAATGTTCTGGGTAACCTTTTCCACAATTGATGCCAGCCATTCATCCTCCCGCGCGGCGGTGAGGAATACGGTAGGCTGTTCCTGGATGTACTTTCGATAGGTGGCGTCCGCCAAGAGCCGGCGCATCTTATCCGGGTCGCTCGTTTCAATGCTGAATTCGTAGTCGAAGTCCCCGTACCCAAGGACGAGGTCGGGCGTTGTCAGCTGCGGCCTGACTTTTTCGAACTCCTCCTCCCATGTGTGTTCGTGATTGCGGGCCTGCCGCTGGCGCTTCTTGTAGATGGCGTCACCCAGCATGCGACGCCTCTTCAACTCCCATGTAAAACCGTCGCAGGACACGAAGGGGATGCCGATGCGCGTAGCGGGGCGCGCACCGAGCAACGGTATTGGGGGTCCGTCGGGCGAGCCGTTGTCGAAGATGACCTCCCAGTGGGACAGGCTGCTGACTACGACCATATGGCCCTCAAGGGATTTAACGAAGGTGCCGCCGTAACGATTCGCGACCTGCTTCATGATGGTCTGCTTGCTCGGACGGAACATCCCCATGGGGGAAAGAATGGCTCAGCCAATGAAAAACGGCAAGGTTGCAAAGAAGCGATTGCCCACTGGCTTGGCATGCGCGTCCGTGGGGATGCGCTCCGTCTTGATTTCCTGGCGATGGGAGTGCTCAACGCCCTGCCGAGGGACTCGGCTGCCGTGGGGCCACGCTCGTTGGGCAAGGACTCCACGTAGGCGTAACCCAAGAAGTCGTCGATGGGGCGACGTGGAGGTAGCCCACGCCGAAGCTGCTGAATCCCCCGTTCTCAGTGAAACCGAGGTGCGAAGCTCTTGCCTTCACCGCGCAGGGTGCACGAGGTCACTGGCACTGAGAACGCGCCGATCTACACACGGCGGTCTGAGCAAAATCAGACCAGCAAGTCTCCCCTCCGCCGGAGGATTCACCTGCGCGATCACCACATGGCCCAGCCGTTGCCGAATGGTCGGCATGTGGCCGTCGACAATCACCCCCACTGCGTCTCCTACGCCGAGGCCCTTCCGAACGAGCGCAGCGCGACTGCCACCACGTTCCTCTTCCGGGCGCTGGCCCACTCCTAAAAGCCAGGGCATCGCGGCCCAGCGCATCCTGACCGATAACGAGGGTTGCTAAGTGAGTCGTCCGCCCGAATGGCTGCGGCCAAGAGCCTACAGGTCAAACGCAAAGGGCTCTTCCTGCCCTAGACCGCTCTCCCAGAGCATTCCTAATGATGTCCCCGCAGCGCAACGTCGATGGCGGCGACGGCGCGTCACGGGCCCCGCGGGAACCCCGCTCCGCCCAGGCGCAACAGTCGTGCCGCCACGGCCTCCGCCTCCAGCGGATCATGGCCCACCGCCCGCTCACACAGCCTGTCCGGCACGGCCCTGAGGCCAAGGCGTTATCATGGCCGGGACGAAACCAGCCTAACCGATGCCGTCGTCAGTGGTGACGGTGAGGGTGACGAAGTCGGAGCTGCCACCTACCGCACCAGAAACCGGTCTCGCGGTACGCGGACTGCCCTGGTAGTGAGGCGAGCGTTTCTAATGGCAAAGGCGCGGCTTCCTCATCGTAGTAATCCTGGGCATTCGGCTCTCGCATCAGCATTCCCGCACGCCGATGACCTCGAGCCGGATGCCGAGCGTGTCGGCGATGCCATTCGCCACCGCCTCATGATCGAAGCCAGCGGGCACCGCGAGCGCCTTCCTGTTGTGGTCGACAATGCTGAGGCCCGTCTGGACCTTGCAGTGTTCAGGACTGGGACCCACAGAGAGCCGGTAGTCCCTGAACGAAACCCTTTCAACGTCGTCCGCAGCAAGCGCTTCGGCCGTCTTCCAATACAGCCAGCGCGTCTCCACGGCGACGCGCTCCGCAGGCTCATCGATGACGACGCTTACGGTCGATGGGAACAGGATGAGCAAGGAAAGACCGGCAAGGGTGAGCGCTATGCCACCGATGCGCCATAGGCGGCTGGCGAGCAGTGGCTTACGGGCCGGAAAGACCTGACTGGTGCTTGCCAGGAGCGCGAGCCCGGCAGTGCCAAGTACAAACCCGATTCCGGCCGTGATCCAGACCTCCAGGGCACGGCCGTCCGTGTTCGCGAACACAGTGACGCCCGCGCTGGGACTTTTGGCGAAGGCGTCGAAGAGAAGGTTTTGCCAGGCGATCGCCCAAACTGCGCTCCACCCAGTCATCAGTGCGACGCATGGGAGCCATATGCGCAGGAACATGCCCAATCGGCGTGTTATGGGCTGGACGATCTGGGGATGCGACCCGCTGCGCTGGTCATTCTGATTCCGGCAGCGGTAGTAGCTCTCCTGCACCATCGCAGTACGCGGCATCCCGATCGAGGCCGCAAAGAACCCAGTCAAAGGTCGCTATGATTTGCCCCGTATCCAGATCGGAGAGATCAACGGTAATCGGCCCGGAGGTCGCTGTCATCTCGGTGCTCAAGAAATCCCGTCCCTCCCGGCCATCGACCACCAGAGCGCCGGCGAACGATCCCGTCTCGTCGGCCTGGGACAGAGCGAGGCCGGCGAGCGTGGGAGTGGCCGTTTTACCGCGGACATCGAAGGACAGCTCAAACCACTGGCCCGGCTGGAGACCCGATGCATAGACCCAGATCCCGTTGTCGCCCGCCCGCCCGTCAGGCCATAGAAGAATGGGCGGATCGATCCTAAGCTCCCCTAGGGGGAACGGCGTCGCTGTGGGCGGAACGGTCGGCGTCGGAGTCGCAGTCGGCGTCGAGGAGCAAGCGCCGACCACGCCCAAGGCGGCAAGCAAAAATATGGTCCAGACTATCGTTCCGCGTCGAGTTAAGCTCTTCAATTTAACTACCCCCTCTGTGATGTCACATTGACCGTCCAGCGGGAACGATGACGGGCGCCGAAGCCCCGCGCGCATCGCCGCCCGCACGCATGCTGTGCCGCACGCCGAGGCGCAGCCCTATCGTCCTCACCACGAGCGCCCCGGTCACTGAGATTATGACGATGAAGATGCTGATGATGCTCGCAACCTCGCGCCCCTCGCCGCCTTGTCCCGCCTGGATCAGCGCAAGGATGGAGAGCGTCCAGGTATCACGGGAGGCGAGCAGGATGACCGAACTGGTCGCCGTGGCGGCCGCGGTGAAGTTCATCACCGCCAAGAGAACGAGCATGGGCATGAGCAGCGGGATCCAGATCTTGAAATACGTCCGGACCCACCCAGCCCCGGCAACCCGCGCGGCGTCCTCCATGTCCTGCCCAACCTGGACAAAGACGCCCTTCATGATGTTCACGCCCGTGGTATTCCCCGAAATAATCACGACGAGGAATAGGATCCAGATGGTGCCGTAGAGCAGGCTTAGCCCGGGAGTGCCAAGGACCACCAATAACAGCCCCAGCCCGGAGAGTATGCCCGGGATCGCTCCGGAACCCCAGATGATCATGTCCAACGCCGTACGTCCCGGCAGGCGCGTCCGCACCATGATGTAAGCGAGAAGCGAGAAGAGGAGCGGACTCCCGACGGCGGCCATGAAGCCGAGCATGAGGGTGGTCCTGAGCGCTGATAGGAACGCTTTGTCCCCTAGCACCAATATCCAGTGGTCTAGGGTGAAGCCCAACTGGAAGTACCCGATCCTATTCATGAGGCCCGCGACGAACAGCACTGCGACAGGCATGATTGTGAGCAGCAGTAGCAGCGTGCCGATGAGGACGAACAAGATGTGGTTCCAGGGGCCTAGGTCGATGAGGCCGGCCCTGAAGCTCCCCGTGATAGTCGTATACCGGCGCCGCTGCAAGATCCAGCGCTGGAGCGGGATGATGAAAGCAATGACGACCAACGTCAGGCTCGCCAGCGCGGTCGCCTCACCGTAGTTGGGAATCTCGGTGCGCACAAGCGCAAAGATCTTGGTGGAGTAGACGAAGAACCCGATGGGCAGCCCGAGGAGCCACTCGGTCTCGAAGGACTGGAAGACGCGGAGCAGTTGCAAAGCAAAGATGAGCGTGATGGGGGAGATCATCAAGGGCAGCGTGACGCGAAGCATGGTGCGGATGTTATTGGCACCGCTAATGCGCGCGGCCTCCTCCATAGCCGCGTCCATGTTCCGGAAAGCTGGCGTGAGCAGCATGACCTTGACGGCGATGCCGTTGCCCATCAGGCCGACCCACACGATGCCGGGGACACTGAAGATGTTGAACGGTCCCTGCTCGATGAACGGGAGCTTGACGAGCGCCTGGTTGATGAAACCGATGGACGGGTCCAACAGCGTCATCCACGCAATGGTCACGGGAAGTCCCGGCACCATGTAGGCGATCCAGAACATGAATTCCAGCGTGTGGCTGAAGGGGACCCGCGTCCGCGCAAGCACCCACGAGATGGCTATCCCAATGGGAAAACTGATCAGGACCGTCAGACCCCAGATGAGCAGCGAGTTCAGTATGGGCCGCAGCAATCTGCTGGGCTCATCGTACGCTGCTCGCCAGTGGTCCAGACCCCAGCGGCGCGGCTCGACGAACATGTCATCGACGGCGTTGAAGCTATTGAGCAGCAGGATGAGGATCGGCCAGATCAGGTAGAAGCCCAGCAGAAGCAGCACGACCGCCATGACGAAGTGGCCCGTGCCGGGCCGGAATCGTGGGCGGCTATGAGCCAGGCCGACGCGCCCAACAGCTCTGTCCACCATCGCTGATCTCCTAGACTGCGCCGTCCAAGCGGTAGACCGGCTGACCGGGTCCCGCCTGAGCTTCAGGCCATCGCAGCCAACGGCCCCCTCGGCCACCCCACCAGCAACCGACCACTTCCTCCACGACGAGCGTCCGCCGGGGCGGGGGCCCCCTTAGAGCCGATAAATGCTCGCCGCACTGTTCCACAGAATCTGCTTCTTGTCCTCCTCGGAGACGCCGCGGAAGCAGCGCTCGATGGTCTCCTGCGTCCCCGGCCACGTGGACGTCGTCAGCGGGAGATTGGTGGACCACAGAACGCGGTCCATTCCGACATACGGGGCGAACGCGGCCACCGCGTCGAACCACGAGGTCAAGTAGCACTGGCGATGGAACATCTGAGAGGGGGTCAGCTCGTATCCCTCACGTTCAAGGCCATCGTGCTCGAACTGATGGTCGGCCCACTCCAGGTAGAGCATGCCCCAGCTCAACGCGCTCTCCGCCAAGACCACGCGCAGCTTCGGGTGTCGGAGTAGCATCCGCGAGAACAGGAGCAGGGAAAGGACGAACACGCTGGAGACGGGCTTCGTCACCGCGTCGAGCGCTTCGGCCAGGACGGGCGCCATCGCCGAGGATCCAGGGTATTGCAGCCCGGGCGCCGATCCAGAATGGAGGCACAGGGGCACGTTCAACTCCTCGCAGACGGCCCATACCGCGTCGTACTCGGGGCCGGCAACGTGGGGGACGTCGCGCAGATCCATCGGCACCGCGGGGAAGACAACGCCGCGGTGTCCTATCTCGACGGCCCGGCGGATCTCCGCCACCGTGGCCTCGGGCGGCCAGATGGGGACGATGCACTGCGGGATAAAACGGTCGCTGGCGCCCGCCCACTCCTCGATCAGCCAGTCGTTGTAAGCCTGCACGCAGGCGAGCTCCAACTCGGAGTCCTGCAGCCTCCCGAACGCCTCTCCGGCCATCCCTGCCACGGTTGGGAAGAGCACCGAATAGTCGACGCCCGCAGCGTCCATGACTTTGAGCCGCTCCGACGGCTCGTACGCGGCTTGAGGGACCTCGTCCCATCGGGCTGGCTCGGTGTTGCGGTCGGGCATCAGGGCACCCGCCCGGGCAGCATGCCCGCCAAGGAGCACCCGCCCATCGACTATCCACCGTTCCGTGCCCTCGGGAGTCCGCGCCAAGTGTGGAACGCGGTCACCCCATTGGTTCTTGGAGAGCCGGGCGGTCCAGAGGTCCGGTGGCTCTTGGACATGGTCGTCCGTGCTGATCAGCGGGCATCTCGGCGCCAAAGGAACCTCCCAGCAATGGTCACCTATGCGGGGACCGTTTCCTTGATTTGGTACACACGAAGGGCGTTCTCGTAGAGCAGCTTCCGCCGGTCGTCCTCTGGCACCCCCACGAGCACCTTCTCGACCGCATCCCAGGAGTTGGGGTAGTACGAGGCCACATGCGGGTAGTCCGCCTCCCACATGAGGTTGGCAACGCCAATCTCATCGCGGAGCTTGATGCCCTCCGACTCGAACCAGAAGTTCACGTAGACCTGCCGGTGTACGATGTCGCTGGGACGGGTGCTCATGCCCTCGGTCCATAGATGGCGGCGCTCCCATTCGTGGTCGCATGCCGCCACCACGTAGTTGAGCCCGCCGATCCCGGCCTCCGCAAACGCAATCTTGAGGCGGGGGAAGCGCTCTGTCACCCCCGAAAACATAAGCTGCGGCATGATCTGCGCGGGCGTGACCGCCGACGTGCTGGTGGACGCTGAGTGGGCCTGTCGCGGCGAGTAGCCGCTCCACTCCTTGGAGCTCCTCCCCGCGTTAATCCCCGCCGAGCCGTGGAAGTGGACCGGCATGCCCAACTCCTGGCAAACATCCCAGACCGGGTCCCAATGGGGGTCGGTGAGGTGGGGAAGCGACCCCGGCGTCCGTCCGGGGAAGTTGATCCCGCGGTGGCCATCCTCCACCGCCCGTTGGACCTCACCCGCCATGGTCTGCGGGCTGCTCAAGAACGGGAGGGCCGCGAGCGGCAGGTACCGGTCGCTTACCCGCACCCAGTCGCAGAGGATGTCGTTGTAAGCCCGTACGGCGTCCAACTCGTACTCCACGTCCCCATGTTGGTAGTAGCTGCCTCCCGGCGGGTTGGGGAAGAGCACCTCTGCGTCAACCCTGTCTATATCAAGGGCCTTGAGCCGCTCCTGGGGGTCGTAGGCCATCTTGGGCACTTCCTCCCACCGCTCGGGCCAGTGCGGGAATGGGTCGCCCATCACAGCGGGGCAGTTGCACACCTGTCCCCGCGGAGGGTTGTCGTAGATTGCCCAGCCCTCAACGCGTTTCCCATCGTGCTCATACTCCGCGACGTGCGGGATGCGGTCTCCCCACTTCCTGACAGACATCCGTGACGTAAAGTCGTCACGGTCGAAGGCCGCGTGGGAGTCCGCGCTGATCAGTCCGAACTTGATCTCCATCGTGCTCCTTTGCGTGCCCAGGATTGGCTGACTCTTCCACCGTCCCGGTCAGTTACGCGCCTCTCCTGCCCAGCCCGACTCCTCGAGGAACGTGTTGACGATGAATTGTCGTGCGACCTCCTGTTCCTCGCCGCTGTACTTGGGATCGCCGTCCCGGAACACGTAGTTCTTTCCGGGCGTCCGCGCATAGGACGAGTCGACGTTGCCGATCGGGACATCGTTCCTGAGCGACGCCCGCGTGATACCGGGCTCGATCGCATTGATGCGCGTCTGCACGTCCTGAGAGAGCCACCAGTTCACGAACAGCTTCTGTGCGTTCGGGTTGGGACCACCTTCGAAGGCCACGATGCAGCAACCCGACCCGCGGGCTTCCATCCAGCCCGTCTCCGACGGCACGTCTCGCGAGTTGAGTGGGAGACCCGCCTCCTGCAGCTCCAGCAAGTCACCTGATGGAGACCCGCCGCTCGTGGCTACCTGAATCGGGTATACCCCTTGCGCCACCCAGTCGTTCACGAGCCTGTCGTCGTCCGTGAATGTCACCAGCCCTTGGTTGAAGTAGGCCGTGATCCACTCTGGCCCCAGCTCCGGCATGTAATAGGCCCTAATCATCGCGCCAAGCCGACCTGGATCATGCCAGGACCGGTCGCCGAGCAGGCCTCTCCACTTCGGGTCCTCAACGAACTCCCATAGGTCCTTTACGGCGTTTGCCTCCTCTTCGCTGACCTTGTCGGTGTTGTACCAGAACCGGTATCCGTCGTTCACGCGCGCGGCATAGATGAACGAGTGGTCTCCGGCTCCTTCGACGAACCAGTCAGCGAACCAGAACTGACCGTCGTGCCAGATCGACTCGTCCGCCACTGCTGGGTCAATCAGCAAAGATGGGATGGAGACGGTCGACCCCGCGGGCACGAGTCTCCGGGCGGTTGAAGCTACGCTGATCAAGCCGATGTCGACCAGCTTCTTTCCGGCTTGCCGCTCCGCCAGGATCCGGTCTGCCAGGTAGGCTCCCCTTCCCGTCTGGGCCTTGAACTCGATGCCGAATGTGTCTTGGAAAAGGTCCAGCAGATCGCGGTACTCACCCAAAGGACCGACCGACATCAGCAGCTCGCCCTCTTCTTGGGCGGCGGCGATGAGCTGCGCCCACTCCTGCTCGAAGGTCAGGTCCCCCGGTGGCTGCTCCGGGACCGGCGTGGCCGTGGGATCCTCGCTACCGCAGGCAGCCGCCAGCAAGAGGAAGAGTAGGGATGCGCCAATGGCCAGACGCATCGTTCCCCGAGTCACTTGGCTCGGCCAACCCTTTCTATCATGCTGACCCTTTTCTTCCGAGCGAATGGCAAGCATGGTCGCCTCCTTCAGTCGGTCGGTCGTGGGCGATGCTAAGACCAGCGAACTTCGATGTCAACGCGACGCCTCACGGCGGAAGATGGACAGAGACCAGCGAATTTCAATATCAACGCGGCGACCTCATGGCGGAAGGTGAACAGAATTCGCAATGCGGCCAGCACGCCTAGGAGCCCGGGAGCGCGGCGGCCTCTTGGTCGAAGAAGCTCAAGTAGTCGAGCTGGGTGGGAGTGACGCCCATCTGATGGGCGAACAGCATCATCGCTTCCAGAGCACGCACGTTGTTTTGGATGTTGTAGGCCCAGTAATCATCTCCCATGAGCGCCCGTTGATCATCGATGAAAGAGGCAACCCACGAGACCACCAGGATTTCCGGATCCGTCCCGTAGAGCCGGTCAAAGGCGACGTCGCGGGCGTGACGATAGGCTTTCAACAGGGCCACCGGCGCTTCTGGATGGTGGTCGACGAACTCGTGTGTTAGAGAGACAACGTGGCTGATCGGGAAGATGCCCGTCCGCTTCCAGTAATCTTGCTCCTCCGTCCTATAGTCAGGGAAGAGCCGGCGGACTCGCGGGTCCCTCCGGCTAATCGATGGCAAAACGTTCGGTTCGATGACCGCGTCCAGATCCCCCTCAACCAGCATGGTGTCGAGCTTCACGTCGAGGGGTCCTGTGATCCCCGCCAGGCTCTCGACCTCGATCCCGGGGGCCCCAGCTCTTCGCCGAAGCGCCCCCCATCACCCATTGGACCTTGGTGAAATCGACCCCGTAGTGGTTCAGCAGGGCACCCCGTGCCCAGATGCCGGCGGTGCCGCTGACGTAGACACGCTTGCCCTCCAGGTCCTTCGGGGACTCGATCCCTGCCCTGCCGTTTACGAAGATGTAGGACAAGCGGAACTTACGGTTGGGGAATGCGGGGATCGACACGAACGGGTGGTCGCCCTTCCCCTTGGTCTGCATGAGCCCGCCGAGGCTGGCGTCCCACGCGTCGATGTGCTCCCAACCGCGATAGTTGGAGATCTCGATATCGAATCCCTCGACCTGCACCGTGCCATCGACAAACGGCTGGTTGGTGTCGATCTCGGGCTCTCGGAGGCCTAGGCGAAGCTTCGGGTTGGCCATTTTGATCTCCCTGGCGAAGTGCAGTCATGAGTTCCGCCACCAGCGGGGGTTGCCGTTGGCGGCAGTATACGCACGAGGGAACGCCAGGGCGGTTGCTCCGGCTCATCGCCTCGATCAGGGCTCCTGGTTGCCCAGCCGACGGTTTGGCTGGAAAGGGATGATGGGAGCATGCTTCCGGCGTCAGAGTGGCGCATGTGGGGAGCACATTTGGGGAGGTAGCCTATGGATCTGGACCACACGGTCGTCCCGGTTCGGGACAAGGAAGAGGCGAGCAAGCTCATGGCGCGCGTGATGGGCTGGGAGTTTCTGGGCGTGCGCGGCTCTCAAGGACACGTTCGGGTGAACGACACACTGGTGATGCGGTTCGACGACAAGGGGTCGGACAGCGAGCACAGAAGCCATCACTTCGCGTTTTGCGTCGGGGCCGAGGAGTTCGACGGGATCCTGGAGCGCGTCGTCGCTGAGGGCCTGAAGTATGGCACGAGCACCCGTGACATGAACATGCAGACGAACGAGCTGAACGGCGGCCGCCGGACCTTTTTCAACGACCCCCACGGGCACAGCTTCGAGCTGATGACCGCCGCGTCGCCGCCGAGTCTCGACTGAACGGGCACATCAGTCCTTTTAAGGGAGATAAGGAAGAGAGGGGCAGTATGGCGACAAATATCTCGGACATCGACGCGCTCAAGACGTACCTGGAGGAGAAGCACCTCACCCTGGTGATGGACCGGCAACAGGAAGCCCAGCGGGCGAAGGTGCTGATGCCGTACCAGTGGAAGTGGGAGGATATCGAGCCCGCCGTTGTGGCGTCGGGCGAGCTGGTGCGCCTGGCTGAGAATTTCGAGGACAAGGCCGGCGTACTTCGGCGCGACACCCATTTCCATAACCCCCGGAACTCGCCGAACGCGAATTTCCCGCTGCGCTTGGGCATCCAGTACGTCGGGCCCGGCGAGCAGGCGATCTCCCACCGCCACAGCGCCCAAGCCACCCGGTTCGTCATCAAGGGCGCGCCGGACTCCTATACGCTGGTGAACGGGGAGCCGTTCCCGCTGAACGATGGGGACCTCGTCATCACGCCCCACCTCAACTTCCACGGCCACATCAACAACTCGGATACGCACGTGCTGTGGCTCGACGGCCTGCACGGCGCGGGGGTCGGAGCGACGTTCACCGAGGAGTGGCCGGAGGTCAAGGAGGACCTGGAGACCGACCGGGTCAGCGAATCGCAGCTGATCTGGGGGAGCAATCTCGGCATCCCTGGTCCTGGCGGAGAGGCGCGGCCCTACCGCGAGATCGTCCATCCGGCAGGGCCTCAGGTCAAGAACGACGAGTCCCACGTGCATCCGGCCGGGTTCCGGTACGCCTGGGACCAGACCTCGGCGGCGCTAGGCAGGATGAAGCAGAAGGAGGGTGAGCCGGACCCCTTCGACTGTTACACCCTGACGTACAGGAACCCGCTGACCGGCGGTCCTACTCTCCCCACCGCGGCCTGGGAGATGACGATGCTCACCCCCAACTTCAAAGGGCGCGACCACCGGCACAACAGCTCGGTGATTTACTACTGCTTCGAGGGCAACGGGGTGCTGGTTGTCGAAGGCGAGCGGTTCGAGTGGTCGAAGGGCGACTTCATCGAGCTTCCGGCGTGGATGGCCCATCACCACGAGAACCCGAACTGGGAAGACGCGTTCATCGCCGGCTGGACCGATTGGCCCCTCCAACGGCTCACGGGCAACTTCTACTACGAGGAGCTCTAGGCGGGGGACAAGGCGCCAGCCTAGAGCGCGTTGCCCCGCGCACGAGGTAGTCCTATAGTCCGCGTAACGTAAATCGGATGGTGAGGAGTTGACCGATGTCATACGTAGCAACTGATCTGCACGGGATATGCGGCATGATGCCGGCGTTCGCCACCGCCGACGCCGGCGACATGACGGCGACGTCGACCGTCGACGTGGACAACCTCCAGGCGGGCCTCGACCGGGCCATCAAGGACGGCGTGCATATGTTCGCCACCACGGGAACGTTCGGCCAGGTCTGGAACCTGCTCGAAGACGAGTGGCGCACGCTGGTCACCGCCAGCATCGAGGCGGTGGACGACCGCGTCCCGCTGATGCTCGGCGTGACGGCGGCGAACCCGCGCCTCGTCGTCCAGAAGATGAACTTCGTGCGCGAAGCGGGCGGGCAGGGCGTCTTGCTGGGCGTGCCGTACTACTACCATCTGCCGACCCGCGACGTGGTGGCCTTCTACCAGCGGATCGCGGAACTGTTCCCGGACCTGTCCATCATGATCTATCACAACCCCACGAACCACCGCGTCCACATCCCCGTGGCGGCGTTCAAGGAGCTCGTCAAGCTCCCGAATATCGTGGCGATGAAGGACAGCCATCGCAACCCGACGGAGTTCCAGCGGCTGCACGACATCATCCACGGCAAGATCGCCCACTTCTGCAACCAGACGCAGCTCTACCCCTACTACATGATGGGCGCGTCCGGCTGCTGGTCGCACTCGATCTGGTCGGGACCATGGCCTGTTCTCGCGGCCTACAACGCCGTCGCCGACGGCGATAACCAGAGGGCCGCGGCGATCCTCGCTGACATGAGCGCGGGCAGGGGCGGCGGCGACGGCGACGCTGGTCGCGCGGGGCACGAGTCGTACGAGTACGCCGGGTACATCAACATGGGCGCGCCGCGGCCGCCATTCTCGTGGATCTGCGAGGACCCGGAGGAAGGCCCGAAGAACGAGGCCAAGGCGCGCAAGCAGGCCGAGCGCTGGCTGGCGCTCTGCGAGAAGTACCGCCCCGAGGTGGAGGCGAAGCGAGCGGTGAGCGTCTAGCGCGCCGGAGTCCCCATTCGCGGACAGCCAGACAGCGTTCACCCGTTCCTCTTGGTTCCTGCCGAGCGATGGGCTGGCGGCCTAGCGGCGTCCCGCCGCTATCGTTGCATTCTTGGCCGCAGCTATCACATCGAGGGGCGCAGATGTCTCCCGTGCGGGGGGCCGGGAACGCCGCCTAGCCGGGACAGAGCGGCAGTTGCAGGCCGGCGCAGAGGCGATCATGTCCTCCACCGGATAGCGTCCGTCGCCCCATGGCATCCGGCGCCGATGATGCGCACCCTACACGGTGGACGGCACCCTGATCGAGGGCGGCTGCGAGGCCAATTGGCCCCTTCATTCAGATCCTGTTGGAGTTGGCTGACGGATTGCTCCAGCCTTGTGATGCGTTCTGCCTGTTCCACGGTTCACAGGGCGGGCGTGCCCGATAATCTCCCCGCCTTATCAACGCCCCTGCCATTCCTTGTCCAGCAGGTATCCCGCAGGCAGGGCCTCCGCAAATGGCAGCCACACGGCCCTCACAGCTCGGCATAGGCGCACTGGGCAACCGGACGCCCGAGGAGTTCG
Source organism: Dehalococcoidia bacterium (assembly GCA_965249325.1). Classification (GTDB taxonomy): domain Bacteria; phylum Chloroflexota; class Dehalococcoidia; order Lucifugimonadales; family Australimonadaceae; genus S5-327. The sequence continues at coordinate 240,236 of CBDFLP010000020.1, read as the reverse complement.
CACAACAGGTGGCTAGGAATACGCCGGTCGGACTCTAAGAATCCTTGGACACCCGCGTCACGCGGAGGCCGGGCAACGACGTGTCCACCTCCATGGTGAGGCTCTCCCGAGTGAAGTCGTCAATCACCGTCAGCACTCGTATCCGCCGGCCACTGGCGAGCGCATCGGGCACGAAGTCCATCGACCACCGCTGGTTCGGGTGCTGCGGCGCCATCGTGGGGACGCGAGCGACGCCAGCCATCCGCTTGCGCTGCCGCCGCTGGACGGACAGCCCCTCTTCCCGATAGGGCCGGTAGACCCGCTTGTGGTTCACGCCGAACCCCTCCCGGCGCAACAACACCCACAACCGGCGATACCCGAACCGCCGCCGCTCCGCGGCGAGCGTGCGCAGTCGCTTGCGGAGTTCGGGTGCGTCGCTGCCCACCCGCCTATAGCGGGCCACCGGTTCGGTGGATGCCGATCAGCCTGCAGGCGCGACGCTCGCTGAAGCCCCACCGCTCCTGGACATGGTGCACGGCTTCCCGTCGGGCAGCAAGCGTTAGGCATTTTTCGGAGCAGCTCCCGCAAGACGTGATTGTCGAACGTCGCCTCCGCCAGCAGCTGCTTCAGCTTCCGGTTCTCCTCATCCAGATGGCGCAGCCGTCGTGCCTCGCTCACGCCCATCCCGCCGAACCGCGCCTTCCAGTTGTAGAAGGTCCCCGGTGAGATACCCTGTCGGCGGCATACCTTGACCGTCGGCACTCCCGCGTCCGCCTCCCTCAGGACCCCGATGATCTGCTCGTCTGTAAACCTGCTCCTCCGCATGCTGTCCTCCTCTGTTTGACCGGAGGACTCCAATTATCCGTGGACCGGCTTTCCGGGAGCAGGTCAGCCAGGTTATTGCTATTCTCCCTGACTTCCCATAGCCCCGGGAATCGGTCAAGAACGTTAAAGGCGGCCCGTCTGCCGACTCCCTGTCTCCGATATTTGCGCATGCCAAAGAACTCAGCCAGCGACCATCCAGTCCCTTGTTCCAGGACCACGGTATAGGAGTTGACGAGTGCGAATCCGGCAAGTTTTGCGCCGCAGTAGATCAGGAATGGGAATCTGTCTAGCTCACGCCGATACTCATCAAAGTAATAGTACGTTAACACTCCGTCCAGACTGGCGTCATCGCCGGTGAATTCAGAGGAGTCGTGAAGATACAGGTGCATAAGGCGATGCAACACCGGTTTCTGCTCAAGAGGTGCCTCAACGACTAGTACATCCATTAGCATTCCGCCTTCTTCTAAGACTCCTCGGGACTTCAGACCATCATCGACCCGTGTCTGCTGCGCCACTCGTCTTCGAGCATTGCGTAGTGGTAGGTGTCTCGCCAACTCCCGTGCGGGGGCGACCAAAAGCCTTGCCGGAACATCCCCTCTCTGGTCATGCCGAGCTTCTCCATTACTTTGATACTGCCCGGCGTTCTCAGTGTCAACGTCCCCAAATACCCCTATGGGCGTCTAACAGCTCAAATCCTATCCGGAGTATCTCTCTAGCGGCCTCTGTAGCGTAGCCCTTTCCCCATGAGTCTCTGCGCAGGGCGTAACCCATGGAGGCCTCTCTGTTTCTGGGCCACACTATCCTAATCCCTGAGCCACCGATGAGTTCACCGGTATGGGCCAACGTTATCGCAAACTCGTACCTTATCCGAGGTTCTTTACATTGATAGGAAATGAACTGCTTTACTACTTCTCGCGAACGCTCCTCAGAGTTTGGAAGCAATAACAGCCCTCTCATAACCTTGGGGTTTGATCCATATAGATGAAGGGCAGGCCAATCTTCTATGGTGAACTCCCGCAGTATGAGACGCTCTGTTTCAATAGGTCTGATAGTTGTCACGCGAGCCTCCATGAGTGGACTCTTGCCAAGCCAGGAAAGGCAACAGTCTACCACACTATCCCCACGCCGACGGACAGCCCCATAGGGGGCGAAGACACCGCAGAGATAGTTCTTCGAGACCCAGTTCGCAATTCAGTACATGATAGTGGGCCTAAGCGTACCGTACTGCGAACTTTTCGGTGGGAGATCCTACTATGAAGGGTCGGTCAGCCGACCCAATTTAGCCTCACGAGCCTCCCCAAAAGGGGGACGTTAGAACAGGTTACCATAGGTCCGCTGCGTCGACCGTTTCCGTTATGGTCTAATCTCCAACTCTGTCAGCTCAGTTGAGACCATGTACAACCAGAATGCTTGACTAAACGAAGATTGATATGCTTGAAAACGCGCCCCCTCGCCGATTCTGCTCGACAACCCTCGCGTGACACCGGCGTTGTAGACCAGGAGCCACACCGGCGAGGGCGGGCTGACAAGCCGCTTGTTGTCTAACCCTGCCTGGATGTGATGGTGATCCAAGTTACGGCCCGTTGCAGACCCATTGATGCTCCAGAGTTCTGAGGCGGCGTTACAGGGCCGTATGGTGTAGCGGAGAATGTCCGTAACCTCTGATCTCATTCGGAATGGCTGGTAGTCACCCTCCGGATCGAATCCACTCACGTCAATAAGGTACTCAAGCTGACCAATCAGATTGTGAACATCCCCTGTCGTAAACGGGCCAGAGGTCGGGATACCTGATTTGAATTGGAAGTGGACTTGCAGAGTCGGTCCGCCGCGCTCCCGGAATCTTTTCCAAGCACCGTAGACAGCTTTGTACCGGAGCACCTGGAAGTACAGCGGGCGCTCATCGGCATCTTTGGGATGCGCCTCGGTGACCTCCAAGCCCACCGATTGCCCCTCGTATTCGAGATAGAAGTCCGGTGCAGGTTCATCCCAAATCGGGTCAAGTTTGCTCTCTATTGATACTCCCAGCTTCTCCAGCATGAGACAGGCGTAGAACGTCTCCTCGCGCTTCTGTTCCTCCAGCGTTTCATGCCAGGTTCCGGTACCAGAGAGTCCAGTCGGGAAAGGTTCGATGGCAATGTCGTTTCCCTCTCTTACCAAGGTCAGGTCACGTCCCGTCAAGTGGTGTAGGAGCGTCATCCTCGGGGTCTAATCAAGCCGCCCCTGCGGGCAGCAACAGCGGGTCCTCGATGCGGTCTGCGGTCCCCCCGTCCAAGACAGGCGCGGCGAGATAGCGCCGGCCGACCTGCCACTCGTCGTGCTGCTCGGCCAACACCGCGCCGATGAGGCGCTGGACGGCGGCCCGGTTCGGAAAGATGCCCACCACGTCCGTGCGGCGCCTGATCTCCTTGTTGAGCCGCTCCTGCGGGTTGTTCGACCAGACCTGCTGCCAGTGGGCCACGGGGAAGGCGGTGAAGGCCAAGATGTCCGCCCCCGCCTCCTCCAAGCGGCCTGCCGCCTCGGGGAAGCGCTCCTCGAGCTGCGCGACCACGCGCTGGTGCTGGGCGTGGACCTCTTCCGGCGAGGGCTGTTGGTAGATGGTGCGTATCATCGTCGCCACCCAGGGTTGCGCTCGCTTCGGCACTTTGCTCAGCAGGTTGGTCATGAAATGGGTCCTACACCGCTGCCAGCAGGCCTCGCCGAAGACGGTGGCGATGGCGTCCTTCAGCCCTTGGTGGGCATCGGAGGTGACGAGTTGCACGCCACTCAGCCCACGGGCCACCAGTGAGCGCAGGAAGGCCAACCAGAAAGCGCCGTCCTCACTCGTCCCCACGTCCATTCCAAGAATCTCACGCTTGCCTTCCGTGTTCACCGCGGTGGCCACCACCACGCTCACGTTCACGGTCCGTCCCTCCTCCCGCACCTTCTGCGTGAGGGCGTCCAGCCAGAGGTAGGGATACGGGCCTCCGTCCAGCGGTCGACCCAGAAACGACTCCACCACCTGGTCCAGTTCCTGACAGATACACGAGACCTGGCTCTTGGAGATCCCCTCGCAGCCCAGCGACTTCACGAGTGCGTCTACCTTCCGCGTGGAGACGCCCTCCACATAAGCCTGCTGCACGACGGCGAGCAGTGCTCGCTCGCTCCGCCGACGCGGCTCGAGGAGCGTCGGAAAGTAACTGCCCTCGCGCACCCGGGGGACCTGGAGCTCCAGCGTGCCCACCCGTGTGTCCCAGGGGCGAGGCCGGTAGCCGTTGCGCTGGGTCAGCCGGCCGGGTGAGCGCTCGCCGTGCTCCGCTCCGATCTGCACGGCCACCTCGGCCTCCATGATCGCCTGCACCAGGACGCCCATCGCCTCCCTCAAGAAGTCCGGGTCTGCGTCCTCTGCCTGATTGCGCACGAGCTCCAGAAGGTCCATCCTCTGCTTGACCATCGTCGCCACCTCCTTCACCGATTTGCTCATTGGTGAGGATGACGCGGTGGTCTCTCTTTATCCAAGACCTTCTGTTACACCACTTCCGGGGTCTCTACTCAAGGTCACAACGCTAAGCCTGAGTGCGAAGGTTCTTTCGGTGGGGCGATCGATAGAAGAAAGGCTCTCCCGCGTAGCTCCCTAGAAGGCGCGGCACAGCATCCAATGGGCCGAGGGCGCAGGGGACTGTGCTCGCGCCCGCTACTGGCACCGCAGGTCGACTCGCTGCCCTAGCTGACGTTCAGGGTGTCATTTAGTATTCCGCCCTTGACATCCCACGCCCTTTGCAGCACTCAATATTCGCAGAATATCAACTATCGATGTGTTTGGTCGCCAATGTTCCGTGAGCTCTTCAATTTGTATGTCGCTATGAAAAATACCGTCAGTGGAATCATCCCAAGCAGCGACCACTGCCAATTAAGAATGAACCCGATTGCGATAGCAGGGACCGTGGATCCCGCGGATGTGCCTAGCAACATGACGCGGGTCGATTTTTGTAGATGCTTGAGTTGTGAGGCTGCTGCGACGCTCGAACCGATGAGTGAGCAACCTCCGGGTACTGCTACCAACAGTTTGACCCAAAGATCGTTCCATGGCGGTTCGTCACCGTGTATAAGCGTAGCAGAGTACAACAAGAGAATTCCGAAAAATAATTGCAACAGTGCAGCGGCCACCAAGGTTGGGTAGCCCCAACCCCTATAGCGTGCGCCCAGCCACGATCCCACGAACACCAAGGCTCCGCCAGGAAGAATCCACCCCATCCATTCCATCGAACTCGCTCCTCGTCACTCATCCGAGCGGGGGAGCGAGCAAAGCAACTCGTTGGAGTGCTATTGTCCGCTCCCCACTCTAGGTTTACTCACTGTGCCTACCTGGGATTCATACTGAGCCCCCGGCTCCCAATCTAATCTCCCAACAGCACTTGGTTGATTCGGCGGGCTTCCTCCAATGAGCGGGCGTCCGCCGTGACCAGCACATCGTCAATCAGCACGGTGACTCTAGCGCCGTCGCCAACGGGAACGATACCCGAAGGGAAGCTTGCGATGGAAGACGGATCGACTGGTCGAGAAATCACTGCAATGCGCCCAGTCCACCCTCTGTCACTTCAGCGCCTGGGCGGCCGCCGCTCTATCTCAGACCGCGATTCCGCACAATTATGTATATCCCGGCTGCGCCCGCTACTGCCCCCGCTGCCAGAAGGATGATCCACCACAGGCTAATGCCGCCATCGTCAACAGGCGCGATAGGGAGCGCCGCCGGAGTCGGGCTGGGGACGGCCATGTCCGTCGGCTCAGGAGTCGGTGTTGCGAACGGATCGGGAAGACCCTGAACCAAGTTGCTCAAGACAGCCTGCTTGCCGAAACCTTCACCGTCAACATAAGACGCTGCGACCCGCAGATACTTGTTCGCGTCCAGTTCGACAGGGATATAGGCGGAGGACGCCGCCCCGGCGATATCTTGCCAATTCGCCCCGTCTGAGGACCTCGCCCACTGCCACGAGATGTCCGACACCGAACCGTCGGGATCGCTCAGGGAAGCGGCCATCACGGTCCCCACCTCCGGTTCCCCCGGAGACACCGACACCGTCCCGGACTCGTCTACGTTGGCGACTTCAATCTCCACTTCAATAGAGTCGTCAGTCGTGGCGTCGTCGTTGCCATAGGCGTCCCTGCCGTCGTGGACCGACACGATGACCGTGTACCTCGCAGGCCCGGACTCGTAGTCAACCAGGGTCCCCGAGCCAACGACAATCTGACCGGTGGCGCCGTCTAGGACGAAGAAAGACGCGTCGGGCCCTGACAGCGTGTAGGTCAGGATATCGCCGTCCACGTCTGTCGCGGCGAGGGCCTCGCCCACCAGAGCTCCCGGCGATGTGTTCTCGTCAACAGTCAGTGTGACGTCGCCTTCGAAGGATGGATCTCTTTGGGCGGTCTGCCCTCCGGAGACCGCGTGTGCGGACTTGCCGGAGCCCTGTCCGTCTGTATAGGAGGCCGTCGCCCGGAGATAGACCCCCACCTCGTCTGCAACCGGCGTGTAGACATCGGAGTCGGCCCCGGCGATATCTTGCCAATTCGCCCCGTCTGAGGACCTCGCCCACTGCCACGAGATGTCCGACACCGAACCGTCGGGATCGCTCAAGGAGGTGGTAAGGGCGGTCCCCACCTCCGGTTGTTCTGGGGACACCGTCACCTCCCCGGCCTCGTCTACATTGGCGACTTCAATCTCCACTTCAATAGAGTCGTCAATCATGGCGTCGGCGTTGCCGTAGGCGTCCCTGCCGTCGTGGACCGACACGATGACCGTGTACCTCGCAGGCCCGGACTCGTAGTCAACCAGGGTCCCCGAGCCAACGACGATCTGACCGGTGGCACCGTCTAGGACGAAGAAAGACGCGTCGGGCCCTGACAGCGTGTAGGTCAGGATATCGCCGTCCACGTCTGTCGCGGCGAGGGCCTCGCCCACCAGAGCTCCCGGCGGCGCGTCCTCAGCAACAGTCAGTAATGTGACGTCGCCTTCGAAGGAGGGCGCTCTCTGAGCAGTCTGCCCTCCGGAGACCGCGTGTGCGGACTTGCCGGAGCCCTGTCCGTCTGTATAGGAGGCCGTCGCCCGGAGATAGACCCCCACCTCGTCTGCAACCGGCGTGTAGACATCAGAGGCGGCCCCGGTGATGTTGCTCCAATCGGAACTGTCTGAGGACCTCGCCCACTGCCACGAGATGTCCGACAGCGAACCGTCGGGATCGCTCAGGGAAGCGGCCATCACGGTCCCCACCTCCGGTTGTTCTGGGAACACCGTCACCGTCCCGGCCTCGTCTACGTTGGCGACTTCAATCTCCACTTCAATAGAGTCGTCAATCGTGGCGTCGGCGTTGCCGTAGGCGTCTCTGCCGTCGTGGACCGTCACGATGACCGTGTATCTCGCAGGCCCGGACTCGTAGTCAACCAGGGTCCCCGAGCCAACGACAATCTGACCGGTGGCGCCGTCTAGGACGAAGAAAGACGCGTCGGGCCCTGACAGCGCGTAGGTCAGGATATCGCCGTCCACGTCTGTCGCGGCGAGGGCCTCGCCCACCAGAGCTCCCGGCGGTGTGTTCTCAGCAACAGTCAGTAATGTGACGTCGCCTTCGAAGGATGGATCTCTTTGGGCGGTCTGCCCTCCGGAGACCGCGTGTGCGGACTTGCCGGAGCCCTGTCCGTCTGTATAGGAGGCCGTCGCCCGGAGATAGACCCCCACCTCGTCTGCAACCGGCGTGTAGACATCAGAGGCGGCCCCGGCGATATCTTGCCAATTCGCCCCGTCTGAGGACCTCGCCCAGTGCCACGAGATGTCCGACAGCGAACCGTCAGGATCGCTCAAAGAGGCAGTAAGGGCAGTCCCCACCTCCGGTTCCCTCGGAGACACCGACACCGTCCCGGACTCGTCTACATTGGCGACTTCAATCTCCACTTCAATAGAGTCGTCAATCGTGGCGTCGGCGTTGCCGTAGGCGTCTCTGCCGTCGTGGACCGTCACGATGACCGTGTACCTCGCAGGCCCGGACTCGTAGTCAACCAGGGTCCCCGAGCCAACGACGATCTGACCGGTGGAACCGTCTAGGACGAAGAGAGACGCGTCGGGCCCCGACAGCGCGTAGGTCAGGATATCGCCGTCCGGGTTCGTCGCGGTGAGGGCCTCGCCCACCAGAGCTCCCGGCGGTGTGTTCTCAGCAACCGTGAGGGTGACGTCGCCTTCGAAGGACGGGCCTCTTTGGGCGGTCTGCCGTTCCATGACCGCGTGTGCAGACTTGCCAGGGCCGTATCGGTCTGTATAGGAGACCGTTGCCCGGAGGTAGAAGCCCACATCGTCTGCGACCGGGGTGTAGGAGTCCGAGTTGGCCCCGGAGATGTCGATCCAATCGAAACCATCTAAGGACGTGGCCCAGTGCCAGGAGATGTTGGAAACTAGACCATCTGGATCGCTCAGGGAGACGACCAGCGCGGTCCCGACCTCCGGTCGTTCCAGGGACACCGACACCGTCCCGGCTTCATCCACGTCGGATATCGTGATGGTCACATCGACTCCGTCGCTGGCGTTGTTGTTGTCGCTGACCCGGACCGTTACCTCATAAACAGACTGAGTCTCATAGTCCAGCGGGGCCTTGACGATCAACTGGCCGGTGCTACTGTCAATGTCGAAAGAAGACGCGTCGGTCCCAGACAGCGAGTACGAGAGCCTATCGCCGTCCCGGTCTCTGGCGGTGAGGGCGCTGCCCACGGGCGTGCCCGGCGGCGTGTTCTCATCGACGCTGAACGTGACGGTGTCACTGCCAATAATGAAGTTAGGTGCTCGGTTGGGCGCTCGAGGAGTGGCGTTCGACGGGGCTGACCAATCGCCTGCGCCATAATAGTTCACCGCCCGGATTTGGAACCTGTACCTCACACCGTTGGCTAAGCCGCTGACCATGTAGGAGGTGGTTGTCGCGTTGCTTCCGGAGATTCCGATAGCCGAGCCGAAGCCGCCGCCGCCCCGGGCCCGACGGTACTCGTAACGAGTAATACTCAAATCGTTGGGGTCATCCCAGGCGAGTCGGACCCTGGCGTTTCGCCCGGTTGCGGTGAAATTGGTCGGCGCATCTGGCGCCGGCATGGGCATGGCCCGGACGATGTCCGAGGGCGGGCCTTCGCCTGCTTCGTCAACGGCGCGAACCTGGAAGATGTACCCCATACCGTTCTCCAGGTCGGTAACCGTGTAAAAGGTCGTTTCATCTGTACTGTCGGCTATACCGTCCCACTTCGGGATATCCGACACGTAGACCGAACCGGAGTTATCGTCATCGGTTTCCAGGTTGTCCTGAGGCGCCCCGACTACTATGCTCTGGGCGTCCAGGGCGACGGAGTTTCCGAACTCGTCGGACTTCTCTACTGCTTCTTCGTCGGTGGGTAAGATGAGCTTGTCCGACTCCGTTCTGTAGTCTTCGTTCGGATTGTTGGTCCAGACGGCGCCGTCCGGCTTGGAGAAGACGTAAGTCGCACCGGAGCGAGCGCCATCATCATCATCAGGGTCGATGTCGGCGTTGTCCGCCCCAACCACGATGGTGCTACCCCGGACGGCAACGGAGGATCCAAAACTATCATTTCCACCGCGGTCGGAAGCGGCGAGTCTGGCCGTCTCAATGTTGTCGGCCCAGTCGTTGTCGGTGGGCTTTGTAAAGACGTAGGCTGAGCCCTTGCTTCCGTCTTCTCGTGGTGCTCCTACTACGACGGTGGTGCCGTCCACCGCTACGGACTGCCCAAATTGGTCGTTATCTTTTGCGTTGGAGGCGGCGAGCTTGGCGGTCTCTTCCCTATGGGTTTCCTCTAAGTCCGGAGCGTTGCCCCACACACCGTCAACCTTGGTGAAGACGTAGGCCGCGCCAGGGGTGGTGGCGTCTCCCCGCGCCCCAATCACGATGGTTTTACCGTCCACCGCCACGGAGTAGCCAAAATAGTCGGCCTCGCCGCCGTCGGAGGCTATGAGCTTGACCGGCGTCTCGCTCCACGCACCGTCTGCCTTGGTGAATACGTAAGCCGCACCGGCACCAGAGTTGCCGTTAATATCGTGCTGGCGTGCCCCGACCACGATGGTTTCACCATCGACGGCAACGGAATACCCGAACTCGTCGTTCTCCGCGCCGTCGGAGCCGGCGGTGAGCTCGATTGGATCGCTCCACTTACCCGTAGACGAATCCCTAGTGAAGACGTAGGCCGCCCCGGCATCAGTGTTGCCGCTAATGTCGTGCCAGGGCGCGCCGACTACGGCGGCGCCAGCGTCCACTGCTACCGATCCCCCGAACCGTCCGTTGTCCTCGCCCTCGGAGCCGGCGGTGAGCTCGATTGGATCGCTCCACTTACCCGTAGACGAATCCCTAGTGAAGACGTAGGCCGCCCCGGCATCAGTGTTGCCGTTAATGTCGTGCTTGGGCGCGCCGACTACGGCGGCGCCAGCGTCCACTGCTACCGATCCCCCGAACCGTCCGTCGTCCTCGCGGTCTGAGCCGGCTGTGAGCATGACCGGTTCGAAAGCCTGTAGCACCTGGTAGCCGTCTATGGACGAATCGCGGGGGTCATCCCAACTGAGCGTTACCTGGGAATCTCCTGGCTGGGGGGACAGACCTTCGGTCCTGCCCGGCTTCATATGCATGGGCGTAGCCGCGACGGTTTCGGCAGACGGACGTTTGGCGGCGTCGTTCACCGCACGCACCCGGAAGGCGTACTGTTGGTCGTTGGTCAGATTGAGCACCCGGTAGAGGTAGTGCATGTCGTCGTCGGTCAATTCTGTTGAGACGAGGTCCTCCCACTCCGCGTCCAAGATGTTCATCACGTAGGCTGATTCGGAGCCGGAGGCATCAGGTTTCTGGGGCGCGCCTGCCAGGAGGGTACCGTCGTCCGCGGCAACTGAGCGTCCGAACCGGTAGTCCTGCGGAAGGCCTGGGGCGGCGAGATTGTGCGTCTCGCCCCACTTTCCGGAGTTCGGATCCCTGGCAAACACGTAGGCCGAACCGGAGTTAGTAACGGCGGCGTCGCGGTCGTCCAGGGACGCCCCGACGACGGCTGTATTGCCGTCCACCGCAACGGAAATCCCGAAGCCATCACCCAGGACGCCGTTGGAGGCGGTGAGCTTGACCGGCTGGCCCCACTTGCCGGAGTTGGAATCCCTGGTGAAGACGTAGGCCGCACCGGGCCCCACGTCGACGTTCATATTGTTCTCCTGGTACGTGGGCTGGTGCGCTCCAACCGCGACGGTATCAACGTCGATGGCCACCGAGATCCCGAATTCGTCCTTCGCCGCGCCGTCGGGGGCGGTGAATTTGGCCCCCTCAGTGTTGTCGATCCAGCCGCCGGCGGGCTTGGTAAAGACGTAGGCTGCACCGGCGTTGGGAATATCGGTGCCGTTGTCATTAATGTCGTGCAGATGTGCTCCTGCCACGACGGTGTCACCGTCGATGGCCACGGAGATTCCAAGCTCGTCGTTCGCCGCGCCGTCGGAGGCGATGAGCTTGGCCGCCTCCTCCTTGTGGTTTTCACCCGAATCGTTGGCCCAGGCGACGTCGTCTGCCTTGGTGAAGACGTAGACCGCACCGTTGCGAGTGTCGTCCTGGCGCGCCCCAACCACGATGGTGTTTCCGTCTATCGCCACGGAGATTCCAAGCTCGTCTTTCGCCGCGCCATCGGAGGCGATGAGCTTTGCTTGGCTCCACATACCGGCAGCCTCGGTAAAGACGTAGGCTGCGCCATTGCGAGTGTCGTCCTGGCGCGCCCCAACCACGATGGTGTTTCCGGCTATGGCCACGGAGATGCCGAACTCGTAATTCGCTGCGCCGTCGGAGGCGGTCAGCGTGGCGGCATGGCTCCACACATCGTCGACCTCGGTGAAAACATATACCGCGCCGGCGTTGTTGTCGCCCTGCATGTGGGCCCCGACGACGGCGGTGCTGCCATCTATCGCTACCGAATACCCGAACTCGTCGTTCGCCGCGCCGTCGGCGGCGGTCAGCGTGCTTAGAGGGATCTGCAATAACTGGTGCTCTATCGGCCGGTCCGTGATCACGGACGGCACACTCCATTGGACCGTCGCCTGGGTGTCGCCGCCGGTAGCGCTGACCCCAGTGGGCGCCCCTGGGTCCCTGGCGATCGTCACGTCGCGGAAGCGGGAAGAGTGGCCCGGGAGCGTGCCGCTGTTGACGGCCCGGACGGCAAACCTATACGTGGCGCCCAGGTCCAGTTGGGAAACGGTGTGCGAGGCCATGCCGGAATCGCTCCCGGTGATGTTGTTCCAATCGGAACCGCCGTCAGCCGTGTACTGATAGCCGGTGACCGACAGACGCGCCGGAGCCGTGTCCCACGTTAACTCCACCTGGCCGACGCCGGTCTGCTCGGCATTGAAGTTTGTCGGCCCCGCGGGGATGGAACGAGCCGCTTCCGGAATTATTGAGGTCACGGTGTTGGACGGTGCGCTTGCGATCGTTACGTTCACGGCCCGGACCCGGAAGGCGTGTTCGATGTTGTTGGTCAGACCGGTCACAATGTGGGACGTGGTGTCGGGGTCGCTTCCGGGGATGTCGGTCCAATCGTCGCCGAAGTCGTCCTCCCCCGCTTCTTGCTGGTACTGGAAGCCGGTAATCGACGTTTGTCCGACAGAGTAACGCCAACTCAGCTCTACCTGTTCGTCGCCTGGTTCCGCTTCGAGGTCGGTGGGCGCATCGGGGGCAGCCACGATTGTCACGTCGCGAGGAAAGGAAGAAGCGCCCTCTCCGAAGCTGTTGACGGCGCGAATAGTGAAAGTGTAGGTCGTGTCGCTGGCCAGGCTGGAGACGGTGTAAGAGACGGTGGCGGAATCGCTTGGGTCGATTAGGGCCCAAGTGCCTAGGGTCCAAGTGCCGTCGCTGTTTTTGGTGTCCTGTTTGTACTCATAACCGGTGACGTTCAGGGGATCGGCGACCTGCCCCCACTCCAAACGCACCTCGCCTGCGCCGGTCTGCACCGCGGAGAAGTTCCTGGGCTTCAGGGGGGGCGATCCGGGCGTCGCCGTATCCGCGGACGCCTGGGCAGGCAGACCTGCGCCGCCGCCATTCACCGCGCGGACCGCGAAGGTGTGCTCCAGGCCGTTGGTCAGGCCGGTCGCAAAGTGGGACCTGGTCTCTCCCGTGCTCCCGGTAATGGGAGCCCACTCCTGGATGCCATATACGTAGGCGGCGCCTTCGCTGTTGGCACCTTGCCCGTTTGCTCCGACCATGACGGTGAGGCCGTCTACCGAAACGGAAAGCCCGAACCTGTCGCGATTAGCGGTGTCAGACCCGGTGAGCTTGGCCGCCTCGGTACTATCGACCCAGCCGGCGGCAGGCTTGGTGAAAACGTAAGCCGACCCTGACCTGTTGGGTTCGTTCAGGGCGTCCGCCCCGATAACGACGGTGCCGCCGTCCATCGCAACAGATACTCCGAACTGGTCGCCGTCCGTACGGTCGGAGGCGGTGAGCTTGGCCGTCTCAGACCCTGGGCTGTTAGCCCAGCCGGTATCGGGCTTGGTGAACACGTACGCCGCACCGGGCTGCTTGATTGTCTCACCGCCGTCCTGGTAAGTGGGTTGGTGCGCCCCCACCACGATGGTGCCACCGTCGATGGCTACGGATCTCCCGAATCTGTCGTTGTCATTGCGGGAGTAGGCGGTGAGCTCGGCCACCTCAGTGTCTGGGCTGTTGGCCCAGCCGGTGTCGGGTTCAATGAACACGAAAGCCGAACCCTTGGTGCTATCGTATCCGCTGGCCCCAACCACGATGGTGTCACCGTCGATTGCCACCGACCTGCCGAAATCATCGGAACTCCCACTTCGGCTGAGCTTGAGTGTCTCTGTATCGTTGGCCCAGCCGGTGGCGGGCCTGGTGAAGATGTAGGCTGCATTTTTATTGCGGGCCCCGACCACGATGGTGTTCTCGTCATCGTTGACCGCTACCGCCTCCCATCCGAATTCGTCGGAGGCGCCGCCCCCGTCGGCTAGGAGCTTGGCCGTCTCTATTCTGTGGTCTTGGTTTGCATCGTTCCCCCAGTCGGAATCGGCGTCTTTGGTAAAGACGTACACTGCACCGTGACCGGAGCTCCCAGTGCCTTCCCTGGGCGCACCAACCACTATGATGCTGCCTTGCAACGCCACGGAATTTCCGAACAGGGCATCAATTTCAGGGATGCTGGGTCTGAGCCTGGCCACCTGGCTCCACGTGCCGAATGAGTCCTTGGTGTATACGAAGGCGGCGCCGGAATTATCGGGGTTGTCCTCTCCGGGCATTCCGACCACGGCGGTGTCGCCGTCAATCGCTACGGCATACCCGAACTCATCGTTATCCTCCCGGGTGTCGGCGGTCAGGATGGCGTTCTCGACATGCTGCCATAGCTGGTAGTTGGCGATGGGCGGCGAGCCCCCGGCGGGATCGTTCCAGCTCAGCTTCACCTGGGTATCGCCGGGCGCAGCGGAAAACCCTATCGGCTGCGCTGGCCTGGGAAGTTGGGGTGTAGCACCGCCGCTGTTTGAGGCCAAGCCCTCGCCCGCCGCGTTCACACCGCGCACCTGGAAGAGGTACTCTTGGCCGTTGGTCAGGCCGGTGATGGTGTCGGATGTGGTCGTCGCGCCGCTACCGTCGATGATGGTCCAATCCGGGACTGTCCACAAGTAGACGGCACCTGAATCGGGGCCGCGGATGTTGGACTTGTCCGCTCCGGCAATGACAATATTGCCCACCACCGCAACGGAATGCCCCAGCCAGTCGCCCTTTCCGCGGGATGGGCCGGTGAGCTTGGCCTTCTGGCTCCATACATTGGAATTCCGGATGAAGACGTAGGCCGAGCCAGATAGATCGCCATTGTCGTCATCCCGGTAAGCTCCAACCACGACGGTGTCGCCGTCCAAGGCCACGGAATACCCGAATTCGTCGTCCGCCGCGCCGTCCGAGGCTATAAGCTTGGCCTTCTGGCTCCACGCGCCGAAGACCTTGGTGAACACGTAAGCCGAACCGCTCCTGGTGTCGTCCTGAGGCGCCCCAATCACGACGGTGTCGCCGTCCACAGCGACGGAAATTCCGAACTCGTCGTTCGCCGCGCCGTCCGAGGCTATGAGCTTCACCTTCTGGCTCCACACGCCGGAGACCTTGGTGAAGAGGTAAGCCGAACCCGACTGGTCGCCGCTGTCGTCGTCCTGACGCGCCCCGATCACAGCGGTGTGGCCGTCCACCGCCACGGAGATTCCGAACTCGTCGTCCGCTGCGCCTTGATATGCGATGAGCTTGGCGGTCTCTACTCTGTGGTTTCCTGAGACCGGAGCGTTGCCCCAGACGCCGCTGAACTTGGTGAAGATGTAGGCCGCCCCGGTGCTCACATCGGTGCCGCCAACCGTGTTTTGGTTCCCGGGCGCCCCCACCAGTATGGTGTTGCCGTCGACCGCGACGGAAATCCCGAACTCGTCGTCCGCTGCGCCTTGATATGCGATGAGCTTGGAGGTCAATGAGGCCTTGTTAACTTTGTTTGGGTCGTCCCAGTCTTTCCAGCCGTCGTCAGTGCCGGGCTTGGTGAAGACGTATACGGCACCGGTATTGCCACCGTCCCCCCGCGCCCCCACCACGATGGTGACGCCGTCCACAGCGACCGAATACCCGAACTCGTCGTTTTCGGCGCCGTCGGAAGCGGTGAGCTTGGCTACCTGGCCCCACATGCCGGAGTCCGGGTCCCTGGTGAAGACGTAGGCCGAACCGGAATCGTCGCCGTTGGTGGCGTCGTCGTCTTGGTACGCCCCGACCACGGCGGTGTTGCCGTCCACCGCCACCGAATATCCGAATTCGTCGCCCCGAAGGCCGTCAGCGGCGGTCAGCTTGCTCGGGTCGATCTGGAAGTGCTGGTACTCGTCTATGGTCGAATCACCGGGATCGTCCCAACTCAGCTTCACCTGCTCGTCGCCCGCGTCCGCGTCCAAATTGCTGGGCGCCCCGGCCTGGGCTTCTAGAGTTACGGACCCGACGTCCGAGGCCTTTTGACCGCCACCGTTGACGGCGCCGACGGTGAAGGAGTATTCGATCCCGGCGATCAGACCGGTGATCGTGTGGGAGGCGGTGCTGGAATCGCTTCCTTCGATGCCGATCCAATTACCGAAGCCGCTACCATCGTTCTGTTTGTACTGATAACGCCTGACGGTCAGCGGTTCAGTGCTCGCGGGCCACGCCAAGCGCACCTGGCCGACGCCGGTCTGAGTGGCGGTGAGGTCTGCGGGTCTGGAGGGTAGGGAATTCGCCGCCACCGCTTTCGCGTCTGCTTCAGACGCGTCGCCTGCTCCCGCCGCGTTCACCGCGCGGACCCGGAAAGTGTGCTTGACGTTGTTGAGCAGACCCCTGGCGATGTGAGAGATGGTCTCCGCTCCGCTGCCGGGGATGTCGGCCCACTCACCGGTGCCGAACACGTAGGCCGAACCCTTAGCGCTATCCTCCCCGACTGCCCCAACCAACACGGTGTCGCCGTCGACCGCCACGAAGTTGCCGAACCGGTCGTTCTGACTGCGACCGTAGGCCGTGAGCGGGTCCGTACCTTCCGTATCGGTCCAGCCGCCTTGAGGCTCGGTGAAGACGTACGCGGAACCGCGGTTGTTGTCGTCTTGGTCCGCACCAACCACGACGGTGTTGCCGTCCACCGCGACGGAGAATCCGAACTGGTCGTTCTCCGCGCGTTCGGAGGCGGTTAGCTTGGCGGTCTCGGTATCGGTGGCCCAACCGCCGGTGGCGGTCTTGATGAAGACGTACGCTGCACCGGAGTTGCTGACATCGTTGGTGTTGTTATCGGGGTCGTCGTAGTCGTGGTAGGGCGCACCAATTACGATCGTGTCTCCGTCCATGGCTACGGCTCGGCCGAACCGGTCGCCACTGGCGCGGTCGGAGGCAGTGAGCTTCGCCGCAGTGCTGGTGGAGGTCCAGCCGCCGCCGGGTTCGGTGAATAGGTAAGCCGCACCTCTTGTGCCGTTTACTTCGAACGCCCCGACCACGACCGTGTCACCATGCACCGCTACGGAGCGACCGAACCGGTCGCCACCCGACTCGCCCCTCAGTGCGGCCGTCTCAGTCATGTCGGCCCAATCGTTGGCTGGCCTGGTGAAGATGTAGGCCGAGCCCCTCGCTCCGATGTGTTCCTCGTGCGCCCCGACCACGATGGTGTCTTCGTGCACTGCCACCGAAGTTCCGAACTCGTCTCCGGCCGCAGCGTCGGAGGCGGTGAGCCTGGCCGTCTGAGTCATGTCGGCCCAGCCGTTGGCGGGCTTGGTGAAGACGTATGCAGCGCCAACATCGGCGATATCGACGAGGGGGTTGATGTTGTCGGGGTGGTCCTCCTCGTACGCTCCAACGACGATGGTCTCGCCATGCACGGCGACGGCATGCCCGAAGCCGGCATCGTACTTGCGGTCGCCGGCGGTGAGCTTGCCCGCCTGGGTCCAGCCGCCGGCAACCCTGGTGAATACGTAGGCGGCGCCGACATTGAGGCTATCGCCGTCGTCGTCCCCGAGGGCCCCAATCACCAGGGTGTCATCGTCCACGGCGACCGAAAACCCTAACTCGTCTCCGCCATCGTGGTCGCTGGAGATCAGCTTGATGATGCTCTCAGGGAACTGGAAGATCTGATACTTGGCTATGGACGCATTGCCGGGGTCCTTCCAGGTCAGCCCCACCTGAGTGTCGCCCGCCTCGGTGGCGAATGGGTCGGGCGCTGCCGGTTTGTCTACGATAGTCACGGGCGGGGAGTCGGACTCGGTTGAACCGGCGCTGTTGACGGCGCGGACCCGGAAGATGTACGCGGCGCCCTGGGTCAGGCCAGTGATGATGTGGGAGACGGTGCTGTGATCGCTCTCCGAGATCGCGGTCCAAGAGCCGCTGTTCTGTTTGAACTGGTAACCGGTGACGTTCAACGGGTTGGAACTCGCCTCCCACGTCAACTCCACTTGGCCGACGCCCGTCTGTCTGGCGGCAAAGCCTTCGGGTTTGACCGGGGCCGAAGACGCCTGCGCCGGCGTCGCGGACTGCTCGACGGACGCATCGCTTCCTCCCGCGGCGTTCACGGCGCGGACCCGGAACGTGTAGGACGTGTCGTTGGTCAGGCCGGTCACGATATGGAAGGTGGTCCCTGACCTGCTCCCGGGGATGGAGGTCCAATCGTCGCCGAAGTCGACCCCGGTCTTTTGCTGGTATTCGTACCCGGATATGGTGAAATCTGCGGGGTTTCTCCAGCCAAGCCACACTTGTTCGTCGCCCGCGACGGCGGTGAATGAGTCGGGTGCCGCTGACTGTCCGATTATCGTCACCGATCTGGAGTCGGACTCAGTTGAACCGGCGCCGTTGACGGCGCGGACTCGGAAGCCGTAAGTAACGCCCTGGGTCAGGCCAGTAACGGTATAGGAATGGGTGCCGAAATCGCTCCCCGTGATGGCGGTCCAATCGCCACTATCTTGCTTGTACTCATAACCAGTGACGGTCAGCGGGTAGCGGTGCGCGTCCCACGTCAACTCCACCTCACCGTCTCCGGTCTGCGCGGCGGAAAAGTTTAAGAGTTTGACCGGAGCGTAGGTAGCTGCCTTCGGGGTTCCTACCACAGAGTCGGACGGATCGCTGGCTTCGCCACCGTCCACCGCGCGGACCCGGAAGGTGTGCTCGGTGCCGTTGGTCAGACCGGTCACAATGTGGGACGTGGTCGCCGCGTTACTATCGGCAATGTCGGCCCAATCATCGATGTCGAACACGTAGGCCGTCTCGTTGTTTTCCGCCCCAACCACGACGGTGCCACCGTCTACTGCGACGGAAAAGCCGAAACTGTCGTTGGTGGCGCGGTCAGAGGCAGTAAGCTGGGCTGCCTCAGTACCGTCGTCCCAGCCGGTGCCGGGCTTGGTGAAGGCGTACGCCGAACCCCTCGAGCCAGCCTCCCCATAGGCACCAACTACGACAGTTTCGCCGTCCAGCGCCACGGAAAACCCGAACCTGTGGCCGCTGGAGCGGACGGAGGCGGTGAGCTTGGCCGTCTCGGTATTGTTGACCCAGCCGCCGCTGGGTTCGGCGAAGACGAAAGCCGAACCCGTATTGGTGTCTTGCCCGTCGGCCCCAACCACGATGGTGTCACCGTCTATTGCTACGGAACGGCCGAAATAGTCGTCGTCCCCGCGGGTTTCGGCGGTCAGCTTCGCCGCAGTGCTGGTCGAGACCCAGCCGCCGCTGCTGGGCTTGACGAACACGAAAGCCGAACCGGTGAATAAGGCGTCACCGTCGTCACCGCTTGCCCCAACCACGACGGTGTTGCCGTCAACCGCTACGGAGCTGCCGAATTCGTCGCCCGCCGCGGCGTCGGAGGCGGTCAACGTGGCCGCAGTGCTGGTGGAGACCCAGGCGTTGCCGGGCTTGGTAAATACGTAGGCCGAACCGGAATTAGCGACGGTGCTGCCGTCGGTGTCCGTGCTGTCATCCGAGTACGCCCCGACCACAACGGTGTTACCGTCCACCGCTACGGAGTTGCCGAACTCGTCCTCCACCGAGGCGTTGGGAGCGGTAAGCTTGGCTGGGTCGGTGAGATCGACCGTGCCAGTGCCACTCTGGTTGTCCCATCCGTCGCCAGGTTCGACAAAAAGGTACGCAGCGCCTTTTTTGCTGTCGTCGAAAGGCGCTCCAACCACTATGGTGTTACCGTCGAAGACTATAGAGCTTCCGAACCCATCATCCTTAACAACACCGGCATCATCGCCGGTCCTGAGCCAGTACTTCTGGGTCCACACACCCTCAACCCTGCTGAATACGAGGGCCGCTCCGGAATCAGGACCGCTTTCGTCATCATCGGGCATGCCGACCACGGCGATGTCGCCGACCACCGCTACGGAATAGCCGAACTCAGTGTTGGCGCCTGTGAGCGTTGCGCTTTGGGTAATCTGCCATAGCTGGTACTTGTCTATCGTCGAATCTTCGGGGTCAGCCCAGCTCAACCTCACCTGGGTGTCGCCCGCCTCCGCAGCTAAGTTGTCTGGTTGGTTTGGGACCGATGCCTGCGCAGACGTGCCCGGTAGACCGATGGGCCAGGAGGCTATCGCCACAAGAATAACCACCGTGATTGCCGCCGCGATGGATAGTCTTGGGAGCCGGGAGCTAATTCGCATAGAACCTCAATATATTCTTCTTTCGTTCACGGCGCATGCCGCCCAGCTGACTATCATCCCGGCGCTCAGTGCCGATGGACGATACCCGCATAGCCGACGCCCTAACAAGTGCCTGTGAACGCAAGAAACTGGAGTTTCCTCACGGTCTGCATGTGTTTGGGGCCGATGTCCTCGATTGATCTCCTACATCTTCTTGTTCAAACATGGTTGGCGATGTCGCGGGGTTGGCTGACATCGGCTTCCCCGGCATTTCGTCTAGACCGGTTCGGGGAGCATGCAAGTTGTGGATGGATAACAGGGAGGCTGCTTCAGGAACCTGCCGTACCGGTCGCCCCGCCACTCTAGGCAATCCCCTCTAGGCGTAGTTTCCCAGGGATGTTACCGGCCTCCGTCTTCGCGGAAGCGACGATTGCACGGGAACCGCGGAGACGAAATTGGAGGGTATGAGTGTATGGTAGGCCCTACAACTTCCTTGGGAGTGACGATGGCGATAGCGCTCTAGAGGACAATGGCATGCGGACGATGGCGACGGGGAGGATCAAGGCGGTGGCGAGTGATGCGCCAGCTTGTCATCGAGCGCGCGGAGGCCGATAGGCCGTGGACGGCGCGGCCCAAGACGATCTGGGCGGCAGCCCCACGGGAGGCGAACTTCGCAGCAGACAACCTCGGTGGGGCGTCCTCATGGCTCGCTCCACGCAGCCGCATAGATCGTCCCGCTCCCCTACGCGCTTACTCGGAAGAAGAAGTCCCTCCCGCAGGCTAGTCTGTCCACCGTGTGTGAAGTCCCGGTGATTGTGTCGTCGTCGGTGAGCCAATCGCCACCCCCGGCCCGGGTATTCCACCCGATACTTGCAAGTCGACTGATGGCCCCGTGGTCCGACAGGCTCACCACGAACCAATTGGAGCAATCCACACATGGACCGCGGGAGCGCCCGTAGCGCGTTCGCCTGCCCACGCCGACTGTCAAGGTGATCCTATATCGGCTCCTAGTGGCCTCCCCTGGCTCGTAGTCGAGTCTCCGATTGGTTCGTGGTGAGCCTGTCGAACCACGGGGCCTGCCAATCAACACTCGTTAGGTGCCCTCCCCCGAAGGGAAGCCGCTAACGCAGCAACTCGTCCCACGTGGGCATCGATTGCGGCTGAGGAGGCGTTCCCAGCGGCATGTGTTCAGGCGTCGGAAGCGGGGCCCGGCCCGGCGGGCCGGACGCGACGCCCAACACCCCTGCCGCAGCCGCATCCTTCGCGAACGCCAGAACGCGGAACGAGCCCATCCCGTTGGGGTCCACCAGCGAGTCGATCTGCCGCAAGTTGGCCGCCCGTGCCGCGGGGCTCATATCGACGCGTCCGGCGATGTCCCGCCCGTACTCGTCGATACCCAAGCCGCGCAACAGGTCGGACTGGCTCATCGCCCCTGCTTCGAAGAACCCCGCGGCCGCCGCCGCGGCGCGCAGCGACGTCAGCTCAACGTGGACGCTGATGTCCTGACGCCCTACGTTGATGTACGGATTCATGCCGAGGGTATGCCCTGCGTAGCAGCGCAGCGTCCCCTGGCGGCGTGACTCGTCGTAGTAGTCGGACGCCTCATGCCCATAGTCGATGAGCAGCAGGTAACCGGAATCGATCGCCCCGAACGCCGACTCCACCCACGCCCGCAGGCCCAGATTGACTTCCGCTCGATGCCCCTCCGAAAGCCGCACGCCCAGCGACGCAAGCCGCTCGGCGAGGGCGGGAGTCGACGGAGCGCCGAGCTTCTCCACGAGACGCCCGTCCGGCGACAGCTCAACGAACAGCTCCCGCAGCTCGCCCTCCTCGACCGTCACCCGGTGGACCGGCATCGCGTCGAGAAGCTCGTTCCCGAGCGTCACCCCCGGACTTCCAGCGGACGGCAACCCGCCACCTTCGACCGTCGCCCACTCGATGCCTCCCCTTGCCTCTCCTCCCCCCTCTGCGGAGGAGGATTGGGGTGGGGGCTCCCGCCGCTCGACCCCCACATACGCCAGCGCCCTTGCGAAACCGGCGTCCAGCACGGGCGCGTGCCCGACGATGTCCGCGGCAAGCCTGCCCGTCCCCGCGCCCGCCTCGATAACCGCGAACCGCTCAGGCCGGCCAGCGGCCCGCCACATCGTCCCCAACTGCCGGGCAATCAGCGCCCCGAAGACCGGGTGCGTGAGGGGCGCCGTATAGAAATCCCCCGCCGCCCCGAACGCCCGGCGCGTCGAGTAGTACCCCCCGTCGGGCCAGTACAGCGCGACCTCCATGAACTCGGCGAACGTCATCGCTCCCCGTTCACGGATGCGCCGCCGCGCCTCCTCCTCAGCGCCCGTCATACCGAACAGTCCCGTCATGCGCCAGAGTCTAGCGCGTTGAAAAAACGCAAGGTCTCTTGCAAACGAGAAGGTTGCTGACCCCCGAGGGCAGGTGGGGGCTGGAGCCTCCCACAGAAAACGCCCCGGTTCCCACCGGGGCGTTAGGCCATTCGTATCGAAGTCTGTCTATCCGCGGTTGCGGTTGGCGTGGCTGCCTTCCGACTCCCAGCTCGTTATCTGGATGGAGTTCTTGAACTCGCGAACTTCCCCGCAGCGCCTGCAGGTGCCGTAGCTCGTTGGGCCGTTCGGACTCTCGATGGCCCAATGATGTGGACAGTCAGACTCCGTTGCCGTAACTACCTCGGTCCCCTGCTGCGTCATACTCGAACTCCCCCTCTGCATGGTTCCGCGCCTTAGCCCCGCTGGTCTATCGGGACGAACTCAACGTCCATCGGCCCGTCGTACCTGATCTGCGGGCGGATGAGCATGTTCTTGTCTTGCTGCTCCAGTATCTGCACCACGTAGCCGGGCACGCGCGCCACGGCGAAGATGGAGATGAACAGGTCCTCGGGTATGCCAAGCAGGTAGTAGACGGAGCCGGCCCAGAAGTCGACGTTCACGCAAATTCCCCGCTCCGCGTAGGGCCGCATGTTCTCCTCGACCCTGCTGAGTATCTGGAACCACTTCGGGTCGCCTTCCTTCTCGGCCAGGAGCCGCGAGCCCTCCCGAAGGTGGCGGGCGCGAGGATCCTCGGCGCGGTAGACCGCGTGCCCGAACCCCATGATGCGCTCTTTGCGCTCGCGTTTGCCCGCCAGGTAGCTCTCGACGTTGTCCTCGTCGCCGATCTCCAGCGCCATCTTCATCACGCCCTCCGCCGCGCCGCCGTGAAGCGGGCCTTTGAGCGTCCCGATGCCGGTGACGACCGCCCCATGCACGTCGGCGAGGGTGCTGGCCGTGACGCGAGCCGCGAAGGATGAGGCGTTCGAGCCGTGATCCAGGTGGACGATGAGGTCCTTGTCCATCAAGCGCGCCGTGTCCTCGTCCGGGCGCTTGCCGAGGAGCATATAGAGGAAGTTCGCTGCGTGGGAGAGAGATGGGTCGGGGGGAACGATGGGTTGGCCGGTGCGGATTCGGTGATGCGCCGCCACGATTGTCGGGGTCTGGGCGCTGATCTTCATCCCCTTGCGGAGGGTCGCCTCGTGGGAGATGTCGTCCACCTCCGGGTCGAAGGAGGCTAGCGCCGAGACGGCGGTCCGTAGGACGTCCATCGGGTGACCGCCCTTGATCCGCTCTATGACCTCGATGATCTCTTGCGGAATCTCCCGGGACTGCCGGAGCGTGGCGTCGAAATCATCGAGCTCGGCTCTGGTGGGCAAACGCCCCTTCATCATGAGGAAGACGACTTCCTCAAAGGTGGCCTGGGTGGCCAAGTCGTGGATATCGTAGCCCCGGTAGATGAGCCGACCGATGTCGCCGATCACGAAGCTCGACTCGGTGGACTCGAAATAGACGTCCCTAAGGCCCCTCTTCAACTCAACGCCCTGCTGGACCATGCAACCTCCTCCGTATCCCGCCCATGGGCGGGGCCGCCCGAGGGGGCTGTTGCGCCCCGTGAGCGGATACAGGCAAGCCCGGCTACTGCCCCCAAGCGCAAACCAACCCCTTCCGCTCAATCAACGGATCGGGGTTAGTTCGAATGCGGGTTATGACATCGCGCCAGATGTCTATCGCCTGGAAAGAGTCCGGCAAACCCAAGCTCGCACCAGCGGAAGCGAGAATACACAGGACGGCAAGGGGGTGTCAAACGCCCAAAGCCCCTCGCCGCCAGGCCCGCCTGGTCCCAGTGGAAGGTGGGGGAGGTAAGAATCCGAGGTCCCCGCAGGCGCGGGAACGACGGAAGGGGGAGCTCCCACCGACGCGGAATGACGGGACGCAACCAGCGAGCCGGCGCCCGCCTAGCTGTTCTGGGCGATGGCTCAGGCCGAGTCGAGGGCGGCGCGCTCACAGGAAGAAGAGCGTGTCCGCCGGGTTCGTGGTACAATAGGCGCAGCCTTATCTAGGACGTCCCGCTCACACTGAGCGGGAACGTCAATCACGACCAGCCCGCGCGCTTGCCAGACCCCGCGCGCGCTTGCCACAGAATATCTTCTATTCTGCCCGCGTACACATACCGGCGCTACGAGGCACACAAGCGGGTTCGCGCCCCAGGGCTTGGGCATCTGGAGGTAGGCCGATATGTTTTTCGCCGATCGTACGCGGCCGCACCCACAACGTTCTTCACGGTCTCCGCGCCGGGGGCGTAGCAAGATAGCCACCACGGCGTGGCTGGCGTACCTGGCGGCAATGATGTTCGCTGCCGCAGCCTGCGGCGGCCCTTCCCTGGGAAGCTCAGGCGGCGGCGGAGCTTCCACCATCGATTGGGAGAAGGTGGCTTGAAATAGCGCTCAGCAACCTTGATGAGGACGCGCTATTACCGATACCGGACTGTAGCGACAACCTGGTCGTCCGCGACGTGAGCGGAACGTTCTACGGGGTCTCAAGCTGTGAATTTAGAGGGAACATCCGTGACGGTAAGATCCCGTATGAAGAAGGCTCGGGAGAAGCAAGCGTGGGCATAGCCATGGAGTACGAATTGCCGGAAAGCGCCAGCGACTTAGAACTGCTAGCGGCATTTGAACTGGACGAAGAGGAAGGCTCTGCTAGGGGCTTCATCATCAGACTCTCTGACGCTAATCGATAATCGGCCCGGGACAACTCGTCAGGCTTCCAGCTGCCAAACACAAAGAGGAGGAAGGGGAATGAATGGACAAGTATTGGATTATTCTGCTCAAACCAACTCGGGGTTAATCACGGGGGATGACGGCAACCGATATAACTTCGCCGGGGCCGAATGGAAAGACCAGGCCATTCCCAACCGGGGAATGCGGGTGGATTTCGAGGCGCAGGGCGGCGACGCTGTAGCCATCTACCGCGCTACGCCGGCCCCCGGAGCCGGCGGGATTGGCGGCGCTCTTGAGGGCGTGATGGGCTCCGAGAAGACCAAGCTGGTTGCCGGGCTGCTGGCGATACTCCTTGGCTGGACCGGCGCCCACAAGTTCTACCTGGGCATCAAGAGGCCCGCAATAATACAACTGACAGTTGGCGCCGGCGGCTTGGTGCTGGCTTTAGTTGTGGGCAGTACATTCATAGCTTTGGGGATCTTCGGCATTGGCGTCGTCATTGGGTTTTTGATGTACGTGGTTGGCTATATTGCTCTGATGGCGGCCGGCGTACTTGGGCTGGTGGAAGGCATCATCTACCTGACCAAGTCCGATGAAGACTTCCAGAGTATCTACGTTACCGGCAAGAAAGAGTGGCTTTAGTCGGACGCGAGCGGGGCAACTGACGGCGCAGGGGGCGAGGCCCCGCGCCCGGTCGCGGCTCAAGCTATATATGCTGGTCTATTCCATCGGGAACCGGCACGGTCGATTAGGCTGTTCAAGTCTAAGGCCCATGAGCGCCACAAGTTTCCGTTGATCGCTTCGCAACCACAAGCCAAGCTCCGTCAATACGGTGTTGTGGAGGCGTCATTCGGATACGAGGTTCCCTGAGTTCGCGGGTATGACGGGCGGGAGCGGAGCGCCCGCAAGAGACACCCCTACTGGGGAGCTCCCCGCCTGTCCCCGCCTGTCCCCGCCTGTCCCCGCCTGTCCCCGCCTGTCCCTGCCTGTCCCCGCCTGCCCCCGCCTGCGGGGGCAGGCGGGGGAATAACGGGCAGGGTCGGCATGGCGAAGAGGGGTGGTCCGGGGAGGTAAAGGCGGTTCGCGAATCGCCCCCTACGGGAGGGGGCGATTCGTCGTTTAGGTCGGCAGTCAGCGTTGGCCGATGGACAAGCGTTCCTCCCGCAGTTCGGCGACGGCCTACCCCAACCTTTCCACCGTGCGGCCCGTCCTTCAGCGGCGGCTCCGTTTGCGCGTAGCAGGACCTGTGCACGAATCCGTCATACTTCGGCCCGCCGGGGCTTGATGCGTGCGCTTTCCATAGGGCCGTCGTGAGTAAAACGGCAGTTGACACTCCTTCTACTGACCAATAGCCTATTGCGGCTGAGGCTCCGAACGGACTCTGCGGGTCTAATGCGCGCGCCGCGCCCCTGAGCGCGCCCGACCTCTATCCGGGCTCCGTTCGCCACTATCGGGAGGATCCCAGCTATGGCCTACCAGAGTGAGGTCGTCGTCCGTTTCGCGGGTGAAGGCGGCCAGGGAGTCGTCACCGCCGCCGAGATGCTCGCACGGGCTTCAACCGGCGTCGGTTTCCACGCTCTCACCTTTGCTACTTTCCCGTCCCAGATTCTCGGAGGGCCCACTTGGACGCAAGCCCGCGTCTCGCGGGAGCCCGTCCTGAGCCCAGGGGACATGGTCGACATCCTCGTCGCTTTCAACGACTTCGCCTACGAAGAGCATCGGGGCGAGGTCCGCGACGGCGGCGTCATTCTCCTCGACCCTTCCGTCACCCCCGACCCGGACGACACCGCCCACCGATGCATCACCGTCCCCTTCGACGAGCTTGCCAAGCAGACCGGCGAGTCCCGCGCCGCCAACATGGTGGTGATGGGCGGCCTCTCCAAGCTCGTCAACATGCCCGTCCGATACTTCAAGGACTTTGTCTCGCAACGATTCGCCGGACGAGCGGGCGTCGTCGAGGCGAACCATAAGGCCCTCGACCTTGGCCTCGCCCACCTAGCCGAGGAACCCTCGATCAGCGACCTCGGCATACCCGACAAGCCTGACTACGAGCAGATATTCATCAAGGGCAACGACGCCCTCTCCATCGGCGCCCTCCACGCCGGCATCGACTTCTACTTCGGCTACCCCATCTCTCCCGCCACCCCCATCCTCATCTTCATGGAGCGCAACCTCGTCGGCGAAGGCAAATTCGCCTACCAGGCAAGCTCAGAGATCGAGGCCATCACCGGCATCATCGGCGCCGGCTTCTCCGGCAAGAAATCCATGACCGCCACCTCCGGCCCAGGTTTCACCCTCATGGGCGAGGGCATCGGCTTGGCGTGGATGGCCGAGATTCCTTGCGTCATCATCGACGTCCAGCGCGGCGGCCCGGCCACCGGCCTCCCCACCAAGACCGAACAGTCCGACCTGCTGGCCGCCCTTAGTCCCGCCCACGGCGACTCTAAGATTCCGGTCATTGCGGTCGGGACCGTCGAGGAGTGCTTCCTCGCCGCCGTTCACGCCTTCAATTGGGCGGAGCGCTACCAAGGCCCCGTTATCATCCTCAGCGAGCACTCCCTCGCCGAGCGAGCGCAGAACATCCGTCGGCCCGATCTCTCTCAGATTCCCGTCGAGACCCGCAATCTCTACAAGGGCGACAACGGCTACCTCCGATACGAGGCCAAGGAAATCTCGCCCTTCCCCGTCCCCGGCGGCGCCGGGGCTTATGTCGCCAACGGCTCCGAGCACGACATCTACGGCGACACGACTCACCTCGCCAAGTATCACATCCACATGACGGAGCGCCGGTTCAGCAAGCTCAAGGTCCTCGAAAACGGCTCCTACGAGAGCGACAACCCCTCCGCCCCCGTCGCAGTGATGCCGTGGGGCGCCTCGAAGGGCTCTGTGCTCGAGGCCTACAACCGGCTGCGGGCCGAGGGCGTCGACCTCTCTTGGCTCTACACCATGTTCCTCAATCCGATGCCGACGGCGCTGCTGGACGAGCTGCGCTCGAAGGACCTCGTCATCGTTCCCGAGCTGAACTACCAAGGCCAGCTCGCCAGCATCCTGCGGTCGGAAGGCGTCAACGCCCAGGCCATCACCCAGTACACGGGCCTCCCTTTCCGGCCATACGAGCTCTGCGAGTTCATCAAGGCGCGCCTGGCCGAAGCCGGGCAGAAGCAGGCGGTAAAGGCATGAGCGGGACCACAAAGAACCCCGAGTACGACTTTAACTGGTGCCCCGGCTGCGGAGACTTCGGCGTCCGCCGCGCCATGGAATTCGCCATGAGGGACTGGAACATCGAGCACGAGATACCGATGTCCCACAACGTGGTCGTCGCCGGCATCGGCTGCTCGGGCAACCTCGTCCACCTGCTGGAGGGCGAGCAGCCCTACGGCTTCCACGGCATCCACGGCCGGTCGCTTCCCCTCGCCCTTGGCGTGAAGATGGCCCGCGAGGACCTCAACGTGGTCGTCGTCGCGGGGGACGGCGACTTCCTCAGCATCGGCATGGAGCACATCGCCCCACAAGCCTCCCGCAACCTCAACATCTGCGCCGTCGTCATGGACAACGGCGTCTACGGCCTCACCAAGGGCCAGTCCTCCCCCACGACCCTCGAAGACGTCATCACGAGCTCCACCCCCTTCGGCAAGCTCGAATCTCCGGTGAACCCCCTAGACCTCTACCTCACCCTTGGCGTCACCTACATCGCCTCCGGCTACTCCAGCAAGCCGCGAGACCTCGCCGGCCTCATCAAGGGCGGCATGGAGCATTCCGGCTTCTCCATCGTTCACGTCGCGTCCCCTTGCACCACCTATAACGACACCTACGCGCAGCTCAAGGGCAACGCGAAACAGGGCATCGCCGGCACGGCTTGGGACATTCCCGACGATCACGACGCGAGCAGCAAGAGCGCGGCGCGAGGCATCATCGAGCAGGGCGGAGTCCCCATGGGCCTGGTCTACGAAGACACCGACCGTCCCTCCCTCGACCAGCGAATCGGCGCGGTCCGTCAGCGGGTGACCTCCAAGACCCCCGACGCCTTACTCGAGTCCTTCGTCATCTAGCCGTCGGCCGGGTTCCTCCTCTCCTTCGGATTGTCGCCCGGAACCCACTACCGTCGCGCATGCCGGTAGGGCTGCAAGGCACTCAAATGATCAAGAATGAACGGCAGTACCGGATCACGAGAGCGCAAGCAGACCGGTTCTCGCAGACGCTTCACGGCCTCAAACAGCGCCCTAGCGGAGCTGAGGGGATGCACCCCGCTATCGCGAAGGCCTAGGAGGACGCCCTGAGGAGCCAGCTAGCCGACCTTGAGCAGGAGTTGCGCGCTTACCAATCTCTGTAAGCCGATAGGCGCCAGCCGCTGGCCGGCGCTAACGCTGCGCCACGTACCGCCCCAGATACTCGCGCAACGCCACCCGTCCGCGGTGGAGTCTCGCCTTGAACGCCGGCACGCTTATCCCAACGACATCCGACGCTTCCTCCGTGGATAGCTGCTCCACGTCGCGAAGCACCACCGCCGTCCTCATCCCTTCCGGCAGCGACGCCAGCGCCTCCCCCAGCTTGTCGCGCAACTCCGTATTCAGCGCCGCCGACTCCGGGCCGGGAGTCCAGTCCGCGACCTCCAGCTCCTCGACGCCTCCCTGGGTCATCTCGCGCGGCCGCTTCTCCTTCCGGATCTTCTGCAACGCCGCGTTCACCACGATCCGGTAGAGCCAGGTGGTGACCTGCGCGTCGCCCCGGAAGCGGTCGCGCGCGCCGTAAGCCGACACGAACGCGTCCTGCACGACATCGTCCGCGTCCGCCGGGTTGTTCACCATCCGGTAGGCGATGTTATAGGCGTAGTCGGTGTACTGCTCGACTATCTGCGAAAAGGCTTCGTCGTCCATGGTTATAAGGCAGCGGGGCCGCGTAGCATCTTAACCCGTGGCTGCCGCATCATAAGGATACGCGAGGCGCGATGGCGCTGGGGCATTCTCTCGGAGCAGGAAGTGGGGACTCGGCATGGGCGAGCCGGTCTCAACGCAGCAGATATGAGCCAATGCGGCGACCTGAAATGATGAACATACCCCTCAAATTCCTACGCCGGTTGTTCGGCAAGCCTGGCTTCGACTGCAACGACGTAATGGAGAACTGCTCGGACTACGCCGAGAACGAGCTGCCGCCCGAGACCCGCGCGAAATTCGACGCCCACCTGCTCGACTGTCCCGACTGTCCTGAATTCGTGCGCTCCTTCCTCGCCACCATCAACGCCCTCCGCAACCTCCCACGCCTATCGCCCGCGCCATCCCTCAAGGACCGCATCCGGAGCCAGATCGCCTCTTCAGGCTAGCCCGACCTAGTACCCTGAGAAACGCTCCTCTCGCCAAGGGTCTCCGCGCATGTGGTAGCCGTTCACTTCCCAGAACCCCGGACTGTCCGCGTCCAGCAGCTCCACCCCTTTCACCCATTTCGCGCTCTTCCATCCGTAGCGCGACGGCACGACCAAGCGCAGCGGGCCCCCGTGCCCCCGTTCGAGAGGCGCTCCGTCCTGCCGGTGCGCAAACAGCACGTCCGGCGGGCGCAGGGCGGCGAGGTCGATGTTCGTCGTATAGCCGTCGTAACTGTGAATCATCGCGAACCGCGCGCGGGCGTTCGGCGACGCCAGTCCGATCACGCGCATCGCCTGCGCCCCCTCCCAGCCCACGTTCTGCCGCGACCACTGTGTTACGCAATGGAAGTCGGCCACGACCTCCTCGTCGGCGAGGCCCAGGAAATCGTCCCATGTGAGCTCGATCGGGCTTTCGACCTCGCCGGAGACGGTCAGCCGCCAGTCCGCCATGTCGATGCGAGGCGTGCCGTTGATGCTCATCAGCGGCATCTTGGGCGTGACGTACTGCCCCGCAGGCACGCGCTCCTCCATGCCATCCGGGATGCCCCGGCGGCCGAACGCGGCCCCGACCCGCCGAAATAGCTCCATACCGCCTAACCTCCCCCACTCCCCGTCTGCCCCAATCCCTTTCCCTGTCTGCTCCGGTCCTCTCCCCCGTCTGCGGGGGAGAGTCAGAGAGAGGGTCCGCGCGTCCGCCCGCCGAGCAGGCCGCTTCGCAGGGTACACTAGCAGCCAGGCGCGCCGCGCCGCCTCATCATGGCAGAGAACGCTCCAAACGCCCCGACGGGCGACTCCTACGCTGTCGAGCTGCGAGGCGTTTCCAAGGCATACGGCCGGACGGTAGCGCTCAGGTCGGTCGACCTCGCTGTCGGCTGGGGGCGCGTCCTCGCCCTGTTCGGTCACAATGGGGCCGGCAAGAGCACCCTTCTGCGCGTGCTCGCCACCCTCGTGAAGCCTGGCGAGGGCGCCGTGGCCGTCGCGGGCTTCGATCCCCAATCCAAGGCCCGGCTCGTTCGCGCTTCCGTCGGCTACGCAGGCCACCAAGACCTTCTGTACGACGACCTCACCCCCGTCGAGAACCTCCTGTTCTATGCCCGCCTCTACGACGCTCCTGCCGCTGACGAGCGCGTCCAGCGCGTGCTCGCCGACGTCGGGGCTCAGGGCTGGGCCGACCGCCGCGTACGAACGCTCTCGAACGGCATGCGCAAGCGCGTCTCCATCGCCCGCGCGCTCCTCCACCGCCCCTCCGTCCTCCTCCTCGATGAGCCCGACTCCGGCCTCGACATCGAGGCGCAGGAGCTGGTCGACCTCGTCGTGCGCGCCGTCGCCTCGGGCGGCGGGACCGTCGTCCTCACGACCCACGACGCGGCGCGCGGCCTCGCCATCGCCGACGAGTACGCCGTCCTGCGCGGCGGCCGCCTCACCGCGCGCGGGGCCGCCGCCGGAACGACCGCGCCCGAGGTCGCCGCGATGCTCAGCGGAAGGGCGAGCGCATCCTGATGGGCGCCCTTACTCGGGCCGCGGCCGCCGTGTTCATGAAGGACCTGCGCCTCGAAGCGCGCACCCGAGAGTCCCTCACGGCCATCCTCGCTTTCTCCCTCGTCGTGGCCTTCATCTTCAATTTCGCCTTCGACCCCTCTCCGCAGATCGTCGCCGTCGTCGGCCCCGGCATCGTATGGGTCGCGTACATCTTCACGGGCGTCCTCGGCATGAACCGGACGTTCATCCTGGAGCGCGAGCGCGGCACCCTGGACGGACTCCTGCTCGCGCCCGTGGGCCGCGAGGCAATCTACCTCGGCAAGCTCCTCGGCGCGCTGACGCTCCTGCTGGTCGTCGAGGCGCTCATGCTCCCCGTCTTCCTCGTCCTCTACGACCTCTCGCTGCTGAATCTCTGGTTCATCGCCATTGCCGTCGCGGCGACGGTCGGGTTCGCGGCGGTCGGCACGCTCTTCTCGGCCCTCGCCGTCCACACGCGGGCCCGCGAGGTGATGCTCCCGCTGCTCTTCCTCCCGGTCGTCCTGCCCATCGTCATCGGCGCCGTCGTGGGCACCGGCGAGGCCCTAGACGGAAACGGCTGGAGCGGCATTGGACGGTGGCTCCAGCTCATTGTGGCCTTCGACGTCGTCTTCCTCGTGCTATCATCTTGGGCGTTCGAATTCGTGCTGGAGGAGTGATCTTGGCAATTGCGAGGGCCAACCGCGAGGCGCGGTCGGCCGTGTGGCGGCAGGGGCTGCTCCTCTTGGCCGGAGCCCTCGTCTTGATCGACCTCTACATGATTTTCGAGTACGCGCCGACCGAGCGCGTCATGGGGATCGTGCAGCGGCTCTTCTACTTCCACGTCCCCGTCGTCCTCACCAGCTTCATCTCGTTCGCCGTGGCGGCGGTGGGCAGCGCCGTCTACCTGACGAGGCGCAGCCGCGCGTGGGACCGGCTCGCCTACGCGTCTGCCGAAGTCGGCCTCGTCTTCTTCACCATCGCCATCATCACCGGCGCGGTATGGGCCAAGCCCGTGTGGGGAACGTGGTGGGTCTGGGACGCCAACAGCACCCTCACCTTCGTCCTCTGGCTCATCTTCATCGGCTACCTCATGGTCCGCGCCTATGCTCCCGACGCCGACCGCGGCCGCCGCTGGTCCGCCGTCGTCGGCATCATCGGCGCGGCGGCTGTTCCGTTCGTCTACAAGGCCGCTGACTGGTGGGGCGGCCTGCACCCCGAGCGCGTCACCGGCCCCGGTGCCGAGGGCTCGCTCGAAAGCGCAATGCTCACCACCCTCCTCTTCTCCTTCGCCGCCTTCCTCGTCCTCTACGCCGCGCTCATCGCTGAGCGGACCGCCCAACGCAAAGACGAAGAGACGATCGAAGACCTGCGGCGGACCATCGACGACCCCAACCCCCTCCCGTCTGCGGGAGGGGACGCGCAAGCGCAGCGAAACGCGGGGGAGGAGAAGCGTTCGCCCGACTCCCCTGCCGTCATTCCCGACCCCTCTTCCGTCGTTCCCGCGAAGGCGGGAACCTCGCAGCCCTCTTCCGCCACTCCCGACCCCTCTTCCGTCATTCCCGCGAAGGCGGGAACCTTGCAGCCCTCAGATTAGGACATGATGCGCACCAAGCTCGCAGGGCTGCTCGCCGTTCTCCTCCTCCTCGCCATAGCCGCGCCGACGGCGATGGCCGCCGCATCCGCCCAGGACGCGCCTGGCGAGAGCAACCTCGGCTTCCTCCTCGCGGGTACGCTCCTCACCTGGGCCGGCTTCTTCACCTACACCTTCTACATCTCCCGAAAGAACCGGGACCTCCGCCGCGAGATCGAGGAGCTTCAACGCCTTCTCGACGAGCGGAGGGAGGCGTAGGCGTCCCCTCCCGTCATTCCCGCGAAGGCGGGAATCCAGAGTGGCCGATAGGCCACGCCCCAAGCCCCCTCACAGAATCAGCATCTTGTCCCGCGTATCCCCACCAGTGAACGCGAGGCCACCGGCGGGAGCTTCGGACGCTCGCCGTGGCCCGCGCCCCTCCGTCATTCCCGCGCAGGCGGGAACCTCGTAGCGGGGCGACAGCACCGCGATTCCCTCCCCCCACGCACTGTGACACTTGCCCCTTACCCCAACCCGCCCGCCCGCGGTATGCTCATGCGATGCACTCTCTGTTGCGGTCCGCTCCCAAACCCCCTGCCGTGTTCTATAACTCACCGCCGCTCATAGAGAGAGCCAATGCCGAATTGCGTGTTTTCACATTTAATTCGCACTCTTGATCGCAGGAAGCAGGCCGTGGCCTGCTAAACACCCCCGATCAAGAAGGCGAAAGTACCCCTTTCAGCGACACAACCCACCAAGGTTTACGAGTAAAGACCCCCATCAAGAGAGTGATTTGCTCCCCCGCCTGCTCCGGTCCTCTTGTATGTTGACGGAGATGGCGGGGCAGGCCGTTGTCCTCTCGGTTGGAAGAGACCGTGGTGGAGCGAGGTCGCCCCGCCGCCCCCACCAGAGAGCCCGAACAGTTGCCGGGGCCAGAGCGAGCCCGCATCGCACAAGGACGGGCCAAGCAGGAGGAACGAAGTGTCTACTGTCCCTCAGAACGTGTTCGTCGGCATCGATGTCTCCGGGGACTGGCTGGACGTCGCCGTCCGGCCCACCGGCGCCGCGTGGCGCGCGGCCCAGAACGAGGACGCCATCGATGAACTGGTCCGGCAACTCGACGCGTTGCGGCCCCAGCTCATCGTCATGGAAGCCTCCGGTGGGCACGAGCGGTTGCCGGCCGCTGCCCTCGCTGTCGCTGGCCTCCCCGTCGCCGTGGTGAACGCTCGCCACGTGCGCGAATTCGCGCGGTCCCAGGGGAAGCTGGCCAAGACGGACCGGCTCGACGCGGCGGTGATTGCCCACTTCGGCGAGGTCAGTGAACTCCAACCACAACCGCCGGTCCCCGCAGAGGCGCGGGAGCTCGCAGCCCTCGTGACCCGCCGCCGCCAGGTCGTCCGCATGCGGACGGTCGAACTGCAGCACCGGAAGCAAGCGGTCCCTGTTGTGCGGCGCGGGATCGACCGGGCAATCGCCTTCTACAATCAAGAGTTGGAAGAGATCGATGAAGACCTGACGCGGCGGCTGCGGGAGTCGCCGCTCTGGCGGGAGCGCGACGAGCTGCTGCGCAGTGTGCCGGGCGTGGGGCCGGCGCTCACCTTTACCCTGCTGGCGGGCCTGCCCGAGCTGGGCGCCCTCAGCAACAAGCAGGTCGCCTCCCTGGTGGGCCTGGCGCCCTTCGCGCGAGACATCCCCCGCCCATCTTGGCGCAGCCGCGCGGGTCGTGTACGCTCGCGGCATCCTGGCGCGCGGGAGGAATAGCGATGGGCGACGATATCGAGGTCAACCCTTACTACGGGGTCTTTCCGTATACCGACTTCATCAAGGACGAGGGCATCCCAATCCACGAGGCCTACTCCATCGACTGCCATACCGTGGAGCTCGAGCCGTGGGAGCGCATGGGAGGACTGGGGGCCTACGTCCACCTCGCCGGACGCTCCGACTATCTCTCTTCCTACGTGGTCGAGATTCCCCCCGGCGGACAGCTCAACCCTGAGCAGCACTTGCACGACGAGCTCATCCACGTCGTTTCAGGACGCGGCGCCACCGTCATCGAGACGCCCGAGGGCAAGAAGTACTCCTTCGAGTGGGGGCCGTCCGCCATCTTCGGCATCCCTATGAACGCGAAGCACCAGATATTCAACGGCTCCGGCACGGAGCCCGCCCGGCTCGCGGCCGTCACCGACCTCCCCATCATCTTCAACGTCTTCCGGGACAAGAGCTTCATCTACGACAACCCGGTCACCTTCCCCTCCCGCTCCGACACCGCCCGATACTTCGACGGCGAAGGCGAGTTCCGCGAGGTCAAGCCCGGTCGGCATCAGTGGGAGACCAACTTCGTACCCGAGCTCGTCAATTTCGAGCTTCCGCCGTGGGCCGCCCGCGGCGCCGCCGGGAACAACATCCAGTTCTTGCTCGCCGACTCATCGATGCACTGCCACATCTCCGAGTTCCAGCAGGGCACGTACAAGAAGGCCCACCGCCACAACGCCGGTGCCCACATCTTCTGCGTCACCGGCGAGGGCTACTCCCTACTCTGGAAGGAAGGCGAGAACCCCGTGGACACGGTCCGCGTCGATTGGAAGCCCGGCTCCCTCTACGCTCCGCCCGACGGGCCCACCTACCACCAGCACTTCAACGTCGCCGACGGCCCCTCCCGTTACCTGGTCTTCGGCTTCGGCGGCGCTCGCTACCCCGTCCTTGAGTCCAAGATGGTCGGCTACGAGAACATGGACAAGTCCGCCAAGGAAGGCGGCCACCAGATTGAGTACCAGGACGAGGACCCCCGTATCCTCGACCTCTACGAGACCGAGCTGCAGAAGCGCAGTCTCAATTCCAAGATGCGAGAGTTCGTCGGTTCGCGGACCTAGACCACGCGGCCCGGCCCAAAGGAGATTGCAGATGGGCGACGACGTCGAGTTCAACCCGTATTACGGAATCTTTCCCTACCGGGAGTTCCTCAAGGAAGAGGGCGTCCCCGTGTTCGAGGGCTACGCAGTCGACTGCAACACGGTCCCCGTGGAGCCGTGGGAGCGCCTAGGCGGACTGGGCACTTACGTGCATATCGCCGGCAAGAGCGACTACCTCTCCGCCTACGTGGTCGAGATTCCCCCCGGCGGACAGCTCAACCCCGAGCAGCACATGCACGACGAGCTCATCCACGTTATCTCCGGACGCGGCGCCACCGTCATCGAACGCCCGGACGGCAAGAAGTACTCCTTCGAGTGGGGTCCCAGCGCGATCTTCGCCATCCCGCTCAATGCGAAGCACCAGATATTCAACGGCTCCGGCACAGAGCCCGCCCGGCTCGCCGCCGTCACCGACCTCCCCATCATCTTCAACGTCTTCCGCAACCCGGATTTCATCTACGGCAACCCATTCCAGTTCCCCGAGCGCATGGCTGCCGAGAAGTATTTCGACGGCGAGGGAGAGTTCCGGCAGGTCAAGCCCGGCCGGCACCAGTGGGAGACCAACTTCGTCCCCGAGCTCGTCAACTTCGAGCTCCCCCCTTGGCTCGCGCGCGGCGCCGCCGGAAACAACATCCAATTCCTCCTCGGCGACAGCTCGATGCACTGCCATATCTCCCAGTTCTTCGAGGGCACGTATAAGAAGGCCCACGCCCACAACGCGGGCGCGCATATCTTCTGCGTCACCGGCGAGGGCTACTCCCTGCTCTGGAAGGAAGGCGAGAACCCCGTGGACACGGTCCGCGTCGACTGGAAGCCCGGCACCCTCTACGCCCCGCCCGACGGTCCCACCTACCACCAGCACTTCAACGTCTCAGAGGGCCAGTCCCGCTACCTCGTCTTCGACTTCGGGGGCGCCCGCTACCCTGTCCTCGAGTCCAAGATGTGGAGCTACGAGAACATGGACAAGTCCGAAAAGGCCGGGGGGATGCAGATCGAATACGAAGACGAAGACCCGCGCATCCACGATCTCTTCGAGAGCGAGCTCGCCAAGCGGGGCCTCAGGTCCCGTATGCACGAGTTCGTCCCGGCCAGATAGCCGCCGTACGATAGCCCCACGAAGGCCTTCCGATTTGGAGGGCCTTCGTTTTTCTCCGCGGTCTACCCCTGTCGACCACGACGGGCCGCCGCGCCAAGAGTCAACCCCTAACGGCCTACGGTTGACAACGGACAGCCTCTAGCGTAGAAAGCCGTAATCCGTTGAGTCTGGGATGGAGTTGCCTGCCGGGTATGGCGTCCATGGTCGCCCGGTGGGTAGCCTGCGTTGGCCTATTAATCTAGCATGGCGGCGTGAAGAATCCCGCCTAATGTTGAGGAGGTGCGAGTTGGGAAGTGAGCGAACGAAGTCCTTCTTCACTTACCAAAGGGGCCTGATGCTGTTGGCAGCGCTCGCGTTGTTAGCTACGCTGGCGTTCGCGATGGGTTGGTCACCGGGTGGCGCCTCCGCCGCGCCTGGGTCAGCGCCCGAGACCCAACGCCTCAACACGATCTACCCCGAGTTCCAGGTCTGGCCGCCGATGGTCAAGTTCCCGCCGGAGCGAATCCGCGACCACGGGATCTGGCTGCTTGGCTCCGGCCTGCCCCCCGGGAAAGAGATCTTCATCCGCATGCGGTGGGGCAGCTCCTTCACGGACACCGACGTGACCGCGATCCTGGAGGGCTACGCCGATGGAGCGAACGTTTCGAACAACCACGGCGCTTTCGCGGTGGGCTTGGACCGGCCATTCAGGGATGTGGGAGAGGACTTCCTTTTCTACGGGCAATACGGGCCGGTCACATTCCGTTTCCACGACGCTGACACTGGCGAACTACTAGGCACCGCGCCGCTTGTGGTGTGCGGTCCTTCGGGCGAGGACTTTGGGTGCGGGGCCGCAATGGACCTCGTTTCGTTGGACTGAGTCCAGCCACCCCTTGGCGCCGCTCAACCATCAAACGGGGAGGAATCACAAGGCCATGCTTAGGTCCAAGATAGGAAAAACGTTTAGGCCGCTCGTGTTGGGGTTGGCCATCGCAAGCTTAGTAGCCGCTTGTTCTGGCGACCCTACGCCCACGAACACCCCGCAGCCAACCTCGGTGCCAACCTCGGTGCCGACGCCTCTTCCTACGGAGGCGCCGGCCCCGACCGCCACGCCGGACACGAGCTTTGAAGCACAGTGGGCGCAGTTGATCGAAGACGCCAAAGCTGAGGGCGAGATAGTGATTATCCTTGGTGGTACGGACTCAAGGATCGATCGCGACGTTCTCAGGTTCTTCGCGGATAAGTATGAGATCAACTTGATTGCCAGCACTGGCAGCGGCACCTCCAACACCAATCGCGTGCTGGCGGAGCGCGGACGTGGCCGCTACACGGTCGATGTCTCGAAGGTCGGCACGAGCTCTCAAGAGCGGATGCTCGAGGCGAACGCGTTCACGCCGGTGGAGCCCCTCATTATTCACCCCGATATCCTTGACCGTTCGGGATGGCATTTCCCCAAGATCTACTTCACCGACCGTGCCGGCGAATACTCGATGGCCTATAACGTCAGCATCGATAACATCGCTGAGATCTCCTACAACACCGACCTCGTGAGCCAGGAAGAGGTTGACGCCATCACGTCCTTCTGGGACCTCCTGGAGCCTGACTTTGTCGAGAAATGGCGTGGCCAAACGGTGATGCGTGAGATGTCCGCAGTTGGAGGCGCAAACACGACCCGTGGGCGGATGTGGTCCATTCTCGGCCAGGACTACCTCGAACGCGTGACGCGCGAAACCGGAATCGAGTTCGTCTGCGCTGACTGCGATGCGGAGATGGTCGACGGTCTTGCCGCAGGCAAGTGGGCGTGGTCGTTCTTCGGAGCAGCGCTGGCGGTCGACCAGGCCGCTGAGATCGGTCTGCCGGTCGCCAACCTGACCTCCCAGAAGACCATGGATGAAGGGCTGACCGCGGAGATCGGCGGCGAGGTGGCGGTCATGGCCGATGCTCCCCACCCGGCGGCTGCCCAGCTGTTCATCAACTGGTATTACTCCAAGGAGGGTCAGGACGTGAATACGCGCCTAACGCTTGACCCGGACCCAGACCCATCGCTGCGCAAGGACATCCCGCAGAACAAGGTCTCCGACGAGCGATTCGCTCTGGTCAGTCAGATCCCCCAGCTCCAGGAGGAGGGGAGGATCGAGGTGATTGAGTTCACCGAGGAATGGCTGGACCTCATCGAAGAATCGCGCACCTACATGGACGGCCTCTACCAAGAGTTGGGCCTTCCCTGGTAGACCGCAGGCCTATTGATATGAATGACGAGAGGGCCGGTGCACCCAGATTGGTGCACCGGCCCTCTGAGCGGAAGACAGGTTCGCGTCGGCTGCGATCCGGCCACGCCAAGGGGTTCTAGGAGGTCACTCCCTTCCCCCGGGAGATCGCCGATTGGACCGTGAGCTCCGGCCTGGGAGACGCCTACGACACCGTCCGTCCGCGTCGGGCCCTCGGCTATCTCGCCCTCGCGCAGGCCGTCGCTCGATGGCAACGAAAGGGGACCGAGTGTCACCAATGCACTGGACGAGCACACTCAGTTGACGCTCCATTTAGGACGGTGTTACTGTCGTCCGCGCACTCTGAACCGGGCCCGCCGTCTCCCGGACATTGACTAGTCAGTAGGAGTGGCGGTGGCTCCAACCGGAGCCGCTGTCTGAAGAAGAACGGCGGAGCCCAATCTCTCCCATAGCGGATTGGGAGCCCCAAAACTTCGTAGGAGGAACGATGGGGCAGGAACGGTTGGGGGCTCTCCGCCGCCTCAGTCCGATCAAACTCAAGCCTGGCACGGGGACGCTGATAATGGCCGTCACCATTCTGGTGATAGGCTTCTATCTCATCTACCCCGTCGTGCTCCTGCTCATCATGAGCTTCAACACTGCGCGGGATGTGCTCATCGGGCCCGCAACGTGGGGTCTGGATAACTGGATCAACGCCTGGGACCAGCCACACCTCTTCACGTCGCTCAGGAACTCTTTCACCGTCTGGTTCCTGGTGATGATCACGAGTTTCCCGATTGCAATCACAATCTCGCTGGTCCTCGCACGGACCAACATACCTTTCGCCTACGGGCTCGAGTACGGCTTCTGGGTGGCCTACCTGTTCCCCGAGCTATCCTCCACAATCGGCTGGATGATGCTGGCTGACCCGGACATCGGCTTTCTCAACAAGGCCTTGGAGCTACTTCCGTTCGTGGACGAAGGGCCATTCAACATCTTCAGTTTGCCAGGGATTGTCTGGGCCAAATTGATGGCTGACGGGATCGCGTTCAAGGTGATGCTCTTCACCCCGGCTTTCCGGAACATGAACCGGACGTTGGAAGAAGCGGCTCGTATGTCCGGGGCCTCCAACCTGGCAACTGTGTTCAGGGTCACATTGCCGGTGATGGCCTCGCCGATCATCCTGATTCTAGCGCTCCAGCTCATCAGAGTGTTCAACGGGTTCGAGATTGAGTTCTTGCTCGGCATGAGGTGGGGGTTCTTTGTCTACTCCACCCAGATCTACAACCTCGTGTCCGGCGCCAACATCCCCGACTATGGCCAAGCAATTGTGTTGGCGAGCGTGACGCTCTTGATAATCGGCGCGGTGTTCCCGCTCCAGCGTTGGATACTCTCGCGGCGGCACTACACCACGATCACCGGTACGTTCCAGCCTGGCCTGATGGACCTGGGGCGCTGGAAACTGCCGGTTGTGGCGACGATTGTCCTGATTCTGCTGCTGCTCACGGCCTTGCCTTTCATGATTGTTGTCATGGGCAGCTTCATGGCGCGCGCTGGATTCTTTAACACGACCCCGCTCTGGACCCTGGGACACTGGCAATACGTGCTCACTGACCCCGGATTCCTCAAGGGGTTCCGGACCACCATGATCCTGGCGCTCACCGCCGGCTTCGGCAGCCCGATTCTGTTCTCCTTGTTGGCCTACATGATGGTGCGCACGACGTGGCGAGGGCGGCGTCTCCTTGACTCCATCATCTGGGTGTCGGCTGCGATTCCCGGCATCTTGTCCGGGCTTGGCCTGCTCATCATGTTCCTCAGCACGCCAGGGCTTACGTGGTTGTATGGGTCAATCTGGGCCCTGATCCTCGTCGTCGTCATCTCAGGCAACACGACGGGTACAAACGTGTTCAAGGGCGTGATGGTCCAACTCGGCAAGGACCTCGAGGAAGCGGCTCGCGTTTCCGGCGCCCGATGGCTGAGGACCTATTTCAAGGTCGTCCTCCCTGTGCTCATGCCCACGATGGTGCTCATCGGAACGCTGAACTTCGTGGGCGCGGCCTCCACCACGTCAAGCATTGTGCTCTTGGCTTCACGCGAAACGCGCACACTCTCGCTCATCGCGTTGGAGCTCGCGTCGCCGGAGCTCAACCAACGGGAGGCTGCCGGCGTGGTGAGCCTGTTCATCATGATGCTTACGCTAGGCCTCGCGTTGGTCGCGCGCCAATTGGGACTGAGAATCGGGCTCCGTCAGGACATGCGGTCGAATGACGCGAAGCAGCAGAGGGTTCAAGAGCGTTCCGCCGGCCCAGCGACCGATCCGATCTAGGGAGTGATTGTCCTGGTGGGGTTCCCCCCGCCGAGCGCCGCGCTCCTAGGCCGAAGCGAACCCGAGGGGCCTAGCGCCGCCGCTGCATGCGGTACCATGCCCGCCGACCCTCCATAGGCGTTATAATGTGACAGGTATCACGATGCAGTACACGCCCGCACATCACACGGAGCCCGCCCCGGCTCCAGGCATCGCCTCCGTTCTCACGCGGCGGCGCAAGCTCATCGTGCTCGGCGTCGTGCTCCTCGCCGCCTTCGCCTACTTCGGCTTCACCGCTTTCCAGACCGCCACCTCGTTCTACCTCACCGTCGACGAGCTCGTCGAGAGCGACGTCGGCCCGGGGCAGTCGGTCCAGGTCAAGGGAAAGCTCGTCGACGGCAGCTTCTCGCGGGACAGCGCCAACAACACCCTCGCAACGTTCTTCCTCGAGGAGAACGGCGTCCAGCTTTCGGCCACGTACGACGGCGTGCTCCCGGACCTCTTCTTCAACCCCCACTCTGAGATCGTGCTGGGCGGGACCTACGAGCCCGACGGCGGCCTCACCGCTAACCGCGTCTACGTGAAGTGTCCCTCCAAGTACCAGTCCCTCGAAGTCGAAAACCCCTACGACGACCTGACTAGCGCCTGATGGCCCAGGCCCCTACGCCTCCCCCGCAGCGGTTCGCGCAGGGCGGTCGCCAGGTCCTCGACACCCAGTGGCTCGCGTACCTCGTGCAGACCCGCGACATCGGCGACGGCGCCGTCCTTGGGACGACTAGCCTGTTCATGCAGGGAATCAACGAGTTCAACGAAGCGCGGTTCCAGGCCAGCCACGAGACGTGGGAGGCGCTGTGGGTCAATGCGGCCTACCCGGAGCGGCTATTCCTCCTCGCGCTCACCAAGCTCGGAGCGGGCTTTGCCCACGCGCTCCGGCGCAACCCGAAAGGCGTTCGTCGTCTGCTCGACGACGCCATCAGATTCGCAAGGCCGTTCGCGCCTCAGTACGCGGGCGTGGACATGGAGCGGCTTCTCACGGACGTGGGCGACTGGCTGAAGTCCGGCTTCTATGGTCCGCCCTTCCCCGAGCTCGCACTCACAGGCGAGCGTTCGCGCCCAACAGAAAACCCCGCCCTTCCGAAGAAGGACGGGGTATGAACCATGGCGATATGGAGGTCTTAGGCCGCAGCGTCGGCTCGCTGCTCCGCGACGGCGACGGCAACCACGGGTCGATGTTGGGGCAGGTCGATCATGTGGCCGCACTGCACGCACTGGAAGTAGCCGCCGTACATGTCGCCCGACTCCCGCAAGTCCCCACCACACCGCTGGCATGCCTTGAACTGAATCATCCCTCCACCTCCCTACATACTCACTCTAACTACGATCAGGCCGTACCCTTTGGTTCTAGTCCTTCCGCGCCTGTACTGGTTAGATGCCGAAATCGCTGGACCGATGTCGCGCGCTCTAACTCTCAACAGGCTCACTCCTCGATCTTCTCGCATGCGCTTACTTGACATGGACCGTATCAATCAATACTATATAACTTGTCCCGATAGAGCGCAATACCGCGCCGTAGGCCTGCTGAAACACGAGTAACGGGAAGTTCGACATGCAGCACCGTGGCAGACCAACCAACAGTCAGCGTTTCAGTCCTCTCTTCCAGCCCATCGGTCCCACCGAGCGCGCCGGCGTCCCTATGCGTCGTCGGCAGCCGGAGCCTGGACCCGACTCGCAGGACGCAGACCCCCGGGACGCCGAGGAAGGCCTCTACATCATCAGCGTCGCCGCACGCATCCTCCGCATGCACCCGCAGACCCTGCGCAAGTACGAGCGCGTCGGCCTCGTCCAACCCTCCCGCACAATCGGCATGCTTCGCCTCTACTCGGAGCGCGACATCGCAAAGCTCCGCATGATCAAGCACCTCGTCGATGAGCTGCGCCTCAATCTCGCCGGCGTTGAGATGGCCCTCGCGGTCTTCGACCGCCTCACCAACGCCATGGACGCGGCGGAACGCCAGGCCGCACGGCCCCCCGCGACCTTCGAGCAGGCCATGCAGGACATCTTTGACCTGTTCTTCGGTCGCGCCCACCCTTCAAACGAGCGGTAAGCAAATGTTTGCAGACGACGATCAACAGCCCCTCTCTCAGTCCTTCCCCGGGAGTGGAGAGGAAGCCGGACAAAGCCCCGAGGAGCACCTGCCCCACGACCCCATCTCCAGGCTCGAACGGGAGCGCGACGAGATGAAGGCCATCGCCATGCGCTCCCAAGCCGACTTCGTGAACTACAAGCGGCGTGTCGAGGAGGAGCGGTGGGCGCTGGCCCGCAACGCCTCCAATCAAGTGATATTCAGACTCCTCCCCATCGTCGACGACCTGGAGCGGGCAGTCGACGCCCTCCCCGAGGACGCGCCCGAGAGCTGGGGAGGCGGCGTCAAGCTCATCCTCCAGAACATGGACACGCTCGTCTCAGCGGAAGGCGTAACGAAGTTCGGACCCGCGCCCGGCGACCCCTTCGACCCCGCCGAGCACGAGGCCGTCTACCATCAACCAACCGACGACCAACCCGCCGGCTGCGTGCTCAGCACGTTCCGCTCCGGTTACCGGAGCCAGGACCGCGTGCTCCGGCCGGCCCAAGTGATAGTGGCGCGAGCCGCCGAGTCTCCCGATTAGACCGGCGGCAA
Source organism: Dehalococcoidia bacterium (assembly GCA_965249325.1). Lineage (GTDB taxonomy): Bacteria > Chloroflexota > Dehalococcoidia > Lucifugimonadales > Australimonadaceae > S5-327. Next base: position 195,678 of record CBDFLP010000020.1, on the reverse strand, counting down.
TCAACCAACGACTGCACAACCCGACTGCGTAACCAAGGAGAACGAGGAGCTACGGAATGGCCAAGGTAATCGGCATAGACCTAGGAACGACGAACTCGGCGATGGCCGTCATGGAGGCAGGCGAGCCCCTCGTCCTCGAAAACTCGGAGGGCGGCCGCACCACTCCGTCGGTCGTCGCCATCAACCCGAAGAGCGGCGAGCGATACGTCGGCATGGTGGCGAAGCGCCAAGCCGTCACCAACCCGGAGAACACGGTCTACTCGGTGAAGCGCCTCATCGGCCGCAAGTTCGCCGAGATCGAGTCCGAGAGGAAGACTCTCGGCTACGTAACCAAGGCTGGGAAGGTCGGCGACGTCGCGGTCACCATGGGCGGCCGGGACCACACCCCGCCCGAAATCTCCGCAATGATCCTCCAGAAGCTCAAGACCGACGCAGAGGCCAAGCTGGGCGAGACCATTACCCAAGCTGTCATCACCGTCCCCGCTTACTTCAACGACAGCCAGCGCCAGGCCACGAAGGACGCCGGCGCCATCGCCGGACTCGACGTGCTCCGCATCATCAACGAGCCCACCGCCGCATCCCTCGCCTACGGCCTCGACAAGCGGCAAGACGAGGTCATCGCCGTCTTCGACCTCGGCGGCGGCACCTTCGACATCTCCATCCTCCACGTCGGCGAGGGCGTCTTCGAGGTCAAGTCCACCAACGGCGACACCCACCTCGGTGGCGACGACTTCGACCAGCGCATCATCGAATGGCTTGCCGACGAGTTCAAGAAAGACCAGGGCATCGACCTCCGCAACGACCGCATGGCCATCCAACGCCTCAAGGAGGCCGCCGAGCGCGCCAAGATCGAGCTCTCCACCGTCCAGCAGGCAGACATCAATCTCCCCTTCGTCACCGCCGACTCATCCGGTCCCAAGCACCTGACCACGACCCTCAGTCGCGCCAAGCTGGAACAGCTCACGGCTGACCTCGTCGACCGGACCGTCGGCCCCTGCCGCCAAGCGATTAAGGACGCTGGTCTCTCCCCCAACGAAATCGCGGAAGTTGTGCTCGTCGGCGGCATGACCCGCATGCCCGCCGTCATCGAAAAGGCGAAGGAGCTTTTCGCCAAGGAACCTCACCGGGGCGTCAACCCCGATGAGGTCGTCGCCGTCGGCGCCGCCATCCAGGCAGGCGTGCTCCAAGGAGAGGTGACGGACATCCTCCTCCTCGACGTAACGCCACTCACCCTTGGCATCGAGACCCTCGGCGCCGTCGCCACCACCCTCATCAAGCGCAACACCACCATCCCCACGTCCGCGACCGAGACTTTCACCACCGCCGCCGACAGCCAGTCGAGCGTCGAGATTCATGTCATCCAGGGCGAGCGCAGCATGTCCGCCGAGAACAAGACCATCGGCCGCTTCAACCTCGACGGCATCGCCCCCGCTCCCAGGGGCATCCCGCAGATCGACGTGAGCTTCGACATCGACGCCAACGGCATCCTCAGCGTCTCCGCCAAGGACAAGGCCACCGGCAAGGAGCAGCGCATCACCATCACCGCAAGCTCCGGCCTCGCGAAGGACGAGGTCGAACGCCTCGTGCGGGAGGCCGAGGAGCACGCCGAGGAGGACAAGCTCCGCCGCGATCTCGTCGAGGCCCGAAACCTCGCCGACACCGCCGCCTACCAAGCGGAAAAGACCCTCGCCGAGTTCGCCGACAAGATCGACGCCGACCTCAAGGCCGAGGTCGAAGCCAAGATAGCCGACGTCCCGCTCCGTCCTGGCCCGCGAAGACGCCGACGTTCCGTCCCTCAACGCCGCAGTCGAAGCCCTTAACGCGTCGCTCCAGAAGATCGGCGAAGCCGTCTACGCCCGGCAGCAAGCCGAAGCGTCGGCGTCCGCCGACGCTCCCGACGACACCCCGCCAAACGACGGCGGCCCCACTGGAGACGACGACACTATCGAAGGCGAGTACCGGGAGGTCTAGGTCTCGTCTCCGCGCCTTTCCCTCCTCCCCCGTCTGCGGGGGAGGACTGAGGAGGGGGCCGTCTGGGGGGGGGGGGGGAGGACTGAGGAGGGGGCCGCCAGCCGAGCCCCTATCGCCCGTAGTCGTCATCGAGCCGCACGATGTCGTCCAGTTCCGTCGTGCTCACCTCGAGGATGACCGCGTCCTCCTCCGACAGCCCCTCGATGCGGTGCACCGTGCCGGGCTCGATGATATACGCCTCGCCTGGCTCCATCAGGATGTTCCCGTGCCCGTGCTCCTCGGAGATCATTAAGTCCGCCGAGCCTTTGAGCAGCATCATCGTTTCACGCTTGCGCTCGTGGTACTGCATGCTCAGACGGTGGCCGTGCCGCACGTTCAGGCGCTTGACGCAGTACGCCTCGCACAGGTCAACGATCTCCTCGCTGCCCCATGGCTTCTCTATCACGTCGCCGGGCTTCATCGCCGCCCGATTCTACCGCGCCGCTTGGCGCGCATCCTAGAGTGCGGAGGCGACTAGACGCGCCTCATCGAACGCGAGCCCGAGACCGGGCGCGTCGGGCATGACGAGCCGACCTTCCGCGTTGACCTGCGGGACCTCCTCGAACAGCGCGAATGCCCACGGCATGTGCTCGACGTACAGCCCGTTCGGCGCCGCCGCCAGCGCGTGGCCCAGAATCTCCGGCGCCAGGTGCGTCACCACCGGCAGGTTGTAGACCTCCGCCATGTGCGCGACCTTCATCCACTGCGTGATGCCGCCCACGCGCAGCAGGTCGACCATCACGATGTCGATGGAGCGCGCCTCCAGCATGTGCCGGAAGGGCTCGATGCCGTAGTGGTACTCCCCTGCCGCGATGGGCGTGTCCAGCGCGTCCGCGATGCGCGCGAGCCCCGCATAGTCTTGGAAATGCGTCGGGTCCTCCAGCCAGAAGAGGCCGTATTCCGCCATACCGCGCCCTACCGCGATAGTCCGGTTCACGTCCCATCCCTGGTTGATATCCACCATCAGGTCGACGCCGTCGCCCACCGCCTCGCGCATCGTCCGCAGCCGAGCCAGCTCCGCCTGCGCCGACGCCTTCGCGCCCATGCGAAACTTCATCGCCCGGAACCCCTCCGAGACCAGCTCGGCCGCCGTCGTCGCGAGCGCTTCCAGGTCGTAGTGCCGCCACAGATAGCCGCTGGCGTAGGTCGGCACGACGCCCGAGCTCGCGCCTAGGAGCTTCCACACCGGCATCCCCAGCGCCTTCCCCCGGATGTCCCACAACGCCACGTCGATGGCCGGTACCGCCCGCGTGACCAGCCCGGCGGGCGAGCCGCCTCCCGCCCTTGCGAGCAACCGCCCCACGATTGCGCCGGTCTCATGCGGGTCCGCTCCCACCACAGCCCCCGCCAGCGCGTCGACGACCTCCTTCAGCCCCTTGGTCACGAGCGTCGACGCAAATCCCGCGTAGGCGACGCCCTCGATGCCGTCGTCCGTCCGCAGCTTGAGCGTGACGTAGTCCGCTTCCTCACGAGGCGCGGACGGCCCCGGCTCGCGGGGGATGCGGACGACCCGGCTCTCGAATGACGCAATCTTCATAGCGCGGCGTGCTCCTTGGTCTGGCTGACGGCCATGATAGCCGCAAACCACTCGTCCCGAGCCTGTCCTGAGCGAACGCCGCCATCCAGCCTACCCCCGCGTGGTACGCTTGCGCCTGGCTACCACACAAGCCTCACGAAAGGAGCAGGCGTGCGATTCCGCAGAGCCTCGCTGGTGGGGACGTTGATGGCTGCGGCCTTGTCGCTACTCATCATCCTGCCAGCCGCGGCGGACGAAGGCCCCGGCGCGGCCGACTCCACACCCTACCTCGTGAGCTTGCAGCAAGGCTGGAACCTCATCTCGATTCCCGCCGACCCGGCGAACCCGGCGATAGGCTCGGTGCTGCCCCTTGCGCACCCCGCTGAGAGCGTCTTCGGCTACCAGGTCGGCGAATGGCTAGTGGCGGTGCGGGACGGAGACACGGGTGAGTGGTTCGGGCCGCTGACCGAGATAGTAGCCGGCTACGGCTACTATCTACATACGCCCGACTCCACACCACTGGAAACTGTGCTCTCCGAGACAGACCCGGACCCGCCTCCCATACCTTCGCTTCCCCCGCCGCCTCCCCTAACGGAATGGCCTTGCGGCTCGTCGGGGTTGATCAACTGGAACCTCCTCGGCGTGATTGACCCCAACCGGGCCCCGCAAGGCGCGACAATCGACGCGGACGAGTACCTAGACGAGTACCTCGGCGCAACCTGGACTTCCCTTGACTGGGCGATGGCGTACGGGTTCGACACCGAGACGGACCGCTGGACCAAAATCGTGCAGCGCGCCGAGCACAACCTGAAGAACGGCTCGGGTTACTGGGTCTGGGTAACCGGACCCTCGGTTCTGTGCCCGTAAGGCCCCATCAACCCCTCCTAACCAACGCCCGACATGCCCGTGAGCAGCGCGCCTCTGTCGATCTCGCCCAGCAGGCTTCCGTTGTCGGCGACGACCGCTATCGGGTGTCCGGTCTGGGTCGCCATCGGGATGATCTCTTCGATGAAGGTCTCCGGCTCCGTGGCCATCGCGGGAACGACCTCCGCTCCTTCCAGGGTCTCCTTCCGCTGGGCAATGAGCTCCCTGACGTGGTCCTCCGTCAGTACCCCCGTGAGCGTGAAGTCGCGCGCTATCAGGAACACCGCGTCGATGCCGTAATTCCGCATAGCGTGCAGGGCCGCGCGCGGGCCCTGCCGCTCGTACATAACCACATCCGGCTCCCGCATGATCGCCTTCGCCTGAATGACCTTCGCCCTGGACACGTCCCGCACGAAGTCGGTTACGTAGTCGTCGCTCGGCAGCGTGACGATCTCCTCGGGCGAACCCTCCTGGATGATCTCGCCGTCCCGCATGATTGCGATGCGGTCGCCCAGTTTGAGGGCTTCGTTCAGATCATGCGTGATGAACACAATGGTCTTGTGGAGCTCGGTCTGGAGGGTGATGAGCTCGTCCTGCATCTCCCTCCGTATGAGGGGATCGAGACCGCTGAATGGCTCGTCCATGAGCAGCACGTCGGAATTGACGGCCAGAGCCCTCGCGAGGCCGACCCGCTGCTGCATCCCGCCGCTCATCTCCCGGGGATAGTTCCCTTCCCAGCCCTTGAGTCCGACGGTCTCGATGGCCTCCGCCGCGGCCTCGTACCTGGTCTTCTTGCTCAGGCCCGTACCTCCAGACCGTAGGACACGTTATCCAATACGTTGCGGTTCGGAAGAAGGGCGTAGTGCTGGAAGACCATGGCGACCTTGCTGCGCCGGAATTGCACCAGCTGCTCCGAAGAGTACGTGCGAATGTCCTCGCCGTCGAAATGGACCTGCCCAGCGGTGGGTTCCGTGAGCCTGATCAGACAGCGCACCAGAGTCGACTTGCCGCTGCCGGACAGGCCCATGACGACGAAGACCTCTCCGCTGTTCACGGCGAAAGAAACGTCTCTCAGCCCGACCACGACGCCCAGTTCCTGCCGGAGCTCCGCACGGCTCTTCGACGCATGCTCCGGATCGAGAGCGCGCTCCGATCTATCGCCGAACACCTTCCAGACGTTCGCGACCTCTATCCGGCGGCCCTGCTCGCTCATGTGGCGCCTCCCGCTGGGGTAGGTCTACTACACCGAATGTGGGCGGACAACGGCATAGACCATCAAGTAGCGCCCCTCCTTCTCAACGCCCATGCATTCCCGCCCCATCACCGCAACCCGTGGACGGGGAAGACCAGGCGCTTGATCTCGTCCGTCTGCTCCTGAGCGTAGGCGCGGGCCCTGGCGCGGATATCGGGGGCGACCGTCGCCGTCCCCTCGCCGTCGCGCAGCCGCGGGCTTTCGAGGAAAGCGCCGGCCTCGGCGGGCAGCGCGTCGGGCCAGTCGCGGCCCAGCATCGCGCCGTAGGCGAGCGTCCAGCACCGTGGCACGGCGTCCAGGTCGTAGCCGCCGCCACCGAACGCCAGCCACGGATAGCCCATCGCGCCCAGACGCTCGACGGCGGCCATATACCCGTGCGTGCTCAGACTCAGGTGTGTGAGCGGATCGTCCACGTAGGCGTCGGCGCCGAGCTGCGTTGCGAGCACGTCCGGAGCGAACGCCTCGATCAGCGGCGGGACCACCTGGTCGAACGCGTCGAGGTAGATGGCGTCGTCCGTGTACGGAAACAGCGGCAGGTTCACCGAGTAGCCCGCCGCGTCCCCAGCCCCCAATTCGGCGACCGCGCCCGTGCCGGGGAACAGCCAGTGCCCGCTCTCATGGATGGATATCGTCATCACGTCCGTGTCGTGGTAGAAGGCGGCCTGCACGCCGTCGCCGTGGTGGGCGTCGATGTCCACGTAGACCACCCGCAGCCCGCGCTTCCGCAAAGCGTTGATGGCTACGACGGGGTCGTTGAAGATGCAGAACCCGGAGGCCCACCCGCGCATCGCGTGGTGCAGCCCGCCCGCGGGCGCGAACGCCGCCGACGCCGCGCCGTCCGCCACGAGCTCCGCCGCCTGGACCGACGCTCCCGTGGAGAGCAGCGCCGCCTCGTACATCCCCGGATAGACCGGATTGTCGCCCTGCTCAGAGAACCCGTGCCGCTCCGCCATGCGCTCCTCGCAGCTGCTCAGACGGCGCACGACGTCGATGTAGCTCTCAGTATGGAACGTTGTGAGCTCGTCCATCGTCGCCGGACGCGGCGCGACGAGCATCGCGCTCTCGTCCTCGAATGCCCCGTAGGCGCGGAGTAGCTCGTAGGTGCGCTGAAGGCGGACGGGGACCATCGGGTGGCCCTCCCTCAGCACGTGACGCGACAACACCTCGTCATAAACATACGCCGCCCTGCCGCCTAGATGAGTCATCGCAGCCGGAGTCTAGCAAAGAGGAGGGAGGAGTTGTTCAGGGCGAGGCAGCGGTTCAAAGGAATGCGTCCGGGTCTTCTCGTGGAGGTCTGAGGTCGGCGTGGGCGATGCACTTGCAAGGTTGGGAGGTGAAGGGGTTGCGCCGCTCGCCCATGCCATGGACGAACGAGTGAACAATCCGGGGAGAGGAGGGGACTTGACGGGTACGCCGGCATTGGGAGACGTATCCGAAGAGCGGCGGCGCGTAGGGGATAGCAAGACCCTTGGCAGCGGCGGCGAGGACGAGCTCGAGGATATCGGGCGGGGACTCGCCGTTGTCGACGGCCCGGCGCCATTCGTCGATGAACTGGTCAGCCAAGGGAGCGAGGATGACTTGGGGCGCTGGCAGGCGAAGAGACGTTCGAGGGCGCGGATACGCTGTCGTGCGCTCACGTTAACTGCTCCTTGAGGAGGGAGTAGGAGCCCTCGATGGTGTCGAGACGCTGGTGGAGCTCCTTGTCTTCGCGTATGCGGAGGAAGATGGAGGCGGCGGAGCGTGCGGCGCTCACTCTGACAAACTCATTGGGGGAGTTCATAGCATCGGCGAGGGTGAGGACGGATTGGAGCATGAGCCCTTCGAGCTCGGTCTGGGCCAATGCGGCGGCCTCGCGGCGAAGGCGTTCGACTTCTCCGCGGAAGAGAGGGTCTTCCATCCAGTATTGGAAGGTCCGACGAGCGATCTGAGCGCTTCTGGCGCCCGCGGAGACCGAGGGGGCGCTGGCGAAGTAGGGGAGAGCACGTACCTGGCGCGGGGTTAGGCCATTGGCCATGTGATGTCTTCCTTGGGCTATGGGATGTGGGCGTGACCCGAAGGCCCAGGGCATCGTAGCGACAAGAATGGCGATAACGCAACCGCTATCTGTCATATATTCTTCAATTCGTGGTTACTCGCAAAAGGGCCGAAAATGCACCCCTTCTGCGCTGTTCTCCACTCGTAAAATGCGCAGGTTTACGAGTGAGGGGGCAAAAAAGTGCGCAATGCTGCGCAAGAGTGCGCAATTTACTCGTGAGCCGGAGCAGCGATCCCGTGCGGGGCTCCGCAGAACCCGGCGCGCCCTCCGACAGAGTCAGGACAGGCATGGTAGGGGAATAAGGGTGTTGGGGGAAGGCGCAAGTGTCATGGTCGCCCCGGCCTACGCGAGAGGGGCTGCGAGGGAGGGACCGCGCCGCTGTCGCACCGCTGCGAGGTTCCCGCCTCCGCGGGAATGACGGAAGGGGGCGCGGGAATGGCGGCTCCCTACCCAGCCTCCCACGCAGACAGGGGAGGGCAGAGGCCTCCTCACATCCAGCTATGGCTGGGGTCTAGCCGGCGTGAGGCGCAAGGAACGCTTCGTCGGCGCGGCGGATGATTGTCTCGACCGTTTCGTCAGGGGTCATGCCCGACGTGTCCAGCCAGAGGCCCAGCCCTTGCATCTGCCCGCGCAGCTCCGCGTCCAGGTAGGCGAACCTCTCGGCCACGTGCTTTTCGACGCGTTCGCTATCCCGCTCGACCGCGACCTCGACAGGGGGCGCGAGCACGACGAACCGAAGCGGCCAGCGGGAGAGGACCTCCCAGTAGCGCGCCATCTGCGGCCGGAGAATGACATCGTCGACGATGGGCGTGAACCCGGCGCTCATCAACGAGTCCGCCAAGAGCGCGGCGTTGTGCGCGCCAAGCCCCAGCTGCGCATCGGACTCGGCCAGCGGCTCCTTGCCGGGAGCCGCGTTCCCGGACAGGATCATCGCCCTGACCAAGTCCGTCTCGACGTGCGCCGACCTCGGAAGCCGCCGGGCAAGTCCCCTCGAAACCGTGCTCTTCCCAGCGCCGGGAACACCGGTGATCAGCCACACGCTGTCGCTGCCCGCGCTGTCGCTCATAGAAGGCACCCGGCCCTACGCTCCCAGCAGCCCGCGCAGCAGGTCCTGCGCAACGTGCTTGTCCAGCGGGTGGTTGTTGTTGCCGCACTTGGGCGACTGTATGCAGGACGGGCATCCATTGGCACACTGGCATTGCGACACTGCATCGAGGGTCGCCGACAACAGCTCCTCGATGGCCTCGTAGCCGTGCTCCGCGATGCCGACGCCGCCGGGATGGCCGTCGTAGATGAACACCTGCGGCTCGCCGGTGTCGGGATGCAGGGCCGTGGACACGCCGCCGATATCATTGCGGTCGCACAGGGCGAAGAGGGGCAGCACGCCGATCGCCGCGTGCTCCATGGCGTGCAGCCCGCCCGGCAGGTCGACGCGCTCGCGCAGCGCCCGGCTGTACGTCGGCACGGGCAGGTCGAACCAGACGGCCATCGTGCGGAACTCCCAGGGCGGCAAGTCGAGCAGCTCGTCGCCCAAGTCGTCGTCCGGCCGCTCCGAGTAGAGGCCGCGCTTGCGGTAGCCGACGACGCGCCTCGACACCTCGACCTCGCCGACGCACACCCGCGCGCCGTTCAGCTCCTTCTCCGCGCGCGTCTCGATGACCCGGATGTCGGTCAGATCGCGCGACTCGGTGTAGTAGGGCGCGTCGGTCCTGTTCAGGTAGGCGACGCCGGCGCCGAGGTCCAGGGATCCGACGACGTAGGAGTCGCCCTGGTGCAGGTAGACGGCCCCCGGGTGGAGCTGGCTGAACGCGGAGAAGGCGTCCACGTGCTCCAACACGCGACCCGACTGGGATTCGACGGCCAGGAATTGCCGGTGCGAGAGCGACCTGATGTTGACCTCCTGCGCCGGATACTCCACCGACGGCGAGATGAACCAGCGCCCGTCCCGCTCGTTCAGGGCACCCTCGGCGGCCAGCGCCTCCACCTGCGGACCAAAGCTCCCGCCGAAAAGCGCCGCGTCCGCCGGCGTGAGGGGCAGCTCGTAGGCCGCCGCCTTGAGGTGCGGCCCGAGCACGTAGGGGTTGCCCGGCCGGATGCGGGCGTGCTCGTGGGAGCGTCCGAAGAAGAAGTCCGGGTGACGCATCAGGTACTGGTCGAGCGGGTTGTCCTGGGCGACGAGCACGCTCAGAGAGCCGTCGCCGCTCCTGCCGCTGCGGCCCGCCTGTTGCCACGTGCTCGCGATGCTGCCGGGGTAGCCCGTAAGCAGCGTCGCGTCCAGGTCGCCGATGTCGATGCCCAGCTCCAGCGCGTTCGTCGCCACCACCCCCAGCAGATCGCCGTTCAGCAGGCCCCGCTCGACCTCGCGGCGGTCCTCGGCCAGGTACGATGCGCGGTACGGCCGCAGGCGTTTCGCCAGCGGCTCGTCGCCGCCGGTCAGCCGGTCTCGGACGTTCACGTAGACGAGCTCCGCCTGCCGCCGGGTGCGCACGAAGGCGAGGGTGCGGACGTCGCGGCGCAGCAGCATTTCGAGGAGCCGCGAGGTCTCGCTCCGCGCGCTCGCCCTCGCGCCGCGCTCCTCGTCGAGGATCGGCGGGTCCCAGAACACGAAATGCTTCGAGCCGTGGGGCGCACCGTCCTCGTCGATGACCTCGACAGGCTTGCCGATGAGCCCCTCGGCCAGCTCGCCCGGGTTCGCTATCGTGGCCGAGCAGAGGATGAATACCGGGTCGCTCCCGTAGCGGGCGCAGAGCCTGCGCAGCCGGCGGACCACGTTCGCAACGTGCGAGCCGAACACGCCCCGGTAGACGTGCGCCTCGTCGATCACCACGTACCGCAACGACGGGAGCAGGCGCGGCCAAGCTCGGTGGTTCGGCAACATGCCGAAGTGCAGCATGTCGGGGTTCGTCAGCACCGCCTGCGCCGACCGCCGTATCCCGCTTCGCTCCGCCGAGGGCGTATCGCCGTCGAAGATGGCGACCTTCGCCGCGAGCTTAGGCGGGAGCAATCCCTGCAACCCCCGCAGCTGGTCCTGGGCGAGCGCCTTGGTGGGGAAGAGGTAGAGCGCGCGCGCCGAGGGGTCCGTCAGGAGCGCCTGGGCGACGGGAACGTGGTAGCACAGGCTCTTTCCGCTGGCCGCGGGCGTGACGACCGCCGTGTCCCGCCCGTCCAGCGCCGTATCGATCGCGTGCGCCTGGTGCGTGTACAGCGGCATCTGCCCGCGGGCCGACAGCGCGGCCTCGAGACTGGGGACGAGGTCGTGACTCAGGGGGGCGTGGGCAGCGGGCCTCTGGGGGACCTCTTCGACGTGCGCGAGCTCGTTATGCAGCGAGCTCACGCCCAGGTGCTCGACGAAGCGCGCGGCGTCCATCAGGCCCAGTCGAGCGCCTCGCGCTCCACGTCGACGAGTTCGGCGTCGAAGTCCTGCGCCTCCACGAAGCGCACCGCCTTATCGAGCATCTCGTTCACGTGTCCGAGGTCGTTGCTCACACAGGCCAGGCCGATGACGAGCCGCTGGTGCTCGTCCACGCCGTCGACCTCCGCAGCCGCGAGGTTGAACTTCTGCCGCAGCCGGGTGATGAGCGAGCGCGAGACCTGGCGCTTGCCCTTGAGCGAGTCGTTGCCGTGGAGCCGGAAGGTGAGGCGACAGGAGCCGATATGCACTAAACGTCCGCCAGGGAGGGATAGGAGCAATATAGCACGGGCCCAGTGAGGTCGGAGGAATCGGCTTCACGGTTGGCAGGCGCAGTGCTATGGTCGAACTGCTATCGGCGAGGAAGCCGCCGCGCGCGGCGTCGGCTCCAGTCTGTCTATCTTAGGAGGGCAACGGCATGCCAGTAATAGATGCGGATGCGCATGTTGTGGAGACGGAGCGGACCTGGGAGTTCATGGACCCTTCGGAGGCAGGCTTCAGGCCCGTTCTCGCAGCCCCCACGAACGCTCCCGGCAACCTCCGATGGCTGGTCGACGATAAGCTCCGGCGCCGAGCGATGCTGTCGAGGAGCAACGAGTCCCTCCCGCAGGGGAGGAACACGGCGACGCCGGCAGAAGCGCGGGAGATGGCTGACCTCGATGCCCGTCTGCGGCATATGAACGAGCTGGGGATCGACGTGCAGGTGCTGCACAACACGCTGTTCATCGAGCAGGTCGCTGAGCGGCCGGAGGTTGAGCTGGCTATCTGCAAAGGGTGGAACCGCTGGCTCGCCGATATCTGGGAGCGCGGGGATGGCCGCTTCCGATGGTCTTGCGTTCTGCCGCTGATGCGGATGAACGACGCGCTCGACGAGCTGCGATTCGCCAAGGAGCATGGCTCCGTCGCCGTCTGCCTGCGCCCCATCGAGGCGTCGCGCACGCTGCCGGACGTGTACTTCTACCCCATCTACGAGGAGGCTAGCCGACTGGACATGGCGATTGCCGTCCACATAGCGAACGGGAACTCGGAAGTGTGCGACGTGCTGCGGTCCCCCTACGACCCAGGGTCGGCGTTCGGGATGTTCCGCGCGATGACTGCGGTTTCCTGCCATTCGTACATGGTGAGCGAGCTGCCCAAGCGCTTCCCGGACCTTCGCTGGGGGTTCATCGAGGCAAGCGCTCAGTGGGCGCCGTGGGTGGTCCACGAAGCCGCACGCCGACACGAGGCAGCAGGAAAGGCGTTTCCCGAGAATCCGTTCCGCGAGTTTCGGGCGTACGTGACGTGCCAGAATGACGACGATCTCCCCTATGTCCTCGGATATACGGGGGAGGACAATCTCGTCATCGGGACCGACTACGGCCACTTCGACCCGTCAAGCGAGATTGATGCAATCGCGATATTGCGAGGGCGGAGCGACATCAGTCCGCGCGTGATCGAGAAGATTACGGACGACAACCCGCGCGCACTCTACGCGCTGTAGTCAGCCTGTCCCTGGATGCACGCCATCCCGGTGGCGATTATGCCAATAGGCAGGCGGCTTCGTGCAAGGGGCCAACCCGCTTCAGCTCAGGAATGGTGACCTTGCATTCGTCGATCGCCACGGGGCAGCGCGTGTGGAAGACGCAACCTGAGGGTGGATTGGCTGGGCTGGGGATAGAGCCCTGAAGCGGCACACGCTCCCGAGTTGCTTCGATGGCCGGGTCTGGGATAGGCACCGCAGAGAGCAGGGCTTGCGTGTAGGGGTGCTTGGGATTGTTATAGATGTCTTGGGAACTTGCAATCTCCATAATCTTGCCGAGGTACATCACCACGACCCGATCCGCAATGTGCCGAACGACCGCCATGTCGTGTGCGACGAACAGGTAGGTGAGGCCCAGCTGTTCCTGGAGGTCTTGGAGCAGATTGATCAGTTGCGCCTGAATGGATACGTCCAGCGCTGAGATGGGCTCATCTGCGACGATGAAATCGGGTTCGACGGCTAGCGCGCGCGCGATGCCGATCCGCTGACGCTGGCCCCCACTGAACTCATGGGGGTATCGCGATTTCATATTCGGATGGAGGCCGACCAGGCCGAGGAGTTCGTTGACGCGCGTATCTTTCTCCTCTTTCGTACTGGCGAGCTTATGCACCCGCAGCGGCTCGCCGATGATGCTGCCTGCCGTCGCCCGCGGGTCAAGTGAAGAGTAGGGATCCTGAAAAATGACCTGGATATGCCGCCGATATGGCTGCATCTTTCGGGGACCCAATACGGTGAGGTCAGTGCCGTTGAAGCTGACGCGCCCGGCGGTAGGCCTCTGGAGGTTGAGGATCGAGCGGCCGACCGTGGTCTTCCCAGAGCCGCTCTCACCGACAAGGCCAAGTGTCTCGCCACGCTTGACGTCGAAGGTGACGTCGTCGACGGCTTTGATGTCGCCGATGCGCCGCCGGAGGATTCCGGAAGTAATCGGGAAGTACACCTTGAGATGGTCAACTGCGACTATCGTGTCGCCCTGGCCCATGAGGCTGGTTGCTGCGTTGGACGCTTGCTCGATCACGTCGCCGTCCCTAGGGTTGTCAGATCACCGTTCCTCAAGCACGCCGAGTGGTGACCGTCGCCAACGGCGGCGAGAGGGGGCAAATCCGTCGCGCATGCATCGATCGCATATCGGCAGCGCTCTCGAAAGGCGCATCCGTCGGGCAGGCTAGCGAGGTCAGGCGGCATGCCGTCGATGGACTGAAGGCGGCGCCCCAGCCTGTCAAGCCTCGGCACGGACTGCAACAGTCCCAAGGTATACGGGTGTGCAGGCCTTGCGTACACGTCGGCAGCCGTGCCCTGCTCGACGATTCGGCCGGCATACATTACGTTCACCCGGTCGACGTAGCGCGCGACGACGCCCAGGTTGTGGGTGATGAGGATAACGGCCGTGCCAAACTTTGCTCCAAGCTCACGAATCAGATCGAGTATCTGAGCTTGGATGGTCACGTCCAAGGCGGTGGTTGGCTCATCTGCAATCAGCAATTTCGGCTCGCAGCTCAGAGCAATGGCAATCATCACCCGCTGCCGCATACCGCCGCTGAACTGATGAGGATAATCGTCGAGACGCCGATGCGCCTCGGGGATACCCACCATCTCCAAGAGTTCCGCGGCCCGGTCCTTCGCCGCGTTCTTGCTCATCTTCAAGTGCAACCTAAGCGGTTCGGTGATCTGGGCGCCTATACTCAATACGGGATTGAGCGAGGTCATGGGCTCCTGGAATATCATCGCGATCCGGTTGCCCCGAATGTCCTGCATTCGTTCGTTGGCGACCTTCAGCAGGTCTTCGCCTTCGAAGAACACGTGTCCATTCGTTATGCGTCCTGGAGGAGTGGCGATCAACCGCATGATGGCGAGCGCGCTGACGCTCTTACCGCACCCGCTTTCGCCCACTATTGCAAACATCTCCCCGTCATGCACTTCGTAGCTAATGCCATTGACGGCACGGACGGGGCCGTCATGCGTGTTGAACTGCACTTCAAGGTCGCGGACTTCCAGCAAGGTGCTCAAGTCAATAAACCTGCGCTCGTGGTAGTCCGGGGGCGCTTACCCTGGGCAGTAGGCGTGTTCCCTTCCTTGGCTGTGACGTTTGAAGGGAGGCGCCGCATGCGAAGGAGCAATCCAGCACTGAATCCATCACCGACGACTTCGAAGAGCGGGATCGAGAAGATCCCGGAGGGCGTCGCCAAACATATTCCATGCGAAGACGGCCAAGCTGAGCGCGATCCCGGGGGCCAACGCCATCCACGGGGCTTCTAGCATCCTCGCCCGCGCGTCGGGGCCGAGCATTGCGCCCCATGAGGGAGTGGGCGGCGGCACGCCGAAGCCGAGGAAGCTGAGGGACGCCTCGATCAGGATAACGGCGGGAACCTCAATCGTGGCGAGAATGATTATTGGCGCCATCGAGTTCGGAATGAGGTGCCGCAGCATAATTCCGACATCGCCCACGCCTACCGCACGTGACGCCTCAATGTACGGCAACGACTTAATGGCGAGCACCTGGCTTCGAATCACGCGCGAGTTGCGGATGCCGAACAGCAGGCCGATAACGATAATGAGCTGCCACTGCCCGGGGCCTAGGACGCTGAGCATGGCAAGGGCAACCACAAGGCCAGGGAACGACATCCACGCGTCGACGAACCGCTGTGCAATCACGTCGAACCATCCGCCGTAGTAAGCGCTTAGCGTGCCCACAACCGTGGCCAGGGTGATGGCTAGGCCCGTTGCGCCAAACCCTATGAATATGGATATGCGGGCCCCGTAGATGATGCGGCTGAGCTGGTCCCGGCCAAGGTGGTCGGTCCCGAGAGGGTGGGCCAAGCTCGGCGGCAGGAGCTGGTCCAAACGCTCCGTGTGTGCGTAGTGCTGCGGCGCGAGCCAGTCGGCGAAGACAGTCATGATAATCAGCGCAACGACGACGACGAGGCCCACGGCTCCGAGGGGTTTCTCTCTGTACAGGCGCCCCAGGAACGATCTCGGCTCGAACAGCCGCCTCAGCCGACGGGTGGCGGGCCGCCCGCCCGCGGTGACGTCAACCGCAGCCATGGGTCAGCTTCCTTAGGCATCCCGATGGGGAAGGTGTAGTTGGACCCTTCATGCGAACCTAATCCTTGGGTCCAGCCATCCGTACGTAAGGTCGATAAGGAGATTGGTGACCACTACGACTACGGCCAGAAAGAGCGTGCCGATCTGGACAACCGGGTAGTCGAAATTCTGGATGCCGACGACGATCCACCGACCGACGCCAGGCAGGCCGAACACGTTCTCCATTACCACCGCGCCCGATATCAGGGTAGGTATACGGAGGCCAAATAGGGTAACGACGGGGATGATTGCGTTCTTGAGCGCGTGCCTGAAGACGACAGCGCGCTCCCTTAGGCCTTTGGACCAGGCAGTGCGGATGTAGTCTTGCCGCTGCACCTCGAGAATCATCGCGCGGGTGAGGCGCATCATGGGAGCGGCGCCGCCGAGGCCGATGATTAGTGCGGGTGTGATGACGTGCTGAAGGTTGGCGATAGGGTCTTCCAAGAAGGGCGTCCAGACGACTCTCGGCGCCCAGCCCAGGTAGTACGCAGGGAAGATGAGGATGAGGGTGGCAAGCCAAAAGTGCGGAACGGATAGGAAGAAGATGGCCGAGCTGCGAAGCGCGTAATCGGTCTTGGTATCTTGGCGCAAGCCCGAATAGACGCCAATAGGCACCGCCACAATGGCGGAGATGAGGAGCGCAAGCCCTCCCAATTCGAGCGTAACAGGCAGTCGCCTGAACAGCTCGCCGAACACGCTTTGGCGGTTCCACAGCGAGTTGCCGAAGTCCCCGCGCAAGGCGTCCCACACCCAGATTGCGTATTGCACAGGCAGTGGACGGTCGAGCCCGAGCTTCTGGCGCAGGGCATCGATGGTTGGGGCGTACGCATACTCTTCGGTCATCGCCTCGGCAACGTCGCCAGGGATGAGCCGCAGGATAGAGAAAACGATGACCGAGACGAGGAACAGTGTCGGTATCGCGAGCAGGAGCCTTCTGATTACGTATGCGGTCACAGCGCCCTTGGGACCTCACCTGTTCTTGGAGGAGCAGAACTGCCTTACGGGGCCCAGCCTATCCGATGAGCCCCCGCTTCGGCGCATACCGAAAGTGGGGGCTCATCATACCGGTCAATGCCAGTTAGGTGCTATGGGCTCATCCAAGTGATCTCTAGGTCGCGCCCAAAGGAGTGGAATCCCTTGTGCGGCCTGAAGTCGTGGACGTTGGCGCGCACCGCGGTAACCGGGTTACCTATCGGGATGCGGAGCACGTAAGCCTGGGCCGCGAGATGGCGTTGTGTTTCTAGGGCGATTTCGCGCCTGCGAGCCGGGTCGGTGGCTAGCTTCATCTCCTGCGTCAGCCTATTGAGTTCGGGGTCGTCGACATGCGCGACGTTTGCCACGCTGCCAGGTTCGAAGGAGCGAAGGACATCCTGGAAATCGGCAATGGAGACGCGGCTGTGGGCCGCATGCTTGTAGTCGCCACGGTTGCTGGTGCGGATGTGAACGGCGTGCGGAACGATATCAGCGGTCGCGTTCAGTCCAATCTTCGTCCAGAAGTCGACGACCAGCTCGGGGAAGTAGTCACGCGTGCAGCAATCGCTTGCGCGGAATTCGATCTCAAACCCCTCTGGGTAGCCAGCTTCGGCGAGCAGCTCCTGGGCCCGTGTGGGGTTGTACTCCCACCATTGGGCTGCGTCGCCAAGCGCGCTAGCGTCGGCAAAGAGGTCGGGGAATGCGTTCTGGGCGATGCTGCCGTAGGTCTGGGCTGCTTCGGAGCCCGACCAGCGCGTGTCGATAATGGCCTGCTGGTCGATGGACATCATGATGGCGCGCCGGACGTTGACATCGTTGAATGGCGGGGTGTCAGCACGCAACTGCATGGTCGGCATCGTCTGGATGGGGACCTCATGCCATACCTGCACGTCCGGGTTGTTGTCGATGAAAGAGTCTTGCGTTCCGGCAGGGAGTGCGCCGCCGTCGGCCTGTCCAGAGGCCAGAGCGGCAACTTGGGCGGCTGAGTCTGAAGCGACGATGTATTCCCAGCCATCTAGGTACGGGAGGCCCTCGCGGAAGTAGTCCGGGTTGCGCACTGCGGTGAGCTTGGAATCGAGCAGGTGCGACTCGAACATGAACGGCCCTGTCCCGATAATCTGGTCAGGCCCTTGGAACTCGTCTTCGAGAGGCCATGTATCGACCGTCGGGGCACCGGCGACGCCCATCGGAAGGATATTCATCATGCCCTCTGCGAGGTGCGTCAAGAACGATCCGTCCGGCTCCGACAGGTGGAATGCAACCACATAGGGGCTAACCACCTCCACGCTTTCGAGGGGATCGAAGTACCACCCGAAGTTGTGGCCCTCGTTCGCAAGGATCCGGTCGGCCGAGTACTTTATGTCTTCAGCCGTCATCTCGCGACCGTTGGTAGCGGGCTTATTGTGGAAGTTGACTCCTTGGCGAAGGGTAAACGTGTAGGTCAAGCCGTCGGTGGATATGTCCCAACTCTCGGCGAGGTCCGGCACCACCTCGGTTTCCCATCCGGGAACGTCGGGGCCATGCTTGTACTTGACGAGGCTGTTCGTCCAAGTGCTAAGCGCTTGGGCGGCGAGGCTTCGAATGCGAGTGACTCCGTGGGGGTCCCATCCGGACTGATTGTCATTGGTGGTGGTCCAAGTAAAGACGCCGCCACGCATGGGTTCCATGGTCATGCTATCGTCGGCCTCAGCGCCACTGTCCGCACCGGCGTCGGTCGTGCTATCAGGTGCCGCCGTGGGCGGAACCGCAGTGGGCGTAGCCGTTGGGTCCTCCGAACTGCATGCAGCCAAGGCCACCATGGATAGGGCTAGCCCCAAAGTTAGAACCGAGAATGTTCTTCTCACCTTCAAATCCTCCCGTCCCTGGTCGGCTCAACGTTTCGTGAAATGCACCCGATTACGGCGGCCAACTCGAGCGAATCGAACACCGCCGTGGGTTCTCACTGAAAACGCGACTATAACCACCGCCGCATTGCGGCGTCAACTTATCGCATCCCATTAGTCTTATAATTCTTTGGCTTCGCTATGAGCGAGCCGACACGCTCAGCCCGCAAACGGCGGTTCAGTCGCCAAGCGGGCCAAGACTGCCCGCCACGAGCGATCGACAAGGTAGGCGGTAGGCTGTCCGGCGACACGCACGTAGTCGGCGGTCCCCGCAGGATTGGCCGCGCCGACATCGATGACGAGAGATCGTTCCCCCCGCAGACGGAGCTCGATGCGGGTTACGGGCGCCGCAAGTCCGTACGATTTATCGGGCTCAGGCAGAGAGGGCAGTGCCCTGGTCGCCTTCAAACCTCGCAGGATAAGGGTGACCCCACCCCACCGCTGTTGGAGCACAGGGACAGCCGGTTCATCCTCGGAGCGCCAGCCGCCACCCATCTTGATGAAGCCTTGAGTCGTGCCTTCATGGGTTATCCGGATGCGCTCGATGTCGTCCTCGTCGACAGCGTACACCCAAGGGGCTGCCAAGGACGCTGACGCAGGCTCCTCCGCCCACTGCGGCACGGAGAGCGCCATTACCCCCGTGACCAATACGGCGGCGAAGAGCAGCGCCCGCCCGCGGGGCAGCTTCATCGCCGAACCGCCCAGGCAACCACCGCTCCAGCAGCAGCAGCAGCAGGCATGAGGAACCAGGCGACGTACCGGATTAGATCGAACCCCCACTGGGTCACGACGAGGGGGCGGTCGGTTGTTGGGTTCGGGTGAAGGGAGACGAGTTCAAACTCTCCAGCCGCCCAACTCACTGCGTTTAGCATGAGGTCTGCGTTGCTGAAGGCAGTGAAATGCTCGTTGGAGGCGAACCCGGAATCGCCGATAACCACGATGGAGGTGCGTGCTCCCGGCGCTGCGGACGGCGTCCGCAGCGCCAGCGCTATAGCGAAGGGGCCCGCTTCATTGGGAACGCGCTGGTTCGGGCGGCTGGGGTCCGCAGTGATCCAGCTCTCGCGCGAGGTGAACGCGAGTGTTGTGTAGCTAACGCCGTCTTGTCCCAAGGCGTCCAAGGCAGCAACTGCTTCTTCGTGGAGGCCAAGTGCGCGAGCCTCAGGGAAATAAGTCACGTCTAACTCGTTGCTGATAGCGCCCCCGCCCCCTATAGCGTGATCCAAGGCATACTGGCCGCGCTGGAGCAGCACAGTAAGCGGGTCACCCACGATAGAGTTCAACGGTTCCACAATGGCTCCGGGGCCGAGAGAGACACCCCAGGCTCCGAGCAGTTGGGCGAAAGTGTCCGGCGCGTCCGGATCGAGAAGGAACACAGCATCACCGCCTGCCGCAAGCCACTGAGCGAGGGCCGCCTGCTCCACCGGCAAGAGGTCTCGCTTGGGCCCTGCCACCACCAACGCAGCGGCGTCATCGGGCACTGAGCCGGACTGGCCGAGGTTCAGTTCACCAACGATGTATCCGTTTGCGGCAATCTCGTCAGTAGCGAGTCCGAACGCGTCCCGACGAGTCGCGTCTCCAGCGTCGAGCTCGAGGTGCCCAGTAAGCAGGTACACTTTCTTCAGTTGCGTCCTGGTAACAGCTAGCAGAGCGGTGAGAACGTCTCGTTCGCTGATAGGCAACGCGGGACTCGCCGCTCGGACACCGGTATCGACTGCGTCAAACACGAGCACCGGGAAACTAGAGACTCCGAACCTCCTGGCAAGCGAGGGTTGCAGGTCTGGGTCTACCGAGCGATACGACACCCTACCACTGGATGCCCGGCCCATCTCGAACAGTAAGTCGTCAGCCCGGCGCATCGCCGTGAGGTGGTCTTCGCGGTCGCTCAGGAAGAACCCAGTGACCTCGATCTGCTGCGTCAACCCTCCCAGCACGGCCTTTGTCTTCGGGGCAAGCGTGAACTGCTGAGTCTCTGTTAGGTCCCAACGCACTGGCAGTCGCTGCGCGATGAGATTGGCGAAGACGCCGGTCAGCCCCACGGCCAAGACCGTCACCACAAGGAGCGTCGTGTACCGCCCCCGCGGCCCTGTGAAGGTGGTTCGGATAGAGCCGGCCGAAACCACGAGGGCCAGAACGATAGCGGCGCTTCCTGCAAGGACCGTGGCCACGGAAAACGCCCGGAGGTCCGGCGCCCAGGCAATGAGGCTTGCGCCACCCACGACAGCCATGAATCCAACGATGGCGAGCGGCGCGCCGACATCCTTCAAGATTGCTCTTAACCGAGGCACGGCGCGCTCCTAGTGGTTAGGCCCAACGCCGCCATTCCAGCGACTTCACGGTTGCGAATAGGAAGAAGATTGCGAAGGCGACGAAGTAGACCACGTCGCGGGTGTCCACGATTCCCCGCGCCAATGGTTCGTAGTGGGTCACGGGGGACGCCCCTGCGAGCAGCAGGGATGGGAATCCGGTGATGGCGTCCGCTGTGCTGCTCGCGACGGTAAGCAGGAAGAGGGCGCCCGCGCTAAACACGGCAGCAACGAGCTGGTTAGAGGTGAGCGAAGAGGCGAACAGCCCGAGGGCCATCGTCGCGGAACCGTAGAGGAACAAGCCGAGATAGCCGGATATCAGCGGTCCGATATCGGGGTCGCCGTACCAGAAGAGCAGGGCCGCGTAAGCGAGTGTGGGTAGAGCAGTAGCCGCAAGCACTCCGAAGCTAAAGACGAACTTTCCCAGCACAATGTCGGAGTCGTGTACGGGCATCGTGCGAACCAGCTCGAGGGTCCCCTCCCGGTCCTCTTGCGCCAGAAGCCGCATCGTGACCAAGGGCGCCCACGCGACGATGAGCAATGAAGCGCCTTTGAGGTAGGGCTCGACGGAGGCTTCAGGGAAGGGCTCCGAGATACTGCTTACGAAGAAGGCTCCGGTGGCGGCTAGGAATAGCGCTAGGGCGATATACGCGAAGGGCGAGCCGAAGTAGGAGCGAGTGTCTCTCGCGGCGACCTGCAAGACGACTACTGTCCTAGCCCTCATCTCTCGCCTTTACATCAGCCCCGTTTGCTATAAGGCGAATGAACGCCTCCTCAAGGTTGGGCGCCGCTTCATTCATACTGACGAGCCGCCACCCGTGGTTGATGATAGCCCTCACCACCCCAGCACTTATGTCGACCTCATTCTGGGGCTCTATTGAGTAGTAATCGGCTTCGGTGCCTGGCTTCCAAGTGACGTTGGCTACTCCTGGAACAGCAGCGAGGGCTCCTGTGACGCGCTCGTGAGGGCCTGCGACGGTCAACTCGACGCCACGGCTGCGCAGCGCCGCAGAGAGGCGAGCCGGCGACTCCTCCGCCACGAGCCGCCCCCCATGCATCACGAGCACTCGATCGCACAGGATGGCGGCCTCGGCCAAGATGTGGGTGCTCAGCAGCACGGTCTGCATTTGGGTGTGGTGTCTGATGAGCTCGCGGGTCTCAACAAGCTGGACAGGGTCGATGCCCAGGGTTGGCTCGTCGAGGATGAGGACGTCTGGCTCGTGGAGCACTGCCTGGGCAAGGGCCACGCGCTGGCGGTACCCCTTCGAGAGCTTCGCAATCGTCGCGCCGGCGTAGGGGCTCAGCCCGTAGTCGTCGATGACTTGCGCCAGCCGCTCACGGAGCATCTGCCCAGGCATGCCGCGCATCCGGCCAACGTGAAGGAGGTAGTCCGATAGGGTCATGTCCGTGTACAGCGGAGCGTTCTCCGGCAGGTAACCGAGGCGTCGGCGGGCCTGCATCGGCTGGGCGGCGACGTCCCAGCCTCCTATCCGCGCGAACCCGCTAGTCGGTGCGATTGCTCCGGTGAGGATCCGAATTGTGGTTGTCTTTCCGGCACCGTTAGGCCCTAGGAGGCCAATGACCTCACCCTTCTTAGCCCGGAACGACACGCCGGAGATGGCCGGATAATCGTGGAAGTATTTGGTGAGCGCTTCTGCTTCGATTGTCGTCTCGTGCATGCTGGGATTCTCCGCCGTAGCCATGGTCCGGTCTATTCCAGCGGTAGGACTACGAAAATATCGTCGGTCTGTTCCCAGGCGACGACGAACGGTTTGGCGTCCGGTGGGAGGTCGAACACCAGCCGACCGGATGCCTCCGAACCCGGCGCAAGGCTGAAGGAGCCCCAGAGCGGAGAGGTAAAGGGCTCCGCCGAGGCGGCGACCGCCGTGGGGTCTGCGGGCTCGCCACCGAACGGGTCCAAGAGCGGATAGCTCTCCGTCAGGTCCCGGTTTTGCACCACAGCCGCTTGCTCGTCAACGAGCACTAAGGCCACGCCGATTTTCTCGTTTCGGAGAGTGACGTGGGCCAAGAGCAAGCTACCGTCCGGCGCGCTCGGCCGCAGGGTGAAGATCTGATCATCGACCGCATGACTCACTTCGGTGAGCATTTCGACGCTGGATACCTCGATGACCAAAGCGCGGCCGACCCCAACCATCGGAGAGTGGTCCTGGCAAGCCACCGCCAAGAGGTGGAGCGCAGCAATCGCGCCTGCGAGGAGCACCGTCATGAGCGGCTGCCAGCGGTAGTTCGCATCAGGGAGTATTTACAGGGAAGGGCTCTCCATAGCAAGACCAAGGGCCAAGAGTCTGCGTTAAGGCCGCGAGAGACGAGGGCGCCGCGAACGATGCCGGACTTGATAATCCCGTCCGGCGCTGGGGTAGGATGGGCGGCGATGGTGTTGCCCCACGACCAAGCCGCTCCGCCTCTCGACAGCGCCCGCCGCGATTACTTCAGGCAGCGGGGGCGTCGGTCCAAGCGGCGCGTGGTCTTCGCGGCGATACTCGCCGCCATCTTTTTGAGCATCCCCCTCGTCGGTTACGTCTTCACGGTCGCCGCGCCAGCGCGCGAGTGGGTGGTGCGCGTGGAAGATGAGAGCATATCGATGGGCGAGCTCGTTGCGTTGTTGCGCGCCGCACGGCTCGCTGATGACTCGCCGTTGGCGGAGAAGAACCCGGTTGAGGCGGCGCAGTGGCTTGCCGAGCGGGAGACCCTCAGCCAGGTGGCCTACGCCGAAGGCCTGACGCTACCGGCGGACGTTATCGAACGCGCGGTTTGGACGCGCACGATGGGAGCTGACGTTCCGTACGCGGAGGCGCCGCCCGAGCTCCGCAGGCAGTTCGACGAGCGCTATCGCGTATATCTCACGACGCGCACCATCACGGCAGAGCAAGACGAGCGTCTCGTACGTTATGCGCTGTACGAGCAGGCGGTGAGGGCTGTGCTCGCGCAGTCCGCGCCTCGGGCCGGCGCGCAGGTCAGGTTAGCCCAGCTCGAGGTGCGCGACAGCGAGGCCGCGGCCAGGGCCATCGCCCTCGCCGAGCAGGGAGTCCCCCTCGACGAGATTGCCAGCGAAGTGGCCTTGAGCGGCCAGGTTACAGCTCTGGGCGATGACGGGTGGACCCCCGAGGGAGCGCTTCTCGATCGGTACCAGGCGGCGATTGCTGGAGTCCCCTCGGGTGGGTGGAGCCGCCCAGTCGGCTCCGAAAACGGCTTGATTGTCCACTACGTCCACCTGCGCGAGGAGGACAGGCCGTTCGGCCCAGGCGCGCTGACGCTGCTGGTGGACACGGCGCTCGACCGATTGATTGACCGGGGCCTCAACGACTTGGATGTACGTTTCAACCTTGAATCGGACGCGTTTTCTTGGGTGATCAAGCAGGTGGGCCTTATCCGCAATCCGTAGAGAGCCGTGGAGGCAGGCCCCCTCCGCCCCCCATCGCTCCGGGACTCGGCCTGGTTAGCGGAGTAGGCGTCCGAGGATATGGTCTTGACAGGACACAGCCTTTTGCGTGAATGTGAGGCTGCGACTGCTCATCTATCGCCTTCTCAGGCGGTGGCAGGTTTCGCGGAGCTGAGCATGCGCTTGGGAGGGACTATAAATGTTGACCCGAGAAGAGAACCAGCTACTCACTCAGGTGGGTCCGGGCACACCTGGCGGCGAGTTGATGCGCCGCTACTGGCACCCGATTGCGGCCTCTCAGCAACTTGCGGAGAAAGCAGTCCTCCGAGTACGAATCCTCGGCGAAGACTTGGTGCTCTTTAGGGACCGCTCTGGCACGAGAGGCTTGGTGCAGTTGCGTTGCCCACACCGTCTGACCAGCTTGGAGTACGCGATCCCCGAGGAACACGGCATCCGCTGCTGCTACCACGGCTGGTTGTTCGACGAGGAAGGGCGTTGCACGCAGATGCCTCTAGAGCCACCGGACAGCGCGTTCAGAGGCAAAGTAAGCATTACTCACTACCCTGTCCAGGAACTCGGCGGGCTCATGTGGGCGTACCTTGGACCGGAGCCGGCCCCGCTGCTGCCTCGGTGGGACCTGTTCGTGCGGCCCGGAGGATTCCGTCAGATAGTCGCTCACCAACTACCCTGCAACTGGCTCCAGGTGATGGAGAACCGGGGAGACCTTGGTCACGCGACATACCTGCACGGTCGCTTAGCGCAATACGCCCTGGAGACCCAGGACGCTCTCACGGACGACACGAAGGCCCGCTACAACGTGACGATGCGCCAGCAGCAGGACCGTCTGGACCGCGGGGTGTACACGAAGTACCGGCCAGTATGGAACCAATTCGGGTTCACCAAGGGGAACCTGGAATCTGACAAGAACGAGGAAGAACCTTCGTGGACCATTGGGTCGAACTCGATCCTGTTCCCCTATACGCTCACCTTTGAGCCATATGCTCCAGGGACCATTCGCAAATCGTACCAGATTGGCGTGCCCTTGGACGATACCCACACCTGGCATCTGCAGTATTTCTACTACGATTTCCCCGAAGAGGTGGAGACGCCCGAGCAGGACATCGTTCCGTACGCGGACGTCAATCTGTACTATGAGAGTGGCGAGCCTATCTTGGACAACGTCCTCTCGCAGGACATGATTGCATGGTGGTCTCAGGGCGACATTACTGACCGGACCCTGGAGCATCTAGGAGTCTCGGATGTATGCGTCATCGCCTACAGGCGCTTGTTGAGAGAACAGATCCGGGTCGTTCAGGATGGGGCTGAGCCGATCAATGTGTTCCGAGACCAGTCAAGCATTGAACGGCCGGAGCTCATACTCGAGGCGCGGCCTGACGTTGCGGACCGCCTCTTCACCGGACGCAGGGCTGGCGCCGCCACCTACTACCGGTCGAATTTCCACAAGGTCTCCAAAGGCGGCTGGCTATATATCGATGACGACGTCGACCGGTACTGTCCGGACCGTGACACGCTGGTGCGCTTGTATCGGGAGACGGAAGAAGTCTTCAGCCAAAAGGAGCGCGAGTCCTCGGCTTCCCAGGGAGAATAACGACTTCTCACCCGAAGACTGCGCATCAATGAGAGGACCTGCAACGTCTTCGCCAGGCTGAGAGCGCAAGCGCACCATTGGCCCCCGAGGGGCCTGACCGCGAGGGAGAATATGCTAACAGTTGAAGAGAATCAGCTTATGACGAGAACGGGCCAAGGGACGCCAATGGGCGACTTGTTCCGGCGGTTCTGGCTTCCCGCACTCTTGGCTGAGGAACTTCCCGCTCCCGACTGCACTCCGGTCCGGGCCACGATCTTGGGGGAGAAGCTCGTAGCCTTCAAGGACACCGGGGGCCGCATCGGCTTTCTCGATCAACGCTGCCCGCACCGCCTCTCAAACCTCTTCTTTGGCCGCAATGAACAGGGCGGGCTACGGTGCATTTACCACGGCTGGAAGTTGGACGTGGAAGGGAACTGCCTGGATGTGCCGAATGCTCCTGAAGGGGAGAGCTACCGGCATAAGGTGAAGGCGTTCGCGGCCTATCCGGCCCTCGAGCGTGGGGGGATTATCTGGGTTTACATGGGCCCGCGGGACCTCGCCCCGGAGTTCCCGGAGATGGAGTGGACCCGGGTGTCAAGCGATCACCGGTACATCTCCAAGATGTTCATCGGCGGCAACTATCTGCAGACAGCCGAGGGCGACATCGACTCAAGCCACGTAGGATTCCTCCACAGCCGCCTCAGCAGCGAGACGATCGGGTCGAACGCCACCATTGGCGGGGCCCCGCGGCCGCAGCTGACGAGGGACCGCGCTCCCGTCTGGACAATCACCGACACGGATTACGGGGTAATGCTGGCCGCGCGACGCGATGCCGGGGAAGATGAACACTACTGGCGGGTGAACCAATGGCTGATGCCCGCCTACACCATGATTGCGAGCCAAGTCGGCCAGTCCCTCCAGTGCAATATCCGGGTGCCGATGGACGATGAGCACACCCTCTATTTCCGTTTGCGGTGGCATCCGGACCGCCCGCTCACCGACGCTGAGGTCAACGAGTACAAGCACGGCGGAGTGCTCTTCCCCGAGCTGCTTCCGGGGACGTTCCTGACAAAGGAAAACGTTTCCAACGACTACCTGATTGATCGGGCGGCCCAGCGTACGGTGTCCTTCGCCGGCATCAAGTCCATCCCTGCACAGGACTTCGCAGTGCAGGAAGACATGGGCGGGCCAATCATGGACCGGTCATTGGAGCACTTGGTGAGCGCGGACCAGGCCATCATCCGTGTGCGGCGGCGGCTGCTCGACGCTGCGCGGCAGCTTCAGGAGGGGAGCGAGCCGCCCGAAGCCCACAACGGGGAGGCTTACCGCGTAAGATCGCTCGACATCGTCTTGTCGGCCTCGACGCCCTTCGAGGAGGGCACGCGCGAGCATCTCATGTCGCATGTGTAAGGCTGCGGCTAGCTCTGAGTGAGGAGGCGAGACGGCCGAGGAACGCAGTCTATTGACAACCGTCGAGGGGCCCAATGGCGCGGCCGAGGTGTACGCCGACAGGTCCACCATGCCCCGCTACGAGGTCTGCATCAAGGACGTGGTGCGCTCTTACCAAGCTGAAGGCGAGGCGTCGATAGAAGCCATTGGACTCGCGGGAGCTTAGCGGGTAGCAGGCTAAGACGAGGCTCCGCCGCCGCGCATCGTTTAGCGTTGCGTCCGCTTGACCCTCGATTGTGACGGCCATTACTATCGCTTCACAAACGCTTCACAATCGGGAGAACCCCTCGATGACCAGCCAACCGGACGTTCCTGAAGTCGTCATCGAGCGTCTGCCGCAATACTTGCGTGCCCTCTCGCACCTGGAGGAGAGCGGGTTGGAGGTCATCAGCTCGCAGCAGCTGGGCGAGCTGTTGCAGGTGACCCCGGCGCAGATCCGGAAGGACCTCAGCTACTTCGGACGCTTCGGCAAGCAGGGCCGCGGCTACAGCATCTCCCACCTGCTCTCGCAGCTCAGACAGATTCTCGGCCTCGACCAGACCTGGAATGTCGCGGTGGTGGGCGTGGGACGTCTGGGGCGCTCCATCATCAACTACCCCGGTTTCGAGCCGGAGGGCTTCCGCGTCGTCTGCGCCTTCGACTCCGACCCTCACCTAGTCGGTCAGATGGCCGGCGGCCTCCTCGTCCATGCTTTCGCCAACTTCAAGGAGGTGGCCGAGTCCGAGGGAGTGCATATCGCCATCGTGGCCGTGCCGGCGTTTGTGGCCCAGGACGTCATCGACCAACTGGTGGAGTCGGGCATCAGCGCCATCCTGAACTACGCCCCCAAGTCCGCCATCGCCCCGAACAACATACGGGTGAGGAACGTCGACCCCGTGGTGTCGCTCCAGTCGATGACGTACTACCTGCGCCAGCCGAGCGAATGAGGGCGGCGCGCGACAGTCTACAGGGAGAGAGCCGCTAGTTGGCGCCGCGACCGCGCTCCGGAGAGCCTGAGCCCCGCCCCCGCCGTCGCGTGATGTTGAGCCGCACCTGCGCGCGCCGCAGCGAACCGAGCGCGCGCTCGATGTCCATGTCGCCGCCTTGCTCCGCGATACGCTGCCTCGCCCTGGCGACGGCTTCCTCGGCCCGCGCGGCGTCAATCTCGTCGACGTGCTCCGCCGCATCCGCCAGGACCGACACGTGGTCGCCCCGGACGTCCACGAACCCGCCGGTGACGACGAACTGCTGCTCGCCCTCGGCGGTGCGGTAGCGCAGCTCGCCGGCCTGCAGGACCGTCATGAGCGCGGCGTGCCTCGGCAGGATGCCAATCTCCCCTTCGATGCCCGGCGCAACGACCGCGTCCACGTCCCCCTGGAAGAGCACACGCTCAGCCGTGACGATTTCGAGCCTCATAGGCATGACGCTAAGCCCTCGCCGCCGCCGCGCGCTCCTGCGAGCGCTCGAGCACCTCGTCGATCGTGCCCGCCATGTAAAAGTCCTGCTCGGCGATGTCGTCGTGCTTGCCTTCCAGGATCTCCTTGAACCCGCGCACCGTCTCCGTGACCGGGACGTAGCGGCCGTCGCGACCCGTGAACTGCTCGGCGACGAAGAAGGGCTGCGAAAGGAATCGCTGGATACGGCGAGCCCTCGAGACCGTGATCTTGTCCTCGTCGGACAGCTCTTCCATACCCAGGATCGCGATGACGTCCTGCAAGTCCTTGTAGCGCTGTAGGACGGCCTGCACGCCGCGAGCGGCGTTGTAGTGGTCCTCGCCCACGATGAGCGGGTCGAGAATCCGGGACGACGAGGTCAGCGGGTCGACGGCCGGGAAGAGTCCCTGCTCGGCGATGGAGCGTTCCAAGGCGACGACGGCGTCCAAGTGGCCGAAGCTCGTGGACACGCCGGGGTCGGTGTAGTCGTCGGCGGGCACGTAGATCGCCTGGAAAGACGTAATCGAGCCCTTGTTGGTGGAGGTGATCCGCTCCTGCAGGTCGCCCATCTCTGTGCCCAGCGTAGGCTGGTATCCGACGGCAGAGGGCATCCGGCCAAGGAGCGCGGAGACTTCCATGCCGGCGAGGATGTAGCGATAGAGGTTGTCCACGAACAGGAGCACGTCCTGGTTCATCATGTCGCGGAAGTACTCGGCCATGGTGAGGCCGGTCATGGCGATGCGGAGGCGCACGCCGGGCGGCTCGTTCATCTGGCCGAATACGAGCACCGTGTTCTTCAGAACGCCTGACTCCTGCATCTCGTGCCAGAGGTCGTTCCCTTCGCGAGAGCGCTCGCCCACGCCGGCGAACACCGAGTAGCCGCTGTGCTCCTCGGCGATGTTCCGGATGAGCTCCTGGATGATGATGGTCTTGCCCACGCCGGCACCGCCGTAGGCCCCGACCTTCCCGCCCTTGGTGAACGGGCAGATGAGGTCGAGCGCTTTGACGCCCGTTTCGAGCACCTCCGTCGTCATGCTCTGCTCTTCGTAAGCCGGCGGGTCGCGGTGGATGGGCCAGAACTCCTTGGCGTCGACTATCCCCAGTCCGTCCAGCGGGTCGCCGGTGACGTTGAAGAGCCGTCCAAGGCTCGGCTCGCCCACGGGCACCGCAATCGCCTGTCCGGTGTCCTTCGCGACCGCGCCGCGCGTCAGGCCCTCGGTCGGCCCGAGCGCCAAGCAGCGGACCCAGCTGTTGCCGACCTGCTGCTCGACTTCCAGAACGAGCTTCTCGCCTTTGACGTCCAACTCGAGCGCGTTGAAGATGCCGGGCAGCTCGCCGGGCGGAAACGCCACGTCGACAACCGTCCCGATGACCTGTACGACCTTCCCTTCGCCTGCTTCGGCCATACCTTTCCTCCTCAGTCCTAGCCCTCGAGGGCGGCGGCTCCGCCAACCAAGTCGAGCAGCTCCGCGGTAATCATGTTCTGCCGGGCCTTGTTCAGCTCCAGCGTCAACGACTCAATCATGTCTTCGGCCGCCTCCGTCGCGTTACGCATGGCGACCATGCGAGCCGACTGCTCGCTCGCGCTGTTCTCCAGGAAGGCCTGGTAGACCTGCACCTCCAAGAACCGCGGGAGCAGCGCGCCGAGCACCGTGGCGGCATCCGGCTCGTAGATGTAGTCGACGCTCCCGCCCTCTTCGAGGCCCTCGGTCGATATCGGCAGCAGCTGGGCGACCACCGGCGTTTGCAGCAGCGTGTTGATGTACCTCGTGTAGGCGATGTGAACCTCGTCCACCTCGCCCGACGTATACGTCTGTTCGACGAGCCGCGTGACGGACAGCGTGTCCGCCATGCTCGGCCTATCGCCCATATCCGTGAACGAGGCCCGAAGGTCAGCGCCCGCCCTCACCATGAAGTCGCGCGCCTTCTTGCCGACCGTCACGACGGAAATGGGGTGCTGCTGGTCGCGGACGAACTCGCCCGACGCGCGGTTGATGTTGCCGGGCATACCGCCCGCCAAACCGCGGTCCGGGGAGATCTCCAGCAGCAGCACCTTGGCCACCGGGCGACGCTCCAGCAGGGGATGCGTCGTGTCGGAGTCGCCGGGGCCTTGCACGACTAGTCCTCCCAGCACCGCTCGCAGCTTTTCAGCATACGGGCGCGCGGAGGTCACGGCCTCCTGGGCGCGGCGCATCTTCGAGGCCGCCACCATTTGCATAGCGCGCGTAACACGCGACGTGTTTCGCACGCTCCGGATGCGGCCTCGTATTTGGCGTACGCTCGGCAAGCCTGCTCCTTAGAAGGTGGCCTTGAAGGCCGCAATGGCGTCCTTCAGTGCGTTCTCGGTGGACTCATCGATGTCCTTCTTCTCCTGGATCGACGCCAATATCTCGGGCTTCGATGTATCCAGGTAGCCCAGCAGCCGCTCCTCGAACTCGCGGACTCGAACCACCGGCACGTCGTCCATGTGGCCGTTGACCGCGGCGTACATCGAGCACACCTGGTGGCCGAGGCTCTGGGGACGGTACTGGGGCTGCTTCAGCAGCTCGGTAAGGCGCTGTCCGCGCTCCAGCTGGGCGCGCGTCGCCGCGTCGAGGTCGGACGCGCCGAACTGGGCAAAGCTGGCGAGGGCGCGGTACTGGGCAAGCTCCAAGCGCATACGGCCCGCGACCCTGCGCATGGCCCGCGTCTGCGCCGAGCTGCCCACGCGCGAGACGGATAGGCCCGCGTTCACCGCAGGGCGGATGCCACTGTTGAAGAGGTCCGCCTCCAGATAGATCTGTCCGTCGGTGATGGAGATGACGTTGGTCGGGATGTAGGCCGACACGTCGCCCGCCTGCGTTTCGATGATGGGAAGCGCGGTGAGCGACCCGCCGCCGTGCTCCTCGTCGAGCCGCGCAGCCCGCTCCAATAGGCGACTATGGAGGTAGAAGACGTCGCCGGGGTACGCCTCGCGGCCCGGGGGTCTGCGGAGCAGCAACGACATCTGCCGGTACGCCCAAGCGTGCTTGGTCAAGTCATCGTAGATGATGAGCGCGTCGCGCCCGCTGGCCATGAACGCCTCGCCGATTGCCGAGCCCGCGTAGGGCGCCAGGTATTGCATCGGCGCCGGGTCCGACGCGTTCGCCGCGACGATGACGGTGTGCTCCATCGCGCCGTTCTCTTCCAGGGTCGCCTGTATCTGGGCCACCTTGCTCTGCTTCTGGCCGATGGCCACGTAGATGCAAAGAAGGTCCAGGCCCTTCTGGTTGATAATCGTGTCGACTGCGATGGCCGTCTTGCCCGTGAAGCGGTCGCCGATGATCAGCTCGCGCTGGCCGCGCCCGATCGGAATCATCCCATCGATCGACTTGATGCCGGTCTGCACCGGGGTGTTCACTGCCTGGCGGACCACCACGTTCGGCGCGACGATCTCGATGGGCCGGACGCCGTCCGTCTTCACCGGGCCCTTGCCGTCCAGCGGCTTGCCCAGCGGGTCCACGACCCGGCCGAGGAGCGCGTCGCCGACCGGCACGCGGGCGATCTCCCCAGTCGCCTTGACGAGGTCGCCCTCCTTCACTCCGGTGTCCGGGCCCATGACGGCCGCGCCGACAAGGTCTTCCTCCAGGTTCAGCGCCAGACCCGCCACGCCGCTCGGGAACTCCAAGAGCTCGCCGAAACCGACCTTGCCAAGGCCGTGGATAGTCGCGATGCCGTCCCCGACCTCCACCACGGCGCCCACCTCCGTGAGGGTAGTCTCGCCGCCGAACTCTTCAATCTGCCGCTTGAGTACGGCCGCGATATCTTGTCCGCGAGTGGTCATACCCGCTCCTCCGTTCTCTCTTCCGCCGCCTAGACCAAGGACCCGCGCCCCAGGCCCAGGCGAAGACCGTCGAGGCGCGCGCGCACACTCCCATCGATGATCTGGTCCCCTACCCTGACGACGAGCCCTCCGATGATGTCCTGGTCCTCCTGTACGTCGAGGACCACTTGCTTATCGAGCATTGCGCCGAGCGAGTCCCGCAGCCGGGTGTGTTGCTCGGCTGAGATTGCCACTGCGCTCGTCACCGACGCCTGGACTCTGCCCAGGCTCTCATTGAGGAGCAGGCTGTACTCCCGCACGATGGACGGAAGGACGCCTATGACCTGCTTCTGCACGAGCAGCCCCAGGAAATTCCCCACCATCGCGTCGGCGCCCGCCGCGACCTCCGCAACGATCATGGCCTTGCGCTCCGCCGGTATGCGCGGCTCGCTGAAGAACAGCGCCGCCGAGGATTCCGCAAGCTGCCTCTCTATGCCCACCAGGCTTTCGAGCCATGCCTCCTGCTTCCCTTCCGCAACCGCCAGCGAGAAGAGCGCCTGCGCGTAGCGCTTGGGTATGGGCGCCTTGGCCACCTTAGTTCAAGCTCCCGCGAGACTCGCTCTCCGCGAGCACTTCGTCGATCAGGTCGCGGTGTACGTCCGCGTCCACCGAGCGGTGGATAATGCGCTCGGCCGCCGTAACAGCGAGGGAGGCGAACTCCGATCTCACCTGCTCCAGCGCGGCGTCCCGCTCCTGACGTATCTCTTCGCGGGCGCGTTCGAGCATCTGCTGCGCCTCGCTCCTCGCCTGCTCCGCCTGCTGCTCACGATACCGTTCCGCAGCCTCACGCGCCTCGGCAAGCACCTGCTGGCCCGCCTGCCGCCCTTCGTCGAGGGTGCGCTGCATCGATTCCTGCTGCTCCTTGGACTCGCGGCGCACGCGGTCCGCCTCCTCCAGGCTCTCCCGGATTCGGCCGGAGCGGGCGTCAATCACCCCGAGGATGCGCTTGTACGCGACGAAATAGAGAATGACGACCAACAGGCCAAAGGTGACCAGATAAGCCAACAGACTCCACGGGTCTATGCCGAGTTGTCCGATGCCGCTTGCCTCTTCGGCTAGTACAGGTGCTGCCAGCACGTCGCCCGCCTCCTCATGTCCGCTGTGTTGCCCACTCCGCGCCGCTTACGCAACGAAGATGAGTAGAATCGCCACCACGAGGCCGTAGATGCCGATGGCCTCCGTGAACGCCAGCGCCAGAATCATGTTCGGCGCAATCGCGTCACGGGCTTCCGGGTTCCTGCCGAGCGCGTTCATCGCTCCACTGCCCAGGATTCCGAGGCCAACGCCGGCGCCGGCCATGCCCAGGCCGGCCAGGCCCACGGCGAGGAACTTGCCCATCACTCCAAACTCGTCCATTCCCCAACCTCCTTGGTCTGTTCGGCGGCGCGTTCCGCGTTCCGCCCCTCGTTCTGCCCGCGCGGTGGCGGGTCTAGTGCTGTCCAGCCTCTGCGTGCTCTTCCTTGTGCCCCTCATGCGGGGCCACCGCAAGCACCGTGAACACGAGCGTTAGGCCCATGAACACCAGCGCTTGGACGCCCCCGACCAATATCTCCAGCCCGTAGAAGATGATGGGCGTTACGAAGAAAGTCAGGAACGTCATCATGAACAGGACGATCTCACCGGCAAGCATGTTGCCGAAGAGACGGAATGTGAAGCTGATGATGCGGATGAAGTGGCTAATGAGCTCCAGCAGCCCGATGAACGTCTGCACCGGGTTCCCGAATCGGAAGAACTCCTTGAGGTAGCCCACCTTGTGAACGCGGAATCCCCACGCCTCGATGAACACGAACGCTATGAGCGCCAGGGCCAGCGGCATATTGATGTCCGTCCCCGCGCTCCGGAATAGGTGCGTCGTTACGTGGTCTGCGCCCTCCGCCTTGAACCCGACCGTTGGGTAGATCGGGAGCAGCGCGATCCAGGCGTTGAACGCGACAAAGATGAAAATCGTGGCGAGCAGCGGGAAGAAACGCCTCGCGTAACGCTCTCCGGCCATGCCCTTGATGAACCCGTAGAGCACTTCAATCAGCATCTCTAAGAGGCCCTGCAGCCGACCCGGCACTATGCTCATGCGGCGCGTCCCCAGCCCGAACAGCACTAAGATGACGACCGTGGTGAGCCACGCCGAGAGCAGTGTGTTCGTAACGGTGAAACCGCCGATGGTGAACAGCGCCTGAGGCGCAAGATGCACTTCAGGAACGCGAATCAAGCGCTCAAAGCCGAAGAGCTTCGCTCCTATCGGCCCCATTCCAAGGCCGAGCAAAGCCAGCGCCAAGACAGCAAGCAGTATCGCCCGTCTCTTCACTATCCGTCAGTCTCCCCGTCCCGACCGCTATCGTCGCTGCCGGCCAGGTAGCTCGACGCCATGCGGTAGGCCCCATAGAAGGCGATGAACACGCCCCCAATCACCCCCACGAGGAGGAAGAGCGGGGCGGTCCCCAGCCTGCCATCGAGCCACACTCCCGCTAGCGTTGGGGCAACGATAGCCGCGGCGATGTACCAGCCAAGGCCAGTGAACTGGGCCGCTGAGACCCACCACGAACGCTGCTTCATGAGCTAGCCCGGAGCAACGTGAATCCTATCACAATCCCAGCGGCCACTGCAAAGAAGCGCCTCTCGCGGTCTCCCGCAGACGAGAGGGGGATGTCCGAAAGGAATCAGGACTCGGACTTCTTACCTAGGTCCTCGAGGCCTGGAAGGTCCTGGAGGAACTCGGAGAAGGCCGACATCTTATCCATCTCTTCCTGGGTGACGCTCCTCGGACCAGGGCGCGCGCGCCGCTGGCCCGGCGGGGTCGGGGCGTCGTCGCCGTCCTTGCCGTCGGCGTCCATCAGGATGCCTGCTTTGTCGAGCACGCCATCCTCCACGTAGATGGGCACCTTTGAACGGACCTCGTTACGCTCGTCCCCTGCGTCATAGCCGGACTTGTCGATGAACCCCTGAGCTTCCTGGACGGATGCGAACCAGTGCTCCTCGCCGTCGGAGCCGGTGACGAGCTGGCCGCCGCGCACCGCCACGGCGATCGCGTCGCTTGGACGGCAATCGACATCCACGTTTGCGCCGTCCGGCATCGCCAGCACCAGCTTGGCGAAGAACGTGTCGTTCGAGAGGTCGGATACGACGACGTGCTGCACCGACGCGCCGAGGGTCGTGATGACGTTCCCGAGCAGGTCATGCGTCAGGGGACGCTGGATGCTGACGGCCTGCAGCTTAACTGCGATGGCGTCGGCCTCCGGCGAGCCTATCCATATGGGGAGATACCTACTCGCGTGCCGCTCCTTGAGGATCACGACTCGCTGGTAGTTCATCAGGCTCACGCGAATGCTATCGATGAGCATCTCTTGCATCACGTCACCCCGCCGGCTCTCGTGCCGCCGCGTCATTCTAGGTACGCCTTTCCCAACGGTCAAACGCGGCAAGACCGCGACCCCCGTCCCGGACGCGACGCGCTCGACTTCCGAGATATGGCGGAACCGGCTCGCGAGGGTCGCTGGAATGGGGGGCGGCCTCCTGTAAACTTTGCTGACGCCCTATGGAGGGGACTTATGCAAGCAACCCGGAACCGACCCGACAAATCCAAATCTCCACGAAGCCTCGTCTCGAGGCATGGACTGCTCAAGAGCGTCCTGCTCGTCGTCGCCTTCTCGCTCCTGGTGACGCTCCTTGCGCAGATTGCGATCAAGCTGCCGTTCACGGTTGTGCCGATCACCGGCCAGACGTTGGGCGTGCTGCTGGCCGGCGGAGCGCTGGGCGCGAACCGTGGCGCCGCGAGCCTGGCGCTCTACGCGCTGTGGGGAGTCATCGGCATCCCCGTCTTTGCGCCACAGCTGGCGGACGGCGTCACGTTCCACTTCATCTTCCCGTGGGAAGGGACCGGCGAGCCGTTCTGGAACCTGGCGAGCGGCGGCTACATCGTGGGGTTCATCATCGCGGCTTGGGTCGTCGGACGGCTTGCCGAGGGCGGCTTCACCAACCGGGTCAGCGCGATGCTGGCCGGGAGCGTGGCGCTCTACGTCCCAGGTCTGTTGTGGCTGATGTACGATCTCGAAGTTGGATGGGGCCAGGTGCTGGAGTGGGGGCTCTACCCGTTTATCATCGGAGACCTCATCAAGCTTTATGTGGCGGCTGTGGCGCTGCCGGGCGCGTGGGCGCTCGTCGGCCGGAAGGAACGATAGGCGTGGACATCACCTGGCTCGGCCATGCCGCGCTCAGGGTGCGCGTCGGGAACGTGGCGCTCATCACGGACCCGTTCCCCCCGGAGCTGGGGCTGAGCATCCCGCCCGCCCACGCGCAGGCGGAGGTCGTCACGCTGAGCAGCGACGACCCATTCCACTCCGCGAGGAGCGTCGTGACGGGGACGCGCGTCGCGCTCGACGGCCCCGGCGAGTACGAGGCGTCGGGGATGCACGTGCGCGGGATCCGCACGACGGGGCGCACGGCGGAAGGGCAGCCGCAGCGGTGGAACACGATCTTCGCCGTGGAGGCCGACGGGGTGGAGTTCTGCCACCTCGGCAACCCCGACCGGCTCCTGACGAACAAAGAGGTCGACGAGATCGGCTCGCCCCATATCCTGATGGTCCCCGCCGGCAGCGACACGGGCATATCGGCCGCGGACGCCGTGGAGATCGTGAACAGCGTCGAGCCGAAGATCATCATCCCGATGCTGTACGCCCACGGGGGCAACCGCTCCGGGGTGCGCGAGCTTGCCGCGTTCCTGAGCGAGCTGGGGGTGCGCGAGCCCGAGCGGCAGACGCGGCTCACGGTGACGCGCGCGAACCTGCCGGACGAGACGCAGGTGGTCGTCCTCCAGCCCGCCGCAACCCTTCTCTAGGGAACCCGGAGCGCCAGGAGGCGACGGTCCACCTGCTCGTAGACGCCCTCTAGTCTACCGACCCCCTACTGACCCCGCAGACGACGACGCACGACCGCCGTCCCGACGGCCGCCGCAACGCCGAGCGCGACGACGATCGCCGCGAGCGCGGAGAGACGACCGACGCCTAGCGAGCCGAGCGTCGGCTCCGGGGTGGGCGTCGGCGTAGGCGTGGACGTGGGCGGCGAGCTGAACCGGAGCTCGACTCGCCGTTGGTCCGGCTCGCCCAGGTTGGGGAAGGCGAACGCGACGTCGCCCTCGTGCCGGCCGTCGAGGTGGAACGTCACCTGCTGGTCGACGTACTCGAACCCCGGCGGGCCCGCGATGAGGCAGTGCGCCGCGCATGCGAACGCGCCGTCGACGACCGGCACGGCGCGGCTCTCCCAGTCACCGATGCGGACCGTCAGCTCGCCCTCCGCGACCGGGAGGCCGCCGAGCTCGACCGTCCCCTCGAAGAGGATCGGCAGCGGGACGATGAACGGCCCCGGCGGCAGCTCAGGCGGCAGCGGCGGCGGATCGTCCTGGGCCGACACGGGGAGGACGGCCATCGCGGCGAGGAGCATCGCAGCGGCGGGGACGAGGAGGCGGCGTAGTCGGGTCATGGGGTTTCTAGGGTAGCGGGTAAGCCGCGGGGATGGAAACCCCCTCTCAGTCTCCCCCGCAGACGGGAGAGAGGACCGGAAAACCCCCTCCCGTCTGCGGGAGGGGAGCGCCAGCGCAGCGTCGCGCGGGGAGGTCCGGGGCGCGGCTTAGCCCATGAGGCTGGCGGCGGCGAAGGCGATGGTCCCGGTTAGGGTGGCGGCCGCGACGATGATCCCTATCGTCCATCTGACTAGGCGAACCTCCATCTGGGCCATCGCGGCCTTGAGCTCCGCTATGTCCGCCTTGGTCGCCAAGTGCTCGTAGGCACCCTCTAGCCTGCTGACTCGCTCTTCCATCGCCATCATGGGGTTAGCTTAGCACCGGCTCTGCCCGTCTGTCGCGGCGGTTTTGTCGCAGACGCGCAGACCCCCTCTCTAACTCTCCCCCGCAGACGGTGGAGCAACTGTGTTGGAAGTCAAGCCATCTGGGGGTTCCACGGAGTCCCGTGCCGGAGCATGGCGTTGAGGACGGTCAGCAGCTTGCGCATGCACGCGGTGAGCGCCACCTTCGGAGGCTTGCCCGCTTTCACCAGGCGCGCATAGAACTCCTTGATCACCGGGTTGCATCGCATCGCCGTGACCGTCGGCATGTAGAGGGCCGCCCTCACCTCCGCGCGACCGCCCCAACAGGTGCGCGCTCCACGGAATTCCCCGCTGTCTCGCGCGAAGGGCGCCAGGCCCACCAGGGAGGCGACCTGCTTGTTGCTGAGGGCGCCCAGCTCGGGCAGGCCCGCCAGCAGGGTAAAGGTGAGCGCCGGCCCCACGCCCGGCACACTGCGCAGCAGCTCGTCGCGCTCCCGCCAGAGCGGCGACTCCCGCAGCCGCCGCAGCAGGCTCCCTAAGCGATACATGGCCAATAACGCTACACACGACCCCGATAAAGTGTCAAACCGATCCCTCCCCCTCTCCCCTCCCGTCTGCGGGAGGGGAGCGCCAGCGCAGCGTCGCGCGGGGAGGAAGGGCCGTGGCGCTTCGCTAATGAACTCTCTCGAACTCGACCCTATAGCTCGCCGACGCCCCGACCTCGATCGAGAGACGCGCCGCTTGCTCGATGAGCACCACGTACGTTTGATCGACGTCCCCCGTGGACTCGGACGCGAACGGTGTACCAGCCCTGGGGCATCGCAAGCGAGGGCACCGACCACGGACCGTCGCCGGCGAATGTCAGCTCAGCCTGTTGATACGAAGGAGTAGGCGTCGGCCTCGGCGTGGGCGTTATCTCGTCCTCGACGGTATTGCCTTCGTCATCGGTCCGGGACGCGGGAGTAGGCGTCGGCTCGACGCCGTACACCTTGAATGTGCCTTTTTCCTCTATGTACACGTTGCAGGCCGCAACGAGCGCGACCAGCATCACGATTCCGACCAGCAGGCTTCCGAAGCGGTACATAAGGGAACTCCTCGCGGCCGCACGTCTGGAACGGGCGGCTTTTGGGGAGCAAAAACGCTACACGCGGCGCTGATGGAGTGTCAAGCCGAGGCGGGGAGGAGGTGCCCCAAAAACAAAGCCTCCCTCCCCGCGAGGGGGAGGGAGGCTTCTTGCTCCACTGTCAGGGGTCAGGCGTGACGCTTACGGGACCAGTGTTCCCTGCGTCTCCGACCACACCCAGTACCCGGAACCATTCTCCATACAAGGCTGCAGGTTCGCTGCGTCGCCACAAGCGTTGTCAGAGTCTGTCGTGATCTTCTGCCAGCGGCCCGTGGTCGTGTCGAAGCCGTAGGCAACCGTCCAGTCGATGCTGGTCAGGTAGGTGTCTGCGTCAATCTGTGCGTCGTCCTCGCCCTGATCAACCTGATCGATGTCGACCACGCCGAGGAGGTTCCACCCGCTCACGACCGGAACGATCGGGAGAAGGGTTGTCGGGTCAGCCTCGGGAATGAGCGTCTCCAACGGATCGAAGGAGTTCGTCAGTATGAAGTACCCGTAGCCAGCCCCGATGTCGGTCAGCGTGCCAATCCACCCGCCTGTCTCGCTGTCGCGGATAGCCGACACCCATTCGCCACTCTGGTACGCCAAAGCCTGCGTTGCCGGGTGGTCGCCAGGGAGGACGGCATCAATCGCCGGGTCGGCCGGGTTGGCCGGGACCGAGACCAGGTTCCATCCGGGCCTGAGGCTCACTTCGTACGCGCTGCGGGCGAGAACCTCGAACTTGAACTTACCGTCGACCGAGTTCCCCGCTGCGTCCTCAGCGGTGTACTTAATCTCGTGCTCGCCCAGCGCCAAGCCGAGGAGTGACAGGTTGAACTCACCGTCGTCAATCTCTGCGAGGCCAGCGCTGGCATCGTCGCCGTCCAAGGTGATCGACGTGATGGTGACCGCGTCGTACGCGTCAAAGTTGGTCCTCTCGTCGTCCTGCGTGATTCTGTTCTCGCCATCGATCGTGTTCTCAGTGCCCTCAGTGAAGGTCAGCTTGATGAACGGGTTCATGCTCTCCGTTTCGAGGTCGCTGTCGTCGACATCCGGGTCCGGGCTAATCTCTACACCTTCCGGCTCAGCCTTGTCGATATTGCTGTCAAACTCGACCAGAAGCCCAGCATCGTCGAGGTCCGCAAGGGTCAGGTCATCGCCGTTGACCGGACGCGCTCCGTCGCCTTCCCAACCAACGGTGGTTGTGATGTTGCCCTGACGGTCCTCGCCTTGAACGATGACTGCCCGAACCCCATTGGAGGAGCTGATGTCGAAGTCCGACTCCCAAGCATTCGTACCATCGGAAGTCAGCGACTGGGCCGTCCCCACACTGTCGATGGTGCCGTCGGCAGCGAGCGTGACCAGCCATGCCTGCGGAGCCCTCTTCAGCCGCTCGCCGGACGTGACCGCAACGGTTATCTCGTCCGTCGTCAACGGCCGACCGGTTGTCTCCACGTCGCCGGATGCGTTGACGGTGAGCGTGGGCGCAATCTTGTCCGAGGCATCTTCCTCGTATGAGGTGCTGCCATTCCCGGCCAGGTCACGAATCGCCCCGCCCAGAATCTGGACTTCAGGCGTCTCGTCGTCGTCGAGTGGGCCGGACAAGACCAAGTACACCCTGACGCGCGTGTTGAGACATACAACCTGGTCCGCGCCGACAAGCCGGTCTTCGGCGAATTCTGTGAAGCCTGTGTGGGACTCACACGTGTCGTCGTCATCCGCCTCAACCGCATCAACCGGGGCCACGTAGTTCGGGTCGCCCGGGACCCCCACCTGGACTACTTCTGCCTCGTCCACAAGAATGGAGCCCCTGTCCACAGACCTCCTCTGGTTCGGGTGAATGGCCTCAATCACGTCATGCCCAACGACATCGAAATCGCCGACTTCGATGGTGTCCGGGTCGAGCGCCTCCTCGTCCTCGAAGACGATCATGATGGAGGAAGAGTCCTTCACCTCTCCGCCATTGTCGCCCTCGTCGAAGTCGAAGCCGATACCCGCGTGAGCTACGGTAACCGAGGGGCCCGTGTTGTCGACATCGAACTCAAAGGGATCGAATATCTGAACGTCATTGTCGTCGAAGTTGCCATCCTCGGCGTCGGTCTGGAACGTGTTCCCAGCCCTGTCCGTGGCGCTGATGGACCACTCATGGGTCCCCTCGCTAAGGGCGGCCCTAGTGAAGTCCACGCTGTAGGAACGGTTCGAGTCAAGCTCGGTCCAGTTCTCGGAGCCGCGGCTCTCTGTTGCTCTACCGTCCAAGGTCAAGGTGATGTCTACGGCGCCGCCGCCTGCTACCGACAACGGCTCGCTTGTCACGCCGTCCCCGTCCACGTCTGCGTTGGGGTCGCCGTCTTCCTTGTCCGTGCGCAGACCTGAAGCCTCGTCCGTGACGATGAATCCGAAGGTCACAGACCTAGCGGACTGCAGCAGACCATCGTCGGGGGAGATGGCCGAGATGACCGGAGGCGCTCCGTCGACGACCACCTGGACGACGTCTTCGCCCGCGGTAATCGTGATGGTGTCGCCATCGTTGGCCTCAATCTCACGCGCCGCGGCCGCCTCAATTGCGTCCTCTATTGCGCCGGCTGTTGCGGCTGCGATGGCCGCTGCGTCAGTGAGGCCGGAAATAGCGGTGGTAATAGCTGCCGCTAGCGCCGTCTCCTGCGCAGCGGAGAGCTGATCGCGCGCATTGGTCTCCTGCGAGACGACAGAAAAGTCGGCGTTGACCGTGCCGGTAACGTCACTCAGCCGAATGTGCTTCGTTGAGCCACGTCCAGCTCTCACCTGGACATACGCACGTTCAACCGGCAAATCGTTGGCAGCGCCCTGCGGCCCTGTTCCCAACTCGTTTATATCTGCGTTCTGTACTTGAACGACCACCCTGTTATGGGCGTCCCGCTGGTTGGAGACGTAGAGGACCGCGCCTAACCGCGTAGCCTCCGTGTCCGCATCGACAGTAGGATCATCGGCCGTCGAGTCATTGGCGGTTACCCCCACTGCCAAGTCTTCCGAGGCCTTCTGACCCTCAGATGCCCAGACCGGCAGGATGATGAGCAGCGCGAGTGCCGCCGCCATCAAGGTTGCTATCAATGGAGCCTTACTGAATCTCACTTCTACCCCCTTGTGGAGCCTGTGTAATCGGGCACTGGGACGTTTGGAGAACAGGGTGGTCCTCTTTCTTCACATGCCGCCTCCCCGGTGGGAGCGCGGCTGGTTGATTAAGTGGGGCATGGGGTCTGGCCTTGCTCTTGGGCGCGCGGCAGAGTGCATGGCGCACGGGCCGCACGCGTGGACTACGACAATTTGTATCAGTCCGTTAGCCAATCTGTCAACCTTCGTCAGGCGCGTCGGCGGGATGATTCCACGCCTAGCGCCGACTCCTCTCCGTAGCCTCGGCGGGGCGGGTGGGCCCTTTGGAGGCGCTGGTTGCGCCGACGGCACCGCCGTTTGCGACTCGTCAGCCGCGCGGGCGGGATACCGGGCAGTTGGGGGGCAAGTACGCCCGACAACCGCAGCGACTATAGGGAAGGTGCGCGGGGGCTGTCAATCGGTTGCAAGGGGGATTTACGGGGGTTTGGGGAGATTGGTTGGGGGTTCACCCGTCATTCCCTCGCCTCACCCGCCATTCCCGCCCCTCACCCGTCGTTCGCCCGCAGCGTCGGTGGGGGAAGGGGGGCCGATACCTAGGTTCCCGCTTTCGCGGGAATGTCGGAGGGTGGCCGCTAGGCCACGTCCGCAGCGTCGGCGGGGGGAAGGGGCCGATACCTGGGTTCCCGCTTTCGCGGGAATGACGGAGGGGGCGCGGGAATGACGGAGGGTGGCCGCTAGGCCACGTCCGCAGCGTCGGCGGGGGGAGGGGGGCCGATACCTGGGTTCCCGCTTTCGCGGGAATGACGGAGGGGGCGCGGGAATGACGGAGGGTGGCCGCTAGGCCACGTCCGGAGCGTTGGCGGGGGAAGGGGCGCCGATACCTGGGTTCCCGCTTTCGCGGGAATGACGGAGGGGGCGCGGGAATGACGGAGGGTGGCCGCTAGGCCACGTCCGGAGCGTTGGCGGGGGAAGGGGC
Organism: Dehalococcoidia bacterium; assembly: GCA_965249325.1. Classification (GTDB taxonomy): domain Bacteria; phylum Chloroflexota; class Dehalococcoidia; order Lucifugimonadales; family Australimonadaceae; genus S5-327. The sequence goes on along the minus strand of CBDFLP010000020.1, from coordinate 152,171 downwards.
GCCGATACCTGGGTTCCCGCTTTCGCGGGAATGACGGAGGGGGCGGGGGGACGGAGGGGGGCAACCCTCAGCGCCCGCGCCGTGTAAAATACCCCCGTGCGCGGGCAACGCGCCTATCGGGGAGTGTGTCACATGGCCACCGCCAAGAAGAAGCCGGCTACCCTCGGAGCCCTCAAGAAGAGCGGATATCGCGTCCTGCCGGTGCGCGAGGAGCTCCGCCGCAACCTCATCAACCGCCTCGAAAAGGGCGCGCCCGTCTTTCCGGGCATCGTCGGCTACGAGGACACGGTCATCCCGCAGGTCGAGAACGCGCTCCTGGCGGGGCAGGACATTATCCTGCTCGGCGAGCGGGGGCAGGCCAAGTCGCGCATGATCCGCGCCCTGGTCGACCTCCTCGACGAGGAGATTCCCATCGTGAAGGGGAGCGAGGTCAACGACGACCCCCTGGCGCCCATCTCGAAGTACGCCCAGCAGCTCATCGAGGCCGAGGGGAACGACACCCCCATCGAGTGGGTGGGGCACGACAAGCGGTACGGCGAGAAGCTCGCGACGCCCGACATCTCGATAGCCGACCTCGTCGGCGACGTGGACCCGATCCGCATCGCCGAGGGGCGGTATCTGTCGGACGAGCTGGCCATCCACTACGGGCTCATCCCGCGCACCAACCGGGGCATCTTCTGCATCAACGAGCTGCCGGACCTGGCGGAGCGCATCCAAGTCGGCCTGTTCAATCTGATGGAGGAGCGGGACGTCCAGATCAAGGGCTACCGCATCCGCCTGCCCCTGGACGTGTTCGTGGTCGCGAGCGCCAACCCGGAGGACTACACCAACCGGGGGCGCATCATCACCCCGCTGAAGGACCGCTACGGCGCCCAGATACGCACCCATTACCCCCAGAATCTCGAGCAGGAGATCTCCATCATGGAGGCGGAGCGGACCACGTTCCCCGATATCGATGAGCGGGTCATCGTGCCGCGCTACATGAAGGAGCTGCTCGCCGAGTTCACGTCCCTCGCCCGCCGGCACCCGGAGATCAACCAGCGCTCGGGCGTGAGCGTCCGGGTCTCCATAGCGAACTACGAGACGGTCGTCGCGAACGCGCTCCGGCGCTCCATCGCCGAGGGCGAGCCCCACGCCGCCCCGCGCGTCACGGACCTCTCCTTCATGATCGCGTCCACCCTCGGCAAGGTGGAGCTGGAGACGATGGAGGAGGGCCGCGAGGGCAAGATCCTCGGCGACCTGACCAAGAAGGCGGTCCTCAACATCTTCGACGCCTACTTCATGCCCACGGACTTCGACGGCCTCGTCATGGCCTTCGAGATGGGCCAGACCTTCGACACCGGCGCCGACCTGCCGTCCAAGTCCTACGTCGAGGCGCTCAGCGAGCTCGCCGAGGGCTTCTCGGGCGCCCTGGGCAAGCTGGGCGTCGGCGCCGACAGCCCGGAGGTCGCCTCGGCCATCGAGTTCGTCCTCGAGGGCCTGCACCTCAACCGCCGCCTCAACCGCGACCAGATAGCCGGCGGGTTCCGGTACCGGATCTAGGGGGCGGAGCATCACTGGCGAAGGGCGGAGCATCTAACTCGTAACGCGACATCAGAGGCGATATCCACGATGGCTAACGACCCAGAGTACGACGTAATCATCATCGGCGGCGGCGCCGCCGGGCTGGCGGCATCCATCTACGCGGTGCGGGCGATGCTCAAGACGCTCATCATCGAGAAGCAAGCCGTCGGCGGGCAGATCCTCTACACCGGGGAGATCGAGAACTACCCCGGCTTCCCGGAGCCCATCGGCGGCCCGGACCTGGCCCAGCTCTACGAGAAGCAGGCGCTGCGGTTCGGCGTCGAGTTCGAGTACGACACCGTCGTCGGCCTCGACGTGGCTGGCGACGTCAAGCGCGTCATCGGCGACGAGAAAGAGTACACGGCCCGCACCGTCATCATCACGACGGGCGGCGAGCACAACAAGCTCGAAGTCCCCGGCGAGGAGGAGTTCTCCGGCCGCGGCGTGTCGTACTGCGCGACCTGCGACGGCAACTTCTTCCGCGACATGGACGTGACCGTGGTCGGCGGCGGCGACGCGGCCCTCGACGAGGGCCTCTACCTCACGCGCATGGCGAGCAAGGTGACCGTCGTCCACCGCCGGGACTCCCTGCGGGCGAGCGGCATCCTCCAGCAGCGCGGCTTCGACAACCCCAAGATGGACTTCATCTGGGACACCGCCGTCCAGGAGATCAAGGGCAACGGCGTCGTCGACCGCGTCACGCTGAAGAACCTCAAGACCGGCGAAATCAGCGACCGCCCCACGGAAGGGGTGTTCATCTTCATCGGCTTCCACCCCGTCAACGACTTCATGCAGGGCGCCGTCGAGCTCGACAACGCGGGCCACGTGCGGACGAACCTCCAGATGGAGACGGACGTGCCGGGAGTCTTCGCTGCGGGCGACGTCCGCCAGAACTCGGACCGCCAGCTCGCCAACGCCGTCGGCGACGGAGTAGCCGCCGCCCTAGCCGCCTACCGCTACCTCAACGAGGGCTAAGTCTCCCGTCATTCCCGCGAAGGCGGGAACCTCGCAGCGGCGTCCCAGAAGGCGTAAGCGCGCCGTCGGGGGACGCCCAGCGCGGCGGCCACCTGCGCGGAGGCGTCGCGCCGGCTCAGCCCCTCCCCCCGCGCCGACGCCATCGCCGAGGCGGCCAGCTCGTCGCCGGGCGCGTCCGGCGCAACGTCCCCCGCACCCTCGATGACGAGCACGAACTCGCCGCGCGGCGCCTCGAAATAGGCCAGCGCCTCCGCGACCGTCCCGCGGAAGACCTCCTCGTGGAGCTTCGTCAGCTCCCGGCAGACCGCGATCCGGCGGTCGCCGAGCACGGCCAGGATGTCCGCGAGGCTCGCCCTCAGCCGGTGTGGCGCCTCGAAAAGGACCAGCGTCTCGCGATGCCGGGCCGCCTCCCCGAGCGCCGCGCGCCGCGCCTTCCCCACCCGCGGCGGGAAGCCGACGAAGTGGAAAGCGTCGGCGGGCAGCCCGGCGATCGACAGCGCCGCTGTCACCGCCGACGGCCCCGGCGCCGTCACGACGCGGAACCCCGCCGCGGCCGCTTCCGACACCAGCAGCGCGCCGGGGTCGCTCACGCCCGGAGCGCCGGCGTCGCTCACCAGCGCCACGTCACCGTCGAGCAGCGCATCGAGCAGCCCGCGGGAGCGGGCTCCGGCGTTGTGCTGGTTGTAGCTGACGGTCCTCGTCTTAAGACCAAGGTGATTGAGCAGCTTGCGGGTCTGGCGCGTGTCCTCGGCCGCAATCAGCCCAACCTCGCCCAGAATGCGCGCGGCGCGCGGCGTGAGGTCCTCGAGATTCCCGATGGGGGTCGTGACAACGTAGAGCGTTCCAGGCATGGCCCATCCCCGTCCGCCAAGGCGAACCGCGTCTATAATCCAACGCGTCCGCATTATAGGGTCGCACGGGAGGGCTGAATGGACGCGCTGTACACCGAGGAAGAGCGGCTGCTCAAGAGCACGATGCGGGAGTTCGCCGACTCCGAGATTGCGCCCAGCGCCGCCCGGTGGGACGAGAACGAGGAATTCCCGTGGGCGAGCGTCGAGGCGATGAAGCGCATGGGCCTCATGGGCATGACGGCCAAGACCGCCCACGGCGGCGCGGGCGCGTCCTATGCCGAGCTGGCCATCGCCGCGGAGGAAATCGCCCGCGTCTGCATGACCACGAGCACGACGCTCCTCGCTCATCTCTCCCTCGGCGTTTCGACGATCGACCGCTTCGCCAACGAGGAGCAGGCCGCGCGTTTCTTCCCGGCGATTACGTCCGGCGAGAAGATCGTCGCATGGGCGCTCAGCGAGCCAAGCTCCGGCAGCGACGCCGCCGACATGCAGACGACCGCTGTCAAGCGCGGCGACGACTGCTACGTGCTCAACGGCTCCAAGATATTCATCACGAACGCGGAGCAGTCCGGCCTCATCGTGGTCTTCACCGCCACCGACAGGTCGCTCGGCAACAGGGGCACGACGGCGTTCGTGGTGGACAGCGACTCGCCGGGAATCGAGATGCGCGGCATGCACGGCAAGTTGGGCATCAGGGGCTCCGGCACGGCGGAGGTCTACTTCAGCGACGTTGAAGTCCCCGCCGCGGACCGCCTAGGCGAGGAAGGCGAAGGGTTCAAGGTTGCGATGACCGTCCTCGACTCCAGCCGCATTTCGCTCGCCACGCAGTCGGTCGGGCTGGCGCAGGGGGCGTTCGAGGCGGCGGTACGGTACACCCAGCAGCGCGAGACCTTCGGCCAGTTGCTCAAGGAGCGACAGGCCATCCAGTTCATGCTGTCCGACATGGCGACGCAGATAGACGCCGCGCGGCTGCTCACGCGCAGGGCGGCGCAGCTGAAGGACACGGGCCAGCCCCACAATCGCGAGTCCGCGATGGCCAAGCTCTACGCCTCCGAGGCGGCCCACTTCTGCGTTGATAAGGGGCTGCAGATCTTCGGGGGCTACGGCTTCTTCAAGGAGAACCCCATCGAGCGGATGTACCGCGACCAGCGCATCACCGAAATCTACGAGGGAACGTCCGAGGTGCAGCGGCTCGTCATCGCGCGCAGTCTTCTGAGGGAGTACGCGGTCAGCTAGGCCAGCGCTCTAGTCGGGGATGTAGAGGACTTCTCGGGGTTTGCCGGGCTCGCCGGTGGAGCCGACGATTCCCTCGTCTTCGAGCTGGTCCATGAGCCGCGCGGCGCGAGGATAGCCGATGCGCAATCTGCGCTGAAGGAGCGAGGTGGAGAGCTGGCGGTTGGCCGATGCCACTTGCAGGGCGCGGTCGTAGAGCGAATCGTTCTCGTCGAGCTCAGGACCGCCGCTCTCGGCTTCCGCAATCTCGACCTCCCGCGCCATCTCTGCGAGGGGTATCTCTTGGAGGTCAGGGTCGGGGGGCTGGTTGCGCCAGTGATCGCTCAGGGCTCCAGTCTCCTCTTCGGAGATGAACACGCCCTGTACGCGGCGCGCCTTCGGGGAGTCGGACGAGAGGAAGAGCATGTCGCCGCGCCCAAGAAGGCTCTCGGCCCCGCCAAAGTCGAGGATCGTGCGGGAGTCAACCTGGGAAGCGACGTAGAAGGCGATGCGGCTGGGGAAGTTGGCCTTGATGAGACCGGTGATGACGTTGACCGACGGACGTTGAGTGGCGACGACGAGGTGGATGCCGACCGCGCGGCTCAGCTGGGCTAGACGCACCAAGCACGTCTCGACGTCAGCGGGCGCCGTCATCATCAGGTCGGCAAGCTCGTCGATGCAGATGACGAAGAAGGGCAGGAACTCCGTGGCGCGCGGGCTCTTGTTGTAGGACTGGATATTCCGCACGCCGGCGTCTTCCAGCAGCCTGTAGCGCCGGTTCATCTCCTGGACAGCGCCGCGAAGCAGCCGGACGACCTGGTCCGGCTCGACCACGACGGGCGTGACGAGGTGGGGGATACCGTTGTAGGGGGTGAGCTCGACGCGCTTGGGGTCAACGAGGAGCATGCGGACTTTGGAGGGAGGCTGGTCCTTGATGAGGGAGGAGATGATGGTGTTCATGCACACACTCTTCCCGCTGCCGGTGGAGCCTGCGATGAGCAGGTGAGGCATCTTGGTCAGGTCGATGGCCACGGGCTCGCCGGCAGGCGCCAGGCCAAGGGCAACCGGCAGGCCGCCAGCCTCGGCGGTGCGCTCGTACTCCTCCGACTCCATGACGGTGCGTATGGTCACCAGGGAGGAGGACTTGTTGGGCACTTCGATGCCGACGATAGACTCGCCGGGGACGGGCGCCTGGATGCGCAGACTTGGGGCAGCAAGGGCCATGGCCAAGTCCTTCTCGCGCGCAAGGATGCTCTGGACCCTGACACGGCCCCCGCTCTGGCTCCCGGCCGCCTCCGGAACGGGTCGCACGCGGCGGTTCCACCCCGGCTCGAGCCCAAAGACGGCGCCGCCCCGCTCGCGGCGAACCTCTTTGACGATCACGTCGACCCCATGCTCGGCGAGGGTGTCGACGATCAGCTCCGCAGTGTCGTTGAGGTTGGCCACGCCTGGCGCCTCGACCATCACGAGGGACTCGCCGGGGACCGGTTCAACTCGCAGGCCAGGGCACTTGAGCGCGAGCGCCAAGTCGTTCTTGCGAGCAAGGATGCTGTTGACTTTGACGCGGCTCCCCCGATCGGGCTGATCATCCGGCGTCCTAGTCTGCTTCCAGCCGGGCACCAGCCCGAACATGGTGACGCTGGGGCCGGGGCGTATCTCGTTGACCCGCACCTCGACGCCGTACTGGGCAAGCGCCTCCTCGATGTCCCTCGCGGTGTTCTCATGCTCTTCAGAGACGGCGACCGCCGGCACCGGAGGGGCCAAGAGGGAGAGGGAGGGCATCCGCACAGGCGACCCAAGCGGCTTTGGCCGGTCGTCGTCGAAATCCAGCTCATCCTCGTCGTCGTCGGGTATGGCCACTGCGGGACGGTCAGCCACGGCAGCCGCGGCCGCACTCCGGAGGGGCGCGGCGGCACTCGCCGGGCGCGCCTCCGATTGGCGGACCACGGGGCTTTCCCCAATATCCGGCGGCGGCGCATCCAAGTCGTACGACGACGGCTCAGCCCCCACGCTGAAGGCCGGCGAAGGGTTGGACTTGAGATGCTGTTCGAGGTCGCCCGCGAGGGCCCTGTTCCTGCGCGCCTCGGAGACGCGCCGCGCACCGGCGACCGCGCCTCTGCGGATTGCGCGCCCAACGGCCACGTGCAACGGAGCGGCGCGATAGGCGCGGGCCGACTTCGAAGCGCCCGCAGCCGCGGCCTTCCCAGTCCGCTTCGCCAAGGCATTAAGTATCTTTGGAACGACGAGCCACGCACCCATGAGCACGATTGCCGAGGTGCGGAGCACGCCAATGGGACCTCCGCTGCCCCTGAGCTGGCCTCCGAGGTCGCCGCCCAACGCCGCCCTCCCGATCAGCGGCAGCTCCGCCGTGAAGTAGGAGAGGACTGCGAATGCGCCAGCGACGAGGGTCCCAAAGCCGATGATGTACCGCCAGCGCCGGACTGCCACGAGGAAGCCGCGGGAGAACAGCCAGACCATCCACACGCTCCACAGCACGAGCAGGACCAGCGCAACGCCCATGGCGCTCAGCACGTCTGTAGCGGCCTCGCGCAACGGGTCAATAGCCCATGCGGGCCGCACGACGGCGACGAACGCAACGAACGCAATCGCTACGGCCGCCGCCAAGACAGCGAGGCCGGCGCGGGTCTGAAAAAGGAACCGTAAGGCGGTCATCGAAGGCTACCATACCCCACCGATTTCCAGATGTGAGCCAGGTTCACTTTCAATTTTGACGAGCCTGAGTCCTCCTCTCAGACGCAGGCGAGAGAGGAGATAAAGGAGATAGCGTGGACATCCGGCAACCACCGAATTCCCGCGTTCGCCGGTATGACGAAGGGGAGCTCAGACTTCCAAGGGCAGGGCGACGATCATGGGACGGCGGCGCGTTTCCTGGTAGAGGAACCGTCCGAGGGCCTCGCGGACGCGGGCGACGACGTAGTCGTCCCCCAAGGGCTGCCGGCTGGGGGCGCGCAGCGATTCGACGACCAGCGCGGAGGCGCGCTCCATGAGGCTTCCGCCCTCCTCGGGGTCGACGAACCCGCTGGAAACGATCTCGGGCTCGCCGTAGACCTCTCCACTCGCCCTATCCACCGGCACGACCACCACGACGAAGCCGTCGCGCGAGAGCGTGCGGCGATCCCTGAGCACGGGGCTGCGCACGTCCCACATGCGGAGGCCGTCCACGTAGACGTGACCCGCGGGAACCACCTCGACGACCTCGGCCCCAAAATCGTCGAGCTCCAGAACTTCGCCATCCTCGAGGACGAATATGTTCTCCGGGTCGACGCCGACCTGTTCGGCGAGTTCGGCATGGGCGACGAGCATCCGGTACTCGCCGTGGATGGGCACGAAGTAGCGCGGCTTGACGAGGCGGAGCATCAGCTTGAGCTCCTCCTGGCTTGCGTGGCCCTGCACGTGGACGCCGGGAACGTTGCGCCTGGTCAGCACCTTGGCCCCGGACCGCGCGAGATTGTCGATAACCGACGCTATGACCGTCTCGTTGCCGGGTATCGCCGTCGCCGAGATGATGACGGTGTCGCCCGCGTGGACCTGAATGTCGCGGTTGGCGCGGTTGGCCACGCGCGAGAGGACGGACAGCGGCTCGCCCTGCGCTCCCGTAAGCACGATGACCTGCTTGTCCTCAGGCACAGCGGAGAGGTCTCGGAGGTCGACAATCGTTCCAGAGGGCGCGGTGATGTAGCCGTTGGCGACGGCCATGTTCACGTTGGCGACCATGGACCGGCCAGCCGGCGCGACTTTCCTTCCGTGTTTCACGGCCGCGTCCACGATCTGCTGCACGCGGGCAACGAGCGATGCGAACGTTGCAATCAGCACCCGGCCCTTCGCGTTGCCGATAGCGTGGTCGAGCGCGTCAGCCACTACTTTCTCGGATGGCGTGTAGCCAGCGACTTCGGCGTAGGTTGAGTCGGACAGCAGGAGGAGAACGCCCTCCCTTCCCAGTTCGGCGATGCGTTGGAGGTCGGTGGGACGGTCGTCGACGGGCGTGTGGTCGATCTTGAAGTCGCCGGTGTGCATCACGAGGCCCGCCGGCGTGCGCAGGGCGATGCCGCAGGCGTCGGGAATGCTGTGGCAGACGCGGAAATACTCAGCCTCGATCGAGCCGAACCGGAGCGTATCGCCGGGTTCGACGCGGTGCAGCTCGTACCGGCCGACGCCGGTGTGCTCGCGGAGCTTGACCTCTATGAGGTCGTGGGCGAGCGGAGGCGCATAGACCGGCACGTCTAGGTCGCGGAGGAGGTAGGGGAGCGCGCCGGTATGGTCCTCGTGGCCGTGGGTGATGAGCACGGCGCGGACGCGGTCGGCGTTCTCGGAGAGATAGGTCATGTCCGGGAGGACGAGATCCACCCCGTGCATGTCGGCTTTCGGGAACATCAGGCCAGCGTCGATGACTACGATGTCGGCCCCGTACTCGACGCACAGCATGTTCTTTCCGACCTCGCCAAGGCCGCCGAGCGGGATGATGCGGATACCGTGGGCCATGGGCTAGAACATGCTCAACTGCTGATTGCTCTCGTCGGGGGGCTGATGGTCCGGGACGTCGGCGGGCGGGCTATCGGTTGCGGTCAAAGGGCTCTGCTCGAAGGAGGAGGGAGTCCGCTCACGCTCGCGGAGCAGCTCGCCGAGCTTGGCGAAGTCCTGCTCAATGGTCGAGCGGAGGCCGCCGTTGTGCAGAGCTGCGGCCGGGTGGTAGAGAGGAAAGAGGGTGATGTCGCCGAAACGGCGCGGTCTCGCCCGGAGCTTGCCAATCGACTCGTTCGGGAACCAGCGAGCGAGGGCGTGCCTGCCGAGAGGGACGATTACCTTGGGTTTGATGGCGTCGATTTGGGCGTCGAGGTAGGCGGAGCATGCCTCGATCTCGCCGGGAAAGGGGTCGCGGTTATTCGGCGGCCGGCACTTCACCATGTTGGTGATGAACACGGAGCTCCGGTCCAAACCGATGGAGCGTAGGAGCTCATCGAGGAACTGCCCCGCCGGCCCAACAAAGGGCCGACCCTGGCGGTCTTCGTTGAAGCCGGGCCCCTCGCCGATGAACATGAGCGACGCGTCGGACGCGCCCTCGCCGGGGACAGCATTCGTGCGTCCCTCGGCCAGATTGCACATCCGGCAGGCGCGTATCTCCTGGTGCAGGGCTTCGAGGTCGGCCACGATGTCGGCGTCAGTCCGAGATGCCCTTGGCCTTGATGAAATCGACGGCGTCCTGAATGATGCGGATCTTCTCCGCGTCCTCGTCGGGAATCTTCACCGGGGCGTCGTCGGTCGAGAACTCCTCCTCGAAGGCCATGATGAGCTCGACGAGATCGAGGGAGTCGGCGTTGAGGTCGTCGACGAAGGAGGCTTCGGGGGTCACCGCGTCATCGTCGGCCCCGAGCCTATCCACCACCACATTCTTCACACGGTCAAAGACGGTTGCCATGCCATTTCCTCAGCTATTGGATATCTTCGTTAGCTCGTCGAGGGATGCGCCCAGCACTCCGTTGACGAACCTGGCGGAACCTTCTCCGCCGAACTCTTTGGCTAACTCTATAGCTTCGTTGATCGCGACTTTCGGAGGGGTGGACGATTCCTGCCGCAACTCGAACAGCGCCATGCGCAGCACGTTGCGGTCCACCGCCGACAGTTGCTCGACCGGCCACATCGGAGCGTGCCGTCTGACCATATCGTCCAGTTCCGCGCGGTTGTCGACTACGCCCTCGATGCGACTCGCGGCGAAGGACTCGACGGCGGCCGAGGCGCGGACCTCCTCGGCGTGGGCGTCGAGCGACACGCGCCAGTCGTGGCTCGTGAGATCGAGCTCGAACAGGACTTGGAGCGCGAGCACCCGTCCACGGCGCCAGGGATGGCGCGGACTGGCAGCGCGGCCTTTCGTGGCCCTGATGGGTGAGACGGGCGATGGGGTCATGGAAGCTATTAACGAAGCGCCCCGGATGTTACCGAGGCGGAGCTCCACTTAGCTTACGCCACACCCGAAATAGCGTCTAGGTCTGGGACTGCAACCGCGGACGCATCCCGCGCGATTCGCTTCACGAGGCCCGTGAGCACCTTGCCGGGGCCGAACTCGATGAAGCTGTCCACGCCCCGCGCCGCCATCTGCTCGATCGACTGCTGCCAATAGACGCAACCGCATAGCTGGGCGGCGAGCTCCTCGCGGACCTGCTCCGGCGTATCCATGACCGACGCAGTTGTGTTCGCGACCACCGGCGCGGACGGCGCGGACAAGTGCGCCGAAGCCAGCGCGCCGTCCATTGCCTCCTGGGCGGGGCGCATCACCTCGGTGTGAAACGCGCCCGCGACCTCGAGCGGTATGGCGCGCCGCGCGCCGAGCTCCTTGGCGTTCGCTATCGCCTGCTCCAAGGCCGCATTGGGGCCGCCGATAACGATCTGCTCCGCCGAGTTGACGTTCGCCACCTGCGCGCCCGTGCCCTCGCATGCTTGAAGCGAGGGCTCCAGGGTCAGCCCAATGAGCGCGGCCATGCCGCTAGGCTTCGCCTCGCAAGCCGACTGCATCAACTCGCCGCGCGTCCTGACGAGGCGGAGGCCGTCGGCCAGGGTCAGCGCGCCGGATGCGACGAGGGCGGAGTACTCGCCAACGCTGTGGCCGGCGAAAAAGCCAGCCGTGGGCATCGCGTCGCCGAGACGCTCCTCTACAGCCCGCAGCATCGCGATGCTCACGCAGAGGATCGCGGGCTGGGCGTTGTGGGAACGGACGAGCTCCTCGGCAGGACCTTCGAGGGTGAGCGTGGAAAGCGGAACGTCGAGGGCCGCGTCGGCTTCGTCGAAGACGGCGCGCGCGGCGGGAGAGCCAGCGTAGGCGTCCGCGCCCATGCCGACGGCTTGCGCCCCTTGTCCGGGAAACAGGAAGGCGGTAGTCATCGTTCGGGCGAGCGAGCGGCTAGGCGAGCTCGGACTCGACCCGGAGCACGTCGCGGCCGCGGTAGTAGCCGCAAGCCGGGCAGGCGTGGTGAGGCCGCATGGCCCGGCGGCAGTGCGGACACTCGACCAGACTGCCTAGGGCTATATTCTGGTGGGCGCGATGAGTGCCCACACTAGCTTTGGAACGCTTTCGCTTTGGTAGTGGCGCCATGGTCCTATCTCAATAGCTCCCGGAGCTTGGCCCAACGCTGGTCCTGGTACTGCTCGCATGAGCAAGCGGACCCATTGAGGTCGGTCCCGCACCCGGGGCAGATTCCCTTGCAGTCCTCCCGGCAAAGCGGCGCCAGCGGCAGCGACGCCAGCCTGTATTGGCGGAACGTATCGCTCAGGTCGAGCACGTGTTGACCGTCGATGCTGTGAACGTCCGCATCGTCGGCGTCCTCGTGTCGGAGCTTCGCCCCGGTCATGATGTCGACGCTCGGCAGGAAGACATCGTCGACCTTCACTTCAACCCATGATGCGCAAGGCGCCAGGCATCGGCTGCACAGGCTGTCCACTAAGACGGCGAGCGGGCCGGAAGCCCAGACTCCGCAATCAGTCTTGGTCAGGAGAAGGGTTCCTCGGACGTATGCCAACCCACCATCTTCTAGGTCGAGTTCGGGCCCATCGATTCCGATGCTCTTCGTGGTCCCAACCCGGTCCTTGAGCAGCTGAGCGAGGTTCACTTCCAGTTGCAGCCCCATCGCCACCTCACGCGCAACCCTAGCAGTGTAGCAGGTCGAACACTCGGATTCCACGCGGGCGCGATGCGCGAGGAACACCCCTACATGTATGCTGGCCAGGTAAACGAGAAAGCGCAAGGGAACGTCGATGCCGCTAGCCGCGCCCGTTTGCTCTGCGGCCGGTTTCCGCCGCCTGCCGGAGCGTCGGGATTATCTCGTCGGAGCGGGCACCGGGGCCGAAGACGGCTACGACTCCCATTTCGAGGAGAGCGGTGCGGTCTTGGGGAGGAATGATGCCCCCCACGGCGAGGGGGAGGTGATTGAGTCCTGCCTGCTGCAGCGCCGCGATGACTTGCGGCACGAGCTCCATGTGGGCTCCGGACAGTATGCTCAGGCCGATTGCATCCACCTCCTGGTCGCCGGCCTGACGGGCAATCTCGCCGGGCGTCTTGCGGATGCCCGTATAGCGAACGTCGAATCCCGCCTCTTCCAGCAAGCGGACAATCATGCGCGCGCCGCGGTCGTGGCCGTCGAGGCCCGGCTTGGCGATGAGGATGCGCGGAGCGTCGGCCAAGCGGACGCTAGCTCGCGAACGGGGTGACGAGCTCAATAAGGACGCCATGCATCTTCGCGGGGTCCGCGAAGGCGATGCGGCCCGTGAACCCTTCACGCGGCCCCGTAATGATGGGGATGCTCAGCGCCTGCAGCTCGCTGACCTTCGCGTCCACGTCGTTCACCGTGAAGGCCATGTGGTGAATGCCCTCGCCGTACTTGTCGAGGTACTTACCGATGACCGAGTCGGCGCGGAGCGGCTGGAGCAGCTCGATGTGGGTCTCGCCCTGCTCGATGAAGGCGCCGCGGACGCCGTGCTCCTCGTTGACCAGGATGCGGGCCTCGGGGGAATCGAGGAGGTCGTAGAACTGTTTCAGCGACTCCTCGATGCTGACAACCGCCAGGCCGATATGGTTGAGCGCGCCGACGCGGGTGTTGCTGCTTGAGAGTGTCATAAGCACCTTCCGATGTTCTCGCGTGCCTGCGCGGGCATGATATGGCGCCCTTGCGCGCCCGTCACGGCGCACGGACGGCCCCCCGCCACGCGGGCCGACAGAGGCCGCTCGCTGGAGATGACATAATCCGGCAAGCGCGAGAAAGGCGGCGCTGGGTTACTCGGCAGCCGCGACTTGGTCCGGCATGACCTCGAGAGCGGTCATGCGCTGTTCGAGAACGGACCAGATGGCGTCGTACTCTCCGCGCACCTCCGCGCTTGCCAAGACGGTCGGCTGCGAGTCGTCGCGGTAATCGGAGCGGAGGGCGATCTCGCCCAGGAAGGGGAGGTCGAGGCCCGCGGCCAGGTCGCGGCCTGCGCCGGAGCCGAAGACATCGCCAGTGTAATTCTCGACCACGCCCAAGACCTCGACGTTCAGCTTCTTGATCATGTTGATAGAGCGCTTGGCGTCGAGAGCGGCGAGGGACTGGGGCGTCGTGACGACGACGAAGCCGTCCATCGTGAGCACCTGCATCACCGTGAGCGGGGCGTCAGACGTTCCGGGCGGCATATCGACGACCAGAAAATCAATCTCGCCCCAGTCCGTCATCTGCAGGAACTGGTTGATGGCGTTATGGATCATCGGCCCGCGCCAGATGATGGCCTCCTCCGGGTTCTGCTGGAAGTAGGACATCGAGACGACCTTCACGCCAAAGGCCTCCGCGGGCGAGATGCGGCCGTCGACAGTTTCGGGATAGGCCCCGCCGCCAAGGACTTCAGGAGCATTCGGGGTGTCGATGTCCGCGTCAAGCAGGCCGACGGAGTAGCCTTTCGCCGCCAGGTAGGCCGCGAGGTTCACGGCGACGGTGGTCTTGCCCACGCCGCCCTTGGCGCTGTAAACGCCAATCTTGGTCTTAATCTTGCCCAGCGACCGGCTGATCGCGCGCCGCTGCTCCCACTGGCGCTTGATCTGCGCCAAGCGCGCTTGCCTCTGCTCCTCGCTCATCTGCGCCATGAAACCGTGCGGCCTCCTCGGGGCCCCTGCCCCGCGTCATCGAGTCCTTTAGCTAGTGGAACGTTCTAGTCGTCGAGGCCGAGCAGCTTGCGCCCGTCCTCAGTAATGCGCTCGGGGGACCATGGCGGATCGAAGGTGATCTCGACGTTGACGTCGCGCACGCCGTCCAAGTCCGCGATGGCCCATTCGGCCTGCTGAGCGATGAACGGCCCCATGCCGCACCCGGCGGCGGTGAGCGTCATGTCGACGTGCACGTTGCTATCGTCATCGACCTCGACACCGTAGATCAAGCCAAGATCGACGACATTGACCGGAATCTCCGGGTCGTATACGTCCTTCAGCGCTTCGGTTACTTCTTCGACCGTCACATCAGCGGACATAAGCTATCTCCTGCGCCGTGAAATGGACTACGAGATTCCCGCCTGCGCAGGAATGACGAATGAGCATGGCCGTATTCTAGCAAAAGCCGGGCCGTGGCGCCGCCGTGCTACTCCCCGCCCTCATCTCCCTCGGCCTCCTCGTCCCGTCGTCTCTCGATGACCGACCTCATGACGCCCTCGGCGCCCTCCCTTGTCGGCGACACCGCGAAGTAGAACGTCGGCCCGTAGGCCTTCACCATGAGGTGCATCCCGCCTTCCAAGACGGTGTAGCGCAGACTCTCCCCTTCGAGCTCGATCTTCTCCATGCCCGAAGCCCCGGCGAAGCCATCGAACACAGGGGCGACGAGCGCGCCCGGATAGGAGGACCGGCCGACTGCGAGGGCCGAGACGCCCGGCTGGAGCAGCGTGTCGCCGAGGTCGGCAGGCAGGGGGCTGAGCCTGCCGTAAGCTGCGAATGCGACCGGATCGATGCGCAGGAGCGCGAGGCCGGCGCCGAGTCCGGGTGCCTCCACTTTTGCGACGCTCAGTAGCCGTTCGGCGACGACGCCGGAGTTGCGAGTGAATCCCGCCGCGAAGGGCGGAGCAGGCGGGCGCCCGGGCAGGAGCTGGAGCGCGTCCCAAACGGCGACATCCCACTCAGCGAGCGGCAAGCGGTCATCCTCTTCCCACGCCTCCCGGACTGCTCCGCTCCACGCGGACTCTCCTCGGCTGAAGTACGCATAAGCGCCGTCGCTCGTCCTCGACCCCGACGCCGCAGCAAGCCGGGCTGCGGCGTCCTCGTCCGCCATCCTGAATCGCGCGGTGTAGTCGGCGTCGGGGTCGAGGACGAGCGCCTCGATGCTAACTACGTCCTCTTCGCCGCTTGCGGCGGCGCCTATCGCGCTCAAAGGGAGTGCGCGCGAGCCGTCGACGGCGCTGTAGATGTAGACGTTGGTCTCGACGTTGGGCGCGCCAAGCTCTTCGAACCCCGGAGGCAGCGCGCGATCGCTCTCTCCGGCGCTGCCGGAGCATTGCGAGAGGACGAACAGGGCTGCGAGCGCTAGCGCCCCGAGAAACGCGACCGCCAGCGCTCCTCGGCACAGACAGCGTCTAACGCCTGCGCCTCCGGCCACTGCCGACCTCCTTGTACCGGGTCGGCTCGACCTGCGCGCCGGACCCGCGGTCGACCACCTCTTGGGCAATGAGGAGGCGCTTTAGATCGACCATCTCGTCGCGGAGGAGCGCCGCCTTCTCGAACTCGAGCTGGCGCGCCGCTTCCTTCATCTCCGACTCCAGCTCCTTGACGACTCGCGCGAGCTCGTCCTTCTGCATGTCCTTGCGGACCTCGTAGATCGCGCGGGGCTCGGCGACCTCGCGGAGCGATTCCGTGATGTCGCGGATCGCTTTGCGGATGCCCTCGGGCTCGATGCCGTGCTCGCGGTTATGCTGGGTCTGGATCGCCCGGCGACGGTACGTCTCGTCGAGGGCCGTCTGCATCGAATCGGTAATGCGGTCCGCGTACATGATGACGTGGCCGTCGATATGGCGCGCGGCGCGGCCGGTGGTCTGCACCAGCGACGGCGCGGACCGCAGGTAGCCCTCCTTGTCGGCGTCGAGGATGGCGACGAGACTCACCTCCGGCAGGTCGAGCCCCTCGCGCAACAGGTTGATGCCCACGACCACGTCGTACACCCCGAGCCGGAGGTCGCGGAGGATCTCGGTGCGCTTGAGCGTGTCCACCTCGGAATGGAGGTAGTGGACCTTCACGCCCATCTCCGCGAGGTAATCGGTGAGCTCTTCGGCCATGCGCTTCGTTAGGGTGGTGACGAGCGCCCGCTCCCCCTTCGCTACACGGTTGCGTATCTGCTCCAGCAGGTCGTCGATCTGGCCCTTGGTCGGCTTGACCTCGATGGTCGGGTCGAGCAGGCCGGTGGGCCTGATGACCTGCTCGACGACCTGCTCGCTATGCTCAATCTCATAGGCCGCGGGGGTCGCGGACACGTAGACGGCCTGGTTCACCAAGCCCTCGAACTCTTGGAAGTTCAACGGCCTGTTGTCGCGGGCAGACTCCAGGCGGAAACCGAATTCGATAAGCGAGTCCTTGCGGGACATCTCGCCGTGGAACATGCCCCGCAGCTGGGGGACGGCCATGTGCGACTCGTCGAGGATGAGCAGGTAGTCGTCCGGCAGGTAGTGCATCAGGGTCCAGGGCGTACTGCCCCGCGGACGGCCGCCCAGCGGCTGGGAGTAGTTCTCGACGCCGGCGCAGTAACCGGTCTCGCGCAGCATCTCGATGTCGTACCGCGTGCGGTGCTCCAGACGCTGCGCCTCCAGGTCCTTGCCGCGGGCCCGCAGGTCGGCGAGCCGCCCCTCGAGCTCATTGTCGATTTCGACGACCGCCGCCTCGAGCTTGTCCCGGGAGGTGACGAAGTGCTTGGCGGGGTAGATGTCGATTACGTCCCGTTCGGCGAGCAGCTCGCCCGTCAGCGGGTCGAGCTCGACGATGCGCTCCACGTCCTCCCCGAAGAACTCGACCCGGACCGCCACGTCTTCGTAGGACGGCATGATCTCGATGGTGTCGCCCCGGACACGGAACCTCGATCTCGCGATGTCGTAGTCGTTCCGCTCGTACTGCATCTCGATGAGGCGGCGCGCGAGCCTCTGCCGGTTCGAGCGCTCGCCCTTGGCGATACGCTCGACGAACGAGTAGTACTCGGAGGGCGAGCCGAGGCCGTAGATGCAGGAGACCGACGCGACAATCAGCACGTCGCGGCGGGTCATCAGCGACCGGGTGGCCGCATGACGCAGCTTGTCGATCTCATCGTTGATGTCGGCTTCCTTCTCGATGTAGGTGTCACTCGATGGGACATACGCCTCGGGCTGGTAGTAGTCGTAGTAGGAGACGAAGTACTCGACCGCGTTCTCGGGGAAGAAGTCCCGGAACTCCTGGGCAAGCTGGGCGGCAAGGGTCTTGTTCGGGGCGATGACGATGGTCGGCTTCTGCACCGCCTCGACGACCTTCGCCATGGTGTAGGTCTTGCCGGAGCCGGTCACGCCGAGGAGGGTCTGGTGCTTCATCCCTCTCGCGATGCCGTCCGCCAGCCGCGCGATCGCCTGGGGCTGGTCTCCGCGCGGCTCGAAGTCCGCGACGACCTTGAAGGGCGTTTCTTGTTCAGTGGGGTTGAGCGTGGTCATGCAGGGGTCCCTCAGCATCCAAGGCTATGCCAAGCAAGGCCGCGAGGGCCAGCCTCTCTTGTCTCTTTCCCTAGGAGACCGGTCCATTCCCGAACGCAGTGTCAAAAAGCTGACCGAAGTGTCAAAAAAGCTGACCGTTTGTGTTTTCGGTTACGAGTAAAAAGCTGATCAGTTGCACATTTTGTTACGAGTAAAAAGCTGACCGAAATACATGGAACGGTAGGGTTTTGAGGGGGTGTTTTCATGGCCGTGGCCTGCTTCCTGGGTCTTGGGAAGAAGTTGATCGCTCAGATGGTTTTGTAAATGCACGCCCCCTTCCCCCGCAAAGGGGGGAGGAGGCCGGAACAGAATCCGGCGGCGGTGGTTGGGATGCTGGGGCCTAGGCATGACGCTATTCCGACACCGCATTGTAAGGCATTCAGAGGCGTTAGGGAAGGGGCAAGTGTCAGTGGTTGGTGGGAGGATGGGAGGGGGAGGATGCCCTATAGCGCCTCGCGCAGCGCCCCTTCGAGGTCGGGGTAGCGGAACGGGAACCCGGCGGCCAGAGCCTTCGCGGGGAGCATCCGCCGACTGCTGAGGACCTCCGCCGCGAAGCCCCCCAGCGCCAGCCTCAGCGCGGGACCCGGCGCAGGCAGGAATGCCGGACGGCCCAGCGCCCGGCCCAGCGCCCTCGCGAACTCCCTCTGGCGCACGAGGCCCGGCGCGGAGACGTTCAGCGGGCCTTGCATGTCCGGGCGATCGAGGGCGTGCAGCGCGAGGCTGACCGCGTCGTCGCGGTGGACCCAAGGCCACCACTGGAGTCCCGATCCCAACGGGCCGGAGAGGCCCAGCTTGGCCATCGGCGTGAGGGAATCGAGGAAGCCGCCGCCCCGGCCAATCACGAGGCCGGTGCGGAGGGTCACGACGCGAGCGTCCGCAGTGTTCGCCGCCTCCTCCCACTTCGCGCATACCTCCGCCAGGAAGCCGCCACCTCGCGAAGAGTCCTCGGTGAGCTCCTCGTCGCCGCGCTCGCCGTAGTAGCCGAGCGCGCTGCCGCTCACGAGGACGCCAACGCTGGCACCCCTCATACCGGCGACGAGGTTGAGCGTCGCGGTCTCGCGGGTCTCGAGGATGGCGCGTCTCTTGTCGCTCGTCCAGCGCCCGGCCGTGCGCTCGCCCACGAGGTTGACCACTGCGTCGACGCCCTCGAAAGCGGACGCGGGCGCAGGCTCGCTGACGGCGCGCCACGGGTAGGCCGCCGATAGCTCCGGCAGCGCAGCCTTGGCCTGCTCCGGGCTGCGGGTCAACGCGACGACATCATCGCCGCGCTCCACGAGCGCACGAACGAGCTCGCGGCCGATGAAGCCGGTGGCGCCTGTGACGAGGACGCGCATCAGGCCGCCTTCCTAGGCGTTAGAAGGGGTGGCGCGCGGCCACCCCTTCCGGTCCATATTCTGTCGTCCGAAGCTAGCCCTAGAGCGCTTCGAGCACCTTATCGGCAACGCCTTCGGTGACCCAGGACTTCCAGTCGTCGGACTGCTGGAGCCACCAGTCGGCGACATCAGCGTACTCGTCTCCTGTCTCGTCCAAGCGGGCGAGGAGATCATTGACTGCCTGGTCGCTCAGCGTCCATTTCGCCAGGAATGCGACGGCATCGGGCGCCGCCTCTATCAGCTCGGTCCGCACTGCGATGAGCACCTGAGCGTCAGAGTACTCACACGCTTGGGTGATGTCGGCAGCCTCGTTGGAGGTCATGTGGTCCCAGCACTCGGCAGAGTAGGCCGGCTCCTCCAAGCGCAGGAAGCCGCCTTGCTGGTTGAGCTTCGCCGGGAGCGTCTCCGGGCCCCAGTAGTAGAAGAGGATATCCTCTTCCCTCTCGAACGCGCCCAGAATCTCGGCGTTCAGCGCATCGTAGGAACCGGGGTTAATCAGCGTGACTACGTCGCCCAGGCCGTAGCCGTTGACCTGCTTTTCGTTGACGACCTCGCACTCCCAGCCGGGAATGCACGTGACGAGTCCGGCCTTGCCCTCGCTGTCCGGGCGGACAAACGTGCTCCAGTTTGCCTCGTCCTTTAGGTCCTCAACCGAGCGGAGCCCCGGGTTCGCATCCGCCGTGTACTGCGGGATGAGGAACGCGCTTTGCCAGGCCACGCCGGCGAGGGAGTCGCCGATCTCGGTAACGGTGCCTGCCGCAACCGCCTCATTCCAGGCCGCCTGCTGGTTCGGCAGCCATATTTCCATCGTGACGTTCGTGTCGCCCGCGGTGAGCGCCTGCATCAAAGGAATCGTCCCGCCCGCCACGGAGTCCGTCTCATACTCGTAGCCCTTCTCCAGGATGGAGCGGGCGACCGCGTTCTGCAGCCCGGCTGTGCTCCAGTTCAGGTCGGAGAAGATGAGTACTGGCTTCTCCTCCTCCTCGTCCCCGCACGCAGCCACCAGCGCCATTGTGAACACGGCTATAAGCCCAATGAGTAGCCATACACGTCTCGTTGCCTTCATGCCAGTTACCTCCTCGAATCCAATCCTATGTGCTCTATGTTGTGAAGTCGGCGCCCCGTTTGGCGTGTTCCAACCGAGGCCCGCCGAAGACGGGGCTGCGGTTGCACGCGGCCCCTCGATGTTTTCGCCTAATGGCCGCCTATCAATGCTTCCTGGCGTCCCCTCGCGGCCGCCTGTGTAATCCGGTCTATGATAATCGCCAGGACGACGATGCCCAGGCCGGCGAGGAGCGCCTTCCCAGCCTCCAACCTGCCCAGGGCCCGCATCACGTCCTCGCCGAGTCCGCCTGCCCCTACGAACGAGGCGATTACGACCATAGCGAGGGCCATCATGGTCGTTTGGTTGATGCCGGCCATGATGGTGGGGACAGCCATAGGTATCTGCACCTTCCAGAGGAGTTGACCCGGGGTCGTTCCGAACGACCTTCCAGCTTCTACTACGTCTGGCGAGACTTGTCGAATCCCCAGGTTCGTCAGCCGGATGGCCGGAGGGACCGCGTAAACGATGGTCGCGAAGATCGCCGGCACGTTGCCGATGCCGAAGAACATGACCGCGGGAACCAGGTAAACCAGGCTCGGCATTGTCTGCATGCCGTCCAGCAACGGCCGGAGCAGCGCGTCTATGGTGTCGTTTCGGGCGGCTATGATGCCTACCGGAATCGCTATTCCAATGGAGAGTGTCACCGCCACGACAATCAACGCCATTGTCTCCATCGCGCTTGGCCAGAGATCGACCAAACCAATGCCGGCGAGCCCCGTCAGCGAGAAGAGACCTATGCGCCAGCCAGCGGTCTTCCACGAGAGCAGCGCGACGCCGAGGATGAGCGTGGGCCACGGGACCCACGAGAAAACGCTCTCTACCCACAGCAGAAACGTCAGTACGGCGTACGAGATGGTGTCGAATATGAAAGCGCCGTTCCGCGTTGTCCATAAAATCGCAGTGTCTATGCCATTGGATAGCGTTCGGCTGTAGTTCTCGGGGAAACCCATCTCGCTGCCCCAGATGGCGATGAGCACGAAAGAGGCGATTAGGAGAACAGCGAGCCCGCCAGCGTACAGGTACCGATTGGGCAACGCGCTCAGAAGGCCGCGCAGCCCAGGCGAGTTCGCGGCTCCACCGTCCTTGGCTGTTGGAGATACCCATGCCATGGTCCCGACTCCTAGCGCGAGGTCGCGCCGATGGCGACCGCCGCTTCCGCCTCGGCCACCGCCGCGGCCTCGATGCTTTCCTGTTCCATGAGGTCGATGAGCGCCCCGGGGAGGACCTGCCCCGCCAAACGCCCGTCTTCGTCAATCAGCGGCACGGCGCCTGACACGTTCTTCACCAGCGGCAGACCCGCCGACACGGACAGGTCTGCCGATACGGGCATTACGTCGTCGCATAGTCCGTTCGTGACCAACTCATCGCCGCGTTGGCTTGCTTCGGCGAGGGTCGCGAAGCTTGCGCAGCCGACGTATAAGCCGCGCTGGTCCGTGACGAAGCCGGCGATCTCCCCGCGCTCGGCGAGCGCGTCCATCCCCTCCTTGGGCGACATGGTGGACAAGATGCGCACCGTCGGTCGTTGCATCAGCGAGCGGAGGGTGATAACGGCGGACTTGCGGACGTCCCGCACGAACTCCGTAACGTAATCGTCCGCGGGATGCGCGAGGATCCCCTCGCCGGTGCCCTGCTGGATGACGGCGCCGTCGCGCATGATGGCGATGTGGTCTCCGAGCTTCAGGGCCTCGTTGAGGTCGTGGGTGATGAAGATGATGGTCTTGTGCATCTGCTGCTGCAAGCGAATCAGCTCGTTCTGCATGTCGCGGCGGATCAGGGGGTCGAGTCCGCTAAAGGGCTCGTCCATAAGCAGAACGCTGGGGTCCGCCGCCATGGCGCGGGCCAAGCCGACGCGCTGCTGCATGCCGCCGCTGAGGGCGCCGGGGCGGTAGGTCTCCCACCCCTTCAACCCGACGAGGTCGAGCATCTCACGGGCGCGGCTTAGGCGCTCCTCCTTGGGAATGCCCTGCACCTCCAGCCCCCAAGCTGCGTTCTCCTCCACCGTGCGGTGAGGGAGCAGGCCGAAGTGCTGGAAGACCATCGCGGTCTTGGTGCGGCGGAACTGGATGAGCTGCTCTTCGTTGTACTTGAGGACGTCTTCGCCGTCGACCTCGATCTCACCGAACGTCGGCTCGATCAGGCGGATCAGCGCGCGCACGAGCGTGGACTTTCCGCTGCCTGAGAGGCCCATGACGACAAATGTCTCGCCGGGGAGGACGCTGAAGCTGACGTCCCTCAGGGCGAGGACAACGCCGTCCTCCTCTCGGAGCTCCGCCTTGCTCTTGTCCTGAACGCTGGGAGAAATCTCGCTAGGTAGGTCGCGCCCGAAAAGTTTCCATAGTCCTCGGACGGTGACTCTCGGCTTCGCTGATGGGTTGACCGCCATTACGCCTCCGCTGTCCGGCTTGGGTAGGGCATGGGTAGCGTGTGATGCATCACTCATTTCGAGTTGAGTGGGAGGAGAATCGATTCGCGGTAATCGATAGGAAGCCGTCTGTAGACCCGCAACACCAAGAAGGCGGACAGGCTGATCCCTTGCCGCAGGGTATGGCCACCCTAGCCACCTAAAGCAAGGCGTGTCAACATGCTGATTCCGCCGCCAACTCACCATCTTTCGGCGGATTCGCACAATCCAGCCTAACTAGCGTCGACACCTGCTAGAAGGGGTGAACTAGAGGCGAAGGGCGATGCAGGCGACCCAGCATTGCCGCCGACGCGATAGGCCGCCGCCAAGAGGAAGCTCCCGCCAAGCCTGGCCGTCGCCTAGCCGCTCCGAAGTTGCGCCAGAGCCTGGACGGTCATACGAACGCCTCTGATTCCCTGGTCGTTTTCGTCCTGAAGTGCGCGAATCAAGCCTTATTTCGTTAATCGTGCCCCTCATTACGAAAGGTTGACGGGGAGTGCAAGCGCTCAGGATGCCCCTCGCGAAGCAGGAAGCTTCCAGCCCTCCGTGCGCCGTCGCCATCGCATCCGGCGAACGCTGCTACCATGTTCTTTGACCCATGACCAACGCCGCTGCAAGTCACCCGGCCATCGAAGCCCGCGGCCTCTGGAAACGGTTCGGGGGGCATGTCGCGGTCCGGAACGTTTCACTTTCCATCGGCCGCGGCGAGGTCGTTGGCCTCGTCGGGCCGAACGGCGCCGGCAAGACGACCACCATCCGCATGCTGCTGGATATCCTCCGCCCCGACGAGGGCTCCGTGTCGGTGTTTGGCGAGCCGATTACGCCTGATGCTCAGCGCCGCATCGGCTACCTTCCGGAGGAGCGCGGGCTCTACCGCAGCCTCCGAATGGTCCCCAATCTTCTTTACCTCGCAGAGCTGAAGGGAATGCGGCGGGCGCATGCCCTCCGACGCGCTGACGAGCTGTTCATCCGCCTGGGCCTGGAGCCGCATCGCGACAAGAAGATCAGCGAGCTGAGCCGAGGCCTCGGCCAGATCGTGCAGTTCGCATCCACCATCCTTCACGAGCCCGCCTTCATAGTCCTCGACGAACCCTTCTCCGGGCTCGATCCAGTGAACGTCCGCGTTATGAAGGACGCCGTCTCACAGCTTCGCGGCGAAGGCGCAGCCATCATGTTCTCCACCCACCAGATGACCGACGTCGAGGAGCTTTGCGACCGCGTCATCATGATCGACGGCGGGACCGTCGTGCTCGACGGCCCCCTCGCCGACATCAAACGGCAGTTCGCCGGGAGCGAGATCTTCATTGCCGCAGACCTCGACCCGCGAAGCGCGGACGGTGTGCTCGAATCGAGTCGCGACGGCCCCGGTTACGTGCTGCGCCTCGGCGACGAGCGCGCGCCGGAGGACGTGCTGCGCTGGTTGCTCGAACGTGAAGCGAAGGTCGACCGCTTCGAGCTGGCGACTCCCAGCCTGGAGGAGATATTCCTACGCGTCGTGGGGCGCAACGCCGCCGCCCCTGATGGACCGCAATGAGAACGGGCGATGGACACGCGATGGGGAGTAAGACATGGCTCGTCGCGCGGCACGAGTTCGCCGTAACCATCGGACGCCTCGGATTCCGCATCTTCGCCGCCGCGGTGCCCGTGCTCGCCGTGCTCGTGCTCATCGGCATAAGCATCTTTCAGGCCGTGCGCGGGGGAGATGAACCGTCCGACAACACGAATGGGCCGCCCGCCGAGACAACGAGCGTAGGTTACGTTGACCTGACCGCCGGCGAGGATGGAAACCCGCTGCTTACGTCGTTCCGCGAACAAGAGGACGTGGTGTTCACGCCCTACGCAAACGAGGATGCGGGCAGGGCGGCGCTGCGGGCTGACGAGATTGCCGCCCTTTACCTATTCCCTCGCGATTTCCTGGAAACGGGCTCTGTCATCAGGGTTCGGATGGCCGACAGCGGCGGGAGCGCCAGCACCGCGGCGCTGCGCGGTTTCGTGCTGAGCAACCTATTCGCGGACGAGACAAGCGCCTCTCGCTTGGAGCGCGTCATCCGTCCGTACGTCCAGACCACCGTCGAGATATCTGAGTCCGGCGCGATCGTCGAGGATGAGGACGACGACGCAGACTTCCTATTCTTCTTCGGCGCCGGGATGCTCCTTTTGGTTTCCGTGCTGACCACTGCCGGGTATCTCCTGCAAGGGCTGAGCGAGGAGAAAGAGAACCGGATAATGGAGGTGCTGCTCTCCTCTCTGAAGCCGGAGCAGCTGATGTTCGGCAAACTGCTCGGACTCGGCGCAGCGGGCCTGCTCCAGATGGCCGTCTGGACCACGTCGCTCATCGTCTTCATGCTGCTGTTCAACCGCGTAACGAACGCGCCGTTAGAGCTGCGCGCGCCTTCCGTCGAGGCGGTCGCGGTGGCCCTCGCATACTTCCTGCTCGGATACGCTTTCTTCGGCACGATTCAGGCCGCGCTCGGCGTCATCACCACGAACCAGAAGGAGGCGAACAACATCGCCGCGTTCGTCGTCCTGCCGGCCGTCTCACCGATGTGGTTCCTCGCGGTGCTGGTCGAGCATCCAGACGGAGCCCTCGCGTGGGCGTTGAGCCTCGTGCCGTTCACCGCGCCGGTGACCGGCTTTATCCGGTTCGGGCTAGACGCGATGAGCCCGGCGGAGGTTGCTCTGAGCCTCGGCGTGCTCGCGGCGTTTACGGCGCTAGCCGTCCTGCTCACGGCCCGCCTCTTCCGCGCCTACCTGCTTATGTACGGCCAGCGTCCCCGCGTCGGCGACATCATCCGGACCCTTCGAGGCGCGTGAACCTACCGGGCCGCGGCCTCCTGGAACGTGAACCGGGCCGTGCCTCCACCGACGCGCTCCGAAAGGAACTGCTTGCCTTCCTCCGGAGTCATGACGTCGACGTATATCTCGAGCCTGTTGCCGTCGGGGTCGTTGAAGTACACGCTCTTCGTCATGCCGTGGTCGGTCAGGCTGGCGATCTCGACGCCGTGGTCGACGAGACGCTGGTGCAGCTCTTCGAGCTCGGGCATGCCGCCCTCGGCGACGAGGGCCACGTGTCCAAGGCCGACGTTCCCGCGTGTCTCCTCGGCATTGACGCTGAACAGCCCAATATCGTGATGCTGCGTGCCGAAGGACATGAACGCCGCGCCCTCCGAGCGCCGCACGGTCTCCATCCCCAGCGCGTCCCGGTAGAACGCCTCCGACTGATCGACGTCGGTTACCCGAAGCACTACGTGGCCAACACGTTGAATCCTTGCCATAATGCCGCCTCCTCGCGCGCCGGTCCGGGCGCGCTTCCCTAGTTTAGACCACCTGTCCACCGCTGGTCTTGACCCTACGAGACGCCACGCAAACGGCATCGAGGCGAGCCGCCGCATGCTCGACTGGTGCATCGACATCAGCCACGAGCAAGGCATCATGGCCAAGCGCTACGGCCTCGACGAGGTCTTCGCCAAAGGCGTGCTGGGGACGTAGGCCCACCGTTCCCTTTGCTGCGCGGCTAAGGAAACGCCGCGCCCCACATGTCCTTAAACGCGACTTCCGAGACGGGCTTGCGGCGGCTGCCGCCCAGATGGTCGGGCTCCTGAGGATAGCCCAGGGGAATCAGCGCCATGATGTCCCAGTCGTCCGGCACGCCCAGGAGCTCCGCGACCTCGTCGTAGCAGTGCTGCCAGATCGTCGTGAGCCTGGAGCCGATGCCGTGGGCCGCCGCGCCGAGCATCAGGTTCTGCACCGCCGGATAGATAGAGGCGCCCCGGTAGAGATCGCGTCCCGTAATCTGCCACTTCTCCGCGCACGGCAGCACGACGACGGGGACATCCGCCATGCCGTGAGTGAAGAGCGGCGGCTCGCCCTCGGGGCGAGGCGGCGGAGCGGAGCCGCGCGACCTGCGCTGCCCCTCGAGGTAGAGCTCGCCCAGCTTGCGCTTGACGTCGCGGTCCTGGACCACGACGAAACGCCACGGCTGGCGGTTGCTTCCGCTGGGCGCCCTCGTGGCCGCCTCGAGTATCTGGTGGAGCGTCTCGGCAGGTATGGGGTCGGGCTTGAAGTGCGCGATGCCGCGCTGGCTGCGCGCTACGTCGAAGAAGTCAGGCATGGAGAACGCTCCTTGGGGGTTGGTCGTGAAGATTGTAACGCGCCTGGCGCCCGAGCTCGGATGGGAAGCAGCAAACAAGGGGGAGCCACGAATCGAGACGTCCCCCTCTAGCGCATCTTCACCACGAACGTTCCGGCAATCTTGTCATGCCAGCCCTGCCGCTTGCCGTCGAGGAGAATGGCGATGAAACCGACCATGATGACCATGGCCGAGACGGCCTTGCCAACGGTCTCCCTCATGAGCACGGCGCCCATCGGGGGCGTGTCGCCGTCCGCGTCGACGACCTTGATGCCCAGCGCCATCTTGCCAATGGTCTGACCGAAGCCGACTGTCAGCACCACGAAGTAGACCACGCTCAGGACCGGCTGAATGATGTCGACCGGAGCGTCCCCGCTCCCCAACTCCACGATGCCGATGGCGTGGAGCACCCCCCAGAACGCGCCCAGCGCAACGCCGTCTACGATAAACGCCGCGAACCTGACGCCACGCCCCGCAATGTTCTCCATGACCGTGGCCTCCTCGGACCCGGCTGGGGCGTCCCGCGTTAGGACGTCCGTGTCGCCGGGCATTCAAACGTACCTGCCGCTACGTTCGCACCACGAATGTCTTTGCAACCTTGTCATGCAGGCCCTGACGCTTCTCATCGAACAGAATCAAGATGATGATGATGACGCCGACAGCCAAGCCGACCAGATCGCCGATGGACGCGCCGACTAAGGCGGTAATCATGGCGCCCAACGCTCTGGCGATCGCCTCGCGGACGAGCACGGGAACCATGCCGGCCTTATTGCCGTTCTCGTCCACCACTCGCATGCCCAGCGCCATCTTGCCCAGCGTTGCCCCGAAGACGGCGGTCAACAAGAAGTAGTAGCCGAAAGCGACAGCGGCCTGGACGACGCCGTCTACGGTTGAAACCCCCGACTCATCAAAGGAAATGGTATCGATTAGCCCAATGCCGTTGAGAACCGCCACTACGACAAGCAGGACGATGGCGTCGATCACGAACGCCAGAAAACGGTGGAATCTGCGGGCGTACTCCATGGTGCGGCTCCTTCGACGAGGGTGGAGGCATGCTAGCACAGCGCCTCGGCGCGGCGGGCAACGCCCTAATGCGGGATAACGCGAAAAACGCCCCATCCACGGGTGGGGCGCTCAGAGGAGGACGAGAAGGTTGGTAGCGGGGCCAGGACTCGAACCTGGGACCTTCGGGTTATGAGCCCGACGAGCTGCCACTGCTCCACCCCGCAATATAGGAGAACCGAACGATTTGCGCGTTATCAAGGGAAATCGAGCGAGCAGAGGAGCGGAAAGGTAAGGTCAAGTCCTCGGCCAATTAGTACCGCTCAGCTGAATCCATTGCTGGACTTACACTTGCGGCCTATCAAGCAGATAGTCTCTCTGCGGCCTTACCCCTTTCGGGTGGGAAGTCTCATCTTGGGGCCGGCTTCGCACTTAGATGCTTTCAGCGCTTATCCGTTCCGTACATAGCTACCCGGCAGTGCCCCTGGCGGGACAACCGGAACACCAGAGGTACGTCCTTCCCGGTCCTCTCGTACTAGGGAAAGCTCCCCTCAAACTTCCTACGCCCACAGCGGATAGAGACCGACCTGTCTCACGACGGTCTGAACCCAGCTCACGTGCCGCTTTAACCGGCGAACAGCCGGACCCTTGGGACCTTCTTCAGCCCCAGGATGCGACGAGCCGACATCGAGGTGCCAAACCTTGCCGTCGATATGAACTCTTGGGCAAGATAAGCCTGTTATCCCCGGGGTAGCTTTTGTCCGATAAGCCACGGCCCTTCCACACGGGACCGTAGGATCACTTTGGCCGACTTTCGTCCCTGCTTGGCTTGTAGGCCTCGCAGTCAAGCCCCCTTCTACCAATGCGCTCTGCGGGTGATTTCCATCCACCCTGAGGGGACCTTTGCACGCCTCCGTTACTCTTTAGGAGGCGACCGCCCCAGTCAAACTGCCCGCCAGACACGGTCCCCCTGCTTGTTCAGGGGTTAGATCCAAAAATAGAGAAGAGTGGTATTTCAACGACGGCTCCACCCGAACTGGCGTCCGGGCTTCAAAGCCTCCCACCTATCCTACACAACTGTATTCTCAGATCAATATCAGGTTGCAGTAAAGCTCCACGGGGTCTTTTTGTCCTGCTGCGGGTAACGAGCATCTTCACTCGTACTTCAATTTCACCGAGACCATCCTTGAGACAGCGCCCCAGTTGTTACGCCTTTCCTGCGGGTCAGAACTTACCTGACAAGGGATTTCGGTACCTTAGGACCGTTATAGTTACGGCCGCCGTTCACCGGGGCTTCGATTCGCAGCTCTCACCGCTCCTCTTGACCTTCCGGCACTGGGCAGGCGTCAGCCCCTATACATCGTCTTGCGACTTAAGCAGGGACCTGTGTTTTTGTTAAACAGTCACCAGGGCCTCTTATCTGCGACCCCGAGGGTGCTCGATCCGCGAGGGATTTCACCCCCCAGGGCACTCCTTCTCCCAAAGTTACGGAGTTAGATTGCCGAGTTCCTTAAGGATGGTTATCTCGTCCGCCTCAGTACTCTTATACCAGTCCACCAGTGTCGGTTTGCGGTACGGACGCCCATGACTCTAGCTACGAAGCTTTTCTTGCCGGTGTAGCCTCAACAGACTTCCCCAGGGCTAGGCCCTGAAGTCGCTTTACCCCTCAGCTCAAGCCTCGGAACGGATTTTCCTATCCCGAGATCACCTACAGGTTCAGACGCACCATGTCCAATGGGCACGCTCTGCCTAGCTTACCGTGTCCCTCCTTAGCCTTAAAACGATCCATGGGCGGCGCTGGAATATTGACCAGCTATCCATCGTCTACGCCTTGCGGCCTCGACTTAGGCCCGGCTAACCCTACGACGAACGACGTTGCGTAGGAAACCTTAGACTTTCGGCGGATGCGGTTCTCACGCATCTTCACGTTACTCATGCCGGCATTCGCACTTCTCTGCGCTCCACACGGCCTCACGGCCGAGCTTCGGCGCACAGAGAACGCTCCCCTACCCCCTCCGATTGCTCGAAGAGCCACAATTTCGGCAACAGGCTTTAGCCCCGATAAATTGTCGGCGCACAGTCCCTTGACCAGTGAGCTATTACGCACTCTTTAAAGGATGGCTGCTTCTAAGCCAACCTCCTGGTTGTCTGGGTGACCGTACTTCCTTTGACACTGAGCCTGTATTTAGGGGCCTTAATTGGTGGTCTGGGCTGTTTCCCTTTCGACCATGGAGCTTATCCCCCACGGTCTCACTCCCTAGGCATGGATGGAACGGCATTCGAAGTTTGATTGGGTTTGGTAGGCTCACACCCCCTAGCCCATTCAGAGCCCTACCTCCGTCCCTCTCCCTAGAGGCTGCACCTCAATGCATTTCGGGGAGAACCAGCTATCTCCGGGTTCGATTGGCATTTCACCTCTACCCACAGCTCATCCCAACACTTTGCAACGTATACGGGTTCGGGCCTCCACCTCGAGACTATCGAGGCTTCACCCTGGCCATGGGTAGCTCACCCGGTTTCGGGTCTACCCCGTGCGACTGGACGCCCTATTCAGACTCGCTTTCGCTACGGCTCCGGGACGTCTAAATCCCTTAACCTCGCCACACAGGAGTAACTCGCCGGCTCATTCTTCAATAGGCACGCCGTCACCCCGACGAATCGAGGCTCCGACCGCTTGTAGGCCCACGGTTTCAGGTCTATTTCACTCCCCTTCAGGGGTTCTTTTCACCTTTCCCTCACGGTACTTGTACGCTATCGGTCGTCAAGGGTATTTAGCCTTGGAGGGTGGTCCCCCCTGCTTCCCACGGGATTCCACGTGTCCCGTGGTACTCACGGACGCATCCGGAGTCCATCCCCTTTCGCCTACGGGGCTATCACCCGCTATGGCGGTCCTTTCCAGGTTCCTTCGGCTAGAGAATGGATTTGTAACTCCGCGCATATCGCTGGGGCTCATGCAGATCCGCCGTACAACCCCACCGGGATATAGGCCCCCAGGCCACTAAAACCCGACGGTTTGGGCTGTTCCCGTTTCGCTCACCACTACTCAGGGAATCGCTGTTGCTTTCTGTTCCTCAGGGTAATGAGATGTTTCAGTTCCCCTGGTTACCCCCCTCAGCCTATGTGTTCAGCTGAGGATGTCCTGGTTTCTCCAGGACCGGTTCCCCGATTCGGGAATCCCCGGTTAAGCCTGCTTGGCGGCTATCCGAGGCTTATCGCAGCCGTGCTACGCCCTTCATCGGCCCTTGACGCCAAGGCATCCACCGTGGGCCCTTAATAACTTGACCTCACGCTCGACCCGCCTCACGGCGGGCCTTCCTTGGCTGGACTCGCCCGAAGGCGAACCCATATTGCTCGTACTCGCTCGATATTCCCTTGGTAACGTGCAAAGGCGGTGGCTGCTCAGGCGCCACCGCCTTTTTCGGTAGCAATACGACGCCAGGCTTACTCAGGTGCTGCTGAAGATGTTCCTCATCAAGCTGCTACTGCTCCTACCGTCCTGACGACAGTCCAGCCAGTATAGAGAGACCTCCAACGGTATGTCAAACCCCCCAGGCCCGTTTGCCCCCGGCTTTCCTGCGTCGGCTCTACGCGCCACAGCCCCCGGCCCAGCCTCTCGGGCCTACTCCTGTCAGAGTCCTTTGCATAACCCCTTCCGTCATGCCCAGCGCAGGCAGGAACCTCGCCCCCGAATCTCCGGCGTTGGGGAGCTATGCAAGGTCTCGCAGGCGGGGGAGGAGGGGAAAGGGTCTGAGGGTCTCTCCCTTTCGGGTTGAGATTCGGTAGCAAATCAGCTTCTTGATGGGGCTTTTAGGGTTAGCGCTTGTGTCGCTGGAGGGGGTACTTTCGCCTTCTTGATCGGGGCTGCTTAGCAGGCCACGGCCTGCTTCCTGCGATCAAGAGTGCGAATTAAACGTGAAAACACGAATTCGAGCATTGACTCTCTCTATGGGACGGCGGCGCGTTATAGAGCGCGCGGGGGGGGGCTTGGGGCGAGGGGCTGGAACGGAGCCATCTCATCCAGGGTACCGCAGGCGGGAGGGCTGGGGTAAGGGGCAGATGTCGTGGTCTGCACTGCCCGCGCGCCCTGGATTCCCGCCTTCGCGGGGCATGATGGAAGGGGCGGGCATGACGGAAGGGGGGATGACAGAAGGGTTACGCAAAGGTCTCTGTCGGGCCTACGCCTCCCGAACGAGAGCGCTCTCTTCCCTTGACCCGCGCCCTGGGCCTGTGATATTTGTAACAAGCTTACAGAGGCGCGGATTTACTGATAGTGGCCACCCAAACGCCCGATTCTCCCACCCGTCCGGCTAGGGCCTGGCGAATCGCCATCGCCGTCCTGGCGCTCTTGGCAGTCGCCGCTGTTCTAGCGGCATGCGACTCCCCGCTAACGACCTTTGAGCCGCGCTCCGACGCGACCCAGCGCATCCACACCATCTATATCTTCGTCATCGTCGCGGCGAGCATCGTCGGCTTCCTCGTCCTCGCGGGGATGGCCTACATCCTTATCAAGTACCGCGCGAGGCCGGGGCGAACGGCGGAGCAGATTCACGGGAACGCGACGCTCGAAATCGCCTGGACCGTCGTTCCCATCCTCATCCTGATCGCGATCGCCATTCCGACGATCATCTGGATCATCGGCACGCAAGAGGACCCCGACCCCGATGTGCTCGAGGTGACGGCGGTCGGCCATCAATGGTGGTTCGAGTTCCGCTACCCCGGACTCGGACCTGACGGCGAGGACCTGGTGACGGCCAACGAGCTTCGCGTGCCCGTGGGGCGGCAGGTCGCAGTCACCCTCCACGCCAACGACGTCATCCACTCGTTCTGGGTGCCGCAGCTCGTGGGCAAGACAGACATGGTCCCCGGCCGGAACAACAAGCTCGAGAAGTTCACACCCACCGAGGTGGGCGTGTTCTACGGGCAGTGCGCCGAGTTCTGTGGCTCCGCCCACGCGCTCATGCGCT
The DNA here is from genome assembly GCA_965249325.1 of Dehalococcoidia bacterium. GTDB lineage: Bacteria > Chloroflexota > Dehalococcoidia > Lucifugimonadales > Australimonadaceae > S5-327. Next base: position 119,390 of record CBDFLP010000020.1, on the reverse strand, counting down.
TCCGCGTGCACGTGGAGACCCATGGTGATTTCGACCGTTGGGTGGGGAGTATGAACACCGCCGCAACCGAGCCCGAGGACGGCAGCGTCGAGGCGGCCGGCAAGCGGGTGTTCGAGCTCGCAGGCGGGTGCGGGCGCTGCCACGCGATAGAAGGCGTAACCACCGGGGACATCGGCCCCAGCTTGACCTTGTTCGGCAGTCGTTCGACCATTGGGGCGGGCATTCTGGACAGCTCCAACGAGACTGTGAAGGCGTGGGTGGCGGACCTCCGCAGCCTGAAGCCCATCCCCAACGAGGGGACCGACGTGATGCCTACGTTCTACACCGGCGACCCCACCCTCGACCTCCTCACCGAGGCCCAGGTCGATCAGGTTGTCGCCTACCTGAAGAGTCTGACGTACTAGCGTTAGAATCAACGTTCGAGAGGAGAGGCCCCGCTCGGCGGGCATAGGGAAGGCGGAAGACGATGGCGGCAAACATAGGGATCTTGCGGCGCCCGGTATCCACCGAAGGCGTCTGGGGCTGGATCACCACCGTCGACCACAAGAAGATCGGCATCCTCTACGGGGTTACCGCATTATTCTTCTTCCTCATGGGCGGCATCGAGGCGCTCCTCATGCGGATCCAGCTCTCCGGCCCCGACAACACCTTTGTCGACGCCGGCACGTTCAACGCGCTGTTCACGATGCACGGCACCACGATGGTGTTCATGGTAATCATGCCGGCCGGGGCCGCCTTCTTCAACTTCGTGATCCCGCTGATGATTGGAGCGCGGGACGTCGCCTTCCCCAGGCTGAACGCCCTCAGCTACTGGCTCTTCCTCTTCGGCGCGATCCTGATGAATTTCAGCTTCTTCAAGGCCGCCTTCCCCGATATGGGGTGGTTCGGCTACGCGCCGCTGACAACAACCGAGTACACCTTGTCCAGCAGTACGGACTATTGGGTGCTCGGCCTCCAGATTATGGGCGTCGGCACCACGGCCGCCGGCTTCAATTTCGTCATCACCATCCTCAACCTGCGGGCCCCTGGCGTAACGCTGATGCGGATGCCCCTCTTCGCGTGGATGACCCTCATCGTCTCGTTCCTAATCATCTTCGCCTTCCCGCCGCTGACCATCGCGCTCACCCTCCTGCTGTTCGACCGTTTCTTCGACACGAACTTCTTCGACACCGTGGGCGCCGGCGCCGACCCGTTGCTCTGGCAGCACCTCTTCTGGGTGTTCGGACACCCAGAGGTGTACATCCTCATCCTACCGGCGATGGGCATCGTCTCCGATATCCTGCCCACCTTCTCGCGCAAGCCGCTGTTCGGCTACACGACCGTCGTGTTCGCGGGCGCGGTGATTGCGTTCCTCGGGTTTGGCGTGTGGGCGCACCACATGTTCACGACGGGCATTGGCGCGTGGGCGACGGCGGCCTTTGCAGCCGCCACCATGGCCATCGGCGTGCCCACCGGCGTGAAGATATTCAACTGGCTGGCGACCCTCTGGGGAGGGACGATCCTGTTCCGGCCGCCTCTCCTGTTCGCTCTCGGCTTCATCAGCATGTTCATGCTGGGAGGGCTGAGCGGCATCATGCACGCAGCCGTCCCCGTGGACACGCAGCAGCAGGACACCTACTTCATCGTCGCCCACTTCCACTACGTGCTCTTCGGCGGCAGCATCTTCGGACTGACCGCGGGCGCGTACTACTGGTTCCCAAAGATGACGGGCCACATGATGAACGAGAAGCTCGGCCACCTGCAGTTCTGGGTGATGTTCATCGGCTTCAACATGACCTTCATGCCCATGCACATACTCGGCGTCCTCGGCATGCCCCGTCGTATCTACACGTACTCTACCGACCAGGGCTGGGCCGGCATCAACCTGTTCGTCAGCGTCGGCGCCTTCATCATCGCTCTCTCGATTCTGATTTTCATCATCAACATGGTCAGGTCCGCCAGGCGTGGAGAGATAGCCGGAGCCAACCCGTGGGGCGCATCGACCCTCGAATGGTCGATCCCGTCGCCGCCTCCGCATTACAACTTCGCCGTCGTGCCCACGGTGAGCAGCCAGCACCCGTTGTGGGACGAGGAAGCGAACGCGGTCGAGCCGCCCCCTCTGCCTGAGCACGGCGAGCCGCACATGCCGAGCCCCTCCTACTGGCCGATCGTCGTCGCGTTTGGCATAACGATGGTGGCGGGGGGTCTGATTATCTGGCAGGCGAACTCCGTGGTCGGACTGACTGTCATCGCGCTGTCCGGCTTCATCGGCATGCGCGGCGTATATGGATGGGTATTCGAGCCGGTCGCTGCTGAGAGCCCGGCGCACGCCCACGTTCCGGCCCATCACGGCTAGGGCGCAAAGGGAACACTCAAGGAAGCAGATGCGCTACATCGCGGGAATAGACGACCACCGGACCGCCACCGGGCTCGACAACCGGAAGCTCCTCATGTGGGCCTTCTTGGGCTCGGACGTGATGTTCTTCGGCACGCTCATCGGAACCCACCTCATCTACCGGAACCAGTCGCTCTCGGGGCCGCAGGAAGAGATCCTGAGCATCCCCATCACCACTGTCAGCACCTTCGTTCTCCTGATGAGCAGTTTGGCAATGGTGCTCGCTCTCGCAGCCATCCAACGCGGCAACATGGGCGGCTTTCGTCTCTGGACCACCGTCGTCGCGGTGTTCGGCTCCATCTTCATCGGCTTCCAGATGTTCGAGTTCACGGAGTTCGCTCACCTTGGGCTGACCCCGCGGACCAACCTCTTCGGCAGCACATTCCTGGTGATGACTGGGTTCCACGGCGCGCACGTCACCGTCGGAATCCTCTGGATGTGGACCCTTCTATTCGCCTCCTTCAAGGGCAAGGTCCACCAGGGCAACGCCCTCCAGGTGGAGATTGCCGGCCTCTACTGGCACTTCGTGGACATTGTCTGGATTGTCATATTCGGCGTCGTCTACCTCATCGGCGCATACGGCGCGGATGACCGCATCCTCGAAACCGTCGCCCATTAACGGAGCGGGCAGCATGACCACCGAACACGCACACGTCGAAGAACACAGCCACCCAGGGCCGCGGCAGTACATCGTTATCGGGGCGATCCTCGCCTTCATCACTCTCGTTGAGTTCGGCGTCTTCTACCTGAAATTCGACCCCGCTCTCATGACCTGGGTCATACTCGTTCTCTCCAGTTCCAAGTTCATGCTCGTCGTCGGTTATTTCATGCACCTGAAGTTCGACGACGCCCGCTTCTCCGCCCTCTTCTTCTTCCCATTCTTCATCATGATCAGCATCGCCGTCGTCCTCCTAGCTCTGTTCCTGAACTTGACGCGATAGCGGTCTCACCCCCTCTCCCCATGCGCCTCTCCACCTCCTCGGCCCTTTCGATGAGGACGCCGTGAGCGGTTCCCTCTGGCTCGCATGGAACGCGGACGTCACGGCGCTAGTCGGCATTCCGCTCGCCGCCGTCCTCTACGCGCGCGGCATCAGCGCGCTCGGCGACCGCCGCCGCTTCCACAACACCTGGCGTCCGGTAGCCTTCTACGCGGGCCTCGCCGCCGTGTTCGTCGCGCTGGTCAGCCCGCTGGACGCCCTTGCCGGCGAGCTCTTCCTCGCGCACATGGCGCAGCACATGCTGCTGATCTTCGTCGCGGCGCCCGCCATCCAGATCAGCGCGCCCGTGCTGCCCATCCTCCGAGGCGTCCCGCGGCCCGTGCGGCGGCGCGTCGTCATCCCGTTCTTCAAGTCCCGCGCCGTGCGGTCCACCCTCAGGAACGTCTTCCGGCCGCTCATCGCATGGCCGTTGTTCGTCGGCATGCTCGCGTTCTGGCACTTCCCCTTCGCCTACGAGGCCGCGCTCGGCAACGAGCTGGTCCACGTCGTCGAACACTTCGCCTTCGCCCTCGGCGCGTACCTCTGGTGGTGGAACGTCGTCGATCCCATACCGCTGCGCGCGAGCCTCCCCTACCTGGCGCGCGTGCCCTTCGTGTTCATCACGATTGTGCCGAGCTTCGTGCTGGGAGCCTTCCTCACCTTCGCGCCCGAAGCCTGGTACACGCCCTACGAGGCCACCGCTCCCGCATATGGGTTCAGCGCGCTGGAGGACCAGCAATTAGGGGGCCTTATCATGTGGATACCAGGCTCGTTCGTCATCGCAGCCACCCTGCTGTTGACCCTTCGCTACGCCGTCCGCAGCGAGCACGCGGCCCAGCTTGCCCGCGAGCGCTCCCCTGAAGGCGAAGCCTAAGCGTCGGACAGGCGGTACACGAAGAAGAGCGCCGCCACGTACGCCGGAGGCACGGCAAAGGTCAGGTGGCGCAGGGAGGAGAACGCTCTCGTCTTGTAGCTGCGGATGATTACGAAGCCCGTCGTCATCAGCCCAATCGCCGCGCCCGCCGCCACGAAGTGCGAGTTCTCCATCTCCCCCAGCAACGGCCCGCCCACGAAGAACAGCCCTGCAATCGGGATTACGAAGAGGTTGAAGGCGCAGCTCCCGTAGATGTTGCCGATGACCAGCCCGTACGACTTTCGCATGGCGGCCGCCACCGTGACCGACGCCTCCGGCAGGGTTGTGACGATGGAGACGAGCAGCACGCCGACGAAGCTGCGGCCGAGGCCCGTGGCCTCCGCGATGCCGTCGGCGCTCAGCGCCAGCAGCGGCGCGGCGATGAGGACAATCACCCCCGCGCCGAGGAAGCCGCCCCACGCGATGAGCTGCCTGCGTCGGTCCGACGCCTCGGATTGCGCGTCGTCATCCTCCTCCGCGTTGCCGCTCCGGCCTGCGTCGTACACGAGCTTCATGCCTGCGAAGTAAGCGATTGCAATCACGATGGCGCCGACGCTGGTCGGGCCGACTCCCCAGTCGCCAAGCGCCCCGAACGTCGTGGCTATGATGCCGATGACGACCGCCACCACGACGAGCGTCTGCGTGTCCCTGGTCTGGTTGCCGAACAGGTTGCCGATGCCGAAGGAGATGGCCACCAGCGAGATGGTGAAGATGTTGATCATGTCCGCGCCGAACACGTTGCCGAGGGCGAGGCCCGGCGAGGGCGGGTCTACGATGACCACCGCCGAGATGTTCGTAATGAGCTCGGGCAGCGACGTGGCGATGCTGACGAGAATCGTCCCCACCCAGAGCGCGCCCCACCCGGTCACCTCCGCTATCTCATCGCCATACTTCGCGAGGGCGATGCCCGCGAGGACGACGGCGGCGGCGCTGGCGAGGAATACGGGTAAGGCGACTGCGAGACTGTCCATCGTAGTGCGTTCCTTGGCGTGAAACGGCGCAGTCTCCCCTTCCCAATCTCCCCGAAAGGGGGCACAGGGAGGACAGGCGCTGCGCCGCGTCGTGGTGTGACTTGGGCCGGTTGGGAAGGTTATCATAGGCGTTAGCCGCAGACACTTTGGCCATCAGGGGGAGAGCGTATGACGGACATCACCACACTCGCGCAGACGGCCCAGGCGCTCGTTGCGCCCGCGAAGGGCATCCTCGCCGCAGACGAGAGCTCCGGAACGATTAAGCGGAGGTTCGACTCCATCGGCGTCGACAGCACCGAGGAGAACCGCCGAGACTACCGCGAGATGCTATTCAGCGCCGAGGGCGGGGAGCAGTACATCAGCGGCGTCATCCTCTACGACGAGACGCTCAAGCAGGACGGCGCCGACGGCACGCCGCTCGTGAAAGTCCTCCAGGACCGCGGAATCATCCCCGGCATCAAGGTCGACACGGGCGCCATGCCCTTGGCCGGCTCGCCCGGCGAGCTCGTCACCGAAGGCTTGGACGGCCTGCGCGGCCGGCTGGAGGAGTACCACCGGCTCGGCGCGCGGTTCGCGAAGTGGCGCGCCGTCATCACCATCGGCGGCGGCATACCGAGCGCGAAGTGCATCGTCGCCAACGCCCACGGGCTGGCTCGTTACGCCTCGCTCAGCCAAGAGGCTGGCCTCGTGCCTATCGTCGAGCCCGAGGTCCTGATCGACGGCGGGCATAGCATCGAGACCGACCAGGAGGTCACGACGCGCACCCTCCACGAGGTCTACGACGCGCTCGCGCTCTACGGCGTCGCTCTCGAAGGCACGCTCCTCAAGCCCAACATGGTCACGTCCGGCTCGACAGCGCCCGACCGCGCTCCGGCCACGGAGGTCGCCATACGCACCGTCGACACCTTCCTACGCGCCGTTCCCGCCGCAGTGCCGGGCATCGTGTTCCTCTCGGGCGGTCAGTCGGATGACGAGGCGACGCTGAACATGCACGAGATCGCGACTCGCGGCGCCGAGGTCAACGCTCCCTGGCAGCTCAGCTACTCCTTCGGGCGCGGACTTCAGGGGCTTCCGCTCAACACCTGGCTGGGCGATCCCGCAAACGTCCCCGCCGCCCAGAAGGCCTACCTCCACCGCTGCAAGCTCACCAGCGCGGCGCGGCAGGGCAAGTACTCAGCCCAGATGGAGCAGGAGCTGGCGGCCGTCTAGCAGAGCCGAGGGCGGACCCCCGCCTACGCCTCGTGGAACCTGATCTTGTCCAGCCGCTCGAAGTTGTGCACCGAGTCGATCCAGCGCACGGTGCCGGAGCGCGAGCGCATGACCAGGGACTGCGTCGTGGCGCCGCCCGCATAGAAGCGGACGCCGCGCAGCAGCTCTCCGGTGCTCGCCCCTGTCGCCGAGAAGAAGACGTCCTCGCTGCCCACCAGCTCTTCGGTGTGGTAGATATGGTCCACGTCGATGCCCTTGGCTATCGCGGCCTCGCGCTCTTCGGGCGACCGCGGCCACGGCCTGCACTGGATCGCTCCGCCCGTACAGCGGATGGCCGCCGCCGTGAGCACTCCTTCCGGGGAGCCGCCGACCCCCATCGCGACCTGCACCTCCGAGTCGGGCATCGCAGCCTGGATGCCCGCGACGATATCGCCGTCCGAGATGAGCTTGACGCGGGCGCCCACGTCACGAATCTTCTGTAGCAGATCGGCGTGCCGGGGGCGGTCGAGGACCACCACCGTGACCTCGCTCACTCTCATCCCCAGCGCGTCGGCGACGTTCGTGAGATTGGTCTCGACGCTGGCGTCAATGTTGATGGCGTCGCGGGCGCCGGGCCCAACGCAGATCTTGTCCATGTAGAAGATCTCGGAGGGGACGTGCATGGTGCCCTGGGCCGACAAGGCCATCGTGGCGATGGCCCCCGGCAGTCCCTTCGATAACAGCGTCGTGCCGTCTATCGGGTCCACGGCGATGTCCACTTTGGGGTCGGAGCCGTCGCCTATGTGCTCGCCGATGTAGAGCATGGGCGCTTCGTCCTTCTCTCCTTCGCCGATGACAACGATGCCGTCCATACTGATGCCGTCCAAGGTGTGCCGCATCGCGTCCACGGCGGCCTGGTCAACCAGCTCCTTGTCTCCGTACCCCATGTAGCGCGCCGCCGACATCGCGGCCGCCTCGGTCACGCGGACAAGCTCCATCGCCAGGTTCCGCTCGATCGGTTGAAACCTTCGTTGCGTCATGACTACTCGCCTCCCCGCCGGAATCCCGGCATATCTGGCGGGCCCGATTCTAGCAGCGATGCGCCCGCCGCCTCCCTTGTCGCCGAAGCAATGTCTACGATTGCGTCGGGCCCCGCGCCTCACTACCCTCAATCCATGCGCATCGCCCAGATAACCAGCATCTACATCCCCGTTCCCCCGCCGACCCACGGCGGAACCGAGATGATCGTCAGCCTCGTGACCGAGGAGCTTGCGCGGCGCGGACACGACATACACCTGTACGCCTCGGGCGACTCGCGCACCGCCGGGACGCTCCATTCCGTCGTCGAGCAGGCGACCCTCGACCAGCCGGACATGACGCTGTACATCGAGAAGGAGATGGAGACGAGGAACGCGTTCGAGCTGTACCGGACCGGCGGCGAGTACGACGTCATCCACGCCCACTGGCCCGTGCTCGCACCCTACTTCGCCTCCTTCACGACGACGCCCACGCTCATCACGTACCACTACATCGAGCAATCCCTGCACGACTACTACCGTCGCGAGATTCCCGGCCTCCACCCCGTTTGCGTCAGCCGGAAGCAGGCCGTGCTCCTCGGCGAGCCCAGCCTGCCCGTCGTCTACAACGGCCTGGACATGGCGCGCATCCCGTTCAATCCCGCGCCTGAGGACTACCTCGTCCTCGTCGCTCGCATGACGCCCACGAAGGGCATTGCAGAGGCCATACGCATCGCCAAGGCGGCCGGCGAACGGCTGGTCCTGATTGGGCCGGCGACGCGATACCTCCCTTGGAGCCGCGCCTTCTACGAAGAGCAGGTGCTGCCGTACGTCGACGGCGACCGCGTCGTCCACATACCCGAGGCGCCGAACGCCCAGGTGCTCGACATCGTATCCAGGGCCAAGGCGTTCCTCTTTCCACTGCAATGGGACGAGCCGTTCGGTCTAGCGATGGTCGAGGCGATGGCGTGCGGCACGCCGGTCGTCGCATTCGAGCGGGGCTCCGCCCCGGAGATCGTCGCGGACGGCGTTTCGGGCCTCATCGTGGGTTCCGAGGCGGAGGCAGCTCGCGCGCTGCCCACGGCCGCGTCCCTCGACCGTCGCGCCGTCCGCGCTCACGCCGAGGAGCGCTTCACCTACCAGCGCATGGTCGACGGTTACGAAGCTCTCTACCGGGAACTGGCCTCCTCCCACTGAGCGCAGCGGACGTCCGCCCCTTACTCCGGCCCCCTCGGCGGCGTACCATGAGACTTGTAGCAATGACGACCTCTCACGTACAGCCGGACCTCCGCGCGCGGTTCCTCGATATCGTTCTCGGGAATGAGACCACCCGGACTCTGGTGGACCGTCTGGCGGAGTTGGCGCTGCCGGACTGCTACCTCGCCGCCGGATGCCTCTGCCAGGCCATCTGGAACCACGAGAGCGGGTTCCCGCCAACCCACGGCATCACTGACTACGACATCCTCTACTGCGACCTCGATGACCTCAGCTGGGAGGCGGAGGACCGGGTCATCCAACGTTGCGCAGCAGCCTTCGCGGACTTGGATGTCGACGTACAGGTCCGCAATCAGGCCCGCGTCCACCTCTGGTACCCCGAGAAGTTCGGGCTCCCCCACGATCCGTTGCACAGCACGCGGGAGGGCATCGACAGTTTCTTGACCCGGTGTTCGGCCCTCGGACTCCGCCGGGCTCCCGATGGAGACTACGACGTGTACGCCCCATTCGGGCTCGACGATGTCTTTGCGATGGTCGTCCGGCCCAACTATCGGCTCGACCTGCCCTGGCGGTACCAGGAGAAAGCCGACCGCTGGCGTCAGACTTGGCCTCGCGTCATGGTCGTGCCCTGGGGTTCCAACGGAGGCTAGGAGCGAGGCTGCCCTTGCTGCGGAACAGGTCGCGCACCGGCACGGCGAAGTCGGAAAGCACGGCCCCCCATCCAGAGCATCCGGCCCCGAGAGCACCTCGGCCTCATGCAGGGAACGGTAGACGGCCACCGACTGCGTGTCGGGGTACACAACCCAAACGAGCCGCGTCCCAGCGCCTAGCCAGTCCTCGACCTTGCTTTGGACAGAGGCGGCGGAGTCATTGGGGGACACCACCTCCACCGCGAGGTCCGGGGGCATCTCTAGGTATCCCGGCGGCGCGTCGTCCGGTCCAAGCCGATCGCTGCTGATGAACGCCACGTCGGGCGCTCGAACCGTATCGGGGTCGCGCCGCAGCAGGAAGCCCGTCTCAGCGGCGAAGACCGTTCCGCCGTGGCCGCTGAGGCTGAAACTCGTAAGGAAATAAGCAATCGTGTTGGCGATGCGGCCATGTCTCCCGTCCGCAGGCACCATGACGATAAGCTCTCCTTCAACAAGCTCAGCGCGCTTCCCCTCAGACGAGAGGCGGGACGAAAGGGCAGGCAACTCCCCGGCTGTTAGCAGAGTCTTCTGGGCCCCTGTGGCCATCGCTCACCTCACCCAGCCCCATTCTACACGACCGATAAGCTTCCCCTGGCATACTCTCCTGCCTGCGATAACCCGCGAGCGCCCTAGGACTTCATGGCGAGCTTGGGGGCTTCCAGCATCATGGCTTCAAGGGCCAGGCGGGGGTTGGCGTTGCGGTCGAGGAGCTCGATCGTTCGCGTGACGCCGTGGGTCCAGCGGACTGCGTCGCCTGGGGTTAGCGCAGCGGCCTGCTTTTCCAAGGTGTCGCGCCACGAGAGGTTCACGATACGGTCGCCCTGGCCGTGCTGGATAAGCAGGATGTCGCGCAGCCATCGCAGCCAGAGGTAGAGGTCCTCGCGGCCCAGGGCGCGGTCGCGCTGGAAACGGCGAGCGACGTCGTCGGAGTAAGCGAAACGCGTCTCCAAGCCGCCCTCGACGACATCGGCTATGCGTTCGAGGCGTTGGTGAACGGTGGCGTAGAGCGCATCGTCTCGGCTCGCGCCGATTGCCCAGCCGACGCACCCGCGGGACAGCCTGGCGAGGACCTCGGCTTGCTCGGCCCCCACCCCTTCCTCGTCGCGGAGTATGCGCGCAACCTCGTCCACCGGCAGGGGCCGGAACTCCAGGGTCTGGCACCGCGAGCGGACGGTCGGCAGTATGGCGTCGGCGTTGTCGCTGACAAGGACGATGACCACGTCCGGCGGGGGTTCTTCGAGGACTTTGAGCAGGGCGTTGGAGGCCTCCGCGCTCATACGGTCGGCGGACAGGATGATGAAGACGCGGGTGCGGCCCTCGTAGGGACGGAGGTGCGCGGAGCCGATGAGATCGCGGACGGCCTCGATGCCGATGATGGTGCGCGGTCCCTCCGTTGCGTCGGGGTCGACGCTTATCTGCTGCACGTCCGCGTGGGCGCCGGAGAGTACGCGCGAGCAGGGGCCGCAGGCGCCGCACGGCGGCGTCTCGCCCGTGCAGTTCAACGCTTGGGCGAACTGGACGGCGAGGGTCGTCTTGCCCAAGTGGGCGGGGCCCGCGAAGAGGTAGGCGTGGTGCAGCCGGCCCCCGGCAAGGGAACGCTCCAACGTCCGGACGGCGAGCTCCTGGCCGTGAAGCCGGAGCACGCTACACGACGTCCTGGGCCATCATGTCCTGGTAGGACTCGCGCCGTCGGATGAGGGACGCCTTGCCGTCCGCGGCCATGACGATAGCGGGCCTGCCGTTCAGGTTGTAGGTGCTGGCCATCGACGGAGCGTAGGCGCCGGAGGCGGGGATGGCTATGAGGTCGCCGGCCTGCACCTTGGCGAGCGCGGCGTCCCTGACCAGCACGTCGCCCGACTCGCAGTACTTACCTGCAATAGTGACGGTTTCGCCGGCGGGAGCGGACGGGCGAGTCGCGGCTATGGCGATGTACCGCGAGCCGTAGAGCGCGGGGCGGATGTTGTCGCCCATGCCGCCATCGACGGAGACGTAGGTGCGGACGCCGGGGATCTCCTTGATGGCGCCGACAGTGTAGACGGCGACGCCGGCGGGGCCGGAGAGGGAGCGTCCAGGCTCGATGGTGAGCTCGGGCCGGGGGAGGCGGTTCGCCTCGCAGCCCTCGATCAGCGCGCCGACGATGGCCTCGGCGTAGGCGTCCTGCGACGGGGGCTCGTCCTCCTCGGTGTAGGCGATGGCGAACCCGCCGCCGGGGCTGAAGCGTTTGAGGTCCAGCCCGTACTCGCGCATCTGCGCGGCGAACCGGAGGACCCGCTCGATGGCCTCCGTGTAAGGCTCGAGCTCGAAGATGGGCGAGCCGAGGTGGAAATGCAGACCCTGGAGGTCGAGGTTCCGCGCGGCCATCACATCGCGGACGGCCTGATCGGCTTGGCCGGTCTCGATGGGGAATCCGAACTTGCTGTCGAGCACGCCGGTGGTGGTGAGCCGGTGGGTGTGGGGGTCAATGGAGGGAGATACGCGGATGAGGACGGGCTGGGCGCGCCCGGCGGCGCCCGCCGCATCATCGAGGACCCGGAGCTCGTGAAAGCTGTCGACGACGAAGTGTCCGACGCCCAAATCGACGGCCTCGCGTATCTCCTGGGGGGTCTTGTTGTTGCCGTGGAAGTCGATGGTCGATAGGTCGACGCCGGCGGCCTTCAGTACGGCGAGCTCGCCGCCGGAGACGACGTCGAAGCCGAGGCCGAGCCCCGCGAAGTACCTGGCCAGACCGACGTTGATGAACGCCTTGCAGGCGTAGACGACGCGGCTCTCGGGATACCGCGAGCGGAACGCGGTCAGGAAGCCCTCCGCCTGTCCTCGGAGCGTGGCCTCGTCGAAGACGTAGAGGGGCGTGCCGTATTCGCGGACGAGGTCCGCGACGTCGCATCCGCCGATCTCCAGGTGGTCGGCGTCATTGATGGCGGTCGTGCGGGGGAAGACTTTCGAGGGAAGGGGAGTGGACACGTGCTGCTCCTAACGTGGATGGGAGATTCAGTCTATCGCCGGGGTCTCGGAGGGCACAACGGCGCGGGCGGAGTTGCGCGCGTTTGGGGCCGAATTGGCCTGAAATTGCGCTGTCAATCACTCGTAAAATGCGCAGGCTTACGAGTGGAGGGCAGCAAAAGTGCGCAACGGCGCGCAATTCTGCGCAATTTACTCGCGAGCAGGCCCGACGCCTCTCCAGCGGCCTGGAGCAAACATGGTAGAGGAGGCAGGGGCATTGGAGTAAGGGGCGAATGTCGCAGGCGGCCCTCCTTGCCGGGATAGCCGGCGCCCCCGCCAGTTGCCCGCACTCGAACGACAGGGGAGGCGCGGATACTATCGGCCCTGCGCTGGACCACCTGATAGGCGCGCCTGGACTCCGGCGGAGCGGACGAACTGGACTCCGCCTTGCAGGAGTTCGAGACCGTTGGAGAAGGGCTGAAATGAGTCCCCGTGGACGCGGCATAGCCACATAGCCGCGCTCCGTCTGGATACCTGACGTGGGAACTCGTGAGTGTGCAAGCGCCCACCGAGGGAGGGAGGAAGCAATGCAGGAGACGCTTCACATACGGGCAACCGTACAGCCTGGGAGGAAGATCGAGATCGTGGACCGGCAGCTGGAGGTAGGAGAGGTAGTGAACGTGGTAGTGAGTCCTGCCTCACCTGCAAAGCGGCGGTCCGCCATCGACATCTTGAACGAAGCGCCGGGGGGCCTGGTCTTCAAAACCCCTGAGGACGTAGCCACCTACTTGAAGGAAGAGAAGGAATCATGGGGACGCTGACACTGCCCGCGAGTGGGTCTGTCTATATAGACGCCAATGCGGTCATCTACAGCGTGGAGCGCATCGAGCCATACCATGGATTGCTGATCCCGATGTGGGAGGAAGCTAGGCCGGGCCGATTCTCGCTTGCCAGCAGTGAGCTTGTCGTCTTGGAAACGCTCATCAAACCCTTGCGGGACGGCAACGCTCGCCTAGAGATGCTGTTTCGCTCCATCCTTGGGGCTGAGGAGTTGGGCCTCGTTCCCGCCACGCTTCCAGTTTGGGAAGACGCGGCTCGTATCCGTGCAGCGACGGGTTTGAAGGCATCTGATGCCCTCCACGCTGCTACGGCGCTTCGTTCCGGTTGCTCACTCTTCATTACCAACGACAGCGACTTCCGCCGCGTCCGAGAACTGCCTCTCGTCATCTTGGATGACCTCCTCATCGAGGAAGCCTGAGTAGCGCGCCGTCTGTCGGCCCCTCATGGCGAGGGGTTCGGGGAGTTCTCCCGGAGCACCATAAGTTGTTCAGAGCCCGCGCTAGCGTAGAGCGTAGCGGTCGTTCTCTTCGGCGACGACAGCCTGATCGTCGATGAGCTTGACGAGGGTGGTGAGTATCTGGCGCTCGGCGAGGGACTCGCGGGCCTGAGGAAGGTTGGTGTAGATGCGGGCGCGCAGCTCGGCGGGGGTGAGGGGGCCGTCCGCGAGCTCCTTCAGGATTGCGACCTCCCGCTCTTGGCGGTGGATGATGAGGGCGTCGAGGCGACCGGCCGGGTCCTTGACCGGCGCTCCGTGGCCCGTGTACATGACCCGCGCGCCGACCTCCTTGAAGAGGTCGAGGGTCTGCATGTACTTAGCGAGGCTGCCGTCGCGCGGGTTGATAGCAGTGGTGGAGACGCCCATGACCGTGTCGGAGGTGAAGAGGGCGCTGCGCTCAGGGACGTAGAGCGCGAGGCTGCCGGAGGTGTGGCCGGGCGCGAACACGACATCGATGGACAGGCCCCCAAGCTCGCGCCGCTCCCCGCCTTGGAGCTCCGTGGAGACTTCGAGCTCGCCGTGGAGGCGGTCGCGCTCGATGACCTCACGATCGTTCGGGTGGCAGGACAAGGGAGCGCCGGTCTCGCGGTGCATGTGCAGCGCGCCGCCGCCGTGGTCGGGATGGCGATGTGTGATGATGATCTCGGAAACGGGCGGCGCGTTGACCTCACGGAGGTAGTCGACGCGGGCGCGGTGGTCGTCGTCGTTCTCCCAGCCCATGTCGATGAGGACCGAGGCGTCCGCGCCGAAGACGAGAAACGAGTTGGGCGTGGGGAAGCCGGGAAACGGCTCGCGCCCGATGGTCAGCTGATGTATGCCCGGCTCTAGCTCCATTCGTCCCTCCCTGCGGCTAAGGCATTCTACGCCGTCGCCCCCTCTCGGCCTCCCTCGCCCGTCTGCGGGAGGGGGCGACGGCGTAGAATGCCCGCCGACGCCTGCCTGTGACGGAGGACGACGTATGCCCGATCTGACGACTGACGAGGTGAAGTCGCTGCTGCGAGCCCTCGACTTGACGCCCCTCGACGCGGCGGACCTCGACGAGATCACTCATCGCGTGAACGCCATCAACGAGGCCGTCGCCGCGCTCGAAGACGCCGATGCCGACGCGGTCGAGCCGCTGCCGGTGTTCTGGCTGACCCAGGAGGAGGACGGCGATGGCCGATGACCTGACCCTCAAGCCGGCAACGGAGTTGTCCGCGCTCATCACGAGCGGCAAGCTCTCGCCTGTCGAGCTGACGCAAGCGTTCATCGATAGGGCGAAGCGGTTCGAGCGGCTGAACGCCTACATCACCCTCGATGAGGAAGGCTCGCTAAAAGCGGCCAAGAACGCCGAGGCCGAGCTGTCGCGCGGCGCTGGGCGCGGGCCGCTCCACGGCTTGCCTGTCGCCGTGAAAGACCAGTTCGACGCCAAGGGCCTGCGGACGACCCTCGGCGGCAACATCGTCGACTACGTCGCGACCGAGGACGCGACCGCCATCGGACGCCTGCGTGAGGCCGGTGCCGTGCTGCTGGGCAAGCTCAACCTCAGCGAGTACGCGCTCGGAGGGAACGTCCAGCACCCCTTCGGCGTGCCCCACAACCCGTGGGACGAGACACGGCAGGCCGGCCAGTCCAGCAGCGGCTCGGGCGTGGCGGTCGCCGCGTCGCTCTGCGCGGCAGCACTGGGCGGGGACACGGCGGGCTCGATCAGGGGTCCGGCGGGCTGGTGCGGCATCGTGGGTCTTCGCCCCACCTGGGGAGCGGTGAGCCGCCACGGCGCCTTCCCCATGGCCTGGTTCATGGACACGATAGGCCCGATGACCAAGACCGTCGCCGACGCGGCGATGGTCTATCAGTCCATCGCCGGCCACGACCCGAAGGACGCCTACACCTCGAACCGGCCCGTGACGCCGTTCGAGCCGCGCGACGACCTGCAGGGGGTGCGGGTCGGGGTCATCCGTGAGAGCATCGACAACGGGATGGCGAGCGACGAGGCGGCTGCGGCAGTCGACGCCGCGATGCACGTGCTGGAGAAGGCGGGCGCGCGCGTGGCCGACGCCTCGCTGCCGCTCTTCGAGAGAGGCGGGCTGATCGCGAACACGCTGTCGGACGTCGAGGCGGCGCACACCCACCGCAAGTGGCTGCGGGAGCGGCCCCAAGACTACGATTTCGCGACCCGACGCCGCCTCATGGCGGCAAGCCTCATCCCCGGGACGGCCTACGCCAAGCTGGCGCGGTTCCGCACGCTGATGCGCCGGGACGTGATGCGCGAGCTGGGGCGTTTCGACGTCATCGTGACGCCGGCGCAAGCGGCGGGCGCGCCGCCAATCGCTACGGAGACGGGGCTGACGTCGAAGCAAGCGGTGATGAGCCAGTTCTTCGGCCTGCGCTCCCACCGCAGCCCGTTCAACCTGTCCGGCGTCCCCGCCATGGCGGTCCCCATCGGTTTCACGGGAGCAGGCCTGCCGCTCAGCCTCCAGATTGCGGGACGTCCCTTCGCCGAGAACACCCTGTTCCAGATAGGCCACGCCTACCAAGAGCGCACCGACTGGCACGACCGGCGCCCGCCTTTGGAGTGAGCGCACGTGCTTCGTCTTCAATACGCCTGCGACCGGGCAGCAAGCAGTCCGGTCGGAATGGGTTGCTCGACAACGAAGGAACTCTCAGTGAACATCCAACTCGCGGAGTCAGATCAAGAAATTGCGGCGTGCTTCGCCGTTATGCGCCAGTTACGTCCCCACCTCACTCTGGACTCCTTCCTTTCCCGAGTTCGTTCCCAGCAAGAGGCTGGCTATCGCCTAGCGTATGTTGAGAGTCAGAGACATCCAGTAGCGGTAGCCGGCTTTCGGATCCTCGAAACGCTTGGGTCCGGGCGCTTTCTAAACGTTGACGATTTAGTCACCCTCGATAGCGAGCGGTCCAAGGGGCATGGCGCCCATCTCCTCGAATGGCTGATTCGTTGGGCCGAGGCTGAGTCGTGTCAACGGCTCGAGCTTGACTCAGCCATGCATCGGAAGGACGCTCATCGATTTTACGAGAGGGAGGGGATGGCGACCTCCGCGTATCGTTTCGCGATTTCTATCGGCAAGCCAGCTGTCCCCAACAATCAAGTCACTACCGAATGAGCGCGCTCTAGAGGCGCCGACGCTCCCCTTAATGTAGGCTTACAGCGATGGGTAGACGGTTGCCATTCCTGTTCAATATGCCGGCGCTCGCGGCGTGGCCCTTGGCGATCCTGACTGGGCTCGCCTTGCTGGTCGGCCTTCTGCTCATCTTCGGCGGGACCCCATACGACCAGCCTGTCTACGTCACGGCCCTGTTCGGGCCTGTCGGCATGGTCCCGCTGATCGCCCGCTGGAAGCGAATGTCGGTTTTCCGCTGGAGCATCGGGGCGGTCGTGCTCGCCGTTGGACAGATGGCGCTCCAAGCCATCTTCATCCACCCGCTCTTCGTGCTACTGGCGGTGCTGTACCACCAACCGCCCGCTCCGCCGTTGCCGCCCTCCCAGGGGATAGGCGGCGGCGCTGCGGCGAACGCCGACGCAGCCGACGCAACGGAGGAGCGTCCGAGCCCCCCGGAGAGCGTGGTCTTCCTAGAAGCTCCTCCCGCCCCTCCGGGGGAGACGAGACTGCTTCGGCGCCGGCAGTCGCGCCGCCGCCGTCCTCGGCATTAGGCTGCCCCTTTCCGTCGTTCCCGCGAAAGCGGGAAACCCGGCTCCACTCCCCCTCACAATCCTCCCCGCAAACGGAGAGGAGAAATTCCCCTCAGCCCTCCCTCGATGGCTTACTATTCCCGCGTGACGCCTGTGCGCCAAGGAGGGAAGCATGGTGATCCAACAGCAGCATGCGCCGACAGTGACGAACGAAGGGGAAGTATCGCTCCCCACCATCGACGCCGACGCCCACGTCATCGAGACCGAGCGCACGTGGGAGTACATGGACCCCTCCGACGAGAAGTACCGCCCAATCCTGGTCGCCCCCATCCATGGCGGCGCCGAACGCCCGCGGTGGCTCGTCGACGGCCAGGTGCGCGGCTTCGGCTCCCCCTCCCGGCAGCCGGGCGAGATGGAGGAGCGCGAGAAGACCTCCGGGCGAACGATTCTGACGCCGCAAGAGTCCGCGCAGATGGCCGACGTGGACGCGCGACTGCGTCACATGGACGAGGTGGGCGTCGACATCCAGGTGCTGCATACATCGTTCTTCATCAGGCGGGTCGCGGACCGGCCCGAGGTCGAGGTCGCGCTGGCGCGCGGCTACAACCGCTGGCTGGCGGACGTGACGCGGCAGAGCAACGGTCGTCTCCGGTGGACCGCGGTCCTGCCCTTCATGGCGCTCGACGAGGCCATCGCGGAGCTGGAGTGGTCGGTCGCCCACGGCGCATGCGGCGTCTTCATGCGTCCGGTCGAGGCCCAGGGCATCGTCACCGAGCCCTACTTCTACCCGGTGTACGAGGCGGCAGAGCGGCTCAACGCGCCGATCATTCTGCACGTCGGCAACGCGAACGAAGAGATCAACAGCGTCCTCGGACGCGCTCCCGGCGAGTCAGCGTTCACGTCGTTCAAGCTGATGCTCGTCGCGTGCGCCCATGCCCTGATTTTCAGCGAAGTCCCCTCGCTGTTTCCCAAGCTCAGCTGGGCCTTCCTGGAGTCCGGGGCGGGCTGGGCACCGCACGTCGTCACAGACCTGCGTCAGCGAGTGCGAGGGCCGAGAGAGGGCGCAGGCAAAGAGTTGAGCCCGACCGTGTTCGCCGACAACCGCATGTACATGATGTACGAGGTCTACGAGGGCCTGCCGCACATCATCGAGTACGCGGGCGAGGACAACCTCGTTGTCGGCACCGACTACGGGCACACGGGACAGTCGACGCAGATCGACGCTATGCGGAAGATGGCCGAGCGCGGCGACGTGAACCCACGCATCGTGGACAAGATGCTCCGCCGCAACCCCGCCAATCTCTACGGCCTGCACGCGGCGCTTACATAACCCTACCGCCATTCCCGTACAGGCGCCGGGAGAAGCGCTCGGCGCTAGCGCGCCGCCGTCGCGGGGCTGAAGCTCGCCAGGACTTCCGCTGTCGGGCGGACGGCGCACCACTCGCCGAGCGTCGACAGGTCGGGCGAGTCGGGCGGGTAGGTCGCGTCGGCGATGACCGTGACGTCGTACCCAAGGGCCACGCCGTCGAGCGCCGTCGCCCATACGCATCCCGTCACGGCGCCTCCGGTCATGAGCAGGCGGCGGGCGTTCAGGTTCCTGATGATGCGGTGCAACGGGGTGTAGCCGAAGCCGCTGCCGCCCTTCTTCTCGACGACGTAGTCGTCCTCCTCGGGGTGCAGCTCGTCGACCATCTCCGCTCCCCAGGTGCCGATGGCGCAATGGGTGACGCCGGGCGGGAGCGTGCGGGCGCGCCGGTGCGTCTTGCTGTGAACGTCGTCCGAGTTGTCCTGGCGGCGGACCACCCTGACATAGATGACGGGCCAGCCCCGCTCGCGCATCGCCGCGCTCAGCTTCTGCGTGTTCTCGACGATGCTCAGACGCTTCTCCTCGGGCATTGGATCGCTGAGGCCGTGGAGAACGTGGGGACGCTCCGCGTTCATGAAGTCGTTCTGCATGTCGACCAGCACCATCGCGTAGTCGGGGCCCGCCTTCGGCGGCGCGTCGGAAGCGGCGGCGAAGACCTCTTCCGACAAAACGACCTCCGCTTGCTTCCGAGGCGCACGCAGCTCGGCGGCGTCCGGGGGGTATAGCGCGTCCTCCACGACGAACTGCTCGTACCCCAACCGCCCGCCTGTTCGGGCGGTCTCGGCGATAGAGTCCGTCACGCCGCCGCCGGCCACGATACACTGGCTGACGCCGAGGTTCGTGAGGAGGCGATCGAGGTGGGTGGCGTCGTAGGCGCTATGGCCTTTCTTGACCACGACGTAGTCGTCCGGCGCGGCGTCGAGACCGTCCATGAGCTCCGCGCCCCAGGCGCCCTCGATGAAGAACGGGCCTACGTCCGCCAGCCGCCGCTCCAGCCAAGCCGGGGCATAGACGCTATCGGTGAAGTCGGAGCGCAGGCAGGTCTTCACCCAGACGACGGGCCTGCCTGCCCCGCGCATGAGATCGACGAGCTCCCCCCATTTACCCACGAGGCGGGATGCTTCCGAGGGCTCGGGCGCCAGGCCCACGCGCCCCATCGCGCCTTCGGGATGCAGAGCGTCGCGTTGGACGTCGACCAGCAGGAGTGCGGCATGGTTGAGAGCGATGTTCATGTCCGTAGCCTCTCGTTGTGACGATTTCCGCGCTCAGCGAGCGCGACGTTACAAGTTTAGCGCGTATGCCGCCCGTTCGGCGTGGATTCGCCCTAGGATTGACGGCCCAGCTGCGCCCAAGCGGCAGGCGCGGAGGAGTTGCGGAGGTTTTCGTCCGGACTCAGGTCGGGGTCCCAGTCGGCGGCGACGACTCGCATGCCGTTGAATCCGTCCGACGCTTCGGACGCAAGCCAGACGGCGGGCGGCCCCATCACCTCCGGCTGGACCAACGCGCTGAAATCGCGGCCGGGGTCGCGCGCGACGAACATGGTGTTCGTCCCTCCTCCGGGGAGCAGGGCGTTGGCGGTGACTCCCGTGCCCTCGAGCTCCGGCGCCATCGCGGCCACGAGCGCCTCGTGGGTCGATTTGCTCGGCCCGTAGGGGATGTTCCGCGTCATGGTGTCCAGGCTCGTCGTGACGCCGATCACCCGGCCCCACCCCTGAGCGACCATGCGCCCCACCGCCGCCCGCGCCATTAGGAATGGGCCAGTCGAGTTGACCGCGATGAGGGTTTCCCAGACCTCGACCGGCAGTTCCCAAAACGGCGGCTGAGGATTCGACGGAGGCAGAAGGGAGCGGTGATGGACTCCGGCGAGGTTCACCAGGATGTCCAACCCTCCGTGGGCCTCGACTGCGCTCTGAACGGCGCGCTCCGCGTCGCTCCACTTGCTGATGTCGGCGATCACCGTGGCCACCGCGGCGTCTCCCGCTATCTCGCGGGCCTCGTTGGCCGTACGCTCCAACGACCCAGCGTCGATGTCGAGCATCGTGACCTTTGCCCCGGCGCGCAGAAGGGAGAGCGCGATGACTCTTCCCATCCCGATGGGGCTCCCTGCGCCGGTGACCAGCGCCGTCTTTCCGTCTAGCACTCCCTCAGCCATGAGCCATCCTCCTAGTGTCCCCCTAGCCCCCTTAGTCCCTTGGATACTACTCCCCCAACGCCCGCCGGGCCCCTTCATAGAGGCTGTCGGCCATCGACGCAATCTCCGCCGCCATCGTGAGCCGCTCACGCCATTCCGCAGGAATCGCTCCGACTCCATAATGCGCTCCGGCAATCTGACCGTAGATTGCGCCGACTGTATCGGCGTCGTCCCCGAGGTTAACAGCTAGAAGCGCCCCGTCCCGGTAGCTCTGCGACCGGTAGAACGCCCACAGCGCCGCCTCCAATGAGTCGACGACGTAGCCCGTCGCTCTGATGTCCGGGGGCTCTCGGCGCTTGAACGACCCGTCAGCAATAGTGGCAATCTTCTCCGCCAGCGGACTCCTCTCCCAAAGACCCTCGACTGGACAGTAGCGCGCGCTGAGGAGCGTCTCCTTGTCGGCCCCATGCAAGCGCCGACGAGCAGACCGCCGAAGTAGCAGCAGGCGTCAACCGCCTCCTCCTCGCCGTGGGTCGTTCGGGAGCTCTCGGCGCTCCGTTCGATCGCCTCGGCGGGGTCGCCGGTAAACCACATGGGCGCCGGAGTGAGCCGCATTAGGGAGCCGTTCCCTGCGGAGTGCGGAGAAGTGGAGCCGGAGTAGGGCTCGCCGGTGTTCTCATAATTCGACAGCGCGCCTGCGACCGTGTTGCCGATGTCGAAAGCAGGCCCGCTACTGGAGGACAAATAGCCCTCGCGCCACCAACGCACGTAGCGTTGCATCTGGTCCGCGGCGTCGAACCCGCCGCTTTCGATCAGACTCACGGCCAGGCACAAGGCCATGGACGTGTCGTCGGTCCACTGGCCGGGCTTCAGCCTGAACGGCCCGCCGCCGACCATGTCGTCGATTCTCTCGAAAGTGCCGGGCGGCTTGAGCTCCAGCGTCGTGCCCAGCGCGTCGCCCGCCGCCAGTCCCAGCAGGCAACCGCGAAAGCGGTCCCTAGTCGTTATCTCGCTCACCACATCTACTGCCTAGGTGGCTCAGTCCAGTTGCGGACGTACGCCTGCTGCTCATACGTTTCGGGCGATTCAGGCTTCCGATAGACCTTTTCCACTCCCTGCCACCACTCGGCGATCTGGTCCAAGCGCCCTCTCCTGTACGTCCGTGCCGCACCAGCCAGCAGCCTACCACTGTCCCCGTTCGCCCCACGCCGCCCCAGCAGTGGACGTACACAGTCTTGCCATCGTTCAAAGCGGCGTCGATGGCGTCGAGAATCGCGGTCATCTGCTCCGGGCGACGCGGGACGCTCACGTCAGTGATCGGATGCCGCTCATAGCCAACGGTCACGCCAAGGCGGCCGGCTTCCTCCTCCGCCATGCCGCTGTACGGTTCCAGCGGTTCTTCCGGCTCCGTCAGGTCGATGAAATGGTTAATCCCCGCGCCGAGAAAACTCCTCAGCCTTGACGCAGCCTCGCTGGAGTCCTTCGCGCCGGGATACTCCCCCGCCGCGAAATGGCCGGGGCTGACCCAATAGCTATTGGGGATGGGGCGGTCCACTCTGTTGCCTGAGGCCATGCTCGAACAACTCCAGCGCCGTCGGTCCTTCAGTCAAGATACTTCGCCGTGAACGGCGTCGCCCTAAGTCTCAACTCCGAGCTGACTTTGCCGAAGAGCGCCTCTGTCGCAAGACGAAGGTTGCGGGTTCGAGTCCCGCCTAGGGGTATTCGCACATTATTGGGTCGGGGCATCCACGGGCAAGTCGGTCGTGATGATGGCGAAAATGCCATCGGCATCGCGCACTGGCACAGAGCGCGTGACCATCCATATCTCACCGCCGCCGGCGTCGAAATAGGGAGCCGTCCAAACTCCCGCGTTCGCTTCGAGCGGCGCTGTGAGCCACTCCTGCCCCTCGATGCTATACGAAGGCACGGCGAGGTCTAAGGAAGCGTAGCCGTCAGCCGTGCGATAGACATAAGGGCTGGCAGTAACGTTGCCGGAGCGGTCAAGCAACGCAGCGGCAGAGCCGAAGAATGCAGGATGAGCCTCGAGGTAATCCTGAAGGCGCTTGGCCCACGCGTCCGGGAACGGCGGTCTGTCAGCCTCGAGCTCCGCCGCCAGAGTATCGAGGGCGACGACCACATCAGCCTGAGAAGGCTCCTGGGCCGCACGCCACGGGCCGAACACGATGAGGAGCGCTGCGACCGCCGCCGCAAGAAACATCACGCTGCCGACGAGCTTCCGCCGATCTAGACGCATCCGACGAACCCTTTGATGCAATAGATGGGCGACTCCTGGTTGGGCTGCCTGTCCACTAGCTCTGAATCGCGGCGAGATTCCGCCGGCGATGACGCTCCGCCGTGCAGCCGGGCGCCATTATAGGCATGGTCTGCGACGATTCAACGCGCGGCCCGCTCAACGCGCGACGGTTGCATCCACACCCCCGAATGCTCCTCCCACAGCCCTCCCCTCCCTAATCCCGCGAGCCATTCAGGACCGCGACACTTGCCCCTTACCCCAGCCACCCCCCTACGGTACCCTGGATGGGATGGCCCCACTCCGACATACCGCCCCAAGCCCTCTCCCGCGCCCTATAACTCGCCGACATCTCATAGAGAGAGCCAATGACTTAATCGTGTTTTCACATTTAATTCTGTTTCTTAATCGGGGCTGTTTAGCAGGCCACGGCCTGCTTCCCGCGATCAAGAAACAGAAAGTACCCCTTTCAGCGACACAGACTTCAGACCCTTACGAGTAAAAACCCTCACCAAGAAGCTGCTTTGCTCCTCATTTTCGGCTTCTTGAACCCAAGCCCGAGGAAGGGTTAGAGAGAGGGTCCGCAGAAGAAGGCGCAGGGGTTGGCGCGTAGGTGTAGACTGCGGCCCATACGGACCGACCGGAGGTTCAACATGGCACAAATCGTTCTTGGAATGGCGTCCTCTCATGCGCCGCAGTTGGAAATGCCGCCTGAAACATGGCGCACCTATGGAGACCGGGGCCGCTCTCAGCCAGTCCACTGGTTCGAGGGCAAGACCTACTCCTTCGGAGAGCTCGCGGAGCTCCGGGCGGGCGACCACTTCGAGAAGGAGTGCACCGAAGAGAAGTTCAAGACCCGCTGGGATGCGTGTCAGACCGCCATCACGCACCTGGAGCAGACGGTCGCCGACATAGCTCCCGACGTGTGCATCATCCTCGGCGACGATCAGAAAGAGTCGTTCAGCGATGAGAACATGCCCGCGCTGTCCATCTACTACGGCGGCGGCGTGGACGACGCGCCCAACCCCGGAGGAGCCCGCGCCGACCTGAGCGACCCGGCGTTTGCAAGGCGGCCTGCCGCGCGGGTGACCCATCCGACCGACGCGGCGCTCGGCGAGTACCTCATCGAGACGTTCATCGAGAACGAGTTCGACGTCGCCCGGTCGAGCAAGCTCCCGCCGGGCCGCGACGGCGAGGGGGCCATCGGCCACGCCTTCTACTACGTCTACCGGCGGCTGATGAACAACGTGGTGACGCCGAACGTGCCGGTGCTGGTCAACACCTACTACCCACCGAACGCGCCCAAAGCGGCACGCTGCTACAGGTTCGGCCAGACCCTCCGCAAGGCGATCGAGGAGTGGGACACGGACAAGCGCGTCGCCATCTTCGCCTCGGGCGGCCTGAGCCACACGGTCATCGAAGAGGACCTGGACGCGAGGATCATCGAGGGCTTGAAGCACGACGATGTCGCGAAGCTCACGGACTACCCCGACGCGCGCTTCCGCGTCGGCACCTCTGAGATCAAGAACTGGATCGCGCTCGCGGGCGCGATGTCGAACGGCGGCCTCACGATGGACATGGTGGACTACGTTCCCTGCTACCGGACAGAGGCAGGAAACGGCTGCGCCATGGGATTCGCCGAGTGGGTCTAGCCCCTTGCGCCATCCCCTCCCTCGCGGACGGGAGAAGGAGCAAGGGCGAGATTTCTCCGGCGCGGGGATGACGGAAAGACGGACACAACAGGAGGAGAGCAATGGTCAGTAAGCCGAAACTTCGACTCAGCTTCATGACTTCCGTAAGCGACCGGGTGGCGTCATTGGTCGATGGACGGGTCCAGCCCGAGGGCATCGAACTGGTGCACACCGAAGGGGGAATGTCCGAGGGCGCGTGGCGCCATCTGAACTTCCACGAGTTTCAGGTGCACGAGCTGTCAATCTCGTCGTACCTGATCTCGCGAGAGCAGGGCGCGGACTGGATCGCGATTCCCGTGTTCCCGCACCGCAGCTTCATGCACATGAACCTGCACTACCACACGGACTCGGGCATCGAGAAGCCCAGCGACGTGGTGGGCAAGCGCATCGGGGTCGGGGAGTACCAGCAGACCGCGGCGCTTTGGATGCGCGGCATCATCGAGCACGACCACGGCGTCTCCCAATTCAAGGTGGACTGGTTCATGGAGCGGACGGAGGAGATGAGCCACGGCGGGGCAACGGGCTTCGAGCCGCAGGAAGGCATCTCGTTCCAACGAATTCCCCCGGACGAAAGCCTCTCTTCGATGCTGCTGGCCAACAAGCTCGACGTCGCGTCGGTGAATCCGGCGGCGGTCGCCGAGCCCGGCGGTCAGGGTCCGAACCTGGTCGACCGCTCATGGCGGATACGAGGCCAGGGCGACCTGAGCAAGATCAAGCCGCTGTTCCCCGACCGGATCGCGGAGGGCTCGAGGTTCTTCAAGGAGCATGGGTTCATCCCGGCGAACCACACCTACGTGATCAGGGGCGACGTATACCGGGAGTACCCGTGGGTGGCGCTGAACCTCTACAACGCCTTCGTCCAGGCAAAGGACCTAGCGGTTCGGACGCTGCGGCAGCGGATGCCCACCGACCTAGTCTTCGGGCCCGAGTACATGCAGCAAACGCGAGCGACGTTCGGCAGCGACCCGTACCCCTACGGCGTGAAGGCCAACGAGGCGATGCTGAACACCCTCATCGACTATTCCCATGAGCAGGGGCTGACAAAGAAGCGAGCCAATATCGAGGAGATGTTCGCGCCCATCACCCTCACCCTCTGACGAGCGGGAGACTAGCTTAGGAGAAAGAGCATAGGCCCAGGGCGTTCCCAATCCGCTCGCCCTGGGCCTATTGAATCTCACGAACGGACTGGCGCGCAGCTAGGCAAAGGCCTCAAAGGGGAACGCTCATGGCCACACTCGCCAAGACAAGAATCGTCGACAGTGACGCTCATGTCATCGAGTCGGAGCACACGTGGGACTACCTTCTCCCGCACGAGGAGCGGTTCAGGCCCAAGTTGTTCGTGAACCCTGACAACCCCAACCAGGCGCACTGGGTGATCGGCGGGAAGGTCAGAGGCCACCGCAACGCGGTTCCGACGGAGGAGCAGCTACGGAAGCTCTCCGGCCAGGTCGGGCGCGACCTAGTCTCGACCCAGGACTCCCGCGAGCTGTCCGACGTCGCGCAGCGGCTCCGCCACATGGATGAGCTCGGCATCGACGTGCAGGTGCTCCACAACACGATGTGGATAGAGCCGGTGACGGACGTTCCCGAGGCGGACGTGGCGCTCTGCGGAAGCTGGAACCGATGGATGGCTGACGTCTGGAATCAGAGCGGCGGCCGCCTGCGGTGGTGCGCCGTGATGCCGACCCTAGACATCCAGTCCGCCGTCGAGCAGGTCCGCTACGCCAAAGAGCACGGCGCGGCGGCGATTGCGCTCCGGCCCATGGAGCTCGGCCGCATGCTGGTCGACCCCTACTTCTATCCTCTGTACGAGGAAGCCGAGAAGCTCGACCTCGCCGTAGCCATCCACATCTCGAACGGCAGCGACGCGATGCTGCAGATGCTGCGTTCGCCGTTCGACCGGAGCGGAGGCTTCACACCGTTCCGCGTGCCCACGGTCATGCACTGCGGGATACTGATGATGAGCGAGGCGCCGGAGCGTTTCCCGACGCTCCGTTGGGGGTTCGTCGAGGCCTCATCCAACTGGGTCCCCTGGATTGTGCGGGAAGTGCGGCAACGGTTCATCGCTCGAAACCTAGGGCCGCCGCCCGAGAACGTGCTCAAGCATTTCAACGTCTACGTCACCTGCGAGATATCGGACGACATCCCCTTCGTGTTGAAGCACGGGGGCGATGACAACCTGCTGATTGGGACGGACTACGGGCACACGGACGTCTCCAGCGCGATGAACGCGATCCGCGTGTTCATGGACATGGACGACGTGAGCGACGAGGCGAAGGCCAAGGTGCTGTGGGACAACCCGCGAACGCTATACGGCATCTAGGACCGGCGGCGAATCTCCACTAGCCCCAAGGGAACGGGAAATGTTGCTCAGGAGGACGGCAATGCTCGAAGCGGCAGAGAGATTCGTAACCGAGGTGCGCGCGCTGTGCGCTCAGGACCTGAGCGACGACGAGCGCTGGACTAGGACGGGCGAGCTGATGCGCGACCTGGTCGCCGACCCGGCGGTGCAGCAGCACGCGAGAAACTGGCCCGCAACGGACCGGACAAGTTCGGGGCGCGACCGGACCGGCAATCTCCTCTTCTACGAGGACCCCGACCATGGCTTCATCGTCAGCGCGATGGCCAAGGAGGGAGGACACCGCTCCAGTGTCCATGACCACGGACGGATATGGACGCTGTACGGCCTCGTGCAGGGAACGGAAGAGATCAACCGCTACCGCCGCACCCGGGACGACTACGAGGAGCCGGTGGAGGTCGTCCAAGAGGGAAGCTTCCATATCGAGGTCGGCGACGTGGACGTCGTGCCCCCGTTCCAGGCGCATCAGGAGATCACGGTGGGAGAGCGCAGCGTCGCCGTCATCGTGCGGAGCGAGAGGCCCGGCGAGGCTGTGCAGCACAACTACAACCTGGAGACCGGCGAGGTGCGCGGCAGGGCCGGCGGGCCAGAGATGATTCCATACAAGCTCGAATCGCCAACGCCGGCGAGCGCCTCTTAAACAACGCCCCCAATCCGTTCGGAAGTCCTTCGATAGGCTAGCGCGAACGGATTGGGGGCTCTTTTCCTCAACTGATGACCGCAGCGCCTAGTAGGTGGCCGCGATTGCCTTCTTGAGGTTGTCGTGGGCGGTCCAGTCGGCGTCGCTGGGAATCATCGTTTCGCCGGGACGGACGCGGTAGGCGTCGGCATTGGACGCAGAGGGAGGCTCGACGCCCTCCTTGATGCCTGCGGCCGACCTGAGCAGCATGCGCCGCATTGCGATGATGCCGATGTCCGTCACGCCCAGGTGCTCGCGAGTCCGATCGGAGACTTCGCCCATTCCTTCCTGAACGGAGAAGTCCTGCTCGCCGGTGCCCTTGATGCCTGTGAAGGTGTAGTGCCGCTGTTCGTTACGGTCGATGAGGTAGTCGTTCCGCTTGTTGCGGACCGGCCAGTGCGTCCCGGGGATGGTCTGCGCGTGCACTCCCTGTCCCTTGCGGAGGTCGGCGACCTGCCTGGCCGCGAGCGGCCTGCCGGTTGTGCTCCAAGAGAAGCACCAGCGGGCCGTTGTTACGTCGTCAACAGGGACGAAGGCGTGCATCATCTTCTGGCTGCCGCCGCCTGGAGGCGCGGTGTAGAAGGGCATCCAGAACAGGTTGAACCGCCAGTAGTCCTGGACCTCGTCGCCGGGGTACTTGCCGCCGATGATGAGGCCGAAGTCGGTTTCGAGCGCTTGGAGCTTGGGCGGGTTCTCGCGCGTTCGGTACATCATCGCCACGTCGCCGCTGCCCTTGCCCGCCTCCCGCCAGTCGGAGAGGCGTCGGTGCGAGTCCATCGCGCTGTGCAGGTAGACCGAGTGGACGGTGTCGATGCCGCCCTCGATGGCCTGAGCGTAGTTGTTTTCCTGGAAGTTCCAGGACACGTAGCGGTGATCGTCGGCGACGCGGGCCCACTCGAACTCCGGCAGGGGCTGCATCTGTTCCTTGGGGCCCATGTAAGTCCAGAGCACGCCGCCACGCTCTTTGACCGGATAGGCCCTGAGCTGAATCTTGTCCTTGAAGTTGCTGTCCGCAGCTTCGGAGGGCATGTCCACGCACTTGCCCTCGATGTCGTACTTCCAGCCGTGGTACGTGCAGCGCAGGCCTTGCTCTTCGTTGCGCCCGAAGAAGAGGTCGGCGTTGCGGTGGGCGCAGAGCCGGTCGACCAGGCCCACCTGACCGGCGGTGTTCCTGAACGCCACGAGGCTCTCTCCCAAGAGCTTGACCCGAACGGGGTCACTGTCGGCGCTGGATATGTCCTCCGATAGCAGGAAGGGCATCCAATACCGACGCATCAGCGTCCCCAATTCCGTTCCAGGGCCGACGTGGGCCAACCGTTCATTGTCCTGTGCGCTGAGCATAGCGACCTCCTGTTGCTCGCGTTTCCAGAATCTACGTCTCTGTGTGAGGCGAGATTAGGCCTGTAGCCCTGCGTCGTCAACTGCCGCCGCAAGGGCTCCTCCTCAGTCCTCCCCCGCAGCCGGGGAAGGAGATTGCTCTATGTGTCCCGCGAGGACGTTGGGCCGACCTCGCCGTTGCACCATGGCACGAAGGCCTTCATGCGGCAGGTCGCCTCATTCTTCGCGAGCTCGGCCTCGAATATCTCGTGGATGCGGCGTGACTCGTCTTCGTATTCGATCTGGCGCCCTCCCTCCTTCATGCTCACGTCGCCGCCGCCGGGCGCGCCGGTGAAGGGGGCGGCCAGGCCATGGTTCCCGGCCCGCAGCGCAAGGTAGCGCGCCCGTTTCGAGCCGGAGTTGAAGTGCTGGTGGTGCGTCCCCTCTCCCGGAACGACGACCATCGCCCCAAGCTTCCAGTCAGCCTTGCGTAGGTCCGACATGTCCTCCTTCTGCCAGAGGAGCGAGTATCCGGCGTCGCCGCTGAGAAGCAGGAGGTGCGCGCCTGGACCGTGGCGGTGGGCCTTCTTGTACGTGCCGACGGGGAACTCGGAGATGTGGGCTTTCATGCTGTTCCCAGCCATCTCCAGCATAGCGTTGATGCCGCCGGCGCCGCGGGAACTCCAGTCGTACAGGGGCATGGTGGGCGCGTTCGGAATGAAGTTGGACTGCCAGACACGCCGCTGGAACAGTTTGCCGCTGCCGCTGAAGTAGTCGTCCTCGCCAGAGTAGCGGGAAGAGAAGGCGAAGGGGTTATTGAAGATGAAATCTTCGTCCTTGAAGAGCCGCATCACAGGCGGGGCATTGGTGACCGAGATGTAGCGGGCCGGTTCGCTACCGCTGGCGTTGAAGTTCTGGTACCACGCATTCAGGGGGATAGCGAATAGGCTGCCTGCGTGCCACTCGAAGGTCTGCTTCCGGCTTTCGTCCAGCCACAGCGTCGTCGCGCCGCGGCCGGAGAGCACGTAGATCATCTCTTCGTACATATGATGCTCGGGCTCCGAGCTGCTGCCGGGCCTGATCTCGACGATCTGCGCGTCATTAGGGATGGTGTCGTTGGGAATGTTGATGACAGCGCCGGAACCGCCCTTGCGGTCCCAGGGGCCAAGCTCGACCGTGTTGAGGTCGTTGAAAGCGTAGTCCACGATTAGGCGCACGCCTTCCCGCTGGAGCCACCCCAAGTAGGCGTCGGCAATCCGAAGCTCCTCCAACTCTCCCGTCGGCTCTTTTGCCCTGATGATGTCGCGGTCAGTGTCAGTCGCCATGGTCCTCCTCCGGACAGTCCGCGGTTGGCGTGATTGTACGCTCCCCCCTTGGCGAAACGGCAAACCCGCGCTTCTCGTCATCGGGCTGGGCGTCGCGGCCGCGCCATGGCCCCGGTCTTATCCAGACACTCTGCAGCTACGCAAAGGCCTTCGGAGAAGAAGGATCCACGAATGAAAATTCCGCGCGTGACTCGGGAATGAATTAATCCTTTGTCTCATAGGCCATCTACTGCTAGTATCCCGTCATTGGCTTGGGAGAGAAGCCACGATTCGCACACGAAGCAGCGCTCTGCTGTCGTGTTTCAGATGGAGGAAGATCCATGCAGCCATCGAGCTTGATCCGCAGGGGCCGCTATCTGGCAGTCCTAATGCTCGTCTTGAGCGTCGCTTCGCTCTCGGGCGTGCTTGTCGCGTGCGACGGCGAAGACCCAACGGCGACGCCCACTCCGACCAGAGCGGAGCCGACGCCAAGCACCTCGGAACCTGCCGCGCCCACACCGACCTCGCCGCCGGCCGCGACGGCGACGCCGAACCCCTACCCATCCGCAGCGTCGGAAGAGCAGCATGGCGTCTTCCCTGACCATGGGATTCCTCAGTACGGCGGGCAGCTCCGGCTGGCTGGACAGGTGCTGCAGAACCTGTCGATGCACGACAACGCCCCATCGACCCACAAGGACATCGGCACCCAGATGCATGACAACCTGTTCGGTCTGGACTGGAAGTCAGGCGAGTACGCCTACGACGGCTCAGTCGTGCCGCGGCTGGCGGTGGACTGGAGCCTCAGCGACGACGGTCTAACGTACACCTTCGAGCTTCGGGAGGGCGTGAAGTTCCACGACGGCACGGACCTGACCGCCGAGGACATCAAAGCAACCTTCGACTTCTTCATGGATCCCGGCGACTTCGCGCCGCCCGGTCAGAGCTACGTGGCCCCATATGTCAGTGAGACACGCGTCGTCGACGATCTGACGGTGGAGGTCACACTAAATGCGCCCAGCCCGATTTTCCTGAACCAAATCGCGGTGACCTGGGCGCCCGTATTCTCGAAGGACGACTTCGACAAGGGCATCGATTGGTTCACCAACAACAACAACGGCACCGGGCCGTTCGTCTTCGACCAGAGCCAGTGGCAGCGGGACGTGTCCATGGTGTACGTCCGGAACGAGGACTACTGGGAAGAGGGAGTCCCGTTCCTCGACAGCGTACACACGGTGGCGGTCGTCGGGCCCGCCGCCCAGCTCGCGGCTTTCGAGACGAAGCGCATCGACGTGACAGGAATCGCCTCGCCAACCCAAGCGCGGGATATCAAGGGCCGGTTCGGAGATGAGGTCAACCTGATCCAGAAGCCGGGGCTTGGGCACAGCTACGTCTTGCTCAACACGCGCAAGCCGCCGTTCGACGACGCCGCGGTACGCAAGGCAATCTACCTCTGGCTCGACCGCCAGGACATCATAGACCGCGCGTACGACGGGTCCGGCTTCCTCGGGGAGTGGATCAACCCCAACGTCCACTCCGGTTTCGGCACGGCTCTCGATGACCTGCAGGCGAGCAACCCGGCATTCGGAGACCGAGAGGCCGCCCGAGCCGAAGCGCGCCAGATGTTGGCAGCGGCAGGCGTGGACCCGTCGCAGATAGACATCACGGTGCTGGCGCGTTACACGCAGGGCAACCAACTGGAGGCTAACCAGGTGCTCTCGGCGCAGCTCCGCGAGCTCGGCTTCAACGTGCGGCTCGACTCCCGCGACCGCACCGTGGGCGTCCAGATGCTGAGGGAAGGCACAGAGTGGGAAGCGGCGTTCTACGCCGGCGCGAGCCCGCTGATGGTCCCTGACGGCACACTGAACCGGTACGTCTCACCCAACGGCCAGCGCAACTACACCGGGAATACGGACCCGGTCTTCGAACCTCTGTTGGAGCAGCTGAATACGACGACGGACCCAACGGCTCGGGCAGCGCTCATCGAACAGATCGACACACATCTGCAGAATGGCGAGTACCCCATGATTCCCGTCCTGTGGACACAGGAAACCATCCTCGTGTGGGACTGGGTGCGGGGCAAGAAGCACATGGCGAATATCGAGGACGTCGAAGACCACACATGGCTGACCGACGACTCCCCCGGCCGCTAAGTCCCGAGCAGTCCGGGTTGGTCGCGACCTGAAGATGTCCCCTTCCGACGCGAGGACACGCTGAGGAAGGGGACATCAGTCCCCAGCGAGGAAGGGGCGTGGCGTGAGAAAGTACATAACTCGCAGGCTGCTGTTGATGATTCCAACAGCCCTGCTGGCCACGCTCATCGTGTTCTCCTTGATGAAGCTGGTGCCGGGCGACGTGGCCATCTCGTTGCTTGCCGACACCGACGTCGGAAGCCGCAGCCAGGCTGAAGCTGCAGCGGAGAGAGTCCGCGAGCGCTACGGCTTGAACGATCCGCTTCCGATTCAGTACCTGAACTGGCTCGGGTCCGTCGTCAGGTTCGAGTTTGGCGACTCCATCATTCAAGGCAGGCCAGTCCGCGACATCATCTTCGAGCGGCTGCCGCGGACTGCGGAGCTGGCAGGCATCGCGATATTCCTCGTGTTTCTCTACGGGATTCCGATGGGAATCTTGTCGGCCGTGCGACACGACCGGGTCACCGACCACGTGGTGCGCGTGGTCAGTATCCTCGGCCTCAGCATTCCTCTCATATGGCTTGGGACGCTGTTCCTGTTCGGGTCGAGCCGTCTGTTCAATTGGATCCCGCCCCTCGTATGGAGAAGCCCATTAGAGTCGCTTTCGCATAACCTGCTCATGCTGGGTCCGCCCGCGCTGCTGATCTCCTTCGCCATCGGCGCTTCCATCATCCGCATGACACGCGGGCAGATGCTGGAGGTGCTCCGTGAGGACTACATCCGCACGGCCCGCGCCAAGGGGCTGTCGCAGCAGGCCGTGCTCATCCGCCATGCCCTGCGCAACGCCATCCTCCCAGTCATTACTCAGTTCGGCGGCATCCTGAGCGCGCTGCTTACGGGAACGGTGGTTGCGGAGACCATCTTCAACATACCGGGGCTGGGCCGATCGATGGTGGAAGCCATCAACAACCGGGACTTTGCAGTCGTTCAGGGTCTCGTCCTGTTCAACATCGGCATGGTCCTCTTCGTGAACTTGATAATCGACCTGCTGTATTCGGTCATTGACCCCCGTATCAGGTATTCGTGAGCGGGACGGAGGAGACCCTTTGGAATCGAGTCGCGCGCAGTCCGGCGTAAGCGCCCAGTTGGAAGAAGGGGCAGCCCGCGCGCATCCTCCGCGCATCCGGCGAATAGGCAGATGGGCCCGCAAGAACCCGCCAGGCGCGGCCGGCTTGGTGGTCATCTTCATTCTCGCGTCCATGGCCATCTTTGCGAACGTCGTGTCGCCCTATCACCCCAACGACCTGGTGGGCTATAGCAACGAGGCGCCCAGCGCGGACTATTACCTGGGCACCGACACCATTGGCAGAGACATCTTCAGCCGGCTCATGCACGGGGCCAGAGTCTCGCTGATGGTCGGCATAGCCGCGGTGCTGGTGGGGATGACCAGCGGGCTGCTCCTAGGGCTCACGAGCGGATACCTGGGCGGGTGGTTCGACCTACTCATGCAGCGCGTCATCGACACCATGCAGGCGTTTCCCGGCATTATCCTGGCGCTCACACTCGTCGCGATCCTGGGCCAGGGAGCGGGGAACGTCGTCGTGGCGTTAGCCGTGGGCTACGTAGACACCGCGACACGCGTCACGCGCTCCGTCGTCCTGCGCGAGCGCGAGCGCACTTATACCGAGGCCGCGCGAGCGCTCGGAGCCTCGACGCCTCGAGTCATGTTCCGGCATGTGTTGCCCAACTCCCTGGCCCCATACCTGGTCCTCGTGAGCATCTTCGTCGGGTTGGCAATCATCGCAGAGTCCTCCCTAAGCTTCCTGGGCGCGGGCGTGGGTGCCGAGACCGCTTCCTGGGGAAGCATGTTGTCGGTCGCGGCCGAGAACTACTTCGACGCGACCTTCACGCTGGCTCTTGCGCCGGGGCTCGCCATCACCGCCGCGGTCATGGGGTTCAACCTATTCAGCGACTCGGTACGGGACATGCTCGACCCGAGGCTCCGGCGCCGCTAGGGCGACAGCGCCGAGCCCCCCCACTGCTCATCTCAGCCGGAGGACCCATGGCGAAACTGCTCGAAGTCCGCAACCTCTCCACCTACTTCTTCCAAGAGGAGGGAGTCGTGAAAGCGGTGGAGGATGTTAGTTACGATCTCGATGAGGGGGAGACGCTCGCGCTGGTCGGCGAGAGCGGGTGTGGCAAGAGCGTCAGCGCGCTCTCGGTCATGGGGCTCATTCCTCAGCCGCCGGGGCGCATAGTCGATGGGCGGGTGCTGTTTCAAGGTCAAGACCTCCGAACGAAGACCGAAGAGGAGATGCAGCGCATCCGCGGTAAAGACATCGCCATGATCTTCCAGGAGCCGATGACCTCCCTGAACCCCGTGCTCACGATTGGGAGGCAGCTGACCGAAGCCTTACAGATGCATCTGGCCATGGACGAGCAGGCGTCCCGAGACCGGGCTATCGAGCTGCTGGAGATGGTCGGGATACCCGAGGGCGCCCGCCGGTTCGGCAGCTATCCGCACCAGTTCAGCGGCGGGATGCGCCAGCGCGTGATGATTGCAATGGCGCTCAGCTGCAATCCCAAGCTACTGATTGCCGACGAGCCGACCACCGCCTTGGACGTTACGATCCAGGCGCAGATCCTCGAGCTGATCAAAAGCCTCTGCGGCGAGCTTGGGACTGCAGTCGTCCTTATCACGCACAACCTGGGAGTCGTGGCCCGCTACGCCGACCAAGTCAACGTCATGTACGCGGGCAGGGTCATCGAGCACGGCAGCGCACGGGATGTCTACCGCAATCCTTCCCATCCGTACACGCTCGGGCTGCTGAACTCAGTGCCACGCCTTGATATCGCTCGGACCGAGCATCTCGAGGCGATCGAGGGGATGCCGCCGGACTTGGATAGACTTCCCCAAGGCTGCGCGTTTCGGCCCCGGTGCCGTTTCAGCGTGGACCGGTGCGCCGAGGAAGTCCCCCCGCTGACGGGCAGCGGGGGCGGGAGGCACACCGTCGCCTGCTGGGCCTCCGACAAGGTGCAGGCCGTACTGCGCGAAGGGAACGATTCATGACCGAGAGACAGGCCGTCGCCGAGCAAGACCAGACCACCGGCGAAGTCATCGCCGAGGTGCGCAACCTCAAGAAGTACTTCCCCATCACCTCCGGCGTCATCTTCCAGCGCAGGGTGGCGGATATACGGGCAGTGGACGACGTGAGCTTCGCGATCCGGCGCGGCGAGACGCTCGGCCTCGTCGGTGAGAGCGGCTCGGGCAAGACGACTGCCGGGAGGTGCCTGCTGCGGCTCGACCGCCCGACTGAGGGCGAGGTCCTCTTCGAAGGGGTCGACATCAGCCGCCTGAACAGACATCAGCTCCAGCCAATACGCCGCCGGATGCAGGTAATCTTCCAGGACCCCTACAGCTCCCTCAACCCGCGCATGAAGGTGCTGGACATCGTCGGCGAGGCGCTCACCATCCACAACCTCGTCGAGGGGCGCGGAGAGTACCGTGACCGAGTCGGGGAATTGCTCCTGCAGGTAGGGCTGAATCCCGAAATGGCCGAGCGTTATCCGCATGAGTTCAGCGGGGGCCAGCGTCAGCGCATCGGCGTGGCGCGCGCTCTGGCCGTCGAGCCGGATTTCATCGTCGCCGACGAGCCGGTCTCGGCGCTCGATGTCTCGATTCAGGCCCAGCTCATCAATCTGCTAAAGAACCTTCAGGAGCAGCTTGGACTTTCCTATCTGCTGATAGCCCACGATCTGGCGGTCGTCCGCCACATCTCCGACCGAATTGCCGTGATGTACCTCGGCAAGATCATGGAGATCACGGACCGCAAGAGCCTCTATGAGGACCCTCAACATCCTTACACCAAGGCGTTGCTCTCGGCGGTGCCCATCCCAGACCCGGTGATAGAGGAGACGCGCGAGCGAATCATTCTTCAAGGCGCCATACCGAGCCCCGCGAACCCGCCGTCGGGCTGCGTATTCCACACGCGCTGCCCGATGGCCATCGCTGAGTGCCGGGAGGTAGTGCCGCCGCTTCGAGAGACCAGCCCGGGCCACTTCGCCGCCTGCATCCGCATCTAGGAGATGGTCTCCCAATGACAGGGCGCATCGCCGTAATTGGCCTCGGCGCCACAGGCACAGCGATGGGACTTGCCATCAGGCAGTCGGCGCTCGAAGGCGTCGAGGTCGCCGGGCACGACAAGGAGCCTGAGTCTGCAAGGGCCGCACACCATGCAGGCGCCATCGACCGCGTCGAGCACAATCTCCTGTCCTGCGTCGCCGACGCCCACCTCGTCATTATCTGCACGCCGCCCGCCCAGACCCTGGAAGTGCTCGAACACATCGGGCCGGTGTTGGCGGAGGGAGCTGTCGTCACCGATACGATTGGGACCAAGGCAGCGGTGCTCAGCCGTGCGGCGCAATGCCTGCCGGCGACGGCCAGCTTTGTGGCCGGACGTCCCATCCCGGCGCGCATTTCGATAGGACCGGCTGCTTCGCATTCATTCGCCGGGGGCGCTTACTGCATCATTGCCGACAACACGACACCCCCCGAGGCCCTTCGAGACGTCATCAATCTCGCGACGCTGATTGGGACAACGCCCTACTTCTTGAGCCTTGACGAGCACGACAGCTATGTCGTGGCGGCGGAGCTGCTCCCGACGCTAGTCTCGACCGCCGTTCTGGAGACGCTGCGCAACAGCAACGGGTGGAGCGAGATCTCCAGAGCCGCAGGTCCGTCCCTCCTTGCGGTCACAGGGGCAGCCCTGGCGGCGCCGACGACCTCCCACGACGAGATTGCAGCCAATCCTGAGCTCGTGAACCGTTGGTTGGAAAGCCTGGCGCAGAGTCTGAGCAAGCTACAAGGAGCTGTCCAGGAAAGCGGCAGCCCCGAGAATGAGGAACTCCTCAACTTGCTAGTGCAAGCGCACGTCGCTAGGGACAAATTGCAGTCGCCGCAGCCGGCGGAGGAAGAGCCGCCGACCGTGACCGTTGCGGCAGGGGTCCGTCAGTTTTTCTTGGGCGGCCTCTTCCGAGGTCGCCGGCGTTAGCCTCCTCCGGACTCCACCGGACCTGCGGCGTAAGGGAGCAGCCCATTGGCCCATGAGGCGGGAACTAGAGCCACCTCGCTTTGGCCATCGACACGCACGTAGTGGTTCCTGGCGTCAGGAGTAGCAGCGCCGACGAGGACCCTCACGATGCGGTCTCCTCGAAGCGCCATCTCAATCTCAAATCGCGGCGGAGCCAGTCCCAAGAGGGGCAGCTCCGCGTCGGGCGCCGTAAGGACGCGGTTGGCCGCGGGCCCTCCGAGCAGTACGAGAACCTCCACGCTCCAGCGCTGCGCATCAATGGCTACGGCCCCGCCGGAAGACTCGAACGTCCAGCCGTCGTCGACCTTGCGATACACCGCGCGTACTTCGCCGCTGCGAAACGTCACTTGCTCGATGTCGTTCTCGTCGACGATGTACGTCCACGTCGCGAGCACCGGCTGGGGGGCAGGCGCAGGGTCATCGTCCAAGAGGACGTAGGCGCCCCATGCGACGACGACAACGACCATGACCGCTTGGACGATACGCGCAGTAGGGTGACGGCTCACCGTCGACGCCACCAAACGATGATGCCTATGATTGCGACTATTGCCGGAAGCGCAAACCACGCCGAGAAGCGCGCGAAGTTGAACTCTTGGCGGGTCATGATGAGCTGGCGGAAGGTCGCCGGATTCGACCGTATGGACACGAGCGTGAAGTCCTCCGCCAGCCAGCTCACCGCGTTCAAGACCACGTCGGCATTCGTGTAGGCATGGTAGAAACGGTTGGTCACGAGATCAGAGTCGCCGAGCACCACGATTGCCGCGCGCCGGGTTGCTCCCTCGCCGGGTGCCGGACCCTCCGCAGCCATGATGAGGGTGTGCGGGCCCGCCTTCGCTTCCGTAACGTTGTTTCCTTCCAGCAATACACTGCTGCCGGAGCTCTCTGCTAAGGAGCTATAGGCGAATGGCCACTCGCCGATCGCCAACCCCTCCAGCGCCTGGTCAGAGAGGCGGATGGACGTAGCGTCCGGGAAGAACGTGACGTCGAGCGACTCAACGATGGCCTCGGGGCCTCGATCCCACTCCAATCGGGCATAGTCGCCGCGCCGCAAGAGCGGGGTGGCTGGGTCGCCCGTCACCGAGCGGCCCGGGTCGAGCACGACGCCGTCGCCTGTCTCGATGCCCCACCCCTGCAGCAGCGTGCGAAAGGTAGGAGGAAGGCCGGGCTCGACCAGGAAGAGAGCCCTTCCTCCCGCAATCAGCCAGCGTTCTAGAATGGTCGATTCCGGAGGTAGAAGCTCAACCTCTGGAGCCGCCACGACCACGACGGCGGCATCCGCGGGCACCCCTCCCGACTCAGCGATGTTGAGCGGCTCGAACCGGTAACCGTCGAGCGCGATGCCTCTGGCGGCCAGGCCGAATCCGTCGGAGCCGGCGTTCATGTCCAAGTAGTCTCGCTCGCGGTGTCCGGTCAGGTAGTAGACGACCTTCTGCCGCTGACCAGTAGCGATGAGCAGCGAGGTGACCAAGAGTTGCTCGGTAACCTCGTCGGCCGGCACAACGAACGCGGATTCCGACGATTCAGTCTGGAACGCGAGTGAAGGGAACCGGTCGACGCCGAATGCGAGAGCCGCGGAGGGCCTTCGCTCAACATCCACCGATTCAAAGGCGACTCTGCCGCCGGATTTCCGCTCGAACTCGCCCAAGAGCGCGCCTGCCTCCAATTGAGACACGACGCTCGCGTTCTGGCTAAGCGCAAACAGACCCGTGACGCGCACGGGCTCGGGTAGTGCATCAAGCAGGTCCAGAGTCTGAGGGGCAAGCCCGAACTCCCTACTGGCGGTCGTGTCCCATCGGGCATTGCTGTTCATCGCCGTTATGTTGACGAGCACCGCGACTGCGGCCAGCACAGCGACAGAGATTGCGACAGAT
This sequence comes from Dehalococcoidia bacterium, assembly GCA_965249325.1. Lineage (GTDB taxonomy): Bacteria > Chloroflexota > Dehalococcoidia > Lucifugimonadales > Australimonadaceae > S5-327. The sequence continues at coordinate 79,952 of CBDFLP010000020.1, read as the reverse complement.
GCGAACGCCGAGCGCCGGCGCGGCGACCACGCCCGGCGAAGTCTGGGGATTGACCCGACTGCGGCGACAGCCAGCAGCACGGCGCCAATGAGCGCGGTAACGGCAGCGAAGGGCCGAAGCTCAGGGACCCACAGTCCAATCGCTCCTCCACCCAGGACGCCGACTCCGCCGAGGGCGCCCAGAAGGACGGCAACCTCTTCGACGAGGGCAAGAACCCGTTGCGACCGCTTGCTCACGCTCCTACTCTCTCCGCGCCTAGCGCCAACGCACGCTCCCCAGAACTATCGTTGTCAGGGCAACGAAGAAGACGGCGACCGTTCCGAAAAAGACCGCGTCGCCGACGTCGATCACGCCCAATGCGAAGTCGAGATAGCGCTCCTCGAACGACACGCCGTTGAGGATGGTCGCCGAGACGCCGCTGACAAGGTCCGCCGCCTGATCAGCTATCGTGACAAACAGCATGATGGTTAGCGCGATGCCCGCCGCCACGAACTGGTTGGAGGTCAACGACGAAGCGAAAAGTCCTATGGCGACCGTTGCAGCCGCATACAGCAGCAGACCGAGATATCCAGTGAGCACCGGCCCCAAGTCGGGAGCGCCAAACCAGAAGAGCAGTGCGACGTAGTAACCAGAAAAACCGACTGCGACCGAGACGAGGCTCAGGCTCGCAAGGAACTTGCCAACTACGATTGACCAGTCCGTAACGGGTGCGGTGCGCAGCAACTCGATTGTCCCGAGCTTCTCTTCCTCGGCCAACAACCGCATAGTGAGCAGCGGGGCCCACAGGCCCAACACTCGCGCCGACTGAACGAGATAGGAAGCTGCAGATGCTTCAGCGAACGGCATTGAGATGCTGCTAACGAAGTAGTACCCCGTAAGCCCTAAGAACAGCGCCACTACGAGGTAGGACGGGGGAGACGTCAGGTATCCCCGGAACTCCCTCCTCGTAATGGCCCAGGCGCTATGCACCGCTGTCCTGGCTCGAACGGGCATCGCTTGACTCTGTAAGCTGCGTGAACACTTCCTCCAGCCCAACGGACGCCGCCGATACAGAGGCGACGGGCCACCCATGCTCCACCAGCATCCGCACCATGTGCTCGCGAATGTGCGCGCCTCCCGAAGTACGCACCACGTATGCGGCGCCCCGCTTGGCGACGTCTTCGACGCCAGGGACTTCTTCCAACGCCCGAAGCACTTCCGCGGCAGGGCCCTCCACCTCTATCTCCACCCGCTCGCCGAGATTCACCAGCGCACCCAGCTCCGCCACCGACGCCACGGCGAGCAGTACCCCCTCGTGCATAATCGCGACCCTGTCGCAGAGGGCGCTCGCTTCAGCAAGCACATGCGTGCTCAGGATGACCGCGCACTCCTCGCCCAAGCGGCGGATAAGCTCTCGAATCTCCACCACCTGAATCGGGTCGATGCTATTTGTCGGCTCGTCGAGCACGACCACGGAGGGACGGTGGAGGATAGCCTGTGCAAGCCCCACCCGCTGGCGATAGCCCTTGGAGAGCTTGCGAATGAGCGTTCGCCGGTAGACTTGCAGGCGGGTCGCCGCGAGGGCGTCCTCGATACGCTCCTTCAAGAGACCGCCCCTCAGTCCGTGGATTTCCCCCGCGAAGCCCAGGAAATCAGTCACGCTCATATCGGCGTAGAGGGGGACGCTTTCCGGCATGTACCCCACACTCGCCCGCGCTTCGAGCGACTGAGCTCCTACGTCGAAGCCGCACACCCTCGCCACTCCGGACGTGGGCGGCAATGAGCCGGTGATGATTCGCATCGTCGTGGTCTTGCCGGAGCCGTTGGCACCGAGAAGCCCGAGTATTTCGCCACGGTAGGCGTCGAATGAGACGTCCTCCACCGCGAGGAAGTCCCCGTAGTACTTCGTCACCTCTCGTACTTCAACGAGCCGCTCACGCTGCAAGGCGACCTGCACTTTCCAGGCGGGACAGCAAAAGCTTGACGAAGTCCGCCTGCCGCCAAGTCAGCGACTCCGCCGCCTGCCCGGCCGGAGTCTCGAAAAGCATCCAGCCCTCCACCTCGTATGTCTTTGGCATATCGAGGGGCCCCCAGAGAAGCGGCATGAGCGTCGCTTCGTCCGGAAGGGGCTCCTCGGCGACGCGCCTCCGCTCCCACGGGTCCAGTGGAGTGAAGCGGGCGCCGGACTCATCTTCGAGGAACGCTGCCTGCTCATCGACCGAGAGCGACATATAGAGCGCATTCGGGTTGACGAGCTTGAGGCGCACTCCCATCAAGACCGCCTCCGGGTCTGCGGGACGCACCTCATAGGAGATGCCATCCTCCACGTGTCCCGCCGCCTCCAGCGACTCGATGGCCAGCACTTCCACCTTGAGGAAGCGGCCGACTCCCACCGAAGGCGCGCCATCGCTCCCGCAGGCTACTGCGAGGCAACACGCCAATACGGCGAGCCCAGCCGGGGCAACCGACCGTCTCACTGCGCCACCGGCCGCTTCATCTCCGCCCCGCGCCTCGAACACCGCCGCTTTACGACCCCCTCGAATCGGCCTGCCCGTCTCGCGCACGGCGAGCGGCGTGCGACCTAGTATAGCCAAGGGAGGTATTATCCGCGTCGGCGTCTATGTCGCGACGCCCGGCCCGTGGGGCAATCCCCAGCAATCAGATGAATAGCCACGCGAACGGACCTGCCATCCCTCCACGTAAGAGCAACCGTGTCTATGCGCGCCCGACTCTGACGCCCAGCCGGCGTCGGGCGCGGTTGGCGGTTGGCGTCATTGCCGTTGCGCTCCTCATCGGCGCGCCGTTGGCCGGGTACTATGCGGTGTTCGTTCGGCCAGCCTCGGCAGCAATCGTACAGGTCAACGATGTCGCGTACACGCGCGGCGACATACTCGAACGCCTGCGCATCAAGCTGTACGAAGCTGCCGAAGGAAGGGGGTCTCCCGTGGTCAACCCGCTCATTGCCGTGCGCGAGACACTGGACGAAGAGCTCGTGCGGCAGTCGGCAAAGGACCACGGACTGGTCTTGGACTCAGACGCAGTGGAGCGGAAAGTCTGGCGGCGGGTGATGGGCGACGTCGCATTCACTACGTCAGACGACCGCCTACAACGGGAGTTCGATGAACTCTACCGTCAGTACCTCCTCACCCGGGATATCCTGGAGGAGCTTCACCGCCGCATCATCGAGAACGAGCTATACGCGGAAGTTATCCGCGATCAGCTCGCCGCAGAGATCGGAGAGACGGCGCTGCAAGTGCTGCTGGCCAGACTATCAGTCGCAAGCCGGGAGCAAGCGAATGAAATCGGCCAACGGGTGGCCGACGGAGAGCGCTTCGTCGACATTGTCATGTCCGCCGGCGCTGACGGGCTCGGCTCGGCCGGAACCGGGTGGACGCCCATCGCCCTCCTCGACTCCGTCGTCGCCGGTGCCATTGCACAACTCAGCGAAGGCGAACTCTCCAAGCCCGTCCCCAACGCGAGCGGCGGCGTGTCGCTGTATGCGGTTGTCGAGACGGACGACGCTCGGCCGCTCGAAGCCCATCACCTCGAACCAATGCGGCAAGCGGCTTTCCACCAATGGCTGGCGGAGGAAGAAGCGCGGCAGGACGTTCGATACGAGCTGAACGCTGCGACTTACGACTGGCTCATCGAACAACTGCGAGAGTCGAGAGTGCCGGGGGTTGAGGGTCTGCGAGCGGCGTGACTCGCGCCTGCTGGGAGTACACTAGGGACGTTGCTGACGCGGGCGAGCGCCAATGCGCAGTTAGGCGTCTGCGTCCCGCTTCGTCCGAGTCTCTTGCGATGGAGCACGATGAATCCTGCCCAATCACGCATCCTCCAGCGGCGCAGCGTCCCGGCGCGACCGAAACGGAGGAGGCGTCTGGTCATCGCCGGTATCGCGAGCGTTGGCCTTGCGGTCTGGGGCCTGTGGGCGTCCGGCGTTATTTTGACGGGACCCGTCCCTCTTCCGGCCACACAGGTGAGCGCGGCCGCCGATAGCTGGGCGCTGGCGGGCCGCGACGCCGCCCATACCTCAGCTGTCCCCGTCCACAGCGGTTTCGAGGGACGCGAGGTCTGGCGGTTTGAGATGGGGGAACCGCTCCGCGCCGCCCCCGCCGTCTCTGGCGGTCAGGTGTTCCTGGGGACGGGCGATAAGCGGTTCATCGCATTCGATGCAGCCACTGGGCAAATCATCTGGGAACGAGACCTCTCCCTTCTTACGAGCGCCGCGCCCGCCGTAACGTCCAACGCCGTGTACGTGACGGTGCGCAGCGGCGAGATCGTCGCCCTAGACCGGCACAACGGGGAGGAGCGGTGGCGCTTCCAAGCGGACAGCGCTTTCTTTGCGTCGCCGGTTGTATATCGGGGCGTGGTGTATGCCGGTTCATGGAACGGCACGCTCTACGCAGTGGACGCCGAGGACGGCGCGCAGCTGTGGACGTTCCAAGCCGACGGGAACATCATCGCGCCCCCCGCGTTCCAGGGCGACCTCATGGCGCTTCCCATCGACGACAGGCTCGTCTACCTAATCGACATCGCCACCGGACGGAAACGGCTCATCTTCGACGCAGGCCACGTCCTCGTGGAGAGCCCCGTGTTCACGGGCGAGCACCTTCTCATCAGCACCGGGCGAGGAAGGCTTTGGGCCGTGGACTGGACCAAGCTCGAGTACCCGTTCGAGCGCGGATTCCGCTACTGGCGCAACCAGTTCTACATCTGGAGAATGCAGGCCGACCCGCCGTTCCCAAAGGGCTTCGTATGGACTCGATGGCTTGCTCGTGACCACTTCCTGAGCGCCCCCGCCGTCCTCGACGGCGTCGCATACGCCGTCGGCCAGGAAGGCAGTCTTTATGCGCTGTCCGTCTCTGACGGAGAGCGGCTATGGGAGTACGACACGGGAGCGGGAGTCCACACCGCGCCGGCAGTGGCGGGGGATTACGTGTACATCGGGACTGACGCCGGCGAGGTCCACGTAGTCGACAGGGCCACCGGAAAAGCGGACCAAATCCTCCCCATCGGCGCAGGGCTCAGCGGACAGATCGTCGCCACGGAAACCGGCCTCTACGTCACGTCGAAGGAGCCCGCCGCGCTCGTCGCGCTACGCTGAGCCCCTATCTAGGTGGCAGGGGTCAGGCCGCTCTCCTCATTGACGCGGTCGAGGTAATACTTCATGCCGAATCCCGCCCACGGCGCGGGGTTCATCCACGCGGGCACTTCGTTCTGCCCGGGTGCGCCGGCGCCTCGTCCGGAGCGCATCCCCATGGCCCTTGCCTTGGCCTCGTTAGGCAGCTCTATGCACACGTTCGTGGTGGGATCACGGAGCACGTTCATCGGGTCGCCGCCGTCCTGCACGATGGCCATCTGCTCCTTGAGCTGCTTCCGGAAGAGGATGATTCCCTTGTCCGACTCTCCCAACTTCTCGCGGTCGCGCCGCGCCGTCGGTCCTTGGCTGACCCAGGCCATGTAGTCCTGCCCGAAGGTGTAGTTGACGATGTGCCGCCCGTCGTCCCCGACCAAAGGCGGGTGGTACACCTCGATCTCCTCGGGCGGCGGGGCGGGCATGTCCGCGCTGAGCTTGCGTGAGACGTAGTCCACGTGGAGCGTGTGGGTGTCGTCGATGGGCACACGGAACTGGCTGGGGTTCGAGAGGATGTTGGGGAAGAGCACCGGATGGCCCACAGCCCAGTCGCCGTCTTCCTCGGTGTAACCGCTGAAGACGCGGCGCTTGATGATGCCGTAGTCGAAGACGTCGAACCCGATCTTCTGGTGCCGGAGATGAGGCCGCTCGGTGGAGTCCGTGTCGCCGGCTAGCTCGCGCTGGTATCTCCCCCAGTAGTTGTGGAGCCATTCGAGGTGCGTCGGGTCGAGGGAGTTCTCCTGGCATTGCAGCCAGTTGCAGGGCAGCTCCAGGAAGTTCACCTGCCGGAAGGCGTGCTCTTCCACCAGCCACTCCCAGCGGGGCAGCAGCGGCGCAGGGGACGGGCCGAGGTAGGCGAAGATAAGGCCTCCGCACGCCTCGACAGGGTAGCCCGCAATCTTGACCTTCTCCTTGAAGCGTCCGTCGGGGTGGACGGTCTCCTCGAATGGCTGCTCGATGCACTGACCGGTCTCGTCCATCATCCAGCCGTGATACATGCAGCGAAGGCCGTGCTCCTCCGGGATACCGTAGGAGAGGTCGACGCGGCGGTGGGGGCAGAACCGGTCGATGAGGCCGTACGTGCCGGACTTGTCACGGTAGAGGACGAGGTCCTCGCCTAGGAGCCGAACGGACTTGGTGGGGCGTTCGCTAAGCTCCGGGACGGCGGCGATGGGATGCCAGTACCGCCGCATGAGCTCGCCCATCGGCGTGCCCGCGCTGACCTGCGTGAGCTCCTCGTTCTCTTTGATGCTGAGCATGATTCCTCCTGCGGATAACAACCGCCGCCGGTCTGGCGTTCCACCTAGACCGGCCCACCAATGCCTACGGATCCAAGGAGACGACGCAGGTCGGCCAACGGGCCGAACAGGCGCGGCTATCGTCGTGGAACGAGTATAACACTACGATATGGTCCTCTTCCCCCGTCTGTGGGCGAGAGTTAGAGAGATGGGAGGGTCTCCCTTTCGGGTGAGATTTTCGGTGGCAAATCAGCTTCTCGATGAGGATTTTTACTTGTTACGAAAGGCCTTATGACGCTGAAAGGGGGACCCTCATCTTCTTAAAGAGGGGCTTCCAGCAGGCCACGGCCTGCTTCCCGCGATTAAGAATGCGTGTTAAGCGTGAAAAACACGATTCGGTCATTCCTTGTCTTCCTCTATAGGCGGCGGCGAGCTATAGAGCACGGGAGGGGGCTTGGAGCAGGATGCCGGAGCGGGAGGGGGTCACGTCCCGTCAAGTGGTGTAGGAGCGTCATCCTCGGGGTCTAATCAAGCCGCCCCTGCGGGCAGCAACAGCGGGTCCTCGATGCGGTCTGCGGTCCCCCCGTCCAAGACAGGCGCGGCGAGATAGCGCCGGCCGACCTGCCACTCGTCGTGCTGCTCGGCCAACACCGCGCCGATGAGGCGCTGGACGGCGGCCCGATTCGGGAAGATGCCCACCACGTCCGTGCGGCGCCTGATCTCCTTGTTCAGCCGTTCCTGCGGGTGTTCGACCACACCTGCTTCCAGTGGGCCACGGGGAAGGCGGTGAAGGCCAAGATGTCCGCCCCTGCCTCCTCCAAGCGGCCTGCCGCCTCGGGGAAGCGCTCCTCGAGCTGCGCGACCACGCGCTGGTGCTGGGCGTGGACCTCTTCCGGCGAGGGCTGTTGGTAGATGGTGCGTATCATCGTCGCCACCCAGGGTTGCGCTCGCTTCGGCACTTTGCTCAGCAGGTTGGTCATGAAATGGGTCCTACACCGCTGCCAGCAGGCCTCGCCGAAGACGGTGGCGATGGCGTCCTTCAGCCCTTGGTGGGCATCGGAGGTGACGAGTTGCACGCCACTCAGCCCACGGGCCACCAGTGAGCGCAGGAAGGCCAACCAGAAAGCGCCGTCCTCACTCGTCCCCACGTCCATTCCAAGAATCTCACGCTTGCCTTCCGTGTACACCGCGTGGCCACCACCACGCTCACGTTCACAGTCCGTCCCTCCTCCCGCACCTTCTGCGTGAGGGCGTCCAGCCAGAGGTAGGGATACGGGCCTCCGTCCAGCGGTCGACCCAGAAACGACTCCACCACCTGGTCCAGTTCCTGACAGATACACGAGACCTGGCTCTTGGAGATCCCCTCGCAGCCCAGCGACTTCACGAGTGCGTCTACCTTCCGCGTGGAGACGCCCTCCACATAAGCCTGCTGCACGACGGCGAGCAGTGCTCGCTCGCTCCGCCGACGCGGCTCGAGGAGCGTCGGAAAGTAACTGCCCTCGCGCACCCGGGGGACCTGGAGCTCCAGCGTGCCCACCCGTGTGTCCCAGGGGCGAGGCCGGTAGCCGTTGCGCTGGGTCAGCCGGCCGGGTGGGCGCTCGCCGTGCTCCGCTCCGATCTGCACGGCCACCTCAGCCTCCATGATCGCCTGCACCAGGACGCCCATCGCCTCCCTCAAGAAGTCCAGGTCTGCGTCCTCTGCCTGATTGCACACGAGCTCCAGAAGGTCCATCCTCTGCTTGACCATCGTCGCCACCTCCTTCACCGATTTGCTCATTGGTGAGGATGACGCGGTGGTCTCTCTTTATCCAAGACCTTCTGTTACACCACTTCCGGGGTCTCTACTCGGGAGGGGGCAGGAATCCAGCTATCGATTGCAGTCCGGCGTTGGGAGGGGACGATTTCTCGTCCAGGTGAGACATTTAGAGACATTGTGAGACATTTCTCCTCTGGATTGGGCTAGCGGCCCGAGGGGGTCCGAGCCGGGAGCCGGGGTGTTCAGGACAGGGTAAGAGGAAGTAGGCGATTAGACAACTGGCAAGTGTCGTTGTTATGACCGGATCATCCAACTCTCCCCTGCAGAGGGGGCGGTGGTTAGAGAGGGGGATTCGACGTTCCGCGGCCCCACATCGGATGGCGGAACGTCGGGTTCGCGCCCGTGTGCCACGAGCGCTGGCTTGGACCGGCTGCCAGTGGGCTCTCCGCCTCGCCTGAGCGTTGGGCCTGCTGCTGACGCGCCGGTCGGCTCGACGGCAGGACGTTCAGATGGCGCGCTAGGTCGAACAGAGCAGCCAAGTTATTCACCGGCAGCAAGTCGTCGATGTACGGCGCGGCGGCCTGCATCCCCTGGGTCAACGGCTCGTAGTCCTCGCTGCCCGCCAAAGGGTTCAGCCAGATCAAACGATTGCAGTTCCGCTGCAAGCGCGCCATCTCACGGCCGAGCAGCTCCGGCTCCCCCCGGTCCCACCCGTCCGACACGATGAGGACCACCGACCCCCAGCCAAGCGTTCTTCGCGCCCACTTGAAGTTGAAGTCCTTGAGGACCTCACCGATGCGGGTCCCCCCGGACCAGTCCGGGACGGCCTTGGCAACCTCTGCGACGGCGTGGTCGATGTCTCGCCGGCCCAGGTGCTTCGTCACTCGCGTAAGCCGCGTCGCGAACAAGAATGCCTCGGTCTTGTTTTCCAGGCCTCCATACAGGCTGTGGATGAAGTGGAGCAGCATTCGCGTGTACCGCTCCATCGAGCCGCTCACATCGCAGACAACCACCAACCTGCGCGGCTTCTCCTTCCGGCGCTGCCTGGTCAAGCGCATCAGCTCCCCACCGAACTGCGCGTTCTCCCGCAGCGTCCTTCGCAGGTCAAGCCCCGGGCCCCTTCCCGGCTGCTTGCGGCGCGTGCGCCTGAGGCCGGGACGCCACTGCAAAGCGGCCAGCAGCAGCCTTGCCTCCGACGTTTCCTCCGGCGTGAACTCCGCGAAGTCCTTCGTCCGCAGCACCTCGCGGGCGCTGAACGTCCGGGTCAGCTCGATTCGGTCGAACGCGTCCTCGGGCTCATCGCTCCCCTCGCGGTCGCCGTCGGACGACCGGCCGGGCGGAGGCGGGCCGGCCTCGATTCTGCGGTACCGGCGCTGCTCGCCCATCGAACGCAGGTCCATCGTCGACGTGCTGTCCTTGCGCTGCCGCCAGAACACGTCGAACGCCTCGTCGAATACGGGAAGGTCGTCTCTCCGGTGCACGAGCAGCGTCCGCAGCGCCAATCGGACGTCAGCCCGTCTGGCGACGCCGATGTCCTCCAGCACGCGGATGGCGTCCAACATCCTTCCGACGTGGACGTCGAGCCCGAGCCGCCTGAGCAGGCGTCCGAACAGCAAGAGGTTGTCGAGGAGGTGGCCGTCTTCCGGGGCGAGGTTTTCGCCTTCGCGGGAATGACGGAGAGAGCTATCCACGCCTACCGCCGCGTTGAGTCCCGCGGTTCATGGCGCGGTTCAGGAGCGCCCGGGTCTGCTCGCCGCGCACCGCCTGCACGTCCTCGCGGTACTTGAGCATGATGCCCAGGGTGTCATCGATCACTGCCGGGCTGAGCTCACTCTCGTTCAGGCTCACGAGCGCAGCCGTCCAGTCGAGCGTCTCCGCGACTCCGGGGACCTTGTACAGCTCGGTCGTCCGCAGTTCTTGGACGAAGGCGACGACCTGACCGGCCAGCGTTTGGGACGCCGAGGGGACCTTGCTCCTCACAATCTGCATCTCTTTTTCGAGGTCCGGGTAATCGATCCAGTAGTACAGGCACCGCCGCTTGAGGGCGTCGTGAATCTCGCGAGTACGGTTCGAGGTGATGACGACGACGGGGGGCTCACCGGCCGTGTACGTCCCAATCTCGGGAATCGTAATCTGAAAGTCCGACAGCATCTCGAGCAGGTAGCCCTCAAACTCCTCGTCGGCGCGGTCGAGCTCGTCGATCAAGAGGACCGTCGGTCCTGCGCCGCCATCGAGCGCCTGCAGGAGGGGGCGCTTGATGAGGAACTCCTCGCTGAACAGCTCGCGCTCGGCCTCCTCTTTGTCAACGTCGCCGGACGCTTCCAAGAGCCGGATATGGAGAAGCTGGCGCGAGTAGTTCCACTCGTAGACCGCCTGGCTCACGTCTAGCCCCTCATAACACTGGAGCCGGATGAGACGCGCGCCGAGCGCGGACGCGAGCACCTTGGCGACTTCCGTCTTGCCCACGCCCGCCTCGCCTTCCAGGAACAGCGGACGTTTGAGCGTCAACGCGAGGTAGACGGACATCGCCAAGCCTCGGTCGGCGACGTACAGCTCATCTCGAAGCGTCGCTTGCAGCCCGTCAACGGACGCAGGCGTGGTAGCCATGCGTGTCTCCTCCAAGTTCTGCGTCCTCCGGGTCTAAGGAATGGTCTCACTAGACGCGCGGGGGCAGGCTAGGCCTTGCCCCCGCGCCTACTCGTTCGCATGTGCGTTCCGCGTTAGCCTGCTCGGGAGCAGGCGACGCCGAGAGCGCGGCGCAGGTAGACCGCCGCCATTGCCTTCCGGTATTCGGCGGAAGCGAAGATGTCGCCGATCGGGTCCCCGCCAAAGTCTCCCGCGACCGCCTCCGCGGCGGCGTCCAGGGCAGCATCGCTCAGGTCCGACCCTGCCAGCGCGGCTTCGACGGACGACGCCCTAGTCGGCGTCGCCTCGACGCCCCCTATGACGACGCTCGCGGACGAGCACGTTCCGCCGTCGACAGAGACGACTGCGGCTGCGCCGACAACCGCGTAGCGTGAGGCCGGGTGGGGGAACTTGACATAAGCAGAACCTGAGCCAGCCGACGCGGACGGCACGGATACGCTGGTCAGTATCTCGTTCTCTTCGAGTGCGTTCTCAAGAAGGCCCGTGGGAAAGTCGGACGCCGCGATAGCCCGCTCGCCGCCCGGCCCGACGACGTTGAACGTCGCGCCCAGCGCCGTCAGCACCGTCGGCAGGTCGGACGCCGGGTCCGCGTGAGACACGTTGCCGCCGATGGTGCCGCGGTTCCGCACCGTGGGGTCGCCGACGAGCGCGGCGGCCTCGGCCAACAGCGGCGCGTGCTCCTTCACCAAATCGGACGCCGCGATCTCCGCGTGGGTCGTCAGCGCGCCGATGGACACTCCACCGTCGCCGACGGAGATGCCTTTCAACGCCTCGATGCGCCCGATGTCAACGAGGGCGACAGGCGACGCGAGCCGCAGCTTCATGAGCGGAATCAGACTGTGGCCGCCGGCCAGCACCTTGGCCCCCTCGTTGCCGGAGAGGAACTGCACGGCTTCGGATACCGAGCTCGCGCGATGGTAGGTCGTCTGTGCTGCGTACATGGGCTAGCCTCCGTTCCGCGCATCGTTGACCGCCCGCCAGACCTTCTCCGGGGTCAACGGCATATCGATCCGAGTTACCCCCAAGGGCCTCAACGCATCCATCACCGCGTTGTAGACCGTGGGCGTCGACGCAATCGTGCCCGCTTCTCCCACGCCTTTCACGCCCAGCGGGTGATGGGGCGACGGAGTCGTGGTGGACTCCACGTGAAAATCCGGTAGGCCGTCGGCGCGGGGCAGAGCGTAGTCGAGCATCGTTCCGGTCAAGGGCTGGCCGTCGTCGTCGTACACCACGCCTTCCCAGAGCGCCGGTCCTATCCCCTGGGCAATCCCGCCGTGCACCTGACCTTCGACAATCATCGGGTTGATCTGAATGCCGCAGTCGTCCACCGCGAAGTACTGCTGGAGGTCGATCTGGCCTGTAGCCGGGTCCACCTCAACGACGGCAAGGTGAGCGCCGAACGGGTAGGTGAAGTTCGGCGGGTCGTAGAACGCGCTGGCCTCCAGACCCGGCTCCATGCCCTCGGGCATGTCCCACGCCACGTTCGCCATGAGGGCGATGTCCTGAATCGTCTTGTGCTGGTCGGGCGAGCCCTTGACGAAGAACCGCCCGTCCTCGTACTCGATGTCCTCGGCGGCCGCTTCGAGAAGGTGCGCGGCCAGCGCCTTCGACTTTTCCTTGATCTTGCGAGTCGCCACTGCGACGGCGGCGCCCGACACCGCCGTGGTGCGGCTCCCGTACGTGCCCCATCCCATCGGGGTGTTGTCCGTGTCGCCGTGGATGACCTCGACGTCGTCAACCTCGACGCCAACCTCGTTGGCGACAATCTGAGCGAACGTGGTCTCCTCCCCCTGACCGTGCGGCGAGGAGCCGACCATGACGTTCACCTTGCCCGTCGGGTAGAAGCGGACGATGGCGCTCTCCCAGAGTCCGCCCTGGAACCCCACGGCGCCCGCCACCTGCGAAGGGCCGAGACCGCATATCTCGACGTAGGTGGAAACGCCGATGCCCACGCAGCGGCCTTCCGCCCTGGCCTGCCCCTGCTGCGCCCGCAGCGAGCTGTAGTCGGCGGCATTCAGGCAGGCGTCCAGCGTGATTTCGTAGTCTCCGCTGTCGTAGGTGATGCCCGTAGCCACGTCGTGACCATTCTCGAACTTGGGGATCAGATTCTTCCGGCGCAGATCCGCGGGGTCAGCTCCGAGCTTCGCGGCGAGCAGGTCCACGAGACGCTCGATGAGCATCGTCGCCTCCGGCCGGCCCGCGCCCCGGTAGGCGTCCACGGGCGTGCCGTTGTTGAACACGCCGTAGACCGTGCCGCTGATGTTGGCGATGTCGTAGGCACCCGAGTACATGAGGCCATGCAGGATCGTCGGAACGCCGGGGCCGGCGGTCGAGAGGTACGCTCCCATCCCCGCGTAGACAGTCGTGCGAAGGCCGGTAATCTTGCCGTCGCTGGTCGCCGCCATCTCGACCTCTTCGATGTGGTCGCGGCCCTGCGTCGTCACTTGATAGTTCTCGCTGCGGGTCTCCGTCCACTTGACCGGCACGCCCAACCGCATCGCGCAGAAGGCAGTGATGGCCTCGTCCGGGTAGTACGGAATCTTGCTTCCGAACCCCCCGCCCACCTCCGGGGCGATCACGCGGATCTTGTGCTCCGGCACACCCGTCACCACCGAGGTGAGGAAGCGCGCGATGTGCGGATTCTGAGACGTGCTCCAGAGCGTCAGTTCGCCCATGGGAGCGAACCACTGCGCGATTGCCGCGCGCGGCTCCATCGGGTTGGCGATGAGGCGCTGGAGCGTAATCGTGTCGCTGACAGTCACTTCCGCCTGCTCGAACGCCGCGTCGGTGTCGCCGCCTGCGACCGCCCACGTAAAGGCGACGTTGTTCGGAACGTCGTCGTGAAGCTGGGGCGCGCCGTCCTGGGCGGCGGCCTTCGGGTTGATGACGGTGCCGAGCGGCTCGTATTCAACCGCGATGTGCTCCAAGGCGTCCTCAGCCTGGTAGCGGTTCTCCGCCACCACCACCGCGACAGCGTCTCCGACATAGCGGACTTTGTCCTTGGCGATGGCGGGGTGGGCCGGCGTCTTGAGGTCGGAGCCCGGGATCAGCCACGCGCAGGGCATCCCATTCAAGGCGCCTTCCGTGTCCTCCCCGGTGAAGACCGCGATGACGCCCGGCTGGCTCGCGGCTGCGCTGGTGTCGATGGAGACGATGGACGCGTGCGCGTATGGGCTGCGGAGAATCGCGGCGTGCGCCATCCCCGACAGCTTGATGTCGTCGGTGTACGACGCGCGGCCCGTGATGAGTCTGGGGTCCTCGCGGCGGCGGATGCCGGAAGTGAATACTCTCGTAGTCATGGCCTACTTGCCTCCTGCAGCGCTGGCGGCGTCCTCGACGGCCTTTACGATGTTCTGGTAGCCCGTACAACGGCAGATGTTCCCTTCCAGGCCGTGGCGTATCTCTGCGCGCGTCGGCGTGGGGTTCGTCCGCAGCAGCTCGTCTGCCGCGATGATCATGCCTGGCGTGCAGAAGCCACATTGCAGACCGTGGTTGTTCCAGAACGCTTCCTGGAGCGGGTGAAGGTTGACGCCGTCCGATAGCCCCTCGATCGTCGTGACCGAGGAGCCCGAGGCCTGGACGGTGAGCACCGTGCACGCCTTCGCCGCGACGCCGTCCAACTTCACCGTACAGCTGCCGCACTGGCTGGTGTCGCATCCTACCTTCGTGCCGGTGAGCTCCGCGTTCTCCCGGATGAAGTGGACGAGCAGCTGACGTGGTTCGACCTCACCGCTATAGGACCGCCCATTGATCGCAATCTCAACAGGGACTCTCACAGTGGACCTCCTCCCGCGACTGCCGCGCATTAGAAGATTCGCGCGTGCGCGCCCGGCGGGGGAAGGGTACCTATAGCCGCCGGTTTGTCAATTCGGCGGCCCTCCTCCGGTTCCCTCGCCCGTCTGCGGGGAGAGGGCGAGGGCGAGGGTCGTCTACAGAGGGGGGAATCCCCGCCGCGATGTCGCATCCTCGGATGCTCGCGTATTCTTAGGCGTACGGACCACGCCTACGACCCACGGACCACGCCTACGACCCACGGACGGGGGAAGCTCCATGCGACTCAGCGGATCGTACCGCTTCGATATTCCGAGAGAGCAGTTGTGGGACACGCTGATGGACCCGGCGGTCCTGGGGTCGTGTATCCCCGGAGCCCGCGCGTTCACCCCCCTTACGGCTGACAAGTACGAGATCGAGCTGGAGGTGCGGGTCGGCGTCATCTCCGGCGCCTACAAGTGCGCCCTCGAAGTCGCAGACAGAGTCGAACCCGTTTCCTACCGGCTGAGCGTTCAGGGGGCCGGCGCCCGAACGAACGTCACGGGCGCCGGGATGGTTACGCTATCGGCGGAAGAGCGCGCTACGGAAC
The DNA here is from genome assembly GCA_965249325.1 of Dehalococcoidia bacterium. Lineage (GTDB taxonomy): Bacteria > Chloroflexota > Dehalococcoidia > Lucifugimonadales > Australimonadaceae > S5-327. Next base: position 64,836 of record CBDFLP010000020.1, on the reverse strand, counting down.
TGAACTTCGAGGGCGACGTGCAAGTCACCGGGGTGCTGGCGAGAGTGGGCCAGAGGCTCATGGGCAACGTAGCCAAGTCCCAGATCGACCGGTTCTTCGAATGTCTGCGCGCAAAGGCAGCCTCCGGGCCATAACCGGCCAATCGGCCCGTAGGCCAACGCCCCACCCACGACGGGGTCCCGCGATTGCAGGGCGGGGTATGCGCGCCTCCCCGCCCTCAGCGTCCGAGCGAGGCCAGCGCTAGTGAAGCATACCAGCGGCGGCCGACTCTTCGACCGTGACCCCGATCCCCAGTAGCGAAAAGAGTATCCCCAATATGATGAGGACGGGAATGAACGCGAGAAGGACCACGAAGAACGCTCTCCACGTCGAGTTGTAGTCCAAGCACTGCCGCACGGCAATCAGCATGGCCGCCAGCTGCCAGACGAACGCCACGAACAAGGTGATAGGCCCAATCACCGGCAGGAAATAGAGGATGCCTAGTATGCCCGGGGTTTGGGCGAACCCAGTGCCCCGCGCCAGCTGTCCCCAGTCCGCCTGGGTTTCCGAGGTCCTCAGTATGGTGCTTCCGATGAGCCAAGTCCCTAGCGCCCACACTGCCCAGCCCAACACGCCGCGCACGACGCCGAAGCCCACCCCCTGGACCACGTCGCCGTCCCCACTGAGCACGCGGCCGACGCCGCTGGCGATGGCGACGATGACCACCACCATGAGTGCCTGTAGCGTGGCGCTCCGGTCGTTCTCGACCTCCTCGAAGGTGCCTACGTCCAAGCGGGCGGCGCCTAACATTCTTGCCAGCATTCCGGCCTCCTGCGTTCCCCCGCGTGCGGGGGACGGTATAGTCGGGAGTCGCACTCCTGTTCAACCTTAGAGATACCACGCGACGCTCAGCGATGTCGCCCGTTTCAAGGGCCGGTATCGCCGGATGCTGAGCCGCCAGCCGAGGGCGGATTTGGCGTCATTGGACGCCGTTTGACGCGCTTGCGCTCGCCAGTGAGGTTGTCCCGGTTCCATGATAGAGAGGCGAGGGTGAGCTGCGTCGGCGCACGGTGGACCACATTGAGGCCGCGATGAGGCCATAATAGGGCTACGATGAGCCACGACGGAGCCGTGAATAGTCGAACAAGGTGCGTCCGTAGACTCTAGGATCAGGATAGACAACGACTGCCCCCTAGCGAGAATCATGAAAGTCAGCCAGCCGACCCCAATCACAGAAGGCGTGTTCCAGCTACGGGTCTTCGGCGCGCGCGTGACCGTCTTGGTCGAGAATGGCGAGGCGTTGCTGGTCGATGCGGGACTCCCTGGGAGCTTGGGCGCGATTACGCGGGGGCTCGAGGTCTGCGGGGCATCTCTCGACCAGATTGGGCGGGTAGTCGTCACCCACGCCCACCCGGACCACTCGGGCGGGCTCGCCGAGCTGGTTTCAGGAAGGCGAATCGCAGTTGCCGCGCACCGGCTGGAAGCGGACATCATCACAGGCGCGGCGCCGGCCCCGAGTCCGCTGCGAATCGGCTTGCTTGCGATGATGGCGGATCCCGTCCTCACCAGGCTCATGGGAGACGCCGTTCCCGTTGACGACCTCATCGAGGACGGCGACGTCGTCCCGTTCCGGACCGAAGTGCGCGTCGTCCACCTTCCGGGACACACCCCCGGCAGCATCGCTCTGCATCTGCCGGAGAAGCGGACCGTCGTCATCGGGGATGCATTGCAGTACAAGTTGCTTGGAGGCTTGGCCCGCCGGCCCCCGGAGTCACCCAGCAGCCGCGGGAGGCAATGCAATCGGTCGAGAAGCTTCTCGACTTGGACTTCGACACCATATGCTTCAGCCACTTTCCGCCTATGAGAAACGAGCCTCGCGAAGCCCTCAGAAGGCTCGTTCGACAATATGCCGACTCGCGGGCCTAACCCCTCCCGTAATGGTAAGCCCAGCGCCCGCGGTAGGCCGCCCTAAGCCGCTACCCTGCTCGCAGGAACGAGGAAACAGCCATGAATGAAGCTCCCACGTCCGGCGCTACCGTCGGCGGGACCGTCGTCGACTTTCTCCGGGGAGCGGTTGCGAGGCACGGCCCCCGCGACGCTCTCCTTTTCAAACCTGCGTTCCGGTACCTGCGCTGGACCTACTCCCAGCTGTGGGACGAGTCCGGCCGGGTCGCCGCGCTTCTCCAACGCCGGGGCCTCAAGAAGGGGGACCAAGTCATCCTGTGGGGCCCGAACTCTCCCCACTGGGTGCTCATCTTCTTCGGCTGCCTGAGGGCGGGAGTCGTCCTAGTTCCCCTCGACCTCCGCAGCGCCCCCGACTACGTCGAGAGGGTGGTGTCCAGGACGGAGCCGAAGCTGGCCTTCACGTCGAGGTTCACGCCGAAAGGGGAGGCGGACCTGGGAGTCCCGGAGATAGCGTTCGAGGAGCTAGAGCAGGCCATCGCCGGTCTGCCTGAGCCGGAGGACGTGGACATCCAGCCGCGGGACCTTGCGGAGATCATGTTCACCTGCGGCACGACCGGCGACCCCAAAGGCGTGATGCTCACCCATCGCAACCTGACCGCGAATATCGAAGGAGTATCCCAGTACATCTCCTGCCAGCCTTCCAGCAGGCTCCTGTCCATCCTTCCGCTGAGTCATATGTACGAGCAGATGGGCGGCCTGTTCATGACGCTGCACTACGGCGCCAGCGTCACCTATCCGACCAGCCGCCAGCCGACCGTCCTCTCCAGGACCATGCGCGAGCGCAAGATCACCACCATGCTCCTCGTTCCTCAGGGACTGGAGCTCCTGATGAACGGCATCGAGCGGGAGGTGGCGCGACAGGGCAAGGAGGCCCTGTGGGGCAAGCTCCAAAAGATAGCCGCGCGCTTGCCGTTCCCACTGCGGCGCCGCCTGTTTCGAAAGGTCCACAAGCAGTTCGGCGGGAAGCTTGACTTCATCGTCTCGGGCGGGGCCGCGCTCGACCCGGACCTCGGACGCAAATGGGAGCTGCTCGGGGTGAAAATCGTACAGGGCTATGGCGCAACTGAGGCCTCGCCCGTCATCAGCAACCACACCATCCTGGAACGGCGCCACGACTCCACGGGCCGCCCGCTGCCCAATGTTGAGGTCAAAATCAGCAGCGAGGGCGAGATCCTGGTGCGCGGCGAGAACGTCACTCCGGGCTATTGGCGCGCCCCGGAAGAGACCGCCAAGGCCTTCGACGGCGATTGGTATAAGACGGGCGACCTAGGGTATTTCGACGACGAGGGTTTTCTGCACATCCAGGGCCGGATGAAGGACATGATCGTCCTTCCGAGCGGCCAAAACGTCTACCCTGAGGACATCCAGACGGTGTTGACGAAGCACCCCAAGGTCAAGGACGCGGCCGTGGTGGGTCTGGCGCGGGGCTCGTCGGTCGAGGTCCACGCGGCCCTCGTCATGGACGACGCCGATAAAGCGCAAGAGGCGGTCGCTTGGACCAATGGCCAGCTCGCCGAGCAGCAGCGGATCAGAGGCTTCACCGTGTGGCAGGACGAGGACTTCCCGCGCACTCATACGCTCAAAGTAAAGAAGCAGGTCGTGATAGATACGATCCTCGGGAAGATACAGCCGGAGGCTCCGGCTGCGGCCCCTTCCGGCGGCAGACCGGCTGGCGGGGCAAGGGGCCTGCTCCACATCATCGCCGAGGTGAGCAAACGAGACGTCAGAGACATTCCGGACCAGGCGACGCTTGGCGACGACCTCGAGCTCGACTCGCTCGGCCGCGTCGAGCTGCTGTCGGCAATCGAGGCGGAGCTCGGCGTTCACATGGACGAGAGCCAGGTGGCCCCGGAGACGACAGTCCGGCAGCTCGTCGACCTCGTGGAGGAGGGTTCGAAGAACCCGCCGATGATGAGCTTCCCCCAGTGGGGCATGCAATGGTGGTGCCGCATGACCCGCGGAGCGCTCCAACGAGGCGTCGTCTTCCCGTTCGTCGCCCTGCCCTACGGCTTGAAAGTCACAGGCCGCGAGAACCTGGAAGGCATCACCGGACCCGTGCTGTTCGCGTCGAACCATAACCTCGGTCTGGACAATCCATTGATCATCAAGGCCGTGCCGCTCAAATGGCGCCGCCGGATGGCCATCGCGGGGGCCGCCAATCTCTGGAGGAACCCGGTCTGGTGGATCATGAACCCGCTCTTGGGCAACGGCTTCCCGCTCGCCAAGGATGGCCCCGTCAGGCCCAGCCTCGAGAACATGGGCAAGATCATGGACGACGGCTGGTCTGTGCTCATCTATCCGGAAGGCGAGCTGACCGTCGGCGGCCCGATCAAGCCCTTCATGAGCGGCGCCGGCCTCGTCGCCGTCGAAGGGCGGATCCCCGTCGTGCCGCTCCGGCTGCACATTCACAGGCTGGGTTCGCCCACGCGGTTCCCCTTCCTCAGGCGGGGGAGTGTCGAGGTGCGCTTCGGAGAGCCATTGAGCTTCCCGCCCGGCACGAACCACCGGAACGCGACGGCGGCCATCGAGAATGCGGTCAAGTCCCTATGACGAATGCCGCGGGGCGCAGAGCGTGTCTATAGTCCTAAGTCTGCGGTCGGCGCGCCGACTGCGGGACGGAGCACGCCGGTCGAGAACCCGGCTTCCTGATTGCCCCGGCTGTGGCTGTCGTCGTCTCCCTCATGACGCCGAAACCTTCCTGATACGTCGTGGACCTCTTCGATAGGGTGAACCCCGGCGGCATGCGACGGTAATCTGGACCAGGAAAGAAGAAATTGGCGACTGCACAGATAAACCAAAATGTCCGCTACGAGCCGGACGAGCATCCCCCTTCCGGAGTGGCTATCGGCGCCGGCGTTCAGGCCGCCATGGTCATTCTGGCGCCGGTGGTCTTGACGGTGGTTATCGTGGGCCGGATTGCCGACCAGCCCGAGAGTTACCTGTCGTGGGCCGTCTTTGCGGCGCTGATGATCAGCGGAGTCGCCACCGTCCTTCAAGCAGTGCGGTTCGGGCGGATCGGGGCCGGACACGTGCTCATCATGGGCACGTCGGGAGCCTTCATCGCCGTATGCGTCGCCGCCCTCGTGGAGGGCGGCCCGTCCCTGATGGCGAGCCTCATCGTAGTGTCATCGCTGTTTCAGTTTGCGCTGGCGGCCCGGCTTTCGCTGCTGCGCCGGATATTCACGCCGGTCGTTTCCGGCACGGTGATTATGTTGATAGCGGCCACGGTCATGCCGATCGTGTTCGATACGATGACTGACGCGCCCGACGGCGCATCGCAAGCCGCCGCCCCGGTAGCGGCCCTAGCCACTCTGGTTACTGTCGCGGGGCTCGTGTTGCGCGGCCCTCCGGCATGGCGGCTATGGTCGCCGCTCATCGGCATAATCGTGGGTTGTTCAGTGGCCGCGGTTTTCGGTCTGTACGATGTGGGCCCGGTGTTGGATGCGCCTTGGGTTGGCGTCCCCTTGGGCTCGTGGCCGGGACTCGACCTCACCCCTGACGAAAAGTTCTGGGCGTTGCTGCCGGCGTTCGTGGTCGTCACCTTGGTGGGCGCCATAGAGACCATCGGCGACGGAGTAGCCATCCAACGGGTCTCCAGGCGCACGCCTCGGGCGACGGATTTCCGGGTAGTGCAGGGCGCCCTCAATGCCGACGGCATAGGGAATCTGCTCTCCGGCATCGCGGGGACGCTCCCCAATACGACCTATTCCTCCAGTGTGTCCCTTGCGGAGGTCACAGGCATCGCCGCGCGGCGAGTGGGCGTCGTTATCGGCGTCATCTTCGTGGCCCTGGCGTTCTTCCCCAAGGTTGCGGCCCTGCTGATCGCCATCCCCGGTCCCGTGGCGGGCGCCTATATCACCGTGCTCGTCGCGCTGCTCTTCGTGCAGGGAATGAAGATCGTCATCCAGGACGGAGTCGATCACCGGAAGGCCGCCGTCGCAGGACTGGCGTTCTGGATCGGCGTGGGCTTTCAGAACCAGTGGGTTTTCGCAGACCAGCTAGGGGAAGGGTTCCTGGGCGTACTGCTTGGCAACGGCATGACTTCGGGCGCTCTCGTCGCGGTCGTCATGATGGTCTTCCTGGAGCTGACGAGCCCCCGGCGCAGGCGCCTGGAAGTCGCGCTGGACACGGACTCTCTGCCGAAGCTCGGCGACTTCCTGAGGGAGTTCGCGTCGAAGGCCGGATGGAACGGCGCTCTAACGGAAGAGCGTCTGGTCTTGGTGGGAGAAGAGACGCTGACCAGCCTGCTGTCGGAAGAAGAAGACGACGACGTGGAGCGAGCTGGAGAGCGGCGTCGTCACAGCCCGCACGGACGGCGGCGGGGCGGAGCTGGAGTTCGTGTCGGCGTCCGCCGGGGAGAACTTGGAAGACCGGCTGGCGTATCTGGGAGAAACGCCGGTACGGCACCAGAAATACCACGGGGTGGACATTGTTATGGTGCGCGTCGAAGGACCGCGCTAGCGGGCGGCAGACCGCCTTGGCCGTACGCGGTGCAAACACCAAGGAGGCGCTTCGACAATGGACATGCTAAAGCGGGTTCTGGCAGTGTTCCTCGTAGTGACGGGGATTGCCGTAGCGCTCAACCTCATACTCACGCCGGTGTACCACGACGGTTCGGCGGAGTACCCCGTGTGGAAGATTCTGAACTGGTTCATGGCGGCTGGCGTGCTCGTCACGCTGGTCGTGACTTTCCTGCGAAGGCGCGCCCCGGGGAACGAGGAAGCCGGCATATTCGAGCGCGTCCAGGTGAGCATGGACTACTACGGGGCCATCGTGCTCACCATGCTGTTCTTCTGGGGATGGCTTTGGACGTTGAACCCCGACAGCGAGACCGGCGGCGCCGTCACCTCGCATCTCATCTACTTCCCGATCACGGACGCCCTCTACGTAGTCCTCGCCCTCGCCACCGGCAGCCGCCTCTGGAAAGACGGAGCCGACTCCTCAGCATAGGCTCGTCAGTCGAACGCGGAGGCGATGATTCGCTCACGGACTTGCCGCCTCCGCCATGCAGTCCTGCAATCGGCGTCGCTGGCGGCCGTTGGCGTCGAAGTTGCGGGGTCGAGCCAGCGCCTGAATCCTCGCCGCAGCCGGGGCCATTCAGCGTCGATGATGGAAAACCAGTGGGTGTCGCGATTGCGCCCCTTGTAGACGGTCGTCTGCCGCCACGCGCCCTCGAACGTGAACCCCAGCCTGAGCGCCGCAGCCCGCGAGGGCCCATTCAAAGCGTCGCACTTCCACTCATACCGCCGGTATCCCGACGAGAAGGCGTGCTCCATCATGAGGCACATCGCCTCAGTTGCCGCCCTGCTCTGCTTCAGCGAAGAGCCGAAGTGGATATGGCCTACCTCAATCGTGCCCGACTGGGGCGTAATCCTGAGATAGCTCGCCATGCCGCCCGCTTTCCCCGTCTCGGTGTCCAAGACGGTATAGAACAGCGGGTCGTCGCCCAGACACGTCGCCTCCGCCCATTCTCGAAACGCGGCTACGTCCCCGAACGGGCCGTAGGCGAGGTAGGTCCAGTCAGATTCGGGCCCGGCGAACGCGTCGAACAGGTCCGGCAGGTGCGAGCCTAGGTCTAACGGCTCCACCGTGCAGTAGGCGCCTTGCATCCTCTGGCGGGCGGGACGAGGGGGCGGACTCCAAGAGGGGACCGCCGGCCCTATGGATTGGCCGAACTCGTTGGTGGGCACTGGTCAACTCCGAATAATGGTATGTACCGCGTAACAGCGTGCTCGTTCGCCGACGGGGCCGCGCCGGTTGCAACGGAATGCCGCGGTGGAAGCGGCTCGCCAACCTCTACTACATCGTCGATATGCGCCGGGACTCCTCGGTCGGTCGGCTATCCTGTGTGTGATGAACGACGCCCCCCGTCAACCCCAGGATACCGCCGCCCGCGCGGCGGGGCTCCTTCTATTGCTCACCGCCGCCGCAACCCTGGTCTCCGTCGTCGCAAGATTATCCGCCGACGCCGACGAGCCCACGCTTGCGGAGTCGTTGGCCGCGATAGCGCAGAACAAGGTCATCTACGGCCTCGGCGGAGCGGCGCGATTCGTCTCCGGGCTCACGTTGATTGGCGCGGCGTGGTTCCTGTCGAGAACGTGGGCGATTCGAGCTTGGCGGAGGGCGCGGCTCGCGCCGGTCCTGCTCGTTCTATCGGGCATATGCTCAGCCGTATCGGGCGCATGCGCCATTGCATTGGCGGCCACGCTGGAAGCCCCGGTAGAAGCGCTGCCTGCCGGAGTCCTGATGGCCGTCGACCCTTCAGCCGAGACGATAGCCTACTTCCGATGGGTCGCCGGGAAGGTAGGCTTCACCCTGGTGGGACTGGCGTTGATCGTCGCGGCGGCGCGCCAGTGGAAGGCGGGCGGGACGATGAGGCCCATCGCGCCGACATCGGTCGCCATCGGGGTCGCGATGCTGTTCATCTGGCTCGACGCCGCGGCCATCACTCACCGCATCAGCGGCCCCGCCTTCTTCATCTGGCTCGTCGTTGTCGGCCTTACGCTCTGGGCTCCTTACAAGAAGGGACGGAGCGCCGACAGCACCTCGTCGACGGTCACCAGCCCCTCGTAGCGGGCGGCGATGCGTCCGTCCGCGCCTACGACGAAGGTCCAGGGCTCGGTGGGCAGGCCCCACTCGGCCATCACGGGCCTCGGGGCGAGCCGCCCCTCGTTCCGGGCGGCGTCGAGGTCCCACGGCTCGATGTGAATGAACTCGACGGCGCCATCGAGCTCGCCGCGCGCCTTGTCGAGGGTGTCCGTGACCGGCCCGCAGAGCGCGCTGGTGCAGAACTGCGGTGAGGCGAAGAACACCACGAAAGGCGCTTCCGCTTCCAACGCCTGAGCGACCGACACGTTATGCAGCTCATCGCCCTCGACCGAACGCGTCGATATCTCGGCGAACGACGCGACATCGTGGATCGTCAGGTTCTCGGTGGCGGGCGGGCGCTGTCCAATCCCCGGCGCCGAGCCGGTGGCCTTCACTTCGAAGATGGCGCTCCTGGTCGGTGTCTCGTCCGCGACGACGAACTCGGCGCCCCATACGCCTGGGGCAGGGAAATCGACGAGGTCGACGACGTACACGCCCTGGAAATCGAGGTGCAAGTGCAGCTCGCCATCCGGGTGCCGATGGGGAGTCGTGCCTTCGACCACACGCCACACGGCGGGGGACTCGGTCAGGAAGACGGAATCCTCGCCGTCGATTTGGAAGAAGCGAACGGCCACCTCAGCGCCCTCGAGGAACTCGCCGTCGCGAGAGACGAGGCCGAAGGGAAAGCGGTTTACCCCCGTCACGAACTCGGAGGCCGTGATCAGGCCGCTGTACACGGCGGGTGTCGGCGTGGGGGTGGCGCTCCCGATGCCGCACGCCGCGAGCAGCGCGGCGAGGGCGATGGCAAAGGACGCTGGGGCAACGCGGTTCGTCATATGAATGACGGGCTACACCACGACGCCCACGGCGCGCCCAACGAAGTAGGCCACCGACACCGCCACGGCGGCGAGGACGACCATCTCCGCGCCCTTGCGCAGCGCGTTCCCGCTGCTCAGCGACGCCCGCCAGCCCCCGACTGCGAAGAGCGCGACCCCGGTGAAGCCAAACGAGGCGACGAGGGCGGGCGTCCCTTCGAGCCGCAGATAGGGCGCGACGGGGAAGGCGGCCGCAATGGCGAACGAGACGCCCATGATGGCGGCCGAGAGGATTGGATGCGGCGGCTTGTCCGGGAATCCAAGCTCTTCGGTCATCATCAGCTTCACCCATTGCTCGTGGTCCCGCGAGATGACTTCTACGACCTCGTCGAGCAGCGGGCCGGTGATTCCCTTGAGCCGGAAGATGCGCCGGGTCTCGGAGATCTCTTGCTCCCGCATGTGCTCGACCTCCCAATACTCCCGCGCCTGCTCCGAGTCTCGAAACTCCCCCTCGCTCTTGGTCGAGACGTAGGCGCCGAGGGCCATCGAGATGGCGCCGGCCACGAGGCCCGCCACGCCCCCCAACACGATGATGCCCGTGTCCGACGTGCCGCCCGCGAGTCCCGCGACCAGCGCGACGTTCGAGACGAGACCGTCGTTCGCTCCGAAGACGACCTCGCGGATGGCGCCTCCTCCGCGGGGGTGGCCTTCCACGTGGTCTCTCCGGGAGCCCCACGACGGCATCATGCGCCGTATGCGGCGAACTGTGCGAGCGAGGATTGGGGAGGTCATCAGAACAAGGCTAGCGGTTCAAGCGGGGGCATGTCATCCGCTAGAAGTACAACCCGCCTTGGGGCAGGAGCAGGACGTCCTCCATGACCTGCTTATCGGACACCGTCATCGCGTTGACTATGGCGGCGCCCACCTCTTCGGGAGTGAGCATCTCCTCGCGGGGCAGCGGCGTGCTCAGGCCGTCCCATATGGGCGTATCGACGGGCCCCGAGAAGACGTTGATGACACGGACGCCCGCCCGCCGCACCTCCGTCGTCAGCGCGCGGGCGAACCCGGTCACCGCGTGCTTGGTCGCGCCGTATCCGGTCATGTTCGCGTATCCCCGATGCGCCGCCACGGACGAGACGATGACGATATAGCCAAGCCCTCGTTCGAGCATGCCGGGGAGCACGGCGCGCGTGGGGAAAATCGTGCCGTTCACGTTCGTCTCCCACAGCTCGCTCCAGGCGCCGTTGTCCAGGTCTACGAGCGGAACGACCTTGAACACGCCCGCCGAGTTCACCAGGATGTCGACTCTTCCCAGCTCCCGCTCGGCGGCTGCCGCCATCGCCCTCACCGACTCGTCGCTCCGAACGTCGCACTCGATGGGCGTCCACGAGCCCTCAGGGAAGCCGTCCGCCGCCGCGCGGAGGCGGGCCTCGCTCCGCCCGACGAGCGCGACGCGGACGCCGGCCTGCGTCAGCAGATGCGCAGTCGCGCGGCCGATGCCGCTCGACGCGCCGGTGACGACGGCGGTCTTGCCGGAGAGGATGTCCCCGGGGAGATTGGAGGAAGGACCGGGCACGGCTAGCTGTCCGCCGGTTGGGCAGGGGGGTGTTCGAAGCGCCAGGCTGGAGGGTATTCAAATCGATTGTTACGGGTCTCGTCCACGACCACGCGCGTCAGCCGTCCGCCCAACGGCCCGCGCAATCGTTCCCAGACCCTGAGGGCGATGTTCTCGCCCGTGGGCACGAGGTCGAAGTAGTCCTCGACGTCGCGGTTCAGGTACGTATGGTCGTAAGGGTCCAGAACGCTGCGCTTCACTACCTCGTCCAGCTCGCCGAGCGGCATCACGAAGCCGGTCTCCGGGTCTACGGCGCCGCCGACGGTGACCGTGAGTCCGTAGTTATGGCCGTGGCCGTTCGGATTGGCGCACTTGCCGAATATAGCCTCGTTCTCCTCGAACGAGAGCGCGTCCGCGTACAGGCGGTGGGACGCCGAGAAACTGTAGCGCCGCGAGAGGTAGACGACCGGGGAAGTCATGCCGTGGCCCCGAAGTACTCGACGAACAGGTCGTCGGTCTCGTAGAGGCGCAGGCGGCTGAGCCTCGCCTCGCGGAGGGCGTCGCCAATCAGGCCCCACAACACGGCCGCGAGGTTCTCGGTCGTCGGCTGACGGTCGGCGAAGTAGGGTGTATCGAGGTTCAGGTGCTTGTGGTCGAACGCCGCTAGCACCCCATCGACCGCCGACTTCAGATCGACGAGGTTGATGACCATGCCGGTCTGCGGGTCGGGCTCGCCGGTGACGGCGACCTCGAGCACGTAGTTGTGACCGTGGCCGTTCGGCAAGGCGCATAGTCCAAAGACTCGCTTGTTCTCCCGCTCGCTCCAGTCGTCGCGGTAGTACCGGTGGGACGCCGAGAAGTCGAACCGGCGAGAAATGGTCACCCCGCCCATCGCGACTCCTCCCTAACTCTCCGGGCATCCGTCATCGCTTCGAAAGTCCCCCACCGTCTGCGGAAAGTGTCCGGTCCTCTCTCCCGCCTGCGAGACCTTTGCGTAACCTCGAACTGGTTCGAGGTGAGCTTGTCGAACCATGGACCGGCCTGGGATACGCCCCTCTGCCGGGGGCGTGGGGGTTGTCCCCCACAGCATAACGGGCGGGTGGGTGGGAAGAGTTACGCCCGCCCGAAAAAGAGTTATGCAAAGGTCTCCTCTGCGGAGGAGAGTTAGAGAGGGGGCCGCCCCACCCGCCAATCAACGCCCGCCACTGTCCCAACGTGGGATTACGCAGAGGTCGCCGGTCACGCGAGCTATCCCTTGACGTCGCCGATAAGGACCTCGCCGTCCTCGACCTTGCACTCGTAGATGGCGATGGCGTGGCCGTCACCGCGGGCGGACTTGCCCGTCGCAACGTTGAACTGCCAGGCGTGCCACGGGCAGGTGACGACGCCGTTCTCAATCGTGCCCTCGCTGAGCGGACCGCCGCTGTGAGGGCAGACGTAGTTGGTGATGTGGAAGTCGCCGCCCTCATTCCAAACGGCGACGGGCTTGAGCCGCCACTTGCCCTGTGTGGGCCTGTAGTGGCGGGCCTCGCCAGGCCTAACGTCATCCACCTTACAGAGGGCTACGAACTCTGCCTCTTGCGTCATGTTGCCTCCTCCATACCGTAACTGCAGCAGTGAGTCTAGCACGGGATGGCCGTTCCCTTCCCCCAAAGGGCACTGCTAACCTCCACCTCTCCCCCGTCTGCGGGAGACTGAGAGTGGGCCGCCTGCGGGGGAGACTGAGAGGGAGCTGCGACACTTGCCCATTCCCCAACCCCTCTCATGCCCCTACAATGAAGTGTCGGATTATTGTCATGCCGAGCACGCAGCACCCCAACCACCAACGCCGCCCTTGTCCCCTCCGCCCCATCTGCTCTGATCCCCTCGCCCGTCTGCGGGAGAGGGGCAGGGAGAGGGTCTGCGGGGACGGGAACAAATAACATTTCAGTCAGATAGTAGTTCTAAGACCCAGGAAGCAGGCCACGGCCATGAAAACAACCTCTGTCAACCCACAAATGTCATCCACTTTCGGATACTTTTTTACTCGTAACCTTCCCGAAAATCAGGGACTTCTTACTCGTAACCTTCCCGATGAATCGGAAACTTTTCCTCATCCCGTGGCAAGACTGGCTTGCCCACGCCGCAACCAACGAGAATAGGCGGTCGGCGCTTGACAGCCGTGACCTTGATGACCACTCCAGGTTCCCGCCTGCGCGGGAACGACGGCCCCCTCCTCAAGCCCCCCGCAGACGGGATGTAGGCGGGAATGACGAGAACGCCCGACCGCAACCGCTCCACGCGGTGCCCTGCTAGAATGGACTGTGAGTAACCTCGTGTCTGACCGCATTCTCATCGCGGTCGCTTGGCCCTACGCCAACGGCCCTCTTCACCTTGGCCACCTGGCAGGCAACTTCCTGCCGGCAGACATCTTCGCGCGCTTCCAGCGACTCCGTGGGAACGAGGTCCTCATGGTCTCGGGCAGCGACTCGCACGGCGCGCCCATCACTATGCGGGCCGACGCCGAGGGCGTCTCGCCCCGCGAGGTCGTCGAACGGCACCACGCCACCTTCCTCGACGCATGGGAACGGCTCGGCATCTCCTTCGACCTCTTCACCTCGACGATGACCGACACTCACCGCGAGGTCGTCCACGAACTCTGGCGCACTCTCCAAGAGCGCGGCTACATCTATCAGGACTCGATGAAGGTCGCCTACTCCCCGGACTTCGACCGCTTCCTCCCGGACCGGTACGTGCGCGGGACCTGTCCCGTGTGCGCGTTCGACGACGCTCGCGGCGATCAGTGCGACAACTGCGGCTCGATACTCGATCCGGTCGACCTGGGCAACCCGACCCACATTCACGACGGCCAGCGCTACCCCATCGAGGTCCGCGACGCCGAGCACATGTTCCTCAAGCTGAGCGCATTCCGCGATCAGCTCACCGCATGGGTCGAGCCGCAGACGCACTGGCGGGCCAATGTCCGCAATTTCACCCTCGGCATCCTCAAGGAAGGCCTCAAGGACAGGGCGGTCACCCGCAATCTCGACTGGGGCCTCCCCGTCCCCGTCGACGGCTACGACGACCGCCGCATCTACGTGTGGTTCGAGGCGGTCATAGGCTATCTCTCCGCAAGCGTTGAGTGGGCTAAGCGCTCCGGCGATCCGGAGGCGTGGCGGCCCTTCTGGCAAGACCCCTCGACCAGGTCGTACTACTTCATGGGTAAGGACAACATCCCGTTCCACACCCTGATTTGGCCCGCGATCCTCATGGGGCAGGGCATCTACAACCTGCCCTACGACGTGCCCGCAAACGAGTTCCTGAATCTCGAGGGGCGTCAGCTCTCGACCAGCCGGAACTGGGCCGTCTGGGTCCCCGACTACCTCGACCGGTTCCCGCCCGACCCCCTCCGGTACTACCTCTCCGCCACCCTGCCGGAGACCGGCGACTCCGACTTCTCTTGGGCCGACTACGTCCGCCGCAACAACGACGAGCTCGTGGCGACGTTTGGCAACCTCGTGCACCGCACGCTCACCCAGGTATATCGGAACTTCGACGGCGCCACGCCCGACCCCGGCGAGCTCACCGCCGAGGACGACGCGCTCGTCCGGAAGGCCGACGAGACCCTCGACTCCGTCGCCAAGAGCCTGGAGGCGGTGCGCCTGCGCGAGGGTCTCAACGGCGCGATGGCGCTCGCCCGCGAGGCGAACCGCTACTTGGACGCCCAGGCGCCGTGGCAGCGGATCAAGACCGACAAGCCTGCCGCCGGCCGCGCGCTCTACATCACAATGCACGTGCTCATGGCCCTGCGCGTCGTTCTCTCCCCATACCTGCCGTTCAGCGCCCAGCGGCTCCACGAGCTCCTCGGCCAGAGCGGCAACGTCGAGGAAGCGGGTTGGCGTATCGACGCGCCGACGCCCGGCCAGCCGATACCTCAGCCGCAGCCCTTGTTCACGAAGCTCGACGACTCGGTGGCGGAAGAGATGCGAGCGAAGCTCGGCTAGGACGCGCAGCGGCATGATCGATACGCAGACAACGCAGGACTTGAACGACACGGCGCGCTTCATCGCCGAACCCGTCGCGGGCGACCTCGACCTAGTCGTCGAAAACATGAAGACGCTCGCCGAGGAGTCGGGCCTGACCGGCGACGACATGGTCGTCAACGCGGTCGTCAGCGGTGGGAAGAAGATCCGCCCGACCGTCACGCTGCTCGCGGGCGCTCTGCGCCTCGCCACCCTCGGCCCCCCAGAGCAGGACCGGCTCGTCAAGATGGCTACGGCTGTCGAGCTCCTGCACATCGCATCGCTCATCCACGACGACACCGTCGATAAGGCGGACACCCGGCGCGGACGAGCGACGGTCAGCAGCATGTTCGGTCCCGACGTCGCGGTGCTGCTGGGCGACTACGTATTCGCGGCGTCGGCCACCTTCGTATGCGATACGGGAAACATCCGCGTCATCCGCCGCTTCTCCGAGACAATCATGGAACTGGCGCGAGGCGAGCTCGCGGAACGCTTCAGCTCCCACGACTGGTCCCAGTCCATCGACGACTACAAAAAGCGCATCTACGACAAGACGGCGTCCCTCATCTGCACCGCCGCGGAGTCGGGCGGCGTGCTGAGCGGGGCGCCGGAAGACCAAAACCAGGCGTTGCGCTCCTTCGGCTACAACGTCGGCATGGCGTTTCAGATCGTCGACGACGTGCTCGACTTCACGAGCAGCGAGGAGGAGTTAGGCAAGCCCGCGGGCAACGACTTGCTCCAGGGCACGCTCACCCTGCCGGCCCTGCTATTCGCGGAGCGCCATCCGCGCGAAGCCGTCGTCAAGCGGCTGCTCGACGGGAGTCGCGACGAGGCGGACCTCCACGCGATGGTGGCCCACATCCGCGAATCGAGCGCCATCGACGAGTCCCTGGCGGCCCTCGACGGCTACCGGAACGCGGCGCGCGCAGCCCTCACGCTCCTCCCCAACGCCCGCCCCCGCGAGTCCCTGGAAGCCCTGATCGACTACGTGACCGACCGCCGGAACTAGCCCTAACCGGCTGTGAACTTTGCCGCCTCTTCGGAGCCGCCTGTAGCATCCCCCTCGCTGTAGGAGTGAGCTCCCGTCCCGGCGAGGGCGCCGCCCTGCACGATGAGGTACTCCTCTCTGACTGGCCGTCCATCCAGCCAGCACTCCAGAATCTCGCGGACTCCCGCCGCGTAACGGGCTTGGGCCGAAAGGGACGTGCCCGACGTGTGCGGAGTCATGGCGTGGTTGGGCATGGACCTCCAAGGGTGGTCATTGGGAGGCGGCTGAGGGAACCAAACGTCGCCCGCATACCCCGCCAACTGGCCGCTTTCGAGCGCTCTGACGATTGCGTCCCGGTCGCAGATTTTCCCACGGGCGGTGTTGACGATGTAGGACCCGCGCTTCATCTTGCCGATGAGCGTGTCGTTGAACATGTTCTCCGTCTCGGGATGCAGAGGACAGTGGATACTGACCACGTCGCACACGCTGACCAGCGACTCAACGTTTTCATGGAACGTCAAGCCCAGTTCCTGCTCGACCTCGGGGGAGAGCCGGTGCCTGTCGGTGTAGTGGAGCTTGACGTCGAAGGGCTTCATCCGTTTCAGGACGGCTAGGCCGATCCTTCCCGCCGCCACCACGCCCACGTCCATTCCCTCGATATCGTAGGACCGGGAAACGGCGTCGGCGATGTTCCAGCCGCCCCTGACCACCCAGCCGTACTGGGGGATATAGTCCCTCACCAGCGCCAGCATCTGCATGACCGCATGCTCCGCGACGCTGACGCTGTTGCACCAGGTCACTTCGCATACGGTGATGTTCCTGTCGATGGCCGACTGCAGGTCAACGTGATCCGAGCCGATGCCGGCGGTGATAGCCAGCTTGAGCCTTGGGGCCTTCTCTATCCGCTCGGCCGTCAGGTACGCCGGCCAGAAGGGCTGGGAGATGACCACGTCCGCGTCGGCCAGCTCCCGTTCGAAAACGGAATCAGGGCCATCTTTGTCCGACGTCACAACGAACTTACACCCTCGTTCGGTCAGGAACCCATCCAGCCCCAGTCCACCGGAAACGGACCCCAACAGATGGCCGGGAGCGAAGTCGATGGCGGTAGGCGTAGGCAAAGACTGGCCGTCCGGGTAGTGAGTCAGGTTGGGTATACCCTCACGGGCGTAGTTCGGAGGAAACCCCGACGCCGGGTCGGAATAAAGAACACAAAGCACTTTCGGCGCAGAAAGTTGACTCACTTGACCCTCCCTCCATCCAGTTCCGGGTGTCTGTTTGATATCGAATCGGCCCCTACCTTGCCGCGGCGCGCTGCTCGCCGGCGTGGTAGGAGGACCGCACCAGCGGCCCCGAGGCCACGTGGCGGAAGCCCATCTCATATCCGGCTTGCTCCAACGCTGCGAACTCGCGGGGATGGTAGAAGCGGTCCATCTCGATGTGCTGTGGCGACGGGCGCAGGTACTGGCCGATGGTCAGCAACTGCACGCCGACGCCGCGCAGGTCGCGCATCGTCTCCAGCGCCTCGTCCGTCGTCTCCCCCAGACCGACCATCATGCCGCTCTTGGTCGGGATGTGGGGAGCGATTTCGCGCGCCCTAACCAGCACGTCGAGCGAGAGGTCGTAATCGCCCTTGGCTCGCACGCTCTTGAACACGCGGCGCACGGTCTCGATGTTGTGGTTGAAGACGGCGGGACCCGCCTCCAACACGGAGCAGAGCGCCGCCTTGTCGCCCGCGAAATCAGGCGTCAGCACCTCGACCTCGCACCCCGGAGCACGGCGGCGCACCTGCCGGATGCACTCGGCGAAAATGAACGCTCCGCCGTCCGCGAGGTCGTCCCTGTCGACGGAGGTGATGACGCAGTATTCGAGGCCAAGGCTTGCGACCGTCCTGGCGAGCCGCGCCGGCTCTTCGAGGTCGAGGGCCGCCGGCTTCCCGCTGGTCACTGCGCAGTAGCGGCAGGCGCGGGTGCAGACGTCGCCGAGCACCATGAACGTGGCGGACTTCCGCTCCCAGCAGTCGCCGATGTTCGGGCACCGGGCCTCCTCGCAGACGGTGTGCAGCTCCGCTGTCCGCAGCAGACGCCGCATCTGCAGGTAGCTCTCTCCCCCCGGCCAGGGGACCTTCAGCCATTCGGGAAGCCGTCGCGGAGGTTGGACAGTCATAGGGACATGCTAGCAGAGCAGGCCATCCCCTCGGAGGGCAAGCGCCCCACCCCCTCTCGTCTGCGGGAAGGGTCGCGCGTAGCGCGGGGGAAGCATCCCGTTGTGTCGAGGTCGACGAGACCTTCATCGGCGGCAAGGAGAAGAACAAGCACGCGGACAAGCGTCTGCGTCGTGGGCGCGGGCCGGTTGGCAAGGAGACGATCGTGGTTCAACGCCCTCGTCTCCGACAAACGCCGCGTCTCCGTCGTCGGCTGCAACTCCTCCGGCAAGGACTGGGCAGCAGCCCGCGCCATCCTCTGGTGGATCGAGACACGACCCAAGGCCAAGGTTATCGTCACCGGACCCACCCTCCGGCAGGTCAAGGAGATCGTCTGGAAGGAACTGCGCGCCGCCCACGCCGCCGCCAAGGACCGCCTCTCGGGCAAGGTCCGCGTCGGCGAGTACGACGCCGGCCCCGACCACGTCGGTCTCTGCATCACCTCCAACAGCCAGCACAACCTCCAGGGCTTCCACTCCCCCGAGCTCATGGTCATCGTCACCGAGGCCCAAGGCGTCAAGCAGCCCTATTTCGAAGCCCTCAAGCGCCTCAACCCCAAGAAGATGCTCTTGTTGGGTAACCCCCTCTCCCTCACGGGCGAGTTCTACGACTCCCATCACGGCAAGAGTCCGCTCTACGAGCGCGTCTCCATCTCCGCCTACGACTCCCCCAACGTCATCGAGGGCCGTCTCGACGCCCTCCCCGGACTCGTCACCCCGGAGGACATTGAGGAGCACCGCCTGGACTGGGGCCCCGACTCCCCCCTCTACATCGCCTCCGTCCTCGGCCAGTTCCCCGGGCCCTCGAAGACTCCCTCACCTCCCGCGTCCACGTCGGCGCCGCCATCCAACGCTGGCGCCGCGAGTCCGGCGACACTCACGATGGGCAATCAATCGGGGCGGATATCCGTCATTCCCGTGCTCCTCTCCGTCATTCCCGCGAAGGCGGGAACCCAGAGTGGCCGATAGGCCACACACCCCGCCCGTCTGCGGGAGGAGAGCGCGAGACGCGCGGGGAGGCGCCCAACCCCTCATCCCCCCCAGCGACGGCCCCCCACCTCAATCAGCCCTGGCGCATGGGCGTCGACGTCGCACGCTTCGGCAACGACAAGTCCGTCATCTGCCTCCACCGCGGCGACCGCGGCGAGCGCATCATCTCCTTCGAGCGCAAGGACACCATGCGCCTCGCCGACGAGGTCCGCGAGATCGCCGAGACCCTCCGCGTACCCGCCGTTTTCGTCGACGAGACCGGCGTCGGCGGGGGCGTGGTCGACCGCCTGAAGCAGCTTCGTGTCCCCGTCATCGGCGTCGAGGCGGGCGGCAGCGCGTACCGCCCGGCCCAGTTCGCCGACATGCGGGCCGAGACGTTCTGGGAGGTGGCGCGACGCCTCCGCGAGGGGCAGATGTCCCTCCCGCCCGACGACGAGCTCGCGGGCCAGCTCCTCGCCCAGCGCTACGACATCTCGTCGTCGGGCCGCATCCACCTCGAAAGCAAGGCGACGCTCCGCCGCCAAGGCGTCCCCTCTCCCGACAAAGCCGATGCCCTGGCCCTCGCCTTCATGGAGCCCCCCAACATGAACGTCTGGTTCTAATCCTCTGCCATTCCCCCTCTGCCGGGGGCGTGGAGGGAGGGAGCGTAAACTAGAAATCAGTCAGGAGAATTGAGGAGGGGAGAAGCGTGTTCACAGGCATCGTGGAAGAGGTGGGCGAGGTTGTCGAGCAGTCCCGGAACGCCTTGTGCGTCGCGGGAGGCTCGGTGATGGGCACCCTCGCGGTCAGCGATTCCATAGCAATCAACGGCGTCTGCCTCACCGTAACCTCGCGCACGCCCACGACGTTCACCGTCGACGTTGTCGAGGAAACCCTCGCCCGCACGAACCTCGGAGCCATGGGAAAGGGCGACCCGGTGAACCTGGAGCTCGCCCTCACGCCCGAGTCGCGGATGGGGGGCCATATCGTTCAAGGGCATGTGGACGGCGCCGCCGAGATCGTGGCGTTCGGCGGGCCCGCGGAGGATCGCGTGCTGCAAGTGCGGCTCCCCGAAGGGCTGGCGCGCTACGTGGTCGAAAAGGGGTTCGTCGCCATCGACGGCGTGAGCCTCACGGTCACGGGCGTCGAAGGCCCGGACTTCACGGTCGCCGTGATACCGTATACCGTAGAGCACACCGCCTTCAGGGCTAGGAGCCCGGGAGACAGGGTGAACATCGAGGTCGACATCCTCGCCAAATACGTTGAGCGCCTCGTCTCGTCAGGAGCGAGCGGGCCAAGAGTGGACGGGTAGGAGCAAGCGATGCCGCTCATCAGCGTCGAACAGGCCATAGAAGACATCCGCACCGGCAAATTCGTCATCGTGGTGGACGACGAGAGCCGCGAGAACGAGGGCGACTTCGTCATGGCGGCCCAGTGGGTCACCCCGGAATCGATCAACCTGATGGCGACCCATGGGCGGGGCCTGATATGCGCGCCGATGACGGGCGAGCGGCTCGACCAACTGGGCCTCAGCCTGATGGTCGAGCGCAACACCTCGAAGCACACTACTCCCTTCACCATTACCGTCGATATCGATAACGGCAGCACCGGCATATCAGTGCACGACCGCGCCGCCACCGTGAAAGCGCTGGTGGACTGGGCGACCAAGCCCGAGGACCTGGCGAGGCCGGGGCATATTTTCCCCTTGCGCGCCCAGGACGGCGGCGTTCTCGTCCGGGCCGGCCAGACGGAGGCGACCGTAGACCTGGCGAGGATGGCGGGCCTGCGGCCTGCCGGTGTGCTGTGCGAAATCATGAATGCTGACGGCACGATGGCGCGAATGCCCCAGCTCGAGGACATCTCGCGCCAGCTCGGAATCGATATCGTCACGGTCGCCGACATCATCTCCTACCGCTTGGAGCACGAGCGTCTCGTCGAGCGCGTCGCCGAGGCGCGCCTTCCAACGGCGTACGGCGTGGCGAAGGCGCTCGCCTATCGGTCCGAGGTCGATCCGTCCGAACACGTGGCGCTGGTGTTTGGAAACATCCGCACGAAGCAGCCGGTGCTCGTGCGGGTGCACAGCGAATGCCTGACCGGCGATGTGTTCGGGAGCATGCGCTGCGACTGCGGCGCTCAACGCGACATAGCTATCAAGGCCATAGCCGAGGCGGGCCGTGGCGTGTTCCTCTACATGCGGCAGGAGGGTCGGGGCATTGGCTTGCACAACAAGATCAAGGCCTACGCGCTCCAGGACGACGGCGCCGACACCGTCGAGGCCAATCAGCGGCTCGGCTTCCCCCCGGACCTGCGCCACTACGGCGTCGGCGCCCAGATCTTGGTGGACTTGGGCATCCGCAACATGCGCCTGATGACCAACAACCCCAAGAAGATCGTCGGGCTGGAGAGCTACGGCCTCAACATCGTCGAGCGCGTCCCCATCGTCGTCGAGAGCAACCCCGAGAACCACGACTACCTGCAGACCAAGCAGGACAAGATGGGCCACCTCCTCGGCCCGCTTGGCGCGGAGTCGCATAGCTAGCTGCCCCTTACGATTGAGCGGACGCGCTCGTTACAATAGGGGCATGGCTCACGAGATCAGCGGGGGGCTCGACGGGCAGGGGCTGCGCGTTGGCATCATCGTATCGCAGTTCAACGAATCGATTACCTCACGGTTGCTGAGCGGCGCGCGCGAGGCGGCAGTGAAGCACGGCGTGCGCGAGGAGCGCATCACCATCGTCCGAGTGCCCGGCTCGTTCGAATTGCCGCAGGCTGCGGCGCGCATGGCGCGCAGCGGGGGGTGGGACGCTCTCGTTACGCTCGGCTGCGTGATTCGAGGCGAGACGGCTCACTTCGATTTCGTCGCCGCCGAAGCCGCCAGGGGCATCGCTCAGGTGGCGCGCGACACCGGTGTGCCGGTGGCCTTCGGCGTCCTGACGACCAACGACGTCGCCCAGGCGATGGCCCGCTCCGGAGGCGCGGCGGGCAACAGAGGGTTCGACTCAATGGAGTCGGCCATCAAGATGGCGAGCCTCAACCGGCAGCTCGACGAAGCCGTCCAGCCCGCCGCCGCGAAGAACTGAGAACACAAGCCGACATGCCTATCCAAGAACAGCTGATCGAAGACCTCAAGACGGCGATGAAGGCCCAAGACCTCATCACGAAAGACACCGTCCGCCTGATTAGGGCCGCGATGAAGAACGCCGAGATCGAGAAGGGCAAGGAGCTCGACGATGAGGGCGCCATCGACGTGCTCGCCCGCATGGCCAAGCAGTACCGCGACAGCATCACGACCTATCGCGACAACGGCCGCGAAGACCTCGCCGTAAGGGAAGAGGCGGAGCTCGAAGTCCTCGCCCGCTACCTTCCGGAGCAGCTCGGCGAGGACGATATCCGCGTCCTCGTGCAGCAGGCCGTGAGCGAGCTTGGCGCGTCCGGCCCCCAGGACCGCGGCAAGGTGATGGGCAAGCTCATGCCCCAGCTGAAGGGCAAGGCGGACGGAGGCCTCGTAAGCCGTATCGTGGGCGAGCTGCTGGCGTGAGCTCCCCTCTGTCATTCCCGCGAAGGCGGGAACCTCGCAGCCCCTCCCGCCGGGAGAGAGTTAGAGAGAGGGCGTAAGAGATGCCGGCTAGATACGGAGTAGTCGTATTCCCCGGGACCTGGTCCGAGGTCGACTGGTGGGACGCGATTACGGGTGTGATGGGCGCCAATGCGGAGTATGTCTTCCACAAGCAGACCGACGTCTCGCGATTCGACTGTCTCATCATCCCCGGCGGCTTCGCCTATGGCGACTATCTCAGGCCCGGCGCCATCGCGCGCTTCTCGCCTGTCATGCAGGCAGTCGTCGACTTCGCGGACGCAGGCGGGCCGGTCATCGGCAGCTGCAACGGCTTCCAGGTGCTGTGCGAGTCGGGCCTGCTTCCCGGCGCGTTGATGCGCAACTCGAGCTTGGAGTTCCGATGCCAGCCCCAGCGCCTCCTCGTCGAGCGCGCGGCGGCCCCCTTCACTTCCCTGACGCGCGAGGGCGAAGTCCTCTCCATACCCGTCTCCCACGGCGACGGCAACTACTACGTCGACGATGAGACGCTCGCTCGCATGGAGGCGAGTGGCCAGATCGCATTCCGCTACTGCGACGCCGACGGGAACGTGACGCCGGAGGCCAACCCCAACGGCTCCCGCGCGAACATCGCCGGCGTGACGAACGAGGCCGGCAATGTCATCGGACTCATGCCCCACCCCGAGCGTGTAGTCGAGCCTGCCCTCGGCGGCGACGACGGACTGAAGATCCTCCGGTCCATCGACGAAGCGCTTCACGAGCGCGCGGGCGTATAGGCGCGGAGAATCGTGGGTCTCGGCATCATCCTCGCACTCGTGGCCACGCTGGGCTGGGGCGCAGGCGACGTATTCGTGCGCAGGGCCATGTTCGGCGCAACCCCGGAATCGGTGCTCATCGCCGTGGTCGGGATGGTGGCCGCCGTCCTTGGCGTCGTGATCGTCGCGACCGAGGGGTTTGCGGCGTTCGGCGACATCAGACCCGCATTCGTGGGAGTCGCGGCAGTGATGGGGGCGCTGGCCTGGGTGACGGGCAACCTCTTCTACTTCCACGGCATGAAGCGCGCGGGCGTCACCCTCGCCTCGCCCATTCTGGGAGCGGGCCCGCTCTTCGCCATCGCGCTTGCCGTGGTCATTGCGGGCGAGCGGCCGAACCTGGCGACGGTGGCGGGCGCGGTCGCAGTCGTGATCGGGGTCGTCGTGATTCTGACGGACCGCAACCGGGTGCTGCGGTGAGCGCCATGGCCAGGAGTGCGGACAGCCGCCGCATCATCATTGGCCTCGTGTTCGCGACGCTGGCGATGCTGTCGTTCGTCACAGTCGGCCTGCTGGCGAACCACCTCGTCGGCAGAGGTGCCTCCCCCGTGGTCGTCGCGTTCTACGAGGCCTTGTTCGGCCTCGCGTTTACCCTGGGAATCAAGGCGCGGGCCCTCCCCCGAGGAGGACTGAGGCCCCTAGGACCGGGGGCGGGGTCCACCTTGGCATGGATGCTGACCGCCGGCGTCCTGTTCGCGCTGGCGACGGGCAGCTTCTACACCGCGCTTTCTCGGATAGACTTCAGCGTCGCCGCCCCGATTACCGGGGGCGTGCCGCTCGTCTCGTACCTGTTCGTGCTCGTCATCCTGCGAGGCCACGAGCGCCTAACACCGCGAGTGGTCCTCGGCGCGGCCCTAGTGGTCGCCGGAGTAGGCCTCATCGGAGCCGCCAACTGATGCCCGTATCTATGCCGCGCGAGCGGGGCGGCGCGTAGGAAGGATAGGTCGTGAACGAGGACATGAACGGAAGAGGGGGCATGCAACGGCTGGCGTGGGCGTTGACCGTCATCAATCTCGTGCTGCTGCTGGCGTTGGCAGCGATGGTTTTCTACGTCGTGAGCACGATTCGGGCCGTCGAGGACAGGGTGGAGTCCTTTGCAGCCGTCATTAGCAACTTGGAGGGCGGTGACGAAATCTTGGCGTTGATCGACGATATTGACCCACGGCTCAATGACCTGAACAGCATTGAGTCCAGACTAAGCGCCATTGAATCGGCGGTAGGCTTGCTCCCGTCGTCGGGCGGCGATACTGATCTCCAGCCCAACGACCTCAGTGGCATCGAGTCAAGACTAGGCGCTATCGAGGCAACGGTTGGCTCGCTCTCGTCGTTGCCCAGCGCCGAGGATCAGTCTGGCGATGGCGCTCCGGTTTGACGGGATGCTCTCGGACGGATGTGTCAGCGCTATGCGGACGTACGTTCGGCGCACGGACGATTCCAGCGAGCGGCGGAGGCTGCTACAGAGGATTGATGCGTGGCGTCCCCATTCCTACTCTCTCTTAAGCAACAGCATGCTCAACGAGATACTCAGTCTGATAGACGCGCTTGCTTATTCGCGCGGATGGGTTGATTGGAACAGCGAGTACGAGGAATACCAGCGGTACGAGCGTTCGTACGATGAGAGCAATGTCGGCGCATCCAGCTCTCTCCCCTGCATAGAAGAACGGAAGCAAATAGCTATATTCACGGAGCTTCGTTCAATGAACCCCATGGGCGAATTCCGCAATAGGGTTCTCAGCTACCACTGGGAGTGCGTCGATAGGATTATCGGCGAAGACTACGACAAAGGCGATGACCGCCGATGTATGGCTTACAACAAGTCGTTTTCGCAATGGCTGCCTACCCTTCCTTCGCCATTTGGGGAGGGGTAACGAGTGCATATCCATCGCCCCACGCCATCTTTAGGCCTCGTCGGAGCCGCCAACTGATGCCAGTATCCCAACAAACCCTCGACCAGATCGCCCTCAGCCGCGAGGAGTACGACCTCATCGCGCAGAAGCTCGAACGCGAGCCCAATGAACTCGAGCTCGGACTGTTCGGCGCGCTCTGGAGCGAGCATTGCGGCTACAAGCACTCGAAGCCGCTGCTCAAGGGCTTCCCCACCACCGGACCCGCCGTCCGGGTGCAGGCGGGCGAAGAGAACGCGGGCGTCGTGGACATCGGCGACGGTCTGTCCGTTGTCTTCAAGATCGAGTCGCACAACCACCCGTCCGCCGTTGAGCCATACCAGGGCGCGGCGACGGGGGTCGGCGGCATCGTGCGCGACATCTTGGCAATGGGCGCGAGGCCCATTGCGCTTCTGAACTCCCTGCGGTTCGGCCCCTTGGACGACCCGCGCAACCGCTACCTGTTCCAGGGCGTCGTGGCCGGAATATCGGGCTACGGCAACTGCATCGGCGTGCCGGACGTGGGCGGCGAGGTGGTCTTCGCGCCCAGCTACAACGGCAACCCGCTCGTCAACGCGATGTGCGTCGGCCTGCTCCCCGCCGGCGGCCTGATGCGCGCCGCCGCAACGAACCCCGGCGCCGTCCTGATGGTCGTCGGCTCGACGACGGGCCGCGACGGCATACACGGCGCCTCGGGCCTAGCCTCGCGGACGTTCGAGGAGGAGCGCGAGATGCGCCCGACGGTGCAGGTCGGCGACCCCTTCCTAGAGAAGGTGCTCATCGAGGCGTGTCTGGAAGCCGCCGTGAGCGGCCATCTCGACGGCATGCAGGACATGGGCGCCGCCGGACTCACCAGCTCGGTGATGGAGTGCGCGGCTCGCGGCGGCACCGGCGTCGAGATTGACGTGGCCAAAGCGCCGCGCCGCGAGGAGGGCATGACGCCTTACGAGGTCATGCTGTCCGAGTCCCAGGAGCGGATGCTGCTCATCGTCAAGCCCGGCCGCGAGGACGCCGTCGCTGCTCTCTTCGAGCGCTGGGACCTGGCCGTAACGGCTATCGGCGTAGTCACCGGCGACGGTCTGGCCAGGATCTACGACGGCGAAACACTCGCCGCCGAGGTGCGCATCGACACGCTGGTCGAAGCCCCGCAGTACCGGCCTCGCGGCGCGCGTCCCGCCTATCTCGACCGCCTTCAGTCCGCACCAATGCCCGATGCGCCTGATTCGTCGGAGGCTGGCCGCATCCTGCTCACCCTCCTCGCAGCCCCGAACATCGCCAGCAAGCGCGCCGTGTACCGCCGTTACGACCACGAAGTGCAGACGCGGACCGTCGTCAAGCCCGGCGCGGGTGATGCGGCCGTCCTGCGCCTGCGCGAAACCCCCAAGGGGCTGGCGCTGGCGGTGGACGGCAACGGCAGGCTCGCCTACCTGGACCCCTACGCGGGAGGCGCGATGGCCGTCGCGGAGGCGTGCCGAAACGTCGCCGTCGCCGGGGCCACTCCCCTCGCGGTCACCGACTGCCTCAATTTCGGGAACCCGGAGAAGCCCGAGGTCTACTACCAGCTCGAAGAGTGCATCCGTGGAATGTCGGACGCGTGCAGAGCGCTCGGGGTTCCCGTCGTCAGCGGAAACGTGTCGCTCTACAACGAGACCCAAGGCGAGGCCATCTACCCAACGCCGGTGGTGGGCGCAGTCGGGCTGATGGACGATGTCGCGGCGCGCGTTGGCGCGGCCTTCTCGCAAGCGGGCGACGTCGTCCTGCTGCTCGGCGTGCAGCTCCAAACCGGCGAATCGACGCTCGGTGGGAGCGAGTACCTCGCGGTCGAGCACGGCGCCGTCGCTGGCAAGCCGTCGCTGGACTTGGAGGCCGAGGCCCGGCTGCAGCGGCTGCTGGTGGACTTGGCGAAGGCCCGGCTGCTGAGTTCCGCCCACGACTGCTCGGATGGCGGGCTTGCCGTCGCCCTGGCGGAGAGCGCGCTGCTCGGCGGCGTGGGGTTCGTCGGCGAGGGCGATTGGGCCGGTGGGCGCTGGGACGCGACACTGTTCGGCGAAGCGCCGTCGCGGGCCATCGTCAGCTGCCCCGCATCGAGCGTTGCGGCAGTCGAAGCAGCGGCCGCGGCAGCCGGAGCGCCCGCAGTCAAGCTCGGAGCGGCAGGCGGAGACCGTTTCGTCCTGCCCTCCCTCGTGGACGAGCCAGTCGAAGCCCTGGCCGATGCGTACTACGCCGGATTGGAGCGCGCGCTCGGAGCGTAGCGCCCAAGCGCCCTGTCATTACCTCCCAACCCTCGCTCGTCTGCGGGAGAGGGCTAGGGAGAGGGTCTGCGCGGGAGGACGGGAGAGGCTGCCGATTTGCAAGTGGCCCAGACTGCGAGATTCCCCACTTGCAACCCCCTGACGTGGGCATCCGATAATCCGCTGCGCTGGATGACAATTGCCCCTTGCGCGAACGCGCCCGTACGTGGACTGTAATCCGGTATGATGTTATGCGGCCTGTTGGCCGCATCCCCCGGATGACCCGACCCAAGGGAAAGGGCGGCGCTAGCGGCAGGAGTATCCAGTCCAAGAGGAAGTCAGATGAAGGTCATCTTTTTAGAAGACGTGGCCGGCACGGCGGATGCCGGAGAAGTCAAAGAAGTGAAGAACGGGTTTGCCCGGAACTACCTGCTGCCGCGCGCCCTCGCCGCCCCCGCCACCCCGGACCAGCTCCAGCGGGCGCGGACGATTGAGAACGCAGCCCGGGAGAAGCGCATCAAGTACTCCAACGAGTGGGGAGAGGTAGCCGCGCTCATCGATGGGACCGAGGTGTCGGTCGAGGTCAGAGTCGGCCCGTCCGGCAGGCTCTTCGGCTCCGTCACCAGCAGGGCCATCGCCGATAAGCTGACCGAGGCCACGGGCCGCGCGTTTGACCACCGTCAGGTGCTCCTTGCCTCCGCCATCCACGAGCTCGGCGATTACCCGGTGACCCTGCGTCTCTACCGGGACGTGACCGCCGAGGTCAAGGTCTCCGTCGTGCCGGAGGGCTACCTCCCCGGCGAGGCTGATCTCATGAACGAAGCCGGCGACGAGGCTGTCGAAGAAGAGTCCGCCGAGGACTACTTCGCTGAGGAAGCGGAGGAGGCCGAGCTGGCGGACGAAGACGAGGAAGAGGAAGAGTCGTAACAAGGAACGGATGTACGCGGAGAAACTGCCACCCCATGACCCGGACGCTGAAGAAGCGGTGGTCGGCTCCCTTCTGATCGATGGGGAGGCGATTAACCGGGTCGCGGCCCTCGTCAAGCCCGAGGACTTCTACCGCGAGCGCAACCGTTGGTGCTACGAGGCCTGCAATTCCCTCTACCATCGCGGCGAGGCTATCGACCAGATCAGCGTCGCCCGTGAGCTGTCCCTCAAGGAACGGCTGGAAGAGGTGGGCGGGCCCTCGTACCTGAGCCACCTCATTGCCGCCGTTCCGACCTCCGTGCATGCGGAGCACTTCGCCCAGATCGTCAATCGCACCGCCACGATGCGGCGTCTCATCCAGGCGGCGGGCGACATCGCCGCCATCGGCTACGCGGACGCGCCCGATACCGAGCAGGCGCTCCAGCAGGCCGAAGACATGCTCTTCCGCGTCCGCAACACCCACGTCACGCGCGACTTCGTCACCATCCGTGAGGTGCTGGACCAGTACCTCGAAGAGACGTCGGGCCTCGAGCCAATGGACCGCGGCGTCGCCCCCATCCCCACCGGCTTCACCGATATCGACAACGCCCTCGGCCGGTTGCAGCGAGGCGACCTCTTCATCCTGGCGGCCCGGCCCGCCCTCGGTAAATCGACCCTCGCCATGAACGTCGCGAGGAATGCGGCGGGGCAGGGCGCCGTGGTCGGAGTATTCAGCCTGGAGATGAGCCGCGAGCAGCTTGCCCTGCGCTTGCTTTCCGCCGAGGCCGAGGTGGACAGCCACCTGCTCCGCCTGGGACTGCTTGGCGAGGCCGCGATGAACCGCGTCATGACCGGCGTCGGCGCGCTCTCCGACCTCGCCATCTACATGGACGACTCACCCGCCCAGACGGTGCTGGAGATGCGCTCCAAGCTGCGCAGGCTTCACACCGACCGAGGCGTCGACCTCGTCATCGTCGACTACCTGCAGCTCATCGCCGGACGCGAGAACCGGGGCGAGAACCGCGTCCAGGAGCTGAGCGAGATTACCCGCCAGCTCAAGGCCATCGCCCGCGACCTGAACGTCCCTGTCATCGCCATCTCCCAGCTCTCCCGTGCAATCGAGCAACGCCCCGATCACCACCCTCAGCTCTCCGACCTGCGCGAGTCGGGCTCGATCGAGCAAGACGCGGACGTCGTCGCGTTCATCCACCGCGAGGACAAGTACCTGACGCCGGAGCAGTGGGAGCAGCGGCACCCGACCGACCCCTACCCGGAGAACCTCGTGCAGTTGGTCATCGCCAAGAACCGCCACGGCCCGACGCGCGCGGTGCATCTCTACTTCAGAGGCAACTTCTCTCGATTCGAGAACCTCGCCACCGAGCTATCGACGCCATGAGCGCAACCGCCTTCGCGGGGTTCGCTGCGGGAACGAAATCTGTCCCCGTGCCCGCGCCGCTGCTCGGCTCGCTCCTTGCCGAGATTGACGACGTCGCCGAGCTGAAGTGCACGCTCCGCTTCCTATGGCATGCGGCGCAGGTGAGCGGCGCGCCCAAGCGCGTCCCGGCCTCGCGCCTAGAGACGGACTCCGTGCTCCTTGCCGCGCTCGGCTCGCAGGCGGAGGTTGCGCGCGGACTCGGCCTCGCAGTCAGCCGGGGAACGCTCATCGAGGTTTCGGGGTGGTGTCTGCTAAGAACGCCCCCGAACGAGCGTGCGGCGGAGAGCCTCGGCTGGGCCCCACAGGCCGCCGGGGAGGCGCGGCGGGAGAAGCCGAACGTCTTTGACCTGTATGAGCAGAACATCGGCATGCTGACGCCCCTGATTGCCGACGAGTTGAAGGCAGCCGAGAAGGACTTCCCGGCGTCGTGGATCGAATCAGCCATTCGAGAAGCGGCGGCGAGCAACGTCCGCAGCTGGCGATACGTCGCCGCGACGCTGGAGAGATGGAAGAGAGGGAGTACGGGAGCCAAGCAACGTGGAGAGCCTGGGCGACATCCTGAGACGCTTACAGCGGCAGAGTATCTCGAACGCCAGCGCCGTTCCTGAATGGATGGAGCGGCTCGACGCCGAGCCTAACGCTGAGGTATGCCCCATCTGCGGAGGCC
Organism: Dehalococcoidia bacterium; assembly: GCA_965249325.1. Classification (GTDB taxonomy): domain Bacteria; phylum Chloroflexota; class Dehalococcoidia; order Lucifugimonadales; family Australimonadaceae; genus S5-327. The sequence goes on along the minus strand of CBDFLP010000020.1, from coordinate 34,290 downwards.
AAGGGTGGGTGCGGCGCGACGTGCCCGTCGGCGACGCTGACTTTGGGCGCGCTTTCCCCTGCGTCTGCCAGGAGCAAGCAGGCGCAGACCAACGCCTTGCGCGGCTCCAACGCTTTAGCAACCTTGGCGTGCTCGGCAACGTGAGCTTGGAGGACCTCAACGCCCTCGGTCCCGGCTCCGGCGCGGAGGCCCAAGCCCGCTACCACGCCGCCTTGGAAGCCGCTCGGAGATTCGTCGATGACCAGGCGGGCGTCCTGCTCCTCGTCGGCGGGAACGGCGTCGGTAAAACGCACCTTGCCGCCGCCGCCGCCAACCGGCTCATGGAAAAAGGCCGCCCCGTCTTCTTCGCTTTCGTTCCCGACCTGCTGGACCAGCTGCGCGGCTCCTATAGCCCCGACTCCGAGCTGAGCTACGAGGAGATGTTCGATCAGGTGAAGAACGTCCCAGTGCTGGTCCTGGACGACCTCGGCGCGCACAGCGGCGCGCCCTGGGCGGAAGAGAAGCTCTTCCAGATAGTGAACCACCGCTACGTAACCGGCCTGCCCACCATCGTCACGTCGTCCGTCCAGATCGACCGCCTCGACGGCCGCCTGCAGAGCCGGCTGACCGACCCTCGTTCCTCGCGCGTGATCGACCTCGGCGGCAGTTCGAAGGCGGGCGCTACGGCGATGGGGGCCATCGTGCCTGCGCTGCGCCGCCAGATGACATTCGATTCCTTCCAGCCCGAGGGGCGCGCGCGCGACAGGCTGGGACGAGACACCCTTCAGGGCGCCCTTAGGGCGGCGCGCGCTTTCGCCAGAGACCCGGACGGCTGGCTCGTCCTGATTGGCAATTCCGGCTGCGGCAAGACCCACCTCGCCGTCGCGGTTGCGAACGCGCACCTTGAGAGAGGCGGCGATGTTTTCTTCGCCTTCGTCCCCGACCTCCTCGACCACCTGCGCTATACGTTCAGCCCCGACAGCCGGGTGACCTACGACGAGCTGTTCGACCGCATCAAGCAGGCCCCGCTGCTCGTCCTCGACGACCTTGGTGCCGAGAGTTCCACGGCCTGGGCGAACGAGAAGCTCTACCAGATCATCGTCCACCGCCACCACGCCCGCCTGCCGACCGTCATCACCACTCGCGACATCCGTTCAGGCGAGAACGACCCCATAGCATCACGCCTGAACGACCCGCAGGTCGCGCAGGTTATGGCCATCACGGCCCCGGACTACCGGCAAGCGGGCCGTCTGCAGAAGGACCGGCGCCCGGATGGCGGAGCCTAACAAGGGCGCAGCGGATGGCTGCGAGTTCTGCGGCATCGTCTCCGGCGCCCTTCCGCGCGCCGTCAGGTACGAGGACGACGAGCTCATCGTCTTCCGCAACTCCCTGCACTGGGCGCCGGTGATGTACCTCGTCGCGCCCAAGGAGCACATGAGCCAGAGCGACTTCTGGCGGTCGCCGTCCTTCGCCCGCGCCGGACGGCTCGCCATCGAGATCGCCGAAACCGATACCCCCGGCGGCTTCCGACTCGTATCGAACTTCGGAGACGACGCGATGCAGTCGCAACCGCATGGGCACCTGCACGTGCTGGGCGGGGTACACCTGGGCCTGTACATGGACTTCCCTCGCAAGGGCGATTTCTGGCTGCGGAACTACGGCTACACGGAGCGCGCGCCTCAGCCTTCGCAAGCCGTCACCGACGCCCCCCCACCGGCCCCAGGAGAGCCGCGCCCGTGACGGACGTCCTGCTCGTCGGCGCGGGCGGCTTCATCGGCGCTGCGTCGCGTTATGGCGTGCTGGTCGGCGTCGCCCGCCTGCTGGGCCAGCCGGCGTTCCCGTGGGGCGTGCTTGCGGCGAACGTCCTTGGCTCCCTCATCATCGGAGTGCTCGCCGGCCTCGCCGAGTCGCGGCAGCTCTTCAGCCCCGAGGCGCGCCTCTTCCTGTTCATCGGCGTCCTGGGCGGCTTCACGACCTTCTCCTCTATCAGCAACGACACCTTCGTGCTGCTGCGCAACGCCGAGTACCTGTCAGCCGCCGGAAACGTGCTCCTCTCCGTTCTCCTCGGCCTCGCTGCCGTGGCCCTGGGCTACGCCGCAGCCCGCGCATTGCCCTAGGCCGCTCACCCCATCATTGCTACGAGAGTCCTCTCTCTCCCGTCTGCGTGGGAGATTCAGAAAAGAGGCCACCCGTCGTTCCCACCCAGGTTGGAAGGTGAATCCTCGCCCCCAACCCCCTCCCGTCCTGCGGAAGGGGACGCGCAAGCGCAGCGAGCGCGACGTAGAAGACCTTGCTAGAAGATCTGGTCCCCCGAACAGCCTCCCACCCCTTTTCCCCCTGCCCGTTGCGGGAGGGGCCGCGCTGGTGCTAGCATTTGATTGTGCAATCTTTCTCAATCACGGGTCGGGCGAGCCCCGAAACCCGTAGCGAGGCCGGGCGCTGATGACACTGCACATCGTGGTTACGGCCAAGCAGGTCCTAGACCCTGAGACTCCTCTCTCGGCATTCCGGATTGACGCCAACGAGGTGTCGGTCAGCGGCAATATGTCGCCTGTAGTCAACGGGTACGACGAGCAGGCCATTGAGGCGGCGCTCCGCATCAAGGAGGCGTCGGGAGACGCCACGGTCACGGTGCTGTCCTACGGCGCGGATTTTGCCTTGGACGTGATTAAGAAGCCCCTCGCCATGGGCGCCGACAGCTTGGTCCTTCTGCAAGACCCCGCTTTCGAGAATTCGATCGACCCCACGATGGTTGTGGCCGCCTTGGTTGCGGCGATACGCAAGCTGGGCGACGTGGACATCGTGATATCGGGGCGGCAGGCGAGCGATTGGGACAATGCGCTCGTGCCGCTGGGCGTGGCTGAATCGCTGGGATGGCCCGTCGCGACCATCGGGCGGAAGGTTGACGTGAACGGCATGACGGTGAGGGTGGAGCGTGTGCTCCCCGACGGACACGAAGTCGTCGAGGCCGAGTTGCCCACAGTCGTTACCGTGTCCAACGAGCTCGGGACGGCGCGCTACCCGAACATGCGCGGCATCATGGCCGCCCGCCGCGTTCAGCCGACGGTCTGGAGCGCCGCGGACCTCGACATCGACGCCGCCTCCCTCGCGCCCGCGTTCGAGCTCGTCTCCCTCATCAAGCCGGAGCGCTCGGTCGAGACGGAGCTGATTGATGGAGACGATGATGAGGACGCTGGCCGCAAGCTGGCGCTCCGGCTTCGAGAGGAGCGGATCATCTAGATGGCGGACGCACTGGTAATCGGCGAGATAACGGATGGCGCCGCCTCATCCACGACCCTGGAAGGCGTGACTGCCGCGCGGGGACTCGGCGCGGAGCGCGTGTCCGTGCTGCTCGCAGGCCCGGACGCGGCCGACGCCGCGCAGTCGGCCATAGCTGGCGGCGCGGACGCCGTCTACACGGTCTCCGATGGCCCCGCAGCGAACGGCGAGTTCGACGCCATCGTCGACGCCGCCTACGCCGCCGCGAGTCAGACCTCGCCGGCGTGCGTGATTGGCGGCAAGACTCTCACCGGCCGGGACGTGATGCCGCGCCTCGCGTTCAGACTCGGGACGGCCCTCGCTGCGGACTGCACCGCCCTCTCCCTCGACGAGTCGGGCCGCGTGTTCGCGACGAGGCCGACCTACGGCGGGAACGCGGAGGCCACGGTCGCCTGCCTCGGCTCGCCGGCGGTTGTCTCACTGCGACCGAAGAGCATAGACGCTCAAGCGCCGGACCTATCCCGCACGGGCGAGGTCGCGGAACTGGCGTTCGAGGCGAACGTGCGCACGAGGACGCTGGAGCGCGTCGAGGCCAGGGCCGAGGGCGTCCGGTTGGAGGACGCGCGCGTCGTCGTGTCAGGCGGACGCGGCCTTGGCGGCCCGGAGCCCTTCGAACAGCTGCAGCAGCTAGCGGACATGCTCGGGGGCGCGGTCGGCGCTTCGCGAGCAGCTTGCGACGCCGGATGGGTGGCTTCCAGCTACCAGGTGGGGCTGACGGGCAAGACCGTGACGCCCGACCTGTACATCGCGGTGGGCATCTCGGGGGCAAGCCAGCACATGGCGGGCTGTAGCAATGCGAAGACCCTCGTGGCAATCAACAAGGACGCGGGAGCGAACATCTTCAAAGAGGCGCGCTTCGGCGTGACCGGAGATTGGCGGAAGGTGTTGCCTGCGTTCATGGAACAACTGCACGAGTTGTTAGACTAGAATGAGATTGGAGAAAGGGGGCGGCGATGGCAGACTCCGACTACGACCGCGAGATGGCGGAAGCTCTTCAGCACGCTGAGGAGGCGGAGGTCGTTTGCATCATCCTTCCCCTGATCAACCAGTGCTTGGTCTACGACAGCCGGAGTGCTGAGAACGACCCCCCGCGCATATCGGTGTCTGCGCCCCTGGGCTCCGCCGAGCGCAGGCTGCGCCACGTCAACCGGGCCCGGCCGAACCTGTCGCACGCCCGCGAGCTCGCTGTTATTCCGTGGAGCGGCTCCATCCAGAGCCTGGAGGCTTCCGGCGTCTGGGAGATGCTCCAACGGCGCCTGCAAAACTCGGGCTTCGACGACTCGCAGGACTCGTGCGACAGGGCGCTCGAAGAGCTTCAACAGTGGGAGCGCCGGTCCATGATGGCGATGATCAAAGGCCAAGGGCCCTATCACACCATCTGGGCGCGGAATAGCTAAGGCTGCCCTGCCCGCTGCTCTAAGAGGAGACGCCGTCAGCCCTCAACGCCCGCCGGACAGCCACGATGCGCAGAAGCACGACGATGTTCGTGACTCCCGCCAGCGCGAGCAGCGTCTCGGTCCCGAAGCCTGCGACTGCGCCAATCATCAGGCCCAGAAGCCGCACGTCGCGCGACGCTAGGGAAGTAATGCCGCGGTCGAACATCGTGCGTTGGCTCTCGTCCACCCGCGCCCGCGTATACGTCACCGCGAACGAGCCCGCGAGGGCCGCGAACCCGGCTATCCACGGGAGCGCGCTGTCTGTCCCGCTCGCGGCCCATATCGTCAGGCCGAGGAGCACGAGAGAGTCCGCATAGCGGTCCACCACGGCGTCGAAGAAGGCGCCGAACTTCGAGTCGGCTCCGGTGGCCCGTGCGAGGTCGCCGTCGACGCCGTCGAGGATTGAGCCTGCCTGCGCCAACAGCCCTCCGGCAATCGGATGGCCGAGGACAAACGTAGCCAGAGAGCCGACGGCCGTGGCGAGACTTACCACCGTGACCATGTTCGGGGTCACGGGAGTATGCGCGAGCCCTCGAGCAATCGGCCGCGATATACGACGGTTTAGGTGGCGGGAGACGAGGCCGTCATACGAGGCCGCCGGGGGCGAGCTCGATGTAATCATCCGTGCTCCTGTAGTCTTCGAGAGTGTCGATGTCGCTCCAGAAGCGGCCCTTGATATCGCATGTCTGCACCCTGTGCTGCTGAGCTAGGTGCTGCATGACTCGGGTGAGCTCCAAGCCCTCGCCGTCCTCGTCGTAGAGCCGGTCGAAGGTCTCGAAGACCGATGACTGGAACTTGAACACGCCGATGTCGACAGCGTTCCAGTGTCGCAAGCCCTTGCCAATGCGGACCAGCAGGCCCTCGTCATCGACGAAGACCCTGGTGGCGTCGCTGAGCTGTCCAGCCATAGATGCCGCCGAGTCCACGCCCAAGATCGCCGCGTGGGATGGTGACGCGGCGAGACGGGAGGCGATGCCGGAAGCGATGATGTGGTCGCCCATGGAGAGAATGAAGTCCTCGTGCCCCACGAACTCCCGGGCGGCCCGTACGGATACGGCGTTCCCGCCTTCGTACTCGGGGTTGTAGACATACTCGATGCGGACTCCCGGCGGCGCCCACTCCATGACCCCTCTCACGACCTGGTCGGCCAAGTGGCCGACAACGACTCCGATCTCGGTGATGCCCGCCCTGGCCATCGCGACCATCGGGTACCAGATGAGGGGCCGGTCCTTCAAGAGAATCAGTACTTTAGGCGTCCGGTCGGTATATGGCCGAAGCCTGCCGCCGTCGCCGGCGGCAAGAATCACTCCTCGCATGACACTCCTCCTCGTCAGGTACGTCACGGCGCAGTCCGCATGAGCGGACATTTGGTTCGCGCCAAAGGGAGCGCCGTAACTGCCGAGCCAGGCTAGGTTTTGGCCGGCTCCTGCGACTCCTCCACGATTCTCTGGGTGAGGTGCGCGGGAACCTCGCTGTAATGGTCGAACCTCATCGACAGCGTTCCCCTCCCTTGCGTCAGCGCCCGCAGCTGCGTGGAGTACTGCTGCGCTTCGGCTTGCGGCAACTCAGCCTCGATGACGGCGACGCCACCCTCGGGGGACATGCCCGCGATGTGCGCCCGCCGCGTGTTCAAATCGCTAACCACTGCCCCGGCGAACTGCTCCGGCGCTTCGATGGTCATACGCATGACCGGCTCCAAGAGCGTGGGCGCCGCCTCGATAACGCCCTTCTTCATCGCCATTCCGCCTGCGATTTCAAAGCTCTGGCCTGACGAGTCTACGGCATGCGAGCTGCCGTCTGTCAGGACCACTTTGACGTCGACGATGGGGAATCCCGCCAGGGCGCCCTCGTCCATGGTCTTGTGAACGCCCTTCTCGACAGCGGGAATGTACTCTCGGGGAACGTTGCCTCCGACAACCTCACTGGCGAACTCGAACCCTTCGCCTCGGGCGCGCGGCTCGAGTCTAAGGTGGACATGACCATATTGGCCATGCCCACCGGACTGCTTCTTGTGCTTGTACTCGACCTTCGTGACCTTGGAAATGGTCTCCTTGTACGGTACACGAGGCGCCGCAAGATCCAACTCGACGCCGAATTTCCGCTTGGCGCGCTCCGCCATGACGTCGACGTGGGTGTCGCCCATGCCCGCCACGATTAGCTCGGCGGTGGACTGGTCCCGCGTCAGCGAAAGCGAAGGATCCTCCTCGATGAGGCGTGTCAGCGAAGAAGACAACTTTTCGAGGTCGGCCTTGCTCTTCGGATGGACAGCGACGCGGAAGATAGGCTCCGAGAACTCGATCTTGGGCAACGAGATTGCGTCCGCTTTCGTTGTCAGCGTATCGCCAGTGACGGCGTGGGCCAGCTTGGACACGCTGCCGATGTCGCCTGCGGCGAGGCTCGGCACGGCCTCTTGGTGCTTGCCGACCGGCACGTAGACCTGGCCGACGCGCTCGGTCTCGCCAGTCCTGCTGTCCACCACCTCGCTGTTGGCAGAGAGCGTTCCGCTGACCACGCGGAAGAAGGACAGCTTACCGACGAATGGGTCGGCGGTCGTCTTGAAGATGAAGGCCGCCAGCGGCCCGGCGGCGTCCGCTGAAAGCTCGACCTCCGCGCCGCCTTTCGAGGCCTTCTGGGGAGGCGCTTGGTCCGGCGACGGCATGTAGCTGACGATAGCGTCCAGCAGCTCTTCGACGCCGCCGCCGGTCGTCGAAGACCCTGCAAGTACAGGAACGACCTGGCCCAAACGAACGCCCTCGTGCAGGCCGTCCGCAATCTCCCCGTCGGTCAGACCGCCATCATCGAGGAACTTCAAGGTAAGGTCGTCATCCGTCTCGGCGACGCTCTCCGCCAGGAGGTCCTTCGCGGCGGCGGCAGCAGCCTCCAGGTCCGAGGGTATGCTCCCGCCGATGAGGCCGGCGACCCCGCTGAACGAGGATTCCGCACCTATTGGGAGGTTCAGGGCGGCGCACTCGCGACCCAGGTGGGAACGGACCTGCTCCATCACGGAGTCGTAGTCGGCGTGCTCCCGGTCCATCTTGTTGATGAAGATGATGATTGGCTTGCCAAGGCTACGGAGCCTCTGCCAAGCAATCTCGGCTCCGACCTCCACCCCGCTGGGCACCGAGACGACGAGCACCGCCGCGTCGGCTGCGCGCAGGGCCGAGAGGGTCTCACCAAGGAAATCGGCGTAGCCGGGAGTGTCGATTACGTTGATCTTGGTGTTCTTCCAGACGGAGGGGACAATGGACAGCTGAAGGCTGGTTTGTCTACGCTGCTCCTCTGGCTCGAAGTCTGAGACGGTGTTGCCGTCCTCGACACGCCCAGGACGGTTGATGGCCTTGGTTGCAAAGTGCATCGCCTCGGCAAGCGAGGTCTTTCCAGCCCCAGAGTGCGCCAAGAGCACGACGTTGCGGATTCGACTGGTGACAAATTGGTCCACGTTGCAGAACCTCCCCTGCTCGCAAAGTGGGTAGCGGGGCGATGATAGTGGTCAGAGTATGAGCGCGCAACGCGGGGCGGGCCGGTCGCTCGCCTGGCGCGAGCGCAAAGAGGGCGCGAACTCGAATGAGAGCAGCGAAAAACAACCTCTCCCTTGGGCTAGCCACCGCCGTCGTTCTGCTGATGGTCTTGGCGGGCGTGGGCCGGGGAGACTCCATCAGCGACATACGGCGCGCGGCGGCAGCCTACGAGCAGGACCTTATCCGCTGGGAAGCCTCCCATTTCCTCGATAAATGGTTGCATCTTGCCGCCGGCCTCATTCGCGACGACCCGGGGCCAGGCGAGCGCCTTGAGGTCATTGGGGAGTTCTTTGCCATTGGGGAGGAGCTCAACCGAAGCAACCAGGAGATGGAGCGGGCGCTGGCGGCGGTGCCTGACGCGCCCGACGCCGTGGCGGTCCAAGCAAGCATCGACGAGCTGGAGGAACGCCGAAGCCGTATCGCGCCGATTGTCGAGGAGGCCATCGAGTCGACAGTGTCGCAGATCGCCGACAAGCTAGGGGTGATAGATCGCTTCGGCGCCGTCAGGTGGCCGCCCGTCGATTTCACCTTCGCACCGAACGGGCTCATCCTCGTGCGGTCGCCCCGCGATGAAATCGTCCGCATAGACGACCGTATCCTCAGGCATGACCTGAGCCAGCTCGAACAGGTCGAGCTGGAAGAGCTAATCGAGTCGTTCGACGACAATGTTGCGGCGCTGGTCATCCGGATTGGGGGCCTAGCGACCTATCCGGCTCACGTTACACCTAGGACCTCACTCCACGGTGCGCTGAACCTGGTCGCACACGAGTGGCTCCACCACTGGCTCTACTTCCGCCCCCTGGGGAAAGCTTGGTTTGCAGGCGGAGAGCTGACAAGCGTGAACGAGACGGTGGCGAACATCGCTGGAGAAGAAATCGGCGACCTCGCCTTGGAGCGGCTGACAGGGCAGGTAATCGAACGCCGACCCTGGCAACCTCCACAGGCGCGGGAACGGGTGGAGCCGGACCCTGGAGTGTTCGACTTCCGGCGTGAGATGCGAGCGACGAGACACCGGCTGGAGGGTCTCCTCGAAAAGGGAGATGTCGGTGGAGCGGAGCGCTACCTTGAAGAGCGGCGACGGGTATTCGTGGACAATGGTTACCACATCCGCAAGCTCAACACCGCGTGGTTCGCGTTCCATGGAACATACGCAGACAGCGCAGCTTCAATCAGCCCAATCGAGGGGCAGTTACGCGCCCTTCGCGCCGACTCCGCAACCCTGGCCGAGTTTCTCGACCGCGTAGCTGTAATCGATGAGGAAGGCGATCTGGAGCAGTTGGCCCGAGAGGCAGGATGGACGCCACTTTCTCCCTAGCTCTCCCTTCTGCAAACTGTCCGTCCGACCCCTGTCGGCCACTCTGGGTACGGAGGATGGCTCGCTACCAGTCAGGGAGCGTAGAGGGGAGGTTGCCCGTGGTGAGCTGTTGCTGAACGCCGCCCGCGTCCATCAAGTAGATGTCCGGCTTGCCTGAGGCTGCAGACTCGAATATGACGCGACCGTCGGGACCCCATATGACGCTGATTTCGTCGACGTCCGTGCGGGTGAGCGTTTCGAGGTCTTTGCCGTCGCCGGACGAGGTGAAGACATCCACGTTCCCGTTGCGGTCCGAGAGAAAGGCGATTCGCTTACCATCGGGCGACCATTCAGGGGCGAAGTCCCGGTCGGGATTGTCGGTCACTTGGGCCGTGGCCCCCGCCGGCCCTGTCTCGCCGACCTCAACCACATAAATCTCCTCATCCCCGTCACGGGTGGAGACAAAGGCAATCCTCTTTCCGTCCGGCGACCAGGCCGGAGCGCGGTCGGGCGATTGAGAGAGCTGAACACGGTTCACGCCTTCCGGGTTGCGGAGGTTCAGGCCAATCGAATCGCCGTTCTCTTCCAACACTGCGAAGGCAATCCAAGTTCCCTGAGGCGACCATGCGGGGTCGGCCTCCCCGTGGTCACTGAACAGCAGGCGGTTGGGCAGCAGGTTAGAAAGCGACAGCCAGAAGACGGCAGGCGTGCCATCTTGCGTCGGCGATATGTAGGCAAGGCGCGTCCCCTCGGGAGACCACCTCACATGAGACTCGTCGACACTCGTGTTGGTGACGCGCGTAAAGCTAGAGCCATCGGCAACGGCCAGGTAAATCTCGACGTTCCCGTCACGGTTACTGAGGAAGGCAATGCGCTGACGGTCCGGCGACCACACGGGCGCGAAGTCGTCGGCGCTCTGCCCTGTCTCGTCATCCGTGAGGATGCGGCGGTCGCTGCCGTCGGGCTTCGATACGACTACATCCCGGGAGCCCGGCTCCCCAACAGTGTAGGCAATGAAGCCGGTGCTGGAGAGGAGCCCGCAGGCGGACGCCACCGCAAGGAGAACAGCGGCGATAAGCAACAGTCGAGAGCAGTATGCGCGGGTGCTATCCATCGAGCGAACGAACATCTGTCAGACTCCGATAACGTAGCAGGAACGCTGAGTAAAGACTACGCGCTCCCGCAACGGTTGAGGACGATTCAGACATGCAAACATACTTCAGAAAGGCAACCACGGCGCGTCGGGACCGGCGCGGCTCCTCGAACGCGGCTTCGGAGACGCGACCCCGTAGCCAAAGCCGCCGGCAACGCCGATAACCACACCGCCGAAAACGATGGCTGCCGACAGCCACACTGGAGGGTCACTGAACTCGTCGATGCAGTTCAGCGGGATGTCCGCGCCCGCCTCGGCCTGTGCAATTGCCTCGTTGCAGCGCTGGGCCTCGCCCACGAAGATTGACTGCACGAACAGCGCGGGTACGGCAGAGAGTCCAGCTCCGGCCGCGCCGACGAACGTCGCGAACAAGAGCCCCCGATACAGCCTGCGGCCGAGCGTGAGCACGGGAGGAGAGGACGCCCCTAGTGCAGCTTGCTCAGTCACTGGCCGAGCACCCTTCCACGCTGGGCGGGCGGGAGCTTCGCCGAGGCCACTTGCAGGATGAGCCTGGGACTCCGGTCCTTCCACCGTTCGAGAAACTCGACCATGCGATCCGACTGTAGGCGAGTCGCCTCCAGCAGCATGGCGCCGACGCCGCGCTGGACCTCCTCGTCCGGGTCCTCCATGACAATCTCAGCCACCTCGAGTGCGTCCGTCATGAAACGGCCCTCTCGCACCAGCGGGCCAAAGGCGGATACGGCGGCGCGGCGCTGCGAAGGGTTAGAAGACCGCGCCCACTCACGCATCGTCTTGACGAGCGACGGCTTGGCGGCCAGAGAAGGACTGAGGCAACTGGAGCCGAGGGCGTCGGCGGCTTGCGCCGTCGTCAGATTGTCGCCCCAGGGCGCGATACGCTCGAAGTCACCTCCTGTGATGAGGCGGGCCAAAGCGCCGACAATCTGCGCGCCGACGAGCGCTTCTTCGACGTTGCCCGACTTGAAAAGGGGGTCGGCTATGGCGATGGTCGTGGGAAGGCCGCTGGAACGCAGCTTGCGGAGAAGGTCAAGGCCAATCTTGTGAACCTCGGAGGGACGAACGCCGTAGCAGGGAACATCGCGGCCCGCCTCTTTGCGTATCTGCTCCGCCACATTCTTCCGTGCGGCGGCTTGGAGGCGCTTTCTCACTTCCGCCACAGCGCCGTCTACTACGGCTGCGTCAGGCGGCGGTGAGGGTGATGGTCTTTGATAGCGACGGCTAGTCATGGCTGGACGCTCTTCGCGCCAAACCATTGTAGCGGAAGCGTATGGGCGGAGATGAAGAGAGCGGCGAGGGCCATGCCCGCCGCCGCTCTCGCTTTGTATGAGCCAGGCGTCACCAGGTGGCGGTCTGCAGATCCTTGATCTTCTGATCGCGCAGCCAGTTCTCCTCGGGCTTGAGCAGAACGTCGCCGGCGCGGACATGGTAGACCGAGCCGTCGCTCGCGGCGCGGGGCTCCTCGCCGTCTTGGAGCGCAGTCGCTTCCTTGAGCAATCGCCTACGGGACTTGATGATGCCGATGTCCGTGGTGCCGAGGTGCTCCTTGTTGCGGGGAGTAATCGGCCCCATACCTTCCTGGACCGAGAAGTCCTGTTCGCCGATGCCGGTGATGCCAGTGAAGGTGAGCTTCTTTTGGTACTCGCGGCTGATGAGGTAGTCGTTCTCCTTGTTCCGAAGGGGCCAGTGGTCGGGACCGGGGAGGGCTGCGGCGTGGAGGCCTGAGCCATTCCGCCATTCCTCGATGTCGTTTGCCAGGAGGGGGCGTTGGAGGTTCCAGACGAAGGTCCAACGCATGTTGTTGTAGTCGTCAATCGGGACGAAGGCATGGGAGAACTTCTGGGCGGGGGAGGAGGGGGCCATGGTGTAGAAGGGGAGGAGGAAGAGGTTGTAGCGCCAGTAGAACTCGCCCTCGCCGGTGTCGCGACGTGCGCCGGTGACAACGCCGTAGTCAGTGTCGTCGGCGAAGAATTTGGGGTGCTGATCGCGTGCATGGAACTTGTCGCGCAGGTTCTGGGAGCGCCGCCACTGCTCTCGCCAGGCGTCAGTCATGTGGTAGGCGTCGAGCGTGGAGTGGAGGAAGTTCGAGTGGGCGGAGTCGATACCGCCTTCGATAGCCTGGGCGTAATTGGTCTGCTGCCAGTTCCAGGACGCGAACCGATAGGTCTCGGGCACGCGTAGATACTCAAAATCGGGTATCTCAGGCGTGAGATCTTTGGGGCCCATGTAGGCCCAGAGGATGCCTGAGCGCTCCTCGACAGGGTAGGCCGTAATCTTGATCTTGTCCTTGTAGGTGCTCTCCTCAGTCTCCGTCGGCATGTCGACACAGTTGCCATGTATGTCGTACTTCCAGCCGTGGTAGGTACAGCGGAGGCCGCATTCTTCGTTACGGGCGAAGAAGAGGTCCGCCCAACGGTGCGGACAGTTGCGCTGAACGAGGCCGACCTTGCCATCGGTGTTACGGAAAGCAAGGAGGCCCTCGCCCATGAGCCTAACGCGCACGGGCTCGCCGTCCGCGTCAGGCAGGTCTCCGGAGAGACGGAAGGGCAGCCAGAAGCGCCTGATGTAGTCTCCCATCGGAGTCCCTGGACCTGTCTCGGCTAGCTTGCGGTTCTCTTCTACTGAGAGCATCTCTTACCCCTCGTATTGCACTGAGTTTCGTTGTCCCTATGGGGCAGTTTACTCCCACGGTAGGACGGATACGTGGATTGCGTCCTCGACGCCCTCTCCCGCAACTGCACGGATGGCGGTGTGCACGTCGACAAGGCCGAAGGTATGCGTACGCATGATCTCCAGCGGGAAACGGTGGGACGCAATCTGGCGGAGGGCAAGCTCAACGGCCTCGAAGCTGTGGCCGCGGGCGCTGGCCAGCGTCATGTACTTGCGGGTGAGACGGCCGATAGGGAAGTCGGGGAATAAAGGTGACTCAGCTTGAGCGACCATGCGGCCGCCCTTACGCTTCGTCGCCTCAATGGCCAGCAAGGTGGGCCCGGCTCCGGAGTGCGACGTGCAATCGACGACCACGTCGACGCCTGCCTCGGGGCCGCCGCCGGTAATCTCTTTGACGCGGGAGAGGGGGTCATCGACATCGATATCAATGGTGAAGTCGGCGCCGAGGGCCTTGGCGACCTCGAGCCGACGGGCGTCTTTGGGCCCCTTGCCGGTGACGATGATGCAGTCGGCTCCAGCCTGCTTAGACGCGACAACGCAGGCGAGACCCTGCTGACCGGGGCCCTGAATGAGGACGCTCTTGGCGTAGCCGACCTGCCCCTCGATTAGCGCCCATTGGACGCCGTTGCCCATGGGAAGCGCCATGGCAGCCTCCTCGGCTGTCAAGCCATCCGGCACCTTGTGGATGGGCGCGTTCGGCGGGACGTAGAGGTACTGAGCGTACCCGCCCCAGAGCGACGGCGTGACCTCGATGGAAGTCGAGCCATAGCGGATCGCGGCGGGGTTCGAGGAGGCGTCTGTCGCGAAGCAGTGGCGATACTCGCCAACGCGGCAAAACTCGCAGCGTCCACAGGGCAGGTACTCTTCGAGAGCGACGAGGTCTCCTTCCTTCACGCCCCAGCGCTCGCCGAACACGCGGCCAACCTTCTCAAGGTAGCCAACGTTCTCGTGGCCCATGATGACAGGCCCGCCCTTGATGCCTCGCTCGTACCCTCCGACGTCGCTGCCGCACACGCCAGCGGCCTCGACCTTGAGGAGCGCGCCGTCGATGGGTATCTCCGGCAACTCAATCTCCATACGCTCCGTCTGATTGGACCCGACCTTCGCCGCCACCACCGCTGTGTTAACCATGAGTTCACTCCCCCTGTCGTCGCTGCGCGCACGAGTCGCGCGTCTGCGCAAACATTATGCCCCAACCGACGCAACGGTCAACGAAGCAGGGGCAAGGGGGATGCTGAGAGGGCAGCAAGCGCCAGTTCCACGAGGCTTTCAGCTGGCCTGGGCCCTAGCCCAAACGGAGCGCGCAGCTTGTTGGCCGAAACGAGCTGGTGCTATCCTCAAAGCCGTTTGGGGCATGCTCTCCATGGCTTATTAGCGCAGCAGCACTCCCCAAGTTGGTCCGCGTGGGCCTGTAGCGCAGTTGGGAGCGCGCCTCAATGGCATTGAGGAGGTCGGGGGTTCGAATCCCCCCAGGTCCACCATTTTCCCGTACTCTTGCTTGCGCTGAAGGCGATCAGCGGTCCTTCCTAGTTCGGTCCGGGCCAGTTCAGTAGGAGCGGTCCCCCGTGAGCTGACAGGTCCTAGCCGTGTCAGGTTCGTCACTCCCTCAATTCGTGGCCTCTCAGCAGCCTGGGGACTTCGCAGGGCGTACTGAAAGTCCTGCGCCGCTAGAGGGTCAACTCTAGGATATAGAGCCCGCCCTTCAGCCGGTCCACCACGTACATGATGCCGTTCTCGTCCACGTAAACGTCGTTGACGCCGTTGGACGGAGCCCCTTCCGGGATGGGCGGCACGAAGTAGGCCACCTCCTCTGGCTGGAAGGGGTTACTCGTGTCGAACACCCTAACGCCGGCGTTGAAGAATGTGCCGAAGACCAACGTGTCCGACTGGAAGCAGGTGGGCCCGGGCTGGTTCTCGTAGACGTTGTGCGCGCCGAACCGGCCGGGGCGGTTGAAGAAGTCATTGGTGTCCGGCATGGGGAAGGTGCTGATTATCACCGGGTTGGTCTCGTCCCTAATGTCCATCATCCAAATCAGCTTGGGGTAGTCCTCGCCGTTGTTCCGCACCGCCTCCTGGGTCACCACCATCAGGTCCCGGCTGAACAGGGGCAGCGCCGTGTGGGTGAACCCCGGAAAGGGAGGCGCGTAGTTGATTTGGCTGACCACCGAAGGGTTTGCCTTGTCGGAAATGTCGAGGATGAGCGTCCCGGAATCCAAGTAGCAGCAGTAGGCCCGGTCGGGACGTTGGGGATAGACGTTGGCGTTGTGCAGTCGGTGACCGGAGTCGAGCTGGGGGTGCCGCCGTACAGGAGGAGCGTCGTCCCCCTCTCGTGTGCCGGGGACCCACCAGCGCCCCGCTTCCACCGGATGGGTGGGATCCTTGACGTCCACGATCATGTAGAACTGGTCGTCCTTCTGGTTCCGCGGTTGAAAGTCGGCGGCGCCGGTGGAGAGGTGGGCATACTCCCCATCCACCCACCAGAGGCAGTGGCAGCCCCGGGAGTAGGGGCCTCCTAAGTCCAGGAAGCCGATGCGCCGGGGTTCCTCCACGTTGCTGATGTCGTAGACGCCCATCCCTGTCCCCGGCTGCCCGGGCTCCACGGACTGGTAAGCCACCAACATCACGTCGTCCACGATGGACAGGGAGTTGGAGCGTAGGTGTGGGTAGTCTAAGTCCGTCTGAACCATCACCCTGGGATTGGCGATGTCCGTAACGTCCACGCTGGTGATGTCCTTTGGGGCGCTCTCATGAGCCAGGTAGAGGATCCGGCGGCCCTCTCTGGTCCGGTGGAGGTGGACCCCCTCGCCGATGTTGCCGAAGCCGTTCAGGTCATGGTGAGCGATGAGCCGCATGTTGCGGATTTCCTGCGTTTGAGTAGCCATAGCGCCTCCTTCAGAGTGGCCTCGTCCTGGGTCATCTCCACGGTCCGTAGTCTGGACCAAGGTAACAGCCGGAGCCGTCATCGCGGAAATCGGGAGACCTTGAGCCCCGCCTCCCAGCGGATAGGTTCGCGCCGGCGCTAGTGACGCATGATGCGAAATGACTCGGTGAGGCCGGAATCGGCTCCGGTCCGGCGCATCGCGCGACTGCATGGGCTTGTTTTGTCCGAAGATGTCTCAAGCATCCCACTCGTAACTTCCCCTGACCTACGAGTGCGCGGGGCGAGCTCATCGAGAAAAGGTCTCATTTGGTCTCAATGTACTCCTGAGCACGAGCCCGGCGCCGTCGGCAGCGGGACCCCTTGGGGAACCACCCCTAGCCCCTCCGCCGATTTCAGAAACTGTCGCATTTTGCCGGTCTTTCATGGTCATTTACTCGTGTTTCGGGGTTTGGGGGCGCGACAGTGATGCGACATTTCGCGACAGCAATGCGACACTTTGCAACATTAATGCGACAGTAAAGAGACACTTTGCGACAGTTATGCGACACCTCCGCGGTGGCTCGCGGGGCGTCGGAGGGCGAGAGGGTAGGTCTGTTGGGGCATGGAAGGCAGGATAGGGACGAAGGGTCGTTTGCGCAACGGGCAAATGTCACTATGGCGACGTGGGAGGGGGCGAGGTTCCCGCCTGCGCGGGAATCTCGCATGTGGGGCTGACGTCCCACACCACAAACAACGAAAGTAGGCGGGCGGGGGACGGCTACACCACCTCTGCTGAACCCCATTTTCGAGGCAATCCCCCATGTTGGCCCGTCGGCCCACACCACAACCGACGAAAATAGGGGGTGGGGCACCCGATACCTAGATTCCCGCTTCGCGGGAATGACGGATTGGGGAACGGAGCGCCTACTTTCGAGGCAATGACGGGGGGGGGCCGCGCCGCTGCCGCGCCGCTACGAGGTTCCCGCCTGCGCGGGAATGACGGAAGGGGGGCGGGGCGCTGATTGGCGGATGGGGCGGCCCCCTCTCTAACTCTCCCCCGCAGACGGGCGAGAGCACCGGGGAGATCCGGTTCTGGGCAACGTCTGTTTCGCTACGGCGGCGGCCGGCCGCGCGTGCGCGTCTCCGGGCCGAACGCCGCCATGATGAGGGCGCTGACGCCGAGCCAGACAGCAGTCGTGAGAAATGCGGCACCGAAGCCCCATGTGTCGACGATGGCCCCGGCCGCAACCGGGCCGACGAATGCCCCTAGGTTCTGAAAGACGGACCACACGCCGAGGAACGCGCCGCGCCGGTCCACGGGCGCAAGGTCCATGGCGAAGGTCTGGGACGCGCCAATGGTCATCGACTGTCCAACGCCGTAGACGAGAGCGACCATGAGCGCTCCCATATAGTCGCGGCTCATCGATAGGAGTACGGCCGTGCCCGCCAACAGGAGCAGGCCCGGAACCAGCGACGGTTTCCTCCCGAACCGGTCGACGATGACGCCGTTTGGGAAGGCGGCGAACAGGGTGACGATACTGGCGATGCTGATCAGCGTTCCCACGTCGCCGTCCGTCAGCCCAGCCTCTATTTTCGACTGGATGGGGAACAGTGATTGGAATACGCCTTGGGTCATCAGGTGGATGCCGAACGTGCAGAGCGCGAGCGCCGCGAATCCTGGACTCAGCAGGATGGGCAGAATCGCCCGGCTTTCCTTCAGGCTTGCGGCCGACCGCTCCCTGCCGCGCTCCGGCAGCTCCGGCTCCGGCCGCGTCTCAGCCATCATCCGGATGATGATGAACGTGACAATGAGCTTCGCCACGGCGTTCACGAGGAACACGTAGCGCAGGCCGAACATTAACGCGACGCCTGCCGCCAGCAGGGGCCCCGCCACCTGTCCGACCTTCAGCGCGGTGGTGCGGAGCGCGACCGCGCGCCCTCGATTCTCCGACTCGCTCATGTCCGCGACCATGACGATGGACGTGGTGTTGAACAACGTCAGGCCGATGGCGCCGACGAACTCCAGCGCGAAAAACTGGACGTAGTTCTGCGCGAAGACGTCGCCGATCGAAGCGAGCGCTCGAATGCCGCTGCCCATGGCGGCCAGCGGCCTGCGTCCCATCCGATCGATGAGGAAGCCGGTAATCGGCCCGGCGATGATCCGCGAGAGGGCGAGCGACGAGATGAGCAGGGTGACCAGGAAGACCGAACCACTGAACTCGAAGGCGAGCAGCGGGCGGCCCAGAGTCTGCGCGCCGCTTCCCGCGCCCCACACCAGGAACGCGGCGAACAGAGGGAGCCCCCCACGGCTTATCAGGGGCATCGCCATCGCTCTTCGGTACAGAAGGCGCATATGCACTCACCCGCCGCCGTCACAATCGTGGACGACGCCCGGCGCGATAGGGAAATCGGCTGGCCTTACGAGCCGGCCGTTACGCTGGCGCGAGCCGGTCCGAGGGTCCAGCGGGGGCGTCCGCATCATAGCAGCGCGAGCGCCTCGTATCTCGCGACAGACTCGCCCTCCAGAACAGCGACTGAAGCTCACCGGCCTCTACCCTTGGTTTGAAGGGCGGTTGTTCAGCGCCGCGATGGTGGCGCGCGGCAAGCCCTATCCCGACGTGTTCCTCCACGCTGCGGAAACCATGGGATTCTCTCCTGAGCAGTGCGTGGTCATCGAGGACAGCGATGCAGGGATACAAGCCGCTCTGGCAGCCGGGATGAGGGTCTTGGCGTTCGCGGCGGAACCGGCTACGCCGACGGCTGACTCGGCGAGCGTCGAGACGTTCACGGACATGGCTTCACTGCCGGCGCTGCTCGGACTGTAGGCCCCCCGAACCGCCGGCGGCTCAACCAACGTTGAGCCGCCCTCCTCAGATTGTCCCTTGCGCCTCGCGGAACGCGGGGCTCTAGAAACCGTATAGCCGGGCGGGATTGTCGGAGAGCACCTTCCCCAGCACGGAAGGCGACACGTCCTCCCGCCCGCGGAGCAGGTGAATCAGCTCCGGCTCGGCGGACTGGTCGCCATGCCCGTAGTCCGAGCCCGTGATCATGTTGTCCTCGCCGATGTGTTCGAGGATATACGGCAGGTCCTCGTCCGCTTCGCAGGCGACGAATAGCCGGTTCTCCCGAAAGTAGTCGGGTCCGAACGCCTCCCGAGGAATCCTGAGACGGCGGTGGAGGAAGTGCGCTAGATAGGGCACCCACGAAGAGTTCGCCTCGATGAATCCCCATCGGAGATCGGGGAAGCGCTCGGGGATCTTGCTGCAGGCGAGGTCGTAGAAGGCCATAACCGGCAGGAGACGCACGTCCGGGAAGACAAAGCTCAGGCGGCTGTCGAAGAACTCCGTGAGGAACGGCGAGCCTGGGCCGGTGTGGACGCAGATGGGGAGGTCCAGCCGTTGGGCCTCCTCATACACCGGGAAGAAGTACGGCTCCGCCAGCGAACGGTCTTTCTCCACGCCCCGGAAGAGCACGCCGCACGCGCCGTTCTCCTTGCCGAAGTGGAGCTCCTCCATGGTCTTATCGAGGTCGCGCAGGGGCGGGACCACCACCCAACGCATACGGCCCCCCGACCGGGAGCAGGCGTCGGCCATGAAGCGGTTGTAAGACCTCGCCAGGGCGACCTCCAGCTCGACGTCGTGCGTCAGGAAGCCTATGAACAGCGTGGGGTAGATGATCTGCATGTCAACGCCCATGTCCGTTGCGTCAATCAGCCGGGCATCGACGTCGGTCATCGCGCGCTTATGCCAGGATGGGGAGTTGCGGATCTCATCCTCGATGGGCGGCGTCGCCAGCGCCTGACCGCCCTTGCCGGGAGGATGCGGCACCAGCTTGCTGTCGATAATCCAGAAGTTGCGGACGTTCCCGTTGTTCGGGTCGGCGCAGGGAACGAGCTGAGGCTTCCGGTGGGCAAGCTCCTCATCGAAGAAGTCCCAAACGCGCTCCGATTCAATCACATGCGTATCAGCGTCGATTACCATCGCCATTTCGATACTCCTTCTCGCTCGTCCACGGCCCGCCACGGCCACACCATTCGGCCTCCCTACTCCACGCTACGGTCTCTACACTGTCGCAATCTTAGACCACCTCCACTGTAGTTCAAGGGGAGGGCGGTTGCGAGCATCGGGGACCGGCCGGCGTTTCCGGCGCGCGCGTCTCTATTCGAGGTCCAGCGTGTTGGGCGCGAAGAGGCTATCGACGTCCATCAGCTCCGGGATGATGTGCTGGTCGACGTCTATCCGCAACATGGCCTCCATCGCCTTGCGGTTCTTCGCCATGCCCATGGGAAACGGGTCTCCGCCGACCAAGTCTCTATTGCGCAGCGCCTGAAGGTCGCGTCGCCCGGGGTTGGCTAGACTCGACAGCGAGTCCACGTACAGGTCCTTCGATTCGGCGAACGCCTTGAACATCGCCGGACCCACCCACGGGTGCGCCCCCAGCACCTCGTCCTTGATCGTCATCACGTGCCCGATGGGATAGACGCCCGTCCTCCTAAAGTACCCCAGACCCACCTCGTCCGCCTCTTCTTCGGTGAACAGGAGCCGGATGTCTCCTCCCGGCTCGACGGCTAGCTGAAGACCGGCGTCGAGCTCGCCGTCAGCCAACATCTGTTCGAGCGTTTTCTCCCCCGAGATCTGCGTGACGTTCGGGGGGTTCACGTACTGCGCCACGTGAGCGTCCTCGCTGACCGAATACTGGACCGAGTCCGTGTCGACGCCGAATTCGTAGTTGAGCAACGCCCGGCACTGCGTGGTGTTCGTCACCGTGTACGAGCGCAACCCCACCCGCTTTCCCTCGAGATCCTTGGGGCCCGCTATGCCGGACCGGACGTTGTAGGAGATAGGGCTCATGGTGACGTCCCGGTTCGAGAAGATGGGGATGCCGGTGATGGGAATCTTGAACCACTTGGCCGCAACGAAGGTGGTCAGGGCTACTTCTGCAACGTCGAACTCGAGGTTACGCACCATGCGCCGGTACGTGTTGGGGCTAGCTTGCACATGCTCCAGCTCGATGCCTTCCGGCTTCGCCCGCCCATCTCGCAACGCGTCCCACTGGCTGTGGGGAAACGCAGCGATTTTCAATCGTAGGTCGGCCATGGGTCCGCCTCCTTTGAGATACGCTGCTCGACCCAGCCCGGCCAGCCTACCCTTCGAGCTTCAGCGTACTTGGCTCGAACGCCTCCTCGGGAGGAATGGCGTGCGGGATGATGTGCTGGTCAGCGGTGAACCCGATGAACGTCTCGAGCGTTGCTCTGTTGGCCTCTACGCCAAACGGGAGCGGATCGCCTTGCAGGACTCCCCGCGCTTCCCTAGCGCGCTCATCTTCGTTCCCAAGGTCTGCGGCGGTGTCGAGCGTCGGGAGAAACTGCTCCTTCGCCTGCTTGAACAGACCGAACAGCTCGACCGCAAGCCATGGATGGGCGGCGAGATGCTCGTTGCGGACCACCAATGTGTGATTGATGGGGTAAACGCCTGTCGCCTTCAGCCACGAGACGGCCGCGTCTTGAGCGTTTGGAATCAGGGGTGCGAACCCGTCCTCCGACGACGGCGTCACGCCGATTGCCGCGTCAATCTCGCCGTCGCGGAGCAGGTCGGCGAGGCTACGGTCGAACGGCGCCGACTCAACATTCGCGGGGGCCTGATACTCCGCAACGTGCTCGTCGCTGTTGATGACCCAGGTGACCTCGTCGAGGTCCACGCCGTACTGCGACTGGAGGATGCCGCGCGTCCAAACGCCGGAGGTCACCGTGTACGCCCGGACTCCAACTCTCCGGCCGCGAAGGTCTGTGGGGGCCTCGATGCCGGATTTGACGTTGTAAACGATAGGGCCGTGGTGGAAGGCCCGCACCAGGAAGACCGGCAGGGCCGTGATGGGTATTCCGTGGGCCCGAGCGCAAAGGTACGTGGACAGGGCCATCTCCGAGACGTCGAATTCGAGGTCGCGGATCATGCGGCGGAACGCGTTGATGATGCTGGGCATCTGGATGTGCTCAAACCCGACGCGCTCTGAGACTACCGTTCCGTCCTTGAGCGGGCGTGTGTGTCCGTAATCGCCCGTCGCCATCTTTAGTGCAAGAGTCGCCATAGTCGGCTTCCTTCCTAGGCGGCATCAGGGGCAGATTGCCCTACGGGTCCTCTCTAGTCTGCGCCGCTCGCCCCTTCTACCACGCGCGTCCGAGAGCGGCAATCGTCCGCGTGCTTCGCCGTTACCCCGCGTCGTCGCTTAGGGGACCGCTGTTCTTGACGGTGCCAAAGCCAGGCTCCTATCGTGGCGGCATGGCCGTTTTCCGGAATCTCCTGCTCGTCTTGGCGATATTTCATGGAGCCTTCGTTGCGCTCACGGCCATGGTCGGCTCCTTCGCGGACGGCGGGAGCTTCTGGGAGCGGCTCCTGCTCATCCTGATTCACCCGCTTGGCGCCGCCGGGCTGCTTTTGCTGGTCTTGCGACCCCGGCTCTCGACCACAATGGTCCGCGCGATCGAAGCGCTCCTGATAGTGAACATGTTCGCCGACTTGACCCTTGCTCAGCTGATAGCCCGCGGCTTCGTGAAGGGGGACTGGCAGCTAGCGGTGATATTTGCTGTGGCCCCGGCCATCGGGATTGTCTACGCGCTGGCCCGGTCCCGGTTACGCCCCGTTAGCTAGGCTGGCGGCTCGTGGCGGTCTCCCAGTACACTACCCCGGTTCGCCGAGCACTTCGCTGAGCGCCGCCGAAAGGGGCGGCGGCGGAGGTTACTATCTTAAGATGGCGCTTCAGCCACACTTCGCCACCCTTAGCGGCTATAATCGCGGCATGCAGCAGGAAGAAGTCCGCCTTACTAGTCTGGCCGCCTGCGCGGGTTGAGCAGGTAAGTTCAGCCCCGAGGACCTCGGCGAGGTCCTGAGCCACCTTCCCCACGTGCAGCACGACGATCTGCTCGTCGGGTTCGACACGAGCGACGACGCGGCCGTCTACCGCCTTACGGACGACTTGGCCGTGGTGCAGACAATCGACTTCTTCCCGCCCATCGTGGACGACCCCTACGACTTCGGGGCTATCGCCGCGGTGAACGCTCTCAGCGACGTCTACGCCATGGGCGGCGTCCCGCTCCTTGCGCTCAACATCGTCTGCTTTCCCGAGGACCTGCCGAAGGAGGTGCTCGGACGCATTCTGCTGGGGGGGATGGATGTCGCCAAGGAGGCGGGCATCGTCATCGCGGGCGGCCACACGGTTAAGGACCGCGAGCCGAAGTACGGGCTGTCCGTCACGGGCATCGTGCGGCCTGACCGGATCATCACCAACGCTGCCGCCGCGGTTGGAGACGACCTGATTCTGACAAAGCCGCTTGGAACGGGAATCATCACGACTGCCGCCAAAGCGGGGGTTACCGACGATACGGTCCTCGCGGGCGCCATCGAGACGATGCGTCGGCTAAACCGCGCCGGGGCCGAGGTCATGGCGGAAGCGGGCGTCAAGTCCGCCACCGACATCACCGGATTCGGGCTGATGGGTCACATGCTCGGTATGCTGAAGGCGAGTGGCGTCGCAGCGGCGCTCCGCCTCTCGGACGTGCCGCTCTTGCCCGGCGTCCGGGAGCTCGCCGAGCGTGGAGTCGTTCCGGGCGGCACGCGGAACAACCTCGACGCATTTGATTCCGAGATCGCCTGGGGCCCCGGCATCACCGATGAGGACAAGCTCATCCTCTGCGATGCACAGACGTCAGGCGGCCTGCTTATCGCTGTGCCGTCCGCATCGACTCAGGGGGTGCTGGAGGGACTCGCCCAGCGGGGAGTTACGGGAGCGGTGATTGGCCGGGTCGTCACCGCCGGGGAAACCGGCAATACAATCGAGGTCGCGATCTAGCGGCGCGGCGTTCGTTTCCATGAGCGCTTTCGATTTGCCGCCAGCGCCTTCGCGCAGCGTACACGACCTCACCGCGGAGGCTTTGGACTCCGTCGAGACGGTCCTCGCTCTAACGGCCGACCTCGACGCTCGCCAGCAGCAGGGGCCGATGATTCCCATCGTGAACCCGGCGCTCTGGGAGGTCGGCCACGTGGGATGGTTCTTCGAGAAGTGGACCCTGCGCAATCTATACGAGGCGCAGGGTCTGGTCCCTCGCTCCGATGAGCTCTACGACTCGGCGGCCATAGCGCACGACTCCCGTTGGCGGCTACGATTTCCATCCTGGGAGGACACACGGGCCTTCGTGCGGAAGGTAGCCCACAGCGCCACCGACCGGCTCGGACGAGGCGACCCGGATGCGTTGGAGCAGTACTTCATCCAGCTCGCCACCTTCCACACCGACATGCACGCCGAGGCTTTCACCTACACTCGGCAGACCCTGGGCTTTTCCGAGCCGGCGGTCCCGGCGGCGGCGACGCCCGCTCCTCAGCTCGATTTCGAACCCCACGACATCGCCATTCCCGGCGGAGCCTTCATCCTGGGCGCCATCGAGGGCGAGCTGCCGTTCGTCTTCGACAACGAGAAGTGGGGGCACGAGGTCCACGTCGAGCCTTTCGCGATTGCGGCGACCGCCGTGAGCAACGGCGAGTTCCTCCGCTTCGTCGAGGCCGACGGCTACCATGACCGCTCGTGTTGGACAGACGCAGGCTGGTGGTGGAAGCAGGCGGTCGGAGCCGAGCATCCGGTCTACTGGCGGCGCGAGAACGACGGGGCATGGCTGGTCAGGCGCTGCGACGCCTGGACCCCGATTGACCCGCACGCGGCGATCATCCACGTGAACTGGCACGAGGCCAGCGCGTACTGCGTCTGGGCCGGGAGGCGTCTGCCGACGGAGGCCGAGTGGGAGCTGGCCGCGGCAGGCGGCGCCGACGGCTCGACCAAGCGCCGCTACCCGTGGGGCGGCGAACCCCCGACGCCCGACCACGCAAACCTCGACTTTCGAGGCCGCGGAACCGTCGACGTGCGCGCGCTTCCAGCGGGAGACACGCCATTGGGGTGCCGGCAGATGCTGGGCAACGTTTGGGAGTGGACCGCTACGGAATTCGGGCCGTACCCCGGGTTTACCGCCGATCCCTACAAGGAGTACTCCGAACCGTGGTTCAGCGGGCACAAGGTGCTTCGCGGAGGCGCTTGGAGCACGCGGAGCCGCTTGATTCGCAACACCTGGCGAAACTTCTACACACCCGATCGGCGCGACGTGATGTGCGGTTTCCGCACTTGCTCGGCCTGACTCTCTGGACCTGAAGCTCGTGCATATAGGCCTGGTGACGCCCGCCCCGCCGTACAGCCGGAATGGCAACCGTGTCACCGCGAACCGTTGGGCTAGAATCCTCAGGGGTCTGGACCACCGGGTCACAGTCAGCCAGACCAACGATGGACACGACTTCGACCTGCTCGTGGCTATTCACGCGCTGCGGAGCGCCGAAGCCGTCGCGGCGTTCAAAGCCCGCTGGCCGGCCAGACCCGTCGTCGTGCTCCTCGCGGGCACCGACGTTTATGGACCGCTCTACGAAGAGGACGGCGGCCTAGTCCTTGACTTGGCGGACCGTCTGGTCACGCTCCAGCGCCTCGCTGTGGACGAGCTCAGGCAGGAGCACAAGAACAAAGTGCGAACCATCGTCCAGTCCGCTAGTCCCACGCCCACGCCCGGCCCGTCGCCAAACGCCCGCCACTTCGACGTGAGCGTCGTGGGGCATCTGAGGCCGGTCAAGGACCCTTTCCTCACCGCCAATGCGACGCGCCGGCTTCCGCGCAACTCGCGCATCCGCGTGCTGCAGCTTGGCGACCCCATGAGCCCCGCCATGGACCGTCGGGCCGGCGCACTGGCTGCGAGTCATCCGCGGTACACGTGGAAGCAAGGCTTGCCCTCGTGGCGCGCCCGGCGACTGCTCAAGAGGTCCCACGTGATGGTGATCTCCTCCCTCTCGGAAGGAGGCGCCAACGTAGTCTCAGAGGCAGTCGTCGATGGCGTCCCTGTACTGGCGTCCCGGATGCCGGGCAACGTGGGGCTGCTGGGCGACGATTATCCTGGATACTTCCCCGTAGGCGGCGGGGCGGAACTGCGCCGCCTACTGCTGCGTTGCGAAAGCGACCCAGTTTTTCTTTCTCAGCTAAAGGAGGCCGAAACGCCGCTCCGCTCGCTCCTCGGTCCAGACCGCGAGCGCGCCGACTGGATGGCGCTTCTCGCTGAGCTCGCGTCAGAGGCCCGCTAACGCGCCAGGCGTCGCATCCCAGCCGCCGCGAGGTCGACGCCCAGCACGAGCAGCAGGTACCAGATGAGGATTAGGGTCACCGTCGTGTAGTGGAAGTGGCTTAGCGCAAGCCGGAACTCCATGCCGAGGCCGCCCGCCGCAACGAGTCCAACGA
Source organism: Dehalococcoidia bacterium (assembly GCA_965249325.1). Taxonomy (GTDB): domain Bacteria; phylum Chloroflexota; class Dehalococcoidia; order Lucifugimonadales; family Australimonadaceae; genus S5-327. The sequence continues at coordinate 7,817 of CBDFLP010000020.1, read as the reverse complement.
CCAGCGTTGTCCGGATGATCACCTCCCAGCGATAGAAAAGGTAGGTGATGAACCGCGGCAACGCCGCCGGCAGGATGGCGTAAGCGATGACCTGGAACCAACCTGCGCCTGACGTTCTGAGGGCGCGGGCCGGACGCGTGTCGAGGCCTTCCACTACTTCCGCTGAGAGCTTGCCCAGAATCCCGAAATTGTGGATTGCCAGCGCCAGCGCCCCGGGGAGGATTCCCGGCGCGAAGATGAACACCAAGAGCATCGCCCATATCAGCTCCGGCACCGAGCGGCTAAGCGCGTAGGCAAGCCGGACTACTGCGAGCCACGCGCTCCAGACCGGGCTCCGGTACGGGGCCAGCTCGCCCGTCATGACGTTGCGTGCTGCGAACATGAACGTGAGCAAGGCGCCGAACGCGGCTATGCCCGTCGCTAGGATGCTCATCGCCAGGGTTGCCAGAGCCAATCGCCCGACCTCGGCCCACGCTTCTCCGTCCAGATATGCAGGCGTGCCTTCACGGCCTACGCCCCTGAGGTCGCCGAGAAATGACCACGCCCGCGAGGCCGTCTCCCCTGAGAGGAACCCATGGCTAGGCCATGACTGCGCGAAGATGATGTACGTCCACGATGAGAGCGCCAAGACGACAGCCGCGGCGACCGAGCCCGACACGAACGTCAGCCTCAGCCCCTTCCTCTCTGCCGGATACGCCATGGTCGGCCCGGAGTTCAAGGCGCAATCCTCTGCCGGACCTGTGAGCTCCAGAGGTCCACGAGCACGACCAAGGCCACCAGGACCCAGAGAAACGTCCAGACGCGCTGGTAGGCAAGGTCTTCGAGCGCAATCTGCACCTGGAAGCCAAGACCTCCAAGCCCAACCCAGCCGAGCACCGCCGCCGATCGGATGCCGCATTCGAACCGGTAGAACGTGTAGGAGAGCATGTCTGGGAGCGCCATCGGCAGCCGTCCGAACAGGAACACCCGCCACTCCGACGCTCCGGAGCGGCGCAGAGCGTCGAGCGGCGCCTGCGGCACATCCTGCAGCAGCTCCGAGTAGATGCGGCCGAGGATCCCTCCGTAGGGAATACCCAAGGCCAACACCGCGGCCATCGGCGAAAGGCCTATCGCGGCAACGAACAAGAGGGCCCAGACGAGCTCATGGATCGCTCTGAAGAAAGCGAGAACGCCTCGCGCCGCGCCTATCTGGATGACGGCTCCCACTCGCGAGCGCGCTATGGTCCCCGAGGCGATGACCCCCAGTGGAATGCCGATGGACAGGGCTACCGTCAACCCCGCGACCGCGTACGCCACTGTCTGCCATGCCGCCGCCGCCGCCTTACCAAGCAACTCCGGGGAGAGGTCTGGACGAAAGAGCGCGCCGAGCGTCTCGCCGACGGCGCTCAGGCCCCGCGTCCTGAGCAGGCCTCCGTCCCAGTCGATTCCTAGAAGGCTCACCAGGAATGCGCCGACGAGAATAAGGGTGATGACTCGTCGGCTCTCAATGACCCGAGGAGAACCTAGGAATGCGGGGAACTCAGACCTCACTCCGAAGCCCTTCGATCTCATACAGCTCCGTCAGCATGCCGTCGTGGACGTTGCATGTCGGTGTGTCGAACTGCACGACGCCGTTCCTCAGGCCGACAATGCGGTCGAAGAACTCGCGCGCAAGCTCGACTGAGTGAAGGCTGGCGATGAGCGTTTCTCCTTGCTCTTCCGTCACGGCCATGAGGAGGCGGAGCACTTCTCTCGCCCGAGCCGGATCGAGCGAGGCCACTGGCTCATCGGCCAACACCACGCTTGGATGCTGGACGAGGACCCGTGCGATTGCGACTCGCTGTTGCTCGCCTCCGGAGAGCCGTCCGGCACTCTGGTGAACGAGGTGCGTGACGCCAACCCGTTCGAGCGCGTCGAAGGCCAGGCGCTGCTCCTGAGGCCAAACGAGCGAGAGCAACGACCTGCCGAAGCTCCAGTCGCCAAGCCTCCCCGCCAGCACGTTGTGGAGGACCGACAGGTTCGGCACGAGGTCGAATTGCTGAGCGATCATCCCAACGAGCCTGGCGAGCTCACGGCCGGGCCGGAGGCTCGCGACATCCTTTCCGCGCAGCTCGACGACTCCCGTCGAAGGGGCGACCGCGCCCGCCATGAGCCGCAGGAGCGTCGTCTTGCCCGCGCCGCTCGGCCCGATGACGGCCAAACGCTCGCCCGGGGCGACAGTCAGCGAGAGCGGCGCCAGTACCGTCGTCTGGTTGTAGCGTTTGGACGCCCCGTCGAAGAGGACAGCGGGCGCGCTGCTATGGTTCGATGACGCCAAGAGACCTCGCTACGTCCTCGATAGCCTGGTAGTTGCCATTCTCCGTTGCGATGAACCGGTCCGTCTGGAAGGCCTCGGCAATCTCCTTGGCCGTGCCGCCCTTCGAGACGTCGATGGCCAAAAGGGCTTCTCTGAGCTTGTCCACGGAGCCTTCCCCGTGGGTGTCGTCGATTGTGCGGTTCACGACCCAGTGATAGTCCACATAGGGGGGAGTGCGGAAGAAGACCTCCACGTTCGTGAGGTCTACCTCCCCATTGGCGACGCGCGACTCCCAGACCGCCTCGTTCAACGCACCGGCGTCGAAGGAGCCGGCCTCAACCAATTTCCAAGTGCGGTCGTGCGAGCCGCTGAAGCTGATCGAATCGAGGTCCTGCTCCACGTCGATTCCGGCCTCCGCCAGGAAGAACCGGGGCATGAGGTGACCGGAGGTCGAGCTCTCAGAGCCGAAGGCGAGAGTCTTGCCCCGCAAGTCGGCGAGCCCCGCGATGCCGGAGTCCGGCGCGGCGACGAATACAGAATGGAACTCGGCGTCCCGCGGACGTTGGGCTATCGCCTCCGCGTCCGGAACGGCCAAGCGGGCTTGGACGCCGGTGAGGCCGCCGTACCAGGCCATGTGGATGTCGCCCTGCTTGAATGCAGTGACAACAGCCGCGTAGTCCACTTGCGGCACGTACCGCACGTCGAGGCCCGTCTCCTCGGAGAGGTACTCGGCAAGATTGTTGAAGCGCGCTTCCAGTAGACTCACGTCTTGGTCCGGGATGCCGGCAATAAGCAGCGGCTCCGACGCTTCTTCACTCGAACATGCAGCCAGTCCCACCAGTGCAACAACGACCAACCCAATTACAAACTTTCGCATCGCTCCCCGTTCCCGCTAAGAGATGCAGCTATAATACCGTCCGGTGATGGCTGGCGCCCGAATCGATTACAATTTATCATCTAACGATGGACGTAGGCGCGCTCAGGAGCTTCGTTGCAGTATGCCGCTCCGGCAGCTTCCGGGAGGCCGCTCGTGAGCGGCACGTCAGTCAGCCGGGGGTGAGTCGGCACGTGAAGCGGCTAGAGACGGAGCTTGGCGTAGCCCTTCTGGTCCGTAGCCGGAAGCGGGTGGCCCCCACCGCCGCCGGCAGCAGGCTCTATGCTCATGCGGTGGACGCCATTGCTGCGCATGACCGCATCATCGAGTCTCTGGCCCGTGACGATGCGGCAGTCGAGGGTGAGCTCCGCATCGCGGCGAGCACCACGCCGGGGGAGTACCTGCTGCCACGCCTGCTGTCGGACTTTACCGAGATCTATCCGAAGGTGCGGCCGCACGTCGCCGTGACGGACTCGGCGACGGCCATCGCCCAACTGGAGGGCGGCGAGTCCGACCTGGGGTTCGTCGGGATGCGAGCGCCGCATTCCGACCTGGAATCGATCGTCATCGCCCAAGACGAGCTGGTGCTCGCCGTGCCGGGGAGGCACCCGTTCGCGGGCAGGTCACGGATCGACGTTAGCGAGCTCAAAGGCCTGCCGTTTATCGAACGCGAACCCGGCTCAGGCGCCTGGGATGGGTTTCGCCGTGCGCTGGAGAGGGCGGGAGTGGGGGAACCCGGCTACAGGCCCGTCATGGTCGTCAACTCGACGCACGCCACGCTGGCGGCGGTCAACAGCGGCTTTGGGTTCAGCGTCGTTTCGTCTCTCGCGGTGCATGAGCACGAATTCGACCAAGTCTACCCGGCGCGCCTGACCGGACTCGACACGCGCCGCAACTTGTACATGGTCAAGCGGACCCCGCTTGACTCGACCCTTGCCCAAGCGTTCGGGGACTGGGTGTTGGCCCGCCTCGCTAAGGAACGCGAGGCAATCGAACAGAGGCAGTCGTGATGGCCGACCACCTCACCGTCGCTGTCCACACGTCCGCGGACGAAGAGCGTCTGTCTGCGGTAGAGGACATCGTTCAGGGCCTGACCTCTGAGCCGAAGACCCTGAGCCCAAAGTTCCTCTACCACGAAGACGGCTCCGGCCTATTCGACGAGATTACGCGGCTGGAGGAGTACTACCCCACCCGCGTCGAGCATTCACTGCTCGACTGTTTCGGCGCTGAGATCGTCCGCGACGTTCGGCCCCAAGAGATTGTTGAACTGGGGCCCGGCAATAGCGCCAAGAGCGGGACGCTTATCGGCCCCGCGCTGCAGACCGGAGCGCTGAAGCGCTATATCCCCTTCGACATTAGCGAGTCGGCTGTCCGCGAGGGCGCGCAGGCGCTGTTCGACTCATACCCCGACCTTGGAGAGATTGCCGCGGTCGTCGGAGACTTCGGGCGCCATCTCTCCGCCATACCCCTCGCAGAGGGCGGGCGGCTCATCGCGTTCCTGGGCTCGACGATAGGAAATCTGCACCCGGACGAGCGGCGGCGGTTCCTAGAGGAGGTGCGCGGACTGATGCCCCGGACGAGCGATGCGCTGCTCATGGGCGTGGACCTCGTCAAGGAGATCAGCGTCATCGAGGCGGCGTACAACGACGCCAAGGGCGTGACGGCCCTGTTCAACCTCAACTCACTGCAAGCGGTGAACGACCTGCTTGGCGTCGACATCGACATCAGCCTGTTCAGGCACCGCGCGTTCTTCAACGCCGAGCACTCGCGGATCGAGATGCATCTGGAGGCCGGCGCCGACGTATCGTTCGCGCTGCCTAAGAGCGGGGACACGATCCGCATCCGCGCGGGGGAAACAATCTGGACCGAAAGCTCTTACAAGTTCACCAAGGACGGCCTTGCCACCCTGCTTCAGGAAGCCGGCTTCGGCAGCGTTCGCTGGTATACGGACCCCGAGGAGCTATTCGCACTCGTGCTGGCCCGCCCCTGAGCGGCGTCAGCCACTGACGGACTCGGCCTTGAGCCGACGATACGTCGCTACAACAGTCTCCCACGCCAGTTGCGCCTGATCCGATCGGACTGCGGTCATCTGCTCGCCCGCGCGATAGCACCACGTCGAGATATTGGCTATCCCGGCCGCGGCCATTGCGTCGGCGGCTTGGGCGATTTCATACTCCTGGCGCGCCGGTATCGAGAACGCCTGCAGCCAGGCCATCGGCTCCTGTTGGGAGTCGCGGCATGCGGAGGCGACCGCGGCGCATGCGTCGTGCACGTAGGGAGAAACGTGTTGTCCGTGCGCTCGCCACAAGGGGGACACTGCGACTACGTCCGCCGAGCGGGCAGCGGTCAGCTGCGCCAAGAGCGCGCCGCTTCCTTGTTCTGCCAACTCGGGAAGCACGCCGACGGCGGCGCGCAGCCCTAGCCCCTGAGCGCCGGCGCAGGCGTCTTCAATCAGGCGGGCGAGGCTCCGCTGCTGAAAGGCCTGTCCGTCTACTTGACCCACATCCCCCGGCTCATGCGATCCGAGGAGAGCTGCATGCGCTTCCCGGCAGCTGTCGCAAACACACGCCTCACTTCCAGGCGCCATCGGGTCGTCGAAGAACACAGCATCGGCGCCCGCTCCGGCTGCCGCGTTAATCCAGGTGCGTAGTAGCTCGCGGAACACAGGCGCGTTAGGACACGCCACGGGGACCCGCTCGCCGTTGGACCTGACCTGCCAAGATTCAGGATGCCGGAGGAGGAAGTCGCTGAACGCTTCACCGGCGAAGAGGCCTCCCAGTCCCCAGCAGTCCAACCAAGCCTCCAGGCCGGCTTGGCGAGTGGCGTCCACCAGCCCATTGATCTCGCCGGAGTGAAACGCGAGGTCATACTCGCTGAAGGTATGGACGACGTAGTCGCACCCGGCATCGACAATCTCAGGAAGGTCTCGTTCGACGTAATGTCGGACGAACCGGTTGCCAAGGTACGTGACGCCCAGCTTCATACGCGGTCCACTTCCTCTCATCTCCCATCCGTCATTCCCCCCTGGCGATGGGCGGCGCCCGACGAGGCCGAATACGGCGCCGGTCCTGCGCATCGCACGACCGCAATGGGCTTGTTTTGTCCGAGGATGTCTCATGCCTCTCACTCATAACATTCCCGGGCCCACGAGTGCGCGGGGGCTGCCTCATCGAAAAGCGTGCTATTTCGTGCCATTAAGTGCCATTTTACTCCTGAGCGCGAGCCCGGCCCCGTAGGACTGCGGGAGCTCGCGCCAGGAGCCAGTGTAGGGAAAGCGGGGGCGCCGGGGGAAGGGGCAAATGTCAGACGGCCCCCTCGCTAACTCTCCCCCGCAGACGGAGACCCTTGCGCAACTCTGCGCTGGGACAGCAGGCGGAGGGAACGGCGGCGCTGTCCTCCAGCATTTCTTTATGCAGGACAAGCCCTTCTTAATCAAAGCACCCTTAGCTTGGTCTCCCCTCCCCGCATGCTAGGATGGGCGCTTTTGGTAGCATGGCGTGATACGGTTACTATGCTGGGATAACTCCGGCTGAGCGGAAGAAGGGGAGGGCCGCATCCATGACGGAACGCTTGGCTCGAGTCAGCGCCCGAAGGCCATGGGTCACCATAGGCGTGTGGTTGCTGTTGGTCCTGGTTTCTCTCGGAATCATTGGTGAGTTGCTCCCCACTGCCACCACCACGGAACTCCGCATCATCCCACGGTTCGGCGAGGTCGAGTCGGTCACCGTTAACGAGTTGCTGGAAGGCAGCCCTATCGAGCCTCCGCCCGCTGAAGTCGTCATTGTTCACTCGGAAACGCTGACGGTAGACGACGCCGCATTCCAAGCGAAAGTGGAAGAAGTCACCAGCGAGCTCCGCGCTCTCGGCCCGGACATCGTTCGGAGCGGAGCGAACTACTACGAAGTCCTGGCCAGCAGCCCTCTGGATTCTCTCGCCCTGGTCTCGGCGGACCGCAAGAGCGCCATAGTGGGCCTCCAGATGACCGGCGCGATAGGGGAAGCGCTCGAGAACGTCGAGGAAGTCGTACACGTCGTTGAGCAGGCGGACGACCGGGACGGGTTCGACGTACTAGTCGTCGGCGACGCGAGCAGCCGGTTCGAGCAGGCTGAGTTGTCGGCGATGGACTTGGAGCAGGGCGAGCGTATCGGCCTCCCGGTGGCGCTGCTCATTCTCCTGGTGCTGTTTGGCGCAGTGGTGGCTGCGCTGATTCCAGTCGGCCTCGCCATCGTTTCGATACTGATAACGCTGGCGATAGTGGCGATCATCGGCACCATCTTCGGAGAGCTGGTCTTCTTCGTGTTGCTTTGGATAACGATGATCGGCCTTGCGGTGGGGATCGACTACTGCTTCTTCGTCGTTTCCCGCTTCCGTGAGGAGCTGGCGCGGGGGTTGAGTACACGAGATGCAGTCATCAAAGCAGGGGCGACAGCCAGCCGCACGGTCTTTTTCAGCGGCATGACTGTGGTTATCGCGCTCCTGGGCGTGTTCATCGTTCCTCACACGCTGTTCTTGGCGACGGCCCTCGGCGCAATCATGGTGGTCCTTGTTTCGGTTACAGCGACGCTCACGCTGCTCCCTGCCGTGCTGATGGTGCTTGGGCCGCGTGTAGACCGCTGCCGTCTTCCTTTCCTCCGAAGAGCGGCGGCCGGGCCTTCCGGGGAACAGCGC
>CBDFLP010000019.1:0-398707 GCA_965249325.1 Dehalococcoidia bacterium | reverse complement strand
GAAGTCGCCCTTCGACCACTCGAACCGCTCGCCTTCGACAACCAGCACCCCGTTGCCCTCGAAGCAGTAGTAAATCACCGAGCTGTTGTGCCGGTGGTCGCGCCCTTTGAAGTTGGGGGTGAGCATCGTCATCTCCCAGGCCGCGGTGGGGAGAGTAGGACCGCCGGTCAGCGGGTTCCTGTACGTCAGGGTGTAACAGTCGAAGGGGTCCGGCTCACCCTCCTTCTGCTTCATCCTGCCTAGCGCCGCCGAGGTCTGGTCCCAGGCGTACCGGAACCCGGCCGGATGCACGTGGGACTCGTCGTTCTTGACCTGAGGCCCTGCCGGATGGACGATCTCGCGGTAGGGCCGCGCCTCTCCGCCAGGACCAGGGATGCCGAGATTGCTCCCCCAGATCAGCTGCGATTCGCTGACCCGGTCGGTCTCCAGGTCCTCCTTGACCTCCGGCCACTCCTCGGTGAACGTCGCTCCGACCCCCGCGCCGTGCAGGCCGTCGAGCCACAGCACGTGCGTATCCGAGTTGTTGATGTGGCCGTGGAAGTTGAGGTGGGGCGTGATGACGAGGTCCCCATCGTTCAGCGGGAACGGCTCCCCGTTCACCAGCGTATAGGAGTCCGGCGCGCCCTTGATGACGAACCGGGTGGCTTGGGCGCTGTGGCGGTGGGAGATCGCCTGCTCGCCGGGCCCGACGTACTGGATGCCCAAGCGCAGCGGGAAATTCGCGTTCGGCGAGTTCCGGGGGTTATGGAAATGGGTGTCGCGCCGAAGTACGCCGGCCTTGTCCTCGAAATTCTCAGCCAGGCGCACCAGCTCGCCCGACGCCACAACGGCGGGCTCGATATCCTCCCACTTCCACTGGTACGGCATCAGCACCTTCGCCCGCTGGGCTTCCTGTTGCCGGTCCATCACCAGGGTGAGGTGCTTCTCCTCCAGGTACGTCTTGAGCGCGTCGATGTCCGAGATATTTGTCGCCATACTGCCCCTCTCTTCCTTATCTCCCTTAAAAGGACTGATGTGCCCGTTCAGTCGAGACTCGGCGGCGACGCGGCGGTCATCAGCTCGAAGCTGTGCCCGTGGGGGTCGTTGAAAAAGGTCCGGCGGCCGCCGTTCAGCTCGTTCGTCTGCATGTTCATGTCACGGGTGCTCGTGCCATACTTCAGGCCCTCAGCGACGACGCGCTCCAGGATCCCGTCGAACTCCTCGGCCCCGACGCAAAACGCGAAGTGATGGCTTCTGTGCTCGCTGTCCGACCCCTTGTCGTCGAACCGCATCACCAGTGTGTCGTTCACCCGAACGTGTCCTTGAGAGCCGCGCACGCCCAGAAACTCCCAGCCCATCACGCGCGCCATGAGCTTGCTCGCCTCTTCCTTGTCCCGAACCGGGACGACCGTGTGGTCCAGATCCATGGCTACCTCCCCAAATGTGCTCCCCACATGCGCCACTCTGACGCCGGAAGCATGCTCTCATCATCCCTTTCCAGTCAAACCGTCGGCTGGGCAACCGGGAGAGTCCCGGACAGGCGCCGGTCCACCAGGGCGCAAGCCAGTGCTCGCCCCTGCTTGCGCGCGTCCTGGCGCCACGGGCGATGAGGTCCTTCAGCCTGTACGCATCCCACTGCAATTCAACCCTGATGCCAGGAGAACGGCACGTGAAGAGCACGGTTAGCACGATGAACTCCCGGACAGGGAGGTCTACGATTGAGTGGAGACGGACCGTCGCGACCCCGCCGCCACTCTAGATACAAGGCCGCCTACCAGGTTTGGTTTCCTGCGTCCAAGCCCCACGCTGACCAGTGCCGAAGTGCGCTTCAGCCTGCGCATGATGATCTGGGAGGGCATCACCAGCGAAACGTTGGCGACCATCCAGGTCATGGGCTACCTGGCCGCCTACGCGCTGGCGCTGGGGGCAAACAACCTGCAGGTGGGCATCGTCTCGGCGATGCCCTTTGCATCGCTGGTCGTACAGCTGCCCGCCATTCTCCTCATTGAGCGGTTTCGGGCCAGGAAGGCCATCGGACTGCCGGCATGGTTGCTTGCCCAGTTGCTAATGATCCCCGTAGCTGCGGTGCCCTTCTTCATAGACGTCCCCAGCGCCCTTGCCGTGACGACGGTGATCTTCCTGCTGGCGCTCCCCGGTCTGTTCGCGCCCATGTGGATAACGGCGTGGATGAGCTGGATGCACGACTTGGTGCCGCAGAAGCTGATGGGCGGCTACTATGGACGACGGCTGGCGGCCAGCACGGCGGTGTTGGCGGTATTGGGACTGGGCTCGAGCATCTTCATCGATTGGTGGGAAGGCCAGGCGCCGAGCGGGAAAGAGGCCTTTGGCTACTCGTTCTTCTTCATTGGCGGAGCCCTCAACCTCGGCCTGTTCGGCCCAATCATGGCGGCAAGGGCCAAGGAACCCCTGATCCCAGCGGCGCAGGAATCTAAGCGGTCGCCGGTCGCCATTCTGACGGAGCCGCTGCGGGACAAGAACTTCTCGCGGTTGCTGCGGTTCCTCTCGGTCTGGGGCGTGGCGTCAAACATCGCCATCCCCTTCTTCGTCGTCTACATGCTCACGGACTTGGAACTCTCGCTGCCGGTCGTTATGTCGCTCGTGGTGTTGAGCAACATAACGCACGCGCTCTTCCTCCGCGTCTGGGGGCCGTGGCGGACCGCGTCGGCAGTAAGACCGTAATGTCGTTGTCGGCGTCGCTGTTCCTACTCGTATTCTTGGGTTGGATTTTCGTGGCGCATACGGAAAAGCACGTCTTCACCATGCCGCTTCTCATCATCCTCAACGCGTTTGTGGGCATCGCACGGGGCGGGATTCTGCTCACTTTTGAATACGTTGGCGCTCAAAGTTGCGCCGGAAAACAAGGCCACTGCGTTCCTTGGCGTTGCGGGAATTGCAGCATATGCCAGTATGGGAATTGGCCCAGTGATAGGCGGGAGCCTCGCGGACTTCTTTGCCACAAAGACGTTGCGCTTGGATTTCACGTGGATTTCCGAGACCGGGGCCGTGGAAATACCTGGCCCTGCAATTGGTGGGGTTCGACTTCCTCTTCCTCATTGCCTTATCTTCGGCCTGCTCTCGCTGAATCTCTTGGTCGCCGTGCAAGAGCGGGGAGAGCTGCCCCGGGACGTTGCGCTGGGCGGAACTGTTGGCCCATTCGACGCCCGCCAGACGAGCCCTGACCTCGATGCCCGTCCTAGGGTCCTTGACGTCACTGTCATACGGCTACCTCAAACGGCTGCCGGGCGCGGATGTGGCGTTGGGAGTGGCGGCGTACCAGATCGCGGCTTCGACCCAGGCTGCAGTGGCGTCCGTGGGTAAGAGCCGCGTGCTGGCGCGCGAGGTGGCGCAGGTGGTGGGTGATGTCTTGGATGACGCCGTCGACGAGATGGGCGGCCTGACGGGACAGGGGCTCGAGCTGGCGCGACACGCGGCGCGGTGCAGGCGGGCAACGACATCGCGGACCAGATGGGGAGGGCCGCCCGCGGCGCCGTCCTGGGAACACTGCGAACGCTGACGCGCCCGGCAGGTGCCGTTCCTGGTTGCGCTGCGGGGCGCGGGCTACGGCGTCGTGCAGGGTGCTTTAGAGTCGGGAAGCAACCCGGGCGAGGCGACGACCCAGGCCTTGGAGGCAGCCCGACAGGCGGCCCGCGAACTGGGCGTGTCCGAGAAAGCGGCGGGGAGGGCTCTGGCGGCCGGTCTGTTGGAAGCTGCGGAGGCCTCCGGGATAGAGGCGCTGCTGGAGGTGCGGGCAGCGCTTCCCGCGGAGCTCGCCTGGCTGGCGGATGTGACGCCGGAAGCGCCGGCGGACGGCTAGGCTGCGACCCGCGCCACGGAAGCCGAAGGCGAGCGCGGCTCGTTGGCCGTAGAACGTCAGCTATCGTTCCCTCGCGCCAAATGCCTCGCGCACCCCTACGCCACGGCCCCCGACTCGCGCAGAGCGGCGGCCTCGTCGGGAGCGACCCCAGCCTCGGCCAGGATAGCGTCCGTGTGCTCGCCGAGCTCCGGCGCTCCGGTCCGCACCCCGCCTGGAGTCCGCGAGTGCTTGACCGGCGTGTTCGTGAACGTCGCCGGGCCGGCTGACGGCGTCTCGGCCTTGACGAACATGACGCGCGAGTTCAGCTGCGGATCGACCGCCACCTGCGAGACGTCTTGCACGGGCCCGACAGCGATGCCCGCGGGGCCAAGCGTATCGACCCATTCGCCGGTCGTCCGCCGGCCGAGCGCCGACTCCAGGTGAGGCCTGAGTTCGTCGTAGTTCACGCGCCTCAGCCAGCCCGACGCGAAGCGCTCGTCCTCCGCAAGCTCCGGCTTGCCGATCAGTTCCGCAAACCGACCCCAGTGGCCGCTTGGACCGTCGGACACCGCGACGGCGACGTAGCCGTCCTTCGTCCGCAGCGCCTGCACTGGCGCGACGACAGGGTGGCGTGTGCCGAGGCGCTCCGGCATCTCGCCGAGGGCCATGTAGCGCATCAGCGGGTTCTCCAGGATGGCCGCCTGACAATCGAGCATCGACATGTCGACATGCTGGCCCAAGCCCGAGCGGTCGCGCTCGACGACCGCCGACAGCACGCCGATGGTCGTGAACAGGGCGGCGGTGATGTCCCCCATGCTCACGCCGGGCCTGACCGGCGCGCCCCCCTCCTCTCCCGTGATGCTGAGCATCCCGCCCATCGCCTGCACGATCACGTCTAGGGCCGCGCGCTTGGCGTACGGCCCCGTCTGACCGAAGCCCGACACCGACGCCATGATCAGCCTCGGGTTGCGGGCGTTGAGCGTCGCGTAGTCCACGCCCAGGTTGGACATCGTCCCTGGCCTGAAGTTCTCGACGACCACGTCCGCGTTGTCCACGAGGCGCAGGAACGCGTCCTTTCCAGCGGGATTCTTGAGGTCGATGACAATGCTGCGCTTGCCGCGGTTCACGCTCGTAAAATAGGTGCTGCGCGGGTTGCCGTCCCGCCCCTCGAAGAACGGCCCGTTGCGGCGCGCTTGGTCTCCGCCGGGCTGCTCGACCTTCACCACGTCCGCGCCCAGATCGGCGAGGATCATCGTGCAGTAGGGGCCGGCGAGGATGCGGGTGAGATCGACGACTCGTATCCCTTCGAGCGGACCAGGCATATCGGCGCCTCCTTGTCACGACGGACGAGTCGGATTGTAGCCCCCGCCGCTTGTTAGAATGCCCCCGTCACCCACGGGGGAAGGATTCTTATCCTCCTCCCCCACCGACGCGAGAGGATTGGGGAGGGGGCACGCCCCCCTTTAGGAGGACTGGTGAAGTACCGACAGCTCGGCCAGACAGATTTGAACGTGTCGGAGGTTGGGTTCGGCGTCTGGAGCGTGAGCACCGGGTGGTGGGGCAAGATCGACAAGCCCGACGCCATCAGACTCCTGCGCGAGGCCAAGGAGCTGGGCGTCAACTTCTTCGACACCGCCGACACCTACGGCGAAGGCTACGGCGAGGAGCTCCTGCGCGAGGCCTTCCCCAAGGACCGCTCCTCGATCGTTATCGGCACGAAGTTCGGCTACGACCTCGACGCGCCCCGGCTCGGTCCCCATAAGGAGCGCCCCCAGTGCTGGGACCGGGAATTCGTGCGCGCCGCCGTCGAGAAGAGCCTGCGGCGCCTCGGAACTGACTACGTCGACCTCTACCAGATGCACAACCCGCGGCTCGCGGCCATCCGGGACGACGAGCTGTTTGACCTGCTTGGGGACCTCGTCCGCGAGGGAAAGGTGCGCTGGTTCGGCACGGCCCTAGGCCCGGACATCGGTTGGCGCGACGAGGGCGACGCCTCCATGTCCGAGCGGCGCGTCTCCAGTATGCAGATCATCTACTCGATCATCGAGCAGCAACCCGCGCGCTACTTCTTCCCGACGGCCAATGAGCACGGGACCGGCCTCCTTGCCCGCGTTCCCCACGCCTCCGAGATCCTCACGGGCGATTTCGCCGACAAGGCCCGCGTCGAGTTCGAGCCGGGCGACCACCGCGCGCACCGCCATCGCGAATGGCTGGACAAGGCGTTCCAGAAGCGCGAGCAGGTGCTGTTTATCGCCGGCGGCGACACGGGACGCACCCTCGCCCAGACCGCCATCCGGTTCTGCCTCACCGAGCCGGGCATCGCCTCGGTCCTGCCCAACATCGTCCGCAGCGACCAGCTGACCGAGTTCGCCGCCGCATCCGACGTGCTGCCCTTAACTGAGGATGAAGTCGCGGAGCTCAACCGGCTCTACGACGAGGAGTTCGCGGCGCTGGAAGCAATCCAGCCTGAGCGGAGCTAGCTAGACCCCCATCACGTTATAGCCCGCGTCCACGTAGAGAACGTGGCCCGTGATACCGGAGGCGAGCGGGCTCGCGAGGAACAGCGCGGCCGCGCCGACCTCTTCCTGCTTGATGTTGCGCTTCAGCGGCGAACGCTGCGCGTGGACATCGTGCATGTCCGTGAAGCCGGAGATGCCGCGGGCCGCCAGCGTGTTCAGCGGCCCCGCTGAGATGGCGTTGACCCGTATGCCTCGGGGTCCGTACTCCGCGGCGAGCTGTTTGACCTCGTTCTCCAGCGCCGCCTTCGCGACGCCCATCACGTTATAGCCGGGGTACACCTTGTCCGCCGCGTGGAACGTCAGCGTGAGAATGCTGCCGCCGTCGGCCATCTTCGCTGCGGCCGCGCGAGCGACAGGCAGCAGCGAGTACGCGCTCACTTCCAACGCCGTCCGGAAGCCGTCGACGCCCGTCGCCGAGAAAGCCCCCTCCAGGTCCTCCCGATTGGCGAACGCCACGCTGTGCACCGCGGCGCAGAGCGGCGCGTCCGCGGTGGCGGCTTCGATCGCGGACACGACCGACACCTCGTCCAGCACGTCGCACTCCACGGCTTTCGTGCGCTCCATCTCCTTCACCAGGTCCAGCACGGAGCGCCCCATGCGCTCGTTCTGATACGTGACTGTCAGCTCCGCGCCGGCGGCGTGCAGATGCTGCGCTATCGCCCACGCGATGCTCCGGTGATTGGCGACTCCAAAAACGACGGCGCTCTGGCCGGCCAAGTCAATCTCAACTGCCATGGGGCTCCTCAGGCCTTCCCGGTGTGCTGCGCCTCCCGGGCGAGCGGACCGTGGCGGGGGTCCGGTTCGAGGGCGATCTCCGGCCGCCTCCTGCCCCGCCGCATCTCTTTCTCGATGAGCTGAAAGTCCTTCTTGGGCACCAGGTGAAGGAGGCCTTGGAACGCGAGAGGCCACTCCTCCGGCGCCCACTTCTTTACGTACTCCATCCGAGGCGCTATGAGCCTGGCGTCGATCTCGTGCTCTTCATTCAAGACCACGTCCGGCTTGATCTTCACCCGCCACGCGTAGGTCTCCTCCGGGTCGATTGACGGCCAGACCGGCGTCGCGTCCTCGAAGTAGGGGCCTGAGACCGTGGCCACCGCGCCGAAGACCATCCGCTCAACGACGTAGAAGAGCACCCGATCGCCGAGCTCCATCCGCTGCACGCGCTTCCGTTGCTGCTTGCCCATGCCGAGAACCGAGAATTTCTTCTCAGCGCAGACGTCGTAGTACTCGGGCCGGACGACAACCATCCAGTAGTTGCGGGGTGCATTCGCCACGGTCAAATAGTATCACGCGCTGCGCCCCCCCAACCCCTCTTCTGGCTGTGGGGAATACCCCACCCTAACCCTGCCTCACAGCCAAGGAAGGCCGGGAAAAGTCCGGTTTGCCGGTGGCGCGGATTTCGAAGGAACAAGGCCGTTGCCTGCTGCACGGGCATTCGGCATTGAGACTGCCACCCTCCTCGCGGTAGAATAGAGACGCCCCCTGACACACCTCTGCCAACCACGGCCTCCTTCCCCACTGGGGAGCCTTCCTACACCCTGAGAGGAGAGAGTCTTGGCTACCGCGACGAACCTCGGTTTCCCGCGCATCGGCCCCAATCGTGAGCTCAAGTGGGCCGTGGAGGCCTATTGGTCCGGCAAGATTGGCCAGGAAGAGCTGCTCACACGGGCCGCCGACATACGGCGCTCCAACTGGCTGGCCCAGAAGCAGGCCGGCATCGCCCACATTCCCTCCAACGACTTCTCCCTCTACGACCACGTTCTCGACATCACCGCAATGGTCGGCGCCATACCCGAACGCTACGGCCAGATCGACGGGCCGATCGACCTCGACTCCTACTTCGCCATGGCCCGCGGTGTCGCCGCAAATGGCGATGCGCCCGGCGTTTCGGCCATGGAGATGACCAAGTGGTTCGACACCAACTACCACTACATCGTCCCTGAAATCGACAAAGGCCAGCGCTTCACCCTCCGCTCCACCAAACCCGTCGACGAGTTCATCGAAGCGAAGGAGCTGGGCATCCGCACACGGCCCGTCCTCCTCGGCCCCGTCACCTACCTCCTACTCTCCAAGTCCTCCACCCCTGAATTCGACCCGCTTACGCTCCTCGACGACCTGGTCGATGTCTACGAGAACGTCCTCAAGAAGCTCACCCTGGCCGGCGCAACGTGGGTACAGCTCGACGAGCCCGCTCTCGGGCTCACCCTCGACGACAAGCAACGCTCTGCGTTCGGCCGCGCCTACGCCCGGATGGCGGCGACTGCCCCCAAGCTCAGCCTCCTCGTCTCCGTCTACTTCAGCGACCTCCGTGAGAACCTGAGGACGGCCCTCGCGCTGCCCGTGAAGGGCCTACACTTGGACCTCGTCCGGGGCCGCGTCGACATGGAAAATGTCTTGGCGAAGCTGCCGGAGGGCATGTTCGTCTCCCTCGGCCTCGTCGATGGGCGGAACATCTGGAAGACGGACCTCGAAGCGGCCATCGCAACCGCACGCATCGCGACCTCCGCCATCGGCGGCGAGCGCGTTCTTATCGCCCCGTCCTGCTCGCTCATCCACTCTCCCGTCGACCTTGATTCCGACACGAAGCTCGACAAAGAGATGAAGTCCTGGATGGCCTTCGCCAAGCAGAAGATCGACGAGATCGCGATCATCACGAAAGCGCTGAACAACCAGGCCGACGAGGTCGCCCCCAAGCTCGAGGCTAACGCGAAGGCCATGGCGAGCCGTCGCGCCTCACGGCGCATCCACAGCCCCGCCGTCAAGAAGCGCGGCGCAGCCGTGACGCCCGAGATGGCGGAGCGCGCGAATCCCTACTCGGAGCGGCGGAAGGTCCAGCAACAGGCGCTGCGCCTCCCCGCCTACCCCACCACGACCATCGGCTCCTTCCCGCAGACCACTGAAATCCGCAAGGCGCGCGCCGCCCACAACAAGGGCCAGCTCACCGACGCCGAGTACGAGCAGTTCCTCCAGGGAGAGATCGAGCAGGCCATCCGCTTCCAGGAGAAGACAGGACTCGACGTGCTCGTCCACGGCGAGCCTGAGCGCAACGACATGGTCGAGTACTTCGGCGAACAGCTATCGGGCTACATCTCGACCAGCAACGGGTGGGTGCAGAGCTACGGCTCCCGCGCCGTCAAGCCGCCCATCATCTTCGGCGACGTCAGCCGCCCCAAGCCCATGACCGTCGACTGGATCGCCTACGCCCAGTCCCTCACCTCCCTGCCCGTGAAGGGCATGCTCACCGGCCCTGTCACCATGCTTCAATGGTCGTTCGTCCGCGACGACCAGCCGCGAAGCGAGACCTGCCGACAGCTCGCCCTCGCCATCCGTGATGAGGTCGCCGACCTCGAGAAAGCCGGAATACGCATCATTCAGGTGGACGAGCCCGCCATGCGGGAGGGCCTGCCCCTACGGCACCAGGACTGGGACGAGTACCTCGAATGGGCTGTCGAGGCCTTCCGTCTCGCAACCAGCGGCGTCGACGACCGCACCCAGATGCACACCCACATGTGCTACGCGGCCTATGACGACATCATCGACTCGGTCGCCGCAATGGACGCCGACGTCATCTCGATGGAGAACTCGCGCAGCGACGGCGCACTCCTCGACACCTTCAGCAGCCGCGCCTACCCCAACGAGATCGGGCCCGGCGTGTACGACATCCACTCCCCCCGAGTGGCTGACGTCGGCGAGATGAGGGGCCTCCTCGACAGGGCTGTGGCCGTTCTCTCCCCTGAGCAGATCTGGGTAAACCCCGACTGCGGCCTCAAGACCCGGCGCTGGAAAGAGGTAGTGCCCTCCCTCCAGCACATGGTCGAAGCTGCAAAGGCCCTCCGGAGCTAGCCGGTGACCAAGCAGGCGTACCTGCAAGCCGTCGGCTTCTTCATGGACGCCGTCGCTCGCATCGGACCCAACCAGTGGAACGAGCTGGCCTTGGGCGTCTGGAGCGTCCGCGACCTCGTCGGCCACACGGGACGCTCCATCTTCATCGTCGAGGAGTTCGGCTCCCAGCGCTCTGACACAGTCGACGTCGAGTCAGCCGCCCACCACTACCACCTCTCCCTGACCGTCAAGGGCGTCGACGACATGATCGCTGACCGCGGCCGCACGGCGGGCGAAGCCCTTGGAGAGGACCCCCTATCCCGCCTGGCGGCGAACCGGGAGCGCGTCGAGCGGCTCGTCGCCGAAACGGACGAAGACACGATCATCGCCTACACCAACGGCGGCATCAGGCTCGGCGACTACCTCGAGACCCGCGTACTCGAGCTCGTAGTACATACCCTCGACCTCGCCAATGCCCTCGGAATCGAAGCCGAGCCTCCGCGCGAGGCCCTCGGCGTCGCGCTGCACCTCCTCGCCGAGCTCGCCCTCGATTCGGGCCACGGCGGGAGCCTCGCCCTCGCGGCCACCGGACGGGGTGTCCTCCCGGACCGCTTCTCCGTCCTCGGCTAACCATGGGCCGTCAGGGCTACCGCGAAGCGGCCGACTTCTTCGTCGAGACCGTTCGCCGCGTCCCCAACGACCAATGGGACGCGCCCGCCCTCGGAGTTTGGAGCGTCCGCAGCCTCGTCGGCCACGCTAGCCGCGCTCTCCTCATCGTCGAGCAGTTCTCGAAAGTCCCGCCCGCGTCCATCGACATCGAGGACTCCGTCGACTACTACCAGCGCGCCTTCACCGGTGAGGGGACAAACGAGCGCATCGCCGAGCGCGGACGTCAGACCGGCGAGGAGCTCGGACCCGACCCGGCCCGCGCCGTCGCCGACCTGCGCGACAGAGTCCTTGGGCTCGTCGACTCCCTGCCCGACGACCACCCCCTAGGCACGCTCATCGGCGGCATCAGGCTCATCGACTACCTCCCCGGACGCACGACCGAGCTGGTCGTCCACACCCTGGACCTCGCATCCGCCCTCGGCATCGAAGCCCGCCCTCCGCGCCAGGCCTTCTCCGATACCCTCCACCTGCTCGCCGACCTAGCCTTGGAGTCCGGCCACGGCCCATCCTTCGCCCTCGCCGCCACAGGCCGCGGACTAGTCCGCGGCCGCTTCTCCGTGATTGGCTAGCCCCCATGAACACCATCGTCCTCGGCGACAACCTCGACGCCCTGCACGCCATCGACGACGGGGCAGCTGCCCTCATCTACATCGACCCGCCCTTCAACACCGGGAAGGTCCAGGCCCGCGAGCGGCTGCGGACCGTCCGGGACGAGCAGAACGGGGATCGCGTGGGCTTTCAGGGACGGCGGTACCGCACCGTCAGCCTCGGCGCCTCGTCGTTCCCCGATGCCTTCGACGACTTCCTAGGGTTCCTGGAGCCTCGGCTCGCCGAAGCGCGACGCGTCCTCGCTCCGGCCGGGTCCTTCTTCCTGCACGTCGACTACCGGGAGGTCCACTACTGCAAGGTCTTACTGGACGAGGTGTTCGGGCGCGACTGCTTTATGAACGAGATCATCTGGGCCTACGACTACGGAGCTCGGCCGAAGAGCCGGTGGCCGGCGAAGCACGACAACATCCTCTGGTACGTGAAGGACCCAAGTCGCTACACGTTCAACCACGACGCCATCGACCGCGTCCCCTACATGGCCCCCGGCCTCGTCGGCCCGGAGAAGGCGAAGCGCGGCAAGACGCCCACCGATGTCTGGTGGCGGACCATCGTCCCCACGAACGGGCGTGAGAAAACGGGCTACCCCACGCAGAAGCCCCTCGCCGTCCTCGAGCGCATCGTCAGCGTCCACTCGGACCCCGGCGACCTCGTCATCGACTTCTTCGCGGGCTCAGGCACGACGGGCGAGGCGGCGGCGCGCCTAGGTCGGCGCTACTACCTAATCGACAACAACCCCGAGGCCGCCCGCGTCATGGCCAAGCGCCTAGCCTTCAGCAACCCCGCCTGCGTGAACTTCACGCCCGCCCCTAGCCAGCCCACGGCCCTGCCTGACCGGACGGACCCTGACGCTGCAGCACCGTGCTGACGGGAGCCACCGGCTCCGATGGCGCGTCGAAAGCGGGGATCACCTGCTCCCCGAACAGCCTGATCGAGTTATCGACGAGGTCGGTCGGCATCCTGCCGACGTGGTGACTGCCTGCCCATACCGTGAAGCCGAGCCGCTCCTGCGTCTCCCCGATTTTCCGTGCGACCGTCTCCGGACTGCCGATGAGCGCCAGGCCGTTCTCGATCCAAAAGTCGTAGGACTGTCGCGCTTGGGCGAATATCTTGCCGTTCGCCCGTGTATAGCGGGTGTTGTCGGTCCCCTTGCCGCGAGGGTCGCTCCCGAAGCCGATGCGCGTGTTGACCACGTGCTCCCGGTCGATGCCGTAGTACTCCAGCAGGTACGGCTCCGCCTCGGCGCGGGCTTTCTCATCGGTCTCCGCAACGTGGACCACACGCACGAGCATCTGCCTCGGCATCGGGCCGGGATGCCCGCATTCGCTCCAGATGCGCCGGTAGTGCTCGAGCTTCTCAACCAGCTCGTCGTCGGTCGAAATGTTCGTCGCCACGTCGTTGTTGCGCTCCGCTGCCCACTCGAAAGCGCGCATGCTGTGACAGGCGATCCAGATGGGTGGATGCGGCTGCTGGTACGGCTTCGGCATCGGCAGCATCTCATCGTACTGCCAGAACCAGCCCCGATGCGTGACCTCGGGCTTCGTCCACGCGTCCTCGATGACCTTCATCGCCTCTTCGCTCGCCGCATGGCGGTCGTAGTAGTTGATGCCCCAGCGGATGAACTCGTGCTCGTGCGTGCCCAGCCCCGAGCCGAACTCCACACGCCCCTTTGACAGATGGTCGAGGGTCGCCACCTCTTGCGCCAGCCGCATCGGATTGTGGAACGGCAGCTGCCAGATCATCGCGCCGACGTGGATGCGTTCCGTCGCCGCCGCGACCGCCGTAAGGAACACCGTCGGCGCCGTGATTGCGCCGATGTAGGAAGCCTGGTGCTCGATGATCCAGTAGTAGCGGTAGCCGAGCTGGTCCATCATCCGGGCCTGACGAATATGCTCGTCGTAAGCCGCCGCCGCCGACCCCAGCCGCTTGATATCGCTAATCTTGACAGAGCCCCACGCCCCAAATTCCAGTGACGGCATCCCTCACACACTCCAAGGATTCGTTGTCTTTACCCCCGCAGCTCACTCGAAACGCGGAAGCTCTCGCATGGGCGCCCTCGGCGGAATATCCAGTTCAACGCCCCCGAATGGCTTGAACAACTCATGAATCAACGTGCCGAGGCCGTACTCCGGGATTACGTGGTCCGGGGACCCTTCTCCGGTGTTCTGCCCTGTGACGTCTTCCATAGCTGCCCTTCCCCGTAGCCCTCTATCTATCCCTAAATATCTCCCGCGCCAAGTCATCCCTGCTAATCCCGAGGTAGCTCGCCACGTCATCGAGAATCTCGCTCAGGGTTCCGACCCTCAAAGGGTTGTGGCGGGGACGGTCACGCGATGTTCGTAGCCGCGGTGGTTCGACGTAAGCCGCAGGTGACTGCCTCGTTGCCGCATGATGCTATACCCGTAGCGCCTCCGCAGCAGGGAGGCCAGCTCTGCCCCGGACAGACTACGGGGCAGTCTCACACAGGTATGACCTCGTGCTGCACTAGGTGAACGCGGATCGTCCGGGGGGCTTCTCCGTCCTCGAAGTGGCAGAGCACGGCGTCCCGCATCATGTCCTTGAGACCATCCCAGTCGTCGGCCTCGGTGAAGATGCTGTAGCCCACGGCGCGAGCTTCGTATCCTCCCTCAGGAGACTCTTTCACCTGAAAGACAATCTCGGCGTCCGGCATGTCATTCCTCTCGTGCGGCAGTCTTACGCCAGCCCCTCTATCCTACCCTCCCTACGAAAACGCCGGAATCACTTCCTCCCCGAACAGCCTGATCGACGACTCCACCATCGAGTGCGGCATCCGGCCGATGTGGAACTTGCCCGCGAAGTGGTCGTAGCCGATCTTCTCGCGGCCCTCCGCTATCTTCTTGACCACCGTGTCCGGCGAGCCCACCAGCGCGAGGCCGTTGTCCAGCCAGAAATCGTACGACCTGGAGCACTCCCGGAATATCCGGCCTCGCTCACGGATGTCCTCGCTGTCTTCGGCTCCCATCCCGCGCGGATGGGAGCCGAAGCCCACTTGGCTCGCGGCCACCAGCTCCCGGCCCAGCGTGTTCGCCTCCATCAGGTACTCCCGAGCCTGCTCGTGCGCCTTCTCGTCCGTCTCCGCGACGTGGACGACGCGCATAAGGAACTGGCGCGGCATGGGCCCCGCGTGACCGTACCCTTTCCACGCCTCCCGCCAGTCCACGAATTTCTTGGTCATCGACTCGTCCGTGTCGATGTTCTGCGCCATGTCGTAGCCGCGCTTCGCCGCAAAGTCGATCGCCTTGGGGCTGTGGACCGCCGCCCATATCGGCGGGTGCGGCTTCTGGAAGGGCATCGGCTGGACGAGCGCCTCCTTGATCTGCCAGAACTTGCCCTCGTACGTCACCGTCCCGTCCCCGCGCCACGCCAGTTCGATGATGTCCAGCGACTCCTCGCCCATCTCCTGCCGGTCGTAGAAACTCATCCCCCAGCGGATGAACTCGTGCTCGTGTACGCCGATCCCCGTGCCCAGTTCGGCGCGCCCGCCCGACAGGTGGTCGAGCATCGCAACGTCCTGCGCCAGCCTGATCGGGTGGTGGAACGGCAGCTGCCAGATCATCGTGCCCAGCCTGATGGACTCCGTGTGCCGCGCGAGGGCTGTCAGGAATATCTGCGGAGACGTCACTGCCCCCACGTAGGAGCCCTGATGCTCCAGCGTCCAGTAGTAGCCGAAGCCTGAGCGCTCCATCAGCTGGCCTTGGCGGATGTGGGCCTCGTAAACGTCCGCCGCGGTCTGGGCCTGAAAGACCTCGTAGGTCTGCATCTGGTCCCAGACGCCGAACTCCATGTTGGGCATCAACGTGTCCTCCTCTTATCGAGTGGCCGTATCTTAACCCCTTCCTCTCGCAACGTAGCTGCGCCCTGCGGTACGCTTTCCCTATGACGAATAGCGACTCCCTCCGGAACACCGTCCTCCATCCCGACCACGTGGCCCTCGGCGGGCGGATGGTCCCCTTCGCCGGGTACGACATGCCCGTTCAGTACGAGGGCATCCTCGCCGAGGCGCGCGCGGTGCGCTCCGCCGCCGGCATCTTCGACGTCTCCCACATGGGCCGCTTCTCCGTCGATGGGGCCGACGCCCGCGCCCTCCTCGATTGGGTCCACACCGCCGACATCGGCGACGACATGCCCCTAGCCCGCGCCCGCTACGGCCTGCTCTGCAACGAGGACGGCGGGATCATCGACGACGCCATCGTCTACCGGCTTAGCGAGGAGCGCTTCATGATTGTCGCCAACGCCGCGAACGCGCCAAGGGTGTTCGCGTGGCTGGAGCATTGGCGCTCCGAGCGATTCCCCAACGCCGCCCTCGCCGACCGCACCGACGACGTCGCCATGATTGCCCTCCAAGGGCCGGAGGGTACGCGCATCGCCTCCGAGGTCTCTGCGTTCGACTCCTCAACCGTTCGGCCTTTCCGCGTGCTGGAGACCGAGGTTCTCGGAGCGCCGGCCCTGATCGCCCGCACCGGGTACACCGGCGAAGACGGCGTCGAGATCATGCCCGCCTCCGAGGTTGCGCGCGAGCTCTGGGGCCTCCTCATCGAGAAGGGCGCCGCGCCCTGCGGCCTTGGCGCGCGCGACACGCTGCGGCTGGAGGCCGGACTGCTCCTCCACGGCTCCGACATGGACGAAAGCATCAACCCTATAGAAGCAGGCCTCGGTCGTTTCGTGCATTTCGATGGCGATTTCTGCGGCGCCGAGGCCGTCCGCGAGGCCGCCTCGGCGGGCGCGGAGCGCAAGCTCGTCGGGTTCCGCACCGAGGGCCGCGGCGCCGTGCCTCGCGCCCATGCCGAAATCCTCAGCGAGGAGACCGTCATCGGCCACGTGACCAGCGGAAGCTACTCGCCTTCCCTCGGCGCCAACGTAGGTCTCGGCTATGTTCCGACGAGTTTCGCCGCCGCCGAGACCCGGCTCCAAATCGACGTTCGCGGAAGGCCCGTCGCAGCCTCGGTTACGCCCCTCCCCTTCTACGCCAGACCCAGGTGACGATAGAAGACCCTCCGTCATTCCCGCGAAAGCGGGAATCCATGGTGGCCGACAGGCCACGCCCCCAAGCGCCGTCCCAATCGTATTCGTGGCACCAAAATAAGTCCGTGGTGAGCCTGTCGCACCATGGACCGGCTTGAATGCGCAATCCACAGGTATACGAGGCCGAGTAGGCGAAAGCCTGAGTTCGCGTGGCCTAGTTGCAGCCGCACTTGATCTCGAGTCTGACCCCTGCTTCGGACAGGTGAGTCGGGTAGCCGTCTCGCTTCCACGAGTCCAGCCCCCCGATGAGTTCGCGCACCTGGAACCCAAGCGTCAGGAGCTTCATCGCAGTCTTCGTCGACGCATTGCACCCGATGCCGTCGCAGTAGCAGACGTAGAGTTTCGACCTGTCCCACGAGGCGGTCGTGTCGGCGCTGATCTCCCTGTGCGGGAGGCTTATCGCGTCCGGGATGTGCTCGTGAGCATAGGCGCCCGTAGCACGGCCATCGACCACGACGACAGGTTCGCCCTTCTCGATGGCCTCATACAGGTCCGCTGAGTCCGTCTCGTACGCCAATTTGCTCTGGTAGTAGTTCATCTGTTCGGTGCTCACGAATCTTCTCCTGTGACGTTCACGCGGATGCCGGTAGAGCGCTGTGGCCCTGTGCAACCGGCGATGCCGACATTTTACTTGGAATACCCGGGGAGCGCAGAGGGGCGGCCCCCTCTGCCGGGGGCGTGGGGATATCCCCCACAACATGGCGGGCGGGTGGGTGGGAAGAGTTACGCCCGCTCCAAGACACGTTCCTACCGGGGGTAAACCCAAAGTGGAATCGTATATAATCCCCCAACCATGCCCGTTCCAGAAGACCGCCGATACTCCAAAGAGCACGAGTGGGCCCAGGGCCAGGACGATGGCTCGGTCCTCGTCGGCATCACCGAGTTCGCCCAGCATGAGCTCGGCGATGTCGTCTACGTCGAGCTTCCAAAGCCCGGCGACCGTGTCGCGCAGAGCGCCCAGATGGGCGAGATCGAATCGGTCAAGGCCGTCTCCGAGCTCTTCTCCCCTGTCACCGGCGAGATCGTCGCCGTCAACGACGAAGTCCAGACGACCCCCGAGCTCGTCAACGAGAGTCCCTACGAAAAGGGCTGGCTGGTCCGCGTCAAGCCCGACGACCCGACGGAGCTCGACGGCATGCTCGACGCGGGCGCGTACGCCTCGCTCACCGAGTAGCCACGGCAATCGCAATCTCCAAGGAGCCTGGCGCCTGGCGTGTCTGAGTCCGCTTTCACCTCCCCCTTCATACCCAACACCGACGACGATCGCGCTGCGATGCTCGCCGAAATCGGCGCGCCCAGCGTCGAATCCCTCTTCGACGATATCCCAGAGCAGTTCCGGCATCCCCCGCTCAACCTTCCCGCGCCCATCCCAGAGATGCAGCTTCGTGCCGAGATGGAGGCCCTGGCCCAGCGCAACTTCCACGCCGGGGACCATCCCAGCTTCCTGGGCGCGGGCGTCTATCGCCACTTCTGCCCCGCGGTCGTCGGCTCCCTCGTTACCCGAGGCGAATTCCTGACCTCCTACACGCCGTACCAGCCCGAGGTCTCCCAAGGCGCCCTCCAAGCCCTCTACGAGTTCCAGACGCTGACGGCCCAGCTCTTCGGCATGGAAGTCTCGAACGCCGGCATGTACGACGGCGCCTCCAGCCTCGCCGAGGCCGCCTTGATGGCGTGCCGCGTAACGAAGCGCGCCCGCGTCGCCGTCGCCGGCGCCGTCAATCCCCACTACGTCGAGACCATCCGCGCTTACGCCGGTCCCCAGGGCATCGAGGTCTACTCCGTCCCGACCGGCACCGCCGAGCTCGGGTTCGACACCGCGTGCGTCATCGGCCAGTACCCCAACTTCTTCGGCTACTTCGAGGACATGCAGGCCCTTTCCGACCGCGCCCACGCCGCTGGCGCGCTCTTCGTCATGTCCTGTGACCCCACGGCGCTCGCCATGTTCAAGGCCCCCGGCGACTTCCGCGCCGACATCGCCACCGGCGAGGGCCAAGCCCTCGGCGTGCCTCCCAGCTTCGGCGGGCCCTACGTCGGCATCTTCACCTGCCGCCAGGAGTTCATCCGCCAGCTGCCCGGACGCATCGCCGGCAAGACCGTCGACACCGAGGGCCGCCCCGGCTACGTCCTCACGCTCCAGCCCCGCGAGCAACACATCCGCCGCGAGCACGCAACCTCCAACATCTGCACCAGCACCGCCCTCATTGGCCTATGGGCGACCGTCTACACGTCGCTCATGGGCAAGCGCGGGCTGAGCCACGTGGCCGAGCTTTGCTACCAGAAGGCCCACTACGCCGCGGGGCGCATCGCCGAGCTCCCCGGCTACTCCCTGCCTATTCAGGGAACGTTCTTCCAAGAGTTCGTCGTCAGCTGTCCAAGGCCGGCCGGCGAAGTCAGCGCAGCCCTCGAAAGGGCCGGGATCATCGGCGGACTCGACGTGAGCGACCGCTATCCGAACGGCATGCTCCTCTGCGTCACCGAGGTCAATTCGAAGGACGAGATCGACCGCCTCGTGACCGCCCTCGCGGAGGCGTCCTCCCCATGACCACCGAACGCGCCCCTCTCTCCCGGATAGCCTCCCCGCTTCCAATAGATAGCGACCTCAAACAGGAGGCCCACGACCGCCGCAGGCCCCTCATGGACCGCAGCCGCCCCGGACGGACCGGCGTAACGCTGCCCACCTCCGACGTTCCTCCCCAGCCCATGCCCGATTCCTCGATGCTTCGCGACCACGTCGAGCTGCCCGAGGTCACCGAGGGCGAGGTGGTGCGCTACTTCACCCACCTCAGCCAGCTCAACTTCTCCATCGACACCCACTTCTACCCCCTCGGCAGCTGCACCATGAAGTACAACCCCAAGCTCAACGAGGCGGTCGCCGCCCTGCCCGGCTTCGCGATGGCCCACCCCGCCCAGCCGGAGCGCCAGGTCCAGGGCGCGCTGGAGGCCATGCACCGGCTGCAACGCTACCTCACCGAGGTCAGTGGACTGCCCGCCGCAAGCCTCGCTCCGCTGGCGGGCGCCCACGGCGAGCTTGCAGGCGTTCTCACTATCCGCGCGGCCCTAGATGCACGCGACGAGGCGAGTGATGAGGCGCGCGGTCGGACCCGCCGCCGCAAGATGCTTATCCCCGACACGGCCCACGGCACGAACCCCGCATCCGCCGCGATGGCAGGCTTCAACGTCGTTTCCATCGCGTCGACCACCGACGGCAACATCGACCTCGACGCCCTCCGCTCCGAGGCCGATGACGACCTGGCCGGCGTCATGTTGACCCAGCCCACCACCCTCGGACTGTTCGACCGCAACGCCGTCGAGATGTGCGAGATCGTCCACGCCGCTGGCGGCTTCGTCTACGGCGACGGCGCGAACATGAATGCGCTGCTCGGCAGGGTGAAGCTCGGCCATCTCGGCTTCGACATCGTCCACATGAACCTCCACAAGACCTTCTCCACGCCCCACGGAGGCGGAGGTCCGGGCGCTGGCCCCATCTGCGTCACCGGCGAGCTCGCTCCCTTCCTGCCGGGACCGGTCGTCGTGCTGCGTAGCGACGGCGGCTCGCCGGTCTACGGCGCCGAGATGCCCCCGCGCAGCATCGGACGCATCGGCGGCGCCCAGGGCAACTTCGGCGTCCTCATCCGCGCCCTCACCTACATATCCCTCCTCGGCGGCCAGGGCATGCTGGACATCAGCGCCAACGCCGTCCTCAACGCCAACTACCTCCGGCAGGCCCTGCGCGGACTCTACGACCTCCCCTACGACCGCCCCGTTATGCACGAGGTCGTCTTCTCCGCCAAGAAGCGCGTCGGCGCGAGCGCCCTCGACGTCTCCAAGCGCCTGCTCGACTACGGCTTCCACGCCCCCACTATGTACTTCCCCTTGGTCGTCGCCGAAGCCCTGATGATTGAGCCCACCGAGACCGAGTCGAAAGAGACCCTCGACGCCTTCATCGAGACCCTGCAGCGTATCGACGCCGAGGCCGCCTCCGACGAGGCCTTCCTCCACGGCGCCCCCTACGAGACCCCCGTCTCCCGCCTCAACGAAGCCCAAGCCGCCCGCCGCCCCCAGCTCCGCTGGCGCCCCGAATAACCCCTCATTCCCACCCCCTCATCCGTCACTCCCGCCCCCAACCGTCATTCCCGCTTCCTTCCGTCATTCCCGCGAAAGCGGGAACCCAGGACGCCCCCCTTTCCGTCATTCCCGCGAAAGCGGGAATCCAGGACGCCCCACTTTCCGTCATCCCGCGCAGGCGGGAATCTAGGACGCCCCCCTTCCCGTCATTCCCGCACAGGCGGGAACCTCGCAGCGGCGCGATCCATCCCCCCTCTCCACCGTCTGCGGGGGAGAGTTAGAGAGGGGGCCACCCCATCCGCCAATCAACGCCCCCACATGAAAGATTCCCGCAAAAGCAGGGCCCTCGCGGCCCCTCACCTCTCCTAGCGGGAGAGGTCGCGCGCAGCGCGGGCGAGGGAGAAACCTCCGCCCGCCGTCAGCACCCCTCCCCCCTCCGCCATTCCCGCGAAAGCGGGAACCCAGGATGCCCGCCACGTCCCACGTACCAGTCCTTGCCCCCTGTAGGGGCGTCCCTTGTGGGCGCCCTCCCCAATAGGTCCGCCCCTAAGAGGTTCGTGGTGAGCCTGTCGAACCACGTCGCCCGCCAATCAGCCCCCTTAACCGTCATTCCCGCGCAGGCGGGAACCTCGCAGCGGCGCGATCCATCCCCCCTCTCCACCGTCTGCGGGGGAGAGTTAGAGAGGGGACCGCCCCGCCCGCTACTTTCGTCGGTTGTGGTGTGGGGCGTCAGCCCAACATGACGGATTCCCACGAAAGCGGGAACCCAGGTATCGACGCCCCTCCCACCATCAACGCCCACCCCAACAGGTTAGTGGTGAGCCTGCAGACTCATGGCCGGCTTGAATACCGGGGAGGGCAAAGGGGCGACGCCCCTCTGCCGGGGGCGTGGGGGTGTCCCCCACAACATGACGGGCGGGTGGGTGAGAAGAATTACACCCGCCAGAAAACAGAGTTACGCAATGGACCCCGTCTGCGGAGGAGACCGCGAGGGAGCCGTCATTCCCGCGAAAGCGGGAACCCAGGTATCGACGTCCCTCCCACCATCAACGCCCCCCAACAGGTTAGTGGTGAGCCTGCCGATCCATGGACCGGCTTGAATGCCGGGGGGAGCGCAGAGGGGCGACGCCCATCTGCCGGGGGCGTGGGGGTGTCCCCCACAACATCACGGGCGGGTGGGTGGGAAGAATTACACCCGCCAGAAAACAGAGTTACGGAATAGCCCCCGTCTGCGGGGAAAGCCGACGCCAAACGCTTTACCCGCCGCCCCCGCACAACTATCCTGCATAAGCTCCCCAACCAAGCCACAGGAGGTCCCCATGGTCGAAACCGGCCAAGCAGCCCCCGATTTCACTCTCACCAGCCACGAGGGCGACGAAGTCTCCCTAAGCCAGTTCAAGGGCGACAAGTGGCTCGTCGTCCACACCTTCCCCGCTGCCTTCACAGGCGGTTGAACGAGCCAGACCGCATCCTTCAACCGTGCGTTGAAGTCGTTTGAGGACAAGAACTCCCAGCTCGTCGGCATGAGCGTCGACTCCCGGCACGCGCTCAGGGTCTGGTCGAACTCCCTCGGGGGCGTCCGGCACCCGCTGCTATCGGACTTCTGGCCCCACGGCGCCGTCCTCGACGCCTACGGCCTCTTCAACTCCGACTCCGGCATGCCGCGACGCGCCGTCATGATCATCGACCCCGAAGGCGTCGTCCGGCACACCGAGGTCCACCAAGGGACCCTCCCCGACCCCGTAGCCGTGCTCGCCGAGCTCGAAAAGCTGCAAGGCTAGCCTGGAAAGCCCACTCGTCATTCCCGCGTAGGCGGGAACCTCGCAGCGGCGCGACAGCGCAGCGGTCCCCAACCCCCTCCCGTCTGCGGGAGGGGAGGCGCCAGGCAACCTTATGGGCATCAACGACGAAGCAACTCTAAAACGCGCGCCCTTCGCCGAGGGCGACGTCGCCATCATCTACGACCGGCGCAACCGCCGCTATCGCGTCGTGCTCAAGCCTGGCGCCCTCATCGAGACCCACCTCGGATACGCCCGCCACGACGACGTCATCGGACGGCGCGAGGGCTTCTTCCTCGTCACGAACAAGAGCCACCGGCTCTTCGTCATCCGCCCCTCCTTTGCAGACGCCGTCAGGGAGCTGCCGCGCCAGAGCCAGGTGATCTACCCCAAGGACCTCGCCGCCCTCCTTGTCCACGCCGACATCTACCCCGGCGCCCGCGTCGTCGAGGTCGGCCTAGGCTCCGGCGCGACCGCCGCCGCCCTCCTGCGCGCCATCGGCCCTAAGGGCAGCCTCGTCTCCTACGAGGTGCGCAGCGAGATCATCGAAGCCTCCAAGCGGAACGTCGAGGAGCTCGCCCCCGGCGCCGAGAACCACCGCGTCATCGTCGCCGACGCCTACCTCGACGGCATCGGCGACGCCGAGGTCGACCGCGTCATCGCGGACGTGCCCGAGCCGTGGCGCCTGCTCGAATCGACCGCGGGCACACTGAGGACCGGAGGCATATTCGCCGTGTACCTCCCCACCATCCTGCAGGTCCACGAGTTCGTCATGCGCCTCAGCCGCGACAGCCGGTGGCACATGGCCGAGGCCGTCGAGCTCATCGAGCGCCCTTGGCATTTCTCCGAGACCAGCGCCCGCCCCGAGCACCGCATGGTCGGACACACCGGCTTCATCACCACTGTCTGCCGCACCGAACCTCCCCCGCCCTCGCCCCGCGAGTCCCCGCCCCCTGACGACGACGACAGTTAGCCAAGTTGGCGCCCATTCAACAACGGAGCCCCAGGACGATGCCCGGGGCTCCGTTTGCATGCTATAGCGGCGCACTAATGGGCCGGTGCGCTGTGCCTCGTCCTACAGCATCTGTTCCAGGATTGCCTTTGCGGCTGGCGGCAGGTCCTGGAGCGTCTGGATGCGCTCCGTCGTCTCGGCTCCGCTCAGTGGAGCGACTACGCGTTCGCGTTGCGTCATGTCGTCAATGTACCCCTGGGAATTGACGGTGCTCACGAATGCTTGCTGCATCGCCTCGGCGATCTCCTGCGGCACTTCTGGAGGCATCGCCCAAACGTGTGTGCCGCCGAGGGACGTGAATGCGTCAAAGGCGGCGAACTGCTCATCGGTGATGTAGTCGGCGAGCGTGTCATGCATGTCGCCGAACCAAGGCCAGCGTCCTGCGCGCATCCCATCTGCAAGCGGCTGATCGTTCGGGACCTGGATGTCAGGATCGAAGTTGCCCCAGCCGAATAGCGGAATCACCTTGTTCTCGGTGAACCAGTCCGAGTACTGCTTGGCATAGGTGGGATTGCAACGCGTCGTCACGTCCATCTCGCCCCGGTCGAATGCCGCGGCTGCCTCTGCCGAGCCGCCGTACCCGAAGAAGATTTCCAGCGGCACTTCGGTGAGCCCGAACCACTGGAGTTGCTTCCCGCCCGTCGTGTCCGGTGAGAGGTCGCCCAACCTCCACGGTCCTCCGTTCAAGAAGGCGTCGAGGTCCGGTATCTTCTCGGCCTGCCCGCACATCAGCGCGAGGGTCTCCTCCTGAGCGCCGTCGACCATTCCGAGATAGTTGTAGTCATCCCAAACGAACCAGTCTTCCGCCTGGCCCATGGCCCCTGCCACCATCAGGCCTTGGGCGAACTGACCGATGTAAGTGCCGTCCATCGGTCGTCGTTGCATGTCCCTTGCGTTGAGCGCCGTCCCGCCTCCGGGCCTGCTTACGACCACAACCCGTGGACTTCCAGGCAGGAATTTGGGCAGGTGTACGGCCAGGAGCCTACCCTGCGCGTCCGCCCCGCCCCCGGGGGCGTAGCCCACCGAGATGGTGACGGTCTTGCCGGCCCAGATCGAGGTGAGATCTGCCTCCGGCGCCGAGCTGGTGGTCGGAGTCGGTTCGGGCGCCGGCGCAGAAGTAACTGGGGTCGGCGTGGGTTGTTCCGTTGCGCCTTCAGCCGCCGTTGGAGTCGGTCGGGGCGCTGGGTCCGAGGTGGCTGGAGTTGGCGTGGGCTGTTCCGTCGAAACCGAAGGCTGTGTCGCAGTGGATGAAGCGGTTGGATCGTCAGAGCCGCACGCTCCCAGCGACAGAATCCCAAACACAACCAAAATCGTCGGTAACAGACCACGACTGAGAGCTCTGATGCTCCTCCGGTTCGATTTCATGTTTCCTCCTCCTCTAGCGATTCCTAAAGATCGGGGCGCTACCCTCTTATCATTTGAAATACGAGAGGGTCGTTCCAAGCAGTATGAAGTAGCTCATCATACACACCGAGGATGAAGCCGTAGAGGACGATGGCGGTTGCCAACGCCAAGTACCAGCGGACCCTTCCATGAACGATCAGCATGAACACAAGATACGCAGGCACCGCGATATGGAACCCTACGAGCCATATCCCGACCCACAGTCCGCCGGTTGTCAGGATGAACGTGATTGCCCGGCCTGTGGTGTTCTTCTCTTCTCCACCGAACGAAGTCCAGGCGAGGTCCAAGAGTCGCCCCTGGCCTCGCGCTCCCGGACGTAGTTCCTGATAGAGCCGCTGTCCCCCGTAGCCCAACACTGCCACGATTCCCAGGGCTCCTGAGATTCGAGGGAAGAGCGAGGCGCCGACCGGCCAGTCCGCGGACTCGACCACCATAAACACGAACCCGCCGAGCATGATGAGGACGATGATGCTCTCCACCAGGAGTTTGCGGTCTCGTCGCTTCTTCCCTAGTTGTATAGCCTCTTCTAGGCGTGGCTGATCTGCTGCCATGTCGCCCACCCTTTAGCGGTCGGATATGGATGCCAAAGCGGGCGCCTCAGAGCCGCCCACGTCGGCCTGCAGCCGGATGGCTGCCCGGGACGCTCGCGCCTGGATCTGGAGAGTGAAGACCAGCGTAACAATCGCGAGAATCATGATTACGACTGATTGGGGCCGGGCCAGCATCCCCCAGCCGTACGACTGGGTGGAGAGCCAGAGATATTTGTTGATCTGCTCCCCCAGGACGATGGCGATGATGACCGGAGGGCGAGGCCAACCGAACACCTTCATAAGTGTCCCAACCCCGGCAAAGATGGCTACGGTCGCGAAGTCGCCCACGGAGAAGTTCGCCTGGAACGCCGCCAGAGTGAGCACGACCACAACCAGTGGGACCAGAATTCCGGGGCGGATATAGGCGATCTTGGCCAG
Source organism: Dehalococcoidia bacterium (assembly GCA_965249325.1). GTDB lineage: Bacteria > Chloroflexota > Dehalococcoidia > Lucifugimonadales > Australimonadaceae > S5-327. The sequence goes on along the minus strand of CBDFLP010000019.1, from coordinate 373,028 downwards.
CAGCGGCGTGAAATAGAGAGCGATGCCTGTCCCGATGACATTGGCGACGACCAGCCCCACGCCGATGAGCAGCGTCTTATCCAAGTGCTCTTGGAGCATGCTGGGGCCTGGCACGAACCCCAACAGCAAGAGAAAGGCCAGGAAGATTCCGCCGTGTGAGCTACCGGGGATGCCAAAAGCCAATGCTGGCACGACCTGGCCGCCATCGATGGAGTTGTTCGCGCAGTCGGGGGCAATCACGCCTCGGATGTCGCCGGTCCCGAAAGTTTCCCGGGCTCCCTTCTCCGTCTGGTAGGCCTGCCCGTACGCTAGCCAATGAGCGGCTGCGCCGCCCACGCCCGGCATCAGGCCAACGAACAGACCAATCAGCGATGAACGGACCACCAGCCCCTTGTGCTGTAGCACCTCTTTTACAGCGTCCCACCGGCTGAATTGGATATTCTGGGCTGCCATGCCCGTCTGCTCTGCAATCGGTTTGGAGGAGATAAAAACATTGGCCATTTCCGGTATGGCGAACAGGCCCACGAGCACCGGAACGATTGGCAGGCCATCCCAGAGATATTGAGTGCCGTAAACGAACCTTGGAATGCCGGTGATGTTGTCGAAACCGATGGTGGTGAGGGCCAGAGCAAATGCTGCGCCGAGCAGACCCTTCACGAATGCGCCGCTGCTCACCACCGCCACCATCACGATTCCCAAGACGCTGAGCATGAAAAACTCGGGCGACCCAAATGTCCTGATAATCGTGCGGGCCAGCATGATTGCCACGAAGAAGCCGAGGCCCCCGATGATGCCCCCGGAAAGCGACGAAAAGTAGGAGACAGCTAAAGCGCGTCCCGCTTCTCCTCTCCTTGCTAATGGGTGCCCATCCAGTATCGTCGCCTGCCCGGTGGCGCTTCCAGGCATCCCGAGCAAGACCGCGGGAATCGTGTCCGATGTGTTGTTGACTGCGGCGCCGCCGATGGCTATCGGGATGGCAATGTATGGATCGAGGTAATAGGCAAAGCCGAGAAGGATAATCAGCGTAGGTAGGCCGCCTCCGGGTAGCGCGCCGCTGACGAGACCCAGAACGACGCCCCCGAACAGCGCGAGCATCGGCAACGGCTGGAACAGCCCCGTGATTGCGGTTGCGTAAGCGTCGAGTAGCATCGGCTTCCTAGTCCGCCATCTCTCCCCTAGAGGCAGTCAGGATACGGTCCGTATCTGGTGTCCGGTGGCGCGTGATGTCCGCTTGCAGACCGGCTTCGAACCGTCCGCAACTTATCCCTCGCCAGCAAGACATGCAACACCGCGACCAACTGCACGAAGACCGCGCCTGATTCCCACGACCACCCGTCACTCCCGCCTCCCACCCGTCGTTCCCGCGAACGCGGGAACCCAGGAAAACCCTCTCCCGTCTGCAGGAGCGGACGCGCGAGCGCAGCAACGCGCGGGGAGGGTCCGCCCCGATGCGTTATCGAGGCGCCCCCGCTGAACTGAGGGAGCTAGCCGCCAGGCGCGAAAGAGGGGCACCCTGGCGCTTCGCCGACGCCCCCCAACCAACGCTCCCGCCCCCTCATAGGTGGTGCGCGCACCGCCATTAACCCCAACGCCTCCCGTCTGCGGAAGGGGACGCGCGAGCGCAGCGATGTGCGGGGGAGGAGACGGGGCGGCGCACAGACTCCCTAGGTCATAGCTCCCGCCCCCCCACCCGTCGTTCCCGCGAAAGCGGGAATCCGGGTATCGGCCCCAGGGAAGGGAGAGGTAGTCTGCGGAGCAGTCAAAGCGTTTGACCATAGCAGGAGCGGAATTGAGGAGTGAACGACATATGAATCGACTGACGCCTCTCCTGGCCTGGGCCTTAGTCGCGCTTGTGACTGCGGCGCTGCTGTTTACTGCCGTGAGAGCGACCATCGGCAGCGAAGGACTGAGTCGAGAGCCCGGGATAGTTACGGGGGACTCAACAATCGTTGCAACGGTCAACGGCGCGGACATGGAGCTCGGCTGGGTGCGAAGGCTGATCGCCACCCACGGGAGGACCTCGGTCGCGACCCGCATGGACCGGGATGATTGGCGTCAACTTTCCGTCATCAACGCCGTGAGGAACGGCGCCGCCCACGCCGCAGCTTTGGCCCGAGGGTACGTCCCCGACCTGGAGGCGATTGACGCCTATGTGAATAAGCAGCGAGCGGCATGCGAGGACAACATCGTACAGTGTACGGAGGGCGTCGCCTTCTTTGGAATGACGGTCGACGAGCACTACGACAACATGCGCGCGGCCCTTCCCCGATCGAATCTCATAGGTCAGCTCCGCGAGGCGGTCGGCGCTAACTGGGACGAGTACATCGACGGGAAGGTTGACAGCGCGAACATCGAGTGGCGCGACGAAGCCCTTAGGCAGGACTTCGAAGCAGGATGGCCGGACCGCGCCCGCCTGCACGCCGCCCTCGATCAAGCGTACGAGGCCGATGATGCTCTTGTTGGGCAATCCCCTCTCCCTCACGGGCGAGTTCTACGACTCCCATCACGGCAAGAGTCCGCTCTACGAGCGCGTCTCCATCTCCGCCTACGACTCCCCCAACGTCATCGAGGGCCGTCTCGACGCCCTCCCCGGACTCGTCACCCCCGAGGACATCGAGGAGCACCGCCTCGACTGGGGCGCCGACTCCCCCCTCTACATCACCTCCGTCCTCGGTCAGTTCCCCGAGGCCCTCGAAGACTCCCTCACCTCCCGCGTCCACGTCGACGCCGCCATCCAACGCTGGCGCCGTGAGGCCGGCGACTCCCTTCTCCCGTCAGCGGGAGACCTCAAAAACCCCCGCCCGTCTGCGGGAGGGGAGCGCGAGCGCAGCGACGCGCGGGGAGGCGCCGAACCCCTCATCTCGCCCAGCGACGGCCCTCACCTCAACATGCCCTGGCGCATGGGCGTCGACGTCGCACGCTTCGGCAACGACAAGTCCGTCATCTGCCTCCGACGCGGCGACCGCGTCGAGCGCATCATCTCCTTCGAGCGCAAGGACACCATGCGCCTCGCCGACGAGGTCCGCGAGATCGCCGAGACCCTGCGCATCCCCGCCGTCTTCGTCGACGAGACCGGCGGCGGCGGTGGCGTGGTCGACCGCCTCAAGCAGCTCCGCGTCCCCGTCATCGGCGTCGAGGGCGGCGGCAAGGCGTACCGGCCCGCCCAGTTCGCCGACATGCGGGCCGAAGTCTTCTGGGAGGTGGCACGCCGTCTCCGCGAGGGCCAGATGTCTCTCCCCCCCGACGACGAGCTAGCGGGCCAGCTCCTGGCCCAGCGCTACGACATCTCGTCGTCGGGGGCGCATCCACCTCGAAAGCAAGGCGACGCTCCGCCGCCACGGCGTCCCCTCCCCCGACAAGGCCGACGCCCTAGCCCTCGCCTTCATGGAACCCCCCAACATGAACGTATGGTTCTGATTCCTCCAGAATCCCTCCCCCGTCTGCGGGGGAGGCTAGGAGAGGGCCGACCCACCGTCATTCCCGCGCCCCCTTCCGTCATTCCCGCGAAGGCGGGAACCTCGCAGCGGCGCGACAGCGCCGCGATCCCTCCCCCCGGCGCGCAGGCGGGAATCCAGGAATCGACTGAGGGGTTATCGTGAATATTCTCACATTTACCCCCCTACCCCGCCTTACAATCACCCCATACCCCATACCCCATACCCACGGCGCAAGGCGAACGATGCTCCACCACTGGCACGGAACGATACAACTGATTCACATGGCCCTTACGGAGGACGAGACCGCTTACGATCCCACCTCCTCCCTACTCCCCGACGACCTCACCAGCGAGGCGCTCATGATGCCGAAGGCCGACGGCGTGCTCGCCGGCGTGGACGTCGCCCTCGAGGTCTTCCGCCAGACCGATCCCGACCTCGAAACCGTGCGGTTCGTAGACGACGGCTCGCCCGTCGAGCGCGGCATGTACGTCGCCGCCATTCGCGGCCGCATGTCCAGCATCCTCCGCGCCGAACGCCCCGCCTTGAATTTCGTCCAGCGCATGAGCGGCATCGCCACCGCCACCAACGAGTTCGTCCGCAAGATCGAAGGCCTCCCCGCCCAGGTCATCGACACCCGCAAGACCGTCCCCGGATGGCGGCTCCTCGATAAGTACGCCGTCCGCATGGGCGGAGGCCACAACCACCGCATGAGCACCGGCGACGGCATCCTTATCAAGGACAACCACATCGCCGCCATGGCCACGCGCGGCGAAAGCATGACCGCCCTCATCCAGCGGGCCAAGCGCGAAGCCGCCCACACCATCCGCATCGAGGTCGAGTGCGACACCCTCGATCAAGTCCGTGAGGCTGTCGACGCCGGTGCCGACATAATCCTCTTCGACAACATGACGCCCGAGCAGATGAAGGAGGGCGTGGAGATCTGTCGCGGCCGAGCGCTCACCGAGGCCTCCGGCGGCATCACCATCGACAACGTCCGCGAGGTGGCCGAGGCCGGTGTTGACCTCCTCTCCTCCGGCTCGATCACCCACTCCGTCAAGGCTCTCGACATCAGCCTGGAAGTGCGCCCCAACGGGTGAGCCGCGTTCTCGCTGGACTCAGGGCCGGCCTCGTCGCATCGGGGCTCCTCATCGTCTCGGCGTGCGACGGCGCGGCGCCCCCCGTCGACTCGTCGCAGTCCGCCGACGACCAGGGCATCGTCTTCGCCGGGCCGCGCTTCGGCGTCTGGACCATCCGCGGCGACGGCGACGGCCTCAATCTCGTCATCGGCGACGGCGCGTCCGACAGCCCCGTGACCCTCGCCTCGTCGCGTCCCCAGCAGGCCGAAACGGTCCGCTACACCTGGCCCACCTGGTCGCCCGACGGAGAACGCGTCGCCCTCTCCCGCGTTCCCGGCCTTGGAGAAGACTCCGTCGCCGCCCTCGTAGTGATGAGCGGCGCGGACAGCTCCACCGAGCGGCAGCTGCACGGAACGCACCCGCGCTCCATCGGCCTGGTTGCCCCCGGCGCTCCCCACTACGCCCACTGGGCTCCGACCTCGCAGCTCCTCTCCTTCGTGGCCCCGAGGGGACCCCGCCAGGGACTCGGCCTCTTCTCGGTCGACCCGGAGGGCGGCGACCCCCATCAGGTCGCAGCCAACGCTCCCCTCTATCACGTCTGGTCGCCGGACGGGACCCTCATGCTCGTCCACCGGCGCGAACAGCTGCTGCTCCACGACACCAGGGACCGCTCCACGCGCAACCTCGCCGCCGATTCGACCCGGTACCGCGTCCCGGCGTTCAGCCCGGACGGCGAGCGCATCGCCTACATCATTGAGGAGGATGGCGCCAGCAAGCTGGTGACTTCGAACAACGACGGGTCAGACCGCGTGGTCCTGATGGACATCCCCGGCGAGGCCGCCTTCGCCTGGTCGCCCGCCGGCGGACGCATCGCCGTCGCAACGAAGCAACTGTCGAGCCTCTCCTACGCCGAGCTCTACGTCGTGGACGAGGACGGGGCAGACGCCGCCAGGATGCTGGTGCCTGGCCGCATGGCCGCCTTCTACTGGTCGCCGGACGGCGAGCGTATCGCTCGCGTAGCAATCGCGGACGACGGCCTGGCGTGGCAGGTCGTCAACCCCACCGCTGGCGGCACGGAGCATCTGACCACATTCACCACCACTCCGGACTTTCTCACCCACCTACAGTTCTTCGACCAGTTCGCCCCGTCCCACCTCGTGTGGTCGGCCGATTCGACGAAGCTGACGTTCGCGGGCTCCATCGAAAGCGGCGCGGAACCACAGGTCTGGGTCGTGGACGCAACCGGCTCCGACGCCCCGCGCCCGCTTGCCGAAGGCCGCCTGGCCTTCTGGGTCCCTCCTTACGGAGAAAGGGACGGCGAATGATTGTTCCTCGAGCGTCGGACTGCGCGGCCGAGGCCGCGGCTCTTACCCCGCCAGCGCCGTCGCGACCTCCGCGAACGACATATCCGCCAGCGAATCCAAGCGCAGGTCGGCGTGGCCTATCGACATCTGCGCCGTCAGTGGGTTCGGCACGACCACGCAACGCATCCCCGCCGCCTTCGCCGCCGTCACCCCGTTGGGCGAGTCCTCGATGGCGAACGCCTCGTGCGGCTGCATGCCCAACCGCTCCAACGCTAGCATGTACAGCTCCGGGTGCGGCTTGGTCTGCTGCACGTCCTCACGCGCGCACACCACGTCGAATGACGCGAGAAGTCCGGTCCTACCGAGATGCCCGTTTACCCACGCTCGGGTCGAGCTCGACGCTACACCAAGCCTCAGACCCAGCTCTTTCGCCTGCTCGATGTGCGCCGCGACTCCGTCTTGGACCGGGAGCGTATGGATCACGCCCTCTTGGAGCCTCCGCGCCTGCCGGCGCACGGCTTCCCGGTCCACCTCGCGGCCCAAGTGGGTTTCGAGGTAGTCGAACAGCATATCCCGATGGCCGGTCCCGCCGATGACGCCCGACCACACGTCGATCGTCAGCGGCACGCCGTACTCCCCGAAGATGGTGTGGTAGGCGTCGTAGATGGGCTGCTCGGTCTCGACGATCAGGCCGTCGAAGTCGAAAACGATGGCGCGAAAGGGGTGGCTCATGGCTCCCACTATAGCGGACAGGGCGACGTTTGAGGCTCGTCCGCTGCGCCCGTATACTCGCCCCTCTCCCGAAGGAGTAAGCCCGTGACAAACGAACTGACCCCCGACGCCTTCACCGCATGGGCGAGGGCCGTCGGCCTGAAAACCAGCGCTGAGCATCTCGAAGTGCTGCGCCCCGAGGTCGAGGCGCTATTCGCCCGCATCGCGCCCCTGAACGATATCGACGCCTCCGGTATTGCCATCGAGGACGCGATCGGCGGCGCCGGATGAGCAATCTCACGTCCGCGTCCACTGCCGACCTTGCGCGGCGCATCGCCGCCAAGGACGTGTCCAGCGCAGAGGTGGTCGAGGCGTTCGTGGCCCGCGCCGACGAGCTCGAACCGAAGATAGGCGCGTTCATCACCCGTACGGCGGCGCAAGCGCTGGCCGAGGCCAAGAAGGCCGACGCGGAGCTCGGCGCCGGGGCCAGCCGCGGCCCGCTGCACGGCGTGCCCTTCGGCGTGAAGGACATCTATTGGACCGTTGGTGTGCGAACGACCTCCGGCGCCGCCCTCGACGCTGACTTCGTCCCGGACGAGGACGCAACCGCCGTACGCCTGCTGAAAGAGGCCGGCGGCATCGTCATCGGCAAGACCAACACCGTCGAGCTCGCCTTCGACCCCACAGGCCGCAACGCGACCTACGGCATGCCGAACAACCCTTGGGGACTCGACCGTATGCCGGGCGGTTCGTCCAGCGGCACAGGCGCCGGGGTCGCGGCGGGCTTCTTCCCCATGGGGCTCGGCTCCGACACCGGCGGCTCGATTCGCATTCCATCGGCCCTCTGCGGCATATCCGGCATCAAGCCCACCTTCGGGCTCGTGAGCCGGTATGGCGTAACGCCCTTATCGCACTCCCTCGACACCGCCGGTCCGATGGCCAGGACAGTCGAGGACCTCGCCCTCGCCATGAACGTCCTCGCCGCCCATGACCCGCGCGACCCCGTCTCGGCGGCCTCGGGGAGCGTCGACTATCTCTCCGGCCTCGACGGCGGCGTTCGGGGGATGCGGATAGGCGTGCCGGAGGAGTACGTCTGGGACCCCCTCGACGCCGAGGTTGAGGCCGCCGTGCGCAAGGCGCTAACCGTCCTCGAAGAGCTTGGCGCAGAGGTCGTCGGCATCAGTATCCCCGAGCTCGAGTGGACGCCCCCTCTGGCCGTCGGCATCACCACCGCCGAGGCCGCCATGGCCCACCGCGAGCGCGTCATCGAGCACGGCGACAGGATGGACCAGGTGGTGCGCCGCCGCTTCGAGTCCGGCATGTTCATCTCCGCGACGGCCTACGCCCAGGCCCAGCGCGCCAGGCTCGCCTACGCCCGCGCCATCGCTGCGGCGTTCGAGACTGTCCACCTCATCGCGACGCCGACTGTCGCGGTGCCCGCTCCGAGGCAGGAGCTCGACACTATGGACATCGGCGGCGCTGCCGTCCCGGTCCGCGAGGCACTGCTGCGGCTGACCCGCGTCTTCAATCTCGCCCGTATGCCGAGCGTCTCCGTCCCCTGCGGCTTCTCGCAAGAGGGCCTGCCCATCGGCCTCATGCTCGGCGCGCCGGCGTTCGCCGACGCACGCGCGCTCCGCGCCGCCCACGCCTACCAGACCGCGACGGACTGGCACGAGCGCCAAGCGCCGTTGGGCGACTGATTCACCGCCGAGCTAGCCTCCTAGTTCATGAATCCGGTGCGGCCAATCAGCCGACGGCCGAATCGGCAAGGAGCGCCGACGGGCGAGGACGCAGCATTACGACTCCCCACCTGTCCGTACGTAGCGGCCGAGCGCCCAGAGGGGGAAGTAGTTGCGGTACAGGTGATAGTTGATCAGGAATGCAGCGCCGAGCTCGGCACCTTGGGAGTTCATACCGTCCGGGGGCTTGTATTCGTCCGGGCGGTCGCCGGGACCGTATCCGGGGAAACCGCAACCGGTGAACTGGGGCTCGTCCCATCCGCCGTCATCTCGTTGCCGAGCGAGGAGGAACTCAACGCCATGTTCGACGGACTCGTGGGACGTTTCACCCGCGGCGATGAGGGCTATGAGCGCCCAAGAGGTCTGTGAAGGAGTGCTTTCGCCCTGTCCCCGCAACGTGGGGTCTACGTAGCTCATGCAAGTCTCGCCCCATCCGCCATCCGGGTTCTGATGGGCGAGGAGCCAGCTCACTGCTCTACGCACCCTCGGCTGGGTCATGTCCTCGCCGAGCGCCTTCAACGCGGGTAAGACTGCGCCTGTACCGTAGACGTAATTCACGCCCCACCGCCCGAACCATGCGCCGTCGTACTCCTGCTGGGACCAGATGTAGGCTAGCCCGTTGCGGACGGCGGGGTGCTTGGAGGTGTACCCCAACCTTCCGTACATCTCCAGCACATGGGCAGTTACGTCCACGCTGGGAGGGTCCAGAAGTTCGCCAAAGTCGGCGAACGGAATCTTCGCCAGGTAGCTGGAGTCATTGTTCCGGTCGAAGGCGGCCCAACCACCGTTGGAAGACTGCATCCCGGTCAGCCAGTAGAGGGCGCGTTCGATTGCCGCGCTCTTGGCCTGCTCGTCCGCATCATCACCGAGCCTCGCGAGCGCGAGATCCATCACGATAATGGCCGAGTCATCGATGTCGGGATATTGGTCATTGTGGAACTCGAAGGCCCAGCCGCTGGGTTCGAGATGGGGCCGGTAGACAGCCCAGTCGCCTTTGGCGCGGATCTCTTTATGCAGTAGCCAGCGCGCGGCGCTCTGGATGGCGGGGTGGCCCGGGTCCACGCCGGAGTCGAGCAGTCCCAACATCGCGAGGCACGTGTCCCAGACGGGAGAAAGGCACGCCTGTACGCGGAGGGCGGCGCCGTCCTCGGAAGGAAGACTCCATTCCTTCCTGAATCCTTCGAGCCCTTTGGCAATCACCGGATGATCCACCGGATAGCCGAGAGAGCTGAGGGCGATGAGGGAATAGACCCAGGGGGGCTGAATGCCGCCCCAGGAACCATCGGCCTCCTGATGGCTGATTGTCCATTCGACGGCGGCCTTGAGCGCCCGCTTGCGCCCCGGGATGAAGGGCAGTTTCCGATAAAGGCGGAGGATTCTGTCCACCAAGAGGAAGCCGCCTTCCAACGAGAAGGGCTTGGCCTTCCAGCGGGACAGCGTAAAGGTGACCGGGCCTCTGGGATAGAGCTCGGCGATCCACTCATGCTCGTGGGGGGGACGCGTAGGGTGGAGGGTGAGGATGATCGTCATCGGCACGATGGTCGCCCTCGCCCAACTTGCGAACCGGTAGATGCTGAGGGGGGCCCATCGGGGCAGGAGCATCATGTCGGTGGGCATGGCGGGCGCGCCTTTCCAGTCCCACTGGCCGAAGAGGGCGAGCCATATCTTGGTGAACACGCGCGCTTTGGGGATTCCGCCGCTGGCGACGATGAAATCCCGAGCCTTGGCCATGTGCGGCGCATCCGACGAATCGCCGACGAGTTTGAGTGCGAAATAGCACTCGATGGAAGTGCTGAGGTCTCCCGGCGCGCCGTAGTACATACGCCAAGAGCCGTCCTCCTGCTGGCGGCGGCGAATGTCTTCCGCGACGCGGGGGATGCGGTCGCCTTCATCCGACCCCAGGAAGCGCGTGAGCATGATGTACTCCGCTTCCATTGTTGGGTTGGACTCCAACTCTCCCCACCAGTAGCCATCCGGGTGCTGAGTGCGGAAGAAGTACGCTTGCGTTCGATGTAACGCTTTGCGGGCGCGGTCGGTGATGTTTCGCTGTTGGGTCGCTTGGGACATAGGCGCCGATGCTTGCACTACCGGATTCCCGACGGTGCGCCAGTCTACCACCCGTTGCTCCTAACATACGGGTGCAGAGCGAACCAGTTGACGGCGTCCTGAAACGCCTGCGCCACGGGAGTTTGCGGCAGCTCCAGTTCCCGCACGCTCCAGGAAGGGTCCACCCACATGGGCTTGGCCGCCATGCGCACCGCTTCCAGCGGCGCCGCGGGCGGACGGTGTGAGAGCTTGCCGATGGCCGAGCTTGCCAACGCGGCGGCGAGCGCGGCAGCGTGAGGCAGGCGCAGGCGCGGCGGGGGCGTTCCCGTGGCCGTCGAGAGGATGTCGAACGCCTGAGCAAGGGTCAGATTCCCGTCGACGTTCCCGAGCAGGTAGCGGGCGCCCGGCGTTCCCCGCTCGAGGGCGAGCAGGTGGCCCTCCGCGACGTCGCGCACGTGAACGAAGTTCAGTCCCGTGTCCACGTAGGCGGGTAACTTACGGCGCATGAAGTTGAGGACGATGCTGCCGGTAGGGGTCGGCTTCGCGTCCCCAGGGCCAATAGGAGCGGTGGGGCAGACGGTTACGACAGGCGCCCCCTGCGCCGCCATACGCCGCACTATGCGCTCGGCCTCGAATTTGGAGCGTTTGTAGGGACCGTGCATTGCCTCCGGCCCTGCGAGGTCTCGCTCGGTGGCCAGCCGGTCTTCGAAGAAGGCCGAGCCGCCGACGGTGCCGGTATAGACGATGCGTTCGACGCCCGCCGCAACCGCCTCGCGCAGCACAGTCCCCGTGCCTCCAGCGTTGACGTCGTGCATGAGGGCTGCTTTGGCGGGATCAAATGTGTATAAGCCCGCGACGTGTATGACGGCGGCGCAGCCGTCCATCGCGGAGCGGACTGCGTCTCTGTCGCGGACGTCGCCTTCCGCGACGATGACCGGATGCGGGGGCGGGCGGTAGGCAAGCCCGTTTCGCACCAGCACGACGACTTCGAGACCTCTGCGCCAGGCTGCTTCCGCCACGTGTCGCCCGATGAAACCGGACGCGCCGGTTACGAGGACGCGGGTCATTGCTGCGCGGCGAGCGCGGGCAGGATCCCCTGGACTGCTCGTTGCAGCGCGCGGGCCGCTTTGCGGGACTTCAGCGCGAGGGGGAGGAAGCGCCTCGCGACCGATGGGTCTCGCAGCGCTCGGACTGCGTGCGCCCACTCATGACGTCCGCCGTCCGCTATGACGGCCCTGACGAACTCCGGGACCGCAAAGTCCACCTCGTCCAGCACGGCGCGCAGTCCGATCAGAGGGATGCCTCGCGCCGCTGCGGCATCGGCTATCCAACAGCCTTCCATGTCCACTACGAGCGCCCCGCTGCCCTCGTGGGCGCGGCGCTTGGCCTGGGGGGTGAGGAGCGGCTCGTCCACGGTGAGCACGGCCCCTTCGAGGGCGGACATGCCAGCCTGCCGGAGGAGCATTGCCGCGCGGGCCGCGTGGGCGCTGCTCGCAATGGCCGCATTGGGGCCGTGGAGGTAGGCGGTCGCCACCACCACGTCGCTCGGGCGAAGGTCGGGGTCGAGCGCTCCGGCGAATCCAAGCGAGAGGAGGAGCTGGCAGGGCGCGGCGTCGAGGAGCGCGGCGGCGCATTCGCCGGCGCTACGTCCGATGCCGACGACCTCCGCCCGCGTATGGGCGTTCGGGTCATGCAGACCGCCCAGCTCCCGTTGAGTCGGCGCGACTGTGAGAAGAGAAGGAATGGCCTTGCTCATCCGCGGCTCCATAGGGTCGGCAGGCCCATCTTCACTCCTCGGCGGTGGAATGCGGACCGGAGAGAGGAGAAACGGTCCGGTCCGACTCCTCTCGACGGTGTTGGAAGTGCTTGCCCGAAGCGGCGTTGGGACCTGTGAAGAGCACGTCTGCGATACTGCCGTAAGGAATCGTGACCTGGCGTCCGGTCCCCGCCTCAAACAGTTGTGCGGAGAACCCGGATGCGCTGCGTCCCCGGTTGAAGAGGTAGCCGATGACCTCCCGACCCTCAGCCGTCCGCACCGTAACGTCGCCACGATAGTGAAAGGCGCGCTCCACCAAGCCAGCTATGTCGTCGCCGCTATGAGGGCTGTGCAGCGGATTCTTTGTCGAGTGATCGCTCACGGCCTACAGCCTGCCGGTGAATGTGGCCACGGCGGAGTCGCGGAGGCCTCGCCAGGTGGCGAACGTCGCGTGTACGGCGGAGGGTTCGTGGCCGCAGTGCACCATGCAGTCCTGGCACTGCGGATTGCCGCTCCGTCTGCCGTACTCCTCCCAAAGAGTCTCGTCCATAAGCTGGCGGAAGGTGGAGGCATAGCCGTCCTGCAAGAGATAGCAGGGACGCTGCCATCCGAAGATGGTGTAGAGCGGGTTGCCCCAGGGCGTACATTCGAAATCACGCGCGCCCATGAGAAACTGGAGGAACAGCGGCGACTGATTGAACTTCCAAGTCCTCTTCTTATTGGCGAGGGCCGTCGAAAAGAGTTCTTGCGTCTTCTCACGCTCCAAGAAAGAGTCCTGGTCCGGGGCATTGGCATAGCTGAACCCCGGTGAAACCATCATGCCCTCGACGTTCAGGTCCATCATCGCGTCGAAGAACTCGCGGACGCGGAGTGGTTCGGAGTTGTTGAACAGCGTGGTGTTGGTCGTGACGCGGAAGCCGCGCCGCACGGCCTCGCGTATCGCGTCGACGGCGATGTCGTACACGCCGTCGCGGCAGACGGAGGCGTCATGCTCCTGGCGAAGGCCGTCCATATGCACGCTGAAGCTGAGGCGCTTGGAGGGCGTGAACACGTTTTGCTCCAGCTTCTCTTTGAGCAGGAGAGCGTTGGTGCAAAGGTAAACGTACTTCTTCCGGCGTATCAGCTCGCTAACCAGTTCGCCGATATGGGGGTAGAGAAGCGGCTCTCCCCCGGGGATGCTCACGATAGGCGCGCCGCACTCCTCGACGGCGGCGACGCACTGCTCGACGGTGAGCGCGTGTTTGAGGACGTGGGGCGGGTACTGTATCTTGCCGCATCCCGCGCAGGCGAGGTTGCATCGCAGCAGCGGCTCGAGCATGAGCACGAGCGGGTACCGCTCGCGCCGCATGAGCCGCTGTTTCAGCACGTAGGACGCGACGGTCCATGCTTGCAGCGCAGGTACTCCCATTGCTCGGCGCTCCTCCTAGATCCAATCGTTTGGAAGTGTAGCAAATCCGGCGGCGCTTCTCAGTCCCGATTCTAGTAACTGTTCAGAGTTGATGAGGCGAGCGCCAGGGGAACCACCCCTAGCCCCTCCATGGTAAGGAGATTGACGGGAGGGGGCATCGCACGACGGCAATAGTGGAGGAGCTCAGCGAGGGTGCTGATGCTTTTGAGGACGAGTCCTTGCAACTCGACGCGGGCGAGGGTCTGCTTGGGTGAGAGGGCCGCTTTTTTCGAATCTGTCGCATTTTCCTGGTTTTCCATGCTATTTCACTCCTGAGTGTGGGTTTCGGGCGCGACAGTGGAGCTCCGTTTCGCGACGCGAATGCGACACTTTGCGACAGGCGGCTCGCGGGTATCGGAGGGGTGAGAGTGCAGGTCTGTTGGGCCATGAGGGCAGGGTAGGGAACGGGGGTTCGTTCGCGCAACGGGCAAATGTCACAAAGGCGATGGGGGCGGTGAGGCGGTTGGTTGGGCGGCAGACGCGCAGACCCTCTCTCTGGCTCTCTCCCGCAGACGGGGGAGAGGACCGGAGCAGACGGGGGGGGGGGCACGAGGGACGCCCCTACAGGAATGACGGAGGGAGGGGACATCCTGGATTCCCGCTTTCGCGGGAATGACGGAGGGGAGCGCGCTGCGAGGTTCCCGCCTCGCGGGAATCCCTCATGTTGGGCTGACGCCCCACACCACAACCGACGAAAGTAGCGGGCGGGGCGGCCCCCTCTCTAACTCTCCCCCGCAGACGGTGGAGAGGACTTTCGAAGCAATGACGGAGGGGGATTGGGGGGGGGGTCGAGAGGCTCACCACGAACCTAAACTCATCAACTCTAAACAGTTGCCGATTCTCGGGCAACCGTCAGTCGGCGGCGCCGACGAGGAGAACGACGGCCATGGTGAGGAGCACGGCACCCAGGGCCAGGCCGATGGGCGGGCGGCCGAGGAAGGCGAGGGCGGCCTCGGGGCCGTTGCGACGGCCATAGCCCGTCAGCCTGAGCAGGCCGGTCAGCCCTGTCGCGGGGGCCGTCGCCAGCACGACCAAGCGAGCGACGACGCGCGAGACCAAGCGCTCAAAGAACGTGAAGACGGCTTCGAGAGGCACCTGGACGAGGATGCGCACCGGCACGACGGCCTTGCGGTAAAACCAATCGGTGTCGATGGTAATCGTCGCCTCGCCGCCGAGCCGGCCCCGCAGAAGCCAGAAGCCGACTGCCGTGAAGCCGAGCATCTGGAGCGTGTGCACCAGGTGAGCGCCGTTGTAGGGCTCGTAGTGGATTGGGTAAGGCAACAAACTGTAAAGCGGGTCCGGGTAGACGCCGATTCCGATGCACAGGGATGCCGCCAGGAACATGGCCACGATCATACTGCGGGGGACGCGCCCCACCTGAATATCGTCCCGCTTGGGCCCGAACCATGTGAAGTAGGGAAGCTTGAGCCCTGTGTGCAGGAACGTCCCTACCGAGGCCAAATATAAGAGTGCGACGACCCACCCGATGTGCTCCTCCTCAGCCGCTTGGATCACTATCGATTTGGACACGAAGCCGCTGAACAGCGGGAAGGCGGAGATGGCGAACGCGCCGACCATGTAGAGCGCGACAACCGACCGCATGCGGTCGGATATTCCCCCAAGCGAGGTGAGCGTGCGGCGCCCAGTGGCGTAGATCACGGCGCCGGCGCCCATAAGCAGCAGGCCCTTGTAGATGACGTGGGCGAATGCATGGGCGGCTGCTCCGTTGATCGCCGTCTCGGTTCCGATGCCAACGGCGGCCACCATGTACCCCACCTGGCTGATGATGTGATACGCGAGCAGGCGGCGGACGTCGTTCTCCAACACGGCGAAAACGACGCCGTAGAGGGCCATAATCACGCCGAGAACGATGAGTAACTCCCAGCCGCCGAAGCCGCGCGCCAGGGTATAGACCGCCGTCTTGGTGGTGAATGCGCTCAGGAAGACGCTGCCGGCTATCCCGGCCTCCGGGTAGGCGTCCGGAAGCCAGGCGTGCAGCGGGACGACGGCGGCGTTTATGGCGAAGCCCCCAAGGATGAGCCAGCCGGCAGCCGTGCCCTCGAAGAGCGAGAACTCGAGCGACCCGCCGGCGCCCAAGTGCCACAGGATGCCGGCAAGCAACACGCCGCCCCCCGCCAGATGGACGTAGAGGTAGCGTATGGAGGCGGCGCGCGACTTGGAGAAACCTCCCGCCCAGATCAGGTAGGCGGAGGTGAGCGCCATCAGCTCCCAGAAGAGCACCAGCGTGATCAGGTCTCCCGCGAACACGACGCCTATCGACGACCCCGCGTAGGCGAGGGCGGCCGCCTGCTGACCCCGGTCCTCCAAATGCCAGGCGTAGATGCCCCCCAGCGCGGCGGCGATCGCAAAGACATACCCGAAGACGAGGCTCAGGCTGTCGGCGCGCAGCGGCTCGAGCTCCAGGGACAGCCAGGCCACTCTCCAAGAGTCGCCCTCGTCGATGCCCCAGACCAGTTGAGCAAGAACGAGCAGTGGAGCGCCGACCGCGATGACCTTTCGGACGATGCCGGAAGGCGTCACGGCGACGAGGAGCGCCGCCACAGCCATAATGACGAAGGGGGGGAGGCTACTCATCGCGGTCCTCCCCGGGTTCGGCCTCGACGTGCTCGCCGGTGTAAGGGTCGTCATGCTTCATCAGGAAGGCGTGTCCCACCCACTTGGAAACGACGACGATTGCGATGCAACCGAAGAGGCCGAAGCCCACCCAGAACAGCGGCGCGTTGCTGCCAGCGAAGTAGGCCTCGGATTTGGACACGAAGCCCACTTCCAGAGCGTACGCGAGCACAAGCCCTACGACGACCGCAATCACGAGGGAACGGTCGATAATCATTGCGACACTCCGGCGACGGCGATGGACGGCCCGAAGGATGCGTCGGCGATCATTTCGGCGAGAGCGAAGAATCCGAACGGGAAGTCGGGCGCAATGCCCCACACCAGAGCGAAAACGCCCGTGACCGCGATCGGCGCCACCATTCGCATATCGGCCTCGCCGTACCTCGTATGCTCGGGCGATCGGCGCAGAAACGCGCGGACGACTATGGGGAAGAGGTACGCCGCGCTGAGTACTCCGCTGGCCATGTAAATGATCAGGAACGCCTGCTGTCCGACCTCCGCGGCTCCCCAGCCCAAGTAGAACTTGCTCGTGAACAACACGAAGGGCGGGATGCCGGCCATCGACAGCGACGCCAGCGCGAACGCTCCCATCGTTATGGGCATCTGACGCCCAATGCCGTCCAATTCGCTCACGTTGTCCTTGTGCGTGCGGACGTGAATGGCTCCCGCAGCAAAGAAGAGCGTTATCTTGGTTACGCCGTGGCCGATGATGTGCAGCAGCGCCCCGGTGAGCGCGATCGGGCCGATGAGCGCGACCCCCAACACGATGTACGAGAGATGGCTGATGGTCGAGTAGGCCAACCGCCGCTTCAGGTTGTCGTGACGCAACGCGAGCGCCGAACCAACGAGCATCGTTGTCGCGGACATGACGGCCAGGACCAGCCACCCGCCCATATCGTCGAGCATCGCAGCGCCGAAAACGAAGGCGACCACCCGCACTATGCCGAACACGCCCGCCTTCACCACGGCGACCGCGTGCAGCAAGGCCGAGACAGGCGTCGGCGCGACCATTGCGCTCGGCAGCCAACTGTGAAGCGGCATGACGGCGGCCTTCACTCCCACCCCGCCGGCGAGGAGGACGAACAGCCCCCACTGCGTCGTGGGGCCAAGCTCGGCGGCGCCGAGGAAGCCGCCCGCCTCGAAGGTGGCGTCGATACCCAGGACATGAACCCATGCCGTCGCGCCGATGAGCATCACGCCGCCGGAGAGCGTGTAGGTCAGATACTTGCGGCCCGCGACAATCGCCTCCTCGGTCTCGCGGTGCGTGACGAGGGGATACGTGAAGAGCGACAGCAGCTCATAGAAGAGGACGAACGTGAGCAAGTTCTCGGCCATCGCCACGCCCACGGCCGAGGCGATGCTCAAGGCGAAAGCGGTGAAGAACCGAGTCTGCTTGTGCTCGTGGCCGCCGCGCATGTAGCCGACGGCGTAGATGCCGGCCAATACCCAGAGCCCGGAGGCGAGGCCGCCGAAGATCATGCCGGCGGGGTCCGCGCGCAACGCTATCTCGATGCCGGGCGAGAGCTCGAGGAGCGTGCTCTTGGCGGCACGTCCGTCCAGGGTGTCGGCAAGCATCAGGAAGATGACGACCAGCAGTGCGACCGCGGCAATGCTCGACCAGCTATCGCGCAGGTTCGGCCAGCGTCCGGTGGTGAGCGCGACGAGAGCCGCCGCGCCGACCGGGATGAGGACGGCGATGAAGGGCAGCGAGGATGAGAACGTCTCGATCACGATACCCCCGGCTCCAAGACGTTCTGAACAATCGCCACGTTGAGGATGCCTAGGATGATGGTCGCGGCTGCCAGCACCACGAGCGGGACCCACACATCGATCGGCGACTCCGAGGCGTTCGCGACTTCCTCACGGACGGACGATCCGCCTGTTCCTCCCCCGTCTATGGGGGAGGAATGAGGAGCATGCTCCACATGCGCCTCTTCGCCGCCATGACCTTCGTCGCCGTCGTTCCCCTGGTGGGCGTCGACAACCGCGGGACGCAGGTAGGCGCGCTCCAGCACTTTGAACAGATAGACCGCGGTCAGCAGGCTGCTAAGGAGCACGACGACGACAACGGCCCATTGGCCTTGGTCAACGCCCGCCTGGACCATGTACCACTTGCTGAAGAACCCGGCCGATGGCGGAATCCCGACCATCGAGATGGAGCCGATGGTGAAGGCGGCCATCGTGATGGGCATACGACGCCCGATGCCGGAGAGGTCCTGGATTCGCTGGAGGCCCGTCTGCAGGCGGATGGAGGCCGTAGCGAGGAAGAGCGTTGATTTCATCGCGGCGTGGTTCACTACGTGCAGCAACGCCGCCACGAAGGCCAGGGGCGAGGCGAGGCCAATGCCGACGGCGATGAGGGCCAGCTGACTAATGCTGCTGTAGGCGAGCATCCGCCGCAAGTCCTTCTGCGAAGCCGCGGCAATCGAGCCGAAGACTATGCCGATCAGCCCCAGGACGACGAGGGCGTCGGCGACGGGAATGACGGACGTCAGATACCCGTCGGGGAAGACGCTCAGAAACATCCGGAGCATGGCGTAGGCCGCGACCTTGGTCATGACCGGCGCTATCAGCGAATTCACCGACGAAGGCGCATGCTGGTAGGCGTCGGGCAGCCAGGTATGCATAGGGACGAGGGCCATCTTGAGCCCGAGTCCCGCGAAGATAAAGGCAGCCCCCGCCTGCACTGCACGGGTGGCTTCCGTTTCGGGAATCAGCTCGCGCGCTTCCGCCATGTTCAGCGTCCCAGTGGCGAAGTAGATGAAGCCGACTCCCAACAGGTAAAAGGCTCCCCCAATGGAGCCGATGATGAGGTAGCGGAAGCCCGCAATCATCGCCCTGCGCCCGCCGATAAACACCAGGGCATAGGCCGCGAGAGAGGATATCTCCAGGAACACGAACAGGTTGAAGAGGTCGCCGGTGACGACCATGCCCGTTAGTCCGGCGAGGAGAAGGAGCGCCAGACCGTAGAAGGAGCCCAAGCGGTCTCCGGCTTCGCGGACCGCCCACCGGCGGGTCGACGCGAGGACGAGTAAGGAAACGCTCGTGACAACCAGCGTTACATAGGCGGCGACCTCGTCGATGACATATTCGATGCCGACGGGCGGAGCCCACCCTCCGAGGTCGTATCGCAGCGTGCCCTCGTCGAGGACCCTGGCCAGCAAGAGCACGGAGGCGACCGTCGAGATAGCGGCGGCGGCCAGCGCAATGGGAAACGCCACTGCGGCGCGCACGCGGGCGGCGACGGGCGCAACGAGGGAAAACACCAGCAGCGTTATGGGTACGGCGGCGGGCAGCTGCTCCATGGCTACTCGCGGACCTCATCGAGGAGCAAGCTCTCGTCAAGCGTTCCGAACTCGCGGTAGATGCGGACGAGGAAACTAAGGGCGACGCCGGTGATGGCGACGCCGACGACGATGGCCGTGAGCATGAGCACGTGGGGCAGCGGGTTGACGAAGTCCTCGGGGTTGGCATGCTCCGGACCATGCACGCTGAAGAGGATGGGCACGGTCGCGCCCTCCCGGAGGGAACCTGCGATGAAGAAGAGGATGATGGCGGACTGGAAGATGTTCAGCCCGATGACCTTCTTGAGGAAGCTTCTCTTGCCAATCATGCCGTAGAGGCCGATGACGAGGAGGAGCGCCGTCGCCCAATAGGGAAAGCGTGCGGCAATCTCGTCAATCATTGCCAATCGCCTCCGGAGGCTCCGCGCCGCTCCCCCCTACCGGCGTAACGGGGAGAGTCTCAGCGAGGTAGTCGTAGATGATGACGAGAACGCTGGCGACGCCAGTGAAGACTCCTACCTCGATGATGAAGATCCCCATCGCGCGGTTGGTGCGGTCCTCGCCGGCGAAGTCGTTGAACCACTGGAGGGGGATAGCGGCGTAGTCGAGGAAGTTCTCGCCGAAGACGACGGCGAGCAGCCCGGCGAGGACGTAGATGCCAAGGCCGATGCACGCGAGCCACACGAGGAGGCCGGTGGGAAGGCGGCGGGTGCCGTGCTCGCTGCCGTGGGTAAGCCGGGCGAGGATGAGGGCCGCCGCAATGATTGCGCCGGCCTGGAAACCGCCGCCCGGACTCGACTCGCCGTGGATGAGGACGTAGATGCCGAAGACGACGATGAACGGGACCATGAAGCCCCGCACGACGAGCTGCAGGATTACGCTATCGTGATGCTCGGTCATTCCTCGTTGCCGTCCTCGCCCCGTCGATAGCCGCGCTGCAGCACAAGAAGCACGGCGAGTCCGGCGGTGAAGATGACGAATGTCTCGCCGAGCGTGTCGTAGCTTCGGAAGTCCGCGAGGACCGCCGAAACGAGGTTGGGTATTGCGACCTCGGACTCGGTGAGCTCGGTGAACTCAGGAGAAAGATGCACGTTTGCCGGCGCGCCGGGGTCGGCGCGGTCAGGAAGGTCCGCGGACGCCCAGACCAGCAGGGCGAGCAGACCAGCGAGAGATGCAAAGGTAAGCCACTTCATTAGAGTCACCTCAATCGACCGACCTCCTCCGCAGAAGCCTGATGGCGCCGATGAGCAGGACGCCGGTGATGCCCGCTCCTAGCGCCGCCTCGGTGAGCGCGACGTCCACCGCGCCCATGAGAGCGAGCAGTGCCGCCGCGAGCAAACTGTAGATGGTGAGCGCAGCGACGGCGGCGATCACGTCGCGGACGTTCAGGGCGACGACCGCCGCAAGGGTGAGCAGCCCGAACAGGAGAATCTCGATCCACCAGATCATGAGCCGTCTCCTCCACTCCTACGCCAGGGCATGAGTCCGGTCCTGACTGCGGCCCGTGTGAGCACGTGGGCGCCCACCGGGTTGGCGATAGCAACGAATACGACAATGAGCACGAGCTTCAAGCTGACCAGGGTCACGCCATCGTGCAGGATGAGGCCGAGCAGCACCAGGGCTATGCCGAGCGTTTCGGACTTCGAGACCGCATGGACTCGCGAGAAGAAATCGGGCAGGCGCACTAAGCCGAGAGCCGTGATTGCCATCAGCGCAATGCCGGCGCTCATCAGCACTGTGCCGACGATGCTCATGCCTCCTCCTCATCCTGATGGTTTTCGAGGTACTTGCCGACGGCTACTGTTCCAATGAAGTTGAGGAGCGCATAGCTGATGGCCAGATCGACGAACATGTCGGGGCGCTCGAACACGAATCCGGAGAGCGCGAGGATGACGATAGTGTTCGTGCCAACGGCTCCCGCCGCCAGGAGGCGATCGTAGACGGTGCGGCCCACGACGATGCGATAAAACGCTGCGCCGGTGACGGCGATGACAACGACGAGGGCGACAGTGAACTCCGAAATCATTGCGGGACCTGGCTTGGCGACGTGATCTCGTGGAGGGTCACGCGGTCAGGCGCGAACTCCTCGAATACCCCCGCGACCTTCCGCTGAATGTCCCCCTTTTCGAGACCCTCTCTGCTCTTGGCCGAGAGACAATGCACTACAAACTTGCTGTTCGAGGCGTCGACGGTGACGGTGCCCGGGGTGAGGGTGATGGACTGAGCAAGGAGCACCTGCGCACGCTCCGAGACGAGAGTGGTCTCGAACTCCACGAGGCTCGGGGCGACGGGCAGCTTGGGATGCAGGACGAGGTAGGCGACATGGAAGTTGGAGACGGCGATCTCCCATAGTAGCCATGGGATGTAGAGCACGAACCGGACGATGGCCCGTGCCATCCACCCGTAGGACCGGCGCGGACCCGAGAAGAGGGGGTCGTAGACGCCATGGAAGAGCCAGTTGGCGGCGGCGGTCGCGGCTATGGCGGCGATGACGCCAAGGGCGAGGAACTCGGGCTCGAAATGCCCGGAGAACGCGAGCCAAACGCCAAAGTGAATAGCCGACTGGGCCGTCCACCTGGCGAGGCGTCGGGGCTTGGTTGGCTGGCTTTGTGCCGCGCGGGGCTCGGTGCTCATAGTCGGTTGGCGCCGCGAATGGCGAGGTGAGCCGCCGTAACCACCGCCCCGCGACGCGCGCGCAGGCTACGGAGGGCCGTGTGCACTGTCAAGCGTGCAGCGCGTTGTCCAAGGCATATACTCTGGACAGGAGGCCCCGCCTTGACGCTCACGTTCGAGATTGGCGACGAGTCACGTCCGAAAGGACACGCGGTCCTTTACTTCGGCAGCTCCGAGACCGAGCTTCTCGCCACCTACGCCGTTCTGCTCCCCATCAAGATGGATATCGGCAAGTACCTGCCGCCCATGCTGGCCGCCCAGCTCGGCGGCGCCGTCGGAGACCTTCTCGGCGACGGCGCAGGGGGCTTCGCCGTCCCACCCGTGCCGGAGCCGGTCGAGTCGATTGAATGGCTCCGTCACTTGGCCGAAATGAGAGGCGACGACCTCATCTGGGGCGGCAACATCACGCTAGGGGACATGCAAGCGGCGATGCACCAGACGGCCGAGTCCATCCAGCAGTATGCGGCGATGCACCAGCGATACCTCGACAGCAACCCGGAGCCCGTCGCCCACCGCGCGGTAGGCGAGCTTGACGACGGCGGCGCGAACGTTCAGCAGGTCATCTATCAGCTGATGAGCGACCGCGACCGCCTAGCCGAGCTGTCGAAGCTCGTCGGGACGATGCGGTTCGCGCTAGAGTCGCACGACGAGGCGCTGGTCAAAGAGACGGACGTGTCGCTGGGGGCACTGACGAGCGCACTCGATAGCCGGTTCTGGGCGGACCGGGTGCGCTACGCGGCGCAGGACCCCTCGGACGCGGCGGCGAAGCTCGCCCAGCTCTACGTGGAGCGCTGCTACAAGCTCGTGGCCGAGGACTTCGCGGCGGTCGACGCGCTGGAGAAGGAGATTGCCGGTCTGGCGGGGGGGACTCCCCCTCGCGAGGACCTCAGGGCTTAGGAGCCCGCTAGCCTCCTTCCGCTGACTCTTTCCCCATGTCCTCCGCAGACGAGACCTTTGCGTAATTCTATTCTGGCGGGCGTCACTCTTCCCACCCACCCACCCGTCACGTTTGTGGGGGACACCCCCACGCCCCCGGCAGAGGGGCGACGCCCCTCTGCGCTCCCCGGTATTCCAGGCTGGTTCGTGGTTCGACAGGCTCACCACGAACCTATAGCAAGCTTGCCACGAACCAGTTTGAGGTTGCGCAAAGGGCTCGCAGACGGGAGAGGGAATAATCCGGCGTCATGGAGCGCGGCTCACTCCTGGTAGGTCATCGAGGCCCAGTCTTCGCCGCTCTTGACGTCGATCTTGATGGGGACGCTCATCTCGATGGCGTTGGGCATGACCTCCTCGAGCATGGCGCGGAGGGGCTGCTCTTCTTCGCGGGGAGTCTCGAAGACGAGCTCATCGTGGACTTGGAGGAGCATCTTGGACCGGAAGGCCTCGGCGTCCAGGCGCTTTTGAATGCCGACCATGGCCTCGTTGATGATGTCGGCTGAGGTCCCCTGCACGGGCATGTTCAGGGCTATGCGCTCCCCGGCTTGGCGGACGGGGTAGTGGGGAGAGCGCAGCTCGGGGATGTAGCGGCGGCGGCCCAGAAGCGTCTCCGCGTAGCCGTTCTCCTTCGCCTTCTCGACCGTCTCGTCCAAGAACTCCCGCACCTTGGGGTAGGTGGTGAAGTAGGAGTCGATGAACTCGGCGCCCTCCTCCCGCGTGAGCTCGGTCTGCTGGGAGATGCCGAAGGCGCTGAGGCCGTAGGCGACCCCAAAGTTCATGACCTTTGCGAGGCGGCGCATATCCCGTGTCACCTCGGAGAGAGGGACCCTGTAGATGAGGGAGGCGGTGGACGCGTGGATGTCCTCGTCGCGGTCGAACGCGGCCATCAGCTCGGGGTCTTGCGAGAGGTGGGCGAGGGCGCGGAGGTCTATCTGGGAGTAGTCGGCGCTGAGCAGGAGCCAGTTGGGGCGCTCCTCGGCGATGAACGCTTCGCGGACGCGCAGGCCGAGGGGCGTGCGTATGGGGATGTTCTGGAGGTTGGGGTCGGAGCTTGCGAGCCGTCCCGTCGCGGAGCCAGCCTGGTTATAGGTGGTGTGGATCCGGCGGGTGCGCGGGTTCACGGACTGGGGGAGGGTGTCCACATAGGTGGACTTCAGCTTGGTCAGCTCGCGGTAGCGCAGGATATGGTCGATGACGGGGTGGGCATGGCGCAGGTTCTCGAGTATCGAGGCGTCGGTGGAGTAGCCGCTCTGGGTGCGCCGGCCCGACGGAAGCTTCAGGTCTTTGAACAGCAGATCGCCCACCTGCGAGGGTGAGTTGATGTTGAACTGGTGGGCGACGGCCTCGTAGGCCGCCTTCTCCTCGACGTCGATCTCACCGACGATCTCCTCATCGAGCTCGGCAAGGACGCCGGCGTCGATGGCGATGCCGTGGGTCTGCATCCGAACGAGGACGGGCACGACCGGCATGGCGTGGTCGCGGTTGAACTCGGTCAGCCCGTCACGCTCCAGGTCTTCGGCCAGGGCGTTCGCCAACCGGAGCGTGGCGTCGGCATTGGCGGCTGCAAATGCGGCTGCGTCGGCCACGGGCACGGCGTCGAACGTGATCTGCTTGCGCCCGGTGCCGGTGAGGTCCGTGAGCTGGCCGATATCGAGGTTGAGGCGGTTGAAGGCGAGAGGCTTGAGGGTCAGCGCCTTCTGGCCGGTGAGGTGCGCGGCAATCATGGTGTCGAACGCCACGGCCACCGACATGGGAGAAACGCCGTAATTCGACAGGAGCGTCAACGTGAAGTTGAGGTTGTGACCGGAGGCCGGCCTCTCCCGGAGCACGGGCGCGACAGCCTGCATAACGACGTCGACGGGCAGCTGCGAAGTCCCGTTTGGAGTCTGGCCCGCGTGGCCGATGGGGACGTAGCAGCCGACGCCCTCCTCGACTGCGAAAGCGAGGCCCACGAGCTCAGCCTCCATGGCGCGAGGAACGCTTGCGTGGGCCTCGACAACGTAAGCGGGAGCGTCCCGCAGGCGCTGCACGAGGGCGTTGAGGGCGTCGGGGGTGTCGATGATCATGACGGCGGTGGCGGCGCTCGCCGATGGCTCGGGCGGCGCCTCGCCGGCTGCCTGCTCGTCGAGAGGGAGCGGAATGCGCGGGACGAGGCTGCTGAACTCCAGCTCGCCGAAGATGTCGAGGACCTCGTCGCGGGTGAACTGGCCGAAACGCGCCTCGTCGAAATCGAAACCCGTGGGCGCGGCGGTGTCGATGGTGACGAGCGCCTTGCTCTTCTGGAGCCGTTCCGCGTGGTCGCGGACGAGGCCCTGAATGCGCGGCGGCTTGACCTCGTCGATGCGCTCGACGAGGGACTCGACGCTGCCGAAATCCTGAATGAGCTTTACCGCGGTCTTCGGTCCGATGCCGGGCACACCGGGAACGTTGTCCGAAGTGTCGCCGGTGAGGGCCTTCACGTCGATCTGCTGGACGGGTTCGAGACCCCCGTAGCGCTCTCGAACGGCGTCCACGTCGTAGATCTTGATGTCGCCGAACCCGGTGGTGAGGAGAACGCGAACATGGGGAGAGACGAGCTGGAGAGTGTCGGTGTCGCCGGTCGCGATGAGGGTGTCGACGGCGTGCTCGTCGGCCCACGCCGAAATCGCTCCGAGAACGTCGTCCGCCTCGTAGCCGACGGTTTCGAGAACGGGGACGCGGAAGGCAGTCATCACCTGCTTCACGCGCTCGACGTTCTGGGTGAGCTCACGAGGGATCTCGGGGCGGTTGGCTTTGTACTCGGGGTACTGCTCGTGCCGGAACGTCGGGCCGGGCGGATCGAAGGCGATGACGGCATGGGTGGGCCGGTGGTCGGCGAGGGTCTTGAAGAAGGTGGTGGTGAAGGAGTAAACGCCGCGCACGTCCTCGCCGGTCGTGCGGATGGTGAGCGGCCGCGCGTTCTGAAGGGCGAACCATGCGCGGAAGACCATGGCGTGGCCGTCCATGACGAGCAGCAGCGGCCCCCTCCCTGCCTCCTCCGCAGACGGGGGAGGGGTTAGCCGGGCCTCCCCCGCAGACGACGGAGGGGATTCTTGAGGCAATGACTCGTCAGGGGCGACGGCTTGTCCGGGGGCGTTCGAGGACGTCCCGGCGGCGGGGTCGTCGAAGAAGGACGGGCCCTGTTGGGAGTCGGCCTTCCGGGCCATCGCCTACCCTCCTCGCAGCGGCCTGAAGAAGCTATGGAGGAAGTTGCGCTGGTGGGCCCAACGGTGGGTCCGTTTGAGCGCCTCATCGGAGAGGACGCCGCCGGCGGTGGTGACCTTGATGGCCTTGTAGCCTTTCGCGGGCAGCAGGGGGGCGTCGTCCGAGACGCTGACGGCGTAGCCCTGCTGCTTCAGCCAATCGCGCAGCGCCTCATAGCCCTTCGCCTTGCGGTTGGGGGTTACGTAGACGTAGAAGTCCTTGGAGCCGGCAACCTCGTGGAAGTGCTCATCCGCTATCTCAACGCCCTTGCCGGAGCCCTCGCGGAGCTTGGCGCGGTTCATGCCCTGCCTGAAGACCATGGGGTGAGTTTAGCACTCAGGGACTCTTACACCCGCCCGACGGCTTTGTCGATCCGCTCCATCAGCGCGGGGTCCATGGGGGCGGCGGCTTCGGCCCGGATGCATTCGCGAAGCTCGTCGCGGTTCTTCACCCCGAGGACAACGGTGGATACGCCGCCCATTGAGAGGGCGTACTGGTGGGCCAGGAAGGCGGCGGACTTGCCGACCTCGTTGGCGATGTCGCGGAAGGGGGCCGCGCGGGCATAGTCGGCAAGCTCCGAGTGGCCGTCGGGGAGAGGGCGGTCGATGGCGTCGGTGAGCGCGCCCGCCTGCACGGCGCGGATGCCCATGACAGCCACATTGTTGGCGTTTGCGGCGGCGATGATGTCGCGCGGGCGGGCGGGACCCTCGCCCCGCAGCAGGCCGCCTGGTGAGTCGAGGAGGTTGGCGATGCACTGAACGTAGTCAGGTCGCGGGCCGTTGGTCAGCAGCTCGATGAGGGCGTCGGCTTGACCGATGCCGGTCAGCCCCCAGTAGCGGACGCGGCCCTCGGCGACGAGCCGCTCGAACGCGGGCGCAACGGCTTCAGCGACGGACGCGGCAGTCGTCACGCGCTCGCCGCCCTCGTGGCCAAGGGCGACCGAGTTGTGGACGAACATGACGTCGACGTGGTCGATCTTCATGCGTTCGAGGCTGCCGGTCAGGCTCTCGGAGAGGAGGTCGTAGACCCGGTCGGACGGCGTATCGCCCACGCGGCACTTGGTGGTGATGCGCACGTCCGGAGGCAGCTTGCCGTCGAACGCGGCGCCGATGACGGACTCCGCCTCGCCGTTGCCATAGGAGGGCGCCAGGTCCAGCAGGTCAATGCCGGAATCTACGGCCTCGCCGACAGTGGCGACGCACTCCTCGCGGTTGGTCTGTCCCCATATCCCGGCGATTCCACCCCCGCCCAAGGTAAGGGCGCTTGCCACGCCCAGCTTGCCGAATGGTCGTTGCCGCATGAAAGCCTCACCTTTCTTTTTCCAATCTTCCCCGTCTGCGCTGCCCGCGCGCCCACACCACAACCAACGAAAATAGGCGAGCGGTAACGCGGAGAGTTTGCGCGCCGCCGCTTCTCCTCCCCCGCGCTTCGCGCGACCCCTCCCGCAGACGGGAGGGGTGTTTTCGAAGCAACGACGGAGGGGAGCCCCCTCTCAGTCTCCCCCGCAGACGGGGGAGAGGTTTACAACACCTCGTAGGCCCAGGTCTCGTACCAGATATCCGGCTCGCCGTGGGGCATGGGCTGGAACGGCTCGCCGCGCTCGACCAGCCGCCACTTTCCGGCCTCTTCGAGCGCCGCTTGCTTCACGTCGAACCCGCCCTCGGTGTAGTAGTCCGTCCGCATCGAGAAGACGACCGTGCCGCCCGGCTTGGTGACCCGCACGAGCTCGTCCAGCGATTCCGGCGGAGCGTGGCCGAACGTCAGCGTCCCGATGCGCGTCGTTCCGGCGAACTGGCCCGTCTCGAAGCCCAACGGCTTGCCCAGCTCGCCGACCACGAGCTCCTCGTAGACGAACTTCTCATTCGCCGTCATCAGCATCCCCGGCGAGAGGTCCAGCGCCGTAATGCGCTTGAAGCCAAGGCGGGCCAGCTCTTCGCCGACCATCCCCGTGCCCGCGCCCGCGTCGAGGATCTTCACCTCCTTGTCCGCCACGTACTTCGCCAGCGTCTCGGCCCCGGCCCTGGGGCCGCTGAAACCAAGGGATTGAAGATCAGCGTCGTACTCCGACGCCCAAACGTCGTACTCACTCATCAGCTCGTCGTAGTCCTTGGACCCATAGACCCGCTGAATCCGCTCCGTGCGCGCCCAATCGCTCGTCATATCCAAAACCTCCCTCTCAACAGCGTCCCCTAGACCCTACCACCAGCGGGACTCCCTCTTCACACGCCGCAGTGTTAACGAATGGCCGCGCCCGGCCTACCCCGCAGACCTTCTCTCTAACTCTCTCCCGCACACGAGTGAGAGGACCGGATGCTATCCGGCCCTGTTCTTTGCCGGCCGCGTCCGGCGTCCGTTCAGCAGCGTCCCCAGGGGCGTGTACCGCACAAAGACCTGAAGCCCCAAGTGCAACAGCACCGGCAGGCCCAACCCGCGGGTGGCGTACTGCGCCAGAACCGCCAGCGGAAGGTGCATGACATACAGCCAGTACGCCAAGTCGGACACGTACCGCACCGGGTAACTCCCCCGCCAGGACATGGCGCGGAACAGCCCCATCAAACCCAGCGTCATCAGCCATGGAAACGCCGCCTGCAACAGCACAGACAGCGCTCGGAACAGCCAGCCTCCAGCGCCCAGCTCGAAGTCGGCGGGATACGTGAACGCGAGCCCCAGCGGGAACACTACGACCGTCGCAGCGACCAGCATCCACACCCAGCCCGGCTGACCCGCTTGCCGCCGTCGTTATGGTCGAAATAGGCAGCCCCAAACCAGAAAAACACCGCGTAGTAGAGCAGGACGTGCGGCAGCGGCAGCAGGCCGCCCGAGGAATCTGGTCCGTAGGTTGGGTAGGCGCCCTCCACTCCCATGAACCATTGGAACGCCGCCGTCAGGGGCACGGCCCATACGAACAGCCACGGCGAGAGCACGAGCCGCGCGGGCAGCAGCGGCTTATCGCCCCGCACGCGATGCATCGCCGCGGCGAACGCCGCGAACCCTCCCACGAGCCAGAGCAAGAACCAGAGGAACCACAGGTGGAAGAAGACGTCCGTGTGGACCAGGTTGAAGGGCTCTTCCTCGCCGTTTCCGTCGGACAGCGTCAGCGACTCCGAGAACACTGCGCGCCAATACCAGGGCGCGGCGCGGCCGCTCCACACGTCCACGTCACCTTCGCCCCTTGGAGCAATCTGCTCCGAGTACTCGCGCGCCGGGTTTTCCTCCGCTTCTGGCGCGGCCGTTTCCGGGGAGGCCGTTGCCGGCGCAGCGGTCGGCTCGGCGACCGGCGCGGAAGCCGACGCATTCCACTCCCCGCCACGCGCGGCCAGCAGCGCCGACGCCTGCTCCCTTCCTGCCCGGACCGCCTACTCGTCGTAGTCGAGGTCCAGGAGTCCAGCAATCCACTCCGCAACCTCCAACTCGCTCGCTGTGGAATCGAGCGGCGTCTCCCCGTTGTGATTCAAGGCGTTGACATTCGCTCCGTTGTCCAGCAGGAACCGCACCGTTTCCACCCGCCCCATGAACGCTGCGCTATGCAACGCGGAGCTACCGTCGCGGTTCGGCGCTTCGAGCTTGGCGCCGCGCTCCAGCAACTCCTCCACCATGGCGGTCTGCCCTTCCAGCGCGGCGAACGCCAGCGGCGTAACCCCGAACACAGGGTCTGGCGCGTCGACGTCCGCACCCGCCTCGAGCTCCGCGGCCAGCATTGCGACGTCGTTGGTCTTCGCCGCGAGCCAGACGTTCTGCTGCGGACCGGCCTCTCCCGCAGTTCTCTCGTCAGCCGACTCGACGACAAATCCCACCACCCAGTGGGTCATCGGCACGACGACTGCCACGGCAAGCACAAGCGGCAGCAGCACTCGCAGCGCCCGCTGCCGCAGCAGAGAGCCCAGGCCGCGCCTGCGCCACAACATCGCCGTGAAGAAGCCGCTCATCAGGAAGAAGAGCGGCATACGAAAGCCGTGTATCCAAGCGATGACGAGACCGAGCAGGTCCTCCTCACCCTGCGAAATCTCGTCCTGCACGGGCCAGAGGAACATCAGCGCCCCGTGAAGCACGATGCCCAGCAGCATCGCGAACGCTCGCAGCGCGTCCAGGTCGTGCCGCCGCGCAATGCCCCTTTCGTCGCTCGTCATTGGTTAAGAATCCTCCCCGGTCTGCAGGGACATTGTGCAACTCCATGTCGGAGCGCACCCCGATGAGGGCGGAATCGGCTCCGGTCCGGCGCATCGCACGACCGCAAGGGCATGTTTTGTCCGAAGACGTGTCATCCATTCACTCGTAACTTCCCCGGCCTACGAGTGGACGAGGGCTGCCTCATCGAAAAAGCGTGCCATTTCGTGCCATTTCGCGCCATTTACTCCTGGCGAGGCCGAGAGCGCGGAACGGTTGGGCGTGGGAGGAAGGATAGAGAGCATGGGGTCGTTTGCGCAACGGGCAAATGTCACTATTGCGACGTGGGTCCCGCCTGCGGGGGAATGACGGAAGGAAGGGGGCGTCCTGGATTCCCGCTTTCGCAGGAAAGACGGAGGGGTTGGGGTGACGGGGGTAGCTGCGGGCGGACGCTTCTCCATCCCCCGCGCTACGCGCGACCCCTCCCGCAGACGGGAGGAGGTTGGGGCGAGGTTCCCGCCTGCGCGGGGGAATGACGGAAGGGGGCACGGGAGGAAGCGACGGCGAAGACGCCGTAGCCGAGGCCCCTTGAGCGACGGCGTCTAGCCCTTGGCGGCCTTCGCGAAGATCTCGGGGGCGGCGCGGGCGATGGGGCCGTACTTGCCGGTGGGGCTTCGGACGATCTCGCCGGTCTCCGGGTCGCGCTCCCCGGACATGGCGACGGACTGGAAGGCGCCGCCGATCCGCCGACGGCCCGTCATGCGGCGCTCGCCGGCCGGGCGGTGCTCGTCGAAGGTGAACACGATCTCGTTCTCGGCCGGGTCGCGGAAGGTGTTCATGGGGTCGCCGCCGTCCTCGACGATACGCATCTGCTCCTGGAGGAGCTTCCGGTAGAGGATGACGCCGACGTCCGACTGTCCGAGCTTCTCCTTTTGGCGCTGGGCGATGGGCCCCTGGGTCACCCACGCCACGGTGTCTTGGCCGATGACGAAGTTCACGACGCACCGGCCGGTCTCGTCCATGTAGGGCACGTCGTAGCCGGGAATCTCCTCCTGCTCCTCGAGGACGACGCCTTCGGGGGGCACGTAGACGTTGTAGAGGATGTGCCAGGTGTGGGTGTCGTCTATCGGCACCCGCATCTGGAAGCCGGTCGTTCCGCCCAGCCAGTTCGGGAAGATGATGGGGTGTCCGACGGTCCACTCCGGGTCCTCCTCGGTCGTGCCCTCGACGACGCGCTTCTTGACGACGCCGTTGTCGTAGAGGTCGAAACCGACGCGCTGGTGGGCTTTGCGGGTGATGTCGCGGCGGTCGGGGACGACTCCCTCCTGCTCCAACACGTAGCTCGTGAGGTAGACGTGCAGCCACTCGGTATGCACCGGGTCGAGCGAGTTCTCCATGCATTGGAGCCAGTTGCAGGGGAGCTCGGTGACGCCGATATCCCGCAGGACGTTGTCCCAGACGAGGAGGTCCCATCGCGGAAGCAACGGCGCGGGTTGGGGGCCGAGGTAGGCCCACACGAGGCCGCCCAACTCTTGCACGGGGTAGCCGACAACCTTGACCTTCTCCTTGAAGCGACCGTCGGGATGGACGGTCTCCTCGAAGGGCTGCTCGATGCACTGGCCGGTCTCATCCATCATCCAGCCGTGGTACATGCAGCGGAGGCCGTGCTCCTCGGGAATGCCGTAGGAGAGGTCGACGCGACGGTGGGGACAGAAGCGGTCGATGAGTCCGAGCGCGCCGGACTTGTCACGGTAGAGGACAAGGTCCTCGCCGAGGATGCGGACGGGCCTGGTCGGCCTGGAATTGAGCTCCGAGGTGACGGCGACCGGCTGCCAGTAGCGGCGCATCAGCTCGCCCATGGGCGTTCCGGGACCTACGCGCGTGAGCCGTTCGTTCTCCGCCGTTGACAGCATCGCCTCATCCTCCCGACGCGCACCGAGTGGCGAGATTGTAGCACCGGGGGTGCAGGCTACGCGTCGCTCCGAGCACGCGCGTCCCCGAACGTCCCCGCCCGCGCACTCGCGTGACAGCAGGCGTTACGAGTATCGGGCAGCGCGTTCCGCAGCCGTACGGCAGGGGGTTCATGGTAGGGAGGGTGAGACGTTGGCGGAAGGGGCAAATGTCGCGGGGGGCCGGGGGTGTAACCCGCATATGGACTGATCGCACGGGCTATAGCTAGTCTCCCTGCCAGCTGTCGTTCAGACTTGAAACCCCAGCGTTTGGGCGACATCCCGCTGTCGTTCGTCGAGGGTGATGAAGGCGATGTTGGCCGCCCCGCCCGCTTCCTCTGCGGCGTAGAGAGCACTTGCAACGTGCCATAGATCCCCGCCTCGGAGGTATCCCGCGCGCTGCGCCTCAGCCATCTCTGCCGAGAGAGAACGCTCCGGCAGCACCCACTCGATGCCGAAGACAACGCTTTCCTCGAATCTGAGATTCTCCCGAGCGAACGCAGCCCGCGCCTCTGCTTCGAGGAGATTCGAGGACACTAGCTGCGCGCTTTCCTCCAGCCGCTGAGCGACTAGGGAGGCGCCTTCCTCGTTGAATGCAACCGCCAGCAGCGCAGACGCGTCTAGGTAGGCTACTCCCATGACCTGCCGCGCTCAGCGAGGAACCGCTCCAGCGCGCCCGGTATTGTGGCGACGGGTCTGAAAGGCTGTCTCGGCCCGTTGGGGGGAGCCAGAACACCACGGCGCCGCATGTCATCCAAGCGCTCTTCGATCTCCGCTTCGCTGAGCCCGGGGCGGGGCGCGCCATTGGACTGCATGGCGCCGTTCCGCGGCGGAGGCTCCTCACCCTGCGGCAGCGGGCGAACCTCGGCTACCGCTTCTCCACGGTAGGAGACGGTTACGGTCTCACCACTCCGCACGCGACGGAGTACTTCGGCGAACCGGGCTTTGGCCTCATGCGCACTGTAGGTGATGCTCATCGTCTTATGATAACGCCCCGGCGCACGGCCCTCCTCCTTCACCCTGGAAGGCGAAGGGAATTCGAGACAATGGTGGGCCACATTAGGCGCGCCAACCCTACGCCGGCGCGCCTGACGCTTTTTCGATGGCCTCTTCCATGCGGCGGTGGAGCTCGCCGACGAGGGGAAGGGCCGGGCCGTAGCGGTCGGACTCCCAGACGGCGCCGCCTTTGTGGTACTGGGCACGGGTGTTGCGGTTGAGCTCGATGCCTTTGCTCGCCCAGTCGGGGTCGAGCCACATCTCGGCGGGCGCTCCTCCGCCGTAGAGGATGTCGCCCACCGCCTCCGGGTCGCGGAAGACGTTCATCGGCTCGCCGCCGTCCTCGACGATCTGGATGTTCTCGTCGAGCTGCTTGCGGAGGAAGACGACGGGGATGTCGGTGCGGCCGAGGTTCTCGGCGGTGCGGTCGGTGAGCGGCCCCTGGGACCACCAGCCGATGAAGTCCTGGTTGAGCACGCAGTCGAGGACGGGCTTGCCGTCCTCGTCCCAGATGGGCACTTCGTAGTAGGGGATGAAGTCCTGCTTGGGAGCTTCGACGCCCGGCGGGGCCGCGTAGCTGTTGTAGGAGATGTGGTAAGTGTGCTCGTCGTCGATGGGCACGCGAATCTGGAACTCGCTCCAGGGCGCGCCCGCCGCGTTCTGCTCGGTGTAGAAGGGGAAGATGACCGTGGAGTGGCGCGTCTTCCTGTCGGCGTCGGCGCCGAGCTCCTTGGAGTAGATGACGCCCTTCTCCATGCCGTATTGCGTCGGGTGAACGTAGAGGTCCTTGATGCCGAGGCCGGCCCGCTCGAAGCTGGTGCTCATGCGGGAGAGGCGGTCTTGGTCGCCCATCTTTTCGAGGGTGTACTTCAAGAGATGGCCGTGCAGGTAGACGCCATGAGCGGGGTCGCCGGTGTTCTCCTGGCACTGGAGCCAGTTGGCGTTGAGCACGGCGTAGCCGATCTGACGCACCGCGTTCGGCCAGACGAACAGGTCCCACGGGGGAAGCACAGGGGCCGGCGCCGGGCCCATGTAGGCGAAGAGCAGGCCGCCCATCTCTTTGACGGGATACCCGGCGAGCTTCAGGCGGTCCTTGAACATGTCCGGGCGCGCCTCGAGGGGGGCTTCGACGCACGAGCCCTCGGCGTCGTAGAGCCAGCCGTGGTAGGGGCAGCGCAGGCCGTTCTCTTCCGGGATGCCCCATCGCAGGTCGACGGCCCGGTGCAGGCATCGCTGACCGATCAGGCCGACGGCGCCGGACTTGTCGCGGTAGCACGTAAGGTTCTCGCCGAGCAGCCGGACAGGCTGCACGGGGTTCTCGTCAAGCTTGGCGGACGGAAGGAAGGGCACCCAATACCGGCGGAAGAGCTCCCCGCCGGGCGTGCCGGGCCCCACTCGGGCCAGCCGGTCGTTCATCGCTTGCGTAAGCACGCCTACACCTCCTGACAGCGTATCCCAGTACCAACTTTTTCCCCGCCTCCCCGGCCGGGAAGGAGGCCGCGCGCCCCTACGTTTGGCGGAAGCATACCACTCCCCGCTCCCTTGTTCGACACACCCCGCCCGCTGGTTCCTTCCGCCCTTGCAGGCCTGTCCTCCCGATGTTGCGCTGGCGCTGTTGCGCTGGCGCGCGCTTGACGGATAATGCGGCCAACTCGGCGGAGGAGGCGGGAATGATTATCGATGCGCACCAGCACCTGGTTACGGGGGCTCAGATGGGCCAGTACCAGGCGTTCCTGATCAACGGACGCGGATTTCATGGCAAGGGACACCCCGGCGTTACGGCAGAGACCGTCGCCAATTGGCGGAATGCGGGCAAGCGGCACTCCGAGCTGTTGGACGACGTGGGCACGGACGTCGCCTTCCTGTCGCCGCGTCCCTATTCGCTCATGCACTCGGAGAAGCCGGACAAGATCGTGCATTGGTTCTGCGAGGCGAACAACGACGCCATCGCCCTGGCCGTGCAGAACGAGCCCGACCGGTTCCGTGGCGTCGCGGGCCTGCCCCAATGCGACGGCGCACCCGTCACCGACGTATTCGAGGAGATCGACCGCTGCATCAACGACCTCGGGTTCATCGGCATCATGATTAACCCGGACCCGAGCGAGGGGCAGCACACCACGCCGACGATGGGGGAGGAATACTGGTACCCGCTCTACGAGAAGATGGAGAAGGAGGACATCCCCGCGCTAATACATCCGGCAAGCTGCAAGGACCTGCGCGAGTCTTTCCACAACCACTTCATCACTGAGGAGAGCATCGCGATCCTGTCGCTCGCCAAGTCCACGGTGTTCGACGACTTCCCGGGGCTCAAGATCATCATGAGCCACGGCGGCGGGTCGATCCCCTACCAGATAGGCCGGTGGCGCGCTCGGCTTCGCGGGGCCAACGGCGAGGAGACGTTCGACCGCCACGTGAAGAACCTCTACTACGACACCTGCCTCTACAACGCGGAGTCCCTCGAACTGCTGTTCAAGATTGTGGGCGCGGACCGTTGCCTGTTCGGCACGGAGCGTCCCGGCGCGGGCTCAGCCGACAACCCCCGCACCGGCGAGTGGTACGACAACACCAAGCCCCTCATCGACGGCATCGAGTTCCTGTCGGACGAAGACCGGGGCGCCATCTTCGAGGGCAACGCCCGGAGCGTCTACGGTCAGCGCTACTCGTAGGCCCCTTCCTCAATCCTCTCCCGCGGACGGGAGAGGAGGAGCAAGAGGGGAGGATGGGCTATGCGGTCGGCGGCGCCGATTGCTGGGGCGCGTGTGCGCTTGAAAGGGTGATGCCGTGAGGTTAGGGATTCTTGCGGTGCTGGCGGCCGCGCTCGTCGCCGTAGCCGGATGCGCCGGGGACGATGCGCCGCAGAGCGATGTCCCTCTGAAGATAGGCCTGCTGCTCGACTTTTCGGGGTCGCCGCAAGCTTCGGCCGACAGGCAGCGCGGGTTCGAGCTTGCCATCGCCCAAGTCAACGACAACGGCGGGGTGCTCGCACGGCCCGTCGAGAGCGTCGCGGCGGACGCGCCACGCGACCTGGACGTTGCGCTCGCATCGGCGCGGCGTCTGTTGGATGCAGAGGGCGTCCACGCCATCGTCGGGCCGAACTCCAGCGCCGCATCCCTCCCCATCGCCGAGCAGCTGACCGGACCCGCGGGAATCCCCACGATCAGCCCTTCGGCTACCGCGCCGATTCTGGCGGACGCGGCGGACGAGGACTTCTTCTTCCGCACGACGCTGTCCGACAGCGCGCAAGGCCCCGTGCTCGCGCAGCTCGCGCGGGACCGCGGGTTCAGCAACGTCGGCCTCACCTACCGTGACGACCCCTACGGCCAGGGGCTGGCGGCAGTGTTCGAGGCGGCGTGGACGGGGACGCTGGTCAGCGTCAGCATCGACATTGAAGAGACGTCCTATCTGACTGCTCTCCAAGAGACCGCGAGCGCGGGCGCGGAGGCGCTGGTCGTCATCGACTTCGGAACGGCTGCCCAAGGCATCGTCCAGCAGGCGCTCGACGCGGGACTCTACGATCAGTTCCTCTTCGGGGACGCCGCAAAGAGGGTGCGCATCGTCGAGGAAATCGGGGGCGAGCATCTCGGCGGCATGTACGGCACGGCAGGAGCGCCGCCTCCTCTCAGCAAGGTCGGCGAGGAGTGGAACGCCGCCTTCGTGGAGAAGTACGGCGAACTGCCGCTGCTCACCTACGTGAAGGAGACCTACGACGCGGCGCTGGCGATCATGCTGGCGGCCGAGGCGGCGGGCAGCATCGACGGCGCATCCATCCGCGACCAGCTCCGCCCCATCGCAAGGCCGCCCGGCGAGACGGTCCACGCCACTCCGCAGGGCGTCGCGGACGCGCTCCGCCTGATCCGCGAGGGCAAGGAGATCAACCTCGAAGGCGCAGGTGGAACCCTGGACTGGGACGCCAAGGGCGAACTGCGCCACGGGCACGTCGGCATATGGCGCTTCACGCCGGACGAGAGAATCGAAGAGGTCGAAACCCTCGAAGTCGAGCACTGAGCGCGAAGGGAACAGCCTCTCTCAGTCCTCTCTCCGTCCGCGGGGGAGGGTTAGGGAGGGGCGGTCAAGGCTCCCCCTAAGCCGACAGCTCCTCTATGGCCGGCTCGGGCATCCCCTTGCTCCAGGTGGGGTCCCGTAGCTCCAAGCGGTTGCCGGTGGGGTCGAAGAAGTAGAGCTCCCTGCCGGTGAAGTGGCCCGTGGCCCGGTAGACCAGGCTGTCTATCTTGACGCCCTGCTCTTTGAAGAGCTTGCACGCGAGCGCGATAGTCTCCGGGGCGACCGTGAAGGAGTGATGCACGCCCGGCGGCGAGCCCGCGATCGGGGTCTTCTGCGCGCAGAGCAGGAGGTTCGTGTCGCCCGTGCTGAAGCACGACATGCTGTTGTTGCCAAGCCTGCCCTTCGACTCCAGACCGAGCAGCCCGCCGTAGAACGCCTCGGCCTCGTCCAAATCGTTCACCGGGATAGACCAGTGGGTCATGCCTTGTACGCTTATTTCCGCCATCGCCGTCCTCCTCTCGTTGCCTTGCATCCGTTCCTGTAGTCGCCGGTTGTGTCCCTGCGGTTGCCGGTCGTGTCCTAGCCCGGCAGCTTCGTCTTGAACTCGGTCCTGTTCGGGAAGTACCGGCGCATGTCCGGCACGGCCCCGTGCTTCAGGCACTCCTCCTCGAAGAGGTCGAGGACCAGCGGATTCTCGTCATCGTACTCCACTTGGATGCCGCCCTTCTTCAGGCTGATGTCGGCGACGCCGGAGCCGGCGAAGGGAGTCTGCAGGCCAGCCGCCGTGCCTCCCGCGCCGTAGCCGAGGGCCATGTAGCGCGCCCGGCGCGAGCCGCTGTTGAAATGCTGGTGGTAGCAGTGGTCGCTCGGAACGACGACCATCGAGCCGAGCTTCCAGTCAGCCTTGACCAGGTCCGACATATCGTCCTCGTTCCAGAGCAGCGAGTAGCCGGCGTCGCCGCTGAGGATGAGCAGATGGGCGCCGGGGCCGTGGCGGTGCGCCTTCTTGTACGTGCCGACCGGAAACTCGGAGACGTGGTCCTTCATGGCGTTCCCGGCCATCTCGAACATGGCGTTGATGCCGCCCGCGCCGCGCGCCTCCCACGAGTAGAGGGGCATGTCCGGCACATTGGGGATGAAGCTCGCGTCCCACACGCGGCCGTTGTAGAGCTTGCCGTTGCCGCTGAAGAAATCGTCCTCGCCCCGGAAACGCTTCGTGAACACGTAGTCGTTGTTGAAGATGAAGTCGTCGTCCTTGAAGAGGCGCATGGTCGGGGGCGCGGTCGTTACGGAGAGGTAGCGGGCGGGCTCGGAGCCGCTCCCGTTGAAAATCTGGTACCAGGCGTTGAGGGGGACCGCGAAGAGGCTGCCCTTCTTCCACTCGAAGGTGCGCTTGGGGCCGTCGCCCGCCCAGACGCTCGTGGCGCCCCGGCCGGAGGCGATGTAGACGATCTCCTCGTAGAGGTGATGCTCCGGCTCGGACGAGCCGCCCGGCCTAATCTCGACGAGCTGGGCGTCGTTGATGAGGACGGGATAGGGGATGTTGAGGGCGGCGCCCTTTCCTCCCTTGCGCTCCCACGGCCCGAGCTCGACGGTCCCGAGGTCCTCGAACGCGTACTCGTCGATGACCTTCACGCCCTCGCGGGCGAGCCAGCTCCGGTAGTGGTCGTCAACGCTGAAATCGTCGAGCTTCTCGGTCGGCTCCTGCGCTCGCAGGATGTCGCGGTCGGTGTCAGTGGTCATGGCCCCTCTCTCCTCAGTGCGCTACGGGAGGATGTTACAGCTTTCGGGGGAGGGGGGCATATCCTGCGCCCAGAAGTCACTGCCCGCATGGTCACTGCATGGGAAGGCGGCCCCTTGATGCGTTTGTGGAGCAACCGTCGACTGCGGATGGCCGCATACGTCATGGCCTTGGAGGTCGCAGCCCTGATGGTCCTCTGGTCGATGTGGTGGTCGAGCTCTGGCGACCCACTAGACTACGTTGTGGTGCTGACTCCTGTGGCAGCAATCCCTTTCGTTCTCGGCCTGGCGTTCAAGCCCAGTCGGCTGCTGCCCCTGGCGTTGCTGGCCTCGTTTCCGGTGTCTCTATTGGCCGCAGACCTCGTTGGGGTCTTCGACCTTTTCGGCATCTACGACTTCAGCCCATTCGGATGAACCTTCATCATGACGTTCTACTACGGAGGCGCCGCGACGGTCTGCTATGGGCTTGGAGTGGGGGCGCACTTTCTCGTAAGCCGCCTCAAGGCGCGCAGGCGCGGCCCCTGACTGTCAAGCCAATCCCCTACGCCCCCGGACGGCGGCGCCAGCCCGCGATTACGAGGACCACTCCGGGGAGGCCGAAGATGATTATCGACATGACCGCCACCACCACCTGGGCGGAGCCGGGCTCCGGAATGAGACCTTCAGCGGCGGCGCCTGCCGTGCGGTCCAAAAGAAACGCGCCCAGCCACGCGGTGACCAGCACCCACACGACGCCTGCGGCCATCATCGCCCGCCACATCGCTAATGCCTCACAATCGGATCGATGGGAACGCCGGCCGCGAAGCCGGACGCTTGCTCGAAGAGCGCGGCGGCCGATAGGAGAGCGTGCTCGTCGGCGCAGGGCGCCATCAGCTGCAGGCCCACCGGCAGCCCCGACGACGTGAACCCGCACGGCACGGAGATTGACGGGCAGGCGGTGAGCGTGAGCGCGAAGGACATGATCAGCCAGCTTATGTACGTGTCGAAGGCGACGCCTCCCGCCTCCGCGACGTAGCGCTGCTCGATGTCGAACGGCGGCACGAGCACCGTCGGCGAGGCCAGGATGTCGTAGCGCTCGAAGAACGCCGCCGTGCGGTAGTAGAGCGCCCCGCGGGCGAGCTCCGCCCGGTTCACGTCCTCGGAGGAGAGCGCGAGCCCCTTCTCCACATTCCAGATGATCTCCGGCTTCAACAGGTCGCGATGAGCGCGCAGATGCTTCCCGTACCCCGCCGCGAACTGTGCGGCGCGGAGGGTCTGGAAGATGTCCTCGGCGTCGGAGAGGTCGGGGTGGTCCTCGCCGACCGATGCGCCGCACGATTCGAATAGGCGCACGGCGCGAGCGCATATCGCGCGCACCTCCGCGTCCACCGGCGCGATGCCGAGGTCCGGGGAGTAGGCGACGCGCTTGGGCGCCACGGGGTTGTCGACCGCCTCGACGAACGGACGCTCCGGACGCGGCAGGCTAATCGGATCTACGGACGCCGCCCCGCTCGCCTGCGTGTCCAGGAACAGCGCAACGTCGCTCACCGTCCGGCCCATCGGACCCTCGACGGAGAGGCTCGCGAAGGGCAGCTCTTTCGGCCCGTGCGGCACGCGGCCCGGCGTCGGGCGCAGGCCGACGACGGAGCAGAAGCTCGCGGGGATGCGCAGGCTGCCGCCGAGGTCGCTGCCCGTGGCGAGCCATACCTGCCCCGTGGCCAGCGCGACGGCGGCCCCGCCCGACGACCCGCCGCAGGTCATGCGCGTGTCCCACGGGTTGCGCGTTTTGCCGAAGACCTCGTTGAAGGTGTTGGCGCCCGCCCCAAACTCCGGCGTGTTGGACTTGGCGAGCACGACGCCGCCCCTGGCTTCGATGTTCTCGACGAGGTAGTCGGAGCGCTCAGGGACGTGGTCGGCGAAGATCGGCGAGCCTTTCGTGGAGCGCACGCCGGCGACATCCTTCAGATCCTTCACCGCAATGGGCAAGCCGTAGAGGTAGCCGGGCGGCGGGTTGGACGGCGGACCGTCCGCCATCAGCCGCTTGGCGTGTTCGCGGGCGCGGTCGACGGCCAGCGTAGGCAGCGCGTTCACCGCGCCGTCGGCCTCGCCGATGCGTTCAACGGCGGCGTCGATGAGGTCGAGGGGCGACACCTCGCCCTTCGCGAGCTTGGCGACGGCCTCGCGGGCCGTCAGCCGCACGAGGTCGTTCACTCGCGGACCTCAACCCCCGCGCGCTCCTCGGCGAGCATGAAGGTGGCAAGGTTGTCGTAGCCGCCCCAGCCCCGGCTGATCCCCTCCTCTTGCACACGCATCGCCATCGCCGCCAGCTCCATCGGCGCGCCCATCTCTTGCGCGAGCTCCTGCCCGAGGCTCACGTCCTTGTGGGCCAGGCTCAGGGTGAAGCGCGGCGTCTCGAAATCGCCCTTGAACACCACCTCCGGCAGCTGGTTGAGCAGCGTCTGCTTGCCGAACGCGGCGTCCCGGAGCACCTGGAGCATCACCCCCGGCGCGACACCCGCCTTCACCGCCAGCGCCATCCCCTCCTGGACGACGATGCGGGTGGTGAGCGATATGGAGTTGTGCACCAGCTTCGCCACGGTCCCCGAGCCGATGGGCCCGACGTAGCTCACTCCCTGCCCGATGGCCTCGAACACGGATCGGGTCGCCTCGAAGACTTCCTCGTCGCCCCCGACCATGACTGCGAGCGTGCCCGCATCCGCCCCGATCGTGCCGCCGCTCACCGGAGCGTCCAGCATGTGCGACCCGATGGCCTCGATGCGCTCCGCAACCTTGCGGACCCGCGTGGGGGAGCCGGTCGAGAGGTCGGCGTACACGGAACCGGGCTTCAGGCCGAGCACGAGCCCCTGCGGGCCGAGCGCGACCTCCTCCACCTCCGCGGGTCCCGGCAGCGACGTCAGCACGATGGGCACCTGCCGCGCGACCTCCTCCGGCGTGGCGGCCCACTCCGCGCCCATCTCCCGGTGCGGCGCCGTCTTCGCCTCGTCGATGTCATGCACGATGAGCTGGTGGCCCGCCTTGATGAGGTTGCGGGCCATGGGTCCGCCCATATTGCCGAGGCCGATGAATCCGATGCGCATAAGTCTCTCCCTAATCCGTCGCGCCGTTAGGTTATCAGGCCGAGGGGACAGGGCGCGGTCCAGCCCCTCCCGTCATTCACCCGCAAGGCAGAGGACCCTCGCCCCCTTTCCGACCTTCCCCATGGACACGGGGCGGTGGCGATAGAAACACTTGGCATTTATGGGAGGTGGACCTAGCCTGCAGGTTGCGGGAGCATCGCGCGAAAGACTGGATAACGAACTTCTTTGATAAGTGTCGGAATATCTCAGAAGAAAATATGAAGACCCTATGGTCCAAGATACTTGCAGGCGAAGCCAATATGCCAGGCTCCTTCTCCAAGAAAACTGTGAATGTGCTGTCGGACTTCGATAAGCAAAGTGCGGAATTGTTCGTGAACTTGTGCGGATTAGGGTGGACAATCGATGGAGACTTTTTCCCGCTGGTGTTTGATGTGACAAGCGACACTTACCACAAACTAGAACTAAACCTATTAACATTAGGCTATCTGGAATCCCTTGGGTTGGTGCAGTTCGGGCCTGTGGGCTTCAGTATGAATAGCCGGCCAAAGACATACTATGGAAAGGTAGTGAACCTGACACTGCCCAAAGAATCAGAGAACACAATACAACTAGGACACGTTCTTCTAACACTGCCAGGACGACAACTAGCGGAGGTTATAGGTTCCAAACCAGTCGAAGGATTCTTTGAGTATGTCTATGACCGATGGGCCAAGGAATCGCTTGTGCCGCAGCGCGGCAGCCTGCCGTAATTCATCGCCAGCCGGACGTAGTAAGAGGCGCGCAGACCTCACAGAGACCAATCGCCTTCCGGCGGCATATCTGAAACTCGCAGTGGGCCTGGTTGGCATTGTGGGCATGCAGCAGCCAGGCAGTCGCCGTGAAGCTCTCGCCGCACTCGCTGCACCTGGTCAGGTGGCTACCTACCATCCGTCCTCCCGCGCGAAGAGCGGATTGTAGCGCGGGGCGGAGCCGGGGGAGGCCCGCCACGACACTTGCCCCTTACCCCAACCCCCAAACCCCTCGTAAAATTAACCCCTGTCATGCCCTCTTCAAAGACGAGACCTGCCTCCTCCCCGGCGCCCGCGCCCTCCGAAGCGACACCCCCCCATATGCCATTACGCCGCTCGCCTCGCGTAACAACAAGAACTCTCGAATGGGGAAGTTCTGAGACCACGGAA
The DNA here is from genome assembly GCA_965249325.1 of Dehalococcoidia bacterium. Lineage (GTDB taxonomy): Bacteria > Chloroflexota > Dehalococcoidia > Lucifugimonadales > Australimonadaceae > S5-327. Next base: position 329,717 of record CBDFLP010000019.1, on the reverse strand, counting down.
GCAGGCCACGGCCATGAAAACCCCCTCCAAAACCCCCGTCTCACCCCACGATTTTGGGGAACTTTCACGCCTGGCCAATATGAAAACGGGGAACTTTTTACTCGTACCGAAATTGAGTTGGGGAACTTCTCCACTCGTAAGGAAAATGAGGTGGGGAACTTTTTCCGCGCAACCCGGGAACTTCCCGCGCCCAGCCCCCACCCCCTCCCGGTGGCCTCCGGCTGACGCCTGTGGTATGACTGACGGCGTTTGCTGAGGAGGAGGAGGAGGAGCTATGGCCGATTCGATTGGCGTTGGGATCATTGGGGGAAATGCGGCCGGGTGGGCCGGACGAGCGCACCTTCCGGCGTTCGCGGCGGGGATTCCGGGCGCCGAGCTCGTGGCAGTCTCGACCACGCGCCAGGAGTCGGCGGACGAGTCGGCGAGCAAGTTCGGGGCGCGGTTCGCCTATGACAACCATCACGACCTGCTGGCCAACCCGGAGGTCGACGTGGCGGCGGTGTCCGTCAAGCTGCCCATGCACTACGAGCTGACCAAGGACATCATCGCCGCGGGCAAGCACGTCTACACCGAGTGGCCCCTCGGAACGACGACCGAACAGGCCCAGGAGATGACCTCCCTCGCCGAGGCGGCAGGGCTGCGAACGTGCGTCGGGCTGCAGTCCCGACGGTCGGCCGAGTACCGCGAGATACGGCGGATCATCGACTCCGGTGCCATTGGCGACGTGCTCACGGCGAACCTCATCCAGTTCTCGGGCGGCGCTCTTTCGCGGCCATCGGGGCGTCTCTGGATGCACGACGCGGCGGAGCACGCCAACACCCTGAGCATCGCCTTCGGCCACGCCATCGACGGCCTCATCGCCATGCTCGGCCCGGTAGCCAAGGTCTCGTCCGTGGTGAACACGCAGACCAAGGTCTGGACAGCGTCCGACACGGGCGAGCAGGTCGACGTCGACGCCCCTGACACCATCCTGGTGAGCGGTCTCCTGGCCGGCGGAGCGGCTTTCTCAGTGCACATCGCGTCCGTCGCGGCGCTCGGCACGGGGCATCGGATGCAGGTCCACGGCAGCAAGGGGACGATCACCCTCGACGCGCGGGGCTCGACCCATTCCGGGGAGGGCTTGCTCCAGGTCGCAACGGACGGCGAGAAGGAGCTGCGGGAGATTGCCGCGCCCCAGGACGAGTGGGTCACAGCCGCGGGCCTCACCGGCTCGCCGGTCAACATCGGCAAGACGTGGGCCGCCTACGCCGACTCGATACTCAACGACACGGAGTTCCACCCCACCTTCGCCGACGCGGTGCAGCACCACCTACTCGTCGACGCGGTCCAGCGCGCGTCGGACACCGGTCAGATGCAGACGGTCTGAGGCTCCGCTACCCTAACCGCATGACCACGAAGCCCGACCAAGGGGCCAGGCTCGTTCGAGCCCTGCGCGACATCCTGAGGATGGAGGCCGACAAAGGCTTCCCCAATGAGGCTGTTCGCGGCGGCCTCGACAAGTTCCTCGCCAACCTGCAACGGGGGGCGGGCGCGCACCCCACCGTCAGAGCGCTCGCCGACCACGGCCTGCTGTCCGTCGGCTACGCGGACCTCGACCGGGCCCGGCGCGAGCGGTGGGCGGCGGAGGCGGGGCGCTTCCTCGGCGACGCGGCGCCTCCCCTCCCTAACCCTCCCCCGCAGACGGGAGAGGGGAGAATCGGCTCGCCCCCGCAGACAGCCCCATCCGTCATTCCCGCGAAGGCGGGAACCCAGAACGCCCCTCCCCCGCAGACGGGGGAGGCAGGGAAGGGGCTCGACGCACCGTTGAGCGGGCTGCGGAGCGTCAACAAGACGCACGCCGCCGCCATCCGCCGGATGCTGGTCAGACGGCACATGATTGCCGAGTCCGTCGAGCCGACCGTCCGCGACCTCCTCTACCTCTTCCCGCTGCGCCACATAGACCGCACCGAGCGGCGGACTATCTCCCAGCTCCGCATCGGCGAGGAGCAGACCATCGAGGTCGTGCTCTGGGAAACCTACGAAGTGCGCCTGGGGCGCGGCGGACGCATCCGAGCGACCCAAGCCACCGTCGGCGACGCGACCGGCAACCTGCGCGTGATCTGGTGGGGCAACCCCTGGATCGCCCAGCAGCTCAAGACTGCCATCGCCAGGACCGCGCAGACCCCGAGCGGCACCCCCGCCCTCGTGCTCAGCGGCAAGGTGACCCTCTTCCAGGGCAAGCGGCAGATGGAGTCGCCGGAGTGGGAGTTGCAGGGCGCCGCCGCGTCCCCCGGCCTGCACACGGCGGGACACGTACCCGTCTATCCCTCGCCCGCCACAACGAAAGGCAAGCGCATACCTCCCCGCAAGATGCGGGAGATCGTCCGCGACGCGCTCGACAGCCTGAAGACCGGCGGAGACCGCCTGAACGTGCCTGACCCCCTGCCGGACGCCGCGCGCAGGGCCGTGGGGCTGCTCCCGCTCGCCGGAGCCGTCGAGAAGGCGCATTACCCTGAGTCCGAGGACACGAAGGAGCAGGCGCGGCGTCGGCTCGCCTTCGACGAGTTCCTCGCCATTCAGCTCAGAGTGGGGATGGAGCGCAACTACACGGCCGGCCAGACGGGCATCACGCTCCCCGCCTCCCCTGAGATGGTGCACTCGTTCATCGCGTCGCTGCCGTTCGCATTGACGGAGGGCCAGCGCGGAGCGATTGCCGAGGCGATGCGGGACGTGTCGAGCGGCGGCAGACCCATGAGTCGCCTGCTGCAGGGAGACGTGGGCTCCGGCAAGACCGTAGTCGCGCTTGCGATGCTGCTCGCCGCCGTGGCGGGCGGCTACCAAGGCGCGATGATGGCCCCCACCGAGGTGCTCGCCGACCAGCACTTCCTGAACGTCCGCCGCCTGCTCGGAGGCGTGGCGCAACCCGTGCAGGACCAGGACTGGTTCGCGGTCTATCTGGAGGGGCGCAAGGAGCCCAGCACCGTCGCCCTGCTCACCGGGAGCACCCGCGCCCGCGCCCGGCGCGAGATTCTCAGGATGGCGGCGGACGGCGCGCTGGACATCCTCATCGGCACGCACGCCCTCATCCAGGCGCAGGTGGCGCTCCCCAACCTCGCCCTCGCCGTGGGAGACGAGCAGCACCGCTTCGGCGTACTCCAACGCGACGCTTTGCGCGGCAAGAGCGCCATCGGCGAGCCCCACCTCCTCCTCATGTCCGCCACCCCCATTCCCCGATCCCTTGCGCTCACGCTCTACGGCGGTCTCGACATCTCCACCATTCGCGAGCTGCCGGGAGGCCGCCAGGAGATCGTGACTCGCAACGTCGAGCTCGCTCGCGCGGCGGGCGCCGAGGACTACCTCGTCGAGCAGGTGCGCGCCGGACGCCAGTGCTTCATCGTCTACCCTCGCATCGACGACGCGGACGACAGATCCAGTGGAGCGTACGAGGACGACGAGGACGCCGCCGGCGACGCCAATAACGAGGACTCGGACATCGCCCCCGAGCCGGTCACGCTCCCGCCCCTCACCGCCGTCGCGGAGTACGAGCGCCTGCGTTCCACTACGCTCTCCGGCGTGCGCGTCGGGCTGCTCCACGGGCGGATGCCGCTCGCCGAGAAGCAGGGCGTCATGGGCGCGTTCCGCAACGGAGAAGTGGACGTGCTCGTCTCGACTCCCGTCATCGAGGTCGGCATAGACGTGCCGAACGCCACGGTGATGATGATCCAGAGTCCGACGCGGTTCGGCCTCGCCCAGCTCCACCAGTTGCGCGGACGTGTCGGACGCGGCTCGCACCGCAGCTACTGCTTCCTGGTCGCGGAGTCGGAAGGCGAGACGATGGCACGCCTGGCCGAAGTGAGGCGCCGCCGCTCTGCGATTGGCGAAGACGCCCAGGAAACCGAGCTCTGGTTCAGGAGGGCCCTCGCTCAGGCGGAGTCGAGCAGGGAACGGCTCAATGTGCTCGCCCGAACGAACGATGGTTTTGAAATCGCGGAGGCGGACCTGCGGATGCGGAGCGAGGGTGACTTCTTCGGCACGCGCCAGTCCGGCGCCGCCCCCATCAGGATGGCGCGTCTCGACGACCGCGACCTCCTCGATGCGTCGCGAGGGCAGGCCGCCATGATTCTCGAAGCCGACCCGGAGCTGCGCACGCTCCCCGGGTTGCGCGCTGCCGTCGACCGCCTCGGCACCGCCGTAACGGACGACATGGCGTAGGGGGCCATACTCCACATGAATGAGGTACGCCATGCGGGACGTGGGGCTCAAGCAGCGGTAGCCGGGGCCGTTGTAGGTTTCGTCGCTGCGATTGTCTTAGGCTCCTTTCAACTCTTAGGAGCCAAGGGGCCAGAGGTCGCCTCGCAGCTTGCCGGCTACACAGTGTTCACGCTAGTCCATCTCTCGCCATATGTACTTGCCCTCATAGCCTCCAGAGTGCGCGACTCAGGGATCCGTGGTGGTCTCCTCATGGCTGTTGGCCTACTCTCGTTGGCCGCGTGGTTCTCACTCTTTGCGCTAATCGCCGTGATCTTTCTGCCAGCGACCTTCTTGATCTTATTCGCCGCAGCCAGAAGCCTCGGTACGGCTGATCGCTTATTGGCAACGGCGGCGCCTGCCATGGTCGCAGGACTGTTCATAGCTGCGATCGTAGGTCTCAGCTACTTTGCACTCTCTGGATTTCTGGACCCAGAGTTCCGATGTTGGCTGCTGTCTCAAGGCCCCGACGGACAATTTCGGTGGGAGTCCGCTGAGGGGTTCAGCTCCGAACCCTTAACCGGTGGCATGCGATTCTCCTGTATGGACATCATCACCAACGCTGAGGCGGCGATAAGTGCAGGCATCCTTGGGATAGCTTTCTTGGGCATGCTGATCCTATCAAGGTGGTCATGGACATCTAGGACGGCCTAGGAGCAGAGACTCACGTTCGCCTAGTCGATTCCCTCTCCTCTCCACTCCGCCCCCTGCAGCGTGGAGAGGAGGTAAGACAAAACCGGGAAGGCCCGCTCTTGCCCCCCAACAGCCCCCTGCTAGCTTGTCGGCCGTCGCAGGCCCATAATGCGGTGATGCAAATCAGCAAGTTGGAATGGCGGGGAGTGCGCGTTCCGCTGCGCGACCTCCATAGGGCCTTGGATCCCGCCAAGGCCGGCCGCAACGCGCTGATCATCTGGATGCACATGGACAACGGCGTCGTCGGCTTTGGCGAGGCCGCTCCGGTCGGGCCGGGCAGGCCTCCAAGCATCGCCGACATCGCCTCCATCCTCCACGAGCTCGCTCCGTCGGCCCTCGGCCTCCACCCCGCCATCGCCTTCGACGTGCTGTCGGCGCTCGCCCCGTCGAGCGGCGCGGGCGACGCGTTGCGATTTGGGCTGGAGACCGCCGCGTTCGACGCAATGGGGAAGAATGCGGGGCGGCCCGTGACCGACTTGCTCGGCGGCGTGATCGACTGGGTCCCGATGGTCGCGCTGCTCGATTTTCTGCCGCCCGAGGAAGCGGCGGAGCAGGCGGCAGCGGCTGTCGAGGCCGGGTACGAGTGCGTGAAGGCGTCGCTGGGCGCCCGCGACCCGAGCGTCGACATCGAAATCATCCGGCGCGTCCGTCAGGCCATCGGCCCCGATGTCGCGCTGCGCGCCGATGCGGACGAGGGCTGGACCGCCGAACGGGCCATCTACACCATCGAGCGCATCCAGCCCTACGACCTGGAGTTCGTCGAGCAGCCGGTCATCGCCGAGGACCTGAGCGGCCTCGCCCGGATCCGCCGCTCGACCCACGTGCCTATTGCCGCCGACGAGGTCATCTCCACCCTCAGCGACGCGGAACGAGTCGTGGCGGCCGAAGCCGCGGACGTGCTCGTCGTGAAGGCGGCGAAGGCCGGCGGCATCCGCCACGCGCAGGCAATCATGGCCTACGCAGCCCAACGCGGCCTGCGCTCGACGGTGTCGTCGTCCCTCGAAACCGGCGTCGGCATCGCGGCGAGCCTGCACCTATCGACCGCGCTCGGCAAGGCCTCTCCCGCGAGCCTCGGCACGGGCGCCCGCCTGGAGAACGACCTCCTCGCCAAGCCCCTAGTCCCGGTTCGCGGCCACATCACCGTCCCCCACCTTCCCGGCCTAGGCGTCCAGCTCGACCTCGACGCCGTCGACCACTACACCACGGACGTAATGGGCGTTATCGCCGGGTAGCGGACGCTGGGAGCCTGCTCCACAGACTGAGCCCCGCCCCACCGGCCCCTGTTATCATTAGACCCCATGCTCGTCCGTGACCTTATCGTTGAACGTCTGCGGGACGCCGTTGCCGATGCGCAGCGGCGGGGGACGCTGCCCGCTTTCGAGCTGCCCGCGTCCGGCCTGGTGGAGCGGCCGCAGAAGGCGGAGCACGGCGATTTCGCGTCGAGCCTGCCCCTCCGCGTCGCCAAAGCCGCCCGCCGCCCACCGATGGAGATCGCCCAAGTCATCGCGGACGCCATCGCTGTCGACGCGCCCATCGGCGAGGCGTCCATTGCGCCGCCGGGGTTCGTGAACTTCCAGCTGAGCGCCGACTGGCTGCGCGGGCAAGTCGAGGAGGTGCGACAGTCAGACGGCACGTTCGGGACGGTAGACACGGGCGCGGGCAAGCGGGTGCAGATCGAGTTCGTCAGCGTGAACCCCACGGGGCCGGTGCATGTGGGACACGCTCGCGGAGCGGTGCTCGGCAGCGCACTGGCCCGGGCGCTCTCCGCCGCCGGCTTCGAAGTCACCCGCGAGTATTACGTGAACGACGCGGGCACGCAGATGGAGCTCTTCTATAACTCCACCTTCGCCCGCTACGCCCAAGCCTTGGGCCGCGAGGACGTCGAGCTGCCGGTGGACGGCTATCAGGGCACCTATCTCGTCGACCTCGGCAAAGAGCTTGCGGAGCGCCACGGGACGCGCTACCTGGACATGGAGCGCGGCGAGGCTGTCGCGCTGCTCGGCGAGGAAGCACTCGAGTTGATGCTCGGTACGATCCGCGCCGACTTGGACCGCATCGACGTCGGATTCGACGTGTGGTTCCGCGAGAAGGAGCTATACGAGAGCGGTTTGTACGACGAGACAATGACGCTCTTGCGCGAGCGGGGCTTCACGGCTGAGCGCGACGGCGCCGAGTGGTTCACGTCCTCCACGCTGGGCGACGAGAAAGACAACGTGATCGTCCGGAGCACCGGCGCGCCAACGTACTTTGCGTCGGACATCGCGTACCACCGCGACAAGTTCGGGCGGCGGGAGTTCGACCGAGTCATCGACATCTGGGGCGCGGACCACCAGGGCCACGTGCCGCGCATGAAGGCGGTCATGCAGGCGTTAGACCTGGACCCGGCGCGCCTGACCGTGCTCATATCGCAGCTCGTCACGCTGAAGAGCGGCGGCGACATCGTGAAGGCGTCCAAGCGCTCAGGGCAGATCGTCACCCTGGCCGACCTCGTCGACGAGGTCGGGCCCGACGCATGCCGGTTCTTCTTCCTCGCGCGCGCCGCCGAGAGCCAGATGGAGTTCGACATCGAGCTCGCGAAACGGGAGTCGAGCGAGAATCCCGTCTACTACGTGCAGTACGCCCACGCGCGCATCGCCGGCATCCTCCGACAGGCCGCCGAGCGCGGCGTCGCCTGGGAAGACGGCGACGTCTCTCTGCTCACCGACGATGCCGAGCTGGCGCTGGTGCGCAAGATGCTGCAGCTGCCCGAGCTGATCGACGCCATCGCCATAACCCTCGCCCCACACTCCCTTCCCCACTACGCCGTGGAGCTCGCGACGGCGTTCCACTGGTTCTACGACCATTGCCGCGTCCTATCGTCAATCCCGGAAGCCGCGCCCGTAATGCGCGCGCGGCTCAAGCTCGTGGAGGCGGCGAAGGTCGCCCTCGCCCGCACTCTGGAACTGATGGGAGTAAGCGCCCCGGAAACGATGTAGCGCCTGACTACTTCGAACAATGCCCTCCCCCGTACGCGGGCGTAAGGCTAGACAGGAGGATTACCGTATGCCTTCATTCGATGTCGTCTCAAAGGTCGACATGGCTGAGGTCGACAACGCGCTCAACGGGATCAAGCGCGAAACGCAGCAACGGTTCGACTTGAAAGGGACCAAGGCCGGCGTTGAGCGCTCGGAGGACGCGCTGACCGTGACCGCCGACAATGATATGCAGCTCCGCCAGGTCCACGAGCTGCTGCACACCTACTTCGCCCGCCGTAGCGTGGACAGCCGCGCCCTCGACTTCAAGTCGACCGAGAAGGCCTCCGGCGACAGCATCCGCCAGCAGGTGATCGTCCGGCAGGGCATCGACGCCGACCTCGGCCGCAAGATTATCAAGGCCGTGAAGGGCACGAAGCTCAGGGTCCAAGTCTCAGCCCAAGGCCCCGAGCTGCGCGTCTCCGGCAAGAAGCGCGACGACCTTCAGGAGGCCATCGCCTTCATCAAGGACATGGAGATTGAGCAACCCCTGCAGTACGTGAACTTCCGCGACTAAGCCCTCTGGCCCCTTCCCGCCCCCTCAGGCGGGAAGCCTAGGAGAGAGGCTGTCGCTCAGTAGTCGCTGACCCAGGTCATCGTGCGCTCCGGCGTCAGCTCAATGACGACGGCGCCGTCGTCCAGCGTTTGCTGCAGGAACTGCTCCGCCGCCGCGCCTTGCTTGTAGCGGAGCGCGATGGACCGGCCAATCTCCTCCACGCGCTCGCGGCTGACCGTGACTCGCCCCTCCGCGACGACGTAAGCGTACGGCTCGACGTCGGAGGCGATGGAGAGCGCGGCGCGGCTGTCACCCTCGATGTTCCGCACCCGCTGGAATCTACGGTTCGTGTAGATGAGAAAGTTCCCGTCGACGAACTCGTACCAGATGGGCGCAACGTGGGGCGAGCCGTCGGCGCGCAGCGTAACCAGGTCCGCTATCCATGGCTTGGCAAGGAACGCCGTCATCTCTTCGTAGCTCATCCTGCTCATTGCGTCGTCACCGTCTGGCCGCCGTCCACCACGAGCGCGTGGCCGGTCACGTAGGATGATTCGTCGGATGCGAGGAAGAGTACGCAGTACGCGACCTCCTCCGCCAGCCCCATCCGGTGAAGGCCCGCCACTCGCTCCGCGGTCGCCTCTCGCTGTTCGGCTGTGGGCGGACGCGGACGCGGCGGGTACTCGCGGACCCGATTCGTGTCGATCGGGCCGGGGCACACGCAGTTAACCCGTATGTCGGGGCCGTAGTCCACCGCCAGCTGACGTGTCAGGTTGATGATTGCGGCCTTCGTTGCGCTGTAGGCGGGGTAGCGCGGGCTGGCGAGCACGCCGAGGCTCGACGCCGTCGCTACGATATTCCCGCGGCCTTGGGCCATGAAGTGGGGCAACGCCGCACGCACGCCGTGGTAGATGCCGTACAGGTTCAGGTTCACCACATGGTCCCACGCCTCGTCGGACATCTCGTGGATCTTCTGTCGCACTCCCGTGCCGGCGTTAAGAAAGAGCACGTCGAGCCCGCCGAACCGCTCGATGGCGGTCACCGTCATCTCCTCGCACGTCTCTTTCCGCGAAACGTCGCCTTGCAGAAAGAGCGCCTCGCCGCCGTCGGCCTCGATGAGCCGGTCGACCCTCGGTTCGCCTCGCTCCGCGATGTCGACGCATACGACCCTGGCCCCTTCGCGGGCGAACAGCCGGGAAGTCGCCCGCCCGATGCCGCTGTCCGCGCCCGTCACGACGGCGACCTTGCCTTGGAGCCTGCCAAGCCCCGCCCCCATCCGCGGATGCTCGTTCGCTTGGTTCGTCATGGCCCTGCCTCCTGCCGCTACGCGGGCGCGGGGGCTAAGGGTAGCGCGTTTCGAGGTCGCGTGTCGGGAGATAACTTCGCCTACGATGCATTCGAGACGCAAGGAAGGCCCTCTCGCCTTTCTCATCTCGCGCGCTTCCACTTAGTCAGCGCTGGCAAGGAGTCGAAGGCAGCTTAGTCTGAGGCGATTCAGAGTTGGCTGGGGATGATGGATTCGAACCATCGTTACCTGATCCAGAGTCAGGCGGCCTACCACTAGCCGAATCCCCAGTGCGCTTACATGGTAGCAAAGCGGGGCGCGCCCACGCACCCCTGCGCTGGGTATCCCCGCCTACAACGACTCCAGCGCCGCGCGCAGTCGCCGCAGGGAGCGGTCCCTCCCCAGCACCGCCAGCGTGTCGAAGAGCGGCGGGGCAGCCGTCCTTCCCGTGATTGCGACGCGTATCGTCCCGAAGAGTTGGCCCGTCTTGAGCGCGGTCCGCTCCGCGAGCGCGCGAAACGCGGTCTCCAGCGGCTCCGCGCTCCAGTCGGACACATCTTCCGCGGTGGCGATGGCTAGTTCGAGCGCGCCCTTGGCGTCGGCGGCGTCCATCCCCTTCTGCACCAGCGCTGCGGCGTCGTACGTCAAGCGCTCCTCGAAGAAGAACGACAGCATCTCCGGAGCGTCCGACAGCTTCTTCAGACGGTCGCGCTCCAGCGGCATGATTGAGGCGAGGTAGGCCCGGTCGACCGGGCGGGCGTTGGCCGGCAGGCCGCGCGTCTCGTCCTCCAGCCACGGCGTGACCGCCTCGGCGAGGGCGGCGTCGTCCATCCGCCTGATGTAAACCCCGTTGAACCAGTCCAGCTTCTCGTGATTGAAGACCGCCGGGTTCGCGAGGATGCGCTCCAACGTGAAGTGCTTGACCAGCTCGTCCACCGTGAACTGCTCGCTCGTCTCATCCAGCGACCAGCCAAGCAGCGCCAGGAAATTGACCATCGCCTCCGGCAGGTAACCGTCGTCGCGGAACTGGAGCACCGACGTCGCCCCGTGACGCTTGCTGAGCTTCGAGCGGTCCGGCCCCAGGATGATGGGCAGATGAACGAGGCGCGGCATCTCGTAGCCGAAGGCCCGGTACAGCTCCTTGTGGCGCGGCGCGCTGGGCAACCACTCCTCGGCCCGCATCACGTGCGTGATCTCCATCAGATGGTCGTCGACCACGTTGGCCAGATGGTACGTCGGGAAGCCGTCCGATTTGAGCAGTACGAAATCGTCGAGCACCGACGCGTCGAACGTCACATCGCCCCGCACGGCATCGTCGACCGTGATGGCACCTTCGAGCGGCATCTTGAATCGCACGACGGACGCCACGTTCTCGGCCTTCGCCTCTTCGGCCCCGTGTGGGTCGCGACAGCGGCGGTCATAGCCGGGGCGCTCGCCGGCGGCCTGCCGCGCCTTGCGCGCCTGGTCCAATCGTTCCGGCGAGCAGTAGCAGCGGTACGCCTTGTCCTCGGCGACGAGCCAGTCGGCATGCTCCTGATAGACCGCGAGCCGTTCCGACTGCACGTATGGACCGTACCCGCCGTCCTTGCCCGGCCCCTCGTCCCAATCGAGGCCGAGCCACGTCAGCGCTTCGAGAATGGCGTCTGTTGCGCCGGGGACCAGACGCGCCTGGTCTGTGTCCTCGATACGCACGATGAACGAGCCGCCCATGTGACGGGCGTACAGCCAGTTGAAGAGCGCCGACCGGATATTGCCGACATGCGGTTCGCCGGTCGGGCTGGGAGCGTAGCGGACTCGGACGGTCATGGGCTCCGATTCTACCAGGCAGCGCTGCCCCTTCCCTAGCCCTCCACTTGTGCTTGCTCGCGTTGGACACTGCACCGCCGGAATGGTCGTCGTCCCTTGCACGCAATGTATCCTGTGGGCTACAATTTTAATGATGATCGAGATTCGCCAGACTGAGGCTTATGCTCGTTGGTTCAAGCGGCTTCGGGACAGAGAGGCAAGGGTGCGAATCGACAGCCGCATCCGACGGCTGTCCCTGGGCAACCCCGGGGACGTGAGACCTGTAAGGGAAGGAGTTTCTGAGATTCGCATCGACTACGGACCCGGCTATCGGGTGTACTTCGTGCAGCGAGATCAGGCCCTTGTAGTCCTACTGGCCGGAGGCGACAAGGATAGCCAGGAGCGGGACATACGAAGGGCGCTCGAGCTGGCTGGAGGACTATAGGAGGTAACAGCGATGGCAAAAACGCAGACGCGGTCGTGGGACCCGGCCGAGCATCTGGAGACCAAGGAGGACATGGCAGCCTACCTGAGCGTCGCCTTGGAAGAAAGCGATCTGAGCCTGGTAATGGCGACGTTTGGTGACATCGCCCGCGCTCAAAGAATGGCGGTGGTCGCGAAGGAGACCGGGCTGGGCAGGGAGAGCCTCTACAAGTCGCTGTCCGCCAATGGCAACCCAAAGTTCGCCACAGTGCTCAAGTTAGTGCGCGCCCTGGGACTCCAACTTCAAGCCTCCGCTCTAGGAGTGATGGCTAATCAACCAAAGGACAAGCTCCGGTTTAGAAATAGACGCTATGGCCGATTGATGGATATCGTCCGTCCGTTTGAGTCTCAGCCATCATCCCGCCACGTTCGGGATGCCATGGACGCTATCGAACGGTTGCGAGACGGGGGGCGTCAGTTTTGGCAGGCTGATTCGGATGAGTTAGCTCGCTGGCGTGAAGGATGCACCGAGCTATGGGTCTTCCTTAGCACCTTGAGCAAGCGACGGGACATCGATAAGCAGCCGCTGGAAAGCGCACTCCGCGAATTCGTTCAGGCATTTGAGCACACCGCCTATCGAATGACGCAAATGCTCCATGGTCTGAGGGAACAGGTTGAATCTGATCCTCAGGAGGTTGATAGCGTGTTCAGGTGGGCTGATCTCGTGTTCAGGCTATCCACGTATGGTCTGGTTTCGTATTGGATCGACGACAAGACGGAGGAAAAGACAGTACGCGGGACAGTGGACTTGGCGACAGGTGAGCGGTCGGAGGAGACCGTTGTGACAAAGGAGATGCGCATACCAAGGAAGTACCGATCAAGCGCACGTCTAGGTCGGGATGGGTAGGATAAGAAGAGGCTCAGGGAGGCCTGCCATCCCACGTTGTGCTTGCGGTCAATGATGAGGCAGCGGCCAACGACGTCCCTCCGTCCCCGCCAGAAAGGGTTAGGGAAGGTCTCGTCTGCGGGGGAGGGATTGAGGAGGGGCCGCGTTCCCTAGTTCCCTTTCGTTTTCGGCAGGAATGGGACCAGCTTGTCCATCAGGGAGGAGAGCGTGCGCGTCTGCACCCACACGTAACCGCTGCCCCTGAACTTCATCACCAAGCCCTCGCCGCCGGCGATAAGCGACCCGAGCCCGCCGACCTCCCAATCGAATACTCGACATCGCTGGTGAACGCCACGACGTGCCCGGTATCCACGACCAGCTCCCGGCCCATCTCCACCGACATCTGCTTGATCGCGCCGAAGGAGTTGTAGTAGACGGTCCCCGGTCCGCCCTCGGAGTAGGCCCGCAGGAAGAAGAGCTTCTCCCCGCTGAACATGCCCTTCATCCCTTGGAACTTCGAGTCGGTCTGCACGTTCTCGGTGCATCCCAGGAAGGAGCTCCCCTGAATGAAGAAGTCCTCGCCGGGGCGCAGCTCTTGGGACTGGATATCCCCCGGCGTCGACGGAGCGAGGCTCACCCAGCCGCCGCTCGGCCCCGCGGTGAACGTGTTCACGAAGAAGGACTCGCTCGCCAGCATCCGCTTGAAGCCGCCGAATAGCCCGCCGCCGCCCATGCCGGTCTTCATCTCGACACCCTGCTGCGCGGCCATCGCCCCCGGTTCCGCCTTGATGGACTCCCCCGGCGACAGCTCGACCGTCAACATCGTGTAAGCGGGGCTGAATTCGATGGTGGAGTTCATGGGGTGTGCTCCTTGGTCTTCAAGCGCGCCATGCGGCGCGTCCGTGTCGTAGTGAACTTAAGTCTACCACCGGCGCCGGATGTGGCCGTGGCGGGGAATGACCCCTTCCGTCATGCTGCGAAGTCCTCTCCGCCGTCTGCGGGGGAGAGCTAGAGAAGGGGTCACGTCGCCCTTGTGACATTTGCCCGTCGCGCGAACGAACCCCCGTTCCATACTCTGTCCTCATGGCCCAACAGACCCGCCCGCTCGCCCCTCCTGATGCCTCCGCGAGCCACTGTCGGAAATTGTCGGATTGTGTCGATTTTATGTCGGGTTTTGTCGGATCTATGTCGAGAAAAGAGCTGCACTGTCGGGCCAAAGACCACACACTCAGGAGTGCATCGCATGGAAAACCAGCAAAATCCGACAGATTCGAGAAAAGCGGCCCTCTCACCTAAACAGACCCTCGCCCTCCCTTACATCGCCACCGCATCCCTGGCCACCCGAAGACGCGCCAGCGCAGCGAAGCGCGGGGGGAGGGAGTCGCTGTTGCCGCGCCGTGCTATGCTTACGCCGAATGATCTATAGGAGCGCACAGGCGCGCGAGTGGGGAGGACGACGATGCTTTCCGTCGAGCAGAACGAACGACTAACGAGGGTTGGGCCGGGCACGCCCATGGGCGAGTTGATGCGCCGCTACTGGCACCCCATTGCCGCCAGCGTCGAGCTCGACGCCGACAACCCGACCAAAGAGGTGCGACTCCTCGGCGAGGACCTCGTCCTCTACCGCGATGCCAAGGGCACGCTCGGACTCATCGAGCCGTCGTGCGCCCACCGCAAGGCCAACCTCTCCTACGGCATCCCGGAGGAGAACGGCATCCGATGCGCCTACCACGGCTGGATATTCAACGAGACCGGCCAATGCGTCGACCAGCCGTCGGAGCCGGAGGGCTCCAAGTTCAAGGAGAAGGTCCGCATCAAGGCGTACAAGGCCCAGGAGTTGGGCGGGGCCATCTTCGCCTACATGGGCCCGGAGCCCGCTCCGCTGCTTCCCCGCATCGACGTGCTCGTCTGGCCCGGCATCCGGCGCACCCAGACGGTCCATATCCCCTGTAACTGGCTACAGTGCCACGAGAACTCCCTCGACCCGCTGCACTTCCAGTGGCTGCACCGCTACTGGGGCGGCTGGATCATGAACAAGGAGAGGCCGCCCGAGGAGCGCGACGCCTGGAACGCCAGGATCGGCGCGCGCGGCGCCGACCACCGCAAGATCGGCTTCGAGATCACCGACTACGGCGTCATCAAACGCCGCCTCGTCGGCGACGAGACCGAGCAGGACGACCACTGGCAGATGGGCCACCCCATCCTCTTCCCCAACATCCTGCACATCACCTCCAACCTCCAGTACCGCGTGCCCATCGACGACACCCACACGCTCCACTTCGTCATCGACCTCCAGCCGCTGGCCCCCGGCCAGGAGCAACCGGATGTCGTGCCCCACCAAGAGGTCCCGTGCTTCGACGAGAAGGGCAAGATCAAGTCCGACTGGGTGCTCGGACAGGACCAGGCCGCCTGGATCATGCAGGGCGCCATCATGGACCGCAGCACCGAGCGCCTCGGCGTCTCGGACGTCGGCCTCATCATGTTCCGCCGCATGCTGAACGAGCAGATGGAGGTCGTCGCCCAGGGCGGCGAACCCATGAACGTCCACCGCAACGAGGACGAGAACGAGATACTCATCTACCCGGTGGAGCACTTCGAATACCCCGGCTACGAGGGCAGTCTGCGCGGCCCGTTCAAGGACATCGTGGTCAGGAACCAAGTCGAGGCTAATCTCTCCGGCGTCGGCGCTGCCCTCCCCGAGTGGGATGGCATCAAGATCGAAGACCCCACCAAGCGGGGCGGCAGACCCACTCGCGTCGGCGACGTTCTGTAAGAGCCGGACGCCAGATGCTAAACATGAGGGACTCGCCGAATGGCGAGTCCCTCGTCATTCCAGCGCAACGGGGGGGGGGGGTAAGCCGGGCCCCTTGTCATGTTGAGCGGAGCATAGCGGAGTGATCGAAGGAGCGGAATAGCGCCTCTCCGCTGCCATGCAGACCTGACCTAAGCGTGGCGTGGTCTCGGAAGGCTCCCAAGCGTTGCCCCACGCCCTGCGTGGCTTTTTGTTATGCTCGCGCGGGTTCGCCGAGGAGGGGACGCGATGACGACGCGCCAGCTGCCCACCGAGCAAGAGGTGCGAGGCTATTTCCAGTCGCTCAGCAATTGGGGGCGATGGGGCGACGATGACCAGCTGGGTACGCTGAACCTCATCACCGACGCCAAGCGGCGGCAGGCGGCCTCCCTCGTTCGCGAGGGCGTCACCATCGGCTGTGCGCGGCCCATCACCACCCAGTACGCCGTCGACCAGCCCCTCACGCCGGTCCATTTCATGGTCGAGGGCGGCGAAATCTACTGCCTCGACGACGGGCGGGAGTGGACGACCCAGCACTCGATGGACTATTTCGGCATGGGCATCCACGGCCCTGGGCAGACCCACCTCGACGCCCTCTGCCATCAGTTCTGGGAAGGGCGCATGTACAACGGCCGGCCTGCCAGCGTCGTCTCCGCCGCCGAAAAGGCGACCTTCGGCGCCGTCGACGGCATGAAGGACGGCGTCGTCACCAAGGGAACGCTCCTCGACCTCGCCAAGCTGCGCGGCGTGCTCTGGTTCGAGCCGGGCGACGCCGCCTACGTGGAGGACTTGGAGGCCGCTGAGCAGGCGCAGGGAGTCAAGGTCGAAGAGGGCGACGCTCTCCTCATCCGGTTCGGCTGGACGAGACGCCGCAACATGCTCGGCCCCGTCCCCCGCGACGGCGGCCGCGCGGGCCTGCACGCCTCCTGTCTGCCGTGGCTGCATGAGCGCGGCATATCCATTCTCGCCTGCGACAGCGCGCAGGAGGTGCGGCCCACGGGCTACGATGGCATGTACGGCCCGATTCACTCCGTGGGCCAGGTCGCGATGGGCCTCTGGATCGTCGACAACGCCGATTTCGACGCCCTCGCCGAGGCCTGCGAGCGGTACGGCCGCTACGATTTCATGTTCTCCCTTGCTCCACTTCACTTCCCGCTTGCCACCGGCTCGCCGATCAACCCGCTTGCCGTCCTCTAGCCCGCATAACACGCCCGCGCGCGCGGAGGCCGGAAGGGACCGTCATTCCCGCGAAGGCGGGAACCCCGCAGCCCTCCCCCTCCGTCATTCCCTCGGAAATCCCCTCTCCCGTCTGCGGGGGAGGCAGGGAGGGGGCCGTCATTCCCTCGGGCAGACGGACGGCTAGCCGATGGAAGCAATCGTCACAGCCGCCGGCTTCCTCTTGGAGCCGACCTACTGGATAGCATTACTGAGCGTCGTCGCCCTTTCCGCGCTGGCGAGCACGATTCCCGGCATGAACGCCTTCCTCGTGATGGCGCTTGCCTTTCCCTTCATCCTCTTCGAGATCGAAGAGCCCGCCATCGGCCTCGTTGTCCTCGCCACCATCAGCGGCGTGAGCAACACCCTCGACTCGATACCCGCCATCCTCATCGGCCAGCCCAGCGCAGCGACCCAGGTGACGTTCCTGGAGGGGCATCAGCTGGCGCGGCAGGGCCGGGCCGCCCACACGCTGGGCGCCGTTTACGCCGTGTCGGCGCTCGGCGGCATCGTCGGCGCGGTCCTTCTAATCATCGCGATACCCGTGGCGCGACCCTGGGTGCTCAGGTTCGGCTTCCCTGAGATTGCGGCGACGGCGGTCATCGGCATCGTCATGGTGACGGTCCTGAGCCGCGGGGCGATGGTGAAGGGCCTCATCGCCGCGTTGGTCGGCATGCTGCTCGCCATCGTGGGCGACTATGGAAGGTTGACGGTCGATCCCTTCGTCCGCTTCCCACTCATTCCGTTCATCATCGGCCTGTTTGCGTTGCCTGAGATGGTCGACCTGATGGTCAGCCGGCAGCCGGTCGCCGCCGCGGGCGCGGTGGTATCGCGCGCCGAGGTCTTTCGAGGCGCCCGCTACGGACTCTCCCGCTGGCGCATGACAGTCCGACAGTCCGTGTTCGGGGTATTGCTCGGCGCCATACCGGGAGTCGGCTCCGCGGTGGTCGATTGGCTGAGCTACGCGTTCGGCATCCTCCTGACGAAGGACAAGTCCCTGTTCGGCAAGGGCTCGCTGGACGGCGTGCTGTTCGCGGAGTCGGCGCAGAACGCCAAGGAGGCCGGCGCCGCCCTGCCGACGCTGGCGCTCGGCGTCCCCGGCGCTCCAACCTGGGTGCTCGTCGTGAGTGCGATGATCCCCTACGGTGTAGCGCCCGGCCCCGAGATGCTTGGGACGAACGCCCACATCACCATCCTGCTCGTGATGACGCTGGCCCTGGCCAACCTCGCCATAACCGGCATCGGGCTGGGCGTCACCGGTTTCCTCGCCAGACTCACAACGGTCCCCTACCCGATCATCGGCTCGATCATCATCCCCGTGGTCTTGCTGTCCGCCTTCATCGACACCACGAGCTGGCGCGGCATCCAGGTCGTCCTTGGCATCGGGGCCATGGGACTCGTGATGAAACGCTACGGATGGCCGCGTCCGCCGATGATCCTCGGCTTCATTCTGGAGCCGATCATCGAGAGGAACTTCTCGAACGGCGTCAGCCTGTTCGGCTACGTCGGCACGCTGAGCCGCCCGCTGACCATCGCCATCCTCGTCATAGCCGCCGCCGTGGGGGCCGTGCTGATGCGCTCCGTGCTGCAGATGGAGCGCGAGACGCGCGCCCAGGCCATCGCGGAAGGCGAGGCGCCCCCCCAGCGCGTGAGCGGCAGCCTGCGGTCCATGCTGTTGCGCCCCGAAACGCTTATCCCGCTCGTCGTCTTTGCGGGCGTCGCACTCCTGCTATCGGACCACCTGCGCAATCCCGTCCGGCCGGAGCTGCGGTACACCACGTTCCCGTTCTGGCTGGCGACTGCTGCCCTCGCGCTGCTGGTGATCGAGCTTTGGCGCGGTGTCCGAGGTTGGCCGCGCGCCATCACGATCATGGACCTCGGACTGCTCAGCGCCGGGGCGGAAGGCGCGCGGAGGGCGGGCTTCAAGCTGCTCGGCCTATTCACGCTGTTCGTGCTCGTCGGCACGACCGTCGGACTGAAGTACGGCGCGCTGGCCTTCGCGTTCGCCGGGCCGATGATCCTGCTGCGCGGCTACGCCCGGCTGCCCCTCGCGCTGCTCTCCACCGCGTTCGTATTCGCGTTCATATTCATCTTCCTCGACAACGTGCTATTCGTGATCTACCCCAGGACGTTCATCACCGAATGGCTCCGCGAATACGTCTTCTAAGCACGCAGCGCGACGAGCACTCCCGCCAGGTCCTCCGGCAACGGCGCCTCGAACGTCCGCCGCTCCGATTCGCCGGGGGGCATGGCGAGCTCGAGCCGTGCGGCGTGCAGGAAATGGCGCGGAACGAGAATCGACCGCTTGCCGTACACCGGATCGCCCACGAGGGGGTGGCCGACGTGCGTCAGGTGGACTCGAATCTGGTGCGTCCGCCCTGTCACCGGGTGGGCCTCGACCAGCGTGAACCTGCCCAGCGGCCTGTCGAACCGCTCGCGGACCCGGTACTCCGTAAGAGCGGCCCGACCGGATTCGACCACCGCCATCTGCTTCCGGCGCCTCGGGTTCCTCCCTATCGGCGCGTCGACTGAGCCGTCGCCCTTCATCAGGCCCGTGACCAGCGCCAGGTACGTCTTGCCGACGCTGCGCTCCTTCAGCTGGCGGGTCAGACTCCGATGGGCGGCGTCCGTCTTGGCCACGACGATGAGCCCGGACGTGTCCTTGTCCAGCCGGTGCACGATGCCAGGCCGCTGCGTCCCGCCGATGCCCGGCAGCTCAGGGACGAGCGCCAGCAGCGCGTTCACGAGCGTGCCGTCCGGATGCCCCGGCGCAGGGTGGACCGTCAGACCCGCGGGCTTGTCGACCACGATAATCTGTTCGTCCTCGTAAACGACGCCCACCGCGATGTCCTGCGCGGCGAGCCCAAGCGGCTCGGGCGCCGGTATCGCGACTTCCACGACGTCGCCCCGCTGGACGGAAGCCGACGGCTTAGCTGAGCGGCCGTTGAGCGTGACGTGCGCCTCACGGATGAGCGCCGCGGCGCGCGACCGGCTGACCTCCGGCACCCGCGCCTGCACGAACACGTCCAAGCGCATGTCGGAGTCCGCCTCGGTTGCGGTGAATCGCGCTTCCTGCCCTGTCACGGTGGATTCTCTTCACCTGCCTCCGTCCGCAGGGCGCCCCATTCTCCCTTCCCCGTCTGCGGGGCAGAGGCCCTTTCCCCCTCCCCCGTCTGCGGGGGAGGACTGAGGAGGGGGTCCTGGCGAAAGCTAGTCGTGATATTCCTCGTCCCCCGGGATGCTGACCGTCACTAGGGCTGGGACGGCGGGTCGTGGTTGCGACGTGAGGAGCATCGTCGCGGCCAGGACGGTGACCCCGGTCACGATCGAGGCGTCGGCCAGATTGAAGATGTACCACGGGCCAACGTCGATGAAGTCGGTCACGTGACCGAGGACGATACGATCGGTGAGGTTGCCGATGGCCCCCGCGAACATCAGCCCCAGACTGAGTCGCACCCAGACCGTCGGCTGTTCGTGAGAGCGGTAGAACATCAGCAGGACGCCGATTCCGATAAACGACGCCGCCGTCAGGATGAGGTTCTGATCGCCGAACAGGCCGAACGCGCTGCCCGTGTTCGCGACGTGCGTGAACCGGAAGAACCCGGCGTCCGGCCACGACTCGCCGAGGGCCAGCGTCCGCACGACCCAGAGCTTGGACCCCTGGTCTGCCGCCAATGCCGCCAGCGCAGTGAGGATGACGGTCTGATGCCGCCGGAGGAAGCCCGCCATAACCGGGCCAGTCTACCAGCCCGCAGACGGCTCCCCTCCCGCAGACCCATGAGGGTTAGAGAGAGGACGGCCTCCGCTGATAGAATCGCCGGGAACCCACTGGAGGAATGGCCCATGACTATGAACGGCACGGCTCCCCGCGTCATCGACCTGCGAAGCGACACGCTGACCAAGCCCACGACGGCGATGCGCCAGGCGATGGCCGAGGCGGAGGTCGGCGACGACGTCTACGGCGAAGATCCCACCATCAACCGGCTGGAGCGCGCCGCCGCCGAGCGGCTTGGCAAGGAGGCGGGCCTTTTCGTCACAAGCGGCTCGATGGGCAACCTCGTGTCCGCCCTGTCCTGGTGCAATCGCGGCGACGAGCTCATCTGCGGCGCGGACGCCCACCTGCTGGTGAACGAGATGGGCGCCATCGCCACGTTCGGCGGCGTGCAGATGCGCGCACTGCCCAATGACGAGCGCGGCCTGATGGATCCTGAAATCGTCGATGCGACGGTCTCGCCCGGCGGGTTCTTCCCCCGGACGGCACTGCTGACCCTGGAGAACACCCACAACCGGGGCAACGGCGCCGCCTACTCCGTAGCGCAGATGCAGGCCCTCGTGGACGTGGCGCGGGACCGCGGCATGGCCGTTCACATGGATGGCGCGCGCATCTTCAACGCGTCCGTTGCGTTGGGCGCGCCACCGTCCGAGTTAGCGTCCGTCGCCGACTCGGTGACCTTCTGCCTTTCGAAGGGCCTTTCGGCGCCGGTGGGCTCCGTGGTCGTTGGCGCCGCCGAGTTCATCGCCAGAGCGCGGCGCATCCGCAAGATGGCTGGCGGAGGCCTGCGGCAGGGCGGCGTCCTCGCCGCGGCTGGCCTCGTCGCGCTCGACACAATGGTCGACCGCCTGGCCGAGGACCACGCGAACGCTCGACGACTCGCCGAGGGACTGGCGAGCCTCCCCGGGTTCAACGTCGACCCCTCGACCATCGAGACGAACATCGTCTACGTCGAGCTGGAGGACGGCGATGGGCCGGGGTTGTCGGCGCGGCTGAAGGAGCGCGGCGTGCTCGGCAACGGCCGGTTCAACTGGGTGCGGTTCGTCCCCCACTACGGCGTCACCGCCGAAGACATCGACGAGGCGCTGGACGTAATCGAGAGCGCCATGAAAGCGGCGGCGTAGCGCCTGCGGCCGTTCTTTTCCTCCTCCCCAATCTGCAGACAGGGGCGGAGCACGAACCTGGGATGGGCAACCGTGAATCTTGGGTTGGCCTAATAACGGAACCAACAAAGCGCCGGAGCGACCTTTCGGCCTCTCCGGCGCTGATTTTGCTCCCCCGTCGTGGGGGAACTCACCTTCCGCTCCGTTGCCGCTCCCGGCTATCGCTGCCGGATTTGGCGGAGTCCCGCTAGTCGGGTTACCCGTCGCCCGTGTGCTTCAGCGGAGCTTCCGGCTTCCGTCCGCCCCCTACGTAGGCTCACGCCTCCGCGGGGGCCGAATCAGGGAAGTGCCACCGGTGATTGAGCACGTAGACCGCTCGTCTCAGCATGGCAGACCTCCTTTCGCTCGGCTCGTGGACTCTTTGGTGGAGCAGGCTCGCCCGCTCCCTACCGGTCCGTAACCATCGTACACCCCCACAACCGCGATATGTCAATGGGAAACGCAGGAATTCCGTAAAGATTCATGGACGCCGCGACCGGCGAAGGAATCAGGAGCCGCCCTTGGCCTTGCCCCACCAAGCCTCGATGCGCTCGCGCACTGCTTGCTCGTAGCCTTCGCCGCCCGGCTCGTAGAAGCGCTTGCCGGCTATCTCATCGGGCAGATTCCGCTGACCGGCGAAGTGTCCCTCGTAGTCGTGGGCGTACCTGTAGCCGTGGCCGTAGCCGAGGTTGCGCATGAGGCCGGTGGCCGCGTTCCGCAGGTGGAGGGGAACGGGGTGCTGCCGCCCGTTCCGCACCTCATCCATCGCGCGGTTCAACGCCATGTACGAGGCATTGCTCTTAGGCGCCGTCGCCAGGTAGACGGCCGCCTGCGCGAGCGGGATGGCCCCCTCCGGCAGACCGACGAAGTGGACCGCTTGCTGCGCCGCGATGGCGACGGGCAGCGCCTGCGGGTCGGCCATGCCGATGTCCTCCGCCGCCGAAATAACGATGCGGCGGGCGATGAACAGCGGGTCCTCCCCCGCCTCGAGCATCCGGGCCAGCCAGTACACGGCGGCGTCCGGATCAGACGCGCGGACCGACTTGATGAAGGCGGAGATGGTGTCGTAGTGGCTGTCGCCGGCCTTGTCGTACAGCGGCGCACGGCGTTGAAGGGCCTCCTCCATGAGCGCACGATCGATGCGCTTCCCGCCGTCGGAGTCCCGTGGCGCGATCTCCGTCGCCAGCTCGACCGCGTTGAGCGCGACCCGCGCGTCGCCCGACGCCACGTCCTGTAGGAACTGGAGCGCGTCCGGGTCGAGCGACACGTTCTCCCCGCCGAGGCCGCGCTCCTTGTCGGCGAGGGCGTGCCGCACGACGCGCGCGACCTCGTCGTCGCTCAAGGGTTTGAGCGTCAGCACCCGGCTTCGGGACAACAGCGCGGAGATGACCTCGAAGGAAGGGTTCTCGGTCGTTGCGCCGATGAAGACGACGGTCCCGTTCTCGACGTGGGGGAGGATGGCGTCCTGCTGCGACTTGTTGAAGCGATGGACCTCGTCGATGAACAGAATAGTTCCCTTGTCGGCGGTGGCCCGGATCTCCCGCGCATCCTCGACGGCCTTGCGGAGGTCAGCCACCCCGGAGGTGACGGCGGACAGCGCGATGAAGTGGGACTCGGTAAGGCTGGCGAGGAGACGGGCGAGCGTCGTCTTGCCAATGCCGGGCGGACCCCAAAGCACCATCGACGGCGTCTGGCCGGTGCGGATAGCGCGCTCGAGCACGTGCCCCTCGCCGAGCAGGTGCTCCTGGCCCACGAACTCGTCGAGCGTCCTTGGCCGCATCCGAGCCGCCAGCGGCGCGTTCTCAGCCTCACGCTGGAGACGCACGTGTTCGAACAGGGACTGGTCGCTCCGCATCCCCCGGGTTGGCATGGCCATAGGTTACACGCTCCTCTCCCATCCGTTCGCCCTCGCTGTCAAAGAGGCCCCCGGAATCCCCTGCCGCTATAATCGCCCCATGAACGTCCTGATACGCCTCTATGCCTCCTACCGGGAGCGCGCAGGCTCCGACCGCATAACTCTGTCCCTCGGCGACGGCGCGACCGTCGCCGACGCAATCGCGGCCCTGCTCGACGCGACGCCGTCGCTTCCGAGAGACTTCAGGCCGCACCTCATCGCGGTGAACGAGGAGTTCGCCAACCCGGCCTACCCGCTCAACGACGGCGACGACGTCGCCCTCTACCCGCCGGTCAGCGGCGGAGTGGACGTGCGCGTCGGGACCGGCGAGATCGAGGCCCGCGAATTGGCGGACGCGGTGCGCCGCTCCTTCAACGGCGCCGTCGTCACCTTCGAGGGCACGACGCGCGACAACACGGGCGGCCGCGAGGTCGTCCGCTTGGAGTACGAGGCGGACGAGCGCATGGCCGCGAAGGTCATCGGACAGATTCTCGAAGAGACGATGGTCCGGTTCGATATCCCGGCGATGGCGGCGCGGCACCGGTTCGGCCCCCTCGACATCGGCGACGTAAGTCTGGTGGTCGCGGCGGGCGCCCCCCACCGGCTGGAGGCGTTCCTCGCCGGCCTATACGTGGTGGACCGCATCAAGCACATCGTCCCGGTCTGGAAGAAGGAGCACTTCGCGGACGGCGAGGTGTGGGTCGGCTCGGCATGCGACCCCGAAACACACGCCCTCCACCTCGCCGAGGCCCCCTACGCCGCCTTCCTCGCCGAGCGTGAAGGCTCCCCCATCCACGCCCACGCCTAACTCTGGCCGCCTCTGGCCTACCCATTCCAACCGGCGTAACCTGCGGGCATCCCTAGAGTTCTTTCCCCTTGACGACGCCCGCCGAATCCAAACCCCGCTTCTTCTATGGCTGGTACATCCTGGCCGTGATACTGCTGACGGGACTGTTCGCCGGGCCCACGAGCCAAGCGTTCATCGGCCTGCTCGTCGACCCAATCAATGACGCCACGGGCTGGAGCCCGACCGCAATCGCTGGATCGGTGACCGCCGGAGGCATCCTCGCGGGGGTAACCGCGCCGTTCGTCGGACTCCTTGCCGACCGCTACAGCCCACGGCTCCTGATGAGCGTGGGATCCCTCATCATGGCCGGCTCCTTCTTCATCATCGCGGCCGCCCCCAACGTTTGGTTCCTCTACATCGGCTATGCCCTGGCCCGCGGCGTCGCGCAGAACCTCATCGCCGGCGTCGTCCCTCGTGTGATGGTCGTGAACTGGTTCCGGCGGATGCGTGGACGGGCAATCGGTCTCACAGGAACGGCGCATCCCGTGGGGACGTTTGCCATGGGGCCCGCGGCGCTGCTCATGATCAGCGCCGGGCTGACGTGGCGATGGGTATGGGTGTTCTTCGGAGTCGGCGTGCTCGTGTTCCTGGTGGTCCCCAATGCGCTGGTCCTCCGACGCACCCCCGAGGAGATGGGCCTGCTCCCGGACGGCGACGACGCATCGACGGAGGCCGAGGCGGCCGAGCGGACCGAACGCGAGATGGCGCAGTCGTGGACGTTCAGGCAGGCCATTCGAACGCCGTCCCTGATCTTGATTCTGGCGTCGATCATCCTGATGAACTACGGCGGCGGCGGGCTTCCCTTCCACATGCCGCAGTACTTCGAGCGGCAGGGGCTCGCGCTCGGCGTCGGCGTCGGAGCGGTGAGCATGTTCGCCATCTCCGGCGCATTCGCCAACACGCTCTGGGGCTTCATGGCGGAACACATATCGGAGCGCCTCCTCGGCATCTTCACCATGGTCATGGGCATGGCCCTGGCCTTCGGGTTCCAGTTCGTATCGCACCCGGTTATCGCCGTCGGCTACGGGGCGCTGCTCGGTATCGCGGCGCGCGGCGAGGGCTCGATTCTCATGTTGCTCGTCGCCAACTACTACGGCCGCCGCTCCTACGGCGTCATCTCGGGTATGGTGCAGACGGCGTTGCTGGTGGGTCTCGCTTTGGGGCCGTATCTGATGTCGCTGCTCCGGGACGCGACCGGCTCCTACCAGGCGGTCTTCTACTCGGCGGTCGCAACGTTCGCGGGAGCGGCCGTCCTGCTGGCATTCGCGAAAAAGCCTGTCCTGCCGCAACCCGCGCCAACCCCATCCCTAGGAGGAAACGCATGACAACGACCCATGACATCGAAGAGCTGAAGCGGCAGGTCGCCGAGAGCTCCCACGTCCTCGACCACCAAGGACTCGTCGACTTCCACGGCCACATCAGCGCGCGGGTTCCCGGCACGAACGTGATGTACATCAAACCCGTGTTGCGCGCCCACAACCAGATTCGGCCCGAAGACATCATCGCGGTCGACATCGACGCCTACCTCGAGGGCGGCGACGCCCAGTGGGTCCCGGATGAACAGCAGGGACGCGTGATCAACGCCCCTGTCCCCCCCCCCCCCCCGCCGCGAGGCCGCCCTTCACGCCGCGATCCTGCAAGCGCGGGCGGACGTCAACTCGGTGGTGCATACGCACCAGCTGGTGGCGACCGCGATCGGCGCCGCCAACACCCCAATCATCCCCCTCTACAACCAGGCAGTCCCCTTCGGGCCCGAGACGCCGATCTACCCGAAGCCCGACCTGATTACGACAACGGAGCAAGGCCGTGAGGTCGCGGAGACCCTTGGCCAACGCGGCGCGGCGCGGCGCTGCTGCGCAACCACGGCGTTGTAGTGGTCGGCTCGTCGACGGACGAGTCAGTCTCGAACACCATCTACCTGGAGCGCGCGGCAATCATGCAGGTCATCGCGCCCATCGTAGGAACGCCGACTCCGCTGACGGAGGAGTACGCCGCGCGCTTCGGCCCTGACTGGGTGAAACGCGCCTCCCACGCCTACGAGTACTTCCGCTCCCTCGTCCCCAGCCTCAAGACCCTGGAGTAGCGCGCGCCGCCTCCCCGCGCTTCGCGCTCCCCTCCCGCAGACGAGAGAGGACTTGAATCGGCGCCGATCGGCGCATCGCACGACCGTTGCGGCTTGTTTTGTCCGAGGGTGTCTCATGCCTCTCATTCGTAACGTTCCCCGGCCTGCGAGTGCGCGGGGGCTGCCTCATCGAAAAGGCGTGCCATTTACTCCTGACTGGACTACCCCTAGCCCGTCCCTGGTAAGGAGGAGAACAGGCGTAAGGCAACCCAGGTCCACGAGCGGAGTGAGTGTTGATTTTCAGAAAGTGTCGGATTCTCATGGCATTTACTCGTGTTTGGGGGTTTCGTACCCGACATTTCCGCCCCATTTTCCGACAGCAAATCCAACAAAACCCGACAGTAATCCGACACTTTCCGACAAAATCCGACACTCTCCGACAGGGGGCGATGGTTCGACAGGCTCACCACGAACCGCGGTTTCCGTTCCAACCTCAGAAGGGAGCGGGGCGTGGAGGAGACGGGGTGGCTGGGTCATGGGAGACAGGATAGGGAGGAGGGATCGTTTGCGCAACGGGCAAATGTCACAGTAGCGACGTGGGGGCTCTCCTCCCCGCGCATCGCTGCGCTCGCGCACCTCTCCCTAGCCCTCTCCCGCAGACGGGCGAGGGGACCCGGAGCAGACGGGAGGGGGGCGGGAATGGCGGTGGGGGGCGCTTACGCGGGGTCAGGAAGGGGGATTCGCCAGCTCCATCAGCACGTCCCCATGACATGACAGAGGAGCGCACCAGCAGACCAGGTCCTTGCCCGCGAGCGGTCCGAGCCAGCCCGGCTCCGACGCCATACGCTCGACGGCGTACTCACGGAACTTCACGAGCACTTCCTCCCGCGTCCCGTCCTTGCCGATGACGAACGGATTGCCCCACCGCGACGGACGCCCAACGTAGACGGTGCCCGCCGGAGGATTGCGCTTCCTATGGTAGACGGCAGGCGTCATACCGATTGACGACCCTCAGCCGCCCGCTTGCGCCGCGTAGTGACGCCAGATGCCGCTGGGCTTGCGCGCCGTGGGGGCGACCTCCGGCTTGAGGTGGTCGGCGTCCGGCATGGAGCGCATGTTCGCCACGAACTCGGCGCGCTGCTCGGGAGTAAGGACAGCGTGGTCCCTCCCGACGGCGCAAACGGCCAGATAGTTCATGCGCGCCTGCTCTTCCAGGTGCAGCATGTTGATCATCGCGTCCTCCATGTCGCCGCCCACGGTGGCCGCCCCGTGCCCCTGCAGCATGATGGCGCTGTGCGAGCCCATGAGCCGCGCGACCTCCGCCCCGTCCTTCTCGTGGATGATGAGGCGCGGGCTGGGGAACATCGGGACCGGCTCGGCAAAGAGCGGCATCCCCTCGATGCACATCGCCCCCATCTGCTCCTGCAAGACGCTCATCAGCACCGTGTAGCGCGGGTGGACGTGGACCACCGAGTTGATGTCGGGGCGCTCGCGCAGCAGGCACGAGTGCATCTTGACCTCGTTCGGGAGGTTGTTCTTCCCCGGCCCGCCCGTCTTGTACCCGTTCACGTCCACCACCACCATGTCCTTGGCGTAGGTCTGCGACAGCGACGGCCCGAGCGCCTTGATAATGAACTTGTCCGGCTCGTCCGGGAGGCGGAAGCTGACGTGCCCGCGCTCGATGGTCGAGGCGTCGGCGAGACCCATCTCGTACAGCATCCGGTTCGCGAGGGCAACGTCGTTCATCAGCGTATCGAGGTCTGGCATGGAGCGCCTCCTTGCTCGGGGACTTGCCCGCATTGTGCCACAGGCATCGGCGCCGAGGGGCGCGCCAGGAGGAGACCGGACAAACCGCCGGTAAAGAGATGGGGCGCTGAGACATAGGCGCAAGTGGGCATCTCATGCCCCCTTGTCCAAACGCCTGCCCTCCCCTCCCCATGACTGCGCCGAACTGGTCGAACGGGTGTTGGCCGGGCCGACCCTAAGCCGCAGTAGCCCGCTTGTTCTGCGTCTCCTATATGGAGGGCATCTCGAAGAGCATGACCCCATCAGAAGGAACACTGCATCCCGCCCGCGCGTTGGCTGCTGGGTGGGGCAGCCGTCGGGGGTGTCGCGGCCTCTAGAACGGGCTGGATGGCGCCTCTCCGCCCTCCCACCCGCACCCGCCTACCTTCACGTATCTGATGAAGGATGTGTTAGCAGCTCGCCGATGGGCACGTCCAGAGCATGCGCAATCTTCAGCACGGCCCCAATCGTGATGTTCTGTTTGCCATGCTCGACCAAGCTGATGTACGTACGGTCCAGTCCAGACGCGTCCGCTAGCTCTCGCTGGGTCATCCTTCGACGAGTCCGGGTTGCACTGATCCGCCGGCCCATCGAGGCCAGTTGCTCTCCAAGCGTCAGCTCCCCCCCTGTGAGGCCAACAAGACGGCGCGCTTCGCTTACAGCCTCGAAGACGTTGCTAGCTGTGGCGTCGCATCCCAAGGCCTCCATATCCCGGCTTGCGGTGTGGAGGGCTCCCCCACCTAGCAGTATCTTCGGGCTAGGCGGGTCCAGTCCGCGGATCGCGTCTGCGGCCGCTCTGGCGTTCGGGAGGAACTCAGGCAGGGTTGAGGAGAGCGCGACGAGATCGGCGCGCCGCTGTCGAACAAACTCGCCGAGGTCTTTGGCGGGCGTTCCAGTCCCCAGGAAATCAACTCCCCAGCCGTCCATCGCGAGAAAATCAGCTATCATTCGTGCGCCGATGCTGTGCTGGTCCCCTTCCACCGGTGTCACAACGGCCCTGACACCGAGACTCGCCGTCGGCGTCATCCCACTCCTCAGGACATCCATCAACCCCAACGTGATTGTCGTCGCCAGGTGCTCTTGGGCGATATTGATTCCGCCCTCGCGCCACAGCTCGCCCATCCTGACCTGTGACGGCGCCAGCACGTTGAGGTAAATCTCCGCACGGCTGGCGCCCCGGTTTAGCGCGTGGTTGACCACCGAGTGCGCCAAGGCAGGCTCGCCGAGGATCAGAGCCGCGCTGTACCTGTCCCGAGATTCCGCCAATTGGTTGGCGCTATCCACCTGAGTCCACCGGAGGGAATGTCTGTTGACTATACTAGATATATTGACTAGCAAGTGTTATTATTATACTGCATTCAAAGTTCACATGCAGGAGGTCGCTGATGGAAGTGATTCAGATTATAGCCATAGCGCTTGCAGCAGTCGGAGCGTTGAATTGGGGCATGGTGGCCCTGTTCAAGTTTGACTTAGTGGCCTTCGTGGCCGGTGGGATGAAGTACGGCGAGGTCAACCTGTTTTCGCGAGTTGTCTACGTACTCGTCGCCGTCGCGGGGGTTATCAGCTTGACGGCGATCGGCGAACTCGCCTAGGGAACCTCTGAATAGCTCCGCCCCGATCCGTTCATGGGGCCCTTCGGCAAGCTCAGGGCGAACGGATTGGGGCGCTTCGCCGCCTCTCCGTCCGCTCTAGAGCATCAGCGAGTTGTTCAGAGATTCCCTATTTCCCTGACGGCGACCGGGCGAGCTCGCCCGGTCCGCGAACCGCCTGCCCGGCGGCATCGGTCGTCCCGCCTACCCGCCAACCTACCCCCGAACCTCCACCGCCTGTGCCGGACGCCTGGCGAGGCCCATGAGGACTGCGGCGGCGGCGGCCATCACGGCGAGCGCCGTCCACGCCGCCTCGTAACGCCAAGCGTCGATGATCAGACCGCCGATCAGCGGGCCGCTGCCTAACCCGAAGCCCCGCGCCATGTGAACGACGCCCCCTATCGCGCCGAGGTGCGTCCTGCCGAAATAGGCCGCCAGCAGCAGCGTCGGCAGCTGGATCGACCCGCCCACGAGGAACCCGAAACCGAACGCGGACACGAACGCCTGCCACGGGCTGTGGACGTTCAGCAGCAGAAGCGTTAGCCCCGCGCCTACCGCGTAGAGAATGGTCAGCAGCGCGCGCACCGCGAACCGGTCGGCCAGAGCTCCCCACGTCACCCCGCCGACGCTGAATCCGAACGCGAAGACGCTGATGACGGCCGCTCCCGTCGACGGCGAGATCCCCCGCTCGACGTAGAAGGCGAGCTGGTGGAACCCGTAGCCCGTCATGACGGCGGAAATCATGAAGACCGCCGGCACGATGAACCAGAGCGCCGGGGTGCGGATCGCGTCGCCCAGCGTGTGGCTGGACGGAAGCGCTTGGGCGCCGACGTTCGCCGGTCCCGCCGCGCTCCGCGCCCCGTCCGGCTCCAGGCCCATGTCCTCGGGGCGGCGCGCCAGCAAGAGCGCCGACGGAATCGTGCCCAGCAACAGCGCCAGGAAGCCGAACACGGCCCAAGCTGCCGCGACGCCCGCGCCGTTGATGACGGCCTGCGCTATCGGCGGAGCGAGGACCAGCCCCGTGCTCGAGATGAGCGAAAGCAGCGCGATGGCCCGGCCCCGCCGACGCTCGAACCATTTGGCTGTCGTTATCTGGCTGGAGAACTGCACCAGCCCCTGCCCGGCCATCCTGACCACGCTATAGAACGCAATGTAGAAGATGACCGAGTCCGTCGAAGCCAGCGCAAAGCAGGATAGGGCCACGAGCGTCGTCCCGATGGGCGTGATGAGCCGGGGTCCGCGCCTGTCCAAGATGCGCCCGATGAACGGGCCGCCCAGCGCGCTTCCCGAGCTGCCGATGAAGGTCGCCGTCGCCAGAAGCGTGCTGCTCCAGCCGTGCTCCGCGATAAGGGCGGCGACGAAAACGCTCGCCACCTCGACTGAGCCTACGACCCGCGAGGTGTTCGCCGCCGCGCCCACGCCTACGACGACCCAGCCGTAATAGAACGGCACGGCCCTCGCAACTCTGGCGGCTATCGCCACCTACTCGTCGCCCCGCCGGAACCAGCGCCAGAACTTCAGCTTGCGGCAGATGCGCCGCACACGGCCCGGCCCCTGCTCGGCGCGCTGCGAGCCCCGGCGCAGCCGCTGGCCGATCCGCGCCAGCACGATGCCGAACTCGTACAGCACGATGATGGGGACCGCCACCAGCGTCTGGTTCACCGGGTCGAACGTCGGCGTGATGATTGCGGCGGCCACGAACGCCAGCAGGATGGCGAATCGTCTGAACCGCGACAGCCATCGCGGCGTGACAATGCCCAGCCTCCCCAGTGCGAACAGCACGAGCGGTATCTGGAACACCACCCCCATCCAGAACATGAGCGACGTGACCACGTTCACGTAGCTCGATATCCGGATCTCCGCGTTCACGTTCTCCGAACCGAAGTTGAACAGGAACGCGAACGCCGGCGGAAACAGGACGTAGTAGGCGAACGCGCCGCCGAGCCCAAAGGCGATCAGCACGCCGGGCAGGAACATGAACAGGTACAGACGCTCCCGCCCCGTCAGCCCGGGCGACGCGAACATGATGAGCTGGTACAGTGCCACCGGCAGCGACGCCACGAACGCGGCCATCAGCGTGACCTTGAACGTCACCCCCACGGTTTCGAGCACCTCAGTCGCGATCGGCTTCTCGTCCAGGTCCCCGAACCCTGGCTCCAGAAGGAAGTCAAAGAGCTGGTTGCGGAACACGAACGCCGCAATCATCGCGGCGATGATGAAGACGACCACAAAGATAAGCCGCTTGCGAAGCTCATCGAGATGGTCCCGGAGCGTCATGGCGTCCGAGGGCACGGCTAGGAGCCCTCGCTCTTACCCGGCGCCGGCTCGCCCTCGGCGTTCCCCTCAACGCTTCCGGACCCGGCGCCCCTCGCGACCGCATCCTCCGGCTCGGGCAGCGGGTCGCGAGGCGGCGTTCTCGCCGGCGGGGGAGCGTCCAGATCGACCGTCGCCGCGTCCGCCGCCGCCCGCAGAACGTGCTGCGCCTCGCGCCAGAACTTGCCCGCCGTCCGCGCCGCCTCCACCATCCGCCCCGGCCCGAGTACGACCAGAGCGATGATCAGCACCCACAGCAGCTCCAGATTGCCGATGCCGAACAGGTTCATCGCCTGCTCCGGCCGCTCGGCGTCTTGGGGTAGACGCTCCTCTCGCACTCGGGACACCGCCGCAGCTCCGGCCACGGCCCGTCGACCGCTGGCTTGACGCGCAGACCGAACCTCTCCGTGAGCTTCAGCATCGCGCACACCGGAAGCCCGACGACGTTCAGGTGGCAGCCGCGCACTTCGGCGGCGGGAGCGAACGCTTCGCTCTGCACCGCGTACGCCCCCGCCTTGTCCATCGGGTCGCCTGATGCGATGTAGGCCTCGCTCTCGTTGTCGGAGTAGTCCCGCATCGTGACCCGCGACGCCCGATATCCGTCCGCTTCCTCGCCCGTCGCCGCGTCGACCAGCGCGACGGCCGAGATGACGCGATGCTCGCGGCCTCGCAGCGATTCGAGCATCCGCCTCGCTTCCGAGGTATCGCGCGGCTTCCCCAGCGCCAAGCCGTCCAGCTCGACGACCGTGTCCGCCCCCACCACCGTGCCCGTGCTCCGGCGAGAGGCCACGTCTCGGGCCTTGGCGAGGGCGCGCTCCCGCGCCAGTTGCACTGCGTCGGCCCCCGGCGGAGCCTCCGGTTCGTCGATGTCCGACGCGGCGGCTGTGAAGTCGAGTCCCAGCCTGCCCAGAATCTCGATGCGCCGCGGCGACGACGAAGCGAGCACGAGCTCGGCGCGGGCACGCAGCTTGGCGAGCCGCTCGTCGTCCCGGACGAGTGTGACGACAGTCTCGACGTGGCGAGTCTGCGGGAACATGTCCACCGGCTGCACTTGAGCGATCACGAAAGGCCCCGCCGTCAGCACGGCCAGGTCGCGCGCAAGTGTCTCCGGCTCGCACGACACGTAGACGATCCGCTCCGGCGGCGCGTCGAGAAGCGCGTCGAGCGTCCCCGGCATGCAGCCTGCGCGCGGCGGATCGAGAACGACCGCGTCCACGCCGGAACCGGCGAGGCCCATCAGCACGTCCTCCGTCCTCGCTTGGTGCAGCTCGACGTTCCCGATGTCCGCGACGTTCACCCGCGCGTCCGTCAGCGCCGACGACGACTCCTCCACCGCGATGACCCGCTTGGCCCGCCCCGCCATCAGGACCGCGAACGTCGCGACCCCCGCGTAAGCGTCGACGACCGTCTGCGAGCCGTCCAGCCGGAGCTCGTCCATGACGAGCTCCGCCATCCGCTCGGCCTGCCGCGTGTTCACCTGGAAGAAGGAAGGCGACGACACCTGAAACCGCTGTCCCAGCATCTCCTCCTCGTAGTGCTTCTGCCCCGACGCCAGCGGCACGTCTATGCTCTGAAAGGTCGGCTGGAGTAGAAAGCTCCCCGTGTTCACTCCGTAGCGCAACGACAGCTGCGTCGTCTCGGCAACGCGGCCTTGGAGCGCGTCGAGCGCCTGGTTGATCCAGGGCGCCATCAACAAGCACTCCTCGATCTCGACGTGGCGCCGTCGCTCCTTGTGGACGTACCCGAGCCACCCGCCCTGCTTGCTCACGGTGAAGCGCGCGTGGTTGCGATAGCCCAGGCGGTCGGGGCTGGCCAGTGTCGGCAGTACGTCAGTCTCGACGCCCCCTACCCGCGCCAGCGTGTCAACGACGGCCTCGCGCTTCATTTCGAGCTGCCGCTCATAAGCGATGTGCTGCCATTGGCAGCCGGTGCATGCGCCGAAGTAGCCGCACTCCGGGGCCACCCGGTCGGGCGAGGAGTCCAGGACCTCCACCACCTGCGCGGCCACGTACCCCCGGCGCTCGGCCGTCACCTCGGCGACGACCGTCTCTCCGGGAATACCGCCGAACACGAACACCTGCTTGCCGCCGTCCTCGGCCAGCGCCTCGCCCTGCCTGCCGAGACCATCGAGCGTAAGCGTGAGTAATCGTCCCTCACGCGGGAGAGAGGCAGCCATGCGGAGAATGGTAACAGTACAATCCCTACGGCTTCACGCCGACGCCCCGCCGACCAGGAGGAACCCATGGACGACCCGACCCAACGCCACATTCCCATACCCGGTACCCATAACTTTCGGGACGCGGGCGGCTACCGGGTCGAGGGCGGAGGGTCCCTTCGGTGGCGCACCCTGTTCCGCACCGACAGCCTCCACAACGTCCCACAGCAAGACCTCGATCAAGTCGTTGAGCTGGGGGTCCGGAGCGCTGTCGACGTGCGGTACCCCCATGAGGTCCGCAGCCGGGTGCACCCCCTGAGCAGCCATGCAGCCGTCGCCTACCACAATGCTCCCCTCTCGGACCTGACCGTCCCTTGGTCCGAGCCCATCAGCACCTTGGAATCGCTATACCTCTATGAGAACCAGCTGAGTGGAGAGATACCGTCCGAATTAGGCAACCTCGCCAACCTGGAACGGCTATACCTCTATGGAAATCAGCTGAGCGGGGAGATACCAACCGCGCTGGGCAATCTCGCCAACCTGGAACGGCTCTACCTCTATAGGAACCAGCTGAGCGGGGAGATACCAACCGCGCTGGGCAATCTCACCAACCTGGAATCGCTGTACCTCTATGGGACCCAGTTGAGTGGGAAGATACCAGCGGAGTTGGGCAATCTCGCCAACCTGGAATTGCTGTACCTCTATGAGAACCAGCTGAGTGGAGAGATACCGTCCGAATTAGGCAACCTCGCCAACCTGGAACGGCTATACCTCTATAGGAACCAGCTGAGCGGGGAGATACCAACCGCGCTGGGCAATCTCACCAACCTGGAATCGCTGTACCTCCATAAGAACCAACTAACCGGGTGCGTGCCGGAGGGACTGCGCGATGTGCCGAACAACGACCTTGCGGAGCTTGGCCTGCCGTTCTGCGGCGCTTGACGGCCCTCCCTACGTGAACCGCACACTCACCATGCCGAGGTTGGCGAAGTCAGCCTGAAACTCGTCCCCTGCCTCGGCGGTCGTGACTCCCGCGATGGAGCCGGTCAGGACGAACTCGGCCGCGCGCAGCCCTCTGCCGAGCTCGCCGAGCTTGTTCGCGCACCAGGCCACCGCGTTTGCGGGATTGCCCAACACCTCGACCGACTTCGCCCGCTTAACCTCGACGCCGTTCCTGAAGATCGCGACCTCCTCGCCCGCAAGGTTGAGCGCGCCCGGCGCGAGCCTCGTGCTGCCGATGACGATCTTGCCGGCGCAGCCGTTGTCGGCCGTCGCGTCGGCCAGACCGAACCTCCAGCCCTCGAACCGGCTGTCGACGATCTCCAGCGCAGGGAACACGTACTCGGTCGCCGCGATCACGTCCTCCAGAGTTACCCCTGGCCCCTTGAGCGGCTCTTTCAAGCGGAACGCCATCTCCGGCTCGACCTTGGGCTGGATCATCGACGAGGTCTTGACGCGCCCGCCGTTCCTCACCGTCATATCGTCCAGCAACGTCCCGAAATTCGGCGAATGGACCCCGAGCTTCTCCTGGATGTCGCGGTTCGTGAACCCCACCTTCCTCCCGACGATCCGGTGCCCGTGCTCCAGCTCGTGACCCAGCACGTCCGCCGCGATGGCGTAGGCGTCGTCCTCCGTCATCTCCGGGGACCGGTCTGTGAACGGCTTGATGGGGGTAAGCGTGTGCTCCGCGTCGATCAACGCGTGGGCAAACTCGTGAAGCAAGTCATGTGCAAGCGCCATAGAGGACCTCCAAGCAAGCCGATTCTAGCGGCTTTGGCGTGCGCCACCGGTGGGAAGATCAAGTTCCGCCACCCCGGACCGCGTGGAGAACGTCAGCCCCCCGCCCATCATCACGTCCATCCCCAGCAATGATGGCATGGAATGGCGCCTGTCGAGATTCAGGAACACTCCGGGAAGAGACAGATACGCTGGGCTGGCCGTCCGCACCCATGAACAGTATCTCCGCGCCGGTGTGCGAGCCATAAGAGGCGCCGCTAATGCTCACCGCGCTTGTATTGACGGGCAAAGAGTCCCACGCGGAGGAGGGAATGATGCGCGACCAGTCTTCGAAGGCCAGGACGGTGGCCGTGGCTCCGGTGTCCACCACGAACGTAACCCTCTTCCGTGCATCGGCGTAGGACGGGAGATAGAGGTGCGTGTCAACCAGTATCCGGCCCGTGCCGTAGTCGGGAATCGGATGAATCAGCGCCGGTACCCGAGTCATAACCCCTACAGGGGAACAACCTTGTAGGGCGAATAGACCACGATCTTCGGCGGCAAGGTCGCTTGCTCGACCACGATGTCGCCGATCCGGTCCTCCATGACCCTCCACGCCTCGCGGATCAGCTTTTCCAGGCTGGGGTTGTGGAGCGCCACCTCCTCTTTGTAGATGGCCAACCACTGCTCAGGGTACTGAGCAATCAGCTCATCGCGATGGTCCTCGAACCACTCCCGGTCGCACCGCCGCTGCTCCAGCGCTCCCGGCGGCCCAGGAAACTTCCCCTCAGCCTCCATGTCGCCGCCGCGCTCCTGCTTCCCTGTCGATGGCGTGGCCATGTCCGCCTCTCCCTTCCGCGCCGCGCCTGCGAACGAAGCTGACGCACACCCGCATTCTACCCCCCGTGGCCACGGCCGTCCCCCACCCTGCCACAGCCGTCGTCCTACCCTATAGAATAACGCGACCCATCGGTCGTATATCTTCTCCCCCGTCTGCGGGGGAGACTGAGAGGGGGCCGTCTGCGGAGGAGACTCCCCTAACCTCTCCCCCGTCTGCGGGGGAGACCGAGAGGGGGCCGTCTGAGGGGGAGGAATGAGGAGGACGCATGGTTGATGGCATAGCTGGACGCGTCGCGATCGTTACCGGCGCGGGGCGCGGAATCGGGCAGGGCGTCGCCCTGCGGCTCGCGCGTGAGGGCGCGAGCGTCGTGGTCAACGACCGCGACCAAGGCCCGCTGGACGAGACGATTCGGCAGATCGAGGCTGACGGTGGGAAGGCCGTCGGCTTGGCCGCGTCCGTCACGGACCCCGACGTCGGCGAGCGGCTCGCCAATCTGGCCGTCGAAGCCTACGGCGACGTGCATATCGTCGTCACCGCGGCCGGCTTCCTGTGGGACGGCATGCTCCACCGCATGACGGACGACCAGTTCCAAACGATCGTCGACGTCCACCTCGGCGGCACCTTCAGGGTCGTCCGCGACGCCTTCAAGGTCATGCGCGAGAAGGCCCGCGCCGAGAAGGAGGGCGGCGACGCCGTTCCCGCCCGGCGCATCGTGACCATCTCGTCCCTTTCCGGTTTCGGGAACCTGGGCCAAGCGAACTACTCCGCGGCCAAAGCGGGGATCGCCGGCCTCACTCGCACCGTCGCCATCGAGGGCGCGATGTTCAACGTGCTGGCGAACTCGCTGGCCTTCGGCTTCATCGACACCCGCATGACCCGCGCCATCGAGACCCAGAACGAGTACGTCGGCGAGGCCGTTCAGGGCATTCCCGAGGCGGCGCGCCAGAAGGCCCTGGAGCTCATACCCCTGAAGCGTCCGGGCGCCATTGAAGAGGCCGTCGGCCCGATAATCTTCTTCTGCTCCGACCTCTCAACCTACGCCACCGGCGCGCTGCTCGAAGTCAACGGCGGCGTGCACATCACGTAGGCGCGCCATGGTCGGGTCCTTTGAGGTCTACGAGCCGAAGCCGCGCATCCACGTGATCGAGTACGTCATTCTGCGCAGTTTCGTCAAGACCTGCGCGTTCATGAGCATGTCCATGCGCATCTACAACTACGCCCGCGAGGCGCCCGGCTACTACGCTGGCGGCATCCGCGGGCAATGGTGGAGGAAACGCTTCTACTCCTACACCGTCTGGGAGGACCGCGAGTCGATGCTGCACTTCGTGCATACCGCGCCCCACGCGAACGCCATTGCGCAGGTGTTGGAATACGCGGCCCCCGGCTCCTGCTACGCCGAGTTCGTCAGCGAGGCCCCGCCCGACTGGGATGTCGCCAACAGGCGGTTGTCGGACCCAACCCGCTACATCGTGCCCCCCGACATCGGCGGCCTCTTCCGCTAGCCCCTTCCCATCATTCCCGCGCAGGCGGGAACCCAGGAAACCCCTCCCGTCTGCGGGAGGGGTCGCGCGAAGCGCGGGGGAGGAGAAGCGTTCGCCCGCAACTACCCCCGTCACCCGCCATAAGCGCCCCCCTTAGTACAAGTCCACCATGTACCGGCGGAGCGCCGCGTGCGCCGCCAACAGGATCAGCACCGCCGTCGCGATGAAGGCCACCAGCACCCAATCGAACCCTTGCGCCACCACCGCGAGGGCCGTCCCCGCCGCGGGGGTGTGCTCGGCGTTGAGCGCGGCCATCCCCAGCATCGCCACCCCCACCGCTACCGCGGAGTACACCCCCACCAAGAGCGCGACGTCCGCCACGAACCACAACCCCAAGACGCTGTCCGCGAACAACGCGAAGGGCGCGGCCACGACGACGGCGATGGTGTGCCCGCCCAGCACGTGCCGGGGGCTTGTCGCGGGGCTGCGGGGCGAGATGAACAGCAGGAACGCCGTCGACCCGATCGAGGCGACGAGGATCGCCCGGGCCATGCTGGCGCCCGTGATCAGGTCCGCCGCCCACAACGTCAACATCAGCGTGACCGCCGCCAGGCTGGATTGCCCCACGTAACGACGCCAGTTTCGGGCAAACTTCGGGTCTAGGCGACGGATGGGCACGCTTACTTGAACAGCTTCAGAAAGCGGTCTTGGTACTCGTCGAACACACCCCAGCGCTCCATCTCCCGGTGGACTTCTGCGGGGTCCATTCTCCCCTTGCGCGCCTGATCGAGCATCCACTCGATGCGCTGCCTGCCCTCGCGCGGAACGCCCCCGTCCATCTGCAGCAGCCCCCGCGCGTGCATCTCCGACACGTTCGACCGCGCCGACTGCGCGGTCAGCTCGTAGATGAACTTCATCAGTGAAACGTCCCAGAGGTCGTCGGAGCCCTGTATCACGGCTTCGAGAGGCTTCTCCTCCTTGTCGAGCCGCTGAATGATGCGCTGCGTCACCTCGGTGACCGTCCCCGATACGACCGACGTGTCTCCGCCCTCGTTCTTGTAGCGGTACATCAGCCCCGGCTCGTCCGGCCCATACTCCTCGATGACGTGCTGGAGGTAACGCTCCGCGTTCTCCCCGAACCCCTCGTGGCTCATAAGGTAGTGCGGCGTCACCACCCGTGGACGCTCCGCACGCACGACGCCCTCACGCACGACCGACTCCTCGGACCCGGACGGGACGTCCAGTTCTCGGTAAACGGGCGACGTGACTAAGTAGTAACGGACGGACGTGGAGCCGAAGGTTGCGAGAGCCTGCCTCGGCGGACGGACAACCCATGTGCTCTCGATAGCATCGAAGAGCCGCTTATCTTGCTCGTCCATACATCCATTATAGCCCCGCCCCACCAATCCCCGTCCTACCCGTCATTCCCGCGAAAGCGCGAATCCAGGTATCAGACCCCTCCCCAATAAGCCCAATACCCCCAACAAGTTCGTGGTGAGCCCGTCGAACCACGAAGCCCGCCAATCAACGGCCCTCCGTCATTCCCGCCAAACCCCTCCCCCGTGGTCATCGCCTCGCCCACCCGTCATTCCCGCGCAGGCCGGGAACCTCGCAGCGGCGCGACAGCGGCGCGATCCATCCCCCTCTCCCCCGGTCTGCTCCGGTCCTCTACCCCGTCTGCGGAGGAGCGATGATTAGTTCCCGCCATAGCCCTCTTGCGAATTCGACGCGGGCTATGGTTGACTGGGCCAAAGAGGTCTTCAACCTCGGAGGGGCCGCTGATGAGCAGGCGAGCTGAGCAAGATTTCGGCATGTTTGTTGGGATTGTCGCTGTACTCGTTGTCGTGGCAGCGGCCATTCAGAGTGGATTGCTGCCATGGGCCTTCCTGTCCGGCGTCGCGGTGTTCACGGCAGTGTTCATCTACTCCCGCGAATGGCAGCCCGCTTCATGGGCAGGCGGCAGCGTTGCCGCGCTGGTAACCCTGATAGGCATTCTCAACGTGTTGGCCCCCGGCTGGCATAACCTCGGTTAGCCGCACGTATCGCTTCCGCGCTTCTCCATTGGATAGTGCGCTCGCTCAGCGGCGGCGGGGCGATGCGGTCGTGCCGAGAAAAAGGGCTTCTTCCCCTTGGCGCAACGAACCTAGAGTCCAACACGGCCACCTCGTGAAGGAAGAGCATAGAAAGTGATTACTGTGATGCTTGGAGAAAGCAACATGACCGCTACCATCACGGAGGGAAGACGATGAAACTGACGCGGGTGCGGGTGCAGAACTATCGCTGTGTCCGCGATACGGGGTGGTTCGGCGTCGAACGGGCCAAGACGATTTTGGTGGGACCTAACGAGGCTGGCAAGACTGCCGTGCTTGAGGCGCTTCAGCAGATCAATCCTCCCGCTTGAGTGAAGGGGTTCGACCCTCTGTGGGACTACCCACGCAAGCTCTACAACGCCGACATTCAATCGCAGAAGCGCGATTCCAGCGATATCCCCGTCGCGTCCGCTCGGTTCGAGCTTGAGCCCGACGACCTCGCCGAACTCCCAGGAGGGTCCCCTCCCACAGCGTATTGCTGCACACGGTACCTCGACAACAAGCTGAAGCACTGGCTCGAAGGCGGTCCGGACGTCGTCGTGTTCAGCGAGGAGATTCGGAAGGATCTCCAGCGCCTCGCGATCCATGTCGACAGTCGTTCCGCCGAAGGTCGTGAGGACGACGATCCGTCGCCCAGCGCAGAACTCGGCGACATCATCAATGGCTGGCAGGTTGGGACAACTAGGATCGTCTGCGACCGTGCAGCTGAGCTGCAGCGCTGGCTCGACTCGGTCGTCGAGTTCGTCGACGAGAACGATGCAGCCGAGGAACAACGCCATACTCGCCTCCTTGAGTACACACGGATTCCCGAACAGCGAGCCGCGGCACTCGCCAAGCTCATGGGACGACTGCCGGTGTTCGTCTATTTCAACAACTACTTCCGGGTCCGTCCCAACCTCCACCTACGCCGCTTTGCCGAGCGTGTCGAGCAGGAACTTCTTGACGATGACCGCTACGACTACGGGAATCTATGTCTACTCAAGCTGCTCGGCTTCACTGTCCGCGAACTCGCCGATCTTGGAGACGCTCCTGATCCGGGAAATGACCAAGAAGCATTTGACAGCTACCGCAATCCGCTGGACGAGCGCGACATCCAGCTCAACGCGGCAAGCGTTCGCCTCACCGGCGAGATTCGATCGATCTGGAACCCCGACCCGACTCGCCCGGAAGCCGATACAGTGTTGATAAAGGCGGATGGCCAGTACCTCAAGGTGGTGATCCAGGACGAGCTTGGTGTTCAGATTGAGGTCGACCAGCGCTCCGCAGGGTTTCAGTGGCTCGTGTCGTTTTTCGTTGTCTTCTTCGCCGAGGCCAAAGACGCTCACGCCAACGCCATCCTGCTGCTGGACGAGCCGGGGCTGAGCCTCCATGGCCTGAAGCAACGTGAATTCCGCCAGACCATCTCGCGACTCGCCGAAGGAAACCAAACTATCTACGCGACGCATTCGCCGTTCTTGGTCGGACCCAAGGAACTGGATTTGGTCTGCGTCGTGGAGATGACCGACCGGGACGAAGGCACCAAGGTGCACACCAGCGTCACTGCAAGCGACCCGGCCGCCCTTCTGCCTCTACAGGAAGCCCTTGGGTACGATCTCGCTCAGAGCCTATTCGTCCAGCAACGCAATCTGGTTCTTGAGGGTCTGACCGACTACTGGTACATTGAGGCGACTGCTGCCCTTCTCAAGGCGGCGGGACAGGCGGGACTCAACGACAAGATTTCGCTAGTCCCAGCAAGTAGCGCGGGCAAGGTAGTCTATTTCGCCACTATCCTTCATGCGAACAACCTCAAAGTGGCAGCCCTGCTGGACTCAGACTCCGCAGGCGATGCAGCCGCCCAAGTCGATACGCTGGTTCACACCTTGGGGAACAAGAACATCCTCCGAACTGCGGACGCCTACACAGGTGCTGTCAACCACCCAGAGATCGAAGACCTCCTGAGGGATACATTAATCGATGTAGCAAAGACCGATCTGGGTTGGGACATTGCAGTGATTGCTAGTCAGCAACCAGCACGGCCCATTGTCGACATCTTCACGAAGGAAATCGGTAAGGGGACCTTCTCGAAGTACCACCTCGCTAAAGCGTTCCTTCGTTGGACACAAGGACATGAGGCGGCAGACCTCACAGATGTCGAACGCAATTCAT
This sequence comes from Dehalococcoidia bacterium, assembly GCA_965249325.1. Lineage (GTDB taxonomy): Bacteria > Chloroflexota > Dehalococcoidia > Lucifugimonadales > Australimonadaceae > S5-327. Next base: position 287,076 of record CBDFLP010000019.1, on the reverse strand, counting down.
GGGTAGAGCTCATCAAGCGAGTGAACCAGGCGCTCAAGTAGGGTGGCTGACCAGCACTCCACGACAATGGGCATCCAAAGGGACACGGCTCGCGTGTCACCCTAGCGTGCCGGTGGTCTAGGCAACTTCGCGTAGGTCGAGGCGCTCCTCAAGTCTCTGCCCTCCCACTCCGTAACGGTTCGTGGTTCGACGGGCTCACCACGAAGCCTGCCCATCAACGCCCCGCGCCACCACCACCACCCCCCAACCACTGTGACACTTGCCCCTTACCCCAACCCCCCTCACCCACGTAAAAATTAACGACAGACAGGCCCTGGGAAGCACGGCGACCCAGGGCCTTTTGCATCCTGGAAACAGAGGCTCCCACGACCATGCCCTCCCCCCAAGACGAGAACTACCTCCACGCCATCTCCGGCGCCCTCCGGTGCGGCAACCCCGATTGCCCGTGCGCCTCCGAGCCCCCGCGCCTCCACTGCCCCATCCACGCTACCCCCGATGTCCCCACCCTCACCGTCGACTTCGACGACTACTTCGGTTTCCCCTTCCAGTGTTCCTCCGACTCCTGCGACGACGCCCGCATCGCCTCGGCCCTCGCCAAACGCGGACTCGCCCCCGACTCATGGCTCTTCACCCCTGCCGGTGCCCAGGAGAGCGGACTCCAGCCCGCCTCCCTCATCACCCCCCACTCCCAAGACTGGCTCTGGCCCAACCGCATCCCCATGGGCCGACTCTCCCTCATCGCCGGGTTCCCCTCCTCCGGCAAGACCGCCATCGCACGCGACATCGCCGCTCGCGTCTCCCTCGGAGCCCCTGCCCCCGACGACCCCAATGCTTTTTTCGTCCGCGCCCCCGTCCTCATCGCGTCCCTCAACGGCGACCACGCCGCCCTCGACGTTCCCCTCCTCCGGGCCGCCGGCGCGGATCTCTCCCTCGTCTACTTCGCCGACACCCTCTCCCCCGAGCACCTCGCCGACCTCCCCGAAGGCCAGTCCCTCCCCGACTACGACGCCCTCTAGCGCCAGGCCAAGCTCCACGAAAGGGCCCGCTCTTTAGAAGACCTCTGGCAGTCCCCCATGCCCGACGAGATGAAGCAACCCCTCAAGGTCCCCGACCGTCCACCCTGGCCCGGACTCGATCTCCTCATGCGACGCCTCCACAACCTCGTCGTCCGCGGCGGTGTAGCCCTCCTGATCGTCGACCAGGTCGAAGACCTCGCCGCCCGCCACACCGCCCAACCCTCCACTGTCCTTGGCAAGCTCAACAGCATCGCAGCCCGCACCGGCGCTGCCGTCCTCGCCGTCGCCCACAACCCCGAGCCCTCCCTCCCCAAGGCCGCCCGCTCCATGCGCCGGCTCATCCCCGCCGCCTCCGCCGTCTTCACCACCGCCCTCGCCGGACCCAACCGACGACGCGTCCTCGTTCCCCTCCGCCCCTCCATGGACGACGCCCCTCCCCCCATCCCCTACTCCCTCGCATCCACGACCGTCACCTGGCGCAAACCCATCCCGCCCTGGCGTCTCAACCTCATGGTCGAAAGGGGCGGCAAGCACCTTGCAGCGCAGCACTTCCTCATACACGCCCTTGCTGATGGCCCCCAGCCCGCCTCCCGCGTCAAACGCCGGGCCACCCGGCTCGGCATCTCCGAGTACCGTCTCAAACAGGCGTGTGCCTTCAACAACATTCAGTCGAGCCGCGTAAGCACCAACGGCGGTGCCCACGGCCAAGGCCGCTTGGCTCTGGAGCCTGCCCCATGGAAATCCGCGCTGAAACAATGTGCTTTCACATTTCGCTCGCCTCCTTGATCGCAGGAAGCAGGCCACGGCCTGCTAAACAGCCCCGATCAAGAAGGTGAAACTACCCCCTCCGGCGACACGAACTGCAAATCCTTACGAGTAAAATCTCCATCAAGAAGCTGATTTACTACCGAAACCTACAACTCTTATTAACGTCGTCTATTAACGCCGTCTGCCTTGACCAAGCCCTGGCGGACTGTAACCATGGAGCCACTACTCGCCGGAGGAAAGAATGGGCAAGTACCTGATCCGGGCCAACCACACCCAGGCCGGTCTCGCCGGTCTGTTGAAGGAAGGCGGCACCCAGCGACGGGAGGCCCTGAGGCAGACCGTCGAGGGCGCGGGCGGCGCCCTCGAATCGCTCTACTACGCGTTCGGAGCTCGCGACCTCTACATCACCGCCGACCTCCCCGACGACGCAACCGCAACCGCCATCTCCCTGGCTGTCGGCGCAGCCGGCGCCTTGGATGTCGATGTCATCGTGCTCCTAACGCCCGAGACAGTGGACGAAGCGGTCAAGAAGGACATCCCCTACAGGGCGCCGGGAGCCTAGCCAGAGCGCTATAGAACGCAGGGAACGCAACCCGACCTTGCCGTAGAGCGGCCCAGCCAAGGCCGTTTCTTGACCAATACCGAGGGGGCTGTTAGACCCCGCCCATTACGCTCCGGATAGGAGCGCAGAGGCCGAATCGAGCATTTGATGAGGATGAGCGTGCAACCCCTCGCCCCCCGCTTCTGGGCGGCCCTGGCCGACGGACGGTTCGAGTTGCCGCAGTGCGAGCGCTGCGAAGCGTGGCAGGTGCCGGACGCCTCCTCCTGCGAGCGCTGCGAGTCCCCCCAGCTCCAGTGGGCGGCCGCTCCGCCAACAGGGACCGTGTTCAGCCTCATGGAGCCATGGGCCGGAGAGGCGGGACCATTACCCACAATCATCGTAGTCGACCTCGACATCGGACTGCGGATGATGGGGGCGATGGCCGGACCCGCGGGCGGGGCGGCAGTGGGAATGCGCGTGGCGGCGTCCTCTGTCGGAGAGAGTCGCGCAGACCGGCTGCCGTTCTTTACGGAATCCGCAAGTTAGAGGCGCGGCCAACCGTCGAAACCCATACTGATAGATTGTATCTATACCGGAGGCGCACTCTCGCCGCCAGGAACGGCCTCCTCGTTTGCCCCCCACGGGAGCGCCACGTATACTGGCATGCGGTTGTCTGGGCAGACTGCCCTTGCGAGGCCCCTTCGTCCCCAAACCCCTCGTCGTCAACCGAAAGATTCTATCTATGGCAGACTACGATGTCGCGGTCATTGGCTCGGGTCCCGGGGGGTACGCCGCCGCAATCCGGGCCGCGCAGCTCGGACTGAAGACCGTGTGCATTGAGCGCGAGGCGCTGGGCGGGGTGTGCCTGAACTGGGGATGCATCCCCTCCAAAGCGCTCCTGCACAACGCAGAGGTGCTGAACACCGTGAACAACGCATCGGCTTTCGGCATTGCCGTCGAAGGCGTGAGCGCCGACTACGCGGCGGGCGTCGCCCGCAGCCGCAAGGTCGTCGACCGTCTCACAAAGGGAATAGCAGCGTTGTTCCGCAAGAACGAGGTCGATTACATCGAAGGTCAAGCCTCTATCCTAGGCCCCCATGTAATAGAGGTTGACGGCAAGCGTATCGAGGCCGACCACCTTATCATCGCCACCGGCGCCGTCCCGGCGACCCTCAACGGGTCCGCGGTCGACGGCGAGGTCGTGCTCTCCTACCGCGAAGCAATCGTCGACGACCGCGTTCCCAAGCGGGTCGTCGTCATCGGCGGCGGCCCGATCGGCGTGGAGTTCGGCTACGTCTACAACGCCTATGCCTCCGCGGTCACGATCGTCGAGGGCATGCCCCGCATCCTCCCGCAGGAAGACGAAGAAGTCTCGCAGGCCCTCGCCCGCGCCCTGACCAAGCTCGGCATGAAGGTCCTCGCTGGCTCGACGGTGACGAAAGTCACCGTGGTTAGCGCGATGGCCGAGGTCGAGATCGACACACCAGATGGAAAGCTCTCCCTCTCAGCCGACCGCGTGCTCGTAGCCGTTGGCATCAGGCCGAACACAGAGGGACTCGGCGCCGAGAACGCCGGAGCGACCTTGGACCGCGGCTTCGTGCAAGTGGATGATAACCTCTCCGCAAACGGTGGCAGCCTCTACGCCATCGGCGATGTGAACGGCCGGCTGCCGTTGGCCCACGTGGCCCAGGCCGAAGGCGTCTTTGTCGCGGAGCGTATCGCCGGACTGGACCCTCAGCCGTTAGACTACCTGGCTATGCCGAGGGCGGCGTATTGCAGTCCGCAGGTCGCCAGCATGGGCCTCACTGAGGCGGAGGCCCGCGACCAGGGCTACGAGGTGAAGATCGGGAAATTCCCCTTCCTCGCCAACGGCAAGTCCTTGGCCGCCGGACATAGCGAGGGATTCGCTAAAATTGTGGCCGACGCCTCGACGGGCGAGCTCCTCGGAGCGCACCTGATCGGGCATGAGGTGACCGAGCTGTTGGGCGAGCTGAGCCTGACCCGGTTACTCGACGGAACGGACATCGAGCTCGGGCGGGTCGTCAATGCTCACCCGAGCATGTCGGAGGCGGTAAAAGAGGCTGCGCTGGCTGCCGAAGGCCACGCAGTGCATATATAGCGAGAGAGGATGTGGCGCGACGCCACGGAGGGATTACAGATGAGCGAAGGCAAGTTCGATTTCGCCCTAGCGATCGGCGGCGAGGCAGGTCAGGGTATCGCCACTCCCGGCGACACCCTGGCAAGGCTCTTCGTCCGACGTGGGCTCCACCTGTCCACCTACAACGCCTACCAGTCGATCATCCGCGGAGGGCACATCTTCCTCACCGTCCGCGTGTCCGACGAGGAGATTCTCAGCCATGGCGACAAGCTCGACCTGCTGCTCTCCCTGAATCAAGACACGATGGACCGGCACCTCCGGCTCCTCGGGGACGGCGCTGTCGCTATCTACAACAGCGACACCATCACCCCCGGCGATGCGGCGGGCGGTGTCCAGCTCTGCCCGCTGCCCGTGAACGAGCTCACCGGCTCCACACGCGCCGGCCTGAACCAGAACACTGTCGCTCTCGGCGCGATGATGCACCTACTCGGCCTCGAATTCTCAATCCTCGAATCGAGCATCACCCAGCAGTTCGCCCGAAAGGGCGAGGACGTGGTGAACGAGAACGTGCGCGTGGCCCTCGCGGGCTACACCCACGCCCAAGAGAACTTCGTCCCCTTCCCCGACTCCGTGCCGGAAGGCGGGGAGCCCCAGGCAATGTGGTCCGGCAATGAAGCCCTCGCCATGGGCGGCGCCGCGGCCGGCGTGAAGTTCTACGCCGCCTACCCCATGAGCCCTTCCACCGGCGTGCTCCACTGGTACGCCCAGCATGCGCGCAACCTCGGCATCATGGTCCGCCAGGTCGAGGACGAGATCGGCGTCGCCAACATGGTTATCGGCGCCGCCCACACCGGCGCGCGCGCCATGTGCGCGACCTCCGGCGGCGGCTTCGCCCTCATGTCGGAAGCCGTCGGCGCGGCGTCCATGATGGAGATTCCTTGCGTCTTCATCAACGTCCAGCGCGCCGGACCTTCCACCGGCGTCCCCACCAAGACGGAGCAGGGCGACCTCTGGCAGGCCCTTGGGGCGAGCCAGGGTGACTTCCAACGCCTCATCGTCGCCCCCAAGGACTCCCTCGACGCCTTTGACACGGTCCCCGAGGTGTTCAATATCGCTGACAAGCTCCAGTGCCCGGCCATCGTCCTGACAGACCTGCTGATCTCTGAGGGCCGCTTCAGCGTCGACCCCAAGCTCCTCAACTTCCACCCGGTGATTGACCGCGGCGAGCTCATCACCGAAGGCACCCCCGCCAACGGACACGAGTACATGCGCTACAAGGACACGCCGTCCGGCGTCTCCCCTCGGGCAGTCCCCGGCGTCGAGGGCTACGTGCACACCGTCGCCACCGACGAGCACGACGAGACCTCCCGCCTGCTCTCCGACGAGTTCACGAACCCCCACAAGCGCCGCGCGTCCGTCGAAAAGCGCGCCCGCAAGTTCGAGAATGTGGCTACCATGATGGCCGCCCCCCAGATCGAAGGCCCGGCTGACGCTGAAGTCACCCTCGTCGGCTGGGGCTCCACCGCCGGTGTCATCAAGGAGGCCATCGGCCAGCTCGCGGAGAAGGGCGTGAAGGTGAACCAGCTACCCATTAAGTGGATCGTCCCCTTCCACGCCGATGAAGTCATCGCCGCCCTTGACGGCAAGAAGTTTTTCATCGTCGAGAACAACCACTCAGGCCAGTTCGCCCGCTACATGCGCAGCGAGACCGGCCTCGACGCAGACGGCCACATCCGCAAGTACGACGGCGAGCCGTTCGCGCCCCACCACATCACGGAAGGCGTCCTTGACCTCCTCCAAGAGGAGTCGGCTGTCTTCATCCCATACCAGGAAGTCGTCGTCTAGCCAAGGAGAAAGGCCCCCATGACCACCATCGAACTGACCGCCAGAGACTTCAAGGGCAAGATTGACCCCGACTGGTGCCCCGGGTGCGGCGACTTCGGCGTACTGAACAGCCTCCAGCGCGCCGCCGCGGAACTCGGCCTCAAGCCGCATGAAATCGTCACCATCAGCGGCATCGGCTGCTCCTCCAACATGCCCGGCTACATCAACACCTACGGCATGCACACGCTGCACGGGCGCTCCCTCGCCTTCGCCACCGGCGTGAAAATGGCCAACCACGAGCTCACTGTCATCGCCACCGGCGGCGACGGCGACGGCTACGGCATCGGCGGAAACCACTTCACCCACACCGCGCGCCGCAACGTGGACCTGACCTACGTGGTCATGAACAACCAGATATACGGCCTCACCACGGGCCAGATATCCCCAACCAGCCGCGTCGGCCAGAAGACCAAGAGCACCCCGTTCGGAAGCGTCGAGTACCCCCTGAACCCGCTCACCTCCGCCATCATGAACGGTGCCACCTACGTCGCCCGCGGCTACTCAGGCGACGTCAGGCACCTCACCGACCTCATCAAGGGCGGCATCGAGCATCACGGCTTCGCCCTCATCGACGTCTTCAGCCCCTGCGTGACCTTCAACTTGGACAACACCCACGCCTTCTTCAAGTCCCGCATCAAGAAGCTCGAGGACGAAGGCCACGACACTACCGACTGGGCCGCCGCCTGCGAGAAGGCGATGGTCTGGGGCGACGAGATCTTCATCGGCAGGTTCCTCGACATCCAACAGGAATCGTTGACCGAGCTGGAGCCCGTCCTGCGCGACGGCCCCATCGCTAAGCGCGAGGGCGGCGTCACCGACGAGCAAGCGGAGCGCATCCTCCAGCGCATGATGTAGCGCGCCGCCCACGGTGGGGCGGGACGAGGAAGGAGCCCTGCGCTAAAGTAAGGCGCATGGTCACGTCCGTCACGCTCCCCAAGCTCGGCTATGAGATGGAGCAGGCCACCCTCGCCGCTTGGCTCAAGCAGCCCGGCGACAGGGTCGCCATTGGCGAAGTTATCGCCGAGATCGAGACGGACAAGGCGATTGTCGAGCTCGAAGCCGAGGCTGACGGGACGCTCCTAGCCATCGCCGCCGAGGCCGGCGCCATCGTCCCGGTGGGCGCTGTTGTGGCGTACCTGGGCGAGCCCGGCGAGCAAGCGCCAGCGTTCTCCGCGATACGGCCGTCTGGGAATCCGCCCACGCAGCGCCCCGCATCCCCAGAGTCCTCGATGCGCGCAGGATACCCGCCGCGTGCTCCCGACGCGGATGGCCGCATTGAGCTCGGACGCATGGGCGAGGCAATCGCGCGGCGCACGGAGCGGACCGCCGCCGAGGCCCCTATGTTCCACCTGACAGTACGCGTGGACATGACGGACGCGCTGGAGCTGCGGCGCGAGCTGCGCGCACGGGACCAGACACGCGTGAGCGTCAACGACATGATCATCAAGGCCTGCGCCATCGCTCTCCTCGCGCACCCGGTCTATAACTCGACCTTCGAGGGAGACCACCTCCGTGTGCAGGACCGCCTCAGCATCGGCATCGCGGTCGCGTTGCCCGGAGGTCTCGCCGTTCCGGCGGTTCCCGACTGCGACCACAAGTCGCTGGCCGAGATAGCGGCGGCGGCCAGGGACGTGACCGACCGTGCGAAGTCCGGCAAGCTGCGGCAGGACGAATACACCGGGACCTTCAGCGTCAGCAACCTGGGCATGTTCCAGGTCGACGCGTTCAACGCGATTATCGTCTCGCCCCAGGTCGGCGTGCTCGCGGTGGGCTCGATCACGCCAACACCTGTCGTCAAGGGCGGCGAGGTCGTCGTCCGCCAGATGATGTCGGCGACGCTCACTACGGACCACCGCGCGGCCCATGGCGCAGAGACCGCGCAGTTCGCCGGCGAGATCAAGCGACTACTGGAAGAGCCGCGCTCGCTTCTGGCCTGATTAACCGCCGCCACGACGCGGGCGCCAGCGTGTAATATCGACCTTCAACCCACCATACCGACCGAGAGACATGCCGCTTACCCCCGAACAACAAGCCGAGATTGATGCGATCCGCAGCGAGCGCCACGAGACCCGACGCGCCACGGTCGCCGCCGTCGAGGAAATTCTCTACCAGCCCCTCGGCGTGCTCGACCACGGTTTCGTGCGCGTCATCGACTACATGGGCGACGACGCGGCCATCGTGCAGGCGGCGCGCGTCTCCTACGGGCGCGGGACGAAGCGCACTCGCGACGATCAGGGCCTCATCAACTATCTGATGCGGAACGCCCACACCTCGCCTTTCGAGATGTGCGAGCTCAAGCTGCACGTCAAGCTCCCCATCTTCGTGGCGCGCCAGTGGATACGGCACCGCATGGCGAACGTGAACGAGTACTCGGCGCGCTACTCGGTGCTCGACAGCGAGTTCTACGTTCCGGATCATGCCCAGCTCGCCGCCCAATCGACCGGCAACCGGCAAGGCCGCGAGGGAGTCCTCAACGCAGACCGCGCCGGCCAGGTGCTCGGACTGCTGCGCGGCGATGCGGAGCAGGCGTTCGGCCACTACTACGAGATGCTCAACGAGGACCAGAGCGGCCGGGAAATCGACGCCGACACGATGGGCCTGGCCCGCGAGCTGGCGCGCATCGGCTTGCCCCTGAGCACGTACACCCAGTGGTACTGGAAGACGGACCTCCACAACCTGCTGCACTTCCTGGCGCTTCGCGCCGACGCCCACGCGCAGTGGGAGATACGCGAGTACGCCCGCGTGATCCTCGATGTCGTGGAGCGCTGGGTCCCGCTCACGGCGAACGCGTTCCACAGCTATCGGGCCGGGGGCGCGCGCCTCAGCGCGGAGGGCTTGGCCGTCGTGAAGCGGTTGCTCGCCGGCGAGGAGGTCGACCCCGCGACGCTGGAGATGTCTCCCCGCGAATGGCGCGAGCTGAAGGCCACGCTCGGCCTCGACTGATCCCGTGGGAACAGGGAGGGCTGCTGGGTTCCCGCCTGCGCGGGAATGACGGGAGGGCGGGCAAAGCAAGAGCCCCCCGACTGGTCGGGGGGCTCTCTCTTTACCTATGTAGTCCGGGGTTGGGGGCTAGGCGGTCACCCTGCGGCCTCGGAAGACCAGGAGCCCGCCGGTGGAGACTAGCGCCACGCCCGCGCCCAGAACAATCATCGCGAGGAGCGGGAGGGTGGAGTCGCCCGTGGGAGGCGGCGCGCCCAGACCAGGCCTGAACTCGCCGAGGTCCTGCGACATCTCGTAGACGGTCCTCGCGCCGGCCTCGAGGCCAGTGCTGCCTGGGCCGTCCTCGCCATCCTCGTCGGTCCCGTTGAGGGTCCGCTCGGTGCTGCTGACGAGGTTCTCAACCTCCTTGTCGACAACGAGGCCGCCGGCAGTAGCGTCGACGATGCGCTGAGCAATGGCTACCGCTCGCCCCGCCTTTAGAACCGTGGCCCTCGCGGAGGTCGTTATCTCCTGAGCCGTGTCTTCCAGCTCCTCATCATCCCCCGCAGCTTCCTCTGCGTCGGCGGCCAGCGCCTCAACTGCTTGGGCGTGGCCCAAGAGGCCTACGCCGTCGCCGGGGTCTCCTGCCTCGGCGTTGTAGTTGGCCCCGCTGCTTCCCTGGATGATGTTGATTACGTGCTGCGCATGGGCCTTCTGGACGTCGAGCGAGTCGGCCTCCGCTGCGAGGTTCGCATGCGTGACGGCCAACTGCGCCTGCTCATTGATGTTTCTCGCAGGCCCGCCAGGCCCGACCAGCTGATTAATCACGTTGGAAATCACGAGCGGGGTGGAGTCGCCGTAGGCGATCTCGTCCGACGGCTCGGGGTCGGAGTCGGGGTTGGGCTCAATCGTGACAATGAAGGTGGTGTACTTCGCCAGCAGGTCGCGTCCGTCTGGGTCAACGTACGTGCCGATGAGCTCCGGGCGCCGTCCGTAGGTGCCCACGCTCATCTTGTTGCCCGAGATATCTACGAGCCAGCCTTCGTACTGAGACCCGGAAGAGAGCACGGCGGCACCGTCCAGGTCGACCTCTAGGCCATCGCTCGATGCGTTCGCGTCACGGAAATTGGCTGACCCTTCGAGAGCGGCTTCCTGCGCGCTCGCGGTTAGGGTCATGAGCATGGTCAGCACCAGCGCCAGGGCAATGCTGACAGGGAGCTTTCGGCGCATGGACATTCCGCCTCCTGTTCGTCCGATGGATCGGGGCACGTAGACTAAGACGCGCCTCGGGAGATACCTCCCTCGGAGACGTCCTGAGTGCCTTTTCATTCTTGGCCCGGTCAGTTTACCCGACCATGAGCAACCAGCGCACATTATAGTGCCTAGCCGCGAATCCGCCATAGGTTTCGCGGCGTGTTTCCCCAGGATTTCCCTCGGAGCGCATTCCCCCGCCGGGGGGATAGCGGGCGCCATTGGCGGGGCGTCCCCTCCCCCGCGCGCCGCTGTGCTTGCGCAGACGGGAGGGGGCTGATTGGCGGGCGACGTGGTTCGACAGGCTCACCACGAACCTCTTTGGGGGGCGGACCTATTGGGGAGGGTGCCCACAAGGGACGCCCCTACGGGGGGCAAGGACTGGTACGTGGGGCGTGGCGGGCATCCTGGGTTCCCGCTTTCGCGGGAATGGCGGGTTGGCATGGCTCACTACCTCTGCTGAACCCTATTTTCGCGGGAATCCCTCATGTTGGGCTGACGCCCCACACCACAACCGACGAAAGTAGCGGGCGGGGCGGCCCCCTCTCTAACTCCCCCCCCCCGCAGACGGTAGAGAGGACTTTCGAAGCAATGATGGGTTGGGGAACGGAGCGCCTACTTTCGAGGCAATGATGGGATTGGTTATGCAAGGTCATTAAATGGGCGGTCACAGGCGCGAGGGAAGTGCGATGAGAGGGCGGCCAGCGGGGCAGTGGCAGGTCTTGTCCAGGTTTCTGATGTCGAGTTCGGCGTAGGCATGGGCGATGGCCTGGACAATGCGCCGGGGTTGGGGGACTCGTCCGTCCTCTGCACACCCCCGGAGGTAGGCGACGAAAGGGAGCGGGCTGAGGATGGGGACGCCAGCGGAGGCGACAGCCAGGAAGAGGTCAGGGAGGTCGGGCGGGGGCTCGCCGCGCTCCAAGGCGGCTTCCCAGCGGTCGGCGTAGTCGTCGGCGACGGGCCCGAGGGCGGCCTGCGCCACGAGACAGGCGTAGTGGCGTTGGAGGGAGCGGACGGCGCTTCTCATCGCTGCTGCCTCGCCATCGCCTGGGCGTTCTCGATGAGCTCGAGCTGGCGGCGGAGATCGCGGTCCTGGCGGATGCTGAGGGACATGGAGAGCGTAGTCTTGGAGACGCGGTGCACCACGTTTGGGTCCTCGTGGTCGAGCAGCTGGCCAAGCCGGATGACGCTTTTGAGGGTGAGCCCTTCGAGCTCCGTGTAGGCGAGGTCTGCGATGTTGTTGCGGACGCGTTCGAGTCCCGCGCGAAATGCGGGGTCGTTCATCCAGCGCATGAGGGTGCTCTTTGCTATCTGAGCGGCTTGCGCGCCACGGGTAAGGGTCGGCTCCGATGCGATATAAGGCAGAGCGGCAGCCTGGCGGGTGCTGAGGGCAGCGTTAAAAGCGGTCTCATTTGGTCTCATTCGGTAGCATTCCTCCTCTGGGCTTCGGTCCTGCGCCCGGCTATGCCACGGGCGGGGTCAGGGCCGTTGGAGACAGGGTAGAGAACGGGCGTTCGATTGCGAAACGGGCAAATGTCACAAGGGCGACGGGGCGGTGAGGGCTGCGAGGTTCCCGCCTGCGCTGGAATGACGGGTGGGAGCGCGGGGAATGGCGGAGGGGACGGGAGCGTTGATTGGCGGGTGGGGCGGCCCCCTCTCTAGCTCTCCCCCGCAGACGGTGGAGAGGACTTTCGAAGCAATCCCTCATGTTGGCCTGTCGGCCCACACCACAACCAGCGAAAATAGGGGGGCGGACGCCGATACCTGGATTCCCGCTTTCGCGGGAATGACGGTTGGCACGGCTCACTACCTCTGCGAGGAGTCTATTTTCGAGGCAATCCCCCATGTTGGCCTCGTCCCACACCACAACCAACGAAATAGGCGGGCGGACGCCGATACCTGGATTCCCGCTTTCGCGGGAATGACGGGTGGAGCGTGGGGAGGGATCGCGGTGCTGTCGCCCCGCTGCGAGGTTCCCGCCTGCGCGGGAGTGACGGGAGGGGTGGGGATGACGGGGGAAGTCTGCGCGCCGCCGCCTTTCCTCCCCCACGCGTCGCTGCGCTGGCGCGGCCCCTCCCGCCCCTCCCGTCTGCGGGAGGGGCTTTGCGTAACCCCTATTCTCCAACGGGGGTAACTCTTCCCGCCCGTCATGTTGTGGGTGAGACCCCACGCCCCCGGCAGAGGGGCGTCGAACCAATAATCGGCTGCATCCTACGGAGCGTTGTTTGGCAGGCCCCGTGATCCGACAGGCTCACCATGAACCTTATTGGGTCTGGGCGGCGCGGAGGGCGTGGCCTGTCGGCCATCCTGGGTTCCCGCCTGCGCGGGAATGACGGAAAGGGGGCGGGAGTGGCGGAGGGGGCGGGAATGACGGCCCCTTCCCGACCTCCCCCGTAGGCTGCGGGGGAGGGGTTTTTCGAGGCTATGACGGAAGGAAGGCTGCAAGGCGAGGCCTTTCCCTTACTCTAGCGCCGCCGCCCTCGGCGCCTCGATCTCGCCGCTGCGAAGCCAGACTCCGGTCGGGAGGTCGGCGGGCAGGTAGCGGATGTCGGGCGCGATCCGCTCACCAGCGGCGCTCTGGAAGCCCAGCTCTACCCGGCCATCGGCCAAGCGCCGCGCGCGAATCCTCCCAATAGAGTCCCCGTCCACCTCGACATCGCTGCTGATTCGCCAATCATCGACGGGGGCGTCGACGCGCAGATAGCGCACCGTCGGCAGGACCTGTTGGCCGCTGGAGAGTTCCACGCCATGCTCGATCCGGCCATCCTCGCCCAGCCTTGCGAGGATTCGCAGCCGGTGCGGCGGCACTAACGCCGGAGGCGGAAGGGGGGGCAGCTCGTACCCGAGCATCCGGAGGATCTCGCTGCTGCCGGCAATCGAGAGGCTCCGCAGGAACTGGAGGTTCGCCGCGTCGGCAGCCGCCACCTCGCAGAGCAGGCCATCGTTTGCGAGACTGTAGACGGGCAGCGCCTCGCGCATCTCGGCGTCGAGCGCGAGGAGTCGGCCGACGTCCGCGACACCGGCCGCCCCGAGGGCCCCGCGCAGCGCAGTCACTCCATTGCCGCAGGACGCCTGCTGCTCCAGGCCGATAGACATCGCCTGAACTCCGGGATCCTGCCAGCCCAAATCGGCGGCGCGGGCCGCCTGCACGATCTCGCCGGCTGTCACCACCGGCGAGATGAGACGTTCCGCATAGGCGAGCTGGGACTGGACGGCGAACGCATCGGCGAACGACAGCGCCTCTCCGTCGTCGATCCGCCCTTGGAGTGCCCTCCAAGAAGCGGCCAGCGACGCGTACTTCGCCGATGCCGTCTGAGCCGTGCTGAGGAGCAACTCTTCAACCGCGACCGGACTGATCGCCTCGCCCGCGGCCAGCGCCTCGGGCAGGCCGGACGCAGCGACAGCGCCCGCGTACTGGTCTGCGAACGCCGCGAGCAAGGCACCCGATGACGGGTCCGCCACGCTGATCGCCACCGGTCCCGCCGTCACTGGCAGGGCGGCTATAGCAGGACGCTCGAAGATGCCGTCCAGCATCTGCGTGTGCACGCCCGCCGCGTAGATCGCCTTCTCCCGCAGCGCCGGGTCGACTTCCCCGGCCGGGTCGGCGACGGAGCTCACCGAGGTCGTCACCAGCCCGTCCGCATCAGCCTCCGTCGAGACTTCGTATTCCATGCCGTCGACCCTCACCGTGACCGGGTCGAACGTCAGGCCGCTCAGCACCTGCAGATTCCGCCAGATGCCGTGGAACCCGAGCTCTTCCCCGGATTCGTCTAAAGCGATAATCGCCACGAACACCCATGAGGCGCCGGGGTTCCGGAGCGTGATCGAAAACGGCGTCACCTCGCCATTCGCGATACTCGTCGCGCTCGCCGTCTCTGCGCCGGAGTGGTAAGAGACTCCAGCCTGCCAACTTCCCCCTGGCGCGATAATCGAGTCATTCCGTTGAAACACGCGAGGGGCGACCACGTACGCCACGACGCTGCCGGCTGTGTCAACAAAGTCGCCACCACCCAGATTGCCGACGCGATAGTGGACGGGGAAGGGCACACCCGCGACCACTTGTTCGGGGGCATTGGTCGCCTCAACCTTGAGCTGGAAGCTGCGCTGCCTCTCCCCCTCGTCCACCATGTGAACCACGAGGTCGAAGTCGGCCCGTGAGGATTGGAGGTCGCGCTCCAAGTAGGTCGTCGCCTCGATCAGGTAGACGCCTGCGGTCAGGTATCGCTCAATACGTGAGTTGCGCCCCCCGCCACCGTCGTCGTTGGCGGCGATTACGCCTATGGTGGGCGACACGAGCGACAGGACAGGGTCGCCGTGCACCGATGTCAGATCAATAAGCACGCGACCGTAAGCACGCGACCGTCCTGCGACAAGTTGAAAGAGTAGGCGTGGGCGGGGTGTTCCACGACGAAACGTGAGCCGCAGGTGTCCAGCGTCCAAGAGCCGGATGCGGTCAGGTCGACGCCCGGCTCAAGGGCACCGAGATGGACTGGCCCGCAACCTTTGACGCGGCTGATGGAAAGCGAGAAGTCCGCTGGGCCGCGTACGCGCCCGCCGACCTTCGTGGCCTCGACTAGATAGACGCCCGGCGCCAGGTCGCGCTCGATGCGTGCATCAAGGCCGGCGCCGCCGTCGTCGGTGTCCGTGATGCGGCTGCCGTCTTCAGCCAACAGATAGAGATATGAGTCGCCGGCGGCGGAGGTCAGATCGATCCTGATTCGACCACCCTCGACGACCTCGAAGCGATAGGTGTGGGCATCGCTGCCGGTGCGAAAGCGCGAATCACAATCTTCCGTCGTCCAGCGCCCATCCGCCTGCAGGCCGACGCCCTCGTCGGCGCCGATGACGCCGAGGTCGTTCACCTCGCATGCGGGAGCTTCCTGCGCCCGCGCGACGGGGGAGACCTCCAAGGCCAGCACACCGGCGATCAGCGCGATGGCGGCACACGCCATCATCAGCATACGCATCCCGCGTCTGGCTGCCGGGACGGCGGACGTTCCTCCATTCATCTGTAGCCCATCAGGCACGACATCCTCCTCCGTACTCAGTCTGGCATATCAAGCGGATCTCCCCGACCTAGCTCAAGGAGGGTCGATCCCCGCGTGCGACGAGGAACGGTAGTTTAGAGAGTGCAAACTCTGCAAGGATCGGGGCTAATCCCCGCGTGGGCGGGGAAATGGGGATTTTCGAGGCAATCCCCTAAGTTGGCCTTAGGTCCAACACCACAGCCGAGGAAAGTAGGCGGGTGGGGCGGCCCCCTCTCTAGCTCTCCCCCGCAGACGGTGGAGCAACTGTGTTGGAAGTCAAGCCATCTGGGGGTTCCACGGAGTCCCGTGCCGGAGCATGGCGTTGAGGACGGTCAGCAGCTTGCGCATGCACGCGGTGAGCGCCACCTTCGGAGGCTTGCCCGCTTTCACCAGGCGCGCATAGAACTCCTTGATCACCGGGTTGCATCGCATCGCCGTGACCGTCGGCATGTAGAGGGCCGCCCTCACCTCCGCGCGACCGCCCCAACAGGTGCGCGCTCCACGGAATTTCCCGCTGTCTCGTGCGAAGGGCGCCAGGCCCACCAGGGAGGCGACCTGCTTGTTGCTGAGGGCGCCCAGCTCGGGCAGGCCCGCCAGCAGGGTAAAGGTGAGCGCCGGCCCCACGCCCGGCACACTGCGCAGCAGCTCGTCGCGCTCCCGCCAGAGCGGCGACTCCCGCAGCCGCCGCGTCAGGTCTTCATCGATCTCTTCCAACTCTTGATTGTAGAAGGCGATTGCCCGGTCGATCCCGCGCCGCACAACAGGGACCGCTTGCTTCCGGTGCTGCAGTTCGACCGTCCGCATGCGGACGACCTGGCGGCGGCGGGTCACGAGGGCTGCGAGCTCCCGCGCCTCTGCGGGGACCGGCGGTTGCGGTTGGAGTTCACTGACCTCGCCGAAGTGGGCAATCACCGCCGCGTCGAGCCGGTCCGTCTTGGCCAGCTTCCCCTGGGACCGTGCGAATTCGCGCACGTGGCGGGCGTTCACCACGGCGACGGGGAGGCCAGCGACAGCGAGGGCAGCGGCCGGCAACCGCTCGCACCCGCCGGAGGCTTCCATGACGATGAGCTGGGGTCGCAACTCGTTGAATTGCCGGACCAGTTCATCGATGGCGTCCTCGTTCTGGGCCGCGCGCCACGCGGCGCCGGTGGGCCGGACGGCGACGTCCAGCCAGTCCCCGGAGACATCGATGCCGACGAACACGTTCTGAGGGACAGTAGACACTTCGTTCCTCCTGCTTGGCCCGTCCTTGTGCGATGCGGGCTCGCTCTGGCCCCGGCAACTGTTCGGGCTCTCTGGTGGGGGCGGCGGGGCGACCTCGCTCCACCACGGTCTCTTCCAACCGAGAGGACAACGGCCTGCCCCGCCATCTCCGTCAACATACAAGAGGACTTTTGAGGCAACCCCCCCATGTTGGCCTGTCGGCCCACGCCACAACCGACGAAAAATAGGGGGCGCCGATACCTGGATTCCCGCTTTCGCGGGAATGACGGAGGGGGCGTGGGCGCCTATTTTCGAGGCAATGACGGAGGGCGGGAGGTTGACCGGCCAGCTTGGCGCCCCTACCATCATTGTTAATCGAATAGCGCAGCGTTCAGGGGAGCCGGCCGTTAGGCTGGCTGAGAGGCTTTCGAGCGACCCTACGAACCTGACCTGGGTCATTCCAGCGGAGGGAGAGCGACTACCGGCACGCAGACGCAAGGCCGCTCCCTCCAGGAGCGGCCCTTTTGCTTAACTCATGGAGGAACGCGATGTCGACGGGCGCTTGGGCACTCTTGGTTGCAATAGCAACGATGGTAGCCATGGCCGGAGCAGGGGTCGCCTATGCCAGAACGCGGCGGCTGACAGTCGAAGACTTCATCTCGGCGCGGGCGTCCACCGGCGGGCTCACCGCAATGGCGACCGTTGTCGCCTCCGTCATGGGCGCGTGGATCCTCTTCAGCCCAGCGGAAGCCGCCACCTGGGCGGGGCTCGTCGCGCTCATCGGCTACGGGGTCGGTCAGGCGGCGCCCATCGTCGCCTTCATGGTCGTCGGCCCTCGGATGCGGAAGCTGGCCCCCAACGGCCACTCTTTCAGCGAGTTCGTCTGGTTCCGCTATGGCCGCGCCATGTACCTCTTCACGCTCGCAGTGATGGTCCTCTACATGTTCACCTTCCTCGCGGCCGAGATGGGGGCGATAGCGCGCGCCGTTCGCCTGGCGACCGACGCCCCGCTGCTCCTCACGCTGCTCCTCGTTAGCGCGTCGACTCTCGTCTACACGGTCTACGGCGGGCTGCGGGCGTCGATCTTCACCGACAAGATCCAGTTCGCCGTCATCGTTCCGCTGCTACTCGTCGTGCTCATCGCCGCGCTGTCCCAGCTGGGCGGCTGGACCGCCGCGTTCGAGACCGTCCGCGACAGCAACGACACGCTCCTCCGGCTCAATCATCAGCCCGGCATTCAGTTCGGCCTCACCCTCATCATCGCAATCCTCGCCGCGAACCTCTTTCACCAGGGCTTCTGGCAGCGCGTGTACGCCGCCAAGACCGACGCCGATATCCGGCGCGGCTTCCTCGCGGCGGGGGCCATCGTCATCCCCATGATTATCGGCGCCGGACTCTTCGGGCTGTGGGCCGTCGGCGCCGGACTCGTCGACAGCGAGAACCCGGCCTCCATAGCGCTGTTCACGCTAGCCCTCGACGTGCTGCCCGGATGGGTGGTCGTGGCGCTGGTCGCTCTCGCGTTGATGCTCGTTATGAGCAGCATGGACACCCTCCTGAACGGCATCGCCAGCATCTTTACGACGGACCTGCCTCGCATCCGGCCCGCTCTGGCCGGACGGCGGCTGCTCAGCTCGGCGCGCGTCATCACCGCGCTCCTCATCCTGCCCGCCGCTGTCGTCGGGTTCGCGTTCGACAGCGTGCTCTACCTGTTCCTGATCGCCGACCTCGTCTGCGCGGGCGCGATGGTCCCCGCGTTTGCAGGCATGTGGAACCGGCGGCTCAGCGGCACCGGCGCCGTGGTCAGCGCGTCGGCCGGCGTCGCCGTCGGCGCGCTCTTCTTTCCCACGAAGAGCCTCGCGGGATGGTGGACATGGGACGGCTTAACCAGCGTGTGGCACATCCTCGCCTCCGGGAACCTCCTCGGGAGCTTCCTCTCGGCCGTCGTCGTATCGACCGTAGCAGTCATAGCGTTCACAGTCGCCGCCCGACGCGGCAAGGCTGCCGGGTTCGACCTCGACCGGCTCGCCAACGACATGCAGCCCCTGGAAGCCGGCGCATGACCGACTGCGAGGAGCTACGCCGGCGTTACTCCGCCGACTGGGAGCGCATGGTTACGCATCCGTTTGTCGCAGGTCTGGGCGACGGCTCGCTTCCGCGTGAGGCGTTCGCCCGCTATATGGTCCAGGACTACCTCTTCATCGATACGCTCATGCGCCTCGTGGCGAGCGGCGTAGGCCGAGCGCCGTCCGTTCGAGCGGCGAAACCCCTCGGGGAGTTTCTTCAAACGCTCCTCGGCGCCGAGGACGCTCTGTTCGACAACGTGTTCACGCGGCTGGACCTCGAACGCCCCGACAGAGGGCGCGACATCCTGCCGGTGACGGCCCGCTTCACCAGGTTCCTGCTCGGTCTCGCCGGCCGCGCCCCGTTCGAGCTCATTGCGACAGCCCTCTACGTGACCGAGGGGACCTACTCCGATTGGGCAAAACGCCTCACCGCGGCCGGGGTAACGACCCACGACCCGCTCTACCGCGATTGGATCGACATCCACGCCGAGCACTCACTGGAAGATTTCGCCAACTACCTCGCGCAACACGCCGCTCCCCTGGAGGACGACGGCGCGAGAGCGGAGCGCGTGTTCGTAAGAACGCTGCGCTACGAGATAGCCTTCTGGGACGAGTTCACGCCGACGTCCAAGTCTCTCCGCGCTCCTATGGGGCAGGATAGGAGGGGGACTGTCCATGCCTGAGCGCTTCAGCGACCGCCTCCGACGGGTCGTGGACCCGGTGTGGGAGGCGCAGCACGCCCACCCATTCATCCGAGGCATCGGCGACGGCTCCTTAGAGCTGGCGCGCTTCCGGCACTGGGTGCGGCAGGACTACCGCTTCCTCATCGAGTACGCCCGCATGCTCGCCACGGCCGCCGCTCGCGCCCCCGACCTCGCAACCATGACCAAGCTGGCGGCGCTCACCAACGAGACCCTCGCAACCGAGATGTCGCTCCACCGCTCCTACGCGGAGGAGTTCGGCATCGGCAGTGAGGAGCTCGAGCGCGAGGAGATGTCTCCCACGTGCCGGGCCTACACCAATTTCCTCGTCCGCACTGCGGCCACGGGAAGTTTCCCGGAGGTGGTCGGGGCGCTCCTGCCGTGCATGTGGGGATTCACCGAAATCGGCCTCGGTCTCGCGGCCAAGGGCAAGCCGTCCGACCTGCGCTATGCCGCCTGGATCGACATGTACTCATCCCCGGAGTTCGTCGAGCTTGCCGACTGGTGCCGGACGCTGATGGACCGCGTAGCCGCCGGTCTCCCCGAAAGCGAGCTGGCGAAGGTGGAGGAGGCGTTCGTCACCAGCAGCCGGTACGAATACCTGTTCTGGGAGATGGCGTGGAACGAGGAGAAGTGGCCCGTATGAATGGAGCCCGCAGGCCTGTCGCGCTCACAATCGCCGGCTCGGACTCGGGCGGCGGCGCCGGCGTGCAGGCAGACCTCAAGACGTTCGCCGCATTCGAGGTCTACGGGGCCAGCGCCCTCACCGCTATCACCGCGCAGAACACGCTCGGCGTAACTGGCATCCATGAGCTGCCCATCGAGATGGTGCGCGGTCAGATCAACGCCGTTGCATCGGACCTGGGCGTAGACGCCGCCAAGATCGGCATGCTCTCCAGCGCCGCCATCATCGAGGCCGTGGCCGAGGCCGTCCAAGCCCACTCCATCGAGAAGCTCGTGGTCGACCCTGTGATGGTCGCCAAGGGCGGCGACCGCCTCTTGCGGGAAGACGCAGTCCACGCCCTGACCTCCCTGCTCATGCCGTTGGCCTTGGTCGCGACCCCCAACGCAGGCGAGGCCGAGGTCCTTTGCGGACGCCCCGTCGAGACGATGGAGCAGGCCCGCGACGCCGCCAAGGCCATCCACGCGCTCGGTTGCAGGTATGTCGTCGTGAAGGGGGGGCACTTCGGCGCCGACGCCGTCGACGTGCTGTTCGACGGCAACGCGTTCGCCGAATTCCCGGCCAAGCGCATCGACACCACGAGCACTCACGGGACCGGCTGCACCTTCTCCTCCGCCATCGCCGCGAACCTGGCGAAGGGCGAAACGGTCGAGAGCGCGGTCGCCCTGGCCAAGACTTACGTGACCAACGCCATAGCTTCCGCCTTCCCCGTCGGAGCCGGCCACGGCCCGCTCAATCACTTTCACCGATGGTGGGCGTCCTAGTCCCTAACCGGCCCCCCTTACTAGGGGAAGACATCCCTCCCCAAGCCTGTGAAGCACGCCTCGCCAG
Organism: Dehalococcoidia bacterium; assembly: GCA_965249325.1. Taxonomy (GTDB): domain Bacteria; phylum Chloroflexota; class Dehalococcoidia; order Lucifugimonadales; family Australimonadaceae; genus S5-327. The sequence continues at coordinate 266,092 of CBDFLP010000019.1, read as the reverse complement.
CCCCGTTGAAGCAGGCTGGACTGTCCTCTGACAGAGGCGGCGGCGGACGGAAATACACGGCCCTTTGGTTCACCGGGAAACAGGCCGTCGTCACCTATTGACGGTAGTATTCACCTGCTATACTCCGGCGCCAGCACGCAGGGTGCTAGCACCGAACGTCACAGGAGGTGTTGACTTGGCAACGCTACGGAAGGGAGACCTCGCCGAGAAGGTCGCCGGAAAGCTGAATGGGCCTCGTTCTTGGGGCGACAGCGCGCTCAATGCAGTGCTCGATAGCATTCGTGAATCCCTGGCGGCGGGAGACCGTGTGGTCCTCACCGGATTCGGCTCTTTCGAGGCCCGTCAGGTGAAGGAACGGCAGGTGCGCGCAATCCGAGGACGCCAAGCCGGACAGCGCGTAACGGTGCCCGCCCACAAGCGAGTCGGCTTCACGCCCGGCTCCGACCTAGCAGGAGCCGTCAGCGGCAAGAAGTAAAGACTCCGGCGGCCCAGCGCCGCCCAGAGATATGCAGACAAGATGAGCGAGGCCTTGTTATAGGGCCTCGCTCATTCTGTAAACGTCAACTCCCGGTTCAACGTTCGAACCCCCTCGGCTACCATGTCCCCGTGGCCGAGGAACGCTATATCGCCCTCGTCGACTTGGACGCCTTCTACGCCTCTGTTGAGGAGATCGAAGACCCCGCCCTCGTGGGCAAGCCGCTCCTGATCGGCGGCAGGCCCGAGTCCCGGGGCGTCGTCGCAGCAGCCTCTTATGAGGCGCGCAAGTACGGGTGCCGCTCCGCCATGCCCATGTCGCAGGCTGTCCGCCTCTGCCCCAACGCCGTCGTCATGCCTCCGCGTTTTCATCTCTACCGCGACTACTCCAACCAGGTGATGGACATCCTGCGTCGCGAGTCCGAGCTCATGCAGCAGATGTCTATCGACGAGGCCTACGTCGACCTCACACCCGTCGTCCGCACGATGCACGACGCCCAGGGCTTGGGCCACCGCATGCAGGCGCGCATACGCCTCGAAATCGGACTGCCGTGCTCGGTCGGCCTGGCGGCCAACAAGATGGTGGCGAAGGTCGCCTGCGAGGCCGGCAAGCCGGGCGGGTTCGTGGTCGTCGAGCCGGGCGCGGAGGCGGCGTTCCTCGCCGGGCTCGACGTGCGCTCCTTGCCCGGTATCGGGCCGCAATCGGCCAAGCGGTTGAAGGCGCACGGGTTCGAGACCCTCGGCCAAGTCGCGGGCTCGTCGCAGGAGGCGCTCGTCTCAGTCCTTGGGCCGTGGGGCGTCGTGCTCCAGCGACGCGCTCAGGGAGAGGACCCATCGCCGGTGACGACGGACCGCGAGGCCAAGTCCGTCAGCGCCGAGGAGACTTTCGCCGAGGACGTCCACGAACGCGAGCCCCTCGCGGAAGAGCTGCGCAGGATGGCCGCGCGGGTCGCGGGTTCCCTCGAACGCCATGGCCTCGTGGGACGCACGGTCACGCTCAAGCTGCGACACGCCGATTTCACGACGTTGACGCGGTCTGCGAGCAAGGAGAGCGCCACGTCCCACCAAGATGCGATACTTGCCGACGCGCTCCGCCTCCTCGACGCCAACTGGGCGCCAGGGGAGCCCGTGCGGCTGGTCGGCGTCGGGGTCAGCAACCTCCGCCCCGTACAAGCGCCCGGCCAGCTCCGCATGGACGCGCTCATCAATCAGATAGAGGTCTAAGCGACATGCTCCTGATCAACGAAGACGAGGTCCGCCAGCTGCTGCCCATGGACGAGTGCGTCGACGCTCTCGACGCTGCGTTCGGGGAGTGGGCGCGCGGCACAGTATCCAATGCGCCGCGCTACCGGCTCCCCCTGGTGAGAGGCGCGCAGCAGGTGATGGCCGGCATGTCCCATGAGGTTGGCGCGACCGGCCTCAAGACCTACGTCTCCGGCACGCAGGGCGGCAGCCGGATGGTCGTCCTTCTGTTCAGCGTCGAGAACGGCCAACCCCTTGCCATGCTCTCGGCGAACGCCCTCGGGCAGATACGGACCGGCGCGGCGAGCGGCGTGGTCAGCCGATATATGGCCAGGGACGACGCCAAGACCGTCGGCATGGTCGGCAGCGGGAGCCAAGCGCAGACCCAACTTGCCACGATGTGCGCGGTGCGCCCCGTGGAGCAAGCGCTCGTCTACAGCCGCACCGCCAAGCGGCGAGAGGCCTTCGCCGAACAGATGTCGGCCGCCCTGGGGATCGACGTTCGCGCCGTCGATTCCTCCGACGCAGCCGTCGCCGACGCGGACATCGTCTGCGCCATCACCAACTCACGCGAGCCGGTCTTCAACGGGGAGTCGCTCAAGGCCGGCACTCACGTAAACGCGGCGGGGAGCAATCACTGGATGCGCCGCGAAATCGACGAGGCGACGATCAAGCGCAGCGCCCTCATCGTGGCGGACGACGTGGCGGATGCGAAAATCGAGTGCGGGGAGCTCATCTGGGCGGCGGAGCGCAGGGCTTTCAGGTGGGAGCAAGCCGTCGATCTCAAAGACGTCGTGAGCGGGCGCGTGTCAGGCCGCCCTACCCCCGACGCGATTACACTCTTCGAGTCCCAGGGTCTCGCCATCGAAGACGTTGCAGCCGGGATGGTCGTTTACCGCACAGTCGCCGCCGGCCTCGGGCGCGCGGTCGAACTGTAGCGGCCCGCGAACGGATAACATCAGACTATGGCCGAAGAGAAGTACGAACCCAAAGCTATCGACATCACGCCGGACGGCTTGCACATCGTGTGGAGGGACGGGGTCGAAACGCTCCTCCCTCACCGCTACCTGCGCGGCCACTGCGGTTGCGCTCAGTGCGTCGACGAGGTAACGCACGTCCGGCGCACCGGCGTGGACGAAGTCCCGACGGATATAACCATCGAGGCGTACATGGAGGTGGGCCGCTATGCCGTCGGCCTGCTCTTCAGCGACCTCCACGAAACAGGGATATTCCCCTTCCAACTGCTGCGGGACCTAGCCTCCCAGTCTGCCGGATAGCCCGACGTCGCTCTCGCGCCATGCTCCTTCATGCCTCCTTACCCCAGGAACGCCTCGGCCGCGGCAGAGAGATCCTGGTCCGGCTCTTCGTTCGCTTCGGCAGGCTCCTCAGCCATGCCCATACGCCCTTTCAGCGCCGAGACCGCCTCGTTGGACCCGTAGACGGTGGTTAGCCGGCCGTTCACGCGTATCCGCATCTTGCCGATGTGGCCCGTCTTGGCCAGCAGCCAGAGCGACCAGTTGAGAGCGGAGCGCTTTAGGCGCGGAAATGCTCTGATGAGCTCCTCGCCCTGGTACTCGAACACCTCGTCGGGGCGGCGCATCAGCTCCTCGTAGACCATCGCCTGCAGCGGCGGTAGTCCGCCTAGGGCGGGAAGGCTGTACTCGGCTATCTGAGATATCTTCATCTCAGCTCCTTGGACGATTTATAACAAAATGCTTAGACAGAGTTTAGGCTTCGCGCCAAAGAGCTGAGAAGCAAACTCGCGTGCGCGTAAGCGCGCATTAGCCAACGAGCGCAGTACGGCGCGCTCCGGGCGTCTGATAAACTGGCCGTGGCCGCCAACGGGCGGCCCATTTCATGCGAGCGACGCTATGACCGAACAGCCAACTCAACGCCTCTCCGCCAACGAGGTCCGCCAAGTTGCGACCCTCTGCCACATCGCACTCTCCGACGAAGAGATCGAGCGTCTCCGCGACGAGATGGCCAAGCTCCTCGGCGAGGTTAGCGTCCTTCAGAACATCGACACCGCCGGGGTAGAGCCCACCGGCCACGCCGTCGAGCAGGTCCACACGGTCATGCGCCCCGACGAGCCCCGGCCCCCTCTCGATCGGGAGGACGTGCTCGCCAACGCCCCGAGACGCGATGGCGATTTCTTCCGCGTGCAGGCCGTCATGGAGGAGTCGTAACGGTGGCCGACCTCCATTACCTCACCGCCGCCGAGATGTCGCAGGCCCTCCGGGCCAGGGATGTCTCGGCAGTCGATCTGGCTGCGGCCCATCAGCAACGCATCGCCGAGCTCGACCCCCGGATCGGGGCCTACCTCGCTGTCACGCCCGAGCTTGCCCAGCAACAAGCCGAGGCTGCCGACTGGCGCCTGGCGTCCGGGGATGCAGGACCGCTGACCGGCGTGCCCATGCAGCTGAAGGACAACCTCTCGACCCGTGGCGTGCCGACTACTTGCGCGTCGGCCATGCTCGACGGCTATCGCCCCCCCTACAACGCGACCGTGGCGTCGGCGTTGGCGGACGCGGGCGCGGTGCTGCTGGGCAAGGGCAACATGGACGAGTTCGCCATGGGCTCGTCGAACGAGACATCGGCTTTCAAGCCGGTCCACAACCCATGGGACCTCTCCCGCGTGCCTGGCGGATCGAGCGGCGGCCCCGCCGCCGCCGTGGCTGCCGGTCTCGCGCCCTTCTCACTCGGCTCCGACACCGGCGGCTCGATCAGGCAGCCCGCGGCGCTCTGCGGCATCGTCGGACTCAAGCCGACCTACGGCCTCGTCTCGCGGTTCGGCCTCATCGCCTTCGCCTCGTCGCTCGACCAGATCGGCCCGCTGACGAGGTCCGTCGAGGACGCCGCGCTCGTGATGAACGCCATCGCCGGACACGACCCCCTCGACTCGACCAGCATCCCCGCCCCTGTCCCCGACTACGCCGACGGCATCGCGGACGGCGTGAAGGGCCTGCGGGTAGGCGTCGTCTCCGAGTACTTCGGCGACGGCATCGAACCCGCCATCGCTGAATCGGTGAAAGCGGCCATCGCTCAGCTCGAGTCCCTCGGGGCCGAGGCCGTCGAAGTCTCCCTGCCAACCTCGCGCGCCGCGCTGGCGGTCTACTACATCTTGGCGCCGTCCGAGTGCTCGGCCAACCTGGCGCGGTACGACGGCGTGAAGTACGGCTACTCCGACCAAGAGGCCGACGGCATGTGGACCGCCCTCGACTCGACACGCCGCAAGGGGTTCGGCGACGAGGTGCGCCGCCGCATCATGATGGGCACGTACGCGCTCTCAGCGGGCTACTACGACGCCTACTACAAGAAGGCCCAGCAGGTGCGGACGCTCATCCGGCGGGAGTTCGACGCCGCCTTCCAGAACGTCGACGTCCTAGCGCTCCCCACCTCGCCGAGCGTGGCGTTTGAGATTGGCGGCATCGTCGACCCGCTGGTCATGCACGCCAACGACATCTGCACAATCCCCGCCAACATCGCCGGCATCCCCGGCCTCTCGGTCCCCTGCGGGTTCGTCGACGGCCTCCCTGTCGGCCTTCAACTCTTGGGGCCTCACCTCAGCGAGCAAACGCTCCTCCGCGCCGCCTACGCCTACGAGCAATCGACCGACTGGCGCACCCGCCGACCCAACCTCTAGCGAGCGATGTCCCGCCGCTGGAACACCACCAGCGCTCCGCCGAACCCGGCCAGCGCCACGCCGAACAGCACGATCAGGTCCCGCCACGGAATCTCGCCGCTCTGAGCCAGGCCGAGCGGGTCGTAGTAGTGGAACAGCGTCAGCGGGCCCGCCGGGCCTGCCGGGCCCCAAATCAGCGAGAGAAAGTCGACGAAGTACATCGCCGTCGCGACGCCCGCGCTCCAGACGACCGTCTGACCGCCATCGGAGCTCGCCGCCGAGATGAGCGCCGTGATGGCACCAGCCGCCAGCACGAGCCCCAGCATGTTCAGCTGCACGACTAGAAGCAGCCCGTTATCGATGTCTCCGATGCCCGTGAGCGCGGCCCCTGCGAACGTCCCCAGCCACGTCGCGAACACGATGGCGGCCGCTCCCGCGGCCAGCACGCACAGCTTTGCGGCCAGGTAGCGCCAACGCGCAATGGGGGAGGCCAGCAGCATGAGCACCGTCCCCCGCTCGACCTCCCGCGCCGAGGCCCCGCTGGCGACGGTGACGACGAAAGCGACGCCCGCGATGATGTAGAACGGGTGCCGGTAGTCCGCTGCGATGTAGCCCGTCGGGCTGCTCGCAAAACCGCCCTGCGCCCTAAACAATGCGGCGATAGGGGCTGGCACGAGCTCGAACAGCTCCTCGAACGCCTCCATTCCTCCAAAGGCCTCAAACGTATAGACGATAACCATGCTGACCGCGAACACGCCCGCCGAGACCGCAAGCAGACCGACTCGGTAAGCGCGGAAGTTCTGGCGGAACACGCTAAGCACTGGCGTCCTCCTCCGCGCGCTCTCCGTAGTAGCGAAGAAACAGCTCGTCGAGGTCCAAGCGCTCGTAGGTCATGTCGGCCAGGTCATACTTGGCGAGCTCGCGCACCACGTTGTTGAGGTCGCCCGAAACCGCCAGCCGCCACCTGTTCCCTTCCCGGGACAGCACCTCGACGCCCGGCGCGCTGATACCGCCTGCCGGCGGCGTCCGGAACTCGACGACCATCGCCCGCGCCTTGCCTTCCCGGAGAGCGTCTACGGATCCCGTCTCCACGATCCTCCCCGCTCTGATAAGCGCGACCCGCTCGCAGACCTCCTGCACGTCGGGAAGCACATGGGAAGACATGAAGACTGTCGCCCCTCTGTCCTGCGCCTCGCGAATAAGCCTGAACAACTCCTGCCGCATCAGCGGGTCGAGCGCCTCAGTCGGCTCGTCCATGATTAGCAGCTCGGGGTCGTGCTGCATCGCCTGAGCGAGCGCGAGCTTCTTGGCCATCCCCGACGAGTAGCCTTTCACCTTGCGTTGCAGCGCCGACCGCGGCATCTGCAGACGGTCGAGCAGCTCGGTCTGGCGCGGCGCTCCTTGCTTCATCCCGCGCAGGCTAGCCATGTAATCGAGGAACGCTTGTCCGGTGAACCCGCCCCCAAAGGCGACCACGTCCGGCAGGAAGCCGACCCTCGCCTTGATTGCCACCGTGTCGCGCCAGGCGTCGGCCCCCAGCACACGGACGGAGCCCCCATCGCCGCGGATGAACCCCATCAGGACACGGATGGTGGTCGTCTTACCCGCTCCGTTCGGCCCGAGGAACCCGAATATCTCGCCGCGCTCGACGCTCAGGTCAACGCCCCTGAGCGCCTCGACATCGCCGAAACGCTTCCGAACACCCTCCACCCGGATTGCCTCGCTCAAGCCGCTTCCTCGTCAACGACGCTGCCGCTCACGACACGCAGACGCCGCGCGCCATCGAGGTGGACGGCCGGCAGCGCGTCCGCGTCCGCCGACGTAACGATTGTCTGCGGGTAGGCGCGCGCCTCCTCCAACACCAGCGTCCGCCTCGGATCGTCCAGCTCCGACAGCACATCGTCCAGCAGCAGCAGCGGCGGGTCTCCACGCCGCTCCGCCAGCAGACGCCCCTCTGCCAGTCGAAGGGCGAGCGCGGCCAGCCGCGCCTGCCCGCGCGAAGCGTGGCGGGCTATCTCCACCCCTCCGAGCAGCAGGCGGAGGTCATCGCGGTGAGGCCCAACGAGCGTCATCCCCAACGCGCGTTCCCGGTGCCTCGACGCCCGCAGCGCCTTCGCCATCGCCTGCGCGTGCTCGCCGTCCTGGGGACGAGGCGAAGTCGCCACATACTCAACGGACAGGCTTCCGCCGCCGTACAGACGGTCGAACGCCTCGCCGACGAGCCCGACGAGCCTGTCCGTCGACGCCCACCGCTCCGCCAAGACAATTGCCCCTTCCGCCGATAACGATTCATCCCAGAAGCCGAGCTCGTCCTCGCTCGCGCGCCCCTCGCGCATCGCCTTCAGCAGGGCGTTCCTTTGGGAGAGCACTCGCTGATAGCGCGAGAGCGCCTGCACGTAACGCCGGGAGATCTGCGATAGCAGTATGTCCAGGTACCGCCGCCGTCCTGACGGCGAGCCGAACACCAGGTCGATGTCCTCGGCTGAAAAGAGCACCGCACTCATCACTCCCACCAGGTCCGACGCGCGTTTCGGAACGCCGTTGACGCGCACTCGCTTCAACACTCCCGGCCCGGCGGCGCAGTCCAAGCCCACGCGCAACTCGACCTGTCCCTCGCGGCCGGCCAGCGTCGCCGCGGCGATTGCGTACCCACCGGCGTCCGCCGCTTCCCACGATACAAGGTCGCGCTCCGTCTGGGCGCGGTACGACTTGCCGATGGCGAGCAGGTAGAGCGCTTCGAGAAGATTGCTCTTACCCTCCGCATTGTCTCCGACAACCGTCGTCAGGCCCGGTCCGAGAGGTAGGTCGAGCTGCCGGTAGGAGCGGAAATTGGTCAGCGAGAGCTTCGTGACCTGCACTCCGCCATTCTACCGAAGAGCAATCGTTAACGACGCTCAACATCGTTCCCCTAGCAGGTTGTCGCGGGTATGGCGTCTCTCTAGACTGAGACCACTCATCAGGAAGACCGCAGGGTGACTGCCTTGACCACCTACCTCACATCGCGCCGGGCGCTGTTCGTAGCCGCGCTCGTCGCCGTTATCGCCCTCGTCGCCGCCTGTAGCGACCCGACCCCCACCCCTACCCCGACCCCCTCACCCACGCCTACCGCAACCCCCACGCCCACTCCGGCGCCTACAGCTACGCCGACCCCCGCGCCGACAGCCACGCCAACCCCGGAGGCGATGCCGGTGCCGGAGCCCGACTCAGGTCCAACGCCGGGCATGACCATGGCCATCGACGAGACCACTCTCGTGGGCGACTTCATCGGCTCTCTCAGCGAAGCGGAGCAATCATGCATCCGCAGCGCGCTTGGCGACGAGGTGGTCGCCGCCCTGCAGGATCAGCCCCTGATCGCCGCAGCCGCAAGCTTCGCCGAGTTCCCGGTCAACTGTCTCGCCGATGAGACCGCCGCCAACATCGCCATCGCTTCGATGGGCCAGAGCATCGGGGGGCTCACCCCTGAATCCGAGGCTTGCCTGCGGGAAGTGTATGCAGCCTCGGGCGCGTCTCTGATGCTCGGCGAGGGCGGCGGAGACCTCACCTCCCTCTTGGATTTCCTGCCTTGTCTGACCGAGGAAGAGGCCGCCGCGCTCATTGGCGAGGATTTCCTGACTCCCTCCCAGATAGGGTGCCTCATCGAGCAGGTCGGCGAGGAGAAGCTGAGAACCCTCTTATCCGGCCTCGGCTCCGACGCCCCTTCGTCCGACGTGCTCGCGGTCTTAGGAGAGGTACTGCAGGCCTTTGAGGCCTGCGGCATCGACCCCTCCGTGCTCGGGGGAGCGCCTCCGGCATAACTCTCCCCCGACAGCGTTCGGGTGGCGACGAATAGGGCTAGCCGACCTTCGACGCCCCCACTTCCGCGTCTCGGCGACGGTTGCCCCGCGCGCCGCCCGCCTGCGATGCTGTCCATAAACCATCCGGAGCCATCGTGACCTTGCTCTCTTCAAAGCGCCCCATGTTCCGCTTGCTCACGCTCCTCGCCCTGGTCGTCTCCGCCCTCGCGCTGGCGGCCGCATGCAGCAGCGATCCCACGCCCACACCAACGCCCTCTCCAACGCCGACCCCCACTCCCGAGCCAACCCTGACCATCGACGCTGACACGGTCTGGCGCGACGTGGCCAGCGCGCTCACTCCCGCCGAGGTCTCCTGTCTCCGCGGTGAGCTCGGCGGGGACGCCTATGACGCCCTCCTCGACGAGCCGGTGCTGGCCGGCGGCCCCTACCTCGCTTCCCTGCCGGTCGGCTGCCTTGAGCAAGAGACCGCCATCGACTTCATCGTCGCCCTCCTGGACGTCCAGGTCGGCGGGCTCAGCGCCGACAGCGAGACCTGCCTCCGTGGGGCCTTCGCCATCGTCGATATTAGCCGGCTCGCCGGTCTGGCTAGCGCGCCGACCGGCGACGTCAACGATATCGGCGGGGCAATAGGAGGCGCCGTCGGGCTAGCCTTCTGTCTTACGGACGAGGAAGCCGCGATGGTCTCGATAGGCGACCTGCTCGGAGACGCCATGGGCGATATCACCCTCGCCCAGTTCACGTGCGTAATGGAACAGGTCGATATCAACGAGGTCCTCCCACTATTGGAGAGTCTCAACGCAGGCGGCGAGCTCACGGGCCCGTCCTTGGAAGTCTTCCAAGCCGTGGCCGACTGCGGCATCGACTTCAACACCGATGGCGGCGACGCCATGGAGGAACCTCCCAGCAGGCCCGGCGACGGAGCTGGCTCTGACTCCGACCCACTCAGCCTACTGGAAGGGCTCGGGCCGGAGTTCGAGCCCTTCACCGACTGCTTACGTCAGAACGCCACGCAGGCGGAGATCGACGCCCTCTTCTCGGGCGACCTCTCCGCCCTGAGACCGGAAGCGGCGGCCTGCTTCGACCACATCACCGACCTTACGGACGTCTTGGAACGCCTCCAATCCCCCTCCTAGCAAGAAAGCGATAGCCCGCCTTACCGGCTCAATTGGGCAATGGACGGCTGTCGCGGCAGGGAACAGGGGGAGGGTCCGCTCCTCTGCTACACTTACACTCAGCCCCACCACCTCAACAGCTAGTCCTACGATTCCCGTGACCCAGCCTCCCGCGCCGATTGGCGAGATACAACCCATCGCCTGGCAAGACGACTGCCTCGTCTTGCTGGACCAAACGAAGCTGCCCGCCGTCGTCGAGTGGGTGTGCATACGCGACGTCCCTGGGGCCGTCGCCGCCATACGCGTGATGCAGGTGCGCGGCGCGCCGGCCATCGGCGTCACGGCGGCCTACGCCATGGCCCTGGCGGCGCGAAGCATCGACGCCCCGACCATGTCGTCCTTCCTCGACCTGCTCGACCCGCTCGCGGCCAAGATCGCCGCCGCCAGACCAACCGCCGTTAACCTCGGCTGGGCCGTCCAACGGTGCCTCGACACGGCCAGGACATGCCGGGCTCCCAGCGAGGCGCGGGAGCGCCTGCTGAAGCTCGCCCACGCCATGCGCGACCAGGACATCGAGGCCAACCGCGCCATAGGACGTTACGGCGCCGGCCTCATGCCACGCTCTGGCGGCGTGCTCACCCACTGCAACACCGGCGCGCTGGCCACCGCGGGCTATGGCACCGCTTTGGGCGTCATCCGCGCCGCGTGGGAGCAGGGCCGGCGCTTCCCCGTCTTCTGCACCGAGACGCGCCCTTGGCTCCAAGGAGCGCGCCTCACCACCTGGGAGCTGGCCCACCTCGGCATCCCCACGACCCTCATCGTCGACTCCGCAGCGGCCGTCATGATGGCGTCCGGCGAGATTGACGCCGTCGTCGTCGGCGCCGACCGCATCGCCGCGAACGGCGACGTCGCCAATAAAGTAGGGACATACATGCTGGCGGTGCTGGCAAAGGAGCACGACATCCCCTTCTACGTCGCCGCGCCGCGAGCCAGCATCGACCTCGGCACAGGGCGCGGCGAGGACATACGCGTCGAGGAGCGCCCCCCGGAGGAAGTGACCTCCTTCGCGGGCCGACGCGTCTCCGCGGAGGGGGTCGGGGCGCGCAACCCCGCCTTCGACATCACTCCCGCCCGCCTGATCGCCGCTGTCGTCACCGACCTCGGCATTGTCCGCCCGCCTTACGAGACCGGACTGCGCGCGGTAGCCAACCGGCCCAGCGCGGAAGGGGCCGCATGACCGCCGCCAATCCCGTCCGCATAGGCGTCATCGGCGGCACTGGCCTCTACGACATGCCCCTCGACAACCGCCGCGAGGTCGCCGTCAGCACGCCATTCGGCGACCCAAGCGACGTAGTCACGATTGGCGACATTGACGGCGTCCCCGTCGCCTTCCTGCCGCGCCACGGTAGGGGTCACCGGATACTCCCCACGGAGATTCCCGTTCGAGCCAACATTCACGCGCTGAAGCAGCTCGGCGTCGAGCGTATCGTCTCCGTCAGCGCAGTGGGCAGCCTGAAAGAGGAGATCGCCCCGCTGCATCTCGTGGTCCCTGACCAGCTGATTGACCGCACGAGGTTGCGCGAGAGCACCTTTTTCGGCGATGGTCTAGTAGCGCACATCGCGTTTGCGGACCCATTCTGCCCCGACCTCTGCGAGCTTCTCGCAGCCGCAGCCGGCCAGACCGAGGCCACGGTGCATCGGGGCGGCGCTCTGGTGGTTATGGAAGGCCCCGCCTTCTCGACCAGGGCGGAGTCTCGCCTCTATCGGTCATGGGACGCGAGCATCATCGGCATGACGGCGTTGCCCGAGGCCAAGCTCGCCCGCGAAGCGGAGATGTGCTACGCGGTGCTCGCCTGCGCCACCGACTACGACGTGTGGCATGACGGGCATGAAGACGTGACGGTCGAGGTGGTGGTGGCAAACTTACAGCGGAACGCGGAAGTGTCGAGGCAGGCGCTGCGCCATCTCGTCCCGGACCTGACAAGCCCGCGGGACTGCGGATGCGGCGACTCGCTCAGGAACGCAATCGTCACCGCGAAAGAGCACGTCCCCCAAGAGACGCTGGACCGGCTCGGCCCAATCGTCTCCAAGTACATGAGCTGACAAGGAGGATTCCCCATGGCGCGAGGCAGACAGGAACCCGGCGAGCCTTATCGCAGGATCTCCGTGCAGGAGGCCCACGAGATGCAGCAGGAGGGCGCTCTGGTCGTCGACGTCCGGCGTCCCGACGAGTGGGTCGCGGGCCACGTATCCGGCGCGGTCCACATCCCCGTGGACGACGTGCTCGGCGAGGCGGAAGCGAAGCTCCCCAAAGACCAGGACTTGCTCTTCATCTGCGCAGCCGGCGTGCGCAGCGGCCTGGCCGCCGAGATGGCGTCGGCCCTGGGATTCGAGGCGGAGCGCCTCTACAACATCGAGCAAGGCACTCCCTCGTGGATAGATGCCCAGCTCCCCACCGACTACGGCGAATAGAACGGAGAAAACGTGCAGCCTGAAGGAAAGCTAGGAGACATCAAAGACCCCAGCCTCGCCGAGGAAGGGGTCAAACTGATTGATTGGGCGGCGCGTGAGATGCCCGTCATCAAGCTCATCGGCCAGCGGTTCGCCGCGGAGCAGCCGCTGAAGGGACTGACTCTCGCCGCGTGCCTCCACGTCACCACCGAGACCGCCAACCTCGCCCTGGCCCTCAAGGCGGGCGGCGCCAACGTCCACCTCTGCGCAAGCAACCCCCTTTCCACCCAAGACCCGGTGGCGGCCGCGCTGGCCGTGGTCTACGACATACCTACGTACGCCATCAAGGGCGAAGACAACGACACCTACTACAGCCATATCTACTCGGCTATCGACGCGGCCCCCAATCTGACGATGGACGACGGCGCCGACGTGGTGGCGACCCTCCATACGCAGCGCCAGGCCTTCCTCGGCAACGTCATCGGAGGCATGGAAGAGACGACGACCGGCGTGATCCGGCTCCGCAGCATGGCCCAAGCCGGCAGGCTCAAGTATCCGATCATCGCCGTCAACGAGGCGGACACCAAGCACATGTTCGACAACCGCTACGGCGCCGGCCAGAGCACGCTTGACGGCATCATGCGAGCGACCAACATCCTCTACGCCGGCAAGAACGTCGTCATCGCAGGGTACGGATGGTGCGGCCGGGGCGTCGCCATGCGGGCGCACGGGATGGGCGCGCACGTAATCGTCACTGAGATAGACCCCGTCCGGGCCTTGGAGGCCACAATGGACGGCCACCAGGTGATGAAGATGGAAGACGCCGCCCGCGTCGGCGACATCTTCGTCACCGTGACCGGCGGCAAGCACGCCCTCGACGCCCAACACTTCCAGGTGATGAAGGACGGGGCGGTCGTCGCCAACAGCGGGCACTTCAACATCGAGATCAACATCGATGCCCTGGAGGACGCGGCGTCGGAGAAGCTCTCCGCCAGGCCGATGGTGGACCAATACATCATGGGAGACGGCCGCAGGATCAACCTCCTTGCCGAGGGCAGACTCGTGAACCTGGCCGCCGCCGAGGGCCACCCGTCGGCGGTAATGGACATGAGCTTCGCGAACCAAGCGCTCAGCGCGGAGTACATGGCGAAGCACGCCTCGGAGATGGAGATAGACGTGTACGATGTCCCTTCCGAGCTGGACCAACAGGTGGCCTCGCTCAAGCTGCAGGCCATGGGACTCTCGACGGACACCCTCACCGAAGAACAGGCAGCCTACCTCGCCGGCTGGGAGGCCGGCACATAGGCCGGGCCACAAGCACGCGGGAGAACACGGAGGACCCACCCGAATGACACAGACCGGAACCACGTTCGAGACTTCGCCCTCTTACCTTCTCACCTCGGAATCCGTAACCGAGGGGCACCCCGACAAGCTCTGCGACCAGGTGTCCGACGCCATCCTCGACGCAATCTACGCGCAGGACCCGAAGGCCCGCGTCGCCTGCGAGACCGCCACGGGGACCAACATCGTCGTCGTTCTCGGCGAAATCACCACGACCGCTAGGGTGGACTACGAGGCCATCGTCCGCGAGACCGTCAAACGCATCGGCTACGACGACCAAGAGATCGGCATCGACTACAAGACGTGCGAGGTCGTCATCCGCCTCCACGAGCAGTCGCCCGACATCAAGGGCGGCGTGGACACTCCCCTGGAGGTGCGCGAGGACGAAACCGGGAACAATGAAGTTGAGAACCCCGGCGCAGGCGACCAGGGCATGATGGTCGGGTTCGCGTGCAACGAGACCGAGGAACTGATGCCCCTCACCATCTCCCTCGCGCACAAGCTCACGCGCCGCCTCGCCATCGCGCGGCGGGAAGGCATCATCCCGTACCTAAAGCCGGACGGGAAGTCGCAAGTCACCGTGGAGTACGCGCATGGGAAGCCCAAGCGCATCGAGGCCATCGTCGTTAGCACGCAGCACAGCGCGGACGTAGACAACGAGCAGATTGACCGGGATATCCGCGAGCACGTCATCGGCGAAGTCGTTCCTCAGGGCATGATGGACGACGCCACCCGTATTTACGTGAACCCCTCCGGCCGCTTCGTGACCGGAGGGCCGCACGGGGACTCGGGCCTTACGGGGCGTAAGATTATCGTGGACACCTATGGCGGCGTGGCGCGGCACGGCGGCGGCGCCTTCTCCGGCAAAGACCCCACCAAGGTGGACCGCTCCGCCGCGTACGCCGCCCGCTGGGTAGCGAAGAACATCGTCGCTGCTGGTCTCGCCGACCGCTGCGAGGTGCAGCTCTCCTACGCCATCGGCGTCGCCGACCCTACCAGCCTCGCCGTCGAAACTTTCGGCACGGGCAAAGTGGACAGTGGGCTCATCATTCAGCTCGTGAACGAGCATTTCGACCTAAGCCCCGGCGGCATCATCCGCGACCTCGGTCTGCGGCGCCCGCTGTACGCCCAGACCGCATCCTACGGGCATTTCGGGCGGTCGGACGTAGACCTGCCTTGGGAGCAGACCGACAAAGCGGACGCGCTCCGAGCAGCGGCGGACCTGCGGTAGAACTATGGCCGACCGACCTCTCATCCGATTCGGCACCGACGGCTGGCGGGCGCTCATCGCCCGCGACTACACATTCGAAAACGTCCGCGTCTGCGCGGCCGCGGTTGCCAACTACCTCAAGAAGCAAGGTCTCGCCGGCCGGGGAGTCGTGATCGGCTACGACTCCCGGTTCGCCTCGCCCGAGTTCGCCACCGAGGCCGCGCGCGTCGCCGCAGGGCTCGGCGTTCGCGTCTACTTATCCGACCGCATCGTCCCCACGCCCGTCGTCAGCTACAACATCCTCGATCGCCAGGCCGGCGGGGGCATCGTCATCACCGCGAGCCACAACTCCGGCCTCTGGAACGGCTTCAAGTACAAGCCCGACTACGGCGGCAGCGCATCCCCCGAAATCGTGGCCGAGCTCGAAGCTCACATCGACGTCCTTCTCGACACGGGCGGCGTCGACGCCCCCACGGGCGACTCTGGAATCGAGACCATCGACATGGCCTCTCCCTACCTCGCGAACCTCGGGAACGCCGTGGACGTCGGCTCCATCAGGTCCGCCGGTCTCCGCGTCGGAGTCGACGTCATGCATGGCGCGGGCGCGGGCTTCTTCACAGCCGTCCTCGACGGCGGGCGAACGACCGTCGAAGAGATGCGCGCCGAGCGCAACCCTCAGTTCCCCGGTATGCGTCAGCCCGAACCCATCGAACCCAACCTCGGCCCCAGCATCGAAGCCGCGCGCCAGGACCGTTTCGATGTCGTCGTCGCGAACGACGGCGACGCCGACCGTTTGGGCGTCCTCGACGAGAACGGCTCATTCATCGACACACTCTCCACTTTCTCCCTGCTCTGCCTGCACCAGCTGGAGAACCGGGGCCTGCACGGGGCCGTCGTGCGGTCCCTTACGCAGAGCGCGATGGTCGACAAGCTCGCGGCCCTCTATGGCGCGCCCGTCCACGTCACGCCGGTCGGCTTCAAGTTCGTCGGGCCCGTCATGTTGGAGACGGACGCGGTGGCCGCAGGCGAAGAGAGCGGGGGCTACGCCTTCCGGGGCAACATCCCCGAACGAGACGGCATCCTCAGCGGCCTGCTCTTCATCGATCTCATGGTCAAGACCGGCAAGCGCGCCTCCGAGCTCGTCAAGCTCTTGCACGAGAAGGTCGGCGAGCACGCCTACGACCGCCTCGACGTAGACCTCGCGCCGGAAGGCCCCAAGCCCGACGCGAACCTCCTCGCCGCAAACCCGCCCGGCTCCATCGCGGGCCTGCGCGTAACAGGCGTCGACACGATGGATGGTGCTCGCTACGTGCTCGAGAACGGCTTCTGGGGCCTCATACGCCCTTCCGGCACCGAGCCCCTCCTGCGCATCTACGCGGAGGGCGACAGCCCCCAGCGGGTCCGCGAGATGCTCGCCCAGCTACGCGCCATCGCAGGCGTGTAGCTCACTCCCCTACTCTCCCCCGCGAAAGACGCTACCCGATTCCTCCTCTGCAGGGAAGGGACAGGAGCGACCAAGCGAAAGGCCCGCTCGTTTGAGCGGGCCTTTCGCAAATGGACGACTTCGGTGAGTCAAGCCTAACGCTTGGTGTACTGAGGAGCGCGGCGGGCGCGCTTGAGGCCGTACTTCTTGCTCTCCTTGATCCGCGAGTCCCGCGTCAGAAAGCCGTTCTTACGGAGATCGCGCTTCAGGTTCGGGTCCGCCACGAGAAGCGCCCGGGCGATGCCGTGGCGCAGAGCGTCCGCCCACGCCGATATCCCCCCGCCTTCTATCTTCGCCACAACGTTGAACCGATTCGCAGCCGCGGGAATCATGTCGAACGGCTGAGAGGCGCGCTTCTGCCAGTCCAACCAGGGGAGCGCTTCCTCTAGGGGCTTGCCGTTGACAACCATCGCGCCCGTACCTCCGAGGTAGAGGCGCACCCGGGCGATGGCGCACTTCCGCTTCCCGGTGCCGTAGTAGTAGCTCTGCTGCGTCGTCATTTACTTGCTCTCTCCCTCGCCCTCGGGCTTCTCCTCCGCTTCGGCCTCCTCGGCAGGCGAATCTTCCACGGCAGGCTCCGCTGACGCGACTTCGGCCTCCCCGGCAGGCGCTTCTTCCAGGGCGGGCTCCGCTGACGCAATCTCGGCCTCCTCGACGGGGGCCTCTTCCACGACGGGCTCCGCTGACGCAATCTCGGCCTCCTCGACGGGGGCCTCTTCCACGACGGGCTCCGCTGAGGCGACTGCGGCCTCCTCGACAGGAGCCGCTTCCGCAGCGAGCGCCGCTGAGGCGACTGCAGCCTCCTCGACAGGCGCCGCCGCAGAACGACCTCGGCGCGTCGTCGTAACAGCTGCGGGCGTCTGCTTGGGCTTGCCCATTCCCATACGCACCTGCGCCTCGTGCGGGTGCGTGTCGCCGGCGTAGACCTTCAGTCGGCGCAGCATCTTCCGTCCGAGCCTGTTCCGAGGGAGCATCCCCTTCACTGCAAGCTCTATCACTCGCTCGGGGAACCGGTCCAACATCTCTTCGAGCGTTCGCGTCCTCAGGCTGCCCAGGTAGCCCGAGTGCCGGTAGTAGACCTTCTGTGACATCTTGTTGCCGGAAGCTCCGATTTTCGAAGCGTTCAAGACGACGACGAAGTCCTCGTTCAACTGATGCCGACTGTAGTCGGCCCGGTGCTTGCCCTGGAGGAGACCAGCGACCTTTGTCGCGAGACGGCCAATCCGCTCACCGTCGGCATCGATGACGTGCCACCTCTCGGTACGGTCCACTGGCTTCGTGTGTTTAGTAATCCGTTGTAGCTGCATCGTTCTCTGGCGGGAACCCCGCGTATCTCACTTCCCGGAGCGTGAGCCCTCGGGCGGGAAAGACTGTCTCCGCCGCGCCCTGAGCCCCGCTCGCAAGCATCTTCTCGAACTCTCCTATCGCCGCTCCGCCCAGTCCCACCTTCACCAATGCCGCGACCATCCGCCTCACCTGCTGCGGCAGGAACGCGTTGGCCTCGAATTCGATGAGCACCTCATCGCCGTCCCGCCAGACCTCGGCCCTTGCCATTCGGCGTACAAACGTCTTACCGTCCGGCTGCGAGCCGCTGAAAGCCCTGAAGTCTTGCTCGCCTACCAAGGCAGCGGCTGCCGATCTCATCGACTCAACGTCCAGCCTGCGCCCGGTGTGGTGCGTGAACCTCCTCCGCAACGGCGAAGGCTGTCTGCCCTCGATGAGCCGGTACCGGTACACTCGGGCCAGCGCGTAGCGCCGTGGGTCGAATGCCGGGCCGACTTCATGGGCCGACCGCACCGCGATCTGCTCGCCCAGGTAGTGGTTCAGCCCTGCGACAATCCTCTCGACCGGCAGCGCGCTCTCCGTATCGAAGGCCGCCACCTGACCAAGCGCATGGACTCCGGCGTCCGTCCGGCCCGCCCCGTGGACGGTCGACCTAGCCGTCGTGAGCGACTCTATTGCTTTTTCGAGCTCCTCCTGTATGGAAGGGGCGCTCGCCTGGCGTTGAAACCCGGCGTAGTCCGTCCCCTCATATTCGACGACGAGCGCTATCCACCTCGTCATGGCCTCCCTAGACAAGCTCCAAGAGCGCCATCGGCGCGGAGTCGCCCTTGCGCGGCATGAGCTTCACCATGCGCGTGTAGCCCCCCGGCCGCTCCGTATATCGCGGCCCAATCTCATCGAAGAGCTTCTCGACCGCGTGTTTGTCGGGCAGGATGGAGAGCGCTTGCCTGCGATTGTGCAGCGTCCCCTGCCTTCCCTTGCTAATGACCTTCTCCGCGATCGGGCGCGCCTCTCTGGCTTTCGCCTCGGTGGTCATCACGCGCTCGTGGCGCAGCAGCTGCGCTACGAGATTGTTCAGCATTGATTCCCGGTGCTCGCTGTAGCGGCCGAGCGTCCGGCCTTTTACACGATGTCGCATCGCTTACTCCCCGCCGCCGTCGCCGACCCCGGCGGTCACCGGCTCGGCCTCGCTCGCCAAGTCCGGGTGGATGATGCCAATCTCACGCAGCCGCTCGTCCAGCTCGTCCAGGGACTTCTCCCCGAAGTTCCGGATCCGCAACAGCTCGCTGCGGCCCTTCTCCAGCACCTCGCCTACCTTGTGGATAGACGCGCGCTTCAGGCAGTTCAACGTGCGGGCCGTGAGCTTCAGGCTCTCGACGGTCATGTTGTACTGGGAGGCAGGGATAGCGGCGGCCCACGATGGGCGGGCGCCGCCCGTCTGGTCGTTCTCGGAGACGGCCGAGAAGCGGAAGAAATGCTCGACCAGCTCTCGGCCCCCTTGGCGCACCGCCTCCGCGGGCGAGATTGCCCCGTTGGTCCATACCTCCAGGTGCAGCCGTTCGTAGTCAGTGTGCTGACCTACGCGCGTGCGGTCGACCGAGTAGTTCACCTTGCGCACGGGCGTGTAGATCGCGTCCACCGGCAGGACCCCGATCGGGAGGCCGTCGCTGGAGGCCGCCGGATCGTAGCCCTTGCCCTGCTCCACGTTCATCTCCATCACGAGCCGCGACCCAGTCCCGTCGAGCGTGGCGATGTGCAGTTCGGGGTTCACGACTTCGAAATCGGACGATGTCATGATGTCGCCCGCCGTGACATCGCCCGGACCCTCGACCTCCAGCCGGAGCTTGCCAGGCCTGCTCGTGCTCGAACGCAGGTTTATCGATTTCACGCTAAGGAGGATGTCGACGACGTCCTCCTTCACGTTCGGGACGGTTGAGTACTCATGTTCGACCCCGTCGATTCGCACCCAGTTGATGGCGATTCCGTCGATTGAGCTCAACAGCACCCTGCGAATGGGGTTGCCAAGGGTCATGCCGTAGCCGCGCGGGAGCGGCTCGACCGCAAACACGCCATGGGTGTCGGTTGCCTCAATGACGCGGACCGAGGCCTGCGGCGACGGAACGGTATCGAGCATCGGGTCATGAGGCTCGTCGTATTCAAGTTCCAACATCGTCAAATCACATCCTTCGTCCAACGGGCCTGCAGGAGCGGGAAACCAGCCTCCCGCCCCTGGCGCTAGCGGGAGTAGAACTCCACCACCATCCGGGTCTCGATCCGGCTGTCGATGTCCGCAGTCTCCGGGATCCGCGTAATCGTCGCTGTCATCTCTCCCTTGTCCAGGGATATCCACTCGGGAATCGGACGCTGCCCGACCGTGCGAATCGCATCTTGAGCGAACTGCTTGTCTTTGCTCGCAGGCTTCCACGTTACGGTCTCGCCGGGCCGCACCCTGTAGGAAGGGATGTTCACCCTGCGGCCGTTCACCAAGAAGTGCCCGTGGAGCACGCGCTGCCGCGCCTGCGCGCGGGAATCGCCGAAGCCGAGGCGGTACGCCACGTTGTCCAGCCGCCGTTCGAGCAGCTGAAGCAAGTTGTCGCCCGTCGCGCCCGGCGACCGGAGCGCGTCGCTAAAGTAGTTGCGGAACTGACGCTCGAGCATGCCGTAGGACTGGCGCGCCTTCTGCTTCTCGCGCAACTGCAGCGCCCATTCCGACGCACGGCGGCGGCGCGGCTGCTGCTCGCCGGGAGTCTTGCGGCGCTTCTCGACCCCGCACTTGGGCGTGAAGCACCGTTCTCCCTTGAGGAAGAGCTTCTCGCCTGCTCGCCGGCACTGCCGGCATACTGGTCCTGTATATCTCGCCATCTCGTCTCTCTACACGCGGCGCCGCTTTGGAGGGCGGCAACCATTATGCGGAATCGGGGTCACGTCGCGGATGCTCGTGACCGTAAGGCCCGCGCCTTGGAGCGCGCGAATCGCAGACTCGCGACCCGCCCCGGGGCCTTTCACGTAAACCTCTACCTGACGCAGCCCGTGCTCCATCGCCTTGCGCGCGGCTGTCTCCGATACGCGCTGCGCAGCGAACGCGGTGCTCTTCCGCGCCCCCTTGAAGCCCACGCCGCCCGCTGCGCCCCAGGCGACAACGTTGCCCGCCGGGTCCGTCAGCGACACGATAGTGTTATTGAATGTTGCGGTGATGAACACCTTGCCGCGCGGAACGAACTTACGCTCGCGCCTGCGGGTCCTAGTCCTATTGGCCCTAGCCAAGATTGCCCCCCTGCTCCCGCTCTACTTCTTCATCACGCGGCGTTTGCCGGCGACTGTCCTGCGGCCGCTGCGCTTGGTCCGCGAGTTCGTCTTCGTGCGCTGACCATGGACCGGCAGCCCGCGGCGGTGCCGGATGCCCCGGTAGGAGCCAATGTCGATCAGGCGGCGGATGTTGTCGTTCACCTCGCGCCGGAGATCACCCTCCACGACGTACTCGCGATCGATGATTTCACGGATCTTGGTCAGCTCATCATCCCCAACGTCGCGCACCTTGGGGTTGCCGGCGATGCCCACCTGCACGGTGATGCGTGTCGCCACCGTCGGCCCCACGCCGTAGATGCTCCGCAGCGCAATCTCGATACGCTTGTTATCCGGTATGTCTACGCCTGCTACACGCGCCATCTCTATCACCCCTGCTTCTGCTTGTGACGCGGGTTCGAACAGAGGATGCGGATAACGCGCCCTCGCCGAATCATGCGGCACTTATCGCACCTTGGCTTGACGGATGCCGAAACCTTCACTGCTTGACGCTCCTTCGCTACTTGAACCGGTACGTGATCCGCCCGCGGGTCAGATCGTATGGCGAAAGCTCCACGAGCACCCGGTCGCCGGGAAGGACTCGGATGAAGTGCATCCGCATCTTGCCCGATACGTGGGCCAGCACCGCGTGCCCATTCGCCAACTCAGCTCTGAAGGTCGCGTTGGGCAGCGCCTCCACGACCGTGGCCTCGACCTCTATCGACTCTTTCTTTGCCATACGGGCGTTAGACGCCCCTCCTATGCGACTTTCGTCGTGATGATCGGCTCACCCTCGGTGACGATCACCGTATGCTCGAAATGGACGGAGATCGTCCCGTCCGCCGTCACAACCGTCCAATCGTCGTCCAGGACCCTGGTCCCATCCCCGCCGAAATTGATCATCGGCTCGATGGCTATCGCCATCCCAGGCTTCAGCAGCGGGCCGCGACCGCTCGAACCGAAGTTCGGCACCGACGGCTCCTCGTGGAGCTTCCGACCGATGCCGTGCCCCACGTACTCCCGGACGATCCCGTAGCCGCCGCGCCGCAGCACCTCATGCTCGACCGCGAAGGAAACATCGCCGATCCGGTTGCCCGCGCGCACCTCGGCGATGCCCGCGAACAGGGCTGCCTGCCCTGTCTCCATCTGCTTCTTCGTCTCCTCGGCCACCTGCCCCACAGCGACGGTCACGGCGGAGTCGCCGTAGAGGCCGTCCACGATTGCGCCGAGGTCCAGTCCCACCACGTCGCCATCTCGGATGACGCGGATCCCGGGGATGCCGTGGACGATCTCCTCATTGATGGAGACGCACAACGTGCCCGGGAAGCCCCGGTATCCCTTGAATGCGGGCAGACCCCCGCGGGCCCGTATCTCCCGCTCAGCAATCTCATCGAGATCGAGGGTCGTCATACCGGGAACGATGGACTCCCGAAGGACAACCAAGGCCTCCCCGGTGACCCGTCCGGCTTCCTGCATCCGGTCGAGCTCCTTCGAGCTCTTCACCGTTATGCCGTTGCCGCCGCGTTGCACGCCCAACTCACCGTTAAGCCCCCGCAGCAGCACTGATCTCGATTTTTGTTCCATTCGTAAACGTCTATTCTACTCTCCGCTGCGCATTACGAAAACCCGCGGTCACGCAGCGATGACTCTCTCCAAATCCGTCGTCACGCACTCTACCTCTTGCTCTCCGTTGACGCGCGTCACTTTGCCCTGCGCCTCGTAGTAGCCAATCAGCGGCGCTGTCTGGCGCTCGTAGGTTTCGAGCCGGGCACGCACGACCTCGGCCTTATCGTCGTCCCGCTGATACAACTCGCCCCCACAGCCGTCGCACACGCCCTCGGTCTTGGGGGGATTCGAAGTCTCGTGATAAGGCGCCTGGCATGACCTGCAAATCCACCTGCCGGCCAGACGCCGGACCAACTCCTCCGTGTCCACCTCGATCAGTGGCGCGACGTCTATCTGCTGTCCCTTCTCCGTGAGAGCGGCGTCGAGCGCCTTCGCCTGCTCCATCGTGCGGGGAAAGCCGTCCAACACGTAGCCGTCCCGCGCGTCGGACTCCGCAATGCGCTCCAGCACCATGCGAATCGTGACGTCGTCCGGCACGAGCTCGCCCTTGTCCATGTACGTCTTGGCAAGCTTGCCGAGCTCCGTGCCCTCGCCCAGATGCTTGCGGAACAGGTCCCCTGACGCGACATGCGCGACACCCTTGCGCTGAGCCATCAGCGACGCCTGGGTCCCTTTGCCCGCGCCCGGAGGTCCTAGGAGAACGATGCGCCCGCTCATCGGATGAACCCCTCGTAGCTCCGCATCAGCAGCTGCGCCTCTAACTGGCGCATAAAGTCCAGCGCCACCGAGACCATGATCAGCAGGCTGGTGCTGCTCAACGTCAGCGCCTGAACGCCGGTGATGCGCGTAAAGAAGAACGGCATGATTGCGACGAGGCCAAGGAACAGCGCGCCGCCCCACGTGATGCGAAGGATCACGCGGTTCAGGTATTGCTGGGTCGGCACGCCCGGCCGGATGCCCGGCACGAACCCCCCATTCTTCTGAAGGTTCTCGGCCAGCTGTTGCTGCTGGAACACGATCAACGTGTAGAAGAACGTGAATACGACCACCAAGATGAACACAAAGACCCAGTACCACAGAGAGGTCGGCGCCAGCGTCGCGACGATGAACCCCGCGAAGCTCGAAACGAAACTGCTGCTCGACGGGTTGTAGATGAAGTTTGCCACCAACCCCGGCAGCACCATGATGCTGAATGCGAAGATCAACGGGATCATTCCCGCCGAGTTCACGCGCAACGGCAAGTGTGTAGCCCCTGTCTGACGGTACATGCGCCCGCCCCGGAACACGCTCCTCCCGTACTGGACGGGGATGCGGCGCTGGGCCTCATTGAAAACAACAATGAAGTAGACCAAGACCAGCCCCACGATGGCCAGCATGAGTAGCCCGGTGGCGTTGTCGCGCGCAAGGAATCCCTGACCAAGCAGCGTCGGCAAGCCCGAAACGATCCCCGCGAAGATAATCAGCGAGATGCCGTTTCCAATGCCCCGTTCTGTGATGAGCTCGCCCATCCAGACCAGCAGCATCGTCCCTCCAACGAAGCTGATGACGATTGTCACCGTTTCGAATGAGCCGTCCCCGAAGAAGCTCACCGGGAATGTGAACACGCCCGCGCGAGAGAAGAGCAGCAGCTGTCCATAGCCGGAGAAGAACGCGATGGGCACCGTGATCCAATGCGTAATCTGGTTGATCCGCTGCCGCCCGCTCTCCCCCTCTTTGGACAGCGCCTGCAGCTGCGGCAGGACCGGCGTGAGAATCTGGATGACGATTGACGACGTGATGTACGGGAACACACCCAAGGCCGCGATGCTCATGTTGCGGAGCCCGCCGCCGCTGAACAGGTCGAAGAAGGGCACGAGCGAATTGCTCTGGAACAGGTTGCCGAGCGCCGAACGGTCCACTCCCGGCACGGGCACGTGGGCCAGCAGCCGGAAGATAACCAGCATGCCCAGAACAAACAGAATCTTAGCGCGCAGGTCCGGAGTCCGGAACGCGTCAATCATCGCCTGGATGAGCGCTGGCCTTCCGGTCTGTTGGCGAGTTGCCGCTTGTCCAGCCCGCACTGGCTACGCCTCCTGCACCGAGCCGCCGACAGCCTCGATCTTGGCCTTGGCGGCCGCCGACACTTTCGCGCCCGAGATGGTCACCGCGCGGGTTATCTCGCCGTACGCAAGCACCTTCACGGGCTTGTCGGCGTGACGCACCATCCGGTGCGCCTCTAGCACCGCCGGGGTCACCTCCACGACGTCCTCCGGCAGCGTGCCTAGTCGCGCGACGTTGACAACCTGATACTCGACGCGGAACGGGTTCTTGAACCCGCGCAGCATCGGGAGTCCCTTGATGAGCGGGTTCTGGCCGCCCTCGAAGCCTGGCCTCACGCCGCCGCCCGAGCGGGAGTTCTGGCCCTTCATTCCCCTTCCGGAGTACGTTCCCCTACCTGAGCCGTCGCCTCGCCCAACCCGCTTACGGTTCGGGCGCGCATGCGCCGACCGGACTGTATGCGCCTGCATCGGTTAGCTCTCCTCTCCAGCGCTGACGCTCACCAAGTGGCGCACCTTATGCACCATGCCCCGTATCGTCGGGGTGTCCTCGCGTTCAACCTCGTGCTGAAGCCGCTTGAGACCGAGAGCTTTCACCGTCCGCCGCTGACTCTGGTCATAGCCAATCTGACTCCGGACCAGTTTGATTCGCAATTTCGCCATCACTACGCTCCGTCGCTCGCACGGGGTGCTGCACTGGCTGGCGGCGGGGCGTCGCGCCGGTCCCGGTCATCGCGGTCGCGCCGGGGGCTTACCTCGCGCCGCAGGGGCGTGCGTCGATCGGGCGGGGGAGGGAGGATCGCCTTGTGGCTGGCCTGCTCGTCCTGCGACCCCTGGCCCTGCAGCATCTGCAAGCCCTGCAGCGTCGCCTTGACTACGTTAATCGGGTTGCGGCTGCCAAGCGCCTTGGCGACGACATCCTTGACGCCCGCCGCCTCCATTACCGCTCGGACCGCGCCCCCCGCCTTGATGCCCGCCCCTGGCTGAGCCGGACGCAGGAGCACCTTGGACGCTCCGAACTTCGTGGTCACCGAATGTGGAATCGTCGAGCCTTTCAACGCGACCGCCAGCATTTCCTTCTTGGCGATGGTCGCGCCCTTACGGACCGCATCCGGCACGGCCTTGCCCTTGCCGAGGCCCGCGCCGACATTGCCCTCGCCGTCCCCCACCACCACCATTGCGTTGAAGGTGAGGTTCCGGCCGCCCTTGACGACCTTGGCCACCCGGCGGATCTGGACGACCTTCTCTTGAAGGTCCGTCGGTTCTTCGAATCTTCGACTAGTAGTTACCATTAGCTAGAACTCGAGCCCCTCTTCTCGGGCGCCGTCGGCCAAAGCCTTCACTCGCCCGTGATACTGGTACCCTCCCCGGTCGAACACGACAGACTTCACGCCCTTCGCCTTCGCCCGCTCGGCCACCAACCGCCCAACCTCTCTAGCCGCGTCCGTCTTGACGTACGCATCCTTGGGAAGCTCGCGCGAACTCGCAGCCGCCAGCGTATGCCCCTTCTCGTCGTCGATGACCTGGGCATACGTGAACCGTGAGCTGCGAAACACGTTGAGCCGGGGACGGCCAGCGACCCCTGAGAGCCGCCTGCGTAGCCGCCGGTGCCGAATTATTCGTGCAGCCCTGCTCGTCTTCACCTTTGCCATCGCTACGCCCTCTTCGCGGCAGACTTACCCGGCTTCAATCGCACCTTCTCCCCAGCGTAGCGGACACCCTTGCCCTTGTACGCGTCTGGGGGACGCAGACGGCGAATGCGCGCCGCTTGCTCGCCAACGATCTGCTTGTCCGTTCCGCGGATGTGGATGCGGTTGTTTCCTTCAACCTGGAACTCCACCCCGTCCATCGGCTCGACGACCACCGGATGGCTGAAGCCAAGCTGGAGGTTGAGCGCGGGCCCTTGCGCCTGCACGCGGTAGCCGACCAGTTCGAGGCTCCGCGTGAAACCGTCGTTCACGCCGGTAACCATGTTGGCGATCAGCGCCCGCGTCAGCCCGTGCAGCGCGCGGTGCGCCCGCTGGTCCGAAGGACGCTCGACGACGATGACGCCGTCTTCCTCCCGCACGATGATGTCCGGGTTGACCGCTTGACGCAGCTCGCCCTTCGCGCCCTTCACTACGACTTCGCCCGTGGCGACCTCGATTGAGACGCCGCTGGGGATGGGGATTGGCTTCCTACCGATTCGCGACACGTAACGCTCCTACCACACGTAAGCCATGAGCTCGCCGCCGATGCCGCGACGGTAGGCTTCCCGGCCTGTCATTATCCCTTGCGATGTGGAGACGATTGAAATGCCGATGCCCCCAAAGGCGCGTGGCACTTCCCGCCTCTGTACATGCACTCGGAGGCCCGGTTTGCTCACGCGCTTCAACCCGGCAATCACCGGCTCCTGGGTCTGCGAGTAGCGCAGCTGCAACGTGAGCTTGTCCTGCGGCTTCTGCTTCAGGACGTTGTAGTCCTCGATGAAGCCCTCTTGTTTGAGTATCTCGGCAATCGCCGCCTTCACCTTCGAGGAAGGCAGGTCGATGCCGGGGTGACGCACCATCTGCGCATTCCTGATGCGCGTCAACATGTCGGCGATGGGATCGGTCATAGTCATAGCGCGCCTCTACCAGCTAGCCTTTCGAACGCCCGGAAGCTGACCGGACAATGCCATCTGCCTAAAGCAGATGCGGCAGAGTCCGGCGAATCGGATGTACGCCCGCGGCCTGCCGCAGCGGTTGCAGCGGTTCATCTGCCGGACCTTGTACGGCGGCGTCCGCTTCCACTTCGCCAGCTTGCTCTTCTTCGCCACGTTGAAACCCCTGTCCTAGTTCGTCTGCGGACGAGCAAACGGCATCCCGCACAGCTCGAGCAGTCTGAAGCCCTCAGCATCCGTTTGGGCGCTGGTCGTTATTACTACTTGGAACCCACGAGCGCGGTCGACGCTCCCGTAGTCGATCTCCGGAAAGACGATCTGCTCCCTGAATCCCAACGAGTAGTTACCCCGCCCGTCGAAGGACTTCCGGGGGACCCCTCGAAAGTCTCGGATGCGCGGCAGAGCCGTGGAAATCATGCGGTCCAGAAACTCGTACATGCGGCGTCCTCGAAGCGTGACCATCACGCCGATGGACTGCCCCTCTCGCACTTTGAAGCCCGCCACGGAGGCGCGCGCCTTTGTAATCACGGGCTTCTGCCCCGTGATCGCCGCTATGTGCCCCGGCGTCGTCTCCATTGCCCGGTTGTTCGTCAACGCCTCTCCTAGGCCCACGTTCACGACCACCTTGGTCACCCGCGGCGCCTGCATGGCGCTGGCGTATCCGAACTCCCGGATCAGCTGCCCTCGAATCTCATCCCGGTAGCGGGCCATCAGACGCGGCGGCGGCTTGGGCTCCGCAGCCGTCTTCTGGCTCTTCGCGGTCCCCCTGCGCCGTGGCGCGACGGCCTTCTCAGCGGCTACTGGGGCAGCGGACTCCTCCGCCGAAGCGGCGGCAGCCGCAGGCGTCCTGCGCTGACGCGTGCGGGGCGCCGGAGCGTCTCCGGCGGTTGCGCGCGAACGCGATGGCCTCTTCGGCTTCTCTTCGGACTGCGGCTCTTCCGCCGCCTCGTTCTTTTCAGCGTCCGTCGTCAACTGAACATCCCCTCGCATCTCTTGCACATGCGCGCCTTCGAGCCGTTCTCCAGCACTTTGATCGCCACCCGCGTCGGCTTATCGCACGCGGGGCAGACCGGCATGAGCTTGGATGTGTCTATCGGCATCTCTTTGTCGATGATGCCCGCCTGCCGGGCGCCTTCCGCTCCGGCCCGGAGGTGGCGCTTCACCATGTTCAGACCCTCGATCAGCGCCTTGCCCTTGTCCGGAATTACGCGCTGCACCTTGCCGCGTCTACCCTTGTCCCGACCCGCAATCACCATCACCAAGTCGTCTTGTTTCACCCGCGCCGTCATCACAGCACCTCCGGCGCGAGCGAGACGATCCGCATGAAGTTGCGCTCACGCAACTCACGGGCCACCGGCCCGAAGATGCGCGTGCCGCGCGGCGCCTCCGCCTGTCCGAGTATCACTGCGGCGTTGTCGTCGAAACGGATCGTCGATCCGTCCGGACGCTTCGTCACCGCACTCGTGCGCACCACCACAGCCCGCACAATCTCACCCTTCTTCACCGCGCTGTTAGGTTGTGCCACCTTCACCGAAGCGACGATGACATCCCCTACCCGCGCGTACCGGCGGCGCGTGCCGCCGGGAACGTTGAAGCACATGATTTCTTTCGCGCCAGAGTTGTCCGCCACGATGAGGCGAGTCTGTGGCTGAATCACGACTTCCCCTCCTCATCCTTGGCCTCTCCCTCCGTCGACGCCTCCGGCTCCTCGACGGCAGCCTCAGCCTCGCCGGATTCCTCAGCGACCGCCTCCGGCTCATCGACAGCAGCCTCAGCCTCGCCGGATTCCTCAGCGACCGCCTCCGGCTCCTCGACAGCAGCCTCAGCCTCGCCGAACCCCTCAGCGACCGCTTCCGGCTCCTCGACGACAGCCTCAGCCTCGCCGGACCCCTCAGCGACCGCTTCCGACTCCTCGACGGCAGCCTCAGCCTCGCCGGACTCCTCAGCGACCGCCTCCGGCTCCTCGACGGCAGCCTCAGCCTCGCCAGACTCCTCAGCGACCGTTTCCGACTCTTCGGCAACAGCCTCAGCGACCGCCTCCGGCTCCTCGACGGCAGCCTCAGCCTCGCCGGACTCCTCAGCGACCGTTTCCGACTCTTCGGCAACAGCCTCAGCGACCGCCTCCGGCTCATCGGCCACGGCGACTGCCTCAGCCGCAATCACCGGCGCGACAACAGCATCGGCGGCCGGCTCCTCGGGGAGCGCCGCCGCAACGGCGGGCACCACCTCGGGAACATCTTGCCGGTGCAGCAGCTCCGCGATGCGCCACCGCTTGGTCCTCGACAGAGGCCGCGTCTCCACCAAACGGACGGTGTCGCCTACGTGGTACTGATTGGCCTCGTCGTGCGCCTTGAACTTCCTCACACGCCGGACCGACTTGTGGTACAGCGGATGCTGGATGCGCCGCTCGATCGCGACTACCACCGTCTTGTCCATGGCGTCGCTCACTACGCGCCCGACGCGAGTCTTACGCTGCTTTGTTCGCTCCGTCACGACGCGTCTCCTATCAGCTCACGCTCGCGGACTACCGTCAGAATGTGCGCGAGGCGCCGCTTCGCGTTCCGCAGCTCGGAGGGGTCCGAAAGCTGCCGCGTCGCCACCTTGAATCGCAGGTTCATCAATTCGAGTCGCGTGCTGGGCTCCTCCTCTTTGAGGCGTTCGTCCGTTAGCGCTCTGGTTGCTTCAATCTTCGGTCTCATAGAATCCCGTTCCGCTAGCCGACGAGCAGCGACTCCTCCCGGCTGACCATCCTCGTTTGCACCGGCATCTTCTGCGCCGCGCGGGCCAGAGCCTCTTTCGCGAGCTCGCCTGAAACCCCGCCGACCTCGTACATCACGCGCCCCGGCTTCACCAGCGCGACCCACGCGTCGACGGGACCCTTGCCTCCGCCCTGTCGCGTCTCCGCCGGCTTGCGGGTGATCGGCTTGGCCGGGAACACCCGAATCCAAACCTGACCTCCACGGCGGAGGTGCCGCGTGATTGCCCTGCGGCCTGCTTCAATCTGCCGTGCGGTAACCCATCCCGCGTCGAGCGTCTTCAGCCCGTAGTCGCCGAACTGCACCGAGCTTCCCTTGATGGCCAAGCCCCGCATGTGGCCCCGGTGTTGCTTCCTGAACTTAGTTCTCTTCGGTTGAAGCATCTGCTTCCACCTCACTCGCTGTTTCCACGGCAGGCGCAGCGGCGGGAGGCTCGGCCACAGCGGTCGCAGTGGCCACCGGCGGCGCGAGCGCCACTCCGGCGTCCTGCGCCGCGAGCGCCTCCTCAGCAGCCGCTATCGCCTCGGGCGATACCCCGGGGGCTACATCCGCGGTCCGTGCCTTCTCCGACTCGTTGAGGATCTCGCCTCGGTATATCCACACCTTAACGCCGATACGCCCCATCGTGGTGCTCGCCTCGGCCAAGCCGTAGTCGATGTCCGCCCGGAGCGTGTGGAGCGGCACCCGGCCATCCATCACCTTCTCACGCCGAGCGATCTCCGCGCCGCTCAAGCGGCCCGACACCATGACCTTGATGCCCTTCGCGCCGGCCTGCATGGACCGCATCACGGCCTGCCGGATCGCGCGGCGGAACATCACGCGGCGCTCCAGCTGATCGGCCACGTTCCGCGCCACCAGGAAAGCGTCGAGTTCGGGCTGCCGGATTTCGAGCACGTTCAGCCGTACTCGCTTACCCCCCGCCGCGCCCTCGACGACCTTCCGCAGCTCGTCGACGCGCTGGCCTCCCCGCCCGATAACGATGCCCGGCCGCGCCGTGTGCACGTTGATGGTCAGGTCCTGAGCGCTCCGCTCGATTTCCACGCGCGAAATGCCCGCCTCGGCGTACTGCTTACGGATCACTTCCCGGATACGCCAGTCTTCGATGACCTGCTCGGAATACTTCGCGCCCGTGCCCGCGAACCAGCGCGATTGCCAGTCCTTGATCACGCCAAGGCGGAAGCCGATGGGGTGTGTCTTGTGTCCCAAGCTCCTAGTCCTTCTCGTCCACGACGATCGTGATGTGGCTGGCCTGCCGCCTGACCCGCCCGACCCGGCCCCGTGACCGGGCCCGAAAACGGCGCATCTGCACTCCCTGGTCCGCATAGGCGGACGTCACGACCAGCTTGGTCGGGTCCAGCCCATTGTTGTTCTCTGCGTTCGCCGCCGCCGACTTCAACAGCCCCGCGATTTCTTCCGCCGTCGGCCCCGGCTGGAACCGCAACTCATCCAGCGCCATCAGCACCGGGCGACCCTGAAGCGCTCGCAGCACCAGCCGCACCCGCTTCGGCGAGATTCCAACCTGCTTGCTCACTGCTTTGACGGGCATCGCTTACCGCCTCACCGACGACTGACGGTCGGACTTCGATATGTGCCCGCGGAACGTCCGCGTCAGCGCGAACTCTCCCAGCTTGTGCCCTACCATGTTCTCCGTAACGAACACCGGAATATGCCGCCGGCCGTCATGCACGGCGATGGTCATCCCGAGCATGTCCGGCATGATTGTCGACGCGCGCGACCAAGTCTTGATCACGACTTTCGAGTCCGTGCTCTGGGCCCGCGCCACCTTCTTGGCCAGCTTCGGGTGGACGTACGGCCCTTTCTTGACCGATCGAGACATCTACCGCTTCCTCCTGTCACGGACCACGAACACGTCCGTGTGGAAACGACGCCGGGTCTTCGGGCCCAATGCGGGCTTGCCCCAGGGCGTCTTCGGGTGCGTCATTCCGATCCCTGCGCGTCCCTCGCCACCACCGTGCGGATGGTCACTCGGGTTCATGGCGGAGCCCCGGGTGTGCGGGCGCTTCCCTAGATGGCGGTTCCGCCCTGCCTTTCCGAGGGAGGCGTTCTTGTGCTCCGGATTGCCTACCTGCCCTATCGTCGCGCTCGCTGCGCTCGGCACCCGCCGGATCTGACCGGAAGGCAACCGCAGCATCGCAAACTTCTCGTCGCGGGCAAGCAGTTGCGCGCCCGTCCCCGCGCCGCGGCACATCTGTCCTCCCTTGCCGGGCTGGAGCTCGATATTGTGCACCAGCATGCCCGTAGGGATGTTCGCCAACGGCATTGCGTTGCCCGGCCGTATCTCGGCATCCGGGCCGGACATGAGCTTGTCGTCCACCTTCACCCCATTGGGAGCGAGAATGTAACGCCGGGCCCCGTCCGCGTAGACCAGCAGCGCGATCCGCGCTGACCGGTTCGGGTCGTACTCGATGGACTCGACTCGGCACGGAATGCCCGCCTTGTCCCGCTTGAAATCGATGTCGCGCCAAGCGCGCTTCGCTCCGCCGCCGCGATGGCGCACGGTCATCTTGCCGCGGACGTTGCGCCCGCCGCTCTTGTGCAAGCCCTTGGTCAGCGCCTTGTGCGGAGTCCGGCGCGTCACCTCCGCGAAATCGGGGCGCACCGCCGCGCGGACGCCGGGGCTGGTTGGACGTAGTCGCTTCAGCGGCATCCCTACGCTCCCTCGAATAGTTGGATAGTGTCGCCTGGAGCGACGGTGACAATCGCCTTCTTGACCGCGGGCGTCCGAAGCCATCGGCCGTTGCGCAGCCGTCGGTTCTCGCCCGCGTTCCTCACCATATTCACGTTCGTCACGCTCACCTCGTACGCCCGCTCGACAGCCTCGCGCACTTGCGACTTGTTCGCCTTTGGCAAGACCTCGAAGACGTACTTGTTCTGCTCCTGGAGCAGCGTTGATTTCTCCGTGATCACCGGACGCTTGAGCACCTGGAAAACGTGCATTATGCCACGACCTCCTTGCGTACGCGCCGCGTGTCCGACCACAGCTCGTCGGCGCGCTTTACCGCGTCGGGGCTGATGAGAACAGCGTCGAAACGCAGTAGGTCGAGCACGTTCAGGATGTCCGCGTTGATCGCCTTCACGCGCTGGATGTTCCGGACCGCCAGGCCCGTCTGCGAGCCCGCGCCCGTGACCACGAGCGCCGAGCCCGTGACCCCTAGTCCCGCGAGCGTCGCCGCCATCGCCTTCGTCTTCTGCTCGATCGAGTCCAACCCGTCGACCACGAAGATCCGCTCGGCCGCCGCCTTCCCGGAGAGCGCCGTACGGAGGGCCTGCCGCCGCATCTGCTTCGGCATACGCTTGCGGAATGACCGGGGCGACGGTCCGAACGCGACTCCGCCACCGCGATGGTGCGGGGACTTCCAAGAACCCTGGCGCGCCCGCCCGGTGCCCTTCTGGGCGAAAGGCTTTCTTCCCGTGCCGTGGACCGCGCCGCGGGTGAGCGTGCTGCTCGTCCCCTGCCGCTGGTTCGCGCTGTGGTAGACGAGCGCCTGATGCAGCAGTTCGGCATTCTCAAGGGCGCCGAACACTATGTCGCTCGCCTCGATCTGGCCGGCTGCTTGGCCGTTGATGTCATATTGAGAGAGCCACATTACGCGCTCTGCTCCTCGGATGTTTCTTCGGGCGAGACGGTAGGCTCCTCGGCGGCGACGCGTTCCGCGACAGGGACGCCGTGGGCGTACCGCACCATTACCGTCGTGTTGCGGGAGCCGGGGACCGGGCCGCGCACCATCAGCAGGTTGCGCTCCTCGTCCACCAGTTCCACTCGGAGCTTTCGGACCGTCTTGCGCTTATCGCCCATGTGGCCGGGCATCTTCTTGCCCTTCAGCACGCGCCCCGGATAGGTGCCCGCGCCGATCGACCCAACCGCCCTGCCCCGGTCGCCTTGCCCGTGCGTTTTCTGTCCGCCGCTGAACCCGTGGCGCCGCATGACGCCCTGGAAACCGCGGCCTTTGGTAGTCGAGACCACGTCCACGAAGTCCCCCGTCTGGAACTGCGAGACCAGAAGCTCTTGACCGACCGCGAACTCGGACACGTCGTCCGCTTGGAACTCACGCAATTGCTTGACTCTGGCGCCCGAGGCGGCGAGGTGGCCGGCGGCGGGCTTGGTGAGCTGCTTTGCCGGGCCGTAACCCAGCTGCACGGCCTCATAGCCGTCGCGCGCGGCGGTCCGCACCTGCGTGACCACGCACGGCCCGACTTCCAAGACCGTGACAGGGATCACCCGCGCCTCTGAAGCAAAGAGGTGCGTCATCCCGATTTTCTTGCCTATCAGTCCTTCGATCATCGCTCTTACAACTTAATCGAGATATCCACGCCCGCCGGCATCTGGAGCCGGGTGAGCGCGTCCACCGTCTTGGAATTCGGCTCGAGGATGTCCACGAGCCGCTTGTGCGTACGGAGCTCGAAATGCTCCCGCGAGTCCTTATCAATGTGGGGGGACCGGATCACGCAGAAACGCTTGATCCGCGTCGGCAGCGGAATCGGCCCGGCCACGGCAGCCCCCGTTCGCTCCGCCGCCTCGACGATCTGCACCGACGACTGGTCCAGCAGCTTGTGATCGAAGGCCCGCAGCGTTATCCGGATCTTCTGACCCGGCGTCGCCGCAGGCGCGCTCCGCGCTCGTGCTGTTTGCTCGACCACTACCGCTCCTCCTACGCGCTTCGCGCGACCGCTTGCACCGTGGATTCAGGTGCCTTCTCGTACCGCCCGAACTCCATCGAGTGGTTCGCGCGTCCCTGGCTGAGTGAGCGCAGGGACGTCGCGTATCCGAACATCTCCACCAGCGGAGCGTCCGCCTCTACTACCTGCGTGCCCCCCTGGCCTTCCATCGACTTGATCCGTCCCCGCCGCCCGTTCAGGTCGGCAAGCACTTCGCCAAGGTACTCTCCAGGCGTAATGACCTGGACCTCCATCACCGGCTCCAGCAGAATCGGCGACGCCTTCCTCAGCGCCTCCTTCAACGCCATCGACCCGGCAATCTTGAACGCTATCTCCGACGAGTCCACCGCGTGGAAGGAGCCGTCCACGACCGATACGACAACGTCCATCACCGGGTACCCGGCCACAACGCCCGTGTGCAGCGCCTCCTCGGCGCCCTTGCCGACCGCCGGAATGTACTCCCGCGGGATCGCGCCACCCACGATCTGGTTCACGAAACGGAACCCCGAGCCTGGCGCCCCCGGCTCGATCTCCAAGACGCAGTCGCCGAACTGGCCGCGACCGCCCGTCTGACGGACGAACCGGCCGCGCGCCGATGCCGTCTTGGTGATTGCCTCACGGTAGGCGACCTGGGGACGCCCAACCGCCGCCGCTACGTTGAACTCGCGCCGCAGGCGGTCGACCAATATCTCTAGGTGAAGCTCGCCCATGCCGGACATGATTGTCTGGCTGGTCTCCTGGTCATGATGCACGCGGAACGTCGGGTCCTCTTCCGCCAGCTTGATGAGCGAGTCCGTCAGCTTGTCTTGCTCCGCCCGCGTGTTGGGCTCGATGGCGACCGAGATAACCGGTTCGGCGAAGCGAATCGTCTCCAGCACCACCGGCTCACGCTCGTCGCAAATCGTTTCGCCGGTGAACGTGTTCTTCAGTCCTACCGCCGCGCCTATCTCGCCCGCCGAGATGCTTTCGGAGTCCTCACGGTGGTTGGCGTGCATGAACATGATGCGGCCCATTCGCTCCCGCACGCCCTTGCTCGCGTTGTAGACGCTCGCGCCCGCCTTCATCGAGCCGGAGTAGACACGGAAGTACACCAGACGGCCCGCGTACGGGTCCGAGACCACCTTGAACGCGAGCGCGGCAAACGGCTCGGACACGTCTGGCTTACGCTCGATTTCATCCTCGCTGCCGGGGCGCTTGCCCATCACCGGGGGCACTTCCAACGGCGACGGCAGATAGTCGATAACGGCGTCGAGGACGAGCTGCACGCCCAGGCTCTGCAACGCCGAGCCGCAGACGACGGGCACCGCGCTGTTGGAGATCGTCGCCCGCCGCAGCGCCGCTCTGATCTCCTCTGGAGAAGGCGTCTCCCCCGCGAGGAACTGTTCGAGCACATGCTCGTCGTTCTCCGCGACTCGCTCGATCATCTCCTCCCGAACGTTCGCTATCTGGTCCCGCATTCCGGAGGGAATCTCCCCCTCCCGAAGCTCGCCGGGCGTTCCGGAGCGCTCGAAGAACCACGCCTTCTCTTCGATGAGGTCGATAACGCCGTGGAAATGGTCTTCCGCGCCCATCGGGTACTGCACGGGAATCGGCACGGCCTTCAGACGATGCCGGATCGAGTCCATCGTCTTCTCGAAGTCCGCCCCGATGCGGTCCATCTTGTTGACGAAGCAGATGCGCGGCACGCCGTAACGGTCAGCCTGACGCCACACCGTCTCGGACTGGGGCTGCACCCCCGCCACCGCGTCGAACACAACAACGCCTCCGTCGAGTACGCGGAGGCTTCGTTCAACCTCGGCCGTGAAGTCCACGTGGCCGGGGGTATCAATGATGTTGACCTGGTGGCCCTTCCATTCTGCTCGCGTCGCGGCGGACGTAATCGTGATCCCTCGCTCGCGCTCTTGGGCCATCCAGTCCATGACGGCGGTGCCCTCGTGGACCTCGCCCAGCTTGTACGTGCGGCCCGTGAAGAACAGCACCCGCTCCGTCACCGTCGTCTTGCCGGCGTCGATATGGGCGATGAACCCTATATTCCGCACTTTATTGAGATCTGCCATGGTTCCTACCATCTATAGTGAACGAAGGCGCGGTTCGCCTCCGCCATCCTATGCATCTCCTCACGGCGGCGGGCGGCGGCACCCTGCCCGCGGGAGGCGTCGAGTATTTCGGCCGCCAGGCGCGACCGCATCGGTTGCCCGGCGCGCGCCCTGGCCGACCTGATCAGCCAGCGCATCGCCAGTGCGTTTCTCCTGCGCTCGGGGACCTCGACCGGGACCTGGTACGTCGCCCCGCCCACACGCCTGGGCTTCACTTCCACCATCGGGGTGACGTTGCGGAGCGCGGTGTCGAACACCTCCATCGCTTCGCGGTTGCTGTCTTTAGCGACCTGGTCGAGCGCCTGGTAGACCGCGCGCTGCGCCACGGTTTTCTTCCCGTTGCGCATCACCCGGTTGATGAAGCTCGCCAATTGCACGTTGCCATACAGCGGGTCCGCCACCGGCACTCGCCGCTCGGCCCTTCGTCGGCGTGACATCTGCTTGCTCTTCCTCCTCGCGCCTGAGCATGCGCAATCCCACGCCGGACCCCATGCCTTGCGGCATGACGCCGACACACCTTCCGGCTACCGCCGGAGGCGGGATTCAAGCGGAATGCTTAGGAGCGCTTGGTCCCGTACTTGCTCCGCCCCTGCTTCCGGCCGTTAACCCCGGTTGCGTCGAGCGCGCCACGGATTATGTGGTAACGCACACCTGGCAGGTCCTTCACACGGCCGCCGCGAATCAGGACGACGGAGTGCTCTTGCAACGTGTGGCCCTCGCCCGGGATGTACGCCGTAACTTCCATCCCGTTCGTCATACGGACACGGGCCACCTTTCGCAGAGCGGAGTTCGGCTTCTTCGGCGTTACCGTCCGCACCTGGACACACACCCCCAGCTTCTGAGGGCTGCCCTCTCCCCGGTACACACGGTTGCGCAAGGTGTTCCGCACGAAACGCAGCGCAGGCGCTTTGGTCTTCTTGACCACGCGCTTACGCCCGTGCCGTACGAGCTGATTTACCGTTGGCATACGCTTTCACCTGCGCCGCTTGACGAAGCATCGCGCCCTTTTCGGACGCGAACGTTGGGATGCTATCGTAGCCCGCCTACCGTGTCAACGCCGCTCACTCGCCCGGAACGCCTAGTTAACCCCATGCCCGGCGACCCCCGTGAGGACCCCGGACGGCAACCTCGGACCCTCCGTCCGTCGAACTCCTTTCCCCTCTGCGAGACCTTTGCATAAACCTCGAACTTGTTCGTGGTGAGAATCACGCACAGGTCTCGTCTACAGGGGAGTCTAAGAGAGGGAAGGGATAGGGGGCAAGCGCCTCACCCTCAACCACGAGGCTCGATCAACACGACACTCGCCCCTTCCCCAACACCTCTGCGCCCCATACAATGAACTGTCGGAATGTCGTCATGCCGAGGACCGCAGATCCCAATCACCGGCGCCGGACCTGTTCCCTCCGCCCTCCTCTGGGGAGGAGCGGGAAAGGGGGCAGGGGACGTATGAAATACAAAACATCATGGGTGAGGAAGTAGTTCCAATGCCTGTGAAGCAGGCCACGGCCATGAAAACACCCCCCGAAACATCTGATTTTCCATGTTTTTCGGGGAAGTTCTCACTCGTAAGGGGATGAACGGATGGGGAACTTCTTACTCGTAACCAACAGCGCAACTTCCCCACCTGTTCCGCGACGGAGCGGGAGTTACGCAAAGGTCTCGTCTGCGGGGAGAGGATTGAGGAGCGGGCCGCCGGACGTATAATCCACCCACCCGTGGCCAGAGGAGCCCCCCACGCATGACCGAGGAGCGAAACCCCGTTAGGGTCTATACGAAGCAGGGAGACGAAGGGGAGACCGGCCTGCTCTACGGAGGCCGCATCTCCAAGAGCGACCTCCGCACCGAAGCCTACGGCGCCAGCGACGAAGCCGTCTCCGCCCTCGGCCTCGGACGCTCCCTGTCCAACGACTCCGAGGTCCGGCGCATCGTCAAGCGCCTCCAGCGCGAGCTCTTCACCGTCGGCGCCGAGCTCGCCACTGCCAGGGCCGAATACGCCAAGCTCGAGCTGCACTTCAGCGTCGTCACCCCCGAAATGACCGCGGCCTTGGAGCGCGACATCGACGCCCTCGGCGAGCAGATCGAGCTGCCCCGCAGCTTCATCATCCCCGGCGCCTCTCAAGCGTCCGCGGCCCTCGACCTCGCCCGGTCCACCCTGCGCCGCGCCGAGCGGCGAGTCGTCGAGATGAAGTCCCAAGACATGATCGAGAACGACGAGCTCCTCCGTTACCTCAACCGTGCGTCGGACCTCGTCTTCATGCTCGCCCGCTACGAAGACCGCGCCCTACCTTTCGAGAAGCTCACCGCCCAAGACGGCGCCTAACGACCGCAATGCATAAGGAATCGATAAGGAGCAGTCATGGCCAACGAGCCAATTAACCTCTATGAGCTCGAAACGATCGCCCAACAGACTCTCGCCCTCAGCGAGTGGGACTACATCGCCGGCGGGGCCACCGACGAGATAACCCTCGCGCGCACCCGTTCCGTCTTCGACCACATCGCCCTCCGCCCTCGTATGCTCGCCGGGATTCCCGGCGCCGACCTGACCACCACCGTCCTCGGCAATCGGATCCCCGCTCCCTTCATGCTCTCGCCTTGCGGCGGCCACCGCAGGGCCCACCCGGAGGCCGAGCTCGCCACCACCAGAGGCGCCGGGAGCTTCGGCACTGTCCACGCCATCAGCGCAAACTGCTCCGTCCCTCCGGAAGAGGTCGCCCGTGTCGCCGACGCCCCCCTCTGGTACCAGACCTACTTCTACCGTGACCGCGAGCAGACCGTCGACCGCGTCCACATGGCCGAGGACAACGGCTACTCCGCCATCTGCGTCACCCTCGACGCCGTCTGGCCTCCCAAGCGCGAGCGCAACATCCGCAACGCCTACCAGCGCCAGCCCCGCGCCGACGAGGCAAAGATCGCCCCCCAAGGCCCCGAGGTCCAGCAGGCCAAGTTCGACGCCGGCATGAGCAGCCGCCGGGCCGTCGACCCCGGTGCCACTTGGGACGACGTCGCCTGGCTCAGGTCCATCACCAACCTGCCCATC
Source organism: Dehalococcoidia bacterium (assembly GCA_965249325.1). Classification (GTDB taxonomy): domain Bacteria; phylum Chloroflexota; class Dehalococcoidia; order Lucifugimonadales; family Australimonadaceae; genus S5-327. The sequence continues at coordinate 225,988 of CBDFLP010000019.1, read as the reverse complement.
GTCTTCAAGGGCGTCATCACGCGCGAGGACGCCGCCCTCTGCGCCGAGCACGGCGTAGACGCCCTCATTGTCTCCAACCACGGGGGACGAAACCTCGACACCACCATCCCCACCATCGAGGCCCTCCCCGAGGTCGCAAAGGCCGCCGGACCCAACGTCCAGGTCTACCTCGACGGCGGCATCCGGCGCGGCACGGACGTCGTCAAAGCCTTGGCCCTCGGCGCCAACGCCGTCATGCTCGGACGCCCTCTTTTCTGGGGTCTCGCCTACAACGGCGCCGACGGCGTCGCCCATATGCTCGACATCCTCCGCGACGAGGTCGAGACCACGATGGTCATGTGCGGCAAGGGCAGCGTGGAAACCATCGGCCGCGACACCGTCGCCCGCCTGCCGGAGCTCCCGACGGCGTACTGAGCCCCGGCCGTCAGCTCCGGTCCTCTCTCCCGCCAGGCCCCTCTGCCGGGGCCGTGGGGGTGTCCCCACAACATGACGAGCGGGTGGGTGGGAAGAGTTGCGCCCGCCTCGAGGGTCCCGGTGTCACGGAGGAGGGTTAGAGAGGGGACCGCCCCCCTGATACAATCGGCCCGTGGATCCCGTCGCAATCATCGACTACGGCGCAGGCAACCTGCGCAGCGTGCAGAAAGCCTTTGAGCGCCTTGGCTACCGGGCCGATTTCGTGTCCGAGCCCGCTGAGCTCGACGGCGCATCAGCCGTCGTCTTCCCGGGCCAAGGCGCCTCTCCCCAAGCTATGGCCGCCCTCAACGCCCACCACATGGCCGGACCCGTCCGGGACTGGATCGCCGACGGCAAGCCCTTTTTCGGCGTCTGCCTCGGCCTTCAGCTCCTCCTCGACCACTCCGAGGAGGGCGACACGCCCGGCCTCGGCGTCATCCCCGGCAGCGTGATACGGTTCCCCGGCGGCATGAAAGTCCCCCACATGGGCTGGAACTCCGTTGACCTCGTCCACCCTCACCCCATCTTCGACGGCGTCCCGGAGGGCAGCTACTTCTACTTCGTCCATTCCTACTATGCCGACCCAAGCGATCCCTCCTGGACCGTCGGCACGACTCAATACGAGGTCCCCTTCGCCAGCGTCTTGGCCCGCGGCAACGTCGTCGCCACCCAGTTCCACCCCGAAAAGAGCGGCGACATCGGCTTGAAGCTCTACGAGAACTTCATAACGCGCCTCGCCGACCCGCCTGCCTAGCCCTCTCCCACTCGATGGAAATCATCCCCACCATAGACCTGCGTGCCGGATCTGTTGTCAGACTCTTCCAGGGCGACTACGACCGCCAGACCACCTACGGCAATGACCCCGCCCGCGTCGCCCAACAGTTCGAGGCCGACGGCGCCTCGCGCATCCACGTCGTCGACCTGGACGGGGCAAAAGAGGGTCGCCGCACCCAAGCCGCCCATGTGCGCACGATAGCCGCCGCCGTCGCAATCCCCATCGAGCTCGGCGGAGGCTTGCGCTCCCTCGCCGACATCGACTCCGCCATCGCGGACGGCGCTGGACGCGTCATCCTGGGCACCGTCGCTGTTCAAGGTCCCACCCTCGTCCGGGACGCCATCGCCCGCCACGGCGAGGAGCGGGTCGTCGTCGGCATCGATGCCCGCGACGGCATGGTCGCCGTCTCCGGATGGACCCAGGGCAGCGCCGCGACCGCCGCAGACCTCCTCGACGCCATGACTGCGGCAGGAGTCCGCCGCTTCATCTATACCGACATCGCCCGCGACGGCGCCCTCACCTCCCCAGACTTCGAGGCCGTCGCTGGGATGGTCCGCCGCGCCGAGCAGGCCGACCCTGCCGCACGGATCATCGCCTCCGGCGGCGTCGCCGGCATCGACCACCTCCGCACCCTGGCGAGCCTGGGCGTAGAGGGCGCCATCGTCGGCTCCGCCATATATGAGGGGATGCTCGACCTCCCCGCCGCCATCGCCGAGCTCAACTCCCCGCCTCCGCCTCTATGAGGTCGGTGGCCTCTATAAGGTCTGTGGAAAGATAAGTGGCGAGCCTGTCCTACCATGCGGCCCGCCACGAGCGCCCCGCACCCCCGCCGGTGAACGTTTATCATGCACGTCGTCCGACGCTCGCCAACGGAGCAGCCGTCGGCTTCCGATTATGACAAATGAAACATCAGCCGGCGCTAGCGGCTCATCATTCCGCGCCTCGGGCCCGACCTATATCGCTACGATCGCGATAGGCCACGGCCTCAAACACTGGTACATCGCGGCCTTCTCCGTCTTCCTCCCCCTCATCGTCAAAGAGTACGAGATCACCGCCGCAGGCCTCACCGTCATCGGCCTCGTGAAACAGCTCGCCGGCGGCCTCCCCAACTTCTTCGTCGGTTACGCGTCCGACCGCCTCCGCAACTACTGGCACTGGATGCTCCCGGCATCGTTCTTCTTCGCCGCCCTCTTCATGATGCTGTCCGGACGCTCCCCCTGGGTGTGGCCCATCATCGCGCTCGCCGCGTTAGGGGGAGTCGCCGCATCCTTTTGGCACCCGCCCGCCATATCCATGCTCAGCAACCGCTTCCCCTCCCGACGCGGCTTGGCCATCGCCTTCCACGGCTCGGGCTCCGGCGCCGGCGAGGCCCTCGGTCCCCTCGTCGTCGGTTTCGTCCTTGTCACCTGGCTCGCCGACGACTGGCGCCTCTATACCCTCATCAGCTTCATACCCGCCGTCGCCATCACCGTCCTCCTCTATTGGTTGCTCGCAGGCGCCAGAACGGCGCCCGTCGAAACCCCCGCCCGTAGCACACGCCTCCTCGACACCGTCGGGCTACTGAAGCACCCCGTCTACGTCAGCCTCGCCTACGCAAACTTCACCCGCTCCTTCTCCCACTTCGGCCTACTCAGTTTCATGCCCGTCTACCTCGCTCAGGACCTCGGCATGGACAGCTTCGGCGTCGGATTCCACGTCTCCCTCCTCACCCTCCTCGGCGTCGGCGCCGGCCCCGCCTTCGGCTACTTCTCCGACCGCATTGGCCGGCGCATCCCCATCGTCGTAGCCATGGCCGTCATCGGCGTGAGCATGTTCGTCATGGGCTCCGCGGGCTCCGGCATCGTCCTCACTCTCTCCCTCGCCTTGGCCGGCCTCTTCCTCTGGTCGAGCCAAGACGTCATCAACGCGACCGCCATGGACGCCGCTCCGGCAGGCCTGCAGGGCTCCACTGTCGCCCTCATGTTTCTCAGCAGCCTCCTCGGGGCGACCGTAGGCGTCATCGTGATGGGAGCGGTAGTCGACGCCACCGGCTCACTGCGCAACATCTTCTGGCTCGCCGGCGTAGTCGCCGCTCCTGGCGCGCTCATCTTCCTCTTCGCCCCTCTCCACCGGAGTCAGGGATAGCGCGATGACCGAGTCCGGCGTCATCCCCGTCCGCGCCGAGAAGCTCCGTCCCTTCATCGCATCGGTCGTTCGGGGCATGGAAACGCCGTCCGCCGACGCAGATCTTGTCGCCAGCGTCCTTACGGAAGCCGACCTTCGGGGCGTCGACTCCCACGGGGCGACGCGCCTTGCCGGATACGTCGAGATGCGCGACCGCGGCCTCCTCAACCCGACCGCCGACGCCCGCGTCCTCTCCCAGGACGGCGCCTGCTCCCTGATCGACGGCGGCAACGGCTTCGGAATGCTCGGAGCCCGGCTTGGGATGCAGCTCTCTATGGACCAGGCCAAGAGGAACGGCATCGGCATGAGCGTCGCCCGCAACATGACGCACACCGGCCTCGTCGGCTACTACTCCATGACCGCCGCCGCCAACGGACTCATCGGCATCGCGATGAACAACGGCCCGCGCATCGTCCCTCCGTTCGGGAGCACGACTCCCATCCTCGCGACCAACCCCATCAGCGTCGCGTTCCCCGCGGGCGAGGAAGAACCCATCGTCCTCGACATGGCCACCTCCATGGTCGCGGCGGGCAAGCTCCGCATCGCTGAGAAGAAGGGCGCCCCCATTCCCATGGACTGGGGCCTCGACCGCACCGGCCAGCCGAGCAGCGACGCAACCGACGTACTCGCGAACGGCTACCTCCAATGGGCCGGCGGCTACAAGGGCTTCGGCCTCGCCGTCATGATCGAGTCCTTGACCGGAGTGCTCTCCGGCGGGACCTTCGGCGCCGACACGCCGGAGATGAAGCGCTTCGGCGAGGACCCCCTCGTATCCAGCGGAGCGTACATCGCTATCGACATCGAGCGCTTCATGCCGGCCGCCGATTTCCGCTCCCGCATCGACTCCCTCGTCCGTATGGTCCACGACGCGGCCCCGGCCCTTGGCGTGGACCGCGTCTACATGACCGGCGAACCCGAGGCCGAGCGCAAGCGCGACCGCCTGGCGAACGGCATCCCCATGAGCGCCGCCGTCCATCAGGAGCTGGAGTCGCTAGCCCGCCGCTTCGCCATCCCCCTGAACCTCGCCTAAACCCGTCCACCCGTCATTGCCCCTCCCGCCATTCCCGCCCTCCTCCGTCATTCCCCGCGAAGGCGGGAATCCAGGGCGCGCGGGCAGTGCAGACCACGACATCTTCCCCTTACCCCAGCCCTCCCGCCTGCGGTACCCTGGATGGGATGGCCCCGCTCCGGCATTCCGCCCCAAGCCCCCTACGCGCTCTATAACGCGCCGCTGTCCCATAGAGAGAGCCGATACTCGAATTCGTGTTTTCACGTTTAATTCGCACTCTTGATCGCAGGAAGCAGGCCGTGGCCTGCTAAGCAGCCCCGATCAAGAAGGCGAAAGTACCCCCTCCAGCGACACAAGCGCTAACCCTTTACGAGTAAAAAGCCCCATCAAGAAGCTGCTTTGCTACCGAAAATCTCTCCCTCGCCTGCGGGGAGACTGAGAGGGCACCGCCTGCCGGGGAGGCTGGGAGGGGCCACTCCTCGCCCGGCGAAACAAGCTAAAATCTCACATGTCCGGCCCCGGCCTCTCGGGGCTCTATCTTTGTCCAGCGAGGTTACCTCTTGGCCATCGGCATATTCGGCCTGCCCCAGGCCGGCAAGACCACCATCTTCAACGCCGTCACACGCGGCCACGCCGAAACGGCGTCCTTCCGCGCCGGCTCCTCCCAACCCAACATCGGCATCGCCAAGGTGCCCGACCCCCGCCTCGACGACCTCGCCGACATCTCCAAACCCAAGAAGATCGTCCCTGCCGAGGTCGAGTACATCGACATTCCCGCCGTCCCCGAGGGTCTCGGCAAGACCAAGGGCATCGGCGGCGAGTACCTCAGTCTCCTCCAACGGTGCGACGCTCTCCTGCTCGTGGCCCGCGCCTTCGACGACCCCTCCGTACCCCACGTCGAGGAGACAATTGACCCCTATCGCGACGCCGCCACACTCCAGCTCGAGCTGATGTTCTCCGATCTCGCCATCCTCGAACGGCGGCAGGACCGCATTGCCGCACAGCTGCGCTCCGCCAAGCAGACGGAGCGCGACCAGCTCACGAAGGAGCAAAGCCTCATCGCGGCGATCAAGTCGGGACTCGAAAGCGAAGCGCCCGTCCGCGAGCAGCAGCTGCCCCCCGAGGCAAAGCCCGTCCTCGACAATTTCCAGCTCCTCAGCGCCAAGCCCCTCATCGTCGTCTTCAACATCGGCGAGGACGACGTCGCCGGTACTCCCGGCATCGAGTCGGAGATGGCCGCGAAGCTGGCCCGCAAGGGGATCGGCGCCGCCGCTCTCTGCGGCAAGCTCGAGATGGAGCTCGCCCAGATGACGCCCGAGGACGAAGCCGAGTTCCGCGAGTCCCTCGACGCCGGCGAGCCCGGCCTCGACCGCATGATCAACCTCTCCTACGACCTCCTCGGCCTCATCTCGTTCCTCACGACAGGCCCGGACGAGACCCGCGCTTGGACCATCACCAAAGGCTCCAGCGCCGTCGAGGCCGCTGGCAAGATCCATTCCGACATCCAACGAGGATTCATCCGCGCAGAGGTCGTCTCCTACGAAGACCTCGCCCGCGTCCGCAGCCTCCCGGAAGCCCGCAAGCAGGCACTCCTCCGCACCGAAGGCAAGACCTACCCCATGCAGGACGGCGACGTAGTCAATTTCCTCTTCAACGTGTGACCCCGCCGACGAACCGTAGGAAGGCCTCGTTGGCGAGAGGACGGCCCGCGTCCGTCAGGCGCAGAGCGCCGTCCGACCATTCGAGCAGCTCAAGCTCAACGCATTCTGCGGTGGGGCCAGGAAAGGCGTCGGCGATGCCCTCTCCGAAGCGGGCGTGGAAATCGACATCGGCCACGCCCCGATTGAGGCGCAGGCCCATCATCATCGTCTCCACCATCGCCATGGAACGGTCGCTCTCCTCGCAATAGTCGGTCGCGGCGGCTGCGGCGATGCTTGCCGGTCCAATCGGCCCATCCGCCGCCCAGGCGGCGACGCGCTCCATGTAGGTCCGCGGCGGCTTGGCGCTCGCAAACCGCACGCCGAACGGGCCGACATCGCCGATGTCGTAGAGATAGCTGTGCGCGCCGGGGCCGACGCCGAGGTACGGCAGGCTGCGCCAGTAGGCGAGGTTGTGGACGCTCTCCCGGCCCGGCTTCGCCCAGTTGGAGACCTCGTACTGCGCCAGGCCCGCCGACGCCAGCGTGGACTGGGCGAGGGCGTACATCTCGGCGGCCAAATCAGGGTCCGGCTCGGGCGTACGGCCGAGCCGGACGTCGGCCTCCATGGGCGTCCCGCCCTCCAAGGTCAGCGCGTAGGCCGATAGATGGCTCGTGTCCAGCGCGACAGCTTCTTCGAGGGAGTGCGCCCACGCCGAGACGTACTGATTGGGCAGGCCGAACATCAGGTCGATGCTCACGTTATCGAATCCGGCCGTGCGCGCATCCTCGACGGCCTGGACGGCGCGGTCCGCGCTATGCCGGCGGCCCAGCACACCCAGCTCATGGTCGTCGAAGGACTGCACTCCCATCGAGATGCGGTTGAAGCCGGAACGGCGCATGGCCTGGAGACGCTCGCGGGCGCAGTCGCCAGGGTTCGCCTCGATGGTCGCCTCAGCGTCGTCCGGCAGCTCGAACGCCGACCTGACCGTTCGCATCAAGCGGCTGAGGTCGCGGGTCGGCAGGTAGGAAGGCGTGCCGCCCCCGAAGAACAGGCTGGCGAGCGTGGGTCTGCCCAGCCACGCCCCCCACTGCTCTATCTCGCGGTCGAGCGCGTCGACGTAAGCGGGCATGAGCGACTCGATGCCGGCGTAGGTGTTGAAGTCGCAGTATGGGCACTTCGACAGGCAGAACGGTATATGGACGTAGAGGGCCAGTGGGTGCGTCATGTCCTGAGTCTAGCAACCTAAACCCTTCTCCCGTTTGTACACCCGTCGACGGGGAGAGGAGTGGAGCGGGCAGCGCGACAATCCCCAAGTGAACAGACCTATCCCGCCTTGACGCTCGGGGGAGCCGCTGCTAGCCTGCATAAATCGTAAACCCTGCGATGAAGGAGCACACGCGATGATTACGGTTACCGACCTCGCAGCAGAGAAGCTCGCGGAGATTCTGGCCGAAGAGGGACAGCCCGAGGCGGCTCTCCGGGTCATCGTCGTGCCGAATGGCCACGGCGCCCAGTACATGCTGTCCTTGGAAGACGGCGTTGAGGACGACGACATGGTCCTGTACGAGTCCAGCGTCCGCGTCATCGCCGACATCGATAGCGCCCCCCTCTTGGATGGCGCCTCGATCGACTATTCGGAAGGCCTGATGCGCAGCGGGTTCGTTATCGAGAACCCGAACATAGCCTCCAGCGGGGGCGGCTGCGCCTGCGGGAACGGCAGCTGCGGCTGCGGCCACTAGACTCGGAAACACGTCGCCGATACGGAAGCGCCCCTCTCTACAGGGGGCGCTTTCGCTTTAACTCTCAGGGGGAGAAGGGGGAGCGAAGATGTCTGCTCGCCGCTGGCATCCCCTCACCCCGTACGCGCGCCGTCGGTTAGTATTCGGCCATGTACAACGTCCGCCGCGCAACTCCCGATGAGCTGTCCCTTATCGTCGACTTCCAGGTGGAGATGGCCCGCGAGAGCGAGGGCGCGACCCTCGACCGCGCCGCGCTAACCCAGGGCGTCCGGGCCGTGCTCAACGGCAGCGTCCCCGCCGAGTACTGGATCGCCGAGTCCGAAGACGGGCCCGTCGGCATGCTCATGACGGTCCCCGAGTGGAGCGACTGGCGGAATGGAACGGTGGTATGGATCCACTCGGTCTACGTCCGCCCCGAGGCGCGCCGCCACAGGGTGTTCTCGACGCTCTACGAGCACTTCCGGCGGCAGGTCGAGCAATCAGCCGAGCTCGTGGGGCTCAGGTTGTACGTCGACCAAGGCAATGCGCGCGCCCAGCGGGTCTACGAGTCCCTCGGCATGACGAGGGAGCACTACTACCTGTACGAATGGATGAAGGGCGGTTAATCGGACGACGGCAACGTTTTTGGCGCGAGCATCGTCATCGGTCTGCCGTCGCACTGGATTCGAGCGGCCCCTGCCTTCGTACAGAGAACCATCACGCCCGTCGCCTCGTCCTGGTAGCGCTTGCCGAGCTGGTCGGCCTCGCCGTCGGCAGCGGCGGCGCAGGATAGCTCCGCGTCCCCGCCTTTCGTAATCATGTACTGGGCACCAAGCTCGGCGCACTCGAAGCGCTTCCCTGTCTGCGCAGGCATCGGTTTAACTCCCCCGGACCAAATGGGATTGCCTCATGTTAGCAGGCGGCAGCCCGGTTGCGGCGCGCTGGCCGCCCCCCTATCCTCGCATCAGCCCATACCTGGCCTTCGGGAGAATCCATGCCCATAGCGTCCAACGTCCGGGAGCAGCTGGCGAACAGCTCATGGATACGCCGCATGTTCGAGCTGGGCATCGCCCTCAAGCGCGAGCGCGGCGACGAGAACGTGTTCGACCTCTCCCTGGGCAACCCCGTCGTCGAGCCGCCCGCCGAGTTCTTCGACGAGCTCCGACGGCTTGCCGACTCCCCTGTCCCCGGCGCGCACCGCTACATGCCCAATGCCGGATACACCGAGACGCGGCAGGCAGTCGCCGACTCGCTCTCCGCCGAGACGGGTCTGGCGTACGGCGCGGGGCACGTCATGATGACCGTGGGCGCGGCGGGCGCACTAAACGTCGTGGTGCACGCGTTCTGCGACCCCGGCGACGAGGTCGTCATCCTCACGCCCTTTTTCGCTGAGTACCTCTTCTACGCGAGCAACCACGGCGCCGTGCCGGTCGTGGTCGGTTGCGACCGCGAATTCGTCCCCGACCTCGCGCAGATGGAGAGCAAGCTCACCGCGCGCTCCAAGCTGGTCATCCTCAATTCGCCCAACAACCCATCAGGCGCCGTGTACCCCCGGTCGCTGATCGCGGACATCGCCGGTCTTCTTCGCCGCAAGAGCGACGAGCTCGGCGTGGAGATTTACCTGGTGAGCGACGAGCCGTACCGCAAGCTGATCTACGACGGCCTGACGTACCCCTTCCCCCAACTCGACTATGAGCGGACGATCACCGTCACTTCTCACGCGAAGGACCTGGCGCTCCCCGGCGACCGTATCGGCTACATCGCTGTCCGCCCCGACGACCCGCAGGCCGGCGAGCTGATGGACGCATTCACCTTCTGCAACCGGGTGCTCGGCTTCGTGAACGCGCCGGCAACCATGCAGCACGTCGTCCGCGGCCTGCAGAACGTCACCGTCGACGTGAGCGACTATCAGGCGAAGCGAGACTACCTTTACGACGTCCTCACGTCGGCGGGGTATCGGGTGCGCAAGCCCGAGGGCGCGTTCTACATGTTCCCGGAGTCGCCGGCGGCCGACGAGATGCTGCTCATCGACGCCCTGCAGCAAGAGGGAGTCCTCGTCGTGCCCGGCCGGGGTTTCGGTATGCCGGGCTACTTCCGCATCTCCTACTGTGTCGACCAGCGAACCCTCGAAGGCTCCGCCCCAGGCTTCCGCGCGGCCATCGAAAGGCTCGCGCCGAGCGGCTGAGGCTCTTCATCCTCCCGCCTCCACCCCACCTGCGGCCCCATTCCGCGCCGGACTGCCCCCCCTTGCGCCGCGAGGCGTACTGGCCGACCATCGGGCCATGGCCCTCGACCTCACCAAGACCGCCGGTCAGCTCTACGGGGCCGCCGGGATGCTTCGGGGACAGCGGATCGCCCACGTCGAGGCGTTGGCAGCGGCTGTGCAGCGATTCGAGGCCGCCGACCCCAACGACGTGGAAGTCCGCCGGCAGGCCGGCAAGGCCACCTGGCTCATCGCGGGGCTGGACGGCGCGCTGGCGGGGAGCTATCCCGCGCCTCCACTGCCCGTCGACCACGCCGTCGCGGCCGTCGATGGCTCCCACGTGGACGTTGACCGCCACGGGCCCGCCCGCTGCTACCTCATCAACCTGGGCTACGTCCTGCTGCGGTACGGCGAGATTCCCCGCGCTGACCTCTGGAGCCAGCCGACGCTCTGCGCCGACGAGTCGTCGCTGATGCTGCGCGATCCAGATGGGCCGCGCGAGGTCCCGATCGAGGGCGCGCTGCTGGGCATGCTCCGCGCGGTGGCGGAGATCGAGGCCCTGGCCGACGTGGTCGAGGGCGCTCCCGAAGGGCTGCCGGTCCTTGCGCTCCTCGACGGGACCTTCGTGCTGTGGGGGCTCGCCGGCGGCGCCTATCCCGAGTTCGTACGCAAGGAGTTCATCGACCGCCGACTCGCGACGGCAATGGACCGCCTGCGCGCCGAGTCCGAGAGGCGGACGCTCGCAGTCGCCTCCCACATCAGCCTCCCGCGCAGCTCCGAAGTCGTGAACGCGATCCGCATCTCGCGCGGCATGTGCGGGTGGGACAAGGTCAACTGTGACGCCAACTGCGGCCAGCTGCAGCGCGGCGACCGCAATTGCGACGTTGTCGCCGACGTCACGGACGCCGACCTCTTCGCCGCGACCCTCCGTGTTGGGGAGCGTTCGCCCTTCTATCGCAGCACGTCGACTATCGTCACGGATTACTACGGCGACCACCAGATCGCCTTCTTCTACGTGAACGTGGGCGAGGAGATCGCGCGGATCGAGATGCCGAGCTGGATCAGCCCGGAGGCAGTCGCCCTCGCCCATGCGGGCCTGCTCTCGCAGTCTGTGAAGGGCCACGGCTACCCCCTCGCTCTTCAGGAGGCGCATGAGCAAGCCGTGATCAGCGGCGCCGACCGCGAGCACTTCGCGCGGCTGGTCTACGAAACGCTCGCTTCCGAGAAGCTCCCGACCCCCACGTCCCAGAAAGCCCGCAGCAAGCGGACAAGATTCGTCTAATAGGCATTCGACCCAATCCATGGGAGGAATATATGGCGCAAAACGGGTACAAGGTGATGGACTCGGACATGCAAGTCATCGAGCCGTCGGACATGTTCGACAAGTTCATCGATAAGCGCTTTGCCGCGTGGGCGCCCCAGATTTCCCGCGCCCCCGGCAAGCGCGGCGGCGTGTTCCTCTTCCAAGGCGAACGACTCCCTGCCTGCGACGTCGACAACCCCCATCGCATGCAAGGCATGAGCAGCCGCGCCGACGAGGCCAGCCGCCCCATGCGCGAGCGCGGCTACGACGGCCCGTCCCAGCTCGAGGCGATGGACATGGAGGGCATCGACGTCGCGGTCATGTATCCCACCGTCTGCCTGTACGTGCCCAACGGGCTCGACAACGTGGACGGCCAGCTCTCCGCCGCTGTCTGCCGCGCCTACAACGATTGGCTGTACGACCTCTGCCAGACCGACCCCGACCGCATGAAGGTCGCGGCGATGGTCCCCCAGCACGACCCCGAAGAGGCGGTGAAAGAAGCGCGTCGCGCTGTTTCGGAGCTGGGCGCAGTTGGGATCTACATGCGCCCCAACTTCGTCAACGGGGTCACCTTGCACAGCGCCGACTATTCGGAGCTATGGGCGACACTGGAGGAGCTCAACGTGCCCGTGGGCTTCCACGAGGGGACCGGCTCCGCCTACCGGCAGGACGGTTCCGAGTTCGGTCAGAACCGGCTCATGCTCCACGCCTGCTCGCACCCGATCGGCATGATGAAGGCTGTCATCAGCATGATCTGCGGCGGCGTGTTCGAGACATTCCCCCGTCTGCGCGCGGCCTACTTGGAGGCCAACGCCGGCTGGGTCCCCTTCTGGCTCGGTCGGATGGACCGAGATTACGGCCTCTACCGCGAGTGGGACGCTCCCTTCCTCACCATGTTCCCCAGCGAATATTTCAAGCGGAACTGCTACGTGGGCACGGAGGCCGACGAGTCCGAGCTTCGCTACACCGTCGACGCCGTCGGCGACGGAAACATCGTCTTCTCTTCGGATTACCCCCACCACGACTCGGAGTTCCCCGAGTCGGTGAAGGAGTTCCTCAGCCACGAAGATCTGGCGGACGGCGCCAAACGGAAGATTCTCTGGGACAACTGCGCGGACCTCTACGCGCTTAGTTAGCGAGGCCCGATGGGCATGGTCCGCCACAGTTGGATCAGCAAGGACGCCGCCATCATCATCGCGGCGCGGACGCTCCACACGTTCTCCCAAGGCGTGCTCGCCGTCCTCCTGGGCGTTTATCTTGCCGAGCTCGGCCTCCCCGCGTTTCAGATAGGACTCTTCTTCAGTCTGGGGTTCGCCGGCACGGCGGCGCTCTCGTTCGTCGCTACGCTCATCAGCGAGCGAGTTGGACGGCGCACCCTGCTCGCCGCGTACACGGGGATGACACTGGCGGGCGGCGCCGTACTGATTGCGACAACGGACCCGCTCCTGCTGCTGGCGTTCGCATTCGTTGGTTCGCTCACCGGCGCCGGCGGCAACGTGGGACCGACGCAATCCCTCGAACAAGCCGCGCTTGCGGGAGTGGTCGAGCCGAGGCGGCGGACAGAGCTTTTCGCCTTGTACCGGGTCACCGCGGCGTCCGCCGCCGCGCTGGGAGCCCTGGCCGCGGGGCTGCCCGTCGTGCTGCAATCGTTCGGGGGACTCAGCGAACTCGCCTCGTTCCGCATCGTATTGGGAGCGCTCGTGGCGCTGCGCTTGGGGGTCTTCGCGTTGTTTGCGCTGCTCTCCGTTCAGGTGGAGGCGGAGCGGGAACGGCGGGAATGGGTGAATCCGCTGCGCCTTCCTTCGAGAGGCAGGATATACACGCTTACGGCCCTCTTCAGCCTCGACCACCTCGCAGGCGCTGTCATCGTCCGTGGCCTGCTGGCGCTTTGGTTCAGCGAACGGTTTGGGCTGGACCTCGGCTCCCTGGCCGTGCTCTTTTTCTTGTCGCAGGTCATAGGGGTGGGGTCGATCTGGGCGGCAGGGAAGATTGCGAACCGCATCGGGCTGGTCAACACGATGACATGGGCGCACTTCCCATCTGCATTGCTGTTGTTGGGAGTGGCGTTCGCGCCGTGGGCGTGGCTGGCGGTGGCGTTGCTCTTGTTCAGGTCGCTGTTTGATCAGATAGACGTGCCTGCGCGGGACTCGTACATCATGTCCGTCGTACAGCCGCACGAGCGCGTCGCGATGGCGAGCATCCACATCCTCGGACGCTCCCTCTCCGGCACCATCGGCCCCACGCTCTCCACCGGCGTCCTCCAGGTGATAGCCGCCAGCGCTCCCCTCGTCGGCTCCGCCCTGTTCAAGACGGCCTACGTCGTTTCGCTCTACCTGATGTTCAGGAACGTGCGCACGCCTGAAGAGCAGGCGAAGCACCAGGCCGCCCTAGAGGACAATGAGCTCCAACCCCGTCCGTAGCGGGGCTGGAAGTTGCGAGGCTGGAGCAGCCGGCGGACGCGCCTCACGCCCGCGGGCTCGTTGAGGCGGGCGCGGCTTTCCTGCTAGACTCGTTCGGTGGCCCCGGCTCGTCGGGGCCACTATCTGCATTTTGGGGTATGAGATGAGCGACGACGCCCAGTTCTTGCCGGACGGTTCCGTTACGAGCCCGCAGCAGTTCATCGCCGGGGCTTCATACGTCGGCCTCAAGACCTACGCGCGAGACAAGATGGACGTTGGCCTGCTCCTCTCCGAGACCCCTTGCCGGACGGCGGGCGTTTACACCACCAACAAGTTCGTCTCGCCCTCGGTGACGCTGACCCGCGAGAACGTCGGCGCAGGAAAGGTGCGGGGGGTCTTTGTGACAAGCGGCATCGCCAACGCCGGAGTGGGCGAACAGGGTATGACCGATGCCAGGGAATGCCTGGACCTGGCCGCGAGGCACTTGGGCATTGATCCCGGCGAGTTGGGCATCGGGACCACCGGCGTCATCGGCGTGGAGCTGCCCATGGCGCTCATCAGAAGCGGCATGCCGGGCATTACCCTCAACCGAGAGGGCGGGGGCGGGTTCGCCCGCTCCACCATGACCACCGACCGCGTGCCCAAGTCCGGCGCGGTGACGTTCCAGTGCTCCGGCGGAGAGACCGTCACTCTCGGCGGGTGCGTCAAGGGCTCCGGCATGATTCACCCGAACATGGCCACCATGCTCGCCTTCCTGACAACGGACGCCGCCGTGAACGGCGCGTTCCTCGACGCCGCGCTCCGCGAGACTAGCAACGATACGTTCAACATGGTGACCATCGACGGCGACACCAGCACGAATGACATGGTTATGCTGCTGGCCAACGGCGCGGCGGGGAACGCAGAGATAGGCGAGGGTGGGCCGGACGCGGACGCGTTCACCGGGGCGCTGCGCGCTCTCTCCTCTCACCTTTCCCGCGAGCTCGTGCGGGACGCGGAAGGCTCCAGCAAGATTTTTTCCGTCCGTGTGGAGGAAGCGGCCAGCCTAGGCGACGCGCGCCTCGCGGCCCGTGCAATCGCCTCCTCTATGCTCGTCAAATCGGCGATACACGGCAACGACCCGAACTGGGGCCGCGTCGTCTGCGCCGCCGGATACAGCGGGGCCGAGCTCGACGTGCGAAGGGTCAGCTTCTTCATCAACGACGTCGCCATCATGGAGGGAGGCACGCCCATCCCGTTCCACCGCGAGAGCGTCATCGCCATCATGAGCCGCGACGAGGTCGGGCTTACGGTGAAGCTCGGGCTCGGAGAGCACTCCGCCACGGCGTGGGGCTGCGAGCTCACCGAGGAGTACGTCCAGTTCAACAGCGCTTACACCACGTAAGACGCTCCCCCCAAAGGGCAAGGGCTACCCATGGAAGCTAACGGCTCGACCATCCTCGTCAAAATCGGCGGCAGTACGCTCGGAGCTGACGACACGTCCTTTGACGACATCGCTGAGCTACAACGACGAGGCGCAAGACCGGTCGTCGTGCATGGCGGCGGGCCCGCCATAACCTCGTGGATGGCCAAGCTCGGCATACCCGCCGAGTTCGTGCGCGGACTTCGTGTCACCGACGAGCCGAGCCTGGAAGTCGCCGTAGCCGTCCTCGCGGGCCTCATCAATAAGCAACTGGTCGCCGCGCTCCAGACCGCCGGCGCGAACGCCGTTGGCATCTCCGGCGCCGACGCCAATCTGCTGCGTGGGACGGTCACTGACTCCCGGCTTGGCTTCGTGGCCGGCGCCCTCGACGTCGATCCTTCCGCGGTGAATGCCTTGCTCGACGCGGGATACGCGCCCGTCATCGCGCCGATTGCCGTTGACGCTTCGGACGCGGGTCAGCTATTGAACGTCAACGCCGATTCTGCGGCAGGCGCAATCACGGCGGCGATTGGGGCCCAGCATCTCGTGTTCCTGACCGACGTGGACGGCATCCTCGACGCCAACGGACGCCTTATCGAGCGTGTGCCGCTGGCGAGCGGCGATGGATTGGTCAGCTCCGGCATCGTCAAGGGCGGCATGATCCCGAAGCTCGAAGCATGCATCGAGGCGCGGACTGCCGGTGCGAAGGCGAGCATCGTCAACGGCACTCGCCCCGGCGCTCTCATGGCTTGCGTCGACGGTTCGGCGGCCGGAACGACCGTCGTTTAGGGGCTGGCAGCCAATGGCGATGTATCCGGACGACGACGGGGAGGCCGAAGGCACGTGGCGCATCGGGCGCTTTCTGTTCCCACAACAGGTGGGGCCTTTCCTTAAGCTGGGGTTGGGAGCCATCGCGCTCTTCTTTCTCTACTTAGTCCTAGACTTCCTGCGCGGCGCGTACACCGACTGGCTGTGGTTCTCCAACCTCGGCTTCCGAAGCGTCTATAGCACCGTCCTCCTCACACGGATCTGGCTCTTTCTGGCGGGACTCATCGTCAGCGCGGCGACGATAGGCTTCGTGTACCGCGCCGCGTTCAGGGCGGCCTGGGGGCCGACGGTCCTTCCATTCTCGGAATCCATGTACGCTTGGATTCGGGGGGCGGTCATCGCGGGCGCCGCACTGATGGGCGCTCTCATCGCGTTCAGTTTCGCCTCGGGGCTGTCCGACCGCTACGAGCTCTTCCTGCGGTTCATGAACGCTACTCCCTTCGGCGTCGAGGACCCCCAGTTCGGGATCGACGTTGGCTTCTACGTCTTCACGCTGCCTATGCTGCACACCATCCAGGGCTGGCTCATGGGGCTTGCGATCGTCGTAATCGTTACGACCGTCGGCATCTACTTGCTCATCTTCAGCGCCCGCGGCATAAACCCCGTAATGAGCCCGGCCGCTCGCACTCAGCTCGCCCTCTCGGGCGCCGCCCTGATGCTGACGATCGCTCTCGCCCACTTCCTCGACCGGTACGAGACGCTCTTTTCCTCCTTCGGCGCAGTGACCGGAGCGACCTACGCCGACGTCAACGCTCGTCTGCCTGCGCTCATTCTGCTTACCTTGGTAGCCGTTACCGCCGCCGCAATCATGCTCTTCGCGCTGCGCGTCACGAACCTACGCCAGTCGTTGCGGTTGATTATCGCGGCGTTCGGGCTGTGGGTGATCGCGGGGCTGCTGGCGGGCCTCGTCTGGCCTGCGCTCACGCAGCGCCTCGCCGTCTCGCCGTCGGAGCTACAGCGCGAGCGTCCCTACATCGAGCGCAACATCGGATGGACGCGCCTGGGGTTCGACCTAGGCCGCGTCGACGTCCGCCCGTACGACGTGCACGAGGAGACGCTCGCCGCCGATATCGCCGCGAATCCGGAGACCATACGGAACATCCGCTTATGGGACCCGCGCCCGCTTAAGGCCGTGCTCAATCAGCTCCAGCACCTACGCCTCTACTACAGCTTCCTGGACGTGGACGTGGACCGGTATGTGGTGGACGGCGATTATCGCCAGGTGCTCGTCGGCACGCGTGAGATGTTCCAGAACGGACTCAACGAAACCGCTCAGAACTGGGTGAACCGCACCCTGGTCTACACCCACGGCTATGGAATGGTCATGAGCCCGGCGACCGACTTCAACCAGTCCGGCCAGCCGAACTTCATCGTCCGCGACGTGCCGACCGTAGGCAGCTTTGAGATCGACCAGCCTCGTATCTACTACGGCGAGTCCTTCGGCATCGACTCTGACGACTACGCCGAACGGTTGAACCTGACGGAAGAGGCCGCCGCTGCTGTCCGGCCAGGAATCATCACGAGCGACGCCGTAATCGTGAACACGACCGAGCCCCAGTTCGACCGCCCCGCGGACGGCGCCCGCGATGCTCCGGAGTTCATTGACAGCTACGACGGCGACGGCGGCGTGAGCCTCTCCGGCATACTGAGGCGCGCGGCGTTCGCCTGGGAGCTACTGGACGTCAACGTCATCCTGAGCCGGCAGCTCACGCCGGACAGCCGCGTGCTCTATCGCCGGAACATCCACGAGCGCGTTCGCACCGTCGCCCCATTCCTCGAGCTCGATGACGACCCCTACCTCGTAGTGGACGAGGGGCGCCTCTACTGGGTGCAGGACGCCTTTACCACCACTGACCGCCTGCCCTACTCGCGCCGCGTTGGCGTGGAGCGCATCGGGCTCGACGACGATTTCGAGAGCTTCGAGAAGCCCTTCAACTACGTTCGCAACACCGTGAAGGTAGTCGTCGACGCCTACAACGGGTCAATGGACTTCTACACTATCGAGGTCGGCGAGCCGGACCCCCTTCTTCAGGTGTACCGGAACATCTTCCCCGACCTTTTCACGCCCATCGCCGATATGCCGCCCGACTTGCGGGAGCACATCCGCTATCCAGAGGAGCTCCTCCGCGCCCAAGCCGACACTTTCCTCCAGTATCACATGACCGACGTGAAGGAGTTCTTCCTCAAAGAGGACGAGTGGCAACTCGCCGAGGAGGTCGTCGGCGTCGACGTGGTGGTCGACGAGGAGACCGGCGACGCGCGTCCGCGGAACCGCACCATCACGCCCTACTACGTCATCATGAGGCTTGCAGGGGAGGAGAGCGAGGAATTCGTCCTCATCCTGCCCTTCACTCCCAAGGACAGGCCCAATCTGGTCGCGTGGATGGCCGCCCGCTCCGACGGGCCCGGCTACGGCGAGATCATCGTCTTCGAGTTTCCCAAGGACCGCCTCTTCAATGGGCCCAGCCAGATCGAAGCCCGCATCGACAACGACCCCGCTATCTCGGAGCAGTTCACGCTCTGGAACCAATCGGGCTCGCAAGTCTTCCGCGGCAACCTGCTCGTTATCCCGATTGGCGAGGCGCTCCTGTACGCCGAGCCCATCTACCTGCAAGCCGAGTCGTTGGCCTTCCCGGAGCTCAAGCGCATCGTTCTGGCGACGAACGACAAGGTCGTCATGGAGCCGACGCTCGACGAGGCCGTGGCCGCTTTGCTTGGAGGGAGGCGCCCAGCGGGGCCAGGCAGCGGCGAGCCGGTCCCGGGCGGAATCCCGCCCGAGGAACTGCGACGCGTTTTGGACGACCTGCTCCAAGCGTTAGAATCTCTGCAAAGCGGCGCCGGGGAGCTGGAGGATTCAGTGAACGCGCTGCGCGAACTCGCGGGGGAGAATAATTGATGGCCACAGACTGGAAGGCGCAAGAGTCCAAGTACTACATGCACACGTTCAACCGGCAGCCCATCGTGGTCGAACGAGGCGAGGGCGTGCGGGTGTGGGACGTGGACGGCAACGAGTACCTGGACATGACGGCTGGCCTCGCCGTGAACAACCTGGGGGCATTCCCACCCGGTCGTCACCAAGGCCATCCAAGAGCAGGCGGCCAAGCTGATGCAGATGTCCAATCTGTATTACACCGTGCCCCAGCTCGAGCTCGCCGAAGCGCTCGTCGAGAACAGCTGTATGGACAAAGTGTTCTTCGCGAACAGCGGCGTCGAGGCGAACGAGGGCGCGGTCAAGCTCGCAAGGAAGTATGGGCGGCTTCACCGCAACGGCGCCCAGAGCGTCATCACCGTCCTCAACTCCTTCCATGGACGCACACTGGGCATGATTGCCGCCACCGGCCAGCCCGCCTACCAGCAGGCGTGGCTCCCTCTGGCCGAGGGCTTCTCCAACGTCCCGTACGACGACCTCGACGCCATTCGCGAGGCCACTACTGACGACACCTGCGCCATCATGGTCGAGGTGCTCCAAGGCGAGGGAGGCGTGAACGTCCCCACCGAGGGGTACCTGAAGGGCCTGCGGGAGTGGTGCGACCAGAACAACCTGCTGCTGATCTTCGACGAGGTGCAGACAGGCATGGGGCGGCTCGGGCATATGTGGGGCTACGAGCACTTCGGCGTCGAGCCCGACGTGATGACTCTCGCCAAGGGCCTCGGAAACGGCATTCCGGTGGGCGCGTTCCTGTGCAAGGAGAGCTGCAACGTCCTCGAACCGGGCGACCACGGCAGCACGTTCGGCGGCAACGTCCTAGCAACGGCCGCAGCGAACGCCACCGTCCGCCACATAATCGAAAACGACGTTCCGGGTCACGCCAAACAGGTCGGCGCCTATCTCAAGGCCCAGCTGGAAGCGTTCAAGGACGCGCATCAACCTGCAGTGAAAGGCGTTCGCGGGGTCGGCCTTTTGCTGGCCCTCCAGTTCGATGCTACGATTGCTCGCGACGTAGTGACGGCCGCCAACGAGGAAGGCGTCCTGCTCAATCCGGTGCTCCCGGACGCCATCCGCTTCATGCCCGCCCTCATTCTCACCGAGGCTGACGTCGACGAGTGCTTGGCCAAGCTGAACAGGGCGCTCGCGAAGGTGCTTGCGCGTTAGCGGCCGCCCCTATGTCCAGGCCGCTGGAGGAACGAGATGAATTTCCCTCCTCACGATAATGAGGATAAGAAATCCGGCTCAGGCTGTTCCGGCTGTTGTTGCTGGCTCGTCTTAATCCTGATCGGCCTTATCATCGTAGGAGTGTTCTTCACCAATTTCATCGAGTACTTCGCGTTCAACACTACCGTCGGCGATTTCAGGGTGCTGGTTGTAGCGAACAACGTTCTCTACTGTTCGGCGCCCGTTGGCGCTTGTGACTTTATTGGGACGGCTCAAGGACTAGAGGAGCTCCGACAAGCGGATGTCTTCCTGCAGCGCATACGGTGACTGAAGGGCGCGGTTGGACTCGCGATGATTCGCGCCCGCCTACTCTCAGAGACACGACAACCGAGGTCAAGCACGATGCAAGAACACTCTCACGCAGCAGAACGCGCATGGCGTCACCACCATGGTCAGACGAGGCGGTACGCAAATGGCTGAAAAGATCGTTCTCGCTTACAGCGGCGGCTTGGATACGTCAGTCGCCATCCGCTGGCTGCAGGAAAAGTACAACGCCGATGTCGCGACTCTTACGATGGACCTCGGCGGCAAGGTCGACCTAGAAGCGGCGCGGCAGCGCGCTATCGAAATCGGCGCCATCCGCTCCGAGGTCATGGACGTCCGCGACGAGTTCATCGCCGAGTACGTCTGGCCAGCGCTACGCGCCGGCGCGCTCTACGAGGGCGTGTACCCGCTCGCCACGGCTCTGGGCCGTCCCCTCATCGCCAAGCACCTCGTTCGCATAGCGCAGGAGGAGGAGGCTTTCGCGATCGCCCACGGCTGCACCGGCAAGGGCAACGACCAGGTGCGGTTCGACGTCAGCGCGGCTGCCCTTGCGCCTTCCATCAAAGTCGTCGCCCCCGCCCGCGAGTGGGGAATGACCCGCGACGACGAGATTGCCTACGCTCAGGAGCGCGGCATACCGCTCGACCTGAACAAGCGCAGTCCCTACTCGGTGGACGAGAACCTATGGGGTCGCAGTATCGAAGCCGGAGACCTCGAAGACCCGTGGGCCGAGCCGCCAGAAGAGGCCTATGCCTGGACCGTGTCGGCTGCAGCCGCTCCAAACGAGCCGCGCTACGTCGAGATCAGTTTCGCTGACGGCGTTCCCACTGCCATCGATGGCGAGAATCTGGGGGGCGCCGCACTTGTCGAGCTCCTCAACGACATCGCCGGCAGCAACGGCGTCGGGCGCATCGACCACGTCGAGAACCGCCTCGTCGGCATCAAGTCCCGCGAGATTTACGAAGCCCCCGCCGCTGTCGTTCTGCACCAGGCGCACCGCGCCCTCGAACAGATGTGCCTGAGCAAAGAGCAGGCGCGTTTCAAGGAGCGGCTGGCCCAGGAGTACGCGGACATCGTCTACAACGGGCTCTGGTTCACGGCGCACCGCCGCGACCTCGACGCCTACGTCGCCAGCACCCAGCGCCACGTCAGCGGCACGGTGCGGATGCGTCTGCACAAGGGTAGCGCGACGGTCGTGGGTCGCCGGAGCAGCGAGTCGCTCTACCAGCACAACCTAGCCACGTACGACGCCGGCGACGCCTTCGACCACCAATCGTCGGTCGGCTTCATATCGGTGTTCGGGCTCCCAGTGCGCACGCAGGCGCAGGTCCAGGGCGGGGAACAGTAGCCGCGCGGTGAGCGGCGCACTCCTCGCGCTGTCAGCGGCCGCGATACTCGGTCTGAATACGGCCATCGTCCGCCGTAGTGTGCTGCGCGCATCAGCCTACGACGGAATCGTCATATCGATTGTGCTGGCGGTCCCCGTTTTCGCGGCGCTGGCGCTGGCGACCGGGCAGTTGTCGCGCGTCGGCGAGTTCACCGGCTGGCAGCACCTTGCGCTCGCAGTCGCCGGGATCATGAATTTCCTGGGGGGACGCTTCTGCCAGTTTCTGGCGATTCAAGCGGTTGGCGCGAACCTCACGGCGCCGATGCGCGTGCTGTCCTCTTTGTTCGGCGCCCTGCTGGGCGTGACATTGCTCGGCGAGTACGTCGGCCTGCTGCGGGGAATCGGGATTGGGTTGCTGATCGCCGCCCCGCTCATCGCATTCGCCCGCCCGCCCAGCGTGAAGCTCGGCTCGCTCCAGATAGCGCGGGGCATCGTGTTCGGCCTGATAGCAGCCGCAACCTACGGCGGCTCGACCGTCCTCTTGCGGTGGGCGCTAGCTGACTCCGGCCTCACGCTCCTCGGCGCGCTGGTGGCGCACGGGGCGGCTGCCGTCGTGCTCATCGCCTCGCTTGCGCTGCCGTCCCGCGCCCGGAGCCTGCGGAATATCGACCGCACGGCCGCCCGCCTCTTCCTTGCGACGACTGCCATCATGGCCCTCGCCCAGGTCTTGCGGTTCGGGGCCCTGGAGTCGACCGATGCCGCCGTCGTCGCTCCGCTCACGGAGACGATGACCTTCTTCGGACTCGGCGCGGCGTTCCTGATCAACCGGCAGACCGAGGCGTTCAACCCCCTCGTGCTGCTCGGCATGGCGCTGGCCGCGGCGGGCGCCGTCGCCATTACACTTTGACGAATCCCTAGGAGGCCGTCCGCATGAAGATCGGCTGGATAGGACTCGGACGCATGGGCCGCCCGATGGTGGAGAACCTCGTCCGCAAGGGCTTCGACGTGACCGTGCAGAACCGCAGCCAAGGTAAGGTGCGCGAGCTGGAGGCGATGGGCGCGAAGGCCGGCGGGACGTTTGCTCAGATGGCGGCGGAGCTCGACGCCATCCATGCCTGCCTCCCCGGCACAGAGACGGTGGAACAGGTCATCGCAGGCGACGGCGGAGTGCTCGCGGTGGCGCGTCCTGGCTTGATCATCGTCGACCACAGCACGATCCACCCGGACTCAGCGCGGGAGCTCGCGCGGCTCGCCACCGAGCGGGGCGCGTCGTTCATCGATGCGCCGGTGTCGGGCTCTGGTCCCGTGGCCGAGCGCGGCGAGCTGACCATCATGTGCGGCGGCGACCGGGAAGCCTTTGACCTAGCCAAGCCCGCCATGGAGGCGATGGGGCAAACGGTCGCGCTGATGGGGCCGTCCGGCTCCGGCTCGCTCACGAAGATTGTGAACAACGTGCTGATGGCGACGAACCTCGCCGTGGCGATGGAAGCCTTGCTCTTCGCCGTGAAGGCGGGGCTCGACCCGCAATCGCTGTTCTCGGTCGTCAGGACGGCGTCCGGCGCGAGCCGCACCTGGGAGCGCAACGTCCCCCGCATCCTCAGCCGCGAGTTCGGCAAGGACGGCTCCGCGGCGCTGACGGCCAAGGACCAGGACCTCGCGCACCTGCTCGCCAGCGAGATGGGCGTCGAAATGCCGGTGTTCGAGGCGTCGCGGGCTTTCTGGCGCGCAGCGGTCGAGGCGGGCCTGGGCGAGGAGGACCCCTCGCACGCGGTCACGATGCTCGAAGAGCGCCTCGGCTTCACCGCCGTCTAGGGCCCCCTCGTTGATCCTCCCCCACAGACAGTGGAGGATTGAAGAGGGGAGCTAGACGTACTGCTCGGGATGGCTGGAGAACTCCTCGCGGCAGCCGGGGGCGCAGAAGTAGTAGGTCTCGCCTCCATGCTCGGCTGTACCGCCGGGCGGGTCCGCCTTGGAGACCGTCATCTTGCATATAGGGTCGACGGCGGTGTCGCCGGGTTTTCCGAAAATCACGTCTAGCTGGGTCATGCGCTTTGCGTCCTTTCCGCAGGCGGTCACTCCGCTTAGTTCGCAGCCTTCCAACCGCGCAGGCGGAGGCTGTTCGTTACGACCGACACCGAGCTCGCGGCCATGGCGAGCGCGGCGAGCATCGGGTTGAGGAAACCGCTGTCGCCCAACGCCCAGCGCAACGCGTCCGGCACGCCGCCGTCGCGGAACACCAGATAGAGGACCCCCGCAGCCACCGGAATCAATAGGACGTTGTAGCCGAACGCCCAGCCAAGGTTCTGCTTGATCGTGCGCACCGTCGCCTTCGACAGACGGAGCGCCGCCGCGACGGACCGCACGTCCGCTGTCATCAGCGCCACGTCCGCAACTTCCAGTGCCACGTCAGTCCCGGTCCCGATAGCAATACCGACGTCCGCCTGCGCCAATGCGGGCGCGTCATTGACTCCGTCGCCGACCATGGCGACGCGCTTGCCCTCGGCTTGGAGGCGTTGAATCTCGGCGGCCTTCGCATTCGGCATGACCTCGGCCATGACGCGGCGAACGCCAAGCTGACCGGCGATGGCGTTGGCCGTGGCCCAGTTGTCGCCGGTGAGCATCGCGACCTCGACGCCCATTGTTTCGAGCAACCTCACGGCCTCCGCCGACTCGGGGCGCACCGTGTCCGCGACGCCCAGCATTCCGATGACGGCATCACCCCGGAGTACGATGACGGGCGTCCTGCCGCGCTCCGCCGCCGACCGCGCCGCCGATTCCACTTGCTCGCCGACCTCGATGCCGGCCTGCCGCACCAACCCCAGACTCCCGACGGTGACCGTGTCCGCGCCGACCTTCGCGCGCACGCCGAGCCCTGGCGCGGACTGGAACTCGGACGCAGACGCCGTCTCGACGCCACGGGCGCGGGCAGCCTCGACGACCGCTAGGGCGAGGGGGTGCTCGCTGCGGGACTCGACTGCCGCAGCCAGGGCGAGCAGCTCGTCCTCGCTAACTCCCTCGGCGAGCACGTCCGTCACGCGCGGCTTGCCCTGGGTGAGCGTTCCTGTCTTATCGAACACGACCACATCCAGCTTGCGGGCCTGCTCCAGCGCTTCGGCGCCGCGTATCAGCACGCCGTGGCGAGCGCCCGCGCCGATGCCGACCATGATTGCGGTGGGAGTCGCAAGCCCCAGCGCACAGGGGCAGGCGATGATGAGCACCGCGATGGCGTTGAGCATCGCCAGGGTGAACGCGGGCTCGGGGCCCACGGCCCACCAGACGGCAAGGGTGACGAGCGCCGTCGCCAGCACCGCAGGCACGAAGTAAGCCGCGACCGTGTCCGCGAGGCGCTGGATCGGCGCTTTGGAGCCTTGGGCCTGCTGCACGAGCCGGATGATCTGTGCAATCGCCGTGGCGCTCCCGACCTTCGTCGCCTCGACGGTCACGCTGCCCGACGCGTTCATGGTCCCTCCGGACACCGCCGCCCCCACCGATTTCTCGACGGGCAAGCTCTCGCCGGTCAGCATCGACTCGTCCACGGCGGTCGAGCCCTCCGTCACCACCCCATCGACGGGTATACGCTCGCCCGGCCTGACCACGACGCTGTCGCCCGGGACAACCTCGCTTGCCGGGATGTCCATGTCCACGCCGTTGCGCACGACCTGGGCGACACGCGGCTGCATGTCGACCAGCGCCCTGATAGCGTCCGAGGCGCTGGCCTTGGCCCGCGCCTCCAGCAGCCGGCCAACCAGGATGAGCGCGATGATCGTCGCCGAGGTATCGAAGTAGGTCGCTCGCGTCCCGCCGAGCACGGTGACAACCGCGCTGTAACCGTAGGCCGCCGACGTGCCCATGGCGATGAGCGTATTCATGTTCGATGAGCGGTGCAGCATCGCGCTCCACGCGCTCACATAGAACTGGCGCGCCGCCCAGAGCTGGACCGGCGTGGCAAGGGCGAGGGCGATGACGTTGGTCCACGCCATTCCGATGGCGCTCTCGACGGCGGGAGTGAGCATGAGCGCCATGATTGCCGCGGCGCTCACGAGGCTCAGCGCCGCGCGGCGCCGCAGCCTGCGGATCTCGGCGCGTCTCGATAGGCGCTCGACCTCGGCGTCGAGGGCATTGGCGCCGGTCACCGACGCCACCTCAAATCCGGCTCCAGCCACCGCCTCGCGCAAGTCGGCGACGGCTATCGCGCCCGGCACAATCGCGACGGCCACCTGCTCCGCAGCCGGGTTGCCGACGGCGGTCAGCACGCCGTCGATGGCGGCCAGCACGTTCTCAACTCTCTTTACCGACGACGACTCGTTCAAGCCGGGGACAGTCAGAACCGTCTGCTCCGAGGCCATGCCGTAACCCGCCGCTCCCACGGCCTTGTTCATGGCCGCGATGCGTCCTCCGTCCGACGCGAAGGTCACGGCCGCCGTCTCTGTGGCGAGGTTCACCACCACATCCGCGACGCCGTCGACGCGCTCCAGGGCGGAGGTCACCGTGCTGACGCACGACGCGCAGGTCATACCCTCGATGGGCAGGACGACGCGTCGCCTATCCCGATCGTCGCGCTCCTCCAGCTTGGTCTCGATAGCCATGGTCATAGCATACCCCCCTCCTCAATCCTCTCCTCGCCGCCTCCCCACAGACGGAGGAGGACTCGCAGGCGACTGGTTGGGGGGATCATGGGGTAATCATCTCCTTGATGGGGTTTTTACTCGTAAGAGTTTGCGATTAGTGTCGCCGGAGGGGGTACTTTCGACTCCTTGATCTGGGCTGTCTAGCAGGCCGTGGCCTGCTTCCTGCGATCAAGAGTGCGAATTAAATGTGAAAACACGTTTTCAGGGCTCCGTTCCCTAACTCTCTCCCCCAGGCGGGACCTTTGCGTAACCCCGCTCCGTCGCGGAACAGGTGGGGAAGCTGCGCTGTTGTTACGAGTAAAAAGTTCCCGAACCGTTCAATCCCTTACGAGTAAACACTTCCCGAAAAAACATGGGAAATCGGGGGTTTCGGGGGGTGTTTTCGTGGCCGTGGCCTGCTTCCTGGGTCCTGGAACTACTTCCTGACCGAGAATGTCTTTTATTTCATGCGTCCCCTGCCCCCTGTCTCGCTCCTCCGCAGAGGGGGCGGAGGGAACAAGTCCGGTGCCGGTGGTTGGGATACTGCGGTCCTCGGCATGACGACATTCCGACAGTTAATTGTAAGGGGTGCAGAGGTGTTGGGGAAGGGGCAAGTGTCGCGCTCTCCCTCCCGGCCTCCCGCACAGAGCCCGGCGGGAGCCTGAACTCCGCCATCCCAAGGATTCGACCTCTATACTTGGCCCGATGAGCGAGATAACGACTATCGGCGTGGCGCTCTTGGGCGGGCTTGCGGCGATCGCGGTCGGAGGGATCGCGATCGTTATCGTGACGCCGCTGCCGTGGTGGAGCGGGCTCTTGCTGGTACCAGCGGCAGATGGGCTGCTGCTACTTTGGGCCCGTCGCCGCCTCAAGGCCGCCGCAAACAGGGGCCGCCCTAACCCTCCATCTCCGGTCAACATACAAGAGGACTCGCGGGGATGGTGAAAGGGGCGCTGATTGGCGGGCGGCGTGGTTCGACAGGCTCACCACGAACCTATTTGGGGGGTGCGAGGAGAGGGGCCACTGTCGCTGCGCTGCGAGGTCCCGCCTAGGCGGGAATGACGGGCAGTTATGCAAGGGTCTCGCAGACGCGAGAGGGAGCGTTAGATGGGCATTCCCCAGATGGGGTACCACTCCTTGATGTCGCGCGACGTGGGCAGCTCGCGACGGCTCGCTTGCTCCATGCGGAGCTCCAGCGGGTGGTCGCGCTCCTCTTCTCCCTGTTCCGCAGGCGCGAAGGGGGTGAACGCTCCGATGCGCGGCTGGTAGATCCAGTAGATCTTCCGGTCTTTCCAGCGGAACGCGTAGACAGCAGCAAGCACTCTGGAGCCCAGCCCCACATTCGCCAGCACTCCTCCAACGGTGCGTGTCGCGTCGGCGAGCGTGGGAAGCCCCGAGCCGCTGACGACCACCCAGGGGTGCGGGCTACCGCTGGCGTCCAGGGTTACGGACCACTGGGCCACCGTCGAGGGCAGGTCCGACAGAGCGCGCTCGAGCTCCGCCTTAGCTTGGATGCCGTCCTGGTCGGGGCTGGGACGCACGAGAATCCCAGCCTCGCCCGTCGTACGGGTCTCGAGAATTTCCTCGAAGGCCTGGGCAGCCTGGACCATCGCCTCATTGGCTTCGCCCCAGTCGCCCCTCCGGCGGCGGTTGAATAGGAACCAGCACATTTCGGCTAGCCTAACATCAAGATGTCGCGTTCGAGCGCTTGGAGGCGTTCGATACGTCGCTGCATCGGGGGATGTGTCGAGAAGAGGCTGGCGAAACTGTCGCCTATGGCGGGCATGATGAAGAAGGCGTTCATGGTTTCGGCGCGCCGCAGATCGTCCTTTGGCACGCGTGCGAACGAGCCAGCGATGCGCTGGAGCGCGCTGGCTAGGTCCTGAGGCCTCCGGGTGAGCTGGGCGGCGCCCCGGTCCGCGGCGTACTCGCGGTAGCGCGAGAGCGTAGCGATGAGTATCTGGCTCACGACCCAGACAAGGATCGTCACGATATAGGCAATCATCATGTAGTTCCCGCCGCTTCCCCGGTTTCTGCTCATGCCCCCGAAGATTGCGGAGAACAAGAAGAAGGTCATCAGGGTCGAGGCGACGACGGATAGGAAGCTGGCGTACGTCATCACCTGCACGTCCCGCGAGGCGATGTGGCTGATCTCGTGGGCGAGCACGCCTTCGAGCTCCCGTTCGTTCAGGACCTGCAGCAGCCCGGTCGTCACCGCGACGGCGGCGTGCTTCTGACTGCGGCCCGTCGCGAATGCGTTGGGCACGCTCATCTGGGAGATGGCGACCTTTGGCTTGGGAATGCCGGCTGCCAGCGCAAGCCTATCGATCATCGCGTGCAGCTTGGGCGCCTCTTCCGGCGTCACGACTTTCGCCCGCATCGACGCCAGCACGAGCTTGTCGGACATGAAGAACTGGACGAGCACGAGCACGAAGGCGATGCCCAACATCAGGACGGCGCCGACGACGCTGACGAGGAACCAGAGAAAGAAGCCATAGACAGCGCCGAGCAGCAGCATGGTGAAGAGCATGCGCGCCAAGAGCTGGTTATCGCGTCCGAGACTGCGTGGCTGAATCAACGGAACATACCTCCGGCCTCGACTGTTCCTCCCTCCATGATACCGGACTCGTCGACCTGGCGGAGGGAGGGGCGCGCAGACCCTCTCTCTAGCTCTCCCCCGCAGACCGTGGGAGAGGACCGGAGCAGAGGGGGAGGGGACCAGTGTTGGTTGGCGGGCGGCGTGGTTCGACAGGCTCACCACGAACCTGTTGGATACCTGGGTTTCCGTCTGCGCGGGAATGATGGAATGGGTGATGGGGACTATTGGAGGAGGACGCGTTCGTCGCCGAGGCGGCGGGTGATTTTCTGGTCGTCCAGGTGCTCTAGGAGGGCGAGGGCGTACTTGCGGGATCCGCCTATGATGTCGCGGGCCTCGGCGACGGTGATCTTGCCGTTTTCCCGCAAGCGGCCGGTCACCTGGGCCTTGAGACGTTCGTAGGTCGCGGCGTCAAAGACCACGCCCTGGGCCGCGCGGACCACCCTGCCCTCGTCCGCGAGCAGCGCAAGCAGGTCGGCGGAGAGGGTCGGGGCGTCCACGGGAAAAGCGTCGCGCTCCAGCACTGCCACGAACTCGTTCATGGCCGCGCGCTGCTGGTTGCTGACGGCGACGACGTGGTCCGGCAGGCGCAGCGTGCCGGCGTCATCCGTAACGGCGCCGTCTTCGGCCAGCTTCGCAATGACGAGCTGGGCAAGGTTGCCTCGCAGGCCAAGCCGGCTGCGGAGCTCCTCGCGAGTCATGCCGACGCGCAGAGGACTATGGGAGTGGAAGGCGGCGAGCGCCTGCTGCGCTTTGGCGGAGAACCTGGCCCAGGCGACGGCGGTGTAGAGGTTGACGGCCGGCGTGAGACTGCGGCCGAGCGCGACGACCGAGGCCTCCGCGACGGCCTCCTTGGCGAGAGCCAGCGCCTCGGACTCGGCGATGTTCGCCCGCTTGGAGAGCGTCGCGACGTCCGCGGGCTCGCGTCCTTCGAGGGCGGATAACAGCTGGGCGGTGGGGCTGCCTTCGGAGAGGCGGGCCAGCCGTTCCAGGGTCGGGGCGTGGCGGCGACGGTGGCGTTTGGCGTCGATATCGACGACGGCCCCGCCTCCCAGGGTGGCGTCGGGGGAGCGGATGACGAAATGGTCGCCCCGGACCAAGGCGACGGGTTCTTCGAGCCACACCTGCGCCCACGCCTCGTCGCCGGGCCGAAGCTCGTCGGCGTCGAGCAGGCGGACTGTCGCGGGGGTCTCCGCGGCGAAGGCATGGAACGTCGCGGGATAGTTGTGGCGGACGCCGTGGGGCGCGGCGTCGAGGATGCGCAAGCGCACGTCGATCGCGCGGGTCGGCTTCAGCCATCCAGGGAGCGTAACGACCTCGCCGCGGGATACGTCGTCGGCGCTCACGCCGCCGAGGTTGACCGCGACCCGGTTGCCCGGCGCGGCCGCGGCAATCTTCAGCTGGTGGGATTGGAGCCCCCGGATGCGGCTTTGCAAGCCGCTCGGAACGATCTCCACGGCTTGCCCGACCTCGAGGGACCCGTCGATGAGCGTTCCGGTAACGACGGCCCCGAAACCGGAGATGGTGAAGGAGCGGTCGACGGGCAGGCGCGGGCGGCCCACGTCGCGCCGCTGCAGGGTCTCGTCGAGGGCGGCGTCGATGGCCGCGGCAAGCTCCGGAACCCCGGTGCCGGTGGCTGCGGACACGCTCAGAACCGGCGCTCCGGCCAACGTGGTGGGGGCGAGCAGCTCCTCGGACTCGAGCTGCACGAGCTCGAGGAGGTCGTCGTCCACAAGGTCGGCTTTGGTGATGACGACGATGCCGCGAGTGACGCCAAGCAGGTCGAGGATGGCGAGGTGCTCGCGGGTCTGCGGCATCACGGACTCGTCGGCAGCGATGATGAGCAGTGCGAGGTCGATGCCGCCAACGCCCGCGAGCATGTTCTTGATGAAGCGCTCGTGGCCCGGCACGTCGACGATGCTGACCTCTCGTCCACTGGGCAGCGTGAGCCACGCAAACCCGAGGTCGATGGTCATGCCGCGGTGCTTCTCCTCGGCGAGCCGATCGGGGTCAATCCCGGTCAGCGCTTGGACGAGAGTGGACTTGCCATGGTCGACGTGGCCTGCGGTGCCGATGACGTACATGGGGCGAGCATAGCGCAAGGCGGGCGGGGACGCCTGTGATAATCTAGGCGCGCCTGTGGCGCGGGGCTGCGAGGTCCGCGCCTTCGCGGGAACGGAAGGGACCCCCACCCTAACCCTCCCCCGCAGACGGGAGAGGGGATACGAAGGGGACGACGGAAGGGAAGGCTGCTAGGTTCCCGCCTACGCGGGAATGACGGAAGGGAAAATCCAGACTGCTAATCGGAGGGGAATCGCATGGCTGCTCCGCTCGTTGACTCCACGCCCGCATTCGTGGAGGAGGCTTACAAGAAGATCGAGCAACGGCTCGAAGTGGTGCGTGGACGCCTTGGGCGGCCGCTGACCTACGCCGAGAAGGTATTGCTGGGCCATCTCGACGATCCGGGCGACGCCGAGCTCTTGCCCGGCGAGAGCTACCTCAACCTCCGGCCCGACCGCGTTGGGCTTCAGGACGTGACGGGCCAGATGGCCATCCTGCAGTTCATGCAGGCCGGGCGCCCGACCGCCGCAGTGCCGACGACGGTCCACTGCGACCACCTCATCACCGCGTTCGAGGGGGCCTTGGCAGACACGAGCCTCGCTCAGTCCGAGAGCAAGGAAGTCTTCGACTTCCTACGCTCGTCGGCCTCCAAGTACGGACTCGGCTTCTGGGGGCCCGGTTCGGGAATCATCCACCAGGTGATCTTGGAGAACTACGCCTTCCCGGGGCTGATGATCATCGGCACGGACTCCCACACCCCGAACGCCGGCGGCCTGAGCGCGTTCGCGTCGGGAGTAGGCGGGGCGGACGCCGTCGATGTGATGGCGGGGTTCCCGTGGGAGGTGCTCTACCCGAAGCTGATCGGCGTGAAGCTGATAGGCTCGCTGAACGGCTGGGCCGCGCCCAAGGACGTTATCCTCAAGCTTGCCGGAATTCTTACGGTCTCCGGGGGCACAAACGCCGTCGTCGAGTACTTCGGACCGGGCGCGGCGTCCATCAGCGCGACGGGTAAGGCGACGATCTGCAACATGGGCGCGGAGCTCGGCGCCACAACGTCGATCTTTCCCTACAACGAGCACGCCGCCGTCTACCTGCGGGCTACGGACCGGCAGGAGCTCGCCAACCTCGCCGACAAGCACCGGCATCTGCTCGCCGCCGACCCCGAGGTCGAGGCGAACCCGGAGAGGTACTTCGACCGTGTCGTCGAAATCGACCTCGACACGCTGGAGCCCCACGTGGTGGGCCCACACACGCCGGACCTCGCGAGGCCGATCTCCGAGATGGCGGAGGCGGTCATCAAGGAGAACTACCCCGACAGACTGTCGTCGACGCTCATTGGGTCGTGCACGAACTCTTCGTACGAGGACGTCTCCCGCGCGGCGAACGTCGCCAGGCAGGCGGCGGAGCGCGGCGTCAAGGCAGCTGTCGACCTACTGGTTACGCCGGGCTCCGAGGCGGTGCACGCGACGATCCAGCGGGACGGGCAGATGGGCGTGCTGGAAGAGGCCGGAGCGCGAGTGATGGCCAACGCTTGCGGCCCCTGCATCGGGCAATGGAAGCGTCCGACCATCAACAAGGGCGACGTGAACTCGATCGTTACGTCGTTCAATCGGAACTTCCCGGCGCGGAACGACGCGAACCCGGCGACGATGAACTTCATCGCCAGTCCGGAGATGGTAATGGCGTTCGCGCTCGCAGGCCGACTCTCCTTCAACCCCATGACGGACACCCTAGTCGGCGCAGACGGGAAGGCGTTCAAGCTCGACCCGCCCGGCACGGCGCCCGAGGTCCCGGAGGCGGGGTTCGCGGGCCGCGGCTTCGGGTACGAGCCTCCCGCCGAGGACGGCGGCGCGATCATGGTCAACGTCGACCCAGAGTCGACGCGCCTGCAGCTGCTCTCGCCGTTCCCCAAGTGGGACGGGGCGGACTTCGACCATCTGCAGGTGCTGGTGAAGGCGCAAGACAAATGCACGACGGACCACATCTCGCCGGCAGGCCCGTGGCTCCGCTTCCGGGGCCACCTCGACCGACTGAGCGACAACGCATTCCTGGGCGCGGTCAACGCCTTCACCGGGGAGGCCGGCGAGGGCCTGAACCAGGTTACGGGGGAGCGCGCGCCCTTCCCGAAGGTGGGGCGCTACTACAAGGAGCACGGCCTCGGCTGGGTCGCCATCGGCGACTTCAACTACGGCGAGGGGAGTTCCCGGGAGCACGCCGCGATGTCGCCGCGCTTGCTCGGCTGCAAGGCGGTCATCGTCCGCAGCTTCGCCCGCATCCACGAGACGAACCTGAAGAAGCAGGGCGTCGTCCCGCTGGCGTTCAGCGACCCCGACGACTACGACAAGGTGCTGGAAGCCGACACGTTGAGCGTCACGGGCCTCGCCGACCTCAAGCCGGGCCAGCCGGTGAAGGCGATCATCCATCACTTCGAGGGCGGCGACGAGGAAATCGAGCTCAAGCACACGATGAGCGAGGAGCAGCTCGAATGGTTCCGGGCGGGGGCGGCGCTGAACATTTTGGGTAAGTAGAGGATGAGCGATCCGAGCGGAGCTTCCTTCTCTCCTCGAACTTCCCACATAACCTCTCGTTGAGAAAAGGCAGGATGTCGCCCCTTCCTAGGCGACATCCTGTTCTCTACGCCGCGTGATAGAGTCCGCTGGATGGCTGTTGAGCGTGAGGAACCTGAGGTAGCAGGGCGAGGGCGCTGGGGGGCGCTGGCGTTCCGCGATTTTCGGCTGTTCTGGGCGCACGGATTTCTGCAGGGCATCGCCCGCAATATGCGGGACCTGCTGACCTTCTACCTCGTGTTCGACATCTCCGGGTCGGCGCTTCAGCTTGGGATCACGGGCGTCTTCCAGGGTGTGCCGATCCTCTTCTTTGGTCTCGTGGGCGGCGCGCTGGCCGATTCGGCGAACCGCAAGACGCTCTTGGTCTACACCCAGCTGGCGAGCTGCGTCTCGATCGTGCTGATCGCCCTCCTCGTGTTCGCGGACCTAGTGCAGGTATGGCACCTGTGGCTGCTCACGAGCTGGTCCGCCGCCATGAACGCGCTGGGAAGGCCGGCGCAGCGGGCGTACCTGCCGCGAACCGTGCCTCGGGGCCACATCATGAATGCGATTACGTGGTTCGGGGCACTCAGCCAGGGGACACTGTTCGTGGGCCCTGCGCTGGCCGGGTTGCTCATCGCTCCGCTAGGGGTCGGCGGAGCCTACATGGTCAACGCCGTCATTCTGTTGCTGGCGGTGGTGGCGACGATCGCGATCCGGGCGTCGGGGGCGCAGGTTGGGGCGCCAAGGAAAGCCTCGCTCGGCGCAATCTGGGAAGGGGCGCTTTTCCTCCGGTCCCGCCAGGTGCTGCTGTCCACTTACCTGCTCGATTTCGGGGTGATGTCGGTCGGTTTCTTCCGCCCGCTGTTGCCCATTCTGGCGTTGGAGGTGTACGGCGTTGGGGAGGTCGGGCTGGGGCTACTCGCGTCGGCGCCAGCGGCAGGCTCAATCATGGGGTCCGTCGTGCTCCTGGCGCTGGGAGACCCACGGAGGAAGGGAGTCATCATCGTATCGAGCTACGCGGCGTATGCACTGGGGCTCGTGGCGCTGGGGCTTTCGCCTTGGTTCTGGCTGGCGCTCGTGGCGCTGACGTTCCTTGGTCTGATGGACGTGGTGAGCTTCACCGTGCGGCAGGCGCTCATCCAACTGGCGTCGCCAGACGAGTTCCGTGGGCGCGCCGGCAGCTTCTCCACGATCCTCGCGGGGATAGGGAACTCGACAGGGTCGGCGGAGATGGGGGCGCTGGCGGCGGCGACAGGCGCTCCTGGGGCGCTGATCATTAACGGGTTTATCGGCGTGGGAATCACGTTGGCGGCCGCGACGCGATGGCGCGGTCTATGGCGATACGACCAGAGCAAGGAAGTCGCGAGCGACTAGCGCGCCGACTCGGTGCGGAGGGTTGTCGGGGCCGTTAGAATGGCGTTGGCGAACGGCGCGAGGGAGCGCCGTGTAAAGGACGCGAGCGAATGAACTACCACTACATCTCCGGCGACTCTCATATGGAGGTCGACACTGCGAATTGGACGCCCCGCGTTCCAGAGGAGCACCGCGACCGCGCGCCCAAGCTGGTCCGCCTCGAGGACGACACCGACGCTTGGTTCATCGACGGCAAGCAGACGCGAAGAGCGAATGCCGCTGACCTCTACGGCGGCAAGGGTCGCGAGCAGTACCTGCCATCGGGGGTGAAGTACGAAGGCACGCCGGGGACCGGCACGCCTCAGCAGCGCATGCAGGAACAGGACATCGACGGGGTTGACGCCGAGGTGCTGTTCCCCGCGCAGGCCACCGGCCCGAGGATGTGGCGGATGGTGGACGACGACGTGGCGTACTTGACCATCGTTCGGGCGTACAACGACTGGCTCATCCAGGACTATTGTGCCGAGAACCCGGACCGGCTCATCGGCGTGACAATCATGCCGATCATCGAGGACCTCGACGCGCACATCGAGGAGCTGAAGCACTGTAAGGAGATTGGCGCGAAAGCGGTGATGCTCCAGGACTTCCCGACAGGCAAGCAGTTTCCGACCACCGAAGACGACCGGTTCTGGGAGACGGCGCTCGATCTCGACATGCCGGTGACCGTTCACGTGGACCTGGAGCGGAACGGGAAAGGCCCGTTCTTGGACTACCCCAAGGCCACGCCGGAGCTGCTGAAGCAACTCGAGGCCCCGGGCCGCAGCTTCCCGGAGCAGATGGCGCGTTTCGGCCCGATCAAGGGCAGCGGAGCACTCCCTGCCGTGCAGTGGGCGCTGTCGGGCCTCTTCGACCGCTTCCCAAGCCTCAAGATACTGTTCGCCGAGAACCAGATCGGGTGGATACCGTTCTTCCTCCAGAGCGCCGACATCCGGTACGAGCGGAACCGGTACTGGGCGGAGAACCTGTTGGGCTTCAAGCCTCTGTCGCGTCCGCCGAGCGAGTACCTGCTGGAGCACGCGCTCTGGGGGTTCCAGTACGACCGGGCGGGCGTGCTGGCGCGGGACCAGCTGAACGTGGACAACCTCGTCTGGGGCTCCGACTTTCCTCACCAGGAGTCGGACTGGCCCGACTCAATGAAGATTCTCGATCAGGCCTTCGAGGGCGCGCCCGAGGAGGTGCGCTACAAGATGACCTGCGGCAACGCGATCGACTTCTTCGGACTCGACGCGAGCTAGGGAGCGGCGTCAGGGCTCACATCAACCCTCCCGTAGGAGAGGCGTAACGCAGGCTAGGCGTTGAGCTCGATGCCGATGGGGCAGTGGTCCGAGCCGTAGACGTCGGAGAGTATCCATGCGCGCTCGACGCGGGGCGCGAGCTCCCGGTTGACCACGAAGTAGTCGATGCGCCAACCGACGTTGCGGGAGCGGGAGTCGAACTTCTGGTCCCAATAGGTGTAGTTGCCGGGCTCGTCAGAGAACATGCGGAAGGTGTCGAGGTAGCCGGCTGCCAGCCATTGATCGATCCAAGCGCGCTCCTCGGGCAGGAAGCCGGAGAACTTCGCATTGGGGCCGGGGCGCGCGAGGTCTATCTCGGTGTGAGCCGTATTGACGTCGCCGCAGACGACGACGTCCCGTCCATCGGCCCGGAGCGATTCGATGCGTTGGAGGAAGGCGTCGTAGAAGCGCATCTTGTAGTCGAGGCGTTCGGGGGACATCCTGCCGTTGGGGAAGTACACGCCGAAGAGCAGGAACGACCCGTAGTCGGCCTGGATGACGCGGCCCTCGGAGTCGAACTCGGGTATGCCGAAGCCATGCACGACCTCACGGGGCTCCTCGCGGGAGTAGAGCGCGACGCCTGAGTAGCCCTTGCGCTCCGCGGAGTTGAAGTAAGCGTGATAGCCCTCGATCTGGAGCAGAGCAGGGTCGAGCTGCTCAGGGAGCGCCTTGGTCTCTTGCAGACAGAGCGCGCCGGGCTGCTCTTTCAGGAACCAGTCCATGAAATCGCCGTGGCGGTGGAGCGCCCGTAGGCCGTTGACGTTCCAGGAGAGGAGGGTCCTGGTCACTGGGCGGCCTTGCCCTGCGCGGCGACGGCGGCCATCGCCTCCTCGATCGCGGCCTGGTCGCCGAGGTAGCGGCTGCCCGTGGGCCGGAGGTTGTCGTCGAGGTCGTAGACGAGGGGAACGCCGGTGGGGATGTTGAGGTCGATGATGTCGGCGTCGGAGATGCCGTCGAGGTGCTTGATGAGAGCGCGAAGGCTGTTGCCGTGAGCCACGATGAGCACGCGCTTTCCGGCGGCGATATCGGGAGCGATGACGTCCCGCCAGTAGGGGACGAACCGGGCGACGGTCTCCTTGAGGGACTCGGTAAGAGGCATCTCGCCCTCGGGGACGGATGCGTAGCGGGGGTCGCGGCCCGGGTGGCGCTCGTCGTCAGGCTCCAGCTCAGGCGGCGGAACGTCGTAACTGCGGCGCCAAAGGAGGACCTGCTCGTCGCCGTGCTTCTCAGCAGTCTCGGCCTTGTTCAGTCCCTGGAGGGCGCCGTAGTGACGCTCGTTCAGGCGCCAATTGCGTATGACAGGGATCCACATGAGGTCCATATCGTCGAGGACTATCCAAAGGGTGCGAATGGCGCGCTTGAGGACCGAGGTGTAGGCGACATCGAAGGTGAAGCCTTCGTCCGAGAGGAGCTTTGCGGAGCGGGCGGCCTCCTCGCGGCCGGTGTCGGTGAGGTCGATGTCGGTCCATCCGGAGAAGCGGTTAGAGAGGTTCCACTCGCTCTCGCCGTGTCGTAGGAGCACTACTTGATGCATGTTGTGGCGCCTCCGGGTGAGTAGTGTGCGCTACGCATTTTGCCATAGGCGGGGGTAGGGCGACAGGCTCGGCACGAGGGGGCCCTCCCAGCCTCTCCGGGAATGACGGAGACGGGCGGGCAGACCGGTAATAGAGTAGGGTGCGGTTGCCAGGGGGAATGTTGCGGCATTACACTTGTGCGATATTTCACAGGGGCTGTCATGGCTGACTTGGACGACCTCGATAGTCAAATCATCAATCTGCTGCAGATCGACGGGCGCGCCTCGAATATCGAGCTCGCCCGTAGGATAGGCGTCAGCGAGGGCACGGTCCGGCGGCGCTTCCGGAACCTGGTGAAGGAAGAGGTCATCCGTGTCATCGCGATACCCGATCCTTCGAAGCTCGGCCGGGAAACGTCGGCCCTCATCGGCTTGAAGGTCGACCCCGCCCTGGTTGATTCCGTCGCGAACGAGCTCGCCAAGATGGACGAGGTGCAGTACTCCGCCGTCACCACCGGGGCCTATGACGTTTTCTGCCGCGTAGCGCTGAGCTCTCCCTTGGAGCTCTCGGACTTTCTGAGGAACCGCATCGGCGATATCAACGGCGTCCGGCGCTCCGAGACGTTCGTCAACCTCTCGATCAAGAAGAACATCGGAGGGCCGGTGGCGTCCTCGGCGGGCTAGGCAAACTGTTCCCACCACGGAATCGCGTCTGCTACACTAACCCATGCCTTCACGAGCACGACGTGCGAGAGGCAATTTTGGCGACCGAACACTATTTGGAGGGTTTGCTCCCAAGATGACATACATAATCTCCGAGCCCTGTGTCGACCTAAAGGACGCCTCGTGCGTCGACGTCTGCCCAGTCGACTGCATCTACGAAGGCGACCGCATGTACTACATCAATCCCGATGAGTGCATCGACTGCGCCGCATGCGAGCCAGTGTGCCCCGTTGCGGCGATCTTCGCCGAAGACTCCCTCCCCGCCGATCAGGCGCGCTTCATCGAGATCAACAAGGACCAGAGCGAACCCTAGCGGCGTCCCCCAACGGCGCAACGCAATAGGCGGGCCTGTTCCGGCCCGCCTGTTTTTGTCGGATCGCCTGCTTTCCGGTCAAGGGCGCGCCAGCCTACCCTCCAAGGCTATCCAGCACATCCTCCGCCGCTCCCAGCAGGCAGGTGAATATCGGCGTGTCCAGTTCCGTGTAGGGACGCTGCTCGGCGGAGCGAAGCTCCATGACCAGCTCCAGAAAGCGCGGGGGGTCGTCGGTCTCGAAGCCGAGCACGAACTCTTGGTCGTCCAATCCATACGAGTACGTCGTGTGGATTTTCACCTCGGGGTAGCGGTGGCCCACCTCAAAGTGCTCGCCCATCATCCGCTGCCGCTCAGCGGCCGGGACCTGGTACCACTCGTGGCTCTTCACGAACGGGTACACGAAGAGATATTTCCTCCCCATCGGCCGTATTCGCGTCCGGCTCTCCGAGCCCTCGTGCTGATGGTCGTCGACGTACATCGACCGGCGCGTCATCGCGAGGTAGGAGTGGGCGACGGCGAGGCGCGAGCCGAGAGCCGTCGACGCGATTCTCGTGGCGAACGCCTGCAATCCTTCGAGGTCGGGACTGACGGTCCAGACCAGCATCTCGGCATCGGCGCGCATCCCCATCAGCGAGTAGGCGCGCACTGTCAGGTCCGGCGAGGCCCCGTTGATAACCGAGGCAAGCTCGCGCTTGTCCTCCGCGCGGGTCTCGATGGGCAAACGGCGCCACTCGGGGTCCAGCTTGTAGAAGGTGTACTTGACGTACTGGGGAGTGATTGGCGTTTCGGTCATAGGCTTCTCTCGCTGAGACGATTCTATCCTAGGACTTTCGAACGTCCCCTATCACGGCCATGGCGGCGGCAGCCAGCAGTAGGACGGCCCCGGCCACGAAATAGAGGGGCATGAGCGCGAGTCCCGCGAGGGCCGCGCCGCCCATCAGCACAGCGCCACACCTCGGCCGCATGCTAGCGACACACGCGCCGACTCCGGCGGCGAACGCCGCCAACAGGGCGAGCAGGCCAGCCCCGGCCTGGCCGCCGGCCCCGGCTACGCCCGCAAGCACGCCGACTCCGCCGTCGGCCAAGCCGACCAGCGAGCCGATAGCCGCGATGAACGCGCCGAAACCGCCGGTCAGCGAGACGATGCAGCCCAAGGCCCTCTCCCTTTCCTCCCCCACAGACGGGGGTATTTGCGAATCAGACTCCCCCGTGGATGAGAGAGGTGTGAATCAGGCTCCCCGCCACGAAGAGGTGTGAATCAGACCCCCTCAAGGGCGCAGTCTACATGGGCTGGGGCATCGCCCGGCGGCGCCCCCTTAAACCCCCTCCCGTCTGCTCCGGTTCCCTCTCCCGCAGACGGGCGAGGGCTAGGGAGAAGTGCGCAAGCGCAGCGATGCGCGCGGAGGAGGACCCCTCCTCACGTCGCCACTGTGACATTTGCCTGTTGCGCAAACGACCTCTCGTTCCCTATCCTGTCTCCCATGCCCCGCCCCTCCGGGTAGATCCCATGAAAAATGCGACCGAATGAGACCAAATGAGACCGTTTCTGAAAAATCGACCCTCACCCCACTCGTAGACCGGGCTTCTTACGCCTGTCCCTTCTTTACCAAGGAAGAGCGAGGGGTGGTCCCGCCAGGAGTAAATGGCACTTAATGGCACGAAATGGCACGCTTTTTCGATGAGGCAACCCCCGTCGACTCGTAGGCCGGGGAACGTTGCGAGTGATATGGATGAGACATCCTCGGACAAACCAAGCCCACACGGTCGTGCGATGCGCCGGACCAGAGCCAGTTCTAGTCCTCAAGACGATATGCTAGTGAGAAGCGTCCGCGGGCGCCGACGGAGGAGACGGAACGAAGTATGAGGATGCGAAAGCGATTGCTGCTGACGGTTGCCGTGGCGCTGGGCGTTCTGGCGCTCGTGGCCTGCAACGGCGGTGAAGACCCGGTAGGGCCAACGCCGACGACCGCCGGGGGGCTGAACGAGCCTACGCCGAACGCCACCGAGGAGCCCGCTGAGCCGACGCCCACGCCTGCGAAGGACGCCCTTCCCGCCTTGGAGATCAGCTTCTATCAGGGAGGCGACTCCTTCGAGGGCGAGACGGCGCTCCTCTCGGACGTAGTCGGCCAAGGTAAGCCCGTCGTCCTGAACTTCTGGGCCGCCCTCTGCCCCCCCTGCCGGATCGAGATACCGGACTTCCAGCGAGTCCACGAGGCGCGCGAAGCAGAGGTGACGGTGCTGGGCCTCGATATCGGCCCGCAGCAGTTCCTGGGGACCCGCGACCAAGGCCGCGAGCTTCTGGTTGAGCTCGGCGTGGAGTACCCGGCAGGCACGACCTTCAGCGAAACCGTCGTGCGCGACTACGAGATCCTGAGCATGCCGACGACGGTCTTCATCGCCGCCGACGGCAGCGTCTTCCGCACATGGAGCGGCCTGCTGACCGAGGAGAAGCTGAACGAGATCATCGACGAGTTAATCGCGGTTTGACATTGTCCCGACGCGGCGCGTAGAAAGTCCTCAAATCGTTCGGAGCGCACGCCTGCCGCTCACAATTTGAACGCCTAGGAGAGCGCGATGACTTTGCAAGCCAGCGACCGCCGTATGCGCGTCATCCCCGTGCAGGACGGCGCCGAGGCCTTCGTCGAGATGCTGAACAGCAACGGCGTCGAGTACCTCTTCCTGAACTCGGGGACCGACACGTTCCCCATCCAAGAGGCAATCTCGCGCATGACCGTCGAGGAGCGTCCCGTGCCGCGGGTCATCCTCTGCATCGACGAGACGACGGCCATGTTCGCGGCCCAGGGTTACTACCAGCTCACGGGCAAGGCCCAGGCCGTGCTGGTGCACGTGGACGCCGGCACGGTGCAGATCGGCGGCGCCTACCACGACGTGCAGCGCGACAAGGCCGCGGTGCTCGTGTTCGCGGGCCGCGCCCCATCGACGTTCGGAGGCGCGGCCCGCGGCGGCAAGGACATGCCCATCCACTGGATACAGGAGCAGCGCGACCAGGGGGGCATCGTCCGCAATTTCACCAAGTGGGACTACGAGCTGCGCGACCTCAACAGCGTGAGCTGGGTCATGCAGAAGGCCTACCAGGTGGCGACCTCGGACCCGGCGGGGGCCGTCTACGTATCGCTGCCCCGCGAGCTGCTCCTGGAAGAGATGACGTCCCTGAGCGTGCCGCCCCCAGGGCGCCATGCCCAGCCTGTTCCGCCGACCGCGGACCCCGACACGCTCACCACCCTGGCCGGCTGGCTCGCCGCCGCCGAGAAGCCGCTCATCATCGCAGGCGCGGCCGGGCGCGACCCGGGCGTGGTAGGACCGCTGACCGCGCTCGCGGAAGCCGTCGCCGCGCCAGTGTCCGGGGCCATCGGCACGAGGCTCAATCTCCCAACGCGGCATCCTCTCAACGCGGGGTCGTGCGGCGCGCCGGGAGTCGGCGAGGCGGACGTAATCGTGGTCATCGACCACGACGTGCCGTGGGTCCCTGACCAGCAGACAGTCGAGCCTCCGGGCCGCATCGCGTGGATCGACCCCGACCCCACCAAGGACAACATTCCCCTGTGGACCTTTCCGGCCGACCTGCTCATCCACGCGGCGCCAAGCAAGGCCGTGCCCGCTCTCCTGGCCGCCGTACAGGCGCGGCTCACCGATGACGACAGGACTCGAATCTCCGCCCGCGCGGCGCGGTACGCGGAGGCGACGGAGACCGAGCGCAAGCGTCTTGTGGCGCGGGCGATGGAAGTGAAGGACCAGCAGCCCATCCACCCGCTGTGGGTCGCGCACTGCTTGGAGCAAGTGCTGAGCGAGGACGCCATCGTGATGAACGAGGGCATGACCGGCAGCTTCCCGTGGATCGCCTACACCGACAGGAAGACGCCGGGCACGGTCTTCGCCTCGGGGGGATCAAGCCTGGGCTGGGGCTTGGGCGCGGCGTTAGGGGCCAAGCTGGCGCACCCCGAGCGGGACGTGGTTGCGCTCGAGGGCGACGGCTCGTTCGTGTTCGCGCGCCCCACCTCGGCGTTCTGGGCGGCGGAGCGGTACGACGCGCCGTTCCTGACGGTCGTCTACAACAACGCCCGCCATCAGGCGACGATCAACTCGTGGAACCGCTACTTCCCCGAGGGCGTAGGGCCTCACGAGAACGCCTACGTCGGGTCGGAGATCGACCCTTCGCCTGACTACGACGTGCTCGTCCAGGCGTGCCGGGGCTACGGCGAGCGCGTGGACGACCCCGCGCAGGTGCTCCCGGCCCTCCAACGGGGCATGGAGCGCGTGCGGGCCGGCCAGGCGGCCGTCATCGACATCCGCATCGCGCAGATGGACGGGCGGGCCGCTACGCGCTAGGCGCGGTTTGGGAGAGGGATGCGCTACCACTCGGAGCGTCACGAGAGCGGCAACGTGGAGCACCCAGACCCTGAGCGCCACCTTGCCGCGAACATCCAGAGACGATGTAGCTGCACCGAGCGCCGCCCCTCCCTGCGTTGCTCCAATTGCGGCTAGGGGGCGCCCCGCGCTGGGAGGATCGTTGATGTGCGACGCCTGCTCATAACGTACCGCTGGGATGTCTTGCTCGTCTTAGGCATGCCAGCTTTGGCCTGGGGATGGTCGTTGCTGTGGATCTACGGTCCAGTGGGTTTCTACAGCTATGACATCTATGGCATCAACGTCATAGCGTGGAATGCCTATTTCTTGCTTCCTGCGCTACTGATGGGCGTTCTCTACCTGCGCCTTCGCCGTCGGGGGTACGGCTGGGAAAGCGTGCTGCTCGTCGCCATCCCCTTCTGGGCTATGCTGTCGGAGAGGGGCCTCGTACGGATCCTTACCGACTGGGACATCCCCGCCCAACTCGTCACGGTCATCCTGCTCGCTGCGCTCTACCCCGCGGTCCGACGTCTGGGGCGGGGCTTCCTCCGTCTGATCTGGCGGTTCTTGCTCGCGGTCGAAATTATCGGGGTGGTTGTGGACAGCCTGTTCCTGGCGATGCAGCTACGCGGGCTCGACTTTGTGTCCGACTCGGCGGCTTGGGACGCCATGCTGCTCGGCTCACTGCTGACCGGCCCACTGGCGATGTTCCCGCTGCTCCGGTCCATCCGCCAGGCATCGCGGTCCAGCCTCGCCCACGCGTTCTTCATGGTCGCGCTGGGTTTCAGCTTCCCTTTGCGCTACCTATTCGAGCCGGCCGTGGCGACACCTCCACCGGAGCTGGACTATCTGGCGCTAGCAGCCCTGAACATAACGGTGCGATCTCTCGCTATCGGCATGACTATCTTCACAGCTTGGCTGCTATTCAACTTCGATGCGTGGAGCCCGGTATTCCGCAGGCGCGCGATCGCGGCC
The DNA here is from genome assembly GCA_965249325.1 of Dehalococcoidia bacterium. GTDB lineage: Bacteria > Chloroflexota > Dehalococcoidia > Lucifugimonadales > Australimonadaceae > S5-327. The sequence goes on along the minus strand of CBDFLP010000019.1, from coordinate 181,962 downwards.
CTATTCGGTGTGCATGCACTGGACGGAGCCTTTTTCTCCCAATGGCTCATCCAAGGGTTCGCACTTACGAACGATGGGGGAGTACTGCTGGCATTGACGGTGATCATTCTCGCGTGGCTTGCGGCTTTCTGGTTCATCTACCTCGTCCGCGTGCGCCAACCCGCAGGCGAGGCCCAACCCGCTGCGCCGGGAGGCCGTTGACGTGCGACGCTTCCTCGCAACCTACCGCTGGGAACTGTGGCTGCTCCTTGGCATACCGGCCATTGCGCTCATCGCCAACTATGCGTACACGTTGAGCCTCGTCTTGGAGGAGAGCTACTCCGGCGGCTTCTTCCTGTGGCACATCATCCGCAACGCGGTTGCCGCGCTCTTGCTCGGCGCCGCCTATTCCCGGGTCCGCCGCCTGGGAAGACACATGCTCGCGCTGGTCTGGAGGTACTCGCTTACCGTGGCGGTCGTTTCCGCAGTCGGCTACTTGGCTGCTGAGCTGCTGTACGACGGGGGAAGCCCCGCTAGTCTCGGCCTGCTGTTCACCGCTGTAGGGTTTGCGGGCCTCGCCATCCTGCTCTGGTTCGCCCGACAAGCGTCGAGAATCAGCCTGGCCCACGCCTTCTTGCTCGTCGCACTGACAGTCGGGGGCAATCTCCCCAGAGTGAGGAGCTTGGACTATCTGGACAGCCCATTCGGTATAGCGATACTGAGCGCCGATGCGATAGGGCTGGCGTCCACCCTGCTCGCAGTCTGGGCGCTCGCTCATTTCGACGGACTGAGACGTGGAATGCGCACGTTCTCAATAGTGGCGCTGTTCGCGCTGAGCGGGCTTCGCATCGCTGTCCCGGGGGGCATCAGTATCGCCTCGTTGATAACACGAGGGCACTACATGGAAGCAGCGATGACTGGGTCTGGCTTCTTATTCTCGATCGCCTTCATTCCCGCTCTCATGCTCGGACTGACCTACTTAGTCCGCGTCCGGCCGGCCGATGCCCGGTCGGGGATAGACCTTCGCGTACAATAGACCTGCCGCCATGACGAACTACACAACCCACCATTTCGAGGCCGTCTCGCGTTACACCGTCTCCGTCGGGTACGACCGTCGGCTGTACGCGCACGACATCGACGGGTCGATCGCCCACGCCCGTATGCTCGGCAAGCAGGGCGTCATCGCACAGGCCGACGCCGACGCCATCGTGGAGGGGCTGGAGGCGGTGCGCCGCGAGATTGCGGATGGGGCGTTCCGGTGGCGCGACGACCTCGAAGACCTACACATGAACATCGAGTCGCGCCTGCACGAGCTGATCGGCGAGCCGGCGGCCCGCCTGCACACTGCGCGCTCCCGCAACGACCAAGTCGCGACCGCCACGCGCCTCTTCGTCCGCGACGCCATCGACGAGCTTGCGAGGCTGCTACGCGAGCTGCAAGGCGCGCTGCTGACCGTCGCGTCGCGCGAGCCGGGCGTCGCGCTGCCGGGCTACACGCATCTCCAACGGGCGCAGCCGGTGCTCCTTGCGCACCATCTGCTGGCCTACTTCGAGATGTTCGACCGCGACGCCGCCCGCCTCGCCGATACGCGCAAGCGGACGAACGTCCTGCCCCTCGGCTCCGGCGCGCTGGCGGGAGTCCCCTACCCCCTCGATCGCGAGTGGGTGGCCAAGGAGCTTGGGTTCGACGGCATTTCGGCCAACTCGATGGACGCGGTCTCCGACCGCGACTACATCGTCGAGCTGCTCGCGAACGCCGCCATCTGCATGATGCACTGCTCGCGCCTGGCCGAAGAGCTGGTGCTGTGGACTTCCCAGGAGTTCGGTTTCATGAAGCTGGGGCGCCAGTGGGTGACGGGCTCGTCCATCATGCCGCAGAAGCGCAACCCTGACTTCGCGGAGATCGCCCGCGGCAAGACAGGCCGCGTCTACGGCAGCCTGATCGGGCTGCTCACGACCCTCAAAGGCCTGCCGCTGACCTACAACCGCGACCTGCAAGAGGACAAGGAGGGCCTGTTCGACGCCGTCGACACCCTCGGAGCGACGTTGGAAGCGATGCGCGGCATGTTGGACGACTGCGAAATCAACGCCGCGCGGATGCAAGAGGCGGCAGCGGACAGCTCGCTGCTCGCCACGGACATGGCCGACTACCTCGTTGCGAAGGGCGTCCCCTTCCGCGAGGCGCACGCGGCGGTCAGTGCTCTCTGCGACCTCGCAGCCGAGCGCGGCGTCCCCGTGACGCAGCTGCCGCTCGGCGATATGCAGGCCGTGTCCAGGGCGTTCGACGACGACGTACGGGGCTTGACGGCGATGGCGAGCGCGACGGCGCGGGACGTGCCCGGCGGCACGTCGCCGTCGCGCGTCGACGCGGCGCTCGCCGAGGCAAAGGCGCGGCTGGAGGCGGCCCGTGGCTGAGATCAAGCTCGCGCCCTCCATCCTCTCGGCGGACTTCGCGCGCATCGGCGAAGTGGTCCGGGAGACCGAGCAGGCGGGCGCGGACTACATACACGTCGACGTGATGGATGGGCGGTTCGTGCCCAATCTCACCATCGGCCCGATGGTCGTCGAGGCCATCCGTCCTCACACCAGCCTGCCCCTCGACGTTCATCTGATGATCGTCGAGCCGGAGCGCCTCATTCCCGACTTCATATCCGCTGGGGCGGACAACGTCACAGTGCATCAGGAAACGGTGACGCACCTGCACCGCGTCGTCCACCAGATAAAGGAGCTCGGCGCCACCGCTGGAGTCTCGTTGAACCCGTCGACGCCCGAGACGACGCTGGTGGAGATATTGCCCGACCTCGACCTCGTTCTGGCGATGACGGTCAACCCCGGATTCGGCGGGCAGTCGCTGATTTCCGGCGTCCTCCCGAAAATCGAGCGATTGCGAGCGATGATTGACGAGCGGGGGCTTGCGACGGAGCTGGAAGTCGACGGCGGCGTCAAGCCGGACAACATCGGGCGTGTCGCCGCGTCGGGCGCGACGGTCATTGTCGCGGGGTCCGCCGTGTACAATGACCGTATGAGCGTGGCTCAATCGGTCGCGGCGCTGCGCGCCAGCCTTTCCGGACCGGGAGTGGCCCGTTAACTCGCTTTCCCACCCCATCAAAGCGCATCGAGTCTCACTCGCGGCTGCGGTCTTCATTGCCGCCGCAGTCATCGTTGCCGGGTGCAACAGCGACCCGACCCCAACCCCGCTCCCAACCTCGACCCCGACTCCAACAGCAACGCCGACGCCAACCCCGGCGCCGACGCCGACCCCAGGAGGTCCTCCAGTGGCAGAAAATGGCGACAGCGTGGCAGTCCACTATCACGGCACTCTGGACGACGGCAGCATCTTCGACTCGTCGCGGCAGCGCGAGCCGCTGCAGTTCGTCGTCGGCAGCGGGCAGCTTATCGCGGGGTTCGACAACGCCGTGCGGGGCCTCTCCGTCGGCGAGTCGGTAACGGTGCGGTTAGAGGCGGCGGACGCCTACGGAGAGTCACGGACCGACATGATCGTAACCGTTCCCATCGACCAAGCGCCGCCGGGCCTCGTCGCGGGAGACCGAGTGGAGCTGATGAACGGCGCCATCGCCAACGTCACGGCCGTAACCGACGAGGGGGTCACTATCGACACCAATCACCCCCTCGCGGGGCAAGCGCTCACGTTCGAGATCGAGCTGGTCGCGATCAATTAGGGCGTCCCCGTCCCGTTGTCAGGAAGGCGCGAGCAAACAAAAAGGGCCGCTCGAAGGCGGCCCGTGATTGGCGCGTGAGAAGCGCTATGCCGTCATGCGCTTGTTCTGCACGGTCCGCAGACAGCGCGTGCAGACATGCAGACGCTGGAGCTTGCCTTGGTGCAGCAGCGTCGCCCGCTGGACGTTGGGAAAGAACCAGCGATTGGTGTGCCTGTTGGAGTGGCTAACGTTCTTGCCTGCCCTACGGCGGGCCCCGCATATGTCGCAGCTTGCCATGGTATTCCGTGTTGCTGGCGGCTACCGCCAGACCATAAGATGCGGGCGCTCAGCGCCCGGCGCAATGGAGTTTAGCATGGCCACGGCCCAGTAGCCAACTCATGAACGGTCGGAGCCTTTCCCACCTCGACGCTCAGGACTTCAAGCATCTCGTCCTTTCGGGGACCGAGTGCTTGGAGGCGAACGTCGACGCCATCAACGCCCTGAACGTATTCCCTGTCCCGGACGGCGACACGGGAATCAACATGCTGCTCACGCTGCGGGCCGCGAATGAGGCCGCCCTCCCCGATTCGCCGTCCGCGACCGTCAGCTCAATGAGCAGCGCCATCGCCCGCGGCGCGCTGCTCGGCGCACGGGGCAACAGCGGCGTTATCTTCTCTCAGTTCATGAAAGGCCTCGCAGGCGGCCTCGACGGCTGCAAGGACTGCGACGGCGGCGGGCTAGCCAGCGCGCTGCTCTCCGCCGCCAACGCCGGTTACCAAGCTGTCGGCACGCCGGTCGAGGGAACCATGCTGACCGTGATGCGCGCCGCAGCCGACGCCGTCCAACCGCCCGGCGACAGTGTCGCGGACGTGCTCCGCGCCGCCTACGCCGCGGCCGAGCGAGCGCTCGCCCATACGCCCGAACAGCTGCCGGTGCTCAAGCAAGCAGGGGTCGTCGACGCAGGCGGTCAGGGCGTCGTGGCGTTCCTGGCGGGGGCGCTGGGGTTCGTCGGCGGGAGCGACGTCCGCCTCGAAATCACAGCGCCGGAGGGAGGCGTCCAAGCTGGCGCCGGGGACGTAAGCCACGAGTTCCTCGAACACACCGAGGAAGAGATGTACGGCTACTGCACGCAGTTCGTGGTCCAAGGCGAGGGTCTCGACCCGGACTCGCTGCGTGAGCGCGTCATGGCCATCGCCGCCTCCACCGTCGTAGTCGGCGACGACACTGTCGTGCGTGTCCATGCCCACGCGGAGGACCCCGGCCCGCTGCTCAGTATGGGCGCGGCCATCGGCTCCCTGGACCAGATCAACATCCAGAACATGGACCTGCAGCACGAGCAATTCATGGCCCGCCACGGGTACGTCGCGGCCGAAGCGTCCGCCTTCGCCATCGTCGCAGTGGCCGCAGGCGGCGGCATCGAGCGCGTGTTCGAGGACCTCGGCGCGGCGGCCATCGTCCCCGGCGGGCAGACGATGAACCCCAGCTCCGCCGACATCCTCGGAGGGGTGAAACGCGCCAACAGTCAGCGCACGGTCATCCTGCCGAACAACAAGAACATCGTGCTCGCGGCAGAGCAGGCCCGCGATTTGTCCGGCGCCAGCGTCGACATCGTGCCGTCGAAGACGGTACCCCAAGGCATTGCCGCGATGCTCGCCTACAATCCGGAGCGCGGCGACGACGAGAACGTGGCGGCGATGGTCCGCGCGCTGGCCAGCGTCCAGTCCGGCGAGATTACGAACGCCGTCCGTTCGACGAGCATCGACGGCCTGGACGTGGAAGAAGGTCAGACCATCGCCATTCTGGACGGCAAGCTCGTGGCCGCCGCCGCGAGCCCTAACGCAGCCCTCATCGAGATGCTCGACGCGGCCGGGCTCGAAGACGGCTCGCTGGTGACGCTCTATCATGGGGCCAACTTGGCCCCGGAGACCGCTGAGTTCGCGGCGGGCGAGATTGTTTCCCGCTTCCCAGGTGTTGAGGTCGAGGTCCACGAGGGCGGTCAGCCGCACTATCAGTACGTCGTCTCTATCGAGTAACCAAACCCGGGAGGACATGGACTATGGCCGTCAAGATTGTCACCGACAGCACGTCCGACATTCCGCCGGAGCTAGCCAAGGAGCTCGACATCGCCGTCGTGCCCTTGACCGTGTTCTTCGGCGAAGAAGCCTTCAAAGACGGCATCGACATGACCCACGACGAGTTCTTCCGGCGGCTGACGACAGGCGCAATCCTTCCAAGGACTACGCAACCCACCATCGGAGACTTCCTCGACGTCTACAAGTCGCTCGCCGACCAGGGGCATGAGATCGTCTCGATACATATCTCGGACAAGCTGAGCGGGACGCTGAACTCCGCCCGCGGCGCGCGTCAAGAGCTGCCCGACGCGAAGATTGAGCTCGTCGACACACGCCTGGCGTCGATGGCATTGACGCTGGTGGCGAAGGCTGGAGCCGAAGCCGCCAGGTCCGGCGCCGACGTCGAGGCTGTGGCGCAGACCGCCCGGGACGTGGCAGGGAACATCGACCTGTTCGTCGTCCTCGACACCCTGGAATACCTCCAGAAGGGAGGACGGATCGGGAAGGCGCAGTCGCTCGTGGGTTCGTTGCTGTCGCTCAAGCCGATTCTGTCGATGGTCGACGGGGAGATTCACCCGCACGAGAAGGTGCGAACCCGGTCGAAAGCGCTCCAGCGCATGATGGAGATTGCGTCCGAGGGCGCTCCCTACGAGGAGGTCGCCTTCATCCACGAGGCGCCCGACGCGGAGGTGGCGCACCTGGTTGAACGTCTCGTCCCGCTGACGAGCAAGCCGGTCCTCAGCGGGCGTATCGGCCCAGTCGTCGGGACCTACGCGGGCCCCGGCGCCATCGGCATCGCGCTCCGCAAACAGTGAGGCTGACGTCAGCCCTCCTCGCCGACCGAGGGCGAGGCGTAGGCTTCCTCCACCACCGACTCTAGGTGGGTGATGTCCGCTGGGCCGTTACGCTGGAGCGTGATGGCGACGACATCGACACGCCAGGCGCTTTGTTCGAGGCCGTGCTCCTCGAGGTATTGCATCGCGGCCTTTGCGAGTCTCGCCTGCTTCCGCGGCGTGACCGATTCCTCGGGCGCGCCGTAGGCCGCAGTGCGGTAGTTCCACGCCTCAATCGAGAGCCCCCGCGCTCGAAGGTGGGCGGCGGCTATCCGCTCTCCCTCCGCGCCGAGCTTGCTACGTCCGCTGGGCATCGAGGTCGAACAGCGTCGGCTTGAACGGCGAGAAGCTGAGCCGGTGCACGGGCGACGGGCCCATCGACGCAACGGCGGCGAGGTGTCCCGCCGAGGCATATCCCTTATGCGAGCCGAGCCCGTATCCGGGATAGCGCTCCTCCAAGCGGCGCATGACCTCATCCCGATGCACCTTCGCGACGATGGACGCGGCCGCAATGGCGGTGCAGAGCGCGTCGCCCTTCACGATTGCCGTACACGGCTTGCGTCGCCAATCGAACGCGAACGCGTCGACCAGCACATGGTCCGGCTGCGCGGCCAGCCGCTCCAAGGCCTGACGCATGGCCGTCCGCACCGCCGGGGCGATGCCGATGCGATCGATCTCCTCGCTAGGAACCTCGCCGATGCCGACTCCGACGGCGATCTCGCGGACCAAACGGTCAGCCCGTTCGAGCTGCGGAGCAGTCAGCGTTTTGCTGTCCCGGAGCAAAGAGAAGTCCTCGTGCTCGAAGTCGTCGAGATCCGGGAGGATGACGGCGCCCGCGACGACCGGACCGGCGATAGGCCCCCGGCCGACTTCGTCGACGCCCGCGACGAGCGCGTAGCCCTCGTCGTGCAACCGCCGCTCTTCGCTCTGTGTAGGCGCCGCTAGGCCGTTCGTTGGATTCCTCAGCTCGCGGCCGACGGTCAGTCGGCCGGGCCGTCGATATAGCCGCCGCCGAGCACGCGGTCGCCTTCGTAGAAGACGGCGGCCTGGCCAGGGGTGACAGCCCGCTGGGGCTCGTCGAACCTCAGCACGACCTCGATCTCGCCAGGGTGCAGCACCGCGGAGGCGGCGCGACCGTTATAGCGTATCTTCGCGTCGACTCGCACGGGCGCGGACGGACGCTTTCCAGCGACATAGCGCACGTCGCCGACCCGCACGCCGCGCAGCAGCAGGTCGTCGCCCCCGCCGACGGTGATCCGGCGCGACGCGGCGTCGACCTTCGTTACGAACACCTTCGACCCTTCCGCCAGCCCGACCTGCGACGCCGTCACGCCGATGCCGCGGCGCTGGCCGACGGTGAAGAACTCGACGCCGGAGTGCGAGCCGACGACCCGGCCCGAGGCGTCGACAATCTCCCCTTCCGCCGGCTCGGACTGCCGCCGCATGAAGCTGCGGTAATCGCCGCTCGGGATGAAGCAGACCTCCTGGCTGTCAGCCTTGTCCGCGAGGTGCAAGCCCGCCTCTCGGGCGAGCTCCCGGATACCCGCCTTGGAGTGCGCCCCCACCGGCAGCAGCACCCGGCGCAGCTGCTCCTGGCCCAGGCCGAACAGCACGTACGACTGGTCCTTGGACGAATCGACTCCCTGCCGGAGCGTAAGTTCGCCGTCGTCCGTCTCGACGACCTGAGCGTAGTGCCCCGTGGCGACGTACTTGGCGTCCATCATGGAGGCCCGCCGTATCAGGAAGTCGAACTTGATGCGGTCGTTGCACGCGATGCACGGGTGGGGAGTGCGGCCGCGCCGGTACTCGGCCACGAAGTAGTCGATGACGTGGGCCCGAAACTCGCGGCGGGCGTCGATGACGTAGTGCGGCGCGCCAATCGTTTGGCAGACGCGCCGCGCGTCCTCGATGTCCTCGATCGAGCAGCAGCCCCGATGGTCCGGCGAGACCTCGCCGCCAGCCTCGGCGTCCCAGAGCCGCATGGTCACGCCGACCACGTCGTAGCCGTCGCGCGCAAGGAGGTAGGCGGCGACCGACGAGTCAACGCCTCCCGACATGGCGACGGCTACGCGGCCTTCAGATGCTTCGCTGACCATCCTGTCCTCTCATCCCTTCCCCGGCACGAACCTGACGCTCAGTCCTCTCACCGGGGGAAAGAGAGGCGCGGGTGTGGCGAAAAAGGTGTTGGGTGGGCATTTCGGTTACGAGTGAAAAGTTGCTGGGCGACATTTCCATTAGGAGTAAAAAGTTGTTGGGTTGCACACTGGATTACGAGTGAAAATTTGTTGGATTTGCCATGCGAAACGGGGTTTTCGCAAGGTTTTTTCATGGCCGCGGCCTGCTTCCCGGCTTTCAGAAGTTGTTGATTGCGAAAAAGTGTCGTGCTTCATTGCTGCTGCTCGGAGGGCTGCGAGGTCCCCGCCTGCGCGGGGATGACGGAGGGGCCCCTCTTTAACTCTCCCCCGTAGACGAGACCTGTGCGTAATTCTTCCCACCCTCCCACCCATCATGTTGTGGGGGACACCCCCACACCCCCCGGCCATCATGTTTGTGGGGACACCCCCACGCCCCCGGCAGAGGGCAGGGCCCTCTGCACTCCCTCGTATTCCAGGCCGGTTCATGGTCCGACAGGCTCACCCCGAACATAGTTCGAGGCTTATGCAAAGGTCTCGTGGACGGGGGAGAGAACAGGCATTCCCCACAGACAGACATCGTAAGGGGCGGAGGGAGGCGGGGCAATGGGGAGATGTCACGGCCTCACGCTGCAATCATACCAGGCGACGCCTATAATCCAGTCAGATGACCACGCGAGATAGCATTATCGCCGATGCAGGGAGCGCAACCGCCGACGCGGGAGCAGCCGCCCGAGAGGCTATCGATGTCGCATCGGACAAGCAGGCGTCGAACATCGTGCTCATCGACGTCCGCAACGTGTCCACCTTCACCGACTACATGGTCATCCTCAGCGTCGGCAGCGTACGGCAGTTCAGGGCGCTGACCGAGGACGTGGCGGAGGCCGTCGAGAAGGCTGGCCTACGCCTCCATCACCGCGAGGGCACGGCCGAATCCGGTTGGGTGCTGCTCGATTTCGGCGATGTCGTCGCGCACGTATTCAGTGAGGAGCAGCGGGACTTCTACCGGCTGGAGCAGGTCTGGCGGGCAGGCAAGGAGCTCGTCAGGATTCAGTAGACCCAGGACTCGATCTCGCGCTCGTAGTCGAACAGCTCGTCGTCGCCGAAGAATATCTCCAGCTCCCTGACGGCCGACTCCGGCGAGTCGGAGCCGTGGATGAGGTTCTTGCCGATGTCCACCGCCCAGTCCCCCCGCACCGTGCCGGGAGCGGCGTCCCGCGGGTTAGTGGCGCCCATCGTCTTCCGCACAATCTCGGCGGCGTTCTCGCCCTCGATCGCCATTGCGACAATCGGACGCGATGTCATGAACTCGGCCACGCTTGGGAAGAAGGGCTTCTCCACGTGCTCGGCGTAGTGGCGCCGCGCCAGGGGCATGCCCATCCCCATCAGCTTGAGGCCGGCAATCTTGAGGCCCCTGTCTTCCAGGCGGCCAATAATCTTGCCGACGAGGCCCCTTTGGACTGCGTCAGGCTTGAGAAGCACGAGAGTTCGTTCGGTCACGTTGGTTCTCCTACAGGAAAGGGGCGACGAGAAACGCCTATCGAAAGCTACGGTTTTCGCACCCTACCACAGTTGCGGACTAGCGGGTCGGGCCTTGAGCGCCGCGGGCCGTTCGGACGGCTTTGTTCGGCTGCGTGATGTGTGGAGGGCGCAGATACCGGGGCTCGATGGCTGCAACCGGCCCTTGGCGACCGGCCTCGAGGACCTCAGCCCCAAGCTCGCCGGCGCCGCCCAAGCGGCCGAGGGGCGCGCTCTCGATTACGAGGCGCGCTTCGGTCCCCAGGCGCTCGCGCATCGTGTCCCCGACTCTCTCGGCGACATCCGGGGCGGCCTCGCCGCAGTAGAGCGTCGCAGCGCTCTGCGAATCTACGAATTCATCTATGGAAGTCACGGTTTCGTCAACCAGCGTCACCCAAGCGCTCCCGGACACGCCGAACACGCCCCATGACACGATGTCCCGACCCGCAGGGAGCAGCGCACATACGCGGGCCGACGCCTGCCGGTAAGGATAGGCCGACGCCTCCAACGAGCTCACTCCGGCCACCGGCAGCGAGCCGCCTATCGCCAGTCCCTTGGCGACGCCCAACCCCGCCCGCACCGCGCTGAAGCCACCCGGCCCGACAGTGACGATCACGCCTCCGAGCTCGCCGGGCGAGACTCCTCCCGCCCGCAGCAGCAAATCGATGGCGGGCATGAGCTCGGCGGTGTGGTTGTTGCGGGACTTCCACGAGACCGTGCGCTCCATTCCGCCCGCGCTCCACAGCCCAACGGCGCCGAAGCGTGTCGAGGTGTCGATCACGAGGAAGGGGGGATGGATTCCCGCTTTCGCGGGAATGACGGAGGGGGCGGGCTGCGGGGTTCCCGCTTTCGCGGGAATGACGGGGGGGACGGGCTGCGGGGTTTCCACCTGCGCGGGAATGACGGGGGGGAGGGGAATGATGGAGGGGGCGCTCACTGCGCAGCCGCCTCTCGCAGCTCGCCACTCTCTCGCAGTTCGATGATGAGGGCCTCGTACCGCTCGCCGCTCGCCACGATCTCGATGACCCTGTGATCGGCGGAGTCTCCGAAAGCCAGCGTCACGCTAAGGTGTTCGCCGGGGAAGACAGCCTCGGCCCTCTCAGGCCACTCAACGACCACCACGCCATCCTCCAGCATCTCCTCGAAGCCGAGGTCGTGCGCTTCGAGGTCGCCGTCGATCCGGTAGAGGTCGACGTGATGGACATTGACGCGGCCCCGGTACTCGTTCACGAGCACGAACGTGGGGCTATGGGCGTAGCCCGTGGCTCCCGCCCCCCACGCCAGCCCTTGGGTGAGAGTCGTCTTTCCGGCCCCCAACGCGCCGTGCAGCAGGTAGAGATCGCCGGCCTCCGCAAGCTCGCCCAGACGACGACCGAGCGCCTGCGTCTCTTCGGCGTTGCGGGACTCGGTCCTCATCGTCAACGGAGGTGCTCCCAGCCGGTCATGCCGGTCTCCATGCGCGCGCCGTTCGCGTCAAGGACCTCGACGGCTCCGGCCTCTCCCTCGACGATCTCGCCGATGACCGCGCTGCCCTTCAGCTCGCAAATGACGGCCTGAACGGATGCGGACGGGCCGGTGAAGAGGAGCTCGTAGTCCTCGCCGCCCGCTATCGCAAACTCCATCCCCTCGTCGCCGAACTCGGCTCGTAGGGCGGGATGCGCCGGAACATCGCCGGACGCGATGCGCGCGGCCACGCCCGCCGCGGACGCGAGCTTACCCAGGTCCACAATGAGCCCGTCCGAGATGTCCATCGCGCACCGGATGCCGTGGATGCGCAGGACCTGCGCCGCGTCGGGTCGCGCCATCGGCCTGCGGTGGGCCGCCGCCAGCTCCATACGGCGCGGGCTGTCGATAGCCTGTCCCGTCTCCAGCAAACGCAAACCTCCCCGCGACGCCCCGAGCGGTCCCGTCACTCCTACGGCGTCTCCGGCCCTCGCCGCCGAACGGGTCAGCAGGCTGCCGTCGCAGCGCCCCGTCATCGCGACCGTCACGAAAACGACCGGAGAGCTGACGATGTCTCCGCCAAGGAGCGCCGTCCGATAGCAAGCGCAGGCGTCCAACATCCCGTCGTACAGCGCGTCGACGGCCTCCACCGGCAGGTCCATAGGCAGGCCCAGCGTCACGAGTCCCGACTGCGGCTCACAGCCCATCGCCGCGATGTCGCTCACGTTCGACGCCCAGCTCTTCCACCCAACGTCCGACCAACCGGACGTCTCACGGCGGAAGTGGACGCCCTCGACCATCGTGTCTGTCGTCGCAGTCTCGACGCCCGGCTCATCGAGGCGCCAGGCCGCCGCGTCGTCGCCGATGCCGAGAAGCGCGTCCATCCCAGGCGGCGGCGAGAGACGGGCCTCCTCGACACGCCTCGCTAGCCGCTCGATGAGCGCAACCTCGCCGATATCGCCAACCGTCGCCATGAGGGTATTATCGCAAACTACAGCGGCTCTCTGCGCATAGAATCCAACGGCCCCATGCTCCCACTGCGAATCCTCATACCTACGCTCCTTCTCGGGGCCGCCGTTGCGCTGTCCGCATGCTCGGACGACGTCGGCGGGGCCTGCCCGCCCAGCAGCAGCCCGACGCCAACGCCGACCAGCGCGTCCACGAGTACGCAACCGGCTCCCGAGGGGTCTTACGACTCAAACGCAACGATGTGGCGCATCTTCGTCGGCGCCGACCAAACGCTGGTGACGACCCTATCGGCGGTCGGCGACGCAGCCGCTCAGGGCGACACCTCCCAGGCGCCGGTCATCGTAGAAATCATGCGCCTATGGAACAACCCGGCGTTGAGCACGGCCTACGCGGATGCGCTCCTAGCGCTCACCGGCCAAGACTTCCGCGGGAGGGAGGCGTGGAACGACGCTATGGAGTGGCTCGGCCCGCGGCGCGGCGAGTTTCCCCCGCCGTCCGAATACTTGGAATGGAAGACGAACATCCTATCCCTGATCGACCCTCGAATGGCCGCGTTCCTCACGGCGGCACCGGGGTCGGAGCGCATCGACCTCACAGAAGTCGTTTGGGGCGGCGTGCGCACCGACGGCATACCCGACCTACAGTTCCCGGAGGCGCTCTCGCCGGAGGAAGCCACGTATCTCCATCCGCGCGACAGGGTGTTCGGGGTACCCATCAACGGCGAGCACCGGGCCTATCCCCTGCGCATCGTGAACGCGCACGAGATGGCGAACGACAGATTGGGAGGCGAGCAAATAGCGCTCGCCTACTGAACACTCTGCGGTGCCGGAATCGTGTATTCCGCAAAAATCGACGGCGAGGACACCACCTTCGGCACGTCCGGGATGCTCTACCAGAGCAACAAGCTGATGTACGACCGCGCCACGAACTCGATATGGAACCAGTTCACCGGCGAGCCGGTCATCGGCCCTCTGGCCCAGAGCGGCATGCGGCTCCCCATCTTTCCGTCCGTACTCACGACGTGGGAGGACTGGCTGGCGGAGCATCCGGACACCACGGTCATCAGCCAGGATACGGGCCTATATCCCGCGGACTTCTATGTCAACGAGTGGGAGCCCGAAGCCATCTACTACGACTACTTCGCGTCTCCCGACACGATGTTCCCCGTCTTCAACCGCGACGACTCCCTGCGGCCCAAGGAGACCGTCATCGGGGTAGGCGTCGGGGACGAGTACAAGGCCTACCCGATCAACGTCTTCGCCGACGAGCCCGTCATCAACGACGAGGTGGACGGTTGTCATATCGTTGTCGTCGGGTCCAACCTGTTCGGGGAAGCGCGGGTCTACGAGCGCGGCGGCCGGACGTTCTCCGAGGACAGCGACGGCGCGGTCCGCGACGGCGACGGCGCCCTATGGGTCCCCGGCGAGGAAACGCTCGCCGAATCGGACGGAGACGGGGCCCTGGCGCGCATCCCAACCGTTACGTCGTTCTGGCATGGGTGGTACACCTTCCACCCGGACACCGCAGTGCACGAGGCGAGCTAGCCGCGCGGAATTCGACACAAAAGGAAAAGGCGGGGTAGCCCCCGCCCCAATTCCCATTCGCTGCGTCCGCTGCACACCTATCTGCATACTCCGTTGTCTATTTAGGGCGGAGCTCCCATGTCCGTGCTTGGCGTCGCAAGTACTACTGTAGGGGCGGAGTGTTGCCTCGCGGTTACGTTGATGTTAAGTGTTTGTTACGGATTGGCCCCCTCCCCGCAGCGAGAGAGGCTGGAGCTATCCTCCGCCTAGGACCCGCAAGATCTCCCGCACGTCCGGCAGGTCGTCTAGGCGCTCGATTATCTCGATCGCTTCGTCTATGGCAGCCGGGCTTAGGCGCGAGGCTGCATGGGCGGCGCAGTCGCGGAACTTCTGCCGGCGTTGCGCGTCCGTGAGCGGGTTGGCCCGATGGCCTCGGGGATGGTCGACGCGCTCCGATAGCGTCTCGCCGGACGCCAGCGTGACCTCCACCACCCCCGACTTGCCGAGCGATTCGTCGACCTCGTACTCCACCCGGTTGGCGACGCGGACCACGGCCTCGTCGAACAGTCCTTGGGACGTGGGTTGGAGGTCGGCCAGCGAGACATTGCCGGAGACGAGCGCGCGGGCCGTGGAGAAGACCACCGAGTCCTCCGCCTCGACCGGCGCTTGAGGGTTGCGGCGCGTCGCCAGCGGCTCGCAGAAGGTGCGGATGTGCGGCTCGCCGCGCACCAGCACGCGGCTCACCTCGCCGGGGTCGATCTCGCGCTTGGCCCGCAGGTTCGCAGCCGCCTCGATGAACACGTGCGCGACGCCGGTCGTCGGCCAGGGCTTCATCCCCACGTTCAGCAGACGCCAGTCCTTCCCCAGACCGTCGACCATCGCCGAGCGGTCGAAGGCGCGTTGATAGTAGGTCGGGAAGAATCCCGCCTCGCCCTCGAACGCGTCGCAATCCCCGAGCAGTCCCTCCCGCGTCAGCATCGCGCTGAGCATTCCGCCCTGGCAGGAGAATGCGGCGTAAACGGCCTTCGCGGGCCTGCCCTCCAGCACCGGCTGACGCCCGCCCGACGCCTGCATGAACGCGAGACCCAGCGCGCTATGCGTCTGCTCCGCCGAGAAGCCGAGCATCCTTGACGCGCTCATCGCCGCCGCGAAATAGCCCGGCATCTGCGTCGGCTGCGGCTTCGACTCGCTGAACCCGGTCTGACCTGCTGTCAGCGCGACCCCGATGCGCGACATCAGCTCCGCTCCAACTGCGATGGCGGTCATCAGCTCCTTGCCCGTCGCCCCGCCGCGCAGCTCCGCCGCCGCCATCGCCGTCGGCATCGTCACCGGCCCCAGGTGCCCCGAGCCGACGGCAGTCGTGTCGTCGAAGTTGAGCGCGTGCGCCATGCCGCCGTTCACCATCGCCGCGGCGACGGCCGGCAGTTTGTCCGTGAACCCGATGAGCGTCGCCTCGGGAGCTCCTCCCGCCGCCCGCGCCCAGGCCAGCAGCTGCGGCACGCCGACGCCCAAGGTGTTGGCGGCGATTGTCGTCGCGAAGGTGTCGAGCGCCAGCCAGCGCACCGTTCGCCGCACATTGTCGGGGAGGTCGTCGTACGAGACCTGCGAGCCGAACCCCGCCCAGAGCGCGGTGAGCTCTCCTGCGGCCGTATCTCGTATCTTCATCGCACGCTCCCCCTGCTCGACCAGCGCGGCCTATTATGAAGGCTGGCGTCAACTCCGATACGAAGCAGCGTCCGTTAATGTCTTTCGGGTAGCATGGGCGCGTGCGCACCCTCATCATCAGCGACATCCACAGCAACCTCATTGCCCTCGACGCGGTCATCGCCGCCGCCGAGGAGGAGGGGCCGGTGGACCAGACGTGGTGCCTCGGGGACATCGTCGGGTACGGGCCGTGGCCGCTCGAAACGGTGCGGCGCGTCCGGTCCCTCGACGCGATGAGCATCACCGGCAACCACGACGCGGGCGCGGTGGGGCGCGTTACGCTCGACGACTTCAACTACTACGCCGCCCAGGCCTGCCGCTGGAGCGGGAACCAGCTCGACGACGAGGCCCGCGAGTACCTGGCCGGCCTGCCCGAAACCATCCACGAGGACGGATTCACCCTGGTGCACGGCTCGCCCAAGGACCCCCTCTGGGACTACCTTTTCGGCTATCCCCAGGCCATCGAGGCATGGGACCGCGCCATCACCGACGATGTCCTCGTCGGCCATACGCACTACCAGTTCGCCGCCGAGGCGGGGCGCGGCCTCGAACAGCCGGGCCCCCAGGGCCTGACCGTTCCACGGGGCTTCGCGCGGCTCGTCGTGAACCCCGGCAGCGTGGGGCAACCCCGCGACCGCGACCCGCGCGCCGCCTACGCGATATACGACGACGAGGCGCGGCTCCTCACGCTCAAACGCGTGTGGTACGACATCGCCGCCACCCAGCGGGCGATGGCGGAGGCCGACCTGCCGGAGCCCCTCATCAGCCGCCTGAGCGCCGGTCAGTAGGGCGATGGGGCGCTTCGTATAGCTCGCGCCGTCTGTGGAGAAGCAAGAAGTTTTTTTCGCAGGCTCCCTCACATCTTGGAATCTTTGATTTACGTGGCCGTTATGCGGTCGCCGGGCGACGGGGCGGGGGGCAAGATGCGAAACCCCTCGGACATTTCACAACTTGTTTACCAGGCCGTGGTGCGGTGGAAGGGGTTAAGAATGCAAGAAATCAAGAAAATTTCGCCCCCCCGGTTTCTGCGGGGGCTGGTGGGTGGCGCCGGGACCCCCGCAGAACCACCCCTAGCCCCTCCTTGGTAAGGAGGGGACAGCGCGTAGCCTGTCGGAGTCCATGGTAGGGGTTGGTCGGGGTTGGGGGAAGGGGCAAGTGTCGCGGTGGGGGAGCCTTCACGTCTCGAACGACGCCTGGGCTCGCGGTCCAGGAGCGGCGGGCGGGCGGCGTTCGGCCGCCGACGGCGTGGGCAACTCGTCCGCCGCTCGTGACGACGTCGCCTCACGAGTGAGGGGGCCGGCGCATTTGGGGATGTCGCGCCGCCGGCGAGGAGCAGCACTAGCTAAGGCGGCGCCCTTCCCGCGTGTGCTAGAATCTGGTGGAATGTAAGTCCGCAATACCCTGGAGGCTCCCACCAGCCATGCTCCGAATCCGTCTGCGCAGAGTTGGCAAGAAGAAGCAGCCTAGCTATCGAATCGTCGTTGCCGACGCGCGGGCCCCGCGCGACGGCGCCTTCGTGGACCAGGTAGGCCACTACAACCCCCTCACCGATCCCCCCACCATCGTGGTCGACGCGGACAAGGCCAAGCACTGGCTCGGCGTTGGCGCCCAGCCCACGGAGACCGTCGAGCGCATCCTTCAAGCGCAGGGAGTCGTCGAGAAAGCCGGGTAGCCATGAAGGAACTGGTCGAGTACATCGCCAGGGCTATAGCGAGCCACCCCGACGACGTTAAGGTCACCGAGGAAGAGGAAGACGGCCAGGTCATCATCAGGCTCGAGGTCCACCCGGACGACAAGGGCAAGGTGATCGGTCGACAGGGGCGCGTCGCCCAGGCGATGCGGACGCTCATCCGCGTGGCCGCCGTCAAAGAGGACACGCGGGCCAACCTCGAAATCGTCTAGCTCGGCCGCGTGGCCTCTGTCGACTCTAATCCCGGACCGCCGCCTCAGCCCCTTGTCGCCGTCGGCGCTGTCATCAACGCCCACGGCCCCGACGGCCGCATCAGAGTCCACCCTCATTCGAGCGACCCCGACCGCTTCCGGCGGGGCGCGCGCCTGCTCATCGCCGGACGCTCGCTCGCCGTGGAGCGCATGCAGCGCTTGGCAGGCGGCAGGCTCCTCCTCAAGCTCGACGGCGTGGACACCCGCCAGCAAGCGATCGAGCTGCGAGGCGAGACCATCGAGGTCGCGGAGAGCGACCTCCCCTCTCCCCCGCCGGACGTCTACTACCACTACCAACTCCTCGATATGGCGGTGGTGGACGAGTCAGGCGCCGAGATCGGGACGCTCACGGAGATCGTCCCCGCTGGCGGCGCGAACGACGTCTACGTGGTCGTCTCCAACGGCGCCGAGCTGCTGCTGCCCGCCTTGGGAGACGTCATCCTGAGCGTGGACATCGCGGCGAAGCGCATGACGGTCGCCGTTCCCGAGGGCCTCGAATGGCGCTCGCTCGAAACGCCCAAGACCAAGCCCCGGCGACCGAAGCGGCGTCCGCCCGGCAGCTTTCGTCCAGCGGGAGGAGAATCCACCAGGGCGAACGGCTAGAAAGCTCGCGGCGCCTTGCCTTATTCTGAATCAGTGAATCACACAGCAGCACGCAGCCGTCCCGGCTGACCAGGAGCTCGTTCTATGTCCGGTCACTCGAAATGGTCCACGATTAAGCATAAGAAGGCGGCGATCGACGCCAAGCGAGGCGCCCTGTTCACCAAGCTGGCGCGAGACATCGCCGTCGCCGCGCGCGAAGGCGGCAGCGGCGACCCCGACATGAATTTCCGCCTCCGCCTGACGATGGACAAGGCCCGCGCGGCCAACATGCCCGCCGACAACGTCGACCGCGCCATCAAGAAGGGGCTGGGCATCGGAGGCGACGGCCCCGCCTTCGAGGAGATTGTCTACGAGGGCTACGCCCCCGGCGGCGCGGCAATCATGGTCAAGGCCCTCACCGACAACCGCAACCGCACCGCCTCGAACGTCCGCTCCACGTTCAGCCGAAGCGGCGGGAACCTCGGCGAGGCGGGCTCCGTCGCCTGGATGTTCGAGAGCAAGTCGGTCGTCACCATCGAGGAGGTCTCCGAGGAGCAAGCCGAGGAGATCGCCCTTGCGGCCATCGACGCCGGCGCCGAGGACTTCAAGGTGGAGGACGGCGTGCTCGAAATCACCGGCGAGCCCGGCTCGCTGGAGGCCATCATCGGCGCCGTGAAGGAGGCGGGGGCCGAGCCCGCCCAGGCGAGCGTCACGATGCTCCCGAACGCCACCGTCCAGCTGGACAGCTCCAACGCTGGCCAGACCCTGCGTCTCCTCGACAACATCGAAGAGTTGGAGGACATCCAGCAAGTCTTCACCAACGCCGACTTCACGGACGAGGCCCTTGAGAAGTACAGCAGCGAATAGCGATAGCCTAACCTCACGCCATCCCCAGGAGCGGCATGCGCATCCTCGGCATTGACCCCGGGACCCAAACGATGGGCTACGGCGTCCTCGACCTCGACGACGACAACGAAACGCCGCGGTGCGTGGCGTGGGGGACGCTCGACGGCGGACGCTCGAAGGAGCTCGCTGAGCGCCTCCACCTGATCCTTGGCGAGCTCCAAGCCGTCGCCGAACGGTGGGCACCCGACCAGCTCGCCATAGAGGAGCCTTTCGTTTCGCCGCAGCGCGGCGCCAAGTCGGCGATTGCCGTCGGCCAAGCCCAGGCGGTCGCGCTCTTGGTCGCGGCCGGGCGCGGCATCCCCATCCACCGCTACCCGCCGGCCAAGGTGAAGAGCGCCGTCTCGAACTACGGGGCCGGCGACAAGGCGCAGGTGCAGCGCTCCGTGCGAATCCTCCTCGGCCTCGGCGACGAACCCATGGCCGAAGACGCCTCTGACGCCGTCGCCATCGCGCTATGCCATGTCCAGGAGCTGCGCGCCGCACAGCGTTTGGCCCATCGATGAGCATCATCGCCGGGATCGAGGGCGCCCTCGAATACAAGACCGCGGACTCCGCCGTCGTGCGCGTGGGCGGCATCCTCATCCAGGCTTTCGTTCCAGCCAACGACCTGAGCGCGATGCCCAACCCCGGCGAGCAGGTCCGCCTGCTCACTCACCTCATCGTCCGCGAGGACGACCTCCAGCTGTACGGATTCGCCACGGAGCAGGGACGCCGCCTCTTCGAGATGCTCATCGGCGTGAGCCAAGTCGGCCCCAAGGCGGCGCTCGCGGTCCTGAGCGTCCTCGCTCCCGCGGACCTGGCGGGCGCCATCGTCGCGGGCGACGCCCTCGCCCTCAGCCGCGCCCCCGGCGTCGGCAAGCGCACTGCGGAGCGTATCATCCTCGACCTCAAGGGCAAGCTGGAGGAGGAGCTCGGCGCGCCCCTCATGCCGGTAGGGACCGCCCCCACCGGGACCATCGGCGACTCCGCCCTGCAATGGCTCCTCGCCCTGGGCTACTCGACCTTGGAAGCCCGCCAAGCCCTCTCCGTCGAGCCCGAAGAAGACCTCGCCACCGACGAGCGCGTAAAACGCGCCCTCCAGCGCTTGGGCGGGAGTTGATAGACTGGAGCGGAACGTCCACTCTGCACAGTGCAACCGAGGCCCCCTAATGCCATTCGATTTCCCCTACGACGACTGGGCCGATATCTACGACGCGGTGTACGCGGAGCTGGACCACGACGTCGACTTCTACGTGGAGCAAGCGACGGCGTCCGGCGGGCCCGTGCTCGAGCTGGGGTGCGGCACGGGGCGCATCGCCTTGGCCATCGCCGAGGCGGGCGTCGATGTCGTCGGCATCGACATCTCGCCGAGGATGATCGAGGTCGCGCGCGGCAAGGCGGCCGAGCGCAGGCTTACGGAGCGTTGCATCTTCCAGTCCGGCGACATGGCGGACATCCAGCTCGCCGACCGTTTCCCGCTCATCGTTTTGCCCTTCCGCTCCTTCCAGAGCATGCTCACCGTCGAAGAGCAGCGGCAGGCGCTCGCTTCCGTGCGGGCCCACCTCGCGCCCGGCGGCGTGCTGGCCATGGACACCTTCAACCCCGACGTTCGCCACTTGGCCGACGACAACGCCTCGGCCACTCCTCTGCACTTGATGGACGTGGGCCGCGCCGACGGCGGCACGATCGTCGTCTGGGGACAGAATGGCTGGAACCCCGTCGAGCAGGTGAACGACGTCCGCGTCATCATCGAGGAGGTCAGCGGCGAGGGCGTCGTCGAGCGCCGCCTCTTCCGGGACTTCGAGCAGCGCTACACCTTCCGGTATGAGATGGAGCACCTGCTAGAGCTCTGCGGATTCTCGGTCGAGGCCGTCTACGGCGATTTCGACGGCGGATCTATCACCGAGGACACTGAAGACTTCGTCTGGATCGCAAGGGGCGTGTAGGCGTGGCGGACTTCTTCGACCGCATCTCCCACGAGCAAGCCGCTCTCATTGAGGCGTCGAGTCTCTTTTTCGTGGCCACGGCGGACCCGCGACTGTCGCCGGGAGCGAGCGGCGCCGGGCCGGTCAACGTGTCGCCAAAGGGCGGCACTCCCCTGCACATCCTCGACGACACCCACGTCGCCTATCTCGACTACACGGGCAGCGGCAACGAAACGGCGCGGCATTCGACCGCAGGAGGCCCCATCACCGTGATGGTCTGCGCTTTCGAGCAGGAGAACGCCGCCGTCGTCCGCCTCTACGGGCACGCGACAGTCACACCCATTGCGGACTCCCCTCTCGCCTCGTTCCTCCAGGAACACCCCGCCAGCGAGCTCGCCCTGCCCGAGCGCCAGGCAATCGTCGTAGAGATCGAGCAGACCAGCACCAGTTGCGGCTACGGCGTCCCCGTCATGTCATTCGAGGCTGACCGCGTTATCGCCAATCGCGGCCGCCGCTACAAGGCGGTCAAGAAGGCCACTCCGCGGCCGCCGAGCTAACGCCGATCACGGAGGGCGCGTCTACTCCTGCGCGTCGATCAGGATGAACGCGATGACGCACGGCTCGTCGCCGTTGTTGACCCAGTTGTGCACCGTCGCGCGCTGCACCAGCACGTCGCCCGCCTTCAGATGCGTCTCGACGCCGTCGTCGAGCTCCATGTCGATCTCGCCGGAAATCACCACTGCGTAGTCGATGGTCGGCGTGACATGCATGTCGCGCTGGTTGCCCGGCGAGAACTCGATGACGCGGAAGGTCGTGCCCCGGTAAGCCGGGGGACGCGGGACGGTCCGCGCCCCTAGGTCCTCCGTCCCGGTGAGCTCGGCCGGCGTCGAGTCGGTCGTCCAGACCAGCGCGGTCTGGACGCCTGGCCGGGGATTCGTGATGTTGCTTGCGGTATCGTCGATGAACGCAACGGCTTTGCCGCGTTCATCGTGTCCAGTCACCACTCTGCGTACGTTGAGCATGGCCGCCTCGCCTCCCTCTGCCTAGTCCTCCCCCGCAGACGAGGGAGGGTGAATGATACGCGGAAGGCGCGCTCGCCGCGCGCAGGCTCGCCTCTGCTGCACGGGCCAGGAGGGTCGGATATCATCGCCGGAGTTGGGCAGCAGCGATGCTGTCGTCTTGGAGGGCGATATGAGAGCAGGCTACCGTGTTTGGGACGTGGACACCCATTTCCAACCTTCCGCCGAGACCATTGGAGAGTACCTCGAACCGGCCTACCGCGAGCGGCTGGCGGAGTTCGAGCCGTTCAAGCGTCCGGTGAAAACCGGCAGGGCGGGGCAGAAGCTCTCCGAGCCTTTCAAGCACTGGTACCGGTTCAGCGACCGCGGCGAGGGGTGGGGTCAGGGAAAGGCCCGTCACCTCGGGGAGGCCGGACCCCGAGAAGGCGAGGAGCGCCGCTTCCAGCAATTCATGGGCCGGATATACCCGACGGTCGGCGTCGAGGACGACCTGATTGACAAGCGGGTCGAGGAGATGGACCAGGAAGGCGTCGATACGCAGTTCCTCGTCTGCAGCGCTTTCGGATCGCACGAGGACCCCGAAGTCGATTTGGCGTTCATCCGGGCGCTCCACAGCTGCCTGGACGAAATCTGCTCCAGGCATCCCGGCCGGTTCACGTCGATATTGCAGGTCACGGCCAGAGACATCGAGGGATCGATCACTGAGATGAGGCGTTGGGCGGACGCGCCCTGGGCAGTTGCGACGCAGGCGCGTTTGCCCCTCGACTACCCCATCGACCACCCTGACATGGAGCCGATCTGGGCCGAGGCGAGCCGGCAGGGCTTGACCCTCGTCCATCACAGCAGCTCATCGGGCTATCCGGGCGAGCGCGACCTCTGGAGCAACCCGTTCGTAGGACGGACCGCCTCCCACCCGTGGGGAGCGATGCGCACCATGGCCGCGGTCTTCGGCTCGGGGATCATGGACCGCCACCCGGACCTCAAGCTCGCCATCCTGGAGTCGGGCTTCGGGTGGATACCGTTCTGGGCCAAGCGCATGGAGGACCAGGTCAACTACATGGGCTACGTCGCCGACGACCTCCAACAGTCCATGTGGGAGTACACGACGGGAGGCCGGTTCTTCGCCGGAATCGTGCTCCACGAGGGCGAGGATATGGTGCGGATGGTCAGCGACCTCTGCGGCGACCACATGCTGATGTTCTCGTCGGACTACCCCCATGCCGAGTCGCGGTTCCCGGACTCCGTCGATATCGTCCTCGGGTGGGACAGCCTGGATGCCGACGCCAAGAAGAAGCTGTTCTGGGAGAACGCCGAGCAGTGCTTCGGGTCCAAGGTCAGCTCGTCGACGACGCGTTGACCTACCGTCCACTCGACGGAAAAGGGTCATCCTCGCTCGCGAGCGCTTGGGCCTCCCGGATAGAAAGACCGCGGCTGGTCTTCTCGCCCCAGAGGCTTTTGACGTAGGTCAGCACTGCGACTATCTCGTCGTGACTGAGCTGGCCTCCAAAGGCTGGCATCGCGCTCTTGAAGCTCGTCAGACCCGGGGCTTCCTGTAGCGCCCCGCCCTGGCTGACGATCCGGTACAAGAGACCGTCGGAATGATGCCAGGTATGGCCGTTGCCGTTGAGAGGCGGCGGGGGCAACGTGCCGTCGTCGTTGGGGATGTGCCAATTGCGTTGACCCTCGCCGCCGGTGCCGTGGCAGGCGGCGCAGGTAGCCGCGAAGACCTCCTGCCCCGTACGGGCAACCGGAGCCGCCCCGCTCTCATCAGGCGCGGAAGAGCAAGCGATAGTCGCAGCCAACCCGAGCACAAGCGCCGCAAACGCGGCCGCACTACGGCCAGCCCGCGCTAGCGGCGCCACTCGGCGATGTTCCACAGATCGCTGTCCCAGCCGTTGATGCGGACTCCTTGCAGCGTGTCCAGGCGCGCTGCCCACAGTCTTTCGAATACTAATCGCCCATCCCCAGATTCCTGTAACATAAACACGTCGGGATTGGACAATATCTCCCACTCTTTATAGCCAAATGTAGGGTCCAGAGAGTTCAAGACTAGGCTCATTAAGTTCCCGTGTGTTACGGCTAATGGAAGCCGATAATCGCCGTCAAGAAGGTCATTCAGGCCAGCCCAGGCACGAGTTAAGACCTCCCGCGCCGATTCACCGCCAGCGGCGCGCAAATCCAGGTTCTCGAAAGAGTCGCGAACCAGTTCACGCCAGCCATCCATAGGGTTGGCTGAGAGCGTTCGTTCATTCAATCGATGATCCGTGCGGACGGTCAGTCCCGTAGCTGCGGCAAATGGTTCGATGCTCTGCTGAGCTCGCTTGTAGGCGCTCGACGCTATCACGTCGATCTGTCTCCCGGATAAGAAATCGGCGAGGGCGTTTGCCTGCTCGAATCCAAGCTCGGTCAGTTCGGCGTCGGGAGTCTGACCGGAGGACTGGCAATGTCGAACCAGAAGTAATCTTCGGACGGCCACGACGACTCCCAATGCCCATACCGCGTCCGTAGCCCAGCCCCGGTTACAGTCCACGTGAATCGAAAGTGGTGGCGCATACGGGATTCGAACCCGTGATCTCCGCCTTGAGAGGGCGGTGTCCTGGGCCGCTAGACGAATGCGCCACACAAAGGAAACGGGCCGCGGCCTGGCCCTCCCACAGTATAACGGAGCCGCCGCCTGACCGCGAAGGCGCCTCCCTCCGCGCTATCATGCGGTCCAAACACCCTCGGAGGACGCCCAACTCCCCGAAAGCGTGAGTGGGAGTAAGATGCGCTCTGCTCCCCGTGTGCTTCCAAATGACCCCACGCGTGTAGGAGCTGTAGCCCACATCCGTCACGGAGGAGAACTGCGATGCGTAACGGGTTTCGAGTCTTCGATGCCGACACCCACCTGCAACCGTCGGTCGAGACCCTGACGCCGTACCTGGATGCGGCGCTCGCGGCGCGGCAGCAGGAACTTGGCGAGTTCCTGCGCGAGGTGAAGACTGGCCGGGCCGGCCAGGTCCTGGAGCCGCCATTCAAGCACTGGTACCGGTTCGAGAGCGCCGGCGGATGGGGCGCGGGCAAGCCACGCCACCTCGGCGAGGCCGGGCCGCGCCAGCAGGAAGAGCGCCACTTCCAGAACTTCATGGGCCGCAAATACCCCTCGCGCTACTCGGAGGACTGGGACATCGAGACCCGCATCGGCGAGATGGACGAGGAAGGCGTGGACGTCGAGCTCCTCGTCCCCGGCTCCTTCACCGGCCACGACGACGTGAGCGTGGACGTGGGACTGGTCGGAGCGCTCCACCGCTTCCTTGACGACGCTTGCTCCCGCTACCCGGACCGCCTCACCTCCCTCATCACCGCGAGCGCCCGCAACGTCGAAAGCGCCGTCACCGAGATCGAGACCTGGGGCAGGTCGCGCTGGGCGCGCGGCGTCATCATGGACCTCCCCATCGACTACCCGATAGACCACCCCGACCTGCACCCCATATGGCGCGCCGCTGACGACGCCGGACTCACGATAGTCCATCACAGTTTCGCCTCCGGCTACCCCGGCTACCGCGACCTCTGGGAAAACCCGTTCATCGGACGCACTGCCTCGCATCCCTGGGCGGCGATGCGGATGGTCGCCGCATTCCTCGGCGCAGGCCTGCTCGACAAGTACCCAAACGTCAATCTCGCCATCCTGGAATCAGGCTTTGGCTGGCTCCCCTTCTGGATGAAGCGCATGGAAGACCAGGTGCACTACATGGGCTATGTGGCCAACGACCTCCAGCACACCATGGAGGAGTACATGACCGGCGGGCGCTTCTTCGCCGCCGTCGTCCTGCACGAAGGCCCGGCAATGGTGCGGATGGTGCGCGAGGCGATGGGCGACCATGTCCTCATGTTCGGCTCCGACTTCCCGCACGCGGAGTCCCGCTTCCCCGACTCCGTGGACGTGGTGCTCGACTGGAGCGAGCTCGACGACGACTTCAAGCGCCGCCTCCTCTGGGACAACCCCGCCGCGTGCTTCCACTGGGCATAAGGCGGCGAAGCGCCTGCGTGAAGAACGGCGCGGAGAACGGGCGCCGATTCCTGACCGTAGACGGTCGCCCAGCCTAGGAGGAACGCGTGGAAGTCGAGCAGATTTTCTCCGGCGTGTGGGAGCTCCGCACGTCCTATGGACGCGACACCGCCGAGCTCTTTACGGACGGCCCCATGCCCCACGCCGCCTGGTTCGTCGCGGGCGAGCGCTCCGCCATCCTCGATCCGGGGCCGACCTCCATCGCCGAGGAGATACTCGACGCCATCCGGAAACTCGGCCACCACACCGACGACATCGAGTGGATCGTCCCCTCGCACATCCACATCGACCACGCTGGCGGGTGCGGCTGGCTCGTGGGCGAGCTTCCCCAGGCCAAGGCCGTCTTCCACACTCGCGGGGCCCCGTTCATGCGCGACACTTCACGACTCGCCGCCGGGACCGCCGACGTCTTCGGCGAGACATGGGAGGACGTGTTCGGCCCCCTCCTTCCAGTGCCCGACGACAAGCTCGTGACGGTTGAGGACGGCGACAGGCTTCGGCTTGGCTCAGACGACTACCGCATCGTGTTCATGCCCGGCCACTCCCTCGACCACATCGGCGTGTACGACGAGTCCCGCGGGGCCCTCTACTGCGGCCACGGCCTGGGCAACTACAAGCCCCACCGCTTCATGCCCGACCCTCCCATGACCCTCCCGTACTTCGACGTCGACGCCAGCTTGGCGTCGATCCGCAAGGCGCGGGACCTCGCGCCCAAGTACCTGCTTCCCGTGCACTCGGGTTTCCTCGCCTCGAACCCCGCGTTCGCCATCGACGCCGTCGAGCGCATAACCGTCGAGCTTGGCGAGATCGTGAAGGCGGGCATGGCTGCCGGGAAGAGCGAAGCCGCGATGGAGGACGATGTTCGCCGCCACATGTTTGCCGACCCCGCAAAGGCCGACCGCTCGTACCTTCCGGTTGTCGTCAGCTACGTCCGCTACTACGAACGCCAGGCCCGCAGGGCCAAGAACGCCTGAGCCCGCTCTCAGGGCGAGCGGAACGCGGCGCTACTCCCATCTCGAACGGAGCTTATCCTCGCGTGCGGCTAGGCTGTGAGGAGCAGAGCGATGCCGGAGAGCAACATGAGGGCTTCGACGATGTAGACGAATGCGCGCTCCGGAATGCGGCGGACGATGTGCGCGCCCGCCCATGCGCCGACGGCCATGACGAGGCCAATGGCGACGGCGACGGTGAGCGTCTCGCGGTCCAAGAGGGAGAAGCCGCCGTACACCAACGCCTTGGTGACACTGACGAGGAATGTGCCGACGGCGATAGTGCCGACGAACGCATTCTTCCGCAGGCCATAGGCCATGAAGAAGTGAGCGCCGAATGGGCCGGCGCCGCCGAAGATGGCGGAGAAGAAGCCTTGGCCAAGGCCGACCAGCAGGAAGCCCCGTAGCGGCATCTCCCGCGCCGCGATGGGAAGGCGACGGTAGACGACGAGGGCGATGAGGAATACGCCCAGCCCTCGCGCCAGGAGTTCGGCGGGGACATACGCGAACACGACTCCGCCTATCGCAGCCGCTGGCACGGCGCCCAGGCTGTACCAGCGGGCGACGCGCCAGTCCACGTCGCTCCAGTTCGCGGCCGACCGAGAGAGCGTGTTGAACATCATCGCCACCGTGATGATGGGGACGGCAGCGCGAACGCCGAAGGCGAACGTCAACACCGGGATCGCGATGATGCCGGTGCTCATGCCCGTCACCCCGCCGATGACGGCGGCCGCCAGCGACGTAGCGGCAACCACTGCCGCCAGCGGCAGGCTGATGTCAATCACTGGCGCTGGTCCGGCCTACAGCCGTTCGAGGATCATGTCGGTCATGTGCTGCGTCGTCGAGAACTCGGCCCCAGGGGGGACGAGGTCCGCGGTGCGGTGGCCGTCGTTCAGCGCCTTTTCGACCGCGGCGTTGACGGCGGCGGCCTCCTCGATGAGGCCGAACGAGTACTGGAGCATGAAGGCGGCGCTGAGGACCGAGCCAATGGGGTTGGCCTTGCCCTGACCGGCGATGTCCGGCGCGCTTCCGTGGCTCGGCTCGTACAGTCCCTTGATGCGGCGAGGCTTGCCCTGGGAGTCGTTGCCGGGCAGACCGGCCAGGCTGGCGGAGGGCAGCATGCCAAGGGAGGCGGAGAGGACCGCCGCCTCGTCCGAGATGATGTCGCCGAACATGTTCTCCATCACCATCACGTCGAAGCTCGTGGGGCGGGTGATGAGCACCATCGCGCACGAATCGACCAGCTGGTGCTCGAGCTCCACGTCCGGGTAGTCCTCCCCAACCTCGATGGCGATGTCGCGCCAGAGGCGCGAGGACTGGAGCACGTTCGCCTTGTCGACGGACGTGAGCTTCTTGCGGCGGGAGCGGGCGAGTTCGAAGCCGACGCGGAGGATGCGCTCGATCTCCTTCTCGCTGTAGAGGAGGGTGTCGACGCCCTTGCGTCCGGCCTTCGTCTCCCAGCGCTTCTTGGGCGTCGCATAATAGAGGCCGCCCGTGAGCTCGCGCAGGATGACCATGTCGGCGCCCCGAACGCGCTCGTTCTTGAGAGGGCTGGCTTCCTCCATGCCGGGGAACACTTTGACCGGGCGGATGTTCGCGTAGAGGCCGAGGGCCTTGCGTAAGCCAAGGATGGCCGCCTCGGGCCGGACGGGCTCGTTGTCCCACTTCGGCCCGCCTACGGCGCCGAAGAGCACGGCGTCGGCCTTCTTCGCCGCCTTGACCGTCTCGTCGCGCAGTGGCGTCCCGTGGGCGTCGATCGACCCGCCCCCGACCACGTCGGTCTCGTACCGGAAGGTATGCTTCCAGCGGGCGGCGACGGCGTCCAGCACCTGCTGGGACGCTCCGGTTACCTCCGGTCCGATGCCGTCGCCGGGCAGGACCATGATGTCGAAAGTGGCCATAGGGGCGCCTCCGGCGTCCCGCCGCTGCGGGCGGGAAAGATGATTTAGGTGTTCGCCTTTTCGAAGGCGTCGATATCGTCGGCGTGTTGGAGCGTGAGGCCGATGTCGTCTAGCCCGCTGAGCAGGTTCTCCCTGCGGAAGCCGTCAATCTCGAACTTGGCAACGAGCCCGTGCGAATCACGGACCTCCTGCGCTTCGAGGTCCACTGTCACTTCATAGCCGTTCAGCTCCTGGGCGCGCGAGATGATCGTGTCCACCTCAGCGGTCGTGAGCTGCACGGGCAAGAGCCCGTTCTGGTAGCAGTTGTTGCGGAAGATATCGCCGAAGCTCGGTGTTATAACGGCGCGGAAACCGTACTGCTGCAGCGCCCACGGCGCATGCTCGCGCGAAGAGCCGATGCCGAACTGCGGCCCGCTGACCAGGACCGTGCCGCCCGCGTACTTGGGCTGATTCAGCACGAACGTGGGGTTTGGCTCGCCGTCCTCGGTATAGCGGAGCTCGTAGAAGAGCAGCTCGCCGAAGCCCACGCGGTCGATTTTCTTCAGGAACCGCGCGGGGATGATCTGGTCGGTGTCGACGTTCGGCATGTCGTAAGGAACGACCGTGCCGGTGTGTTGCGTGAATGCGTCCATGTCCTAGTCCCACTCCCTGATATCCACGAAATGTCCAGCAATCGCGGCCGCGGCGGCCATGGCGGGGCTGACGAGATGCGTCCGCCCGCCTGGGCCTTGGCGGCCCTCGAAGTTACGGTTGGAGGTGGAAGCGCTACGCTCACCGGGGGTCAGGCGGTCCGGGTTCATCGCGAGGCACATCGAGCAACCGGCCTCCCGCCATTCGAAGCCGGCCTCGGTGAACACCTTGTCGAGCCCCTCGGCCTCAGCCTGCTGCTTCACGGCCCACGAGCCAGGGACGACCATCGCGCGGACCGAGTCGGCCACCGTCTTGCCGTTAGCTATGGCGGCAGCCGCCCGCATGTCCTCGATGCGCGAGTTCGTGCACGAGCCGATGAAAACGGTGTCGACCGAGATATCTTGGATGCGCTCGCCTCCGTTCAGCCCCATGTAGGCGAGCGCCTTCTCGACGGCCGCCTGCTCCTGCGACGAGGAGTAGTCCTCTGGCCGGGGCACGCGTGCGCCCACGGGAAGCACTTGCGCCGGGTTCGTCCCCCACGTCACCTGGGGCTGGATATCGGCGCCCTCCAGTTCCACGACCGTGTCGAACTCCGCGCCCTCGTCGGTGCGGAGGGCCGTCCACGCCTCGACTGCGACGTCCCAGTCCGCGCCGGAGGGGGCGTGCTCGCGTCCGTGGAGGTACGCGAACGTCTTCTCGTCAGGCGCGACCATACCGGTCCGCGCGCCTGCCTCGATGGACATGTTGCAGACGGTCATCCGGCCTTCCATCGACATATCCCGGAAGACATCGCCGGTGTACTCGATTGCGTGGCCGATGCCGCCTGACGTGCCAATCTTGCCGATGATTGCGAGGACTACGTCCTTCGGCGTCACGCCGTCAGCCAACTTGCCGTTGACCCGCACCTCCATCGTCTTCGGCTTGGCCTGCCAGATGCATTGCGTAGCGAGGACGTGCTCGACCTCCGAGGTGCCGATGCCGAACGCCATCGCGCCGACAGCCCCGTGAGTCGCGGTATGACTATCGCCGCAGACGATGATCATGCCGGGCTGTGTGCGGCCCTGCTCCGGGCCGATGACGTGGACGATGCCCTGCTTCTCGCTGAACATGTCGAAGTATTCGAGCCCGAACTCGTCGGCGTTGTGCTGCATCGCCTCGAGCTGCGCCTTCGAAACCTCGTCGCTCAGCGGTTTGTCCCTGTCGCTGGTGGGCACGTTGTGATCGGCGACCGCGATCGTCTTGTCGAGGCGGCGGATGCGACGGTTGCTCATTCGGAGGCCGTCGAACGCCTGTGGCGAGGTGACCTCGTGCACCAAGTGAAGGTCGACGTAGAGCAGCGACGGCTTGCCCGGCTCCTCGCGCACCACGTGCGATTCCCAAATCTTCTCGAACATAGTCTTCGGGGACATCTATTCCTCCGCGAGGCGCGTCATACCGCAAAGTCGTCCAAGACGAGGTAGGGGACCTCGCTGCGCCGGGCGAAATTGCGGTCGTTACCGATGATAGCATCGCAGCGCTCCGCGATGGCCGTGGCGGCGATGAGCGCGTCGGGAGCCTTCATGTGGGTCCCGGCGCGGACGCGCGCGGCGCCATGCGCGACTTCGCGGTCGACTTCGCGGAGCACGAGGTTTGGCAGAGAGTCGAAGAAGAGACGGAGCCTGCGCAACCGAGCCTGATCACGGTCTCTTAGCGGCTTGACGAGAATCTCCATCTCAACAATTGTCGAAACAACCGCGACGGCCTGCCGCGATTCCACCCTCGACAACATGTGTGCGACCAGCCCGG
Source organism: Dehalococcoidia bacterium (assembly GCA_965249325.1). GTDB lineage: Bacteria > Chloroflexota > Dehalococcoidia > Lucifugimonadales > Australimonadaceae > S5-327. The sequence continues at coordinate 150,426 of CBDFLP010000019.1, read as the reverse complement.
CGCGCGGCTGCGCCGCCTCGAAGAAGTAAATCAGGCTGTTAGCGTCGAACGCGACTCTTCGGAGCGTGGCTGTGGCCGCGGTCCAGCGAGACTCCGTCACTCGCCGCTCCTGATTTCGTGGGCGAGATCGCGCCGGAGCCGGTAGCGAACGCCGTCCTCCCTCACGACTCGACGCACCCAGCCGTTGGGCGCCAGCGCGCAGTCCAAGATGCCGACCGTCTGGTCGCCGGAGAGGCTCGCGGCGTGAGCGAGATCCTCGGTCGAGGCGCCGGATTGCCAGGGCGCCTCAGCCAGAGCGTCGATGAGCGCCCGCACCGCGGGGCCCTGGACCATGTAGTAGTCGGCGAAGCTCTCGAAGGAATCGGGGGAGTCGTCGTCCCAGCCGACGCGCTCCTCCGCTACGTAGCGGTCTACGCTCTCCTTGGTGCCGCCGTAGAGGCCCGCGGCGAGCCCCTGCCCCCACTCAACCCAGCTCGTGGGTTCGGGAACGATCAGCACCTCCCCATCGATGAGCTCGACAGCGAGCTTGTCCCCTGCCTTCAGCCCAAGTCGGCGGACGATATCGGCAGGCAGCGTTATCTGGTTCTTACTGCTGATAGTCGTCGTCGGCATTACTTCTCTCCATTCGCTTTGAAAATCAAGCGAATAGTAAAGCATGCAATGAATCTCGTCAACTAGACCGCTCCCACGGCCTCCGGCGCCCGGGTCGTGTCCCCCATCGACAGCAGACGGTTGAGCGCGTTCATGTACGCCCGCGCCGCCGCAACGATGATGTCCGTGTCCGCGCCGCGGCCTATGTACGGGCGTCCGTCCTGCTCGATGCGGATGCTCACCTCGCCCACGGCGTCGATGCCCTCGGTCACCGAGTTCACGCTGAACTCCGTAAGTTCGTTCGGGACGCCGACGATCCGGTTGATTGCGCGGTACACCGCGTCGACCGGGCCCGTACCCGTCGCGGCGTCCGTGCGCGTCAGGCCGTCCTGGTCCACGAGTTGCACCGTCGCCGTCGCGATTTGGTTGTTGCCGCAGGAAACCTGGACATTCTGCAGCGAGTAGGTTTCCGCGACCGCGGTCCGCTCGTTGCCCATCAGCGCGATGAGGTCGCGGTCCGTGACCTCGCGTTTCTTGTCCGCGAGCTCCTTGAACGCCTCGTGCACCTTGTTCAGCTCGTCGTCGGTCAGTGTGTAGCCCAGCTCCTCCAGGCGAGAGCGCAGGCCGTGGCGACCGCTCAGCTTGCCGAGGACTAGTTCGCTGCGCGGCACGCCGACATCCAGCGGGTTGATGATCTCGTAGGTCGAGCGCTCCTTAAGGACGCCGTCCTGGTGGATGCCGGAAGCGTGGCGGAACGCATTCCGCCCGATCACAGCCTTGTTGGGCTGTACAGGAAAACCGCTTACCTGGCTGACCAGCCGGCTCGTGGTGTACAGCTGGGACGTCTCCACCTGCGAGTCCACGCCGAAGTAGTCCGCGCGGGTGCGGAGCGCCATGATGACTTCCTCGATGGCCGTGTTGCCCGCGCGCTCCCCGATGCCGTTGATGCACCCCTCGACCTGCCGGGCGCCCGCTTTGACCGCCGCGAGACTGTTCGCGACCGACATGCCCAGGTCGTCGTGGCAGTGCACCGACAGCCTGACCGTGTCGCCAAGCTCGGGCACCTGCTCGCGCAGGTAGCCAATCAGGCCCGCGAACTCCTCGGGCACTGCGAACCCCACCGTGTCCGGGATGTTGATGGTCGTGGCGCCCGCGTCGACCGCCGCCCGCACCATGTGCGCCAGGAACTCCCGCTCAGTGCGGCTGGAGTCCATCGGCGAGAACTCCACGTCGTCGGTGTGCTGTCGCGCCCGGGCAACGGCCTTGGCCGCCATCTCGACGACCTCCTCCCGGTTCTTCCGCAGCTGGTGCTGGATGTGCTGGTCGGAGGAGGATATGAATACGTGAATCCGCGGGCGTGCGGCATCCTTGAGGGCTTCGCCCGCCCGATCGACAGCCGCCTCATTGGCGTGCGAAAGCGCCGCAATGATGGGCTTCCGGATCTCGCGCGCTACGCGTTGGACAGCCTCGAAGTCGCCCGGCGAGCTGATCGGGAACCCCGCCTCGATCACGTCGACTCCCAGGCGCTCCAGCTGTTTGGCTATCTCTACCTTCTCTTCGACAGTCATCGCTGCACCAGCGGACTGCTCACCGTCTCGGAGCGTCGTGTCAAAAATCAGTACGCGGTCTTCCATCTCATCCCTCCTTCGGGCCTGTTCTCGCGGCGATTCCGCCCTCCGCGATTCCGGATGTAGCGTTTACGCGGCTACTTCTTCCCCAAGAAGGTCATCATCCCGCGCAGCTGCGCGCCGACCTCCTCGATTTCGTGGTTCGCGGCGGACTCGCGCATCGCCTTGAAGCGCGGCTGGCCCTCGTGGTTCTCGGCGATCCACTCCTTCGCGAACGTCCCGTTCTGGATTTCGCTCAGCACCTGCTTCATTGCCGCGCGCGTGTGCTCGTCCACGACCCGCGGGCCGCGACTGTAGTCGCCATACTCCGCCGTATCGCTCACCGAGTAGCGCATGTACTTCATCCCGCCTTCGTAGAGCAGGTCCACGATGAGCTTCAGCTCGTGCATCACCTCGAAATAGGCGATCTCCGGCTGGTAGCCTGCCTCGACGAGCACCTCGAAGGCATTGGTGATGAGGTTCGTCACGCCGCCGCAGAGCACCGTCTGCTCGCCGAAGAGGTCCGTTTCCGTCTCCTCTTTGAACGTCGTCTCGACGATGCCCGCGCGCATCGAGCCGATGCCCGCGCCGTAGGCAAGCGCGTTCGCCAAAGCGTTGCCCGACGCGTCCTGGTGAATCGCGACCAGCGAGGGCACGCCTTGGCCTTCGACGAACACCTCTCGCACGCGGTGGCCCGGCGCCTTGGGCGCAATCATCGAGACATCCACTTCCGGCGGAGGCTTGATCTCGCCGAAGTGAATGTTGAAGCCGTGGGCGAACATAAGCGTCTTGGAGCTGTTCAGCTGCGGCTCGATCGACTCCCGGTAGACCGTGCCCTGCACCGTGTCCGGCACGAGAATCATGAGGACATCGCTCTCCTTGGCCGCCGCGGCAGGCGAGTCGACCCGGAGCCCTTCCGCCTCGGCCTTAGCCTTGCTCGCGCTCCCCGCGTGCAAGCCGACCATCACGTCGACCCCGCTGTCGCGCAGGTTCAGCGCGTGCGCGTGTCCCTGGCTGCCGTAGCCGATGACGCCGACGCGCTTGCCTTCCATCAGCGACATATCGGCATCCTTCTCGTAGTACACTTTTGCCATTTGCGTATCCCCCTCTTCGTATTGTCTCCGTCCCTATGGGACGACCTCTGTGTCGGGCGCGCTGTGGTCGACGGCGGAGGCGGCAGGTTTCGCGCCAGTCGTGGCGCCTCCCCTCGTCATGGCTATCCTGCCCGTCCGCATCGTCTCGCGGATGCCGAAGGGCTGGAGGAGACGGAGGAGAGCGTCGATCTTCTCCTCGTCGCCCGTAACTTCGATGGTCACGGAGTCCTTGCTCACGTCGACGATGTTCGCGCGGAAGATGTCGACGATCTGCATCACTTCGGGACGGGTCGCCGCGTTGGACTTGACCTTCACCAGCGCCAGCTCCCGCACGACGATGCTCTCCGCCGATATGTCCGTCACCCGCACAACGTCGATGAGCTTGTACAGCTGCTTCATAACCTGCTCGACCACCCACTCGTCGCCCTCGACGACGAATGTCATCCGTGAGAGCCCCGGCGATTCGCTGTGCCCGACCGACAGGTTTGAGATGTTGAACCCCCGCCGCGAGAACAGCCCCGCGATACGGGCCAGCACCCCCGGCTTGTCCTCGACGAGCGCGGTGATCGTGTGAGACGGGCCGCGCCCGTTGCCCGCTACTTCAGCCACGACGGCGCCTCCTCGCGGATGGGCGACTCGATCATTTCGAAGACGCTCTCTCCAGCCGGCACATGCGGGTAAACGTTCTCTTCCGGCTCGACGTGGAAATCGATAAGCGCCGGACCGTCAACCGCCGACGCCTCATCAATCGCCGAGCGCACCTGGGACTTGTCCGTGACTCGCTTGGCCCATATCCCGTAAGCCTCGGCCAGCCTCACGAAGTCGGGGTTGCGCGAGTAGCCGGACGCGACGCGGACACCCCCGTAGAACAGGTCTTGGAGCTGCCGCACCAGGCCGAGGTTGTTGTTGTTCAGGATGGCGAACTTCACCGGCACGTTATGCTCGGCCATCGTCGCCAGCTCGGACATGGTCATCTGGAAGCCGCCATCGCCGGCGATGCTCCAGACTTGCCGGTCAGGCCGGGCGAACGCCGCGCCCATGGCGGCGGGAACCTCGAAGCCCATCGTCCCCAGACCGCCTGAGGTGATCCACGAACCCGGCTCCTTGAACGCGTAGTGCTGGGCTGCCCACATCTGGTGCTGGCCCACTCCCGTTACGACGACCGCCCGACCGCCGGTCGCTTCGCAGAGCTCCCGCACGATCTGCTGCGGAAGCAGCCCCTCGCGCTCGCTGTCCTGCATCGGGTGTTCCCGCCGAAGCGCCTCGATTTCAGCGATCCACTCGGGACGCGAGGCCCGCTCGACCTCCTTGGCCAGCGCATGCATGACGCGCTTGGCGTCCCCGACGATCGGGACCGTAACGCGGACGTTCTTCCCGACCTCCGCCGGGTCGATATCGATGTGAATCACCTTGGCGTTCGGCGCGAAGGCGCTGATCCGGCCGGTGACGCGGTCGTCGAACCGCATACCGACGCCAATGACGAGGTCGGCGCGGTCGATTGCCCAGTTGTTATGCGCTTGTCCGTGCATGCCGGGCATGCCGAGGTTGAGCACGTGGTCGCCGGCGAAGGCCCCTATGCCGAGAAGGGTCGTAATCACGGGGATCTGCGCCTTCTCCGCGACCTCCCTCACCTCAGCGCCGGCATTGGCGATGATGGCGCCGTGGCCGACCAGCAGCAGGGGTCGGCGCGCGTCGCTGATGAGGCGAGCCGCCCGCTTGATCATCTGGGAGTGTCCCTCGAGAGTCGGCTTGTAGGAGCGGAGGTTAACCTCTTCCGGGTAGTCGAACTCGGCGCTCTCTATCAGCACGTCCCGAGGCACGTCGACGAGCACCGGCCCCGGACGGCCTGTCCGCGCGATGTGGAAAGCCTCCTTCATGACGCGGGGTATGTCCTCCGCGCTCATCACGAGGTAGTTATGTTTGGTGACGGGGAGAGTGATGCCCGTCGTGTCGGTCTCTTGGAAAGCGTCCCGGCCGATGGCGGCGCGAGGCACTTGCCCCGTGATCGCGACCACGGGCGATGAGTCCATCATCGCCGTAGCCAGGGGCGTCACGAGGTTCGTCGCGCCGGGCCCGGACGTGGCGATGGCCACGCCGACCTTTCCCGACGCCCGCGCGTAGCCGTCCGCCGCATGGCCGGCGTTCTGCTCATGCCGCACGAGGATGTGCTTCAGTTGGGGGTACTCGGGCAGCGTCTGGTAGAGCGGCAGGATGGCGCCGCCGGGCAACCCGAACATGAGCTCGACTCCCTCGCGGAGCAAGCTCTCACAGATCATTTGCGCGCCGGTCAATCGCAAACCAACTCTCCTCTGAAGCTCATCGCTTCCATCATTGGCCCCATATAGGCGCTGGGCGCGGCCCCGGAGACGGCGTGGGCAAGGGTTGGACCCATAGCTCCGGCCACCAACGAGAGCCTTCCTCACACTCATGCACACGCCTACTGGAGTAGCCGTACCCACCCTGCACGACTTCAACGCAAGTCCAGTAATCGCGGAGGACCCCTAGGCGATATTCGCCTAATGGGTTGCGGAGGCTCACGCGCAAGAACGTCTCGATAGCCTCTCCGTCAGCCGCACACGAGGACATCTCCGGGGACGCATTGGACTGCAGTCGGCTTATCCTGTCGGTCAGGTAGCGGATCTGTTGTCGCGACATGGAGGAGAAGGGGAGAGGCAACAGGGACGACAGGTGTCCGCGCTGGCGTGCGATGTCCGCCTCCCTTCCCCGGTACTCAGTGGTCTCCAGTATCTCAGCAACGCACTCGGAGGAGAGCATCGCGTCCAAGCCCAGCTCAGGCCAGAGCGTGAGGGAGAACTGGTCCGGATTGAACAGCGGCGGAGCGGGAGGTAGAGGCGGCGGTGACGGCGGAGCGGGTGGCGGGGGCGGCGTAGCCGTAGGCGTGGGCGTCGCAGTGGGTGTGGGCGTTGGACTAGGCGTGGGTGTTGCCGTGGGTGTAGGCGTCGGCCTCGCAGTCGGCGTTGGCCTAGCGGTAGGCGTCGGAGGAGAGGGCATGGTCGTAGGAGTGGCCGTCGCTCGAGGCGGAGCCGTAGGAGTGGCCGTGGGCGACCCTTGGCACGCGGCGAAGATCCACGCCGCAACCACGAGCACAATCATCGTCGTAGCCGCTCTCGTTCTATTCATTGCGTCTCAAACAATCACTTTCCCGGACAATAAAAAAACCCGCCCCACGATAGGGACGGGTCACGAATACCCGCGGTACCACCCTACTTCCCCGGCCTGGAGCCGGAGCAGCTTTTGCCTGCGCGGTATCGGCGCGCCCCGCCTGCCCTACTTGATTGTTCAGGCAAGCCGCTCAGGGACGAGTTCGGGAGGGCTTGATCCGCCGCCGGTCTTTCACCTTGTTACCGGCTCGCTGGGGCGCGCTGACTCCGTACTACTTCCCTTCCTAGCGGAAAATTATGTGGAAGCACGCGAATGATACCACTACGCTCCCCGCTCGTCAAGCGCCCCGCAAGCCCCTCCGCTAGGCCACGGCCTGCTCCCAGAGCCAATCGCAGATTCGCCTCCGTGCGCGGTTTAGGCTGGGTTATGGCCGGTGGACGGAGGGAGCCTCATCGACGTCGCCGATATTGACGATGACCAGGTCCGGCCCCCCGGAATGACCCACGGCCTCCGGGCTGCCCAGGTAGTACACCATCCAGTGATAGTCGTCGCGCCACAGCGTGATGACTACGCCCGGCGCGGCCAGGAAAGGAGCCTTGGAAGCGTCATCGGGATTCAAGAATGGGTAGTCCCTAATCCATACGACATCGTTGATGAGTTTCGAGCGCACGGCCTCCGATTGCGCATTCAAGAAACTTCGTGCAGAGAGGTCGAAAACGATTCGCATCCTCTAGTGGTGCTCTTCGCCGTACTCTTCCTGGAGCTCTTCCAGCGTCCAGAAGCGCCCCTCGGCCACTTCTCGCAGGTGCGCCTCCCACCCCCCCTGCGCTCCATGCACAACGGGCGCGGTCTGCTTCATCTCGATCTGCTCGGACGGGCGGGCGCGCTCGTACGCCGAGGTCTCTCTGACCGCCGCGTTTACTTCCTGCGGCGTCAGTTCTCCGTAGACCACCACCACGCTTTCCAGGATGTGCTCCACTCGGGCATTGAGCCGTCCGACGCCGTAGGGCGACGATGGTTCCCGGAGGCTGGCGTCGGCAGCGGGCTCGCTCACGGCTTCGGGACCGTCGTCGCCCCGGGTGTACCGGAAGCCGGTTATCGTGCTGCCGTAGTGCTGATAGTGCAGGTAGTCGGCGAGATAGACGAGGTCGGCGAGGGGCGCGCCGCTCACGGGGCGACCGATTCTCTCCTGCAACCGGAGAGCCAGTCGTTGATGCTGTTCCATCGCAGCCCTCCTCTACAGGCGGATATACATTGCCGACGCCTAGGCGTCAATGAAGCGATGACGCCAGCTCCAAAGCGTCTCTTACCGTGACTGCCTCCCGGCCCGAGATGATTGCCTGGACGGCATCGCGGCATCGCAGATTGTCTACAGCAGTCAACACGTGGAGGCGCTGGATGTATCGTAAGGCAACCGATTGGCCCCACTCGCGCGATGCTGTCCAGCGAACCTAATCTAGCTCAACCCTCCTGGGGTCCGCGCGAGGTCTTGATTGGCGTCGCTGCGTTCGCGGTCGTCGGCGGCGCGTCGCTCGGCGCGCTCCGGGCGCTGGAGTTCGCGAACGGCGGCGTGGGGAAGGCGCCGCTGTGGGCGGCGCTCGCGTCGACGTTCATCCTGCAAGCGGGGCTGGCTGGTGCGGCATACCGGCTTGGGCCGCGCTCGTTGGACAAGCTGCGGCAGCTATTCGGCCCTGTCCGGCTCGGAACGGCGAGGCTCTTCCTCTGGGGAGGCCCCACGTTAGTGGGGACCGTGGGCCTCACCATCCTCTACGCCATGGCGGTAAGCGCCATCTCGGAGGATTTCCTCCCTCCCCCCTCCCCGCGGCGCTGGAAGGCAGCGAGTTACGGCTGGTCGTGTTCGTCCCATCGTCATCGCCACGCCGATGGTCGAGGAGACGTTCTTCCGGGGGTTCGTCTTCGGCGGACTTGTCTCCCGCTGGCGTGCTCATTGGGCGGTCCTTGCCAGCGCTGCCGTCTTCGCCATCGCGCACGTCGACCCTCGGTTGATGGCGCCCGCCTTCATTGCGGGCGTCGTTTACGCGGTTGTCTACCGGCGCACCGGCTCCGTCTGGCCCGCGATATTGGCGCACACGGCCCAGAACGCGGTAGCCTTTGCCCTAACGACCTGACCATGCTCGACCGACTACGCAACGCCCTCGACAACGTCCGCGACTCCCAACGCACCGGCGTCGTGCCCTACGTCACCATCGGCCTCCCGACCGTGGACGACACGCTGGCCATCGTCCCCGCCATCGAGGCGGCGGGCGCCGACGCGATCGAGCTTGGCGTGCCCTACAGCGACCCCCTGGCCGACGGGCCGACCATACAGGCGGCGAGCTACCGCGCGCTGTCCGGCGGGGTCGACACCGGCGTCTGCCTGGATGTCGTCCGCAGACTCCGCGAGGCCGGAGTGCGGATCCCTCTGCTCTTCATGGGCTACTACAACCCCATCCTCAGCTACGGCGTCGAAGACTATGCCAAGGACAGCGCCGAGGCGGGAGTCGACGCGCTGATCGTCCCGGACTTGCCGCCCGACGAGGCCGGCCCGCTGCACGACGCCCTTCGCCGGCACGGCTTGGGCCTCGTCAGCATGCTTGCGCCAACCAGCCCTGAAGAACGCATCGAGCTCGGCATCCGCGAGGCCGATTGCTTCGTCTACTGCGTCAGCGTCGCCGGCGTCACGGGAGCAAGGGCCGACTTGCCGGACGACCTGCCCGCGTTCATTGGGCGCGTTCGGAGGCACACGGACCTCCCCATCGCGGTCGGGTTCGGCATCGCCGAGCGTCGGCACGTCGAGACCGTCGGCGCCGTCGCGGACCTGGCCGTCGTCGGGAGCGCGCTCATCAACGTGATAGACTCGGCGCCGCCGGGCGAGGCGGCATCGCGGGCGGGAGCCTTCATAGCGGGACTCACCGGCAGGGCCTAGGCTTCCACCGGACACGAGACTTTCGAGCGGACTCATGACCCAAACGCTGGGACTGCGCGGCGCAACCACTGCGGATGCCAACACTCCGGAGGCGATTCTCGACGCTACCGAGGAGTTGTTAAGGGAGCTTGTAGCAGCCAACGGCCTTGCGGAAGCCGATATCGGCGCCGTATTCTTTACGATGACCACAGATCTGAACGCGGAGTTCCCGGCAAAGGCCGCAAGGGTGCGTTTGGGCTGGCGGGACACCGCGTTGATGGACAGTATCGAGATACCGGCTCCCAGCGCTCCGATGTCCGTCATCCGGGTTCTTCTGCTGATCAACACTGACAAGCAGAAGAGCGAACTGAGCTACGTTTACCTGAAAGGCGCTCGTGGACTCCGGGCGCCGAGCAATGAGTAAGTCGGCGGAGGGAAATGCGCACATCGCCAGACAGCGAGCCTCGCGCCCACGGCGTCTGGGCCCTCGGAGTGGTCCGGCTCTCCCCTCTGTTTACGCAGCGCGGCGGAGCTAGCTATAGCTATAGCTAGCTCCCTGTAATTGCCTTTCCGCGCTTCGCATACACAACGAGAAAGGGGATAGCGTCATGGCGCATTCAATCAGCGACCTGCACGTTAAACACATCGAACCGCTGGTCTCTCCCGAAGAGCTTCAGCGAAAACTGCCTCTCACCGCCTCCATCGCCCGTACTGTGGCGGAAGGCCGCCAAGAAATAGAGCGCGTCCTCTCTGGAGACGACTCGCGACTCCTCGTCATCGTCGGGCCTTGCTCGATTCACGACGAGAAGGCCGCCCTCGAATACGCCGCCAACCTCAAGCAGGCGGCGAACCGGGTGCGGGACAGGCTCCTCGTCGTCATGCGGGTCTACTTCGAGAAGCCACGGACCTCTCTTGGCTGGAAGGGCCTGATAAACGACCCCAATCTGGACGGCTCTTTCGACATCGCCAGCGGCCTCTTCCGCGCCCGCAAACTCCTCCTGCAGCTCGCTGAGATGGGCGTGCTCGCGGCGACCGAGTTCCTTGACCCCATCACGCCCCAGTACACCGCCGACCTCATCTCGTGGGCCGCTGTTGGCGCACGCACCACCGAGAGCCAGACCCATCGCGAGATGGCCAGCGGCCTCAGCATGCCTGTCGGCTTCAAGAACGGCACCGACGGCAACTCCCAGATCGCAATAGACGCGATGAAGACCGCGCGCGCCCCGCACGCTTTTCTCGGCATCGACCTGCAAGGTCGCACCTGTGTGGTTCACACCGGCGGCAATCCCTACGGACACCTCATCCTCCGCGGGGGCGACGGCGGACCCAACTACGCCGAATCCAGCGTGAAAGACGTGCAGACCAAGCTCGACGCCGTGGGGCTCCCAGCGCGGATCATGGTCGACTGCTCCCACGCCAACTCCGAGAAGGACCACAACCGCCAGACCATCGCTTTCCGTGACGTTGTCGCCCAGCGCCGGGCGGGCAACGACCTGCTCGTTGGCCTAATGGTCGAGAGTCACCTCTTCCCCGGGCGCCAGAACCTCGGCGACGACCCGTCGCAGCTTGAATATGGGGTCTCCATCACGGATGCCTGCATCAGCTGGGACGAGACCAACGCCCTCATCTCGGAGGCGCACGAACGCTTGGCCGCCGAGCCAGTGGCCTAACCGGCCGCGGTCTGCGCCGTGACCGGCCTCTGTGAAGAGCTCCGCGCCCACCGCCCCGCCAATCCTTCCGCCGTCGCGTTCGGCGTGTTCGACGGAGTGCACCTAGGGCATCAGCATGTGCTGCGCTCCCTCGAACGCTCCGCACGTGAGCGGGGCTTGGCGCCCGTCGTCGTCACGCTGTCGAACCATCCCCTGTCGGTCCTGCGCCCGGACCTGCAGGTCCGGATGCTCACGTCGCTGCGCGAACGGCTCGACCTGCTGAGGCAATCGGGGCCGGACGTGGTCGCGCCCGTTACCTTCACCCGCGAGCTATCGCTCCTCCGCCCCCGCGAGTTCATGGGACTTCTGAAAGACTGCCTGGGGTTGGAGCATTTCGTGGCGGGGCCCGACTTCGCCCTCGGGCACAACCGCGAGGGCACGATGCCCGTCCTGGCGGCCCTCGGAGAGGAGCTCGGCTACACGATCGAGACCGCGGACCAGTTCCTGCTGGACGGGATGCCCGTGCGGAGCACCGCCATCCGCGAGTCCCTCCGAGACGGTGACACCGCCCTTGCCCAACGCCTGCTCGGCCGGCCTTTCGCCTTGGACGGCCCCGTCGTCGAGGGCGAGGGGCGAGGGCGTGGGCTGCTCGGCTACCCCACCGCCAATATCGACGTCGGCCCGCTGCAGGCGCTCCCCGCGGACGGCATCTACGCGGCGCGGCTTAGCCTGGGGGAGCGAAAGCTGCCTGCCGCCGCCAGCATCGGCTCCAAGCCCACCTTTCACGATGAGGGCCCCACGATCGTCGAGGCGTTCGTCCTCGACTTCGACGGCAACCTATACGGGGAGCACGTGAGGCTCGAGTTCATTCGGCGCATACGCGGCCAGGAGAAGTTCGGCTCAATCGACGCCCTCGTCGCCAAAATCAAAGACGACGTTGCCGCGACACGGCGTATCCTCGCGGCCGCCCAGGACGACTAGCCATGCCCAAGCTCGACCAGCAGACCATCCATCGGATCACCAAGCGCGGCGTCGCCGGAATCATCCCCGAGCCCGAGTTCATCGCGCGCCTCCAGGAGGGCAAGCCCCTCCGCCTCAAGATGGGGTTCGACCCCAGCAGGCCGGACCTGCACCTCGGCCACGTCGTCGGCCTCCGCAAGCTGCGCCAGCTCCAGGACCTCGGCCACGAGCTCATCCTCATCGTCGGCGACTGGACCGCCCAGATCGGCGACCCCTCTGGACAGTCCGACACTCGCTCGATGCTCAGCGCGGATGAGGTCAGGGAGAACGCTGAGTCGTACATGCGCCAGTTCTTCCGCGTCGTGGACCAGGACAGGACGCGCGCCGTCTACCAGAGCGAGTGGTTCGGCAAGTTCTCCCTGGCCGACGTGATCCGGCTGACTTCCCACTTCACCGTCAACCAGTTCCTGCACCGCGACGATTTCGCCAACCGCTACGCCGCCCAGCGCCCCATCGCCGTCACCGAGATGCTCTACCCCCTCCTTCAAGGCTACGACTCCGTCGCCATCGAGGCCGACGTCGAGTTCGGCGGCACGGACCAGCTCTTCAACTTGCTAGTCGGCCGCGAGCTTCAGGAGAAGGTCGGCCAGCGCCCGCAGATAGTCTTCACCATGCCCATCCTGCCGGGCACCGATGGCGTGCGGAAGATGAGCAAGTCCCTCGGCAACTACATCGCCATTGAGGACACGCCCGCCGAAATGTTCGGCAAGACCATGTCCCTCCCCGACGACCTCATCGCCCTCTACTTCGAGCTCCTCACGGACGTGCCGGACGAGGAGGTCGAGGCCATTCGAGGCGCAATCGAGCAACGGGCGACGAACCCGATGGACCTCAAGAAGCGCCTGGGCGAGCAGATAGTGACCATGTTCCACTCCCCCGCCGACGCTGCGGCCGCCCGCGCCGACTTTGAGCGCGTCTTCCAACAGCGCGAGACGCCAACGGAGGGTATCGCTGAGGCTATGATATCTACCTCAACTCCCGGGGTACTTAAAACCTCCATGGAGTCTGCCACCGTCGACATGCCTCGATTGCTTGGAGCCTTGGGATACGTTGTAAGCCGAAGCGAGGGAAGGCGGTTGATTCTAATGGGTGCAGTCCGAATGGGTGATGTGGTGCTTTCAAATGAAACGGCCTCCATACCTTGGGGCAGCGTGATTCGAGTAGGGCGTCGACGGTTTATTCGCGTTGTCCAAGGCCACGACTACTAGAGGAGATGGACTATGCCAGTAGAATGGAATGGCGACTCACTGACACTTGCCGGCCCTCTCCGTCCGAACGACTTCATAACCAAATTTAGAGACTTAGTACAGTCTGGCCATCAAGTCATCAACTTAGAAGCTCACGACCTCGGCAGTCTTTACCCGAACATAGACGCTCCCATTGCGGCAACAATAAGCTACTATAGGAACTTAGGCATTGAGGTTACTGTCACCGATACTTCGGGCAGTTTAATGCTACAGTCAATCATAAATCCGCTGACGGATCCCGCTGTCTCAAGAGTATGCAGTTCGATCATGAATCTGCATATACTCTCGTAGAGAACATCACTGAGTCCCTCAAAGGGCAAGTTGAATTTGCTCAGGGCAGCATCGACGCCTTCATCTGGTGTCTCTATGAAGTCATGGATAACGTTGTCAATCACTCGGAGGCATCACTGGGCTTCCTAGAGGTCCAACTCCACAGAAAAAACAAAAGACTAGCCATATGCATCGCCGATGCAGGCAGGGGTATAAGGAGCAGCCTCAGTGATCGGCGAGGTACTGCGTCCGACGAGGACGCAATTACAATCGCAATGGAGCACCGAATGACACGTAAGCCGGGGATGTATCAAGGGAACGGCCTTTGGGGGTTAGCTAGGTTCGTTCAAGCCGGCCAAGGAACCCTAACGATATCATCGGGGACAGGCTACGTTACAATTGGTATGGACTCAATGGGACAATTTATCAACCAAAAGGGCTCTGGGCACGTGTGGGTTGGCCAGGATGCACCGGGGACGATTGTTGATTTCCAGATACAGTATAATAAACCCATCGATTTCGAGAAAGTAACCGGCCAAAAGCCAGTTGTAGAATTCAGTGAGAGAATCCTTGATGAGAATAACAAGTACGTCCTTCGTATCGCTAGCCAAGCACGCGGTTATGCTACCAGAAAATCAGGGGCTGAGATGTACGATAGGACGATTACCTATCTAAATGCAATTCCTGCTTCCATAGAATTAAACTTCGATTCTATTCAAATAATATCGTCTAGTTTTGCCGACGAGTTTATCGGGAAATTAGTCAAAAATATGGGCTTCCTACAATTCAATGAATTAGTACGGATAACTAATACAGAACCAAATGTAAAAAGACTAATCAATCAAGCTGTGCAAAGACGCCTAGGCGAGAGAATATTACCAACTTCAGTAAACTAAATTAGGGCGTTCGCGAAACAACGATATTACTTCTAAGCTCAAGACGAGCGCGGCTGCACGCTCGCGGCAATCGCTTCCCCCGAGCTCTCTTCCGCCGTACGCAGTTCGAAAGTCTGTTGGAGATTCAGCCACAGCTCAGGACTAGTGTCGAGATAGCGGGACAGGCGCAGAGCGGTGTCGGCGGTGATTCCCCTGCGGCCTTGCAGAATGGCGGTGATGCGGTTGGGGGGCACGGCGAGAGCCTTGGCGAGCGCATGGGCCGACATGTCGAGCTCGTCGAGCTCGTCTCGCAGAATCTCCCCCGGATGCACCGGACGCATGCCATTCCTGATGCTCATCGCTCACCTCTCTAGTGGTAGTCCACTACCTCGACATCGTAGGGGCCATCGTCTCCCCAGCGGAAACAGATTCGCCACTGCCGGTTGATTCGAATGCTGTACGCTCCCGCACGGTCTCCCGATAGTGCTTCCAGACGATTGCTGCGCAGCCCTGACAAGTCTCGCAAGGTCGCAGCATTGTCTAATACTGTGAGGCGACGTGAGGCTTGTTGGGCAAACGCTTGGAAGCTCGGAGTGAACTCACCTGCGAAGAACATCTCCGTCACCCTGTCTTTGAAGCCTTGTATCATTACGCGTTACGTAAGTAATAACATTCCCAACTAGCCCGTGGCAACCCATATCCGCCAACACGCCTGCGCTGTCCCCGTGACGGCGACGGAGATTTGCCGGTGGTGTCGGGGACTCGCCGAAGATGCGAAATAGCGGTACAGTTGCGCACAGCACAGGCCTGTCAGGCGAGGTGAAGCCATGTTGACGCAGGAAGAGAACGATCTGCTGACAAGGGTGGGCCCGGGCACTCCGGCTGGCGAGTTGCTCAGGCGCTACTGGCACCCCATCGGTCTTGCCCGTGACCTGACTCCCGAGACCCCCACCAAAGCCGTCCGCGTCCTAGGCGAAGACCTCGTCTTGTTCTTGGACAAGTCCGGCCGCATCGGCCTGCTCGCCGACCACTGCTCGCACCGCAGCGCGTCCCTCGTCTACGGGCGCGTCGAGGAGCGAGGCATCTCCTGCGCCTACCATGGCTGGCTCTACGACTGCGACGGCAACATCCTCGAAACGCCGCCGGAGAAGAACGAGGTCATCATCAACTCGGTCAAGCAGACCGCCTACAAGGCGCAGGCCCACATCGGCATGATCTTCGCCTACATGGGGCCGGACCCGGCGCCTCCCCTGCCGCACTACGACACCATGTTCCGCAAGGACGGCACGCGCATGGTCCGCCTCCACGCGCCCTTGGACTGCAACTGGTTCCAGGCGATGGAGAACTCGATGGACCCGGCTCACCTCCAGGTGCTGCACCAGGAGTTCACCGGACGCGGACGCAAGCCCGTCAACACGACGCGCGGCTTCACCGACGACGTGGAGCACTTCGAGTTTTTCATGACCGACTACGGCGGCCTCATGAAGAAGCGCACCTACAAGAACGGGATGGTCGACGAGCACCCCGTCCTGTTCCCGAACATCCTCCGTCAGGGGACGAGCTCCCAGTTCCGTACCCCCATCGACGACACCCATACCCTCCACATACGCATGCACTTCTACCCGAACGAAGACGGCTCCGAGGACCCGCACGCCTTCGACCCCGAGATCCAGATCGACCCGCCCAACAAAGAGGACCCGGAGAAGCAGCACCCCTTCACCAAGTTCATCCTCCGCGACGTCAACGCCCAAGACCAGATGGCTTGGGAAACCCAGGGGCCCATCACCGACCGCACGGCTGAGCGCCTGAGCTACTCGGACCGGGGCGTGGTCATGCTCCGCCGCGTCGTGAAGGAGCAAATCGAACGCGTGCAGCGAGGCGAGGACCCCATCGGCGTCTTCCGTGACCCCGACCACGCCCTCATCGACACCAACATCGACGAGGGCGCAGCGCAGATCGGCCGCAACCGCTCCCCGGAGGCCAGGCCCGTGAGCTAGGGAATCTCCCCCGTCATACACCTCCCGCCCGCCTGCGGGGTGGGACGCGCAAGCGCAGCGATGCGCGGGGAAGGCCCCTCCGTCACTCCCAGGCCCTCCTCCGTCATTCCCGCGAAGGCGGGAACCTCGCAGCGACGCGACAGCGGCGCGGTCCCTCCCCCTCCCCGTCGGCGACGCATGATGCGAAATGACACGGTGTGAGCAGTTGGGGGCGGCGCCCGGCGAGGCCGGAATCAGCTCGCTCCGACGCATCGCGCGACCCCAAGGGCTTGGTATGTCCGACGATGGCACATGCATCGCACTCGTGACTTTCCCCGGCCTACGAGTGCGCGGGGCTGCCTCATCGCTTCAAAACGTGCCATTTCGTGC
The DNA here is from genome assembly GCA_965249325.1 of Dehalococcoidia bacterium. Lineage (GTDB taxonomy): Bacteria > Chloroflexota > Dehalococcoidia > Lucifugimonadales > Australimonadaceae > S5-327. The sequence continues at coordinate 133,679 of CBDFLP010000019.1, read as the reverse complement.
CATTTACTCCTGGCTGGATCACCCCTAGCCCCTCCTTGGTAAGGAGGGGAGGCCCTGGATTCCCGCCTTCGCGGGAATGACGGGTCTGGGTCTCCGAGTGGGGTGAGCGCCGATTTTTCAGAAACTGTCGCATTTTCAGGGTCATTTACTCGTGATTGGGGGCTTCGAGCGCGACACTTTGCAACAGCGAATGCAACACTTTGCGACAGTAATGCGACACAATGCGACACTTTCCGACAGGGGTCGGCAGGGGCATCGGGGCGTGGATGGCGCCGGTCGGTTGGGCCATGGGAGACAGGGTAAGGAACGAGAGGTCGTCTGCGCAACGGGCAAATGTCACAATAGCGACGTTGGGTGCCTGGGTTCCCGCTTTCGCGGGAATGACGGGGGGGGGGGGCCGATTGGCGGGCGGGGCGGCCCCCTCTCTAACTCTCCCCCGCAGGCAGACGGGAGAGAGGACTTCGAAGCAAGCAACGGAGCCTAGCGCCCTTCACCTGGTTCGAGTCTCCGCTGGTGGGCTAAGTAGGCGGCTGCCAGTTCAGCGCCTTCTCTAGGTTGGAGAGATATTCGGCGAACGCGCGGCGTCCCGTCTGTGTAGCCTGTACCCATGTGCGCGGCTTAGAATCCACGAACTCTTTCGTCATAGCCACGTAGTTGGCGTCTTCGAGCTTACGCAGATGAGTGGTGAGGTTGCCCCCGGTGAGACCGAGGGTCTGCAGAATGAACCCGTAGGCGAGCCGGTCCCTTTCCGGTTGGGAGACCAGCATCGTCATTATCCGCAGCCGGGTTGACTGGTGGATGGTCTCGTTGAGGATGATGGGTTCGTCGGTCAATGGACCCCGCTCTTGCGTATCCACCATGCACCCAGGGCCACCACGACCAGCATCAATCCCGCCGACACCAACATAACCTCGTTGCCGTCCATGAGGTAGTTGGGAATGTAGAACGCTGCCGCGAACCCTACGCCCACCACCGCCAACACCGGGCGGTTCATGATGCCGAACAGGATGTATGCCAGAGACACTATGCCTAGCGTGACGCCCGGTATCTGCTCCCCATTTCCCGCGTTCCACATTCCCGATGCCGCCGGAATGAGGAACATCGCCACAACCGCCGCGAGCCAGTAGAGGAACACCCTTATACCAGCGCTGCGAGCGGCATCCCCAGGCGCGATCCTCCTGCCAGCCCGGCGTCCTATGATCCCGCTTCCCACCATACCCGGCACCATCAGGACCCCCCACAACACCCCGAAAATCCAGGGGCTGCGGTCCGCGAATTCAGATGCCAGCGTCAGGATGGCGTACTGCGAGCCGACTCCCAGCGAGGCTATCGCAGCCCAGAGGAGCAGTATCGTCGGTGTTCCGGCGAGATACATGGAGCTCTGAGCCCTGTACATCGTCTCGTGGATGTCGCGCCAACTCTCTTCGGGCGTGCCCGCCCCTATCTCGCCGTCTGATACTCCCATCGGTCACCTCCCTGTCGTGATTGCGTCAGTATCGCGGTAGAGAAATCATCCACCAGACACTGCGAACGCTCTCTAGAAAAGTATTGTAATACAAAGCAGTTTGCAACACAACGTGAAGGGATCCGTTAGTCCAGAAGCTCGGAATGTCCTCGTGACCTTCCTCCGATCCTTGTACCACTTGCTATGTTAGTCCGACAAGCAAGGCAGAGGGTCAGCAGAGAGCATCGTTTCCAGCAGTGTAGCCCAGCGAGCTGTGAGGCCTCACGCGGTCGGAAGTTCGTCGGTACTGCTTGGTCAGCACCCTCAGGGTGAGGTACTGACTATAGGTCTAGAACGAACCTCAAAGTGAAGGTTCTTTGGACGCAACTGACACGGACTCAGGGTCAGGGTCAGGAGACTCATCGTCGATGGGTATAGCCAACGTGATGTCCACGTTGTTGTCCTTGTCGATGACGACCTGCTCCAAAACCATCTGGAGAATCTCCTTGCGCTGCTCGGGGGTCAACTCGTCCAGTCCCTGGCCGACGTTCCTCGCCCAGGCGAGGATAGTCTCCATCAGCCGCCGCTTCTCAACTCAAACCTAACGAGGATATGACGTTGGACCAGACCACATCGCTATTTTGTGCTTTCTAACGAGGTTTAGAGGCTTAACTGTCAAGAAGGAACATGACGGTCTCACCCCAACTGCGAGCGCAGTGGATGTCGCCAACATAAATGACCACCTGAGGAGTGCAGCCGATTCGAGAAACGCACTGGCCCATACTACATGGCAACCACCCACTCAAAGGTTTGTAGTACAGTACCACACGGCCCACCTGAGAAGAATCGAACCGTTCATCGGGCCTGGTGATACGTTCGGGTACGCGGGAACGACGTGACACACCCATTTTGAGTCCGCTTTACCGACCTGGCTTGAATGAACCCAAATCGGCCGCCCACGAGTACCTGAGTTTTCCGTGTCTATTGTGTCCGTCGAATGGAAGTTCTTGATTTTGTCCAGTGTGGTGGGCTGTGACTTGTAGCGGCCGACCTTGGACTTGACCAACTCCTCAACCACGAACTCTGCCTGCTGGTACGCCGACGGCGCGAGTAAAGGAGTTATGAATTCAGTCTCGTTAGGTCGGAAAAAGTGGGCCTGCCAAGACTGAATTGCGAACTTTTCGCTGGGAGGTTCAACTGTGAGCGAGGGCCACCTATTCGAGGGCAATGCATCCTGCTGAGCCATTACGCTTGCACGCCGTTTCCTAGTCGCATCGGGGTTGTTCTATTGCGACGATTCCTACATCAATGGATCAAATGTATACTGTCTGACCGATGTGAGCAGCTGCACTCGGCACGATGAGCCCTCAGTTGCTAGGGACGCTGCCATACCAGCGCTCTACAATTGCGTCGATGGCCGCAGACTGGTTCGGTGAGTTGGACTTGAAGGCTTCGGCTACTATCTCCTTACCTACGCGACTTGGGCTTCGGATCATGAGATAGAGTTCACGGAGTCCCTGGCGAAAGGCAGTTTCCCCCAAGGTGTTGTATAAGTCTACGAAGAGGTGCTCACCGAAGGAGTAATGGCAATTAGTTCCCCGTAGCGCAACACGATCATTCTGATATAGATAATCAAATTCCGCTATCGTTACGATCTCGGAGCACAGTGTATAGATTGGCTCAAGACGATCTGGCAGAGCCCCGTCCCCCAAACGCCCGATAATCGTTGCCACCCCCTCATTTAACCACTCAGGAGTGAACCACGGAGTGGACGACCCAAAGTATCTGTGAGCTACTTCGTGGGCTCGGAGCCGAGGAAAATGATCCACGATATCGTCCTTGACCAATCTCAGAGCGATGAAATGTCTGAAGCTTATGCCACCCACGCTCCCTTCTTCCCCACCCTCGTCATAAAGAACAACTAAGTAATCTCTTGGGAAAGACACGCCCATGAATTCCTCCACCATTCGTACGGTGGCTTCGAGCCTGTCCATGCTGGCTTCGGCGCCAGGACGGGTTCGCACAATAGTCAATGTCAACTCTCCCTTGAGAGGCAAGACGACAGTGCGCTGCTCTATGAGGACCCTGCTTGGGTCCAACATCTGGTCTAACAGGTGTGGCCTGGCTTGACCCACCCAGCCCATCATCGCGAGTACCTCAGCGAACCCGCCTGTCAAATCGCCACCGATGGCTGGGTGGGTCATGGCCTGCTCAAAGGCTTCGGAGGAAACGTATTCGTGTAGTTTTAATAGAGCATCCACTATATGTACGTCAATCGGCTCAACAGTATCCAGGAACGGCGAGTTGATGACCCGCACTGCGGTATCCTCGTCATCTTGCCCCATTATATATAGTCCAATAACCATCCAAATGAGATCGTCATCGAAAATGTCTTCCACCCACGGCTTACTCATTATGGCGTTAAATAGGGTCTGCTGCGATTGCGCCATTGACCTCAACACCGAGGTAAGTTCAAGAGCGGGAGCTAAAGGTGTTTCGTCCAACAAAGTCGACCTGGTGAGCCGAAGCGCCGTGATCTCACTAACCTCAGCGAGGGCGCCCAGGTTGACGAGAATCTCGGTCGCATCTATGCCCGTGAGTTCATCTCTTTCACTAGGGTATTGGACCCACAATTTGTCCAGCAGAACCCTTAGCGTCTCAGTTGAAGAACGTGCGACGTATCGCAGGCTATTCAGCTGGGTCTCATCACCAGGTTCTAAGGTGTCCAAGAATGGGAATCCTAGGATACGTATTGCTGCGGTTTCATCCACCAGATCCGCGATTTCCAGAAGCTCGGTGAGGGCTCCAAACGTAGGCCCATCAAGGCCGTCCTCCAACCAGCGGGCTTCGTCAATAGCGTCAGACAACGCTTCATGGCGAGCTAGCTGCGGCAGTATTTCACGTTCAAGTCCCGTGAAAGCGCCAGCCCGAATCCAGCTCTGGTCCAAGAGCGCAAGTACTTGCGATGGGTGAGCGGACATTGCAAGGTCCACCAGCGCTTGCATGAAGTCCGCTACAGCGGAGTTTGGGGAGGCCACTGCTACCGAGAACCAGGGTAGCGAAGTGATCGCTTCCGCCAACTGCGGTTCCTGTTCGACCAGTGAGGCGCCACTCGTGAAGCTCTCCCGTAGGGCCGCGAATGCCGGAGGCGAGGGAGTAGCGGTGGGCTCAGGCGTTACCGTGCTGGTCGGCGTCGGGGAAGGCGTGCTTGTCGGTTCAGGCGTTACCGTGCTAGTCGGCGTCGGGGAAAGCGTGCTTGTCGGTTCAGGCGTTACCGTGCTGGTCGGCGTCGGGGAAGGCGTGCTTGTCGGTTCGGGCGTTACCGTGCTAGTCGGCGTCGGGGAAGGCGTGCTTGTCGGTTCAGGCGTTACCGTGCTGGTCGGCGTCGGGGAAGGCGTGCTTGTCGGCTCAGGCCTTGCCGTGCTTGTCGGCGTCGGCGTGGCGGTTGCTTCCACCGTGTCTGTGGGCTCTGTCAACTCGGTTTCGGCAGGGGTGGCCTCAGGTGCGCCGGAGTCCCCGTTACAGCCCGCAAGGATACATGCGAGCATAACGGCCAATGTCCCGTAAACCAACCATCGAGTCATCCGAGCCCCCTTGTAGATATTGCTCTCCATATCCATTATCCCACTCTTCCGGAACTATATTCTCTTGCGAGGTCCTGTAGTTGCCTAGTGGAGTAGGCGTCGGATAGTGGGCATCTCCGCCGCAAAACGGAGAACTACAGGCGTTCAGAGGGGTAAATATCCATCGGAGGGTCTATCCCGTTCGACTAGCCCGCGCTGTCGGCGATGGCGCCGCAGCACTCAGAGGAGCTGCGGTCCGGTGACCTGAGCGTCGCCGTTGTCCGCTGATGATTGCCGCAGGTCCAGGAAACACACGTTCGCCGTTTCGTCCAGGAAAGACCCCGTTGCATCACGTCCGACGGGCAGCCGGGGAGTCCTCCTCTGAAGCTGGAATACGAAGTCTCGTACATTGAGCTCCGCGTGATTATCTAACTCCCGATCCAGAAGGGTTCTCAACTCGCCGTTGGCGAAACGCCTACCGGGACTGCGGGCGTAGATGCACAACAGGGAGAAGGGACCGCTGCGGATGGCCGAGGCTTTGTCGCGAACGCGAAAATCGAGCTTGGCCCACGTCCCATCAGTACGAAGGAACACGTTGCCAGCCGCCTTGTCTACAAGCAGGTCAACGTCATGGAGCAAATCGTACTTGCCACCGACCAAACGCTGATATTGGCCGCCCGTGATTTCAATCTCGTAGCCATTGAACACGGCGACATACTCCGCTTCATTCCCAGTGGATGGGCCCAGTGCCTCAATCTGCCGAGCGATTCGGGCGACCCAAGGAGGTGCGTCCGGATTCTGCTGCCTGGTGGCCGGTGTACGACGGGCAATGCCGCCGCCCTCCGCCGACCGCGTCCACTTCAGAATCGACCCCAACATGCTTCCGCCAAGCGCCGCGATCATGAAAGCCACTCCTATCGCCGTAAAGGCCAGGAGGCCGTCGCGGTGCCATGTGTCATACTCTTCGGGGGGATATCCCAGTTCCGGCCAGCGGTATTCCCATGTCCACAGCATATTGCCGGACGCGGGGAATTGCTCGACCTTGTACAGCACGACCATCGCGCCGATGCAGAGGACGAGGAACACAAGGATCGAGCCCAGGGCACAGATGAACCAGTACCGAGCCTGAGCCGGATCAAGGCTCATCTCCGAGTCTCTGAGGGCGTGGATGACGGTCAGCGCTCCGGCAATCACCGCTCCCAACGCCAAATGAGTTGGCTTCCACCCGTGGCTCGATAGGACGATGATCGGTAGGTATGCGAGAAGCACAGGCGGCGCACACAACACCGCGCCCCTGGTGAGCGGACTCCAGTGACCTCCCGTGAACCACCACTGTCGCCCCTGGAGCCAGCGATAGCAAACGTACCCCACCAAGGCAAGAGCCGAACTCAGTCCGGTAGACAGAACCAGCGGCAGAGGATAGGCCGCTACGGACTTCAGTGTGAAGAACCCGTATGGGTCTGTTCGGGTAATCAAGGTGAAGGTCATCGGCAGGTTCAGCATCACCAGCAGGGAGACGAGCAGCAGGCGTCCCAACCAGGGTTGGGGCCAGTCAGTCACGGGGGTCGGCGCAAGGTTGTCGCCACCGGCCCGCCAGGCATCATCGCGCATCGGCACAGTCCGGTGGCTGCTCATGGCGCGAGGCACCTAAGCCGAACACATTGCTGGAGCGTCTGCTCCAGAACCTCTCTCAGCAGCCTCCACAAGTCCGCATCGAGCTTGAGCGGCCTCATTTCGACGAGCCCGACAAACTGTGAGGCTCGGAGTCCTGGTCACGTCCCATAGAGTGGTGTAAGAGTACGTCAACCTGTTGATATCGTCTAGGCCGCTGCCTCTGCGAGTTCGGCTCTGGGTAGAGCTTCGTTGCCATTGCAGGCATGATAGTTTGTGGAGCTGGCGGTCGATATCCCAGTGCACTGTTGTAAACGGTCAGCGAAAATGGGACACCTGAGAGGGGTGGAAAAACCCGAGAGTCTGAGAGTGGTGTGAGCTCCTGAAGCGAGGGTAAAGTACCTCATGAAAGGAGCAGACCGTGTCCCAGTCACAAGAGAGCAAGGCAGATGCTGCCCAGCAGCGGAGCGAGGAGACCAGGTCTTTCGTCCGCACGGTGAAGGCGGCAACCCGGCGTAGATACACCCCCGAAGAGAAGAACCGTGTCGGTGATGAAGGCCGAGGCGGGGTCCCGGAGAGGCGAGAGGCGTCGGTGGCCAATAGGGTTAAGAAGGGCATCGACATGCCTATCTGCTATCCCAGGTTGGTTCAGACCGGCCTCCACCAGACCGACTTCCCGACCCTCTGCTGGTTTGAAACAGATAGGCTCAGGATGGGCGGTGTCGTGCGCCATACCCAACACACGTTTAGGAACACCGCTTTTGGTATTCCCGGGTTGTGTTGGCTATGACGCATGGGGCGCCCGCTCATCCCCGCGGAAGTCGACATACCAACACATATTTGGGAGTGGCGAAACAGGTGTCTCCTGACCCCATACACAGCATGGACACCCATAGAAATTCCAGTATACTATCCGTATGAATCTGTGGATATATGGTGCCGGTCAAGACCGGGAGAGAAAGAAAGTTACCCGTACATGCACGACAAGATACGTGACCCTGGTGAGCGTTATCCTTGCGCTGGCCCTTACGGCAGCGCTCGCGGCCTGCGGCTCTGATGAGCCGTCCGGCGTGACAGGCCCCGACCGGACCGCGTCTACCCCAACGGAGACGCCGGCCTCCTCTGCACGGACGCCTTCCACGCCAGTGCCCAGCCCCACTGCCACCGATGCGCCTGGAACTGCGGCTGCGACAGCGCCGCCCGCGGTCTCCACCTCCGCCGAAACGGACCGGGAGGCGCTGGTTGCCCTCTACAACGCAACGAACGGTGAGAACTGGTTTGAAAGCGACAACTGGCTGAGCGACGCTCCCCTCGGCGAATGGGAGGGCGTCACCACTGACGGCGACGGGCGCGTTATATCGCTGCGCCTCAACTTCAACGGCTTGAGCGGGGAGATACCGGCGGAGCTAGGCAGCCTCTCCAACCTGACAAAGCTGGGCCTTGGCGGCAACTCCTTGAGCGGGGAGATACCGGCGGAGCTGGGCAGCCTCTCCAACCTGATAAGGCTGAGCCTTGGCAACAACGCCTTGAGCGGGGTGATACCGCCGGAGTTGGGCAGCCTCTCCAACCTAGTATATCTGGATCTCGACAACAACGGCTTGAGCGGGGAGATACCGGCGGAGTTGGGCAGCCTCTCCAACCTGGTCACGCTGGATCTCAACTTCAACGGCTTGAGCGGGGAGATACCGGCGGAGCTAGGCAGCCTCTCCAACCTGGACTATCTGGACCTCCAGAGGAACGAGTTGAGCGGGGAGATACCGGCGGAGCTAGGCAGCCTCTCCAACCTGAGAGAGCTGTGGCTCGACCACAACCGCTTGAGCGGGGAGATACCGGCGGAGTTGGGCAGCCTCTCCAACCTTGAATCGCTGCGCCTTGGCGGCAACTCCTTGAGCGGGGAGATACCGGCGGAGCTGGGCAGCCTCTCCAACCTTGAATCGCTGCGCCTTGGCGGCAACTCCTTGAGCGGGGAGATACCGGCGGAGCTAGGCAGCCTCTCCAACCTTGAATCGCTGCGCCTCGACGACAACTCCTTGAGCGGGGAGATACCGGCGGAGTTGGGCAGCCTCTCCCACCTGATCAGTCTGAGCCTTAGCGACAACGCCTTGAGCGGGGAGATACCGGCGGAGTTGGGCAGCCTCTCCCACCTGATCAGTCTGAGCCTTAGCGACAACGCCTTGAGCGGGGAGATACCGGCGGAGTTGGGCAGCCTCTCCAACCTAATATATCTGGTCCTCGACGCCAACGGCTTGAGCGGGGAGATACCGGCGGAGTTGGGCAGCCTCTCCAACCTGCAACTGCTGATCCTCGAAGACAACAACTTGAGCGGGAAGATACCGGCGGAGCTGGGCAGCCTCTCCTACCTGAAATGGCTGCGCCTTGGCGGCAACGGCTTGAGCGGGGAGATACCGGCGGAGTTGGGCAGCCTCTCCAACCTGCAACTGCTGATCCTCGAAGACAACAACTTGAGCGGGAAGATACCGGCGGAGCTGGGCAGCCTCTTCGCCCTGAGAGAGCTGGATCTCTCCACCAACAACTTGAGCGGGTGCGTGCCAAGCAGCCTGGAAGACCAGTTGAACTTTGACGCCTCCTACCTTGGCGACCTGCCCTTCTGCGTGACAGGCCCCGACCGGACCGCGTCCACCCCAACGGAGACGCCGGCCTCCCCCACACGGACGGCTTCCACGCCAGTGCCCAGCCCCACTGCCACCGATGCGCCTGGAACTGCGGCTGCGACAGCGCCGCCCGCGGTCTCCGGCTCCGCCGAAACGGACCGGGAGGCGCTGGTTGCCCTCTACAGCGCAACGAACGGTGAGAACTGGTTTCGAAGCGACAACTGGCTGAGCGACGCTCCCCCCGGCGAATGGTACGGTGTCGTCACCAACGACGACGGGCGCGTTATAGCGTTGGGTCTCAACACCAACAACTTGAGCGGGGAGATACCGGCGGAGTTGGGCAGCCTCTCCAACCTGGTAGTGCTGTACCTCAGGGGCAACGAGTTGAGCGGGGAGATACCGGCGGAGTTGGGCAGCCTCTCCAACCTGACAAAGCTGGGTCTCCACAGCAACGAGTTGAGCGGGGAGATACCGGCGGAGCTAGGCAGCCTCTCCAACCTTGAATCGCTGCGCCTCCAAAGCAACGAGTTGAGCGGGGAGATACCGGCGGAGCTAGGCAGCCTCTCCAACCTGAGAGAGCTGGATCTCAACACCAACAACTTGAGCGGGTGCGTGCCAAGCAGCTTGGAAGACCAGTTGGACAGCTCTTATGACTTTCTTGGAGGCCTACCCTTCTGCTGAAGTCACGCGCCCTCAGCCGGGGACGGACAGCATATCGTCCAGGAGGCGCTCCCAGCGCGTGTTTGACTATGGCGCATTTCACTGCCGAGAAACGGGGTATCAGCCTTTCCCTTCGTTGGCCTCCCGTTCGACGGCGGTTTGACCGCTCAGGTTAGCAGTGGTTGTCTACCAAGTCCAAGAGATGGCCGCCCACTACGGCATCGTCCCTGGCATTTGCTTGTTGGGGACATCCTCTAGGTGGGCAACAACGATGACCATCTGTACGCTATGTGTTGAGATTGACGCTACTTACTCTGATCCTCCCATCAGGATCAAGTTGCTGGGTCTGAGAAGCTCGCAGGGCCACCCACAATTCAAAAATGGTACTGTCTACCGTCAAGTCAGGCCCCACCTGAGAAGAATCGAACCGTTCATCGGGCCTGGTGATACGTTCGGGTACGCGGGAACGACGTGACACACCCATTTTGAGTCCGCTTTACCGACCTGGCTTGAATGGACCCAAATCGGCCGCCCACGAGTACCTGAGTTTGCCGTGTCTATTGTGTCCGTCGAATGAAGGTTCTTGATTTTGTCAAGTTTGGTGGGCCGCAGACAGCGCCGGGCTCGTGGGGGCCACCTCCCCGGTGGCCGTGCCTTGAATCCTGCTGTCGCGGGGCATCGGTATCGAGTATTGGATGACGGCCTGTCGGGGGCCACGGCAAGCGCCCTCTCCTTCTCACGGGCGCCGTCGGGGCAGCCAGCGGCGTCAGAAGATAGGTCGAGAGCAGGCGCTTCACTCTTCCGGAGAAGCGTACGCCAGAGCCTGGCGCACGGCGCTGAACACCTGTCGTAGGCCCTTAGCTGGTGAACGAAAGATCAGAGGGGGTTGCGCCAGCGGAGGCCGGGAAAGCGGCCGAAGTCTGCGTCGTTGGAGTGGACCTCCGCCTGGTGCTCCATGGCTAGAGCGGCGATGTGGGCGTTTGTAACCAGGTTCGCGCCGACGCGTGCGGCGGCTAGCGCCCGGCGAAACAGCCTGAGGTGCTCCGCGCCGGGGTTCAGCGGCCCGACGTTGGGAAAGCGGAACCACTCCTCTACGTAATCCACCGCCTGGGTGGGCGTTGCGGGCCGCTCGCGCACACTCGGGTGCGTCAGCAGCCGCATGAAGCCGGCCGCTACCACCCACGGAACGCCTACCCGCTCCGTCCCATTCACCAAGCCTTCCCACCAGCGGCGGGCTGAATCGTGGAAAGGCGCTGCGTCGTTGTATGCGTAGACCAGCAGGTTCAGGTCCGGGACGATCATTCGCCGTCCCGTCCCGTGAACGCTTGGGTCTCCAGCTCGTCGTTGAGCTGATTGAGCTTGAGAGGGTCGACTCCCGGCCGAAACCCGCCATGGAGCGGCGTGACCCGAAAGACCGGCCGGTCCTCTTGGGCTCCAGGCGATAAGCCTCGGCGCAGTACGTCGTTCACAATCCGCTTGAATGGCGCGTTGAGGAGTCGCGCCTGCTCCTTGAGAGAGTCCGCGATATCGTCATCCAGCGTAAGGGTCGTTCTCATGGATGCATCATGATGCTGGTCGAACGTGATGTCAAGGCGCGGATTAAGCCTGCTGCAAGGGGATACAGAGCCCCAGGTCCGATACGAAGTCGGGACGAACGCCCTGGATGATGCGGCAGTCGCTTTGTTCGAGGTGTGCCCACCCGGCTGCGATGCGACCCCGGGTAGGGCACGGCTAGAAGTGAATGCTCCTGATGCCCCAGCGAACGTCGAATGGTATGAAACAGAGGGCAGACACCAGACTTCGATGTCCCCCCTGCATCTGGCAAAGGCGACGGTCCCCTACACGATTCCCAACGCCGGAAGACAGCCCGATAGGAGGAGCGAACATAGCGGAGGTCGCCTTGGGACGCCGCGTTATGAATCGATTACCTCTAGTGAGTCTGTTGAATCATGGACCGGCTTTGGAATACCGGGGAGCGCAGAGGGGCGTCGCCCCTCTGCCGGGGGCGTGGGGGTGTCCCCCGCAACATGAAGGGCGGGTGGGTGGGAAAGTGACGCCCGCCAGAAATCGGGTTACGCAAAGGTCCCGTCTGCGGGGAAAGCTCTAGGAGCGAGGACCGAGGAACGCGCGGATCGATTCGAGGACCGCGTCGAGACCCGTCTCCGTGAGCCTGCCGGTGTTCGTGTTGCGTGGGCTTGGGTGGTAGGAGGCGAATAGCGTCGGCAAGCCCGGGCCGAGGTCTTCCATCGCGCCATGGCCGAACTTGCCGCGGACGCGCTCGCCCGTGATCTCCGATAGCGCCCGCAGGAAGTGGTCGAAGGCGACCCGTCCGAGGGCGAGGACAGCGCGCACGTTTCCGAGCATCGCCAGCTCGGCCGCCAGGAACCGCCGGCAGTTGGCGAGCTCCCACGGCGAGGGCCGGTCGTTCGGCGGAGCGCACCTCGCCGCCGCGGTCTCGTAGGCGTCCGTCAGCATGAGGCCGTCGCCGCGATGCTGCGAGGTCGGCTGATTGGCGAACCCCGCCTTGTGAAGAGCGCGCATGAGGAAATCGGCCGTCGGGTCGCCGGTGAACATGCGTCCCGTGCGGTTCGCGCCGTGGGACGCCGGCGCCAGGCCGACGATGAGCAGCCGGGCGTTCGGGTCGCCGTGGCCCGGCACAGGCGCGCCCCAGTAGTCCCAGTCCTCGAAGCTCTTCCGCCGCTCTTGCAACGCCTTGCGCTCGCGGTACTCGACCAGACGCGGACATGCCCTGCACGCCACAACCTCCCGTTGAAGCGCGCCCAATTCCCCGTCAAGCGGCCCGTCGTAGTCGCGTTCGATCACTGCTTCACCTCAGTACTGTTAGCATCGACAGCCTACCCCACGAGGAGTTGCCCCATGACCGCCTACCAGGACTTAATACGGACCATCCCGGACTTCCCTGCGCCGGGTGTCCTCTTCCGCGACATCACCCCCCTGCTCGGCGACGCTCAAGCCTTGCGCGCCGTGGTCCAAGACCTCGCCGCGCCGTTCCGCGACGCCAACATCGATCAGGTCGTCGCCATCGAGGCGCGCGGCTACCTGCTGGGCGCGCCCCTCGCCTTGGAGCTTGGCGCCGGGTTCGTACCCGTGCGCAAGACCGGTAAGCTCCCGTTCGAGACGTTCACCGCCCAATACGCCCTCGAATACGGCGAGGCGGCCATCGAGATGCACACGGACGCCCTGAACAGCCGCAGCCGCGTCCTCCTCGTCGACGACGTGCTGGCCACGGGCGGAACAATGGCCGCGGCGGTCGGGCTCGTGGCCCAGGCGGGCGCGCAGGTCGCCGGCATCGCCGTGCTGATCGAGCTGGACGCGCTCCAAGGCCGCGCCCTCCTCCCCGCTCACGACGTCGCCGCGCTCATCCACTACTAGCGTGCGCCCCCTCCCTGGCCCTTCACCGCCGACGAGAGGGCGTGTGTCGTAGCCAAGACCGCTGTCGAGCGTATGGCCAGCCAATGCAGATGGGCGTCACCGACCCTCGGGCGTCGGTGTCGTGATGATGTTGGGCTCGCCGAAGCCGGAGAGCCGCGCTTCGTATTCGGTCCGTTGCATCACGGCGCCGTCATACGTCGCCGTAAGCACCAAATCGATCCTGACGGTGTGTCCCGTCTGGTTGACCCATAGCGTCTCCTGGTGGTTGGACCTCACCGGTTCCACCCCATCAGACGACCTAGGTATGTTCGGCCTGGTCGGCTGGACGTATTCGTAGCGTTTGACGGTGGTTCCCTCTAACGTCTCTGTGCCGATATACCGATATTGGCGGTCTCCTTTCGTGTAGTGACCACTCCGTCCGGGAGATTCGAGCGGCCCGCAGAATCCAGGCCAGTCCGGAGCATCGTTGTGGATCGCGTCTACGCTGAAGTTCACGTTCGTGACACCGTCGATGATGGATTCTCCATAGTAATAGTGACCGTCGTACTGCAACTCCCAGGTCTCCGGCGGCGCTTCTGGAATGACTTGGTCTATTTCTAGGGTTGCGTCGTAGTATCGGTCCTGAGGGTTACACGTGTTCGTGAAGCCAGCAGGTCGGAACTGCAGAGCAACGGCAGCAAGTAGCAAGAGACTGATGAGACCTATGGCTATGAGTATGCTCTTCACACATCTGTCGAAACGGAGCGAGGCGCGGGGATTGGGAGAGCTAAATTGGTCGAGTACAACAATAACCACTGTGGACCAAAAAGGCGTGTCCCCGTAGAGAGAAGAGGGAGTATGGACTTCCTCTTGGCGCGCCAAATCCGCATGACGGCCCGCTACAGTTGACGGATTTCGTCGCTTCGTGGTAATGTCGCGGCAACCGGCTGCGACAGACAGGCGTAGGTATACGCAGGCGTGGGCCCGTCCCTCGGGTGGACGGGTCTTTTCGTGGAGGGCCTGATGGCCAACGTAACGCTATACGACACGACCCTGCGGGACGGAACGCAGATGGAGGGCATGAGCTTGTCCGTACATGACAAGCTCAGAATCGCCGAGCGCCTCGATCAGCTCGGCGTCGACTTCATCGAGGGCGGCTGGCCGGGCTCGAATCCCAAGGACGAGGAGTTCTTCGAGCAGGCCAAGGGCCTCCGGCTGGAGAAGGCGTCCATCGTAGCCTTCGGCAGCACCCGCAGGGCCAACTCAACCGTCGAGGATGACGCGAACCTCAGCGCCTTGCTCGATAGCGGGGCGCCTGTCGTCACGCTCGTTGGCAAGGCTTCCGAGGACCAGGTGAACAAGGTGTTGGAGACTCCCCTTGAGGAGAACCTTGCCATGATTCGCGAGTCCATTGCCTACCTGAAGGGCCAGGGGCGCCGCGTCTTCTTCGACGCCGAGCACTTCTTCGACGGCTACCAAGCCAACCCCGAATACTCCCTCGAATGCATCCGCGCCGCGGCCGAGGCCGGCGCCGAGTATGTCGTCCTGTGCGACACCAACGGCGGGACGCTCCCCGTGGACGTGTTCGCCACCGTCAGCGCGGTGAGCCGGTCCGTCGATTGCGCCCTCGGCATTCACTGCCACAACGACTCCGATGTAGCAGTCGCCAACAGCATCGCCGCCGTTCAGGCGGGCGCCGCCCAGGTGCAAGGCTCCATCAATGGGTACGGCGAGCGCTGCGGCAACGCCAACATGCTCTCCGTCATCGCAAACCTGAAGCTCAAGCTCGGCATGGACGTCGTGACCGACGAGCAGCTTGGCCATCTGACGGAGGTGCACCGCTTCACGTCGGAGGTGGCCAACATGCCCCGCAGCCGCTATCAGCCCTACGTGGGCGAGAGCGCGTTCGCGCACAAGGGCGGTCTGCACGCCGCGGCGGTTGCCAAGACCGAGGATAGCTACCAGCACGTCAAGCCTGCGCTCGTCGGCAACGCCAAGCGCATCGTCGTCTCCGAGCTCGCGGGCCGCAGCAACATCGCGGTCAAGCTTCAAGAGGAAGGGCTGACCGCCGACGTTCCGAAGGAGCGTTTGGGCGAGTTGCTCCGGCTCGTGAAGGAGCGCGAGAACCGCGGCTTCCAGTACGAGGGCGCCGAGGCCTCGTTCCGCCTCCTCGTCCAGCGCGCCCTTCCCGACTACCACCCGCCTTTTGAGCTCGTCGACTTCATGGTCGTGATGGAGAAGCGGCGGCGGCGCGGCCAGGACGACGGCGACGACTCTCTCTGCGAGGCTATGGTGAAGGTCGCCGTCGATGGCGAGGTGAAGCACACCGTCGCCGAGGGCAACGGCCCCGTGAACGCCCTCGACCAGGCGATGCGGAAGGCGCTGCTGGAGTTTTACCCTCGTCTCCAGAGCGTCCAGCTCACCGACTACAAGGTGCGCGTCGTGCCCCAAGGTCCCGGCGGGACCGGCGCGGTCGTGCGCGTGCTCGTCGAGTCCACGGACGGCGAGCGGGGCTGGGCCACCGTCGGCGCGTCGACCAACATCGTTGAGGCTTCCTGGCAAGCGCTCGCCGACAGCCTGGAGTACGCGCTGCTCCAGCGGTAGCCCCATCTGCCGCACTCGCGGGGACCTTTGCATAGCGCGTCAGCGGGCCCTTTGCGAACCCCTCCGTCATTCCCGCGAAGGCGGGAATCCAGGGCGCCCGGGGAGTGCAGACAGGGTAGGTGAAAGGAAGAACTCCCCCTAAGAGCAGAAGTTGTGCGAAGGTCTCGTCAGGGGGCAGGAGCGAGGAGAGGCGAGAGGGAAAATGGCCACCGACGTCTTCCACATGGACGCGAACGGCGTGCGCATCTCCGTGGACCGCGCCGTCTTCGCCAACCACACCTACGCGACGCGAAACATCTCCGGCGTCGCCGCCATAGCCGACAAGGGCGTGCGCTGGCCCGGCATATTCACGATGGTCCTCGGCATCGGCTTGCTCATAGGGGGATTCGTCTTCAGCCACACCTTCACCCTGATCTTGGGTGTGGGCGGGGTCCTTTCCGGCTCGCTCAACCTGTCGCGGAAGCGTCCGAAATACGGGCTCCGCATCATCACCCAACGCGGTCCCGTGTACGTTCTTGCATCCCAAGACAAGCAGTACGTCGAGACAGTCTCGACCGCGCTGCAGAAGGCCATGTCGGCCGCCCGCCGCGCGCGCCCCTCTCCCGTAGACGGCCCCTCTTCCGCCACCCCCGCCCCCCCTTCCGTCATTCCCGCGCCCCCTCCAGTCACTCCCGCGCCCCCTCCAGTCACTCCCGCGCAGGCGAGAACCTCGCCTGCCTTCCACCCCCGCCGCCCCCAGCGGTTCCGGAAACGCCGCCGACGTTAGGGCGCGTGGCGTGGTCAAACACCTTACGGCCTTCTGCCATCACTGCCGCCAGGTCGCGACCACCATCCGCCGTTTCGGCGGCCAACCGTTCCAGGCGCCGTCGCGACAAACGAGGCAAGCCTCCTTGCGCCGCGATGGTAGGCTTCGATACCTGAGTCAACATGCCTGGAGGCAGGGATGCGATGGAAGTTCTGAACAGAATCGGAGTGGGGTCGGCAGCGAGGCTGTCAGTTGCTGGAGGTGTAGTCCTCGGGTTGATTGCTGGGATTATCTACTCCTTCGGTGGCGCCATCATCGACATACTCGTCAGTGCAGGATGGGTAACTTCGGACGAAACGCCTGGGCTAAGCTCTGGGACGGCACTTGCCTTTGGCGCTCTACTTGCAATGCCGGTTATCGGCGGAGCTGTGGGGTTCGTGGCTGGAGCATTCGGAGCTTGGCTGTATAACTCGGTGGCCAGCCGAGTTGGAGGTGTCAAGATCAATCTCCAACGATAAGCTCGCCGTCCAACAGAGTGAGCACGCGCCACCGCCTGCCCAATAGCGCAGTGATTTCGCTCTGATCTAACTCCCAACGCTTTCACGCTTCGGCACGCAGGCCGCCCTCGCCGACCTCAAGCGGCTCACGCAGCCCTAATCCCCCCCACTGCGACATTTGCCCATTGCCGGGTCACCCCCGTCCCCCTACGATGGTTTGCACGGAGTGCCCTGCCCTCGCGGGCTGTTCTGCCCCCGTCTACGAGTGAATGGCGCTAAGACGCTTTTGACCCTCTGGAACGGCGAAACCGCCCCTGACCGCTCGTAGAGCATGGCGCCGTTACGAGTGAAGAGGCCGGGGACATTTGCGACAAAACGCCTACCGCAGCGCGTCGGCGAGGTACTCCGCCCAGTGGCGCGGCGTCTTTGAGGTGAAGTGTCCGATCTGCTGGCGGCAGGAGATGCCGGAGACGGCGACGGGCCAGCCCCGCTTCTCCTCCGCCTCGATCGCCGGGAAGAGCTTGAGCGACCCCATGGCCTTGGACGTTTCGTAGTGCTCCGTCTCGAAACCGAACGTCCCCGCCATGCCGCAGCACGCCGAGTCAATCAGCTCCGGCTTGTAGCGGGCGATGCCGAGAGCTTCGAGGGTTGGCCCCGCTCCAACCAGCGCCTTCTGGTGGCAGTGGCCGTGCACCTGCACCGGGGCCTTCTCGCGGTCCGTGAAGATTGACCGCACGGCGTCGGGCTCGCTCTTCGCCAGTTGGACGAGCAGCTCGTCAAGCATGAGCGCCTGGTTCGCGACCAACCGGGACGGCTCGTTGCGGAGCAGCTCCGGGTATTCGTCGCGCAGGGTGAGCAGGCATGACGGCTCCGTGCCGACGATGAGGGTGCCGCGCCTGGCGTACGGCGCGAGGACGCGGACGTTCTCGTGCGCCCACCCCTTCGCCTTGGCGAGCTGGCCCTTCGAGATCAGCGGACGCCCGCAGCAGCCGCGCCGCGCTTCCACCATAACGTTGTAGCCGAGCGCCTCCAGCACGCGCACCGCCGACCGGCCGACCTCCGGGTGCATGTACTCGGTGAACGTGTCGTTGAAGTAGACGACGTCGCCCCGCGTGCCCTTCGTCCGAGGGGTGTGCTTCCTGAACCAGGCCGAGAAACTGCGCCACGCGAACTTGGGCAAGGGCCGCTTGCTGGATATCCCTAGGAACCGCTCCGTGAGCGTCTTCGTCAGCGGCAGGCTGCCCATGAAGTTCGTCAGGGGCGCGACCGCTTGGCCGATGCGGCTGAGAAGGGCAATCTCGCCGAAAAGCCTGGCCCGCAGGGGCGTTCCGTGCTCCTCGTAGTACTTGCTCAACACTTCGGACTTGAGCTTGGCCATGTCGACGTTGGATGGGCACTCGGCTTTGCACGCCTTGCACTCGACGCAGAGGTCCATCGTGTCGAACAGCCGCTTGCCGGTGAGCTCGGCGGCGGGCAGCTTTCCACTGAGCACCATGCGGAGCATCGTGGCGCGGGCGCGGGTGGAGTGCTCCTCCTCGCGCGTCGCCATGAACGACGGGCACATCCCTCCGTCCAGCTTCCGGCATGCCCCCTGGCTGTTGCACATCTCCACGTGGGCCGCAAACCCGCCGTCCTCGCTAAAGTCGAGATAGGTCGGGATGTCGAACGCCTGGTAGTCCGGGCTGATGCGGAGGTTCTCGCGGATGCCGGGCGTCTCGATGATCTTGCCGGGGTTCATGATGGAGTCGGGGTCGAAGGCCGACTTGAGTTCCTTGAACGCCTGGTATATCTCCGAGCCGAACATCTTTTCGGTGAAGACTCCCCGCACGATGCCGTCGCCGTGCTCGCCGGTGAGGCTGCCGCCGAACTCCAGGACGAGGTCCGATATCTCCTCCGCGATGGCCGCCATGGTCTCGACGCCTTCGTGCTTCTTCATGTTCACGACGGGGCGGATGTGCAGGCAGCCGGTCGACGCGTGGCCGTAGTAGGCGGACTCAGTGCCGTGCCGCGCCACGATCTCCTCGAAGCGCCGCACGTACTCGGGTAGCTGCTCCGGTGAGACTGCGGTGTCCTCGACGTAGGGCAGCGGCTTGGCGTCGCCCTTGAGCGCCATGGCGAGTCCGAGGCCGGCCTCGCGGAGCGCGTACCAACGGCGCTGCTCGTCCGGTTCGTTCGTGATCATCGTCGCATAGCCCAGCCCCCGGCGCTCCATGTCGGCCTTGAGCGCCTCGAGCTTGGAGCGGACCTCCCGGGGCGACTCGCCGTAGAACTCGACGAACAGCAGCTCGCGAGGGTCGCCGATAAAGTAGTTGAGCAGGTGACGGTAGCCGGGGTTCACCTTGCAGTTGTCGATGATCATGTGGCCGATCAGCTCGACCGCCGACGGGCTGTGCTCCAGGATCGGCGGGGCCGCCTCCATGCACTCGATCAGGTCGGTGAAGTGGACGACGCCCAGGCCCTTGTACTCGGGAATGGGCACGAGGTTCACCCGCGCTTCGGTGACGGCCACGAGCGTCCCCTCGGAGCCGACGACGGCGCGCGTCAGGTTCATCGGGCCCTCGCCCATGAAGTCGTCCAGGTTGTAGCCCATGACGCGCCGAAGGATTTTCGGGAACCGTTGCTCGATCTCGTCGGCATGCTCCCAGGCGAGCCGCCGCGTCTCGCGGTAGATGGCGCCTTCCATGTCGCCCTGCGCCATCTTGTCCTCGAGCGCCGTGCCGGTCGTGGGCGCGAAGTGGACGCGGCTGCCGTCGGAGAGGATGGCGTCGATTTCAAGGATGTGGTCTAGGGTTTTGCCGTATATGACGGAGTGCGGGCCGCACGAGTTGTTGCCGATGCCCCCGCCGACGGTGGCGCGGGCGCTGGTCACGGGGTCCGGGCCGTACATCAGGCCATGTTGGCGGACCGCCGCGGAGAGGTGGTTGTTCACGATGCCGGGCTGCACGCGCGCCCACCGCTCCTCCGGCACGACCTCCAGCACGTTCCGCATGTACTTGGAGAAGTCGATCACGACGGCGTGGTTCGTCGTCTGGCCGGCCAACGCCGTGCCCCCGCCGCGTGGCATGACCGGCACCCCGTGCGCGCGAGCCACGTGAATCGCGGCTTCGACGTCATCGGCGTTGCGCGGGACGACGACGCCGATGGGCGTCATCTGGTACATCGACGCATCGGTCGAATACATGAGGCGGTTGTAGCGGTCCATGCGGACCTCGCCGGCAATCTGTCCGCGCAACTCCTCGGCAATCGCGCTGACCTCGGACCCGGAGATAGCGGCGCCCTTGCGGGTGGTCTCGTACAAAAGAGGCATAAATCGTGTCCCTTGGTCTTTCGAAGGTAAGTAACCAGGAAACCTTAGCGGACGGGGCCGACCTGTGGAAGTCAGGATACGGTGTCTCGTGAACAATCGGCGCCGTTCTGCTTAAGCCTTTAGACAAGGCTGAGTGTGCGGAGATAGAACGGACTAGCGGTCAGTAGCGCGCCTTGACACACGGCGCGGGCCGCTCTTACGGTGAGCGAGACTATCGAGTCTTCGTAAGACAAGGAGGCTGGTTTGGTTGAGCAGAACGGCGTCGGCGTCGCGTATGCAGTCCCCCATCAGGCGGGTATGGAGTCCGCTCAGGAGATGGAGTCCGACCAACGGAAGGGCGTAAAGTCTCTGGGGCCTCTCGAATCCCAGCTGATGGAGGCGTTGTGGAGCGCCGCCGGGCTCTCGGTCCAAGACGTAATCGACCGGCTTGGGTCAGGCCACAACTACAAGACCGTGATGACCGTGCTCAACCGGCTCGTCCAAAAGGGCTTGCTCGAACGGCAGCTCGACGGCAGGGCGTACCGCTACCATGCGAGCCAAGGCCGCGACGAGTTCCTGCGCTCCGCTGCGGACGAGGTCGTCCATCAGTACATGGAGTCCTTCGGCGGAAACGCGACAGAATATTTGGCTGACGCGGTGGACGCCGTCGCGCCGAGACCTGCGCGAGTTGCGTTTGAGCCTTCGCGGGCCGCGTTCGAGCCTCCGCGGGCCGCGTTTGAGGATGTTCCGCCGCCTCCGCATGTTCACGAGCCTGCGCCCCGGCAGGTCCCGATAGCCGCCATCGTCCTCACGGCCTTGGCCCTGCAGATTGTCACCCTCTTCCTCGCCCGGCGCGGCGTCCGCTAGTGGTCGGCGAGCCCTTGGACTGGGACGCTTTTCGTGAGTCGGCGTCCGAGATGTCCATCGATCTCAATGACGGGCAGATGGGCCAGTTTCAGCGGATGCTGGAGAGGCTGCGCGCCTCGAACAGGCTGGCCTCGCTGACTTCGGAGGCCAGCCTAGCGGACGCGCTTCGGGTGCATTTTCTCGACTCGCTCGCGCTGGCGCCGATCATTCGAGAACTCGGCCTGACGGAGGGACGCCTTGTGGACGTAGGAACCGGCGGCGGGTTCCCTGGCCTCCCGCTGAAGATTGCGCTGCCTGGGCTCGCCCTCACGCTCATCGATGCGACCCGCAAGAAGACCGAGCACCTAGAACGGACTGCGGCCGCATTGGACATGGAGGTCGGCGTGCTCCAGGCGCGGGCCGAGGATGCGGCGCATGATCCCGCGCGCCGCGAGTCCTTCGACCTCGCGACGGGCCGAGCTCTTGGCCCATGGCCTGTCGCGCTCGAATTGGCCCTGCCGTTCTGCGTGGTTGGGGGGTTCGTCTTAGGCCAGCGCGGCGCAGTCGGTCCCGCTGAGGCCGCCGCCCACGAGACCGCCGCCGCGACCCTTGGCGGACGGACAGTCCGCGTCGACGAGGTCGGCGCCGAGGCAGGACTCCCCTCGCGCCATGTCATTGTCGTTGAGAAAATTGGCGCCACTCCGCCGCGGTATCCACGTAAGGCGGGGATACCGGCAAAGCGTCCGCTGCTTTAGGCTTTAGGCTGTGCCAACGACTTCGTTCCAATTCCAAGGCAACGTATCGCTGCGGCGTCGGTTCCTGTCGCCGCAGACGGCCCTGTCGATGGCCGTCATTCCGGCGGTCATCATTCTCATCGTGTGGCGGTTCGATATCGCCTGGAGCGACACCTGGCGGATCGTCCGGACCCTGGACCCTTGGTGGTACGGCGCTGCGGTGCTGACGCACTACCTCACTTTTTTCTTTCGCGGGGCGCGCTGGCGCATGCTGCTGCAGAACGCTAGCCGCAAGGACGGAGGCCCGGTCCCGACGGTCTTCTACGCGGGCCGGGTGATTCTATTGAGCTGGTTCGCCAACTCCGTGACCTGGTTCCGGATGGGCGACGCCTACCGGGCCTACCTCTACGCCGAGGACACCAAGACCAGCTTTCCCAGGAGCATGGGCACGGTGCTTGCCGACCGGCTGGTCGACCTAACGGTGGTTGTTCTGCTCATGGTCGTCGGCATTGGCATCCTGCTCGTCGGTGGACAGATCAAGCCGCCCCTGTTCCTCGTGGTCATCGCGATAGCGCTGCTCGCCGCCATCGCCGTCAGCTTGGCGGGGATGACCCTCGCCCGCCGCTGGGTGACGCCTCGTCTGCCGCACCGGGCCGGTGAGATATACCAGCGTTTCCACGATGGCACGTTGAGCAGCTTCGGGCGAATGCATCTCGTGCTCGCCCTGGGCATCGCCGGGTGGCTGTGCGAAGTCGGACGACTCTTCTGTGTGGTGATGGCGGTCGGCTCGCCCATCGCCCTGGGCCTGGTGCTCTTCGTGCCGATGGCCAACGGTCTGTTATCGGCGGTTCCCCTGACTCCCGGCGGGCTCGGCATAGTCGAAACAGGCGTCACCGGCCTGCTGAGGCTGGAGCTGGCGGTGGAGGTGGCTATCGCCGTGGCGCTGGTCGATAGGACCATCAGCTACATCAGCACGGTCCTGATTGGAGGCATCGCGTTCGCAGCAAGGCAGATTGAAACGGCGCGCCGGTTGAGCGCGCCTCATATTGGAGGAACGAATGATTGACGGCGCATTCAGAGCAAGGTTGAAGTCCGGTGAGCCGCTGGTGGGCGTTTTCGTGAGCATCGAGTCCCCCACGACGGCTGAGATTCTCGCTGTCGCCGGCGTGGACTACATGATGATTGACGGCGAGCACAACCCGATCGGGCCGTCGGAGGCCGTGGACATGGTCCGCGCCGCGGAAGCCCGGGGCGTGCCCGTGATGGCTCGCGTCGGCGAGAACTCGCAGCAGGTGATTGCTAAGTACCTCGACGGCGGGGCGCTGGGAGTGATGACCCCGATGGTCAACAACGCGGAGGACGCCAAGCGCGTGGTGGACTCGGTCAAGTACCCCCCGGTGGGCAAGCGCGGCCTTGCGGGCGTGCGGGCGAACGACTTCTCCACCGCCCCCGATTACGTCGACCACGCCAACGAGTCAACCGTGGTGATGGTCCAGATCGAAACGCTCGACGGCATCGAGAACGCCGACGAGATTATCGCGACCGAAGGTGTCGACTCCGTCTTCCTTGGCCCCTCCGACCTCTCTGTCGCGCTCGGCGTGCCCGGCCAGGCCAAGCACCAGACCGTCCTCGACGCTATCGAAGCGCTGACGGAGAAGGTGGTGCGAGCGGGCAAGACTGCGGGCACCATCGCCCGCGCTCCCGAGGACTACGCCTACTGGCGCGACCGCGGCGTGCAGCTCTTCCTCACCGGCGCGAACGGCTTGCTGCTGGGTGCCGCCAAGACCTACGTCGACGGCGCGCGCGCCGTCGAGGAGGGACGCTGATGGCCCCCGACCGCGAAACAGTGGGCGTCGTCGGGACGGGCATCATGGGCGCGCCCATGGCCCGGAACCTCGCTAAGGCGGGGTTCGACGTCGTCGCCTACAATCGCACCCCTTCCAAGGCCGACGCACTGAAGGCCGATGGGGTCGTCGTCGCCGAGTCGATAGCCGAGATTGGGCGCCGGGCAACCGTCGTCATTACGATGGTGCCGGACACGCCCGATGTGCTGTCGGTGGTCGAGGACGACGGCGGGCTGGCCGGCGCCATGGCTGCGGGCTCGGCCCTTGTGGACATGAGCACGATATCGCCGGCCGAAACGCGCGCCCTTGCCGCTCGGCTCGCCGCTAAAGGCATCGCCATGCTGGACGCGCCGGTCAGCGGCGGCTCGTGGGGCGCTCAGCAAGCCACACTGACCATCATGGTCGGCGGCGAGCAGAAGACGTTCGACCGCTGCCAGCCCGTCTTTGAGGCGATGGGCAAGAGCATCACGCTCATGGGCCCGTCCGGTATGGGCCAGACCACGAAGCTCGTGAACCAGATCCTCGTCGCGGGAACGGCCTCCGCCGTCGCCGAGGCGCTCGTGTTCGCGGCGGCCCAGGGCGCAGACGTGCTGAAGACCATCGAGGCGGTCTCCGGCGGCGCCGCGGGCTCCTGGCAGCTCGCTAATCTCGGCCCCCGCATGGCCAAGGGCGACTTCGCTCCCGGCTTCATGGTCAAGCTCCAGCAGAAGGACCTCAGACTGATTTTGGAAGCCGCCCAGGAGAAGCACGTGCCGCTGACCGTCACCGGCGTCGCCCGCCAGTACTTCACCGCCATCGAGGCGATGGGCCTCGGCGATGAGGGGACTCAGGCTGTGATAAAGGCCGTCGAGAGCCTGGCAAGCATCGAGGCCCGCCGGCAGGTATGAGCGCAACTGTTCAGAGCCGAAGAGGCCCATCCCATTCGTCATTCCCGCGAAAGCGGGAATCCATCCCTGCGGCGAGTATCGGGGGCGGCGCATCAGCCGTCGCCAACCAGGTTCCCAGGGAGTTCAACTACCGCACTCTGAACGGTTACGTATGAGCGCCCCGCTCCCCATCGAGGCCATCGTCTTCGATTACGACGACACCCTTGCCGAGACGGTCCCCGCGCGCGTCGAGGCGATGCGTCTGACATTCGAGGAAACCGGGCTTCCTTACGACCCGGCCGGGTTCGTGCAGTCGATGCGCGGCCTCACGCTCAAAACGGCCTTCGACGAGATGAGCAACGGTGAGGGCAAGCGGCTGGACCTGCTCGCTGTCTACCGCCGCCACTACTGGGGCAAGGAGCCTGGTCTCATTTACCTCTACGACGGCGTGCGCGAGATGCTCGACGCTCTGAAGCGCCGTGGCATGCCCATGGGCATACTCACGGCGAAGGCGCACGATATCGTGGTCGAAGGCCGGCGCGGCGGCGCGGCGGTCGAGTTGGAGGAGCTTGGCGTCGACGGACACTTCCTGCATACCGTCGGATTCGAGGACGTGACCCACGCCAAGCCCCATCCCGAGGGCCTGCTGCGCCTGATTGAACTCCTGGGCGCGGATCCTGCCCGGACGCTCGTCGTCGGCGACAGTTGGGCGGACATTCAAGTCGCGAAGAACGGCGGATGCTGGAGCTGCCTGGCGACGTGGGGCCTCGACGACCCCGCAGAGCAGCTTTCCCGCACCGCCCCCGACTTCGCAATCGGTGCCCCAGCCCAGCTCCTGCCTCTCCTCGAAGACGCCTAAGAAACCTCTGCTGAGGGGCAAGTCGCTTACAGGGCTGCCGAACAAGTGGCCGATAGGCCACCCCTCCCGTCTGCGGGAGGGGACGCGCGAGCGCAAAGCGCAGGGGAGGAGAAGCGCTCGCCCGCAACTACCCCAGTCACCCCAAAACCCTATCCTTCATTCCGCGCAGGCGAGACTCTCGCAGCGGCGCGACCGCGCTGCGATCCTCCCTCCCGTGCGCTCGTTCCTTCACCTTTGCCGCCCACTCGGCCATCGCGGACGTGTAGCAAATATTCTGTTCCGTCAAATGACAAGATAAGCTATATTGCACAGAACAATCAGGGACGATGATTAATAATTGATGACTTGTGCGTGGGAAGGCTGCGAGAAGCGAAGCAAGTACGCGGGACTATGCGCTATGCACTACCAGCGACGGTACAGAGGGCAGGACATGAACGCGCCCGCCAGAGGGGACCTGCCGACGACGTGTACCTGGGAAAGATGCGAGAGGCCTTCCAAGTTCAAAGGGCTGTGCTCGGTGCACTACGAGCGTCAGCGCAATGGCCGCGACATGGAGCTGCCCATCAGAGGAGACAAGCCCCCAACGTGTACGAGGGAAGGCTGCAAGCGGCCCTATTACACGAAAGGGCTGTGCCGTCTGCATTACGGTCGCCAGCGCGGTGGCCGCAACATGGACGCGCCGGTGCCGGGCACGACGTGCATGTGGCCCGGTTGGCGAGCGGCCCTACTACATGAAGGGGCTATGCCGTCTGCATTACAGTCGCCAACACAATGGCCGCGACATGGACCCGCCACCTGTGCGGGCCACGTCCTGCTCATGGCCCGGTTGCGAGCGGCCCCGTTACGGCAAATCGCTATGCAATATGCACAGTCGCCGTCAGCGCGAGGGCCGCGACATGGACGCACCCGTTAAGAGAGACCTCCCCACGACATGTACGTGGCCCGGCTGCGAGCGACCGCATGACCGTAAGGGGCTGTGTGGGCTGCACTACTCCCGTCAGTACAGAGGGCAGGACATGGACACTCCCGCCCCCTGGGGAATAAACCACCCCGAGACGTGTACGTGGGAAGGCTGCGAGCAGCCCTATAAACTCAAGGGCCTGTGCTCGGCGCACTACGCGCGCCAGCGCACTGGCCGCGATATGGACGCGCCAGTACGGACGCTAGTGTACGACCACCCTCCGACATGCACATGGGTAGGCTGCGAGCGGCCCTATCACACGAAAGGGCTATGCCGTCTACACTACGGACGCCACCAAAATGGTATTGACATGGATAAGGACGCGACCCCTAAGGAACGCTCCATTACCCCCCACGGCTACGTGCAGATTAGGGTGCCCGGCCGCAGGCGCACCCTGGAGCACCGCTACGTCATGGAGCAGTCCCTTGGCCGCGCCCTCTTCAAGCACGAAGAAGTCCACCATAAGAACGGCGTCAAGGACGACAACCGCTTGGAGAACCTGGAACTTTGGAACACATCGCAGCCCCACGGCCAGCGCGTCGCGGAGAAGCTGGCCCATTATCGGCAATTCCTAGAGCAGTACGGGCTGACAGTCTCAGGGCAATCTCCTCCCCTGGGACTTGAGTAAGCCGCCGTGGCGTCTACTACGTGCCGGAGGCGGATCACGCCGCCCCGCCAATCAGCCCCACCCCCCACCCCCCACCCCCTTGACAACCCCGCCAACTCTATGTCATAATACCGTCGCACTCCCAACATACACCCGACACCCCACCCCCGAGCGGACGAGCCGCCGGTGCCACAGCAAGGCCCGGCGGCTCTTTTTGTTCCACCGGGCGCCACGAAAGGAGGACCCCATCAAACGCCCACGCCCCAAGGACCGCCCCATCGACCTCTCACCCTACCGCGACGATCCCCTCGGTTTCGTCAAAGACATCCTCGCCGGTTCCGGCACGCCCTACGCCAAGCAGGAAGAGCTCCTCAACGCCCTCGTCACCGACAAGCGCCGCGTCTCCGTCGTCGGGTGCAACTCCTCCGGCAAGGACTGGGCCGCAGCCCGCGCCATACTCTGGTGGATCGAGACACGACCCAAGGCCAAGGTCATCGTCACCGGACCCACCCTCCGACAGGTCAAGGAGATCGTCTGGAAGGAGCTCCGCGCCGCCCACGCCGCCGCCAAGGACCGCCTCTCCGGCAAGGTCCGCGTCGGCGAGTACGACGCAGGCCCCGACCGCATCGGCCTCTGCATCACCTCCAACAGTCAGCACAACCTCCAAGGCTTTCACTCCCCTGAGCTCATGGTCATCGTCACCGAGGCCCAGGGCGTCAAACAGCCCTACTTCGAGGCGCTGAAGCGACTCAACCCCAAGAAGATGCTCCTCCTCGGCAATCCCCTCTCCCTCACCGGCGAGTTCTACGACTCCCATCACGGCAAGAGCCCCCTCTACGAGCGCGTCTCCATCTCCGCCTACGACTCCCCCAATGTCATCGAGGACCGTCTCGACGCCCTCCCCGGACTCGTCACCCCCGAGACCCTCGAAGACTCCCTCACCTCCCGCGTCCACGTCGACGCCGCCATCCAACGCTGGCGCCGCGAGTCCGGCGACACTCACGACGGGCAATCAATCGGGGCGGATATCCGTCATTCCCGTGCTCCTCTCCGTCATTCCCGCGAAAGCGGGAACCCAGAGTGGCCGATAGGCCACACACCCCGCCCGTCTGCGGGAGGAGAGCGCGAGCGCAGCGACGCGCGGGGAGGCGCCCAACCCCTCATCCCGCCCAGCGACGGCCCCCACCTCAACCAGCCCTGGCGCATGGGCGTCGACGTCGCTCGCTTCGGCAACGACAAGTCCGTCATCTGCCTCCGGCGCGGCGACCGCGTCGAGCGCATCATCTCCTTCAAGCGAAAGGACACCATGCGCCTCGCCGACGAGGTCCGCGAGATCGCCGAGACCCTGCGCGTCCCCGCCGTCTTCGTCGACGAGACCGGCGTCGGCGGTGGCGTGGTCGACCGCCTCAAGCAGCTCCGCGTCCCCGTCATCGGCGTCGAGGCCGGCGGCAGCGCCCCCCGCCCCGCTCAGTTCGCCGACATGCGGGCCGAGACCTTCTGGGAGGTGGCGCGACGCCTCCGCGAGGGCCAGATGTCCCTCCCGCCCGACGACGAGCTCGCGGGCCAGCTCCTCGCCCAGCGCTACGACATCTCGTCGGCAGGCCGCATCCACCTCGAAAGCAAGGCGACGCTCCGCCGCCAAGGCGTCCCCTCCCCCGACAAAGCCGACGCCCTAGCCCTCGCCTTCATGGAACCCCCCAACATGAACGTATGGTTCTAACTCCTCCAGAATCCCTCCCCCGTCTGCGGCGGAGGCTAGGAGAGGGCCGACCCACCGTCATTCCCGCGCCCCTTCCGTCATTCCCGCGCCCTCTTCCGTCATTCCCGCGCAGGCGGGAACCTCGCAGCGGCGCGACAGCGCCGCGATCCCTCCCCCCGTCTGCGGGGGAGAGCTAGAGAGAGGGTCTGCGCGTCTGCTCCCGGGGAGCGCAGAGGGCTTTGCCCTCTGCCGGGGGCGTGGGGGTGTCCCCCACTGCACAACGGGCGGGTGGGTGGGAAGAGACAAGGCGACCGGCAGGGAGCGGCAAAGCCAAGAACAAATGTGCGACATTTGCCCCTTGCGAGTTGTGGGGGGCGAAATGGGACACTCTCGCCATCAAATCGCCACGAGCGCGCTAGTGCGCGTGTGATACGATGAAAACTGGTAGTGGCGGCCAAGAGACGAGGCCAAAAGTGTCTGAGAAGGAACAAGCGCTGGAGCTAGCTCTCGGTCAGATCGAACGCCAATTCGGTCGAGGATCGATTATGCGTCTGGGGGAAGTCGCCCAGGCGATGCAAGTGGAGGCCATCCCGACGGGTTCCATCTCGCTGGACTTGGCCCTAGGGGTCGGAGGGATCCCAAGAGGGCGGATTGTCGAGATTTTCGGATCGGAGTCGGCAGGGAAATCCACCCTGTGCCACCACATCGCGGCAGAGGCTCAGCGTCTTGGCGGGACCGCCGCCTACATCGATGCCGAGCACGCTTTGGATCCGACCTACGCGGCCCATTGCGGCGTGCAAATTGATTCGCTCCTGATTTCGCAGCCCGATTCGGGTGAGCAAGCGCTCGAGATCGTCGAGTACCTGGTGCGCAGCGGCGCGGTGGACGTTGTCATCGTGGACAGTGTCGCGGCCCTCGTGCCGAGGGCCGAGCTGGAGGGGGACATGGGGGACGCCCACGTCGGCCTTCAGGCGCGGTTGATGTCTCAGGCGCTGCGGAAGCTTACTGCGGCTACGAACCAGTCGCACACGGCGGTGGTGTTCGTGAACCAGCTGCGGGAGAAGGTGGGGGTGTTCTTCGGGAGCCCCGAGGTCACGCCCGGCGGACGGGCGCTCAAGTTTTACAGCTCCGTCCGTATCGACCTCCGCCGGATCGAAACGATCAAGCAGCACGCGGACGCGGTGGGAGCCAGGATCAGAGCGAAGGTCGTGAAGAATAAGGTGGCGCCGCCTTTCAGACAGGCGGAGTTCGACATC
Source organism: Dehalococcoidia bacterium (assembly GCA_965249325.1). GTDB lineage: Bacteria > Chloroflexota > Dehalococcoidia > Lucifugimonadales > Australimonadaceae > S5-327. The sequence goes on along the minus strand of CBDFLP010000019.1, from coordinate 103,613 downwards.
ATGTTCAAGGTCGGCATCAGCAAGGTGGGCGATTTGCTCGACCTCGGCTCGGAGATGAGCATCCTCCGCAAGTCCGGCGCGAACTACTCGTACCGCGAGACGCGCTTGGGGCAGGGCCGGGAGAACGCCAAGGCGTTCCTTACCGAGCACCCGGAGATAGCCGATCAGATCGAAGCCGAGGTACGGGGCTTGCATGATCCGCAGTCGGCGTCCAACGGCCATAGCAAGGCCGGGATTCCGGAGACTGAGCTTGTGGAGGAGCCGGCGGGCGTTTCGGTCCAGTAGGCGAAGGCCTCGTCTTACATAGCCGCTGCTGCCGAATCAAGACCGGTGGCGGCAGATGGTGCGACTGCGCAACGTACAGCGAACGAACCGGCCTGCGGATAGCGGGCTGGTTCGTTGCGCGTTCGAGGAAAAAGGAGGCTGGGATGCGCCGCACCCGAGCCCCCCTCGGTCGCCGTGCGAAGGAGGCTCCGCCGGCGGGAATAAGTCGTGACCGGCCTGTCCGGTCCCCCTCGGACGGGGACGCGCGCGCAGGCCAGGTCTGAAAGGAGACGCTCATGGAAGCGTTGCTAGGCGTGATAGGAGCGGTTGTCGGGACCGCTCTCGGAGTCGCGGGCGCGATGGTTGCCCGCAACATGAAACAGGGCCGGAGGGTCAGCGAAGCGAAAGACGACGCGGACCGCATCCGGAGCGAGGCTGAAGAAGAGAAGAAGCGCGTGCTGCTGGAGGCGAAAGAGGAGGCGCTCAAGACCAAGCAAGAAGTGGAAGGCGAGATTCGCGAGCGCCGCCGAGAGGTGCAACGCGCCGAGGACCGGCTGGTGAGCCGCGAAGAGAGTGTGGACGGCCGGCAGCAGGCGCTCGAAATGCGCGAGCGGCGTCTCTCGGAGCGCGAGGGCGAGGTCGACCAGGAGCGCACAGAGATCGAGACGCTCAAGTCCGAGCAGGTCAGGAAGCTCGAGGCCATCGCTAACCTGAGCCTTCAGGAGGCCAGAGACCAGGTCATGCACACCGCCGAGGGCGAAATGACGCATGAGCTGGCGAAGCGCTACTACGCGCTCGAGCAGAAGATGCTCTCAGAGGTGGACGAGAAAGCCAAGAAGGTCATTTCCCTGTCGATCCAACGTCTAGCGGCGGACGTGGTCAACGAGTCGACCACTTCCCAAGTGTCGCTGCCCAACGACGAGATGAAGGGGCGCTTGATCGGCCGCGAAGGCCGGAACATCCGCGCAATTGAGGCAGCGACGGGCGTGGACATCATCATCGACGACACGCCGGAGGCCGTGACGGTTTCCTGCTTCGATCCCATCAGGCGCGAGGTTGCGAAGATTGCGCTCACGAACCTGATAGCGGACGGGCGCATTCACCCGGCGCGCATCGAAGAGTCGGTCAGCAAAGCGCAGAAGGAGGTCGAAGAGACGATCGCCCGCTGCGGCGAGCAGGCCGTCCTCGACGCTGGGGTGCGCGGACTGAACCCGGACCTCATAAAGCTCTTGGGCAGGCTACAGTACCGTTACAGCTACGGGGAGAACGTCCTTCAGCACTCCGTCGAGGTCTCGCGCATCGCCGGGATGCTCGCAGGCGAGGTGGAGGCGGACGTTCAGACCGCCAAGGCCGGCGGCCTGCTGCATGACATCGGCAAGGCGCTCACCCACGAGTTCGAGGGCACGCACATCGAGTTGGGGGAGGAGGTCGCGCGTCGCTACAGTCTGTCTCCAGGGGTGACGGCGGCCATCAACGAGCACCACGACGACGACCGGGGGTCGGCGGAGGCCTTCATTGTCGCCGCCGCCGACGCCATCAGCGCGGCGCGCCCCGGTTCGCGCCGGGACACTGTCGAGCTGTACCTGAAACGTCTCGAAGCGCTGGAGGACGTGGCGAACAGCTTTGACGGAGTACAGAAGTCGTACGCGATACAAGCAGGCCGCGAGGTGCGCATCCTGGTGCAGCCGGACGAGATTGACGACGTTGAGGCGTCGGACCTCGCTCGGAAAGTGGTCAAGAAGATTGAGGAGAATCTCGTCTACCCAGGCGAGATTATGGTCACGGTTGTACGCGAGACGCGCGTCACGGAGGTGGCCCATTAGGAGTCTGCTTTGCGGATACTGATGATCGGAGACGTGGTGGGGCGCCCCGGTCGCCGGGCTTTGAAGCGGGTCTTGCCCGGGCTCCGGCAGGAGTTCGGGCTGGACTTCGTAGTGGTCAACGGCGAGAACGCCGCAGCCGGCTTCGGTCTGACCGAAGACACCGCGGACGAGATACTCGCCGCCGGAGCCGACGTCATCAGCGGCGGAAACCACACCTTCGACCGGCGGGAGTTCATCCCGTTCATGGACGGCGAGATGCCGCTGCTGCGTCCGGCGAACTATCCGTCGTCGACGCCCGGACGCGGCCACCTGCGCGTGGGGCAGACGGCCGTCATCAATCTCCAAGGGCGAGTCTTCATGCCCGAAGGGCTCGACTCGCCTTTCGTCGTCGCGGACTCGATCGTAGACGAGCTCGCGGACAGCGCGCCGAAGGCGATTCTCGTTGACTTCCACACGGAAGCAACCTCCGAGCAGGCGGCGATGGGGTGGTACTTGGACGGCAGGGTGAGCGCCGTCGTCGGAACCCATACCCACGTTCCAACCGCCGATGCGAAGATTCTTCCCCAAGGCACCGCATTCGTCACCGACTTGGGCATGACTGGCCCCGTGGACTCCATCATAGGGAGCAAGGTCGAGGACGTGCTGGAGCGCTTCCTCACGGCCATGCCCCGTCGGCTGAACGTCGCCGACGGAGGCGGGCCGCTTCAGTTCAACTCGCTGTTTATCGAGACCGACGACCTCACGGGCCTGGCAAAGAGCGTTGAGCGAGTGGACCGCATCATCGAGGGCGCATGAAGATTGACCTCCACATGCATTCCACACTCTCCGACGGCCGTCTTACGCCGACGGAGCTTGTCCGGCTCCTGGAGCGCCAAGAGGTCGACATCGCCGCGCTTACGGACCACGATTCGACCGAAGGCCTGGACGAGGCGTTCGCGGAGGCCGACCGTATCCCAGGGCTCCGGCTCATCGCAGGCATAGAGATCAGCGCCGACCACCCGGACATGGACAACACTGAGGTCCACGTTCTGGGCTACTTTATGGACCACCGAGACGAAGAGCTGCAGCGAAAGCTGCGCTCCTTCCGCGAGGACCGCGACACACGCGGGCAGCGAATGGTGGAGCGGCTCGGCGGGCTGGGGTATGCGTTGGAATGGGAGCATGTGAAGGAAATTGCAGGGGAAGCGGGCGTAGGACGCCCACACATCGCTCGCGCGATGGTTGAGCGAGGCTACATTGCGGAGGTCAAGCAGGCATTCGACGGTCTGCTGAACGACCGCGGGGCTGCGTTCGTCGGCCAGTCGCACATCACTGTCCGCGATGCGGTGGCAATGATTCGCTCCGTTGGCGGGGCCGCCGTGCTCGCGCATCCACTGTACGTCGACGGCTACCAACAAATGGTCCCCCAGCTCGCGGACATGGGCTTCGCCGGTTTCGAGGCGCACTATGCCGAGTTCAGCCCGGAGCAACGGCGTGGGCTTCTGGCGCTGGCGGAGCGGTATGACATGCTTCCCTGCGGCGGGAGCGACTACCACGCGGCGGGCAAGCAGAACGAGCACCTCCCAGGCGCCGCCGGGCCGCCCTTGGAAGTATTCGAAGAGCTGGAGCGCCGCGCCGGCGCGCACCGCTAGGAGCAATGAACGAGTCACTCCAGATTGCGCTGACCCTCGCCTACGGCTACCTATTGGGTTCTGTGCCCATCGCCTATGTCATCGGACGGTTGGTGAAAGGCGTCGACCTCCGGAAGGTCGGCAGCGGCACTGTTGGGGCCTCCAATGTGTACTACAACGTCGGGCGCTTCTGGATCGTCCCCGCGGGTCTGTTCGACCTCTTCGTGAAGGGGCTGACGCCTATCTACCTGGCGCGCCTGCTCGACCTCGACATCGCCGTCCAAGCGGCCGCGGGCCTGCTCGCCGTCGTCGGCCACGACTGGCCGCTGTTCCTCGGCTTCAAGGGAGGGCGTGGCGTCGCTCCTACCGTGGGCGTGCTCATAGCTATCGGTCGGTTGGAGTTGGCGTTCTTCATCGTCCTGGGATCGGCCGGCTGGCAGTTCACGCAAGCCTCGGCTGTCTGGGTGCTGCTTGCGTTCGTGTCGTTGCCCTTCGTGGCTCTCTACTTTGAGCGTCCCACCGCAGTCGTCCTGCTCATGGTTGGGCTGCTGCTCGTTACAGTGGTCAAGCGCCTCGCGTCGAACTCACTGCGGGGCTCCGCCGAGGGTCTGCCGCGGCTGCTGTACAACCGCCTCGTATTCGATCGGGACATCGCGGATCACGACGCGTGGATGCGCCGGAACACCGACCCGGCGGTTTCAAAATGACAACTTTGCCTGTCTGCCACTGGCATCCTGACCGAGAGACGGGCCTGCGCTGCGGCAGCTGCGGCAGGTCGATATGCGTCGAGTGCATGCGCCAGCACCCGGTGGGCATTCGCTGCAAGGAGTGTTCGTCCCCCACCCGTCTCCCGACACACGAGGTCTCGACGAGCTACATCGCGCGAGGCGTCGCGGCGGCGATAGGCATGGGCGCCGCGGGCGGCGTAGCGTTGCTGATTGTGCTCCGGGTTGTGCCCGGCGCCGGGTTCTTCTTCTTTTTCCTGATGCTGGGCTTGGGCTACGCCATGGGGGAGGGCGTGAGCGTCGCGGTCAATCGCCGCCGCGGTCGCGCATACCAGTACATGGCGCTCGGCGCCACCCTCCTGGCGACGGCTCCCGTCTCGCTGACGTCCCTCTCGGCACTGAGCTTCGGCAGTCTGATTGATTTGGCGGGCGTCGCAGTCGCCGCCGTCGTCGCGTGGAACCGGCTCGCGCCGTAGCTCGGTGGACTGCCCGGCGCCCGCTCCCCTAAAATCGTCGTCGGCGCGGGCGTAGCTCAGGGGTAGAGCATCTGCTTCCCAAGCAGAGGGTCGTGGGTTCGAATCCCATCGCCCGCTCCAATCGTGGTGGGTGGAGGACTGGCGGCGGGACCGTTCTCGCGGCCACCCGAGCCTGAGGCGCTTCTCACGCTCACGCCCACCCCATCTCCGTGTACCATTCAACACGCACTCTGCCGGCGGAGGAAGACCCATGACCACGTCCAAGCCTGAGATACGCCCAGACCAAGAGCGAATCGTGAAGTTCGACGCTTATCGCGCCTTCCAGGCGAAAGAGGGCATCCCCGTCATCACCGGGTTCGCCGTCGATGACTTGCGGACCGTGGAGGTGGGGGACTGGGCGCGGCTGGACTGTCGCGGGGCCTACATCAACCTCGACGGCGCCGCCGACACCAACGACGCCTACGTGGCCGAGATTCCGCCCGGCGGCAAGATGGCGCCCGAGCGGCATATCTTCGAGAAGAACATCTACGTGCTGACAGGGCGAGGCGCGACGCTCGTCGGCGACGACCCCAACAGCCGCGTCAGCTTCGAGTGGAAGAAGGGCAGCATCTTCTCGGTCCCCGTCAATGTCTGGCACCAGCACATGAACGGCAGCGGTGCCGAGCCCGCCCGGTTCGTCGCGGTCACGACCGCCCCCCTCACGATGAACCTCTTCCACAACGAGGGCTTCGTATTCAACAACCCCTACGTGTTCGAGGACCGGATCGGCAATCCCAAGAGCTTCCAGGGCGAGGGCAAGATGTGGACGGCCACCACGGGCCGCACCAACGCCTGGGAGACGAACTTCGTGCCGGACGTGGAGACGTTCACGACCTTCACGTGGAAGGAGCGCGGAGCCGGCGGGGCGCATATCAAGTTCGAGCTGGCCGACCAGACGCAGACGGCGCACATATCCGAGTTCCCGGTGGGCACATACAAGAAGGCGCACCGCCACGGGCCCGGCGCCCACGTCATCATCCTCAAGGGCGAGGGCTACTCGCTGCTCTGGCCCTCCCACGGCAGCCCGCACGATGGCATGGAGCGCGTCGAGTGGAGGCCGGGGTCGATGGTCGTGCCGCCCAATGGTTGGTTCCACCAGCACTTTAACGGCGGCGCTACGCCCGCCCGCTACCTTGCCTTCCGCTGGGGCAGTCAGAAGTACTACTTCTCCCTCGGCGTGGCGATGGAAGGCGAGACGGACGTGGACGTCAACCTTGGCGGGGGCCAGATCGAGTACGAGAGCGAGGACCCAATCATCCACGACATCTTCCTCGAAGCCTTGGCCAAGTCCGGCGCCGAGTCGAACATGGCCGAGTTCATCCCCCGGCTGAAGGGGTAGCAGGGGATGGACAGAATCGTGGACATTGTCTGGTATAATGTCCAGTTATAAATTGCGTTGCGGCAGTCTATCGTCTGATATGCTGATGCATTATCGCTGGACATTGTCCTGAACTATGCCCATAACTTGAGAGGCTTGCCGTGCCCTCCTGGGACGTCTATTTCAATCTGCGCGTGGACTCGTCGGCCCCCGCGCTGGCTTCGAATATAGCGACCATACGAGCCGTCGCCCGGACCATACGCGGGATTCCTCTCCCTCCGGCTGTTCAAGCACGGCTCCACGCCCTCAATATCATGCGGGCCGTCCGCGGAACGACTGGCATTGAGGGCGTGGAGATGTCCGAGGAGGAGGTCCAGGAGGTAATTTCTGCGCCCGAGGAGGAGCCGGTCTTGCCTGTCCGCATGGAGACGGGAATGCAAGGCATGCTCTTCGCGCCTGAAGGCGAGCCAGCCTCGCTTGCTGGCAGGGAACGCGAGGAGCGAGAGGTGCGAAACGCGCACAACCTTATGCGCTTCGTGGAAGCCCGCCTCCACGCTGAGCCGCACCAACCTCTCACCGAGCAACTGATACGGGAGTTCCATTCCATCCTGATGAAGGGCATCGCTTACCCAAATAACGAGCCTGGCAGGTACCGGTCGGCCAACGTAAGCGCCGCCGATTACCACGCGCCTAGTCATACCGCCGTTCCAAAGCTCATGGTCGACTTCGTCGCTTGGCTGAACGATGGCGCAGGCCGGGGACTGGATCCCATCGTGCAGGCGGTCGCGGCGCATTTCTTACTGGTCAGCATCCACCCTTTCGGCGATGGCAATGGCCGCACCTCCAGGGGGGTTGAGAGCTTTCTCTTGTATAAGGCGGGAGTGAACGTTCGTGGCTTCTACTCCCTTGCGAACTACTACTATGGGCGCCGCGCCCAATATGTGGACATGCTGACTCACGTCCGCTTCATCTCCGACCCCGACCTCACGCCCTTCGTACAGTTCGCGTTGGGCGGTCTGGCTACGGAGCTAGAGCAGGTGCATGAGGAAATCATCGACGAGGTCAGGATAATCGCCTTCAGGGACTACGCTCGTGAGCAAATCGCGAAGGCCGGCAAACTGGGGCGGAACACCGGCGACCGGCAGCTGGCGTTTCTATCGGGGCTGGTCGTGCGGGAGGTCTCGCTGCGAGACTTGCGGTCGGGCGCCCACGCCTTGGCGCTCTACTATAGAGGCGTGGGCCGAAAGACTCTTGCCAGGGATCTTAACGCCTTGCGGCAGATGGAGCTGATAACCGTGTCTGACGGACATGTGAGAGCAAACCTTGGCGCTATGGAAACCTACACGGCGAGCTATGGCCTTTCGTAGTGGGCTTGTCGCCATCGTTGGACGGGCCAACGTCGGGAAGTCCACGCTGCTCAACGCGCTCGTGGGGCAGAAGGTGTCAATCGTAAGCGCCAAACCCCATACGACGCGCCATAAGCTGCTCGGCGTTCTCACGGGCGACGACTTCCAGATCGGCTTGCTGGATACGCCGGGGTTTCTCCGCAAAGGACGCGACCAGCTGGACGCGATTATGTCGCGCCAGCTGGTGTCGGCTTTAGGAGACGCAGACGTTGTGGCGCTCGTTGCGGAGCCGCGCTATCCGGGCGATGTCGAGCAGGAGCTGATGAAGCAGATCCGGGCGTCCGGCGCGCGGGCCATACTGGCGCTGAACAAGATCGACACCGTCGCGAAGAACAAGCTGCTGCCGCTTATCGCTCGGTATTCGGACGCGCACGACTTCGCGGCTATCGTGCCGGTCAGCGGGCTTACGCGGGATGGGCTCGCCCCGCTCGTCGAGGCGATTCGGGCCGCCGTGCCGGAGCGTGAGGCGCTCTTTCCGGCGGAGATGCTCACCGACCGTTCGGTCCGCTTCCTCGCCGGCGAGATTGTCCGCGAGAAGGTGTTCGAGCTCTACGCTCACGAGGTCCCCTACGATGTCGCCGTCGAGATCGAGGAATACGAGGAACGTGAGGGCAGGGAGCCCGACTTCATCAGGGCCATCCTGTACGTGGACAAGCGGTCGCAGAAGCAGCTGCTCATCGGCAAGGGAGGCGCGGCGCTCAAGGAGGTCGGCGTCCTTGCCCGGCCCGAGATCGAGAAGCTAGCCGGGCGAGCCGTGTACCTCGAGCTTTGGGTGAAGGTGAACTCGAAGTGGCGGAGCAAGGCCGGATTTATCCAGCGCACGCTCTGAGGCCCGCGCGCCGCCGGCCCGGCGCACGTATCATTAGACCCATCACCGGCTAAAGGAGTTCGCCTTGCCTCTCGTACCCAAGGTCATGAGCACCCAGCACCCGGACAATGCGGCGGCGCCTTCCTACGCCATCGACGGCGTGATCAAGGGCGAGGGCGAGATTATCGAGGCTGTCGACGTATTCGAGCTCGGCTGCGACGAGCAGATGTGGGACTCGGAGGGGAAGGACACCGACACACACGTCGTCCAGAAGCTCCTCACCAACTATCCCGAATTCTTCACTGGAGAGCGCAAGCTCGGCCGTGACGCGGTCATCACGCTGCGGGTGCCCAACCCGGCCATCGAGATGGAGATGCGCAAGCTCATGGTGGAGGCGCTTCAGGGCATCACCACCGCCTACGACGTCGCCCGCGAGTTCTACGGCGGCGACCTCGACGCGCCCATCCAGGAGGTCATCCTCCCCTTCACGACCTCCGCCGACGAGCTCTCCCGCATCGCGGCCTACTATGAACGCTTCATCGTCGGGCAGGAGGACCAGCCCCTGTTCGACGGGCACACCGTGGGCGACTGGATAGGAGAGTTTCAGCCCAAGAGCATCCGCATCATCCCCCTCGTCGAGGACCGCGACCAGATGCTGCGGGTCGATGACATCGTCCGCACATACCTGCAAGGGCGTGAGGACTCCTACCAGCGAGTCTTCCTTGCGCGGAGCGACCCCGCGCTCAACTACGGGATGGTCGGCGCGGAGCTGATGCTCAAGGTAGGGCTGCGCCGGCTCGACAATCTGTCCGGGGAGCTTGGCATCCCGATCTACCCGATCATCGGCGCGGGCTCCGTGCCCTTCCGAGGACACTTGAAACCGATCAACGTTGACCGGGCCTTCCGGGAATACCCCAGCGTGCATACGCTGACAGTGCAGTCCGCGTTCAAGTTCGACTATCCGCGGGAACAGGTGCGGGCGGGAATCGCCGAGATACACGCCCACGAACAAACGCCGGCGGCGCCCGTCGACGAGGCGCGGGCAACGGCCATTCTGGACAAGGCCGCGGCCGAGTACCAGCGACAGGTCCGCGACCTCGCGCCGACAATCGCAGCCATCTCGGCCCTGGCGCCCCGGCGGCGCGAGCGCAAGCTGCACGTCGGACTGTTCGGCTACGGGCGGTCGCTCTCCGGCTCCAGTGACGTGACCCTGCCGAGGGCCATCGCCTTCGCCGCCGCCCTCTATTCGATCGGGGTGCCGCCCGAGCTTCTAGGCCTCGCCGCGCTCGACCAGGAGGACCTCGCATTCGTGCGCGAGGTCTACCCAAGCATGGAGAGCGACCTAGCGGCTGCCCTGCGCTTCTCGAACGAGACGCGGGTCAACCAGCTGCTTGGCGACGACTACCGCCGGCTCTTCGTGCGCTTCACCCATGAGATCGACCGGGTCCACGAGGGCCTGACCACGGCGGTATGGGCGAGCCTCAGGCAGACCACAGAGGGGCGGACCACCCACTACATCGAGGAGGCGGGGCAGCAGCGGCGGTTCCTCGGGTAGCGTTATGACGCGCATCCGGCCGGGAACCGTTGCCGACGCCGACGCCGTCTTTCGCCTGCTCACGCTGCTTGCGACGAGCTATCCGACTTCCCGCGCGGCGTTCGACGCCACCTACCCGGAACTGATTGGCTCGTCGTCGGCCCATCTGCTGGTGGCGGAGGACGACGATGGAGTCCAAGGCTACGTCTATGCGGCTGACGCGCCGACACTTTATGCGAACGGGCCGATCACCGAGATCCTAGAGCTCTATGTTGAGGAGTCGGACCGCCGCCGGGGCGTTGGCCGCCGCTTGGTTGAGTCCGTCGCCGCCTCGGCAAGAGAGCGTGGCTCGGTCGAGGTCGTCGTGCCCACCCGGAGGGCGGGCGCCTTCTATCAGGCGGTGGGGTTCGAGCTCACAGCCGAGCTATTCAAACTGCGTCTCGCGGAGTAGACATGACCATCAACCCCAATCTCCGGTTCGGCATCGCGATACCCCAGCGGTTTCCCGGCGAGATCGACGTCTCGGTCCTGCCGCCGTTCTTCGCGGCGGTCGAGGAGCTTGGCTACGACAGCTGCTGGGTCGTCGAGCAGGCCATCAACGCCCACAACGATCTCGCCCCCGTGCCGCTGCTCTCGTATGCCGCCGCGCTCACGAGCGGGGCGAGGCTCGGTAGCTCGGTGCTCATCAGCGTGTTGCGCAATCCCGTCAACCTGGCGAAGAGCCTCGCGACCCTCGACCGCCTCTCGAACGGCCGGCTCATCGTCGGCGTGGGGATGGGCAACGCGACGGGCGCGCGGTTCTCCGACGCGTTCGGCGTGCCCGCTGCGGCCAAGGCGGCCCGCTTCGAGGAGGGCCTGGTGCTCATGCAGCGTCTGTGGACGGGCGAGCGCATCTCGTTCGAGGGACGCTTCTGGCAGCTCGATGACGTGTTCATTAGCCCCATGCCGGTCCAGCGTCCCATTCCCCTTTGGTTCGGCGGACACGCTCCGGCAGCGCTGGACCGCGCCGCCCGGCTCGGCGACGGCTGGATGGGAGCGGGCGCCACGTCGACCGCGCGCCTCAGGGAGGAGCTGGAGGCGCTGCGCCGCTGCCTGGACGTCCGCCAACGCGACCCGGCCGCGTTCACGACGTCGAAGCGCGTGTTCGTGGGCGTGGAGGACGACCGGGAGACTGCGCTGCGGCGGCTGCAGCCGTGGTTCGACATGCACTCGGGCAGCGGCCAGCGCGCGGAGCGGGTCGGCGTGTACGGCACGCCGGAGCAGTGCGCGGAGGGCCTTGTCGAGGTCGCTGAGACGGGAATCGACCTGATCGCCCTGAACCCGGTCTACGACATGGAGCGGCAGGCGCGACGGCTCGCCACCGAGGTGCTGCCGCTCATGGGGGTTACGCTGGGGGGTTAGCAACGTCCGGCTCTCCCGCCTACGAGTACCTTTGCATAATTCTTTTCGGGCGGGCGTAACTCTTCCCACCCACCCGCCCGTTATGCTGTGGGGGACACCCCCACGCCCCCGGCAGAGGGGCGGAGCCCCTCTGCACTCCCCGGTATCCCAGGCCGGTCCATGGTTCGACAGGCTCACCACGAACCAGTTCGAGGTTACGCAAAGGTCTCGCCTGCGCGTGAAGGACGGCCTCCTAGGGGCCTCTCCGCTGGTAAGGGGGCCGTGCGGCGTCGTTGGGAATCCGGGTGCAAGAAGTTCCCCGTTTGCGTGGAAAAAGTTCCCCAGCTCATTTTCGGTACGAGTGAAGAAGTTCTCCAACTCATTTTTGCTACGAGTAAAAAGTTCCCCGTTTTCATGTCGGCCAGGCGTGAGAGTTCCCGAAAAGCGCGGGGTGAACCGGGGGTTTTGGAGGGCGTCTTCATGGCCGTGGCCTGCTTCCTGGGTCGTCGACCTTCCCCATTCGAGAGATTCTTTGTTTTCATTCATTGAGCGCCGGCCCACACCACAACCAACGAAGTAGGTGGGGAGCAGAGCCGAGGCCTGGAGCGAGCTGAGGGCAGTGTTCCTAGCGGTCTCATTCGGTCTCATTCGGTCTCATGCTTCCTCTAAGGTCCGGCCTTGCGCCCTGCTATGCCGCGGGCGGGTCAGGGCCGTCGGAGACAGGGTAGAGAAGAGAGTTCGTTCGCGCAACAGGGAAATGTCACAAGGGCGACTGCCTCCTCTCAGTATCCCCATAGAGGTAAGAGAGGACGGGTGAGACGGTTGGTGGGGCGACAGACGCGCAGACCCTTTCTCTAACTCTCCCCCGCAGACCGGGGAGAGGACAGGAACAGACGGGGGAAGTGGGGGATGGATCGCGCCGCTGCGAGGTTCCCGCCTGCGCGGGAATGACGGGTGGGGGTGCGACCGGCAGCTAGGGGGAGGGGTCCAATCGTCGTTGTCGGGTGTGTTCTCGAAGCTGTTGGGGTAGCGGGGAGCGAGTGATCTTGGGCACGGCAGCGTGCGGCTAGCGACTTGGCGATGGGGACTCCGGGGCCGCAACCAACGTCGAGCACGGCACCGCTGTCGTCCAGACGATCTGATCCATTAGCGTGAGCACTTGATCGTGCCATGCCATGACCCTGCGCTATCTGGACTTCAACGGACTTCTATGCCGGCAAGGACATCGCCCACCCATCCGACAACATCCCCCCGCAGTACTGGCTGCCGCGGAGGCGCATGGAGGGTCGGGCCGAGAGCTGATCGCGGCTGTCCCGCTCGCCTACGAGGTGCGGGCTGCCTGGGGCGGATGGCTTCCACCTCGCCTCAGGAGGAGCCTGGGACCAAGCCGCCTGTGCCGCCGTCTCGGCGCCGCTTGGGGCAGGCAATGTGATCGGCCTCACGGCGGAGCAGCTCGCAAGCGCTGCCGGAGGTCAAGGACGTTACGACCCGTCAGTGCTGGCCCGCCAGTGTGGGCGCTCCTCATAATTGGACATGGCGGTGGTCACCCACTCGGCCGGGAAGATCCCCTCACCACCCACGGTTTCCCCCAAGCCGCTGGGCGCCGTCGAGCCCGTCCTCGTAGAAGCCTAGCAATCGCCAGTCCTGGTATTCGCCCGAGCCAAGTGGGACGGAACGCCGGACGCCCAGCGGAGGCAGGTCACCAGTAGTAGCAAGTGAACACGTTGTGACTCGTGGCGGCGACGCACCCCTGCACAGGGTCATTGCCGTTCTCCTTCACGGGCTGGGGGTTGCCGCCAGTGAGGAGGACACTCCGGCCCGATTGCCATCATATAGAGTCTCCACCACTGCCGACGGGTAGAACCTGCTCCTCTTGGAGGCTACACTCGGCCAGGCCCTTTGAGTCTCGGAGGAGGTGTAGGAGCATGACTGATCCCATCGTTGAACGTCTCACGAGTTACGCGGCCAGCGTTGAATACGAGGACCTGCCCAGCGAGGTTGTGCACCAGGTCAAGCGGCTCGTGATCGATTCCATGGGTTGTGGACTGGCGGCCAGCGACGCCGCTCCGGTGCGCGCGGCCCGAGGCGTGGCCCTCGAGGCGCACGGCTCGTCGCCGGCCACGCTGTTGGGGACCACCGACACGACCACGCCAGACATGGCCGCCTTCGTGAATGGCACGATGGTGCGCTATCTGGACTTCAACGACTCCTACAATGGCAAGGACATCGCCCACCCCTCCGACAACATCCCCGCGGTACTGGCCGCCGCGGAGGCGCATGGAGGGTCGGGCCGAGAGCTGATCGCGGCTGTCGCGCTCGCCTACGAGGTGCAGGCTGCCTGGGCGGATAGCTTCCATCTCGCCTCAGGCGGCGCCTGGGACCAAGCCGCCTATGCCGCCATTTCCGCGCCGCTCGGGGCGGGCAAGGTGATCGGTCTCACGATGGAGCAGCTCGCGGAAGCGCTGCGCATCTCCGTGGTCAGCAGTATGACGCTTGGCGAGGCCCGGCGTGGGACCATTTCCCACTGGAAGGCGGCGGCTGTCCCAAACGCGGGCAGGAATGGCGTCTTCGCAGCCATGCTCGCCCGGCGTGGGATGACGGGTCCACCGGAGGTGTTCTCCGGTTCGCACGGGTTCTTCGAGGGGGTGACGGGCGTCCCTGTCGAGCTTGATCCCTTGGCGCAGGAAGCTGGCAATGGCCGTGAGTTCCGGCTCATGGAGTCGCGCTTCAAGCGATTCCCTGCGGGCTTCGTCTCCCAGACAGCGATCGAAGGCGCGATGGAGGCGCGGGAGGCACTGGGCATCGCCGACGCGGACGACATCGACCACGTCCACATCCGGACATTCGAGAGCGGCAAACGCATCATGGCGGGCGACCCAACTCGCTGGCGCCCTGAAACGCGCGAGACCGCCGACCACAGCATTCCCTTCGTGGTCGCCTGCGCCCTCCGGTTCGGCACGCTCGAGCCCGCGCACTTCGAGGATGACGTTCTGCGCGACCCCGTGTTGCTGGACCTGATGCAGCGTATCGAGGTCGTGCAGGACCCGGAATGCAACGCGGCCTGGCCGGAGGCCATCCTCAACATCCTGACGGTCCGGACCTCGGACGGCCGCGAGCACACGGCGACCGTCCCCTACTACACCGGGCACTTCAAGAAGCCCATGAGCGATACGGACATCGAAGATAAGTTCCGGCGGCTCACGACAGGCCTGCTCGACGAGTCCCGTCAGCAGGCGGCGTTGGACCGCCTCTGGCGTCTCGACGAGGAGACCGACCTTGGTCGGGTTATGGCGTCGATGGCTTTTGGGTAACCCCTAGTTGAGCCGCTCGAAGATCGTCGAGACTCCCTGGCCGCCGCCTACGCACATGGTGACGAGTCCGAAGTGGCCGTCGGTGCGGGAGAGCTCCTCCATGAGCTTGACGGTCATGATTGCGCCGGTGGCGCCGACGGGGTGGCCGAGCGAGATGCCGCTGCCGTTCACGTTGGTCTTGTCCGGGTCCATCTCCAGCTCGCGCATCACGTAGGCGGCTTGGGCGGCGAACGCCTCGTTGAGCTCGACGAGGTCGAGGTCTTCGATGGCCATGCCGGTCTTCTGCAGCACTTTGCGCGTCGAGGGGACGGGCCCGATGCCCATGACCGACGGGTCCACGCCCGAGACGCCGCGTCCCACCCATCGCAGCCGCGGCGTGAGGCCGAGGGACTCGGCCCGCTCGCGGGACATGACGACGACCGCGGCGGCTGCATCGTTGATGCCGGCCGAGTTGCCGGCGGTGACGGTGCCGCCGTCCTTGAACACGGCGCGCAGCTTGCCCAGCCCTTCGAGGGTCGTGTCGGCGCGCGGGTGCTCGTCCGCCGTGACTTCGATGGGGCCGCCGCGCCGCTGGGGCACGGAGACCGGGGCGATCTGGCCGTCGAAGTACCCCTCGGCCTGGGCGTGGACGGCGCGCTGATGGCTCAGGAGCGCCATCGCGTCCTGGGTCTCGCGCGTGACCTCGAACCGCTCGGCGACGTTCTCGGCGGTCACGCCCATGTGGTAGTCGTAGATGGGGCAGCTCAGGCCCAGGGTGAGGCCGTCGGTGACGGCGTAGTCGCCCATGCGGGGGCCCTCGAAGCGGACGCCGCGCATCAGGTAAGGTACGCGGCTCATGCTGTCCGCGCCGCCCGCGACGACGATCTCGGACTCGCCGGTGGCGATGGCCTGGACGGCCAGGTTGATCGATTCGAGGCCGGAGGAGCAGGCGCGGTTCACGGTCATGGCGGGAATGTGCTCCGGCAGGTCGGCCTTGAGCATGGCGCGCCGCGCCGTGTAGCCGGTCTCGTCGGCCTGCAGGACGTTGCCCATGATGACTTCGTCCACGTCGCCGGGGTCGATGCCGGCGCGCTCGACGGCGGCCCTGATGGCGACCGCGCCGAGCTCCGAGGCAGGCATGTCCTTGAACGAGCCGCCGAATCGTCCGATGGGAGTCCGCGCGCCGCTGACGATGACAACGTCCATCATTCCCTCGCTCCTCGCGGATAGACCGCGCGGCGATTGTACGGGGCGGCTTCTCACGACGCCAACGGCGGGGGGGATTGACATCGTGGTTGACATTGGGAGAAGGTGCGTGTGATGCAATGATGTGGTGTGATGCGGTGATGCGAACGACAGTGAACATCGATGATGACGTGCTCGACCTCGCCAGGGAGCTGGCAAGCCGGAACGGGTGCAGCCTCGGCAGCGCGCTGTCGGAGCTTGTGCGGCGCGGTTTTCCGCGGGCGACTATCACCGTGAATGAATACGGGATGCCCGTGTTCGGCGTCGCCCCCGGCGCCAAGCCCATCACCGATGAGGACGTGTACCGGGCGCTCGATGATTGGCCGTGATCGCGCTATTGGACGTCAACGCGCTCGTAGCTCTGGCTTGGTCCGGCCATGTGCATCATGACGCAGTCCAAGCTTGGTTCAGGGAGCAGAGGGAAGAGGGTTGGGCGACCTGCCCACTGACCGAAGCCGGATTCGTGCGCCTCTCTTGCAACCATTCGGTGGTAGAGCACATCGTAACCCCTCGCGAGGCCATCGAAATGCTGGATGAGCTCAGGCAGCGGGGCGCGCATTCGTTCTGGCCCCAGGACGTGTCCATGATTGATCTGCCGGGGGCAATTGTCGCCCGCATCCAGGGGTATCGCCAGGTTACGGACGCCGTCTTGCTGGGCGTCGCGATGCAGCGCAAGGGACAGCTCGCAACCTTCGACGCCAGGCTCGCAAACTTGGCCGCCGAGGAGGCGCGGCCCTTCCTTTACGTGATTCCGGCGTGACGCTTGCCGGTGCCTCCTCAGTCCTCCCCCGCAGGCGAGACCTTTGCGTAACTCTTTTTCGGGCGGGCGTAACTCTTCCCACCCACCCGCCCGTATGCTGTGGGGGACACCCCCACACCCCCGGCAGAGGGGCTTAGCCCCTCTGCACTCCCCGTTATCCCAGGCTGGTCCATGGTTCGACAGGCTCACCACGAACCAGTTCGAGGTTACGCAAAGGTCTCGCAGACGGGGGAGGAAACCAGAGCAGATGGGGGGCCTAGCGCCCGTGGCAGCGCTTGTACTTCTTGCCGCTGCCGCAGGGGCAAGGCTCGTTGCGGCCGATCTTGCGATTACCGGCGAACGTTTGGAAGCGCGCGTCGGCGTTGCGGCGCGACGCGCATTCGACGCAGGTACAAGCCGGGGGGTGGTCCGAGTACCAGTTGGTGCGCTCTTTGCCGGTGACCATCGCCCTACGCCTGCCGGTACCGGTTCACGAGGGGCAGCCGACGGTCGCGCCCGAAGTTGCGACGGGTGATCTTCACGCCAGGCGGCGCCTGCCTGCGCTTGTACTCGCTCCTGTCCACGAGGCGGATAGTCAGCTCGACGGCGTCCCGCGGCATGCCCGCCTCGAGCATCTCTTCCACGCTGCGGTCCTCCTCCACGTACGCCTCGATGATTGCGTCGAGCACGTCGTAGGGCGGCAGCGAGTCCTCGTCCTTCTGGTCGGGACGCAGCTCGGCGGTTGGCGGGCGGACGATGATCGACTCCGGGATGACCTCCCGGCCGGCCATCGCGTTGCGGTGGCGCGACAGCTCCCGCACGAGGGTCTTCGGCACGTCCTTGATGACGGCGAACCCGCCGGCCATGTCGCCGTAGAGCGTCGCGTAGCCCGTGGCCATCTCGCTCTTGTTGCCCGTCGTCAGCACGATCCATCCGAACTTGTTCGAGGCCGCCATCAGCAGGTTGCCGCGTATGCGCGCCTGGATGTTCTCCTCGGTCGTGTCGGGGGCCGCGTCCCCGAACTCCTCCGCGAGCGTGTCGAGGTAGGAGTCGAACACCGGCTTGATGGGCAGAACGGCCATCCGCACACCAAGGTTGGCGGTGAGCGATACGGAGTCCTCGTACGATTGGTCCGACGTGTACTGGGACGGCATGAAGAACGTCGTCACCCTGTCCGGCCCGAGGGCGTCGGCGGCGATCGCGGTCGTCAGCGCAGAGTCGATGCCGCCGGAGAGGCCGATGACCGCGCCGCGGAACCCGCTCTTGACGACGTAATCGCGCGTGCCGGTGACGAGCGCCTGATACACCTCGCTCAGCGGGTGCAGTTCCTCGGCCATGGGCGCTGGGAGGGGCTCACGGCTGCCGGGGCGCGCGTCGAAGAGGTGATAGCGCGCGGGTCGGCCGATGCTGTCCAGCTTCGCCTCGATCAGCGAGCCGTCCAGCGAGGGCGGGCCGACCTCATCGGCATCGATGTCGACGACGACGAGCGAGTCTTCGAACTGGGGTCCGCGAGCGATGAGCGCGCCCCGTGGGTCGAACACGACGCTCTGGCCGTCGAAGACCAGCTCATCCTGACCGCCCACAACGTTCACGTAGGCGACGAATAGCCCGTGCTGGGCCGCGCGCTTGGAGAGCATCGCGTGGCGCTGCTGCCCCTTGCCTCGGTGGTATGGCGAGGAGGTGACGTTGACGACCACTTCGGCGCCCGCGAGCCGCTGAACGGTGGTCGGTCCAACGTCGTACCAGATGTCCTCGCAGATGTTGACGCCGACCTGTACGCCGTTGACGGTAAAGACGGGGCACTCGTCGCCGCGCTCGAAGTAGCGCTCCTCGTCGAACACGCCGTAGTTCGGCAGCAGGACCTTGTGATAGATGTTGACCAGACGGCCGTCGTAGGCGACTGCCGCTCCGTTGAAGATGCGCCCCATGACCTCGTCGGGGTACGGGACCGCCCCCAGATGGAACGGCTCGCCATCGACCAGATCGGGCGCGCCCGCGACCACGGTGATGTCCCCGCTGGCGGCGGCGAGCCGTTCGAGCTGCGTCGCGGCGTCCGTCAAGAACTGCTTCTTGAAGAGCAGGTCCTCCGGCGGATAGCCGGTGAGGGCGAGCTCTGGGAACGCTACGACGTCCGCCTCCTGCTCCCGCGCCTTGTCGACGAGCGCAATCATCCGGTCGGCGTTGCCTTGGAGGTCGCCGACTGTCGGATTGAACTGCCCGAGGGCTAAGCGGAGTGGTCGTGTCACGTTCGTGAACCAGGGTTTGCCGCGCATGCGGCTTCCGAAGGACGCTCCGAGCATATCACGCCCCTTTGGTGCGCCGGGATTCCGCCTCGCCGGAGTGATGGAGGACGCGCGTCTTCTAGGGAAAGACTAGGGGGAATGCTATGCTGCCCGCAGCTGGGCGATAGTCGAGAGCCGTATGGTTGAACAGAGAGTCTTGGACGACGTGATCGAGCGCATCGTCGACGTGGCGGAGCCGGAGAAGATCATCCTTTTTGGCTCCGCGGCGCGCGGCGGCATGGGCCCGAACAGCGACATTGACCTGCTCATCATCAAGCATGGAGGAGACGCGCTTGACCTCATGGGCCGGATATACCGGAGGCTGCATGGCGTCGGCGCTGCGGTTGATGCAATCGTGGTCTCCCCTGAAGACGTGGAGCGCTACAAAGATAGCCACGCCCTCGTGATCAAGCCGGCCCTCCGAGACGGGACGGTGGTGTATGAGTCCCCCTGAGCGGTTCTCCCCGGACGACCCGAGAGAATGGTTGAACCGCGCCAGAAGCAATCTTGCTTTGGCGAAGAACCGCATCTCAGGCGCTTACCTGGAAGACCTATGCTTCGAGGCGCAGCAGGCGGCTGAGAAAGCCATCAAGTCCGTGCTGATTGAGCGTGGCCTTGAGTTTCCCTACGTGCATGACCTGGCTCGCCTACTGTCGTTGCTGGAAGAGGCAGGAGAGGCCCTTCCTGACATGGTGCGCAAGGCTGAGGAACTCACCCCGTTCGCGTTGATTACGCGCTACCCCGGCCCCGTCAGACCCGTCGCCCTCGAAGAATACTTGGCTGCGTTGGAGGTCGCCGAAGCAGTCGTCCAGTGGGCGGAGGAACGCCAATAGAAGAGCAAGAGTCGCCCCAAACGAAGAATGCGCCCGTCAAAGCGGGCGCCTGTGGGGGTCGGCGGGGTGGGAGCCTACGCGGCTGAGCGTCGGCGTCGTCGAGCTGAACGGCGAGCGGCGATGCGGGCCTTCTCGCCCTTCGAGCGGAAGAACCGGCGGTCCTTGTGCTCCTTGAGAATCCCGTTCCTCGTCACCGCCGCGCGGAAACGTGAAACGATAGCCTCGGGCGGCTCGCCATCTCTAATCGATACGTAGGCCATGAACGCTCCAGCAATCGTCTTTGCAACCGGCCGAACATAGCATATCAGGAGCGCCGAGGGCAAGGGATTTCACAGGTGAACGGGCGCCGCCCGGTTGACAGGCGGCCCCATCCGCGCTATTTTGCATTAGCACTCGCCCGTTTCGACTGCTAAGTCGCCAGGTTATACGGATGCCCATATACGCATATCAATGCGGCGCCTGCGGCAATGAGTTCGACCTCAAGCAGGGGTTCGACGCCAGCACCGAGACCATCTGTCCCGTCTGCGACGAGACGGCCAGGCGCAGGTTCGTCGCGCCGACCGTCATCTACAAGGGCTCTGGCTTCTACACCACCGACTACGCTCGCAAGGGCAGCAGCTCGTCGAACGGCTCCTCCTCCTCTTCGGAGTCGAAGTCGGAGTCCAAGACCTCTGAATCGAAGAGCTCCGAGTCCAAGACCTCCGAGTCGAAGAGCGAGAGCTCCAAGAGCAAGGCCTCCAGCGAATCCAAGTAGCGGATGCGCGCGGTCCTTCAGCGCGTCAGCAGCGCGTCCGTTTCCATCGACGGCGCACCCGTAGCTGCGATAGGCCGCGGCCTCCTCGTTCTCGCTGCCGTGGGACGCGACGACACCGACGCCGACGCGGCCTACGTCGTGGATAAGACCGTGAACATGCGCATCTTCCCCGACGACGCAGGCCGGTTCGACCGCTCCCTGCTCGATGTCGGCGGCAGCTTGCTCGTCGTCAGCCAGTTCACCCTGTACGGGGATACGCGCAAGGGACGGCGTCCGTCCTTCACCGATGCCGCCGCCCCCGCCGCCGCGGCCTCCCGCTTCGCCGACCTCGTCGAACGTTTCCGGGACGCGGGTGCCGCGGTCGAGACGGGCCGCTTTCAGGAGATGATGGAGGTCGCCCTCGTCAACGACGGCCCCGTGACCATCATCGTGGACTCCGCGGACCGCCAACGCCCTCGGCGTCAGCAATAGTTCCCCAGCTTACCGTCAGGGCGCTACAAGGGGAACACTGCTTATTGAACGCACAATCCGCCTTGACCGTCCCCGCTCAGGCTTGCTAGCGTCGCCGCGTACGCTGGAAAGGCCGCACATGCTGGAAAGGAGGATGTGATGAGCCCCGCAATGAACAGGTCCGGAGGATGGGCGCTCGTGATCGGGTCGCTGCTCGCGTTAGGTTTCTTCCTGATCGAGCCGGGCGGCCTGCTGATAGACCGCGCCGATACGACCGACGCCGTCGCGGGCATCACGGCGAAGGCGTCGAACACCGAGCTCACGCACTTGACCACGCTGATCGTCCCGTTCGGTCTGGCGCCATTGCTGTTCGGGTTCATCGTCCTTCAGGCGGGAGCGATTCGTGAAGGCGGCGGGATTGGCGCGGCCCTGCTCGCAGTCGTGTTCCTGGGCCTCGGCGTTACTACGTGGGGGATAACGCAGGCGTTGAACCACCCGATCTCGGAGATCGACGTTGCGTCGGAGCAATCGCTGTCGATGGGTGTAACGCTCAGCGCGGTGCAGTCCTCGACGCGTACCCTGGGCGGACTGTTCGCTGCCGCAGGATTCCTTGTCCTGAGCCTGAGTCCGTGGATGCGGGGCCGCTCCAACACGCTCGCGGCGAACGGAACGGCGCTCGTATCTCTCATTGCGCTCGCCAGCCAGATCGTGGGGCTCTTCGTGGTCGATCTGCGAGCGGAGGCCACGATGATCCCCAGGGTGTGCTACTTCCTGTGGGTTGCCTGGAGCGTCTACCTCGGCGTGCAACTCATCAGGAGCAGCGAAAGCGCAACCGGCTGACGCAGCTCCGGCTGCATCGCCGCGCGGGCGAGTCAGGGGACTTCGTTGGCGGCCGACGGGGGAGGAGGGCCTTCCGACGCCGCTCGCGCCAGAACGTCCTCGTCGGGGACCATTTGCATGAATCGCCAGGGGAAGACCAACGCCCTCTCGTCGCAGAAGGAGTCCACGACCTTCCAGAGGTCGCTGTCGCCCTCGATCCCGCGCCGGCGGACTGCCGGCGTGGAGGTCGTAGCGTCGCCGGCGGTGAGCAGCCAGTGATCGGTGCGCGCGGCGAACTCGCGGAAGCCGAGCGTATCGTCCCCCACCATAACGAGCCGGTGAGTCTTCTCGTCCCACGCAACCATCAGCTCTTCGATCCGGCAGCCCATAGCGAAACGATCATACCTGACCCATAGCTCCAATCGCCCTGAGCGGCCCCCCTCTCTAACTCTCCCCCGCAGACGGTGGAGAGGACTTCGGGGCAATGACAGGGGGGCTGCGAGGTTCCCGCCTGCGCGTGAATGACGGGAGGGGGCACTAGCCGACCACGGCGCCCGCCGCTACACTGCCCGCGATTCCAGCGGCGGGACGGAGGCGCAATGGGCAATCTACTCGATGGCAAGGTGGCTATCGTCACCGGCTCCGGGCGCGGCATCGGACGCGAGCACGCCATCGCGCTGGCCGAGGAAGGCGCGAGCGTCGTCGTGAACGACATCGGCGTCGAGCGCGACGGGACCGGCGGCGCGCGAGGCCCGGCCGACGAGGTCGTCGCGCACATCCGGGAGGGTGGCGGGAACGCCGTCGCCAGCTACGACGACGTCTCGGACTACGCCGCCGCAGGCAACCTCGTCAAGACGGCCCTCGACAGCTTCGGGCGGCTCGACATCCTCGTGAACAACGCGGGCACCTTCCAGTACCGCCTCTTCCACGAGCTGACGGAAGCGCAATGGGATGGGCTGCTGGGCGTCCACCTCTACGGCACGTTCAACACCTGCCATCACGCCGTGAAGGTGATGATGGAGCAGCGCTACGGCCGCATCATCAACACCGCCTCCAGCCAGTGGCGCAACCCCGAGGGACGCGCTAACTACGGCGCAGCGAAGGGGGCCATCGTCTCTCTCACCTGGGGGCTCGCCTTCGAGCTCCGCAATCACAACATCACCGTGAACGCCATCGCCCCCATGGGCGCCACGCGCGGCTTCGCCGACAACACCTACCGCGACATGCTGGCCGACGCCGGGCTCGACCGGAAGAAGGACCCCGCCGAGCAGGGCGGCAACCGCGCGGGCCCGGAGTTCGTCTCGCCCACCGTCGTCTTCCTCGCCTCCGACCTCGCCGCGAACGTGAACGGGGTCGTCTTCAGGGTCGGCTCGGGCAAGGTCGCCCGCTACACCCATCCAACGGAGTCGCGCACGCTCTACCGCGAGGCCGGCAACGGCTCGCCGTGGACACTCGACGAGCTCGACGAGGCCCTGCCGTCGACGGTCATGGGCGGCGAGACCAAGGCCCCCTTCATCCCCTAGTCCCCCTCTACGACCCTCCCCAAGGATCGTGGAGGAGGAGATAGCCACAGGAGACAGCCATGCCAGACGACCACATCCCGCCGAAGGGCGCCCGGCTCGAGGGCAAGGTCGCCGTCGTCACCGGCTCAGGACGCGGCATCGGCCGGGCCCACGCCATCGCCCTCGCCGCCGAGGGCGCCAAGGTCATCGTGAACGACCCCGGCGTCGAACGGGACGGCAGCGGCGGCACGGTGGCCCCCGCCGACGAGGTCGTCGCCCTCATCAAGGAGAACGGCGGCGAGGCGACCGCCAACTACAACTCCGTCGCCGACTTCGGGCAGGCCGGCCAGATCATCGCGACGGCCATCGATGCCTACGGGCAGCTCGACATCCTCGTGAACAACGCGGGGATATCGCGGGACGGCCTCTTCCACCAGATCAGCCCGGAGGACTTCGCGGCGGTAGTCGGGACCCACCTGAAAGGGACGTTCAACACCTGCCGCCACGCCGTCCCCCTGATGATGGCGCAGCGCTCCGGCCGCATCATCAACACCGCGTCCAGCCAGTGGCGGAACCCCGAGGGGCGGGCGGCCTACGGCGCGGCCAAGGGCGGCATCGTCAGCCTCACGTGGGATCTGGCCTTCGAGCTGCGTTACCACAACATCACCGTCAACGCCATCGCGCCGATGGCCCAGACGCGCGGGTTCCTCAACTACAGCCACCCGCAGGTCCTGGCCGAGGCCGGGATCCCTGCGAAGAAGGCCGGCGACGAGCTCGCGTCCGCCAGGCCCGGCGGCGAGCACGTCTCGCCCATCGTCGTCTGGCTCGCCACCGACGCCGCTTCCCACGTCAACGGCTGCGTCTTCCGCGCGGGCAGCGGCAAGTACGGCATCTACACCCACCCCACCGAAGTCCGCGCGGTGCACAAGGACTGGCGCAACAAGGGCAAGTGGACCCCCGAGGAGCTCGGCCGCATCCTCCCCAGCAGCCTCCTCTTCGACGACTCCACCGCCCCCTTCATCCCCACCGACCCTTAGCCTGCTCCCCTGTCTGCGAGACCTTTTCGCAACTTCCCCGCCATCCGCGCCGCGGTGGGGAAGTTCCCCAGTTGTTACGAGTAACAAGTTCCCCACCCGCACATTCCTCTACGAGTGAGAACTTCCCTGAAACACATGGGGTGGGGAAGTGGCTGGGGCGCACGCTGCTGCTGCTCATCGGCGGGGTTGCGGGGAGTCTGGCGATCGTCGCGCCGGACTCGATAGCGAGCCTCGTCGGCTACGCGTGGGGCGGCATGGGCGCGGCGTTCGGGCCGGTCGCCATCCTTGCGCTCTACTGGCGCAGGTTCAACTTCCAGGGCGCGCTGGCGTCCATCGTCGCGGGCGCGGCGACGGTCAGCGTCTGGCAGTTCAGCTCCAGAGGGCCGTGGGGAATGTTCGACGTGAGTAGCGCGACGGCGCAGTTCGACAGGGTGAACACGAAAGCGCAGGTTGAGGCGCAGGGGACGTAGTCCGACCGGCTCGCCACGAAGGGCAAGGCGATCCGAGTGCGCCGGCCCCTCGGCGTGGTTGTTACTCGTTCAGCATGACGGGGGTGGTCATTGGGGCCTTCTACTCGGCGGAGTCCACTAATCGCCGCAGCTTGGGCAATAGGGTCGGGACATCGGTCTGAACGATGTCCCATATAACATCATCGTCTATGCCTAGGTAGATATCGATGTCGCTTTCATCGGTAGCCTGGTCCCGGGCGAAGGAGCCGAACAGGACAAGGGCCACCACGTCGAAGCGCTCCTCTAGGACCTGTTTGTGCGCTCGCAAGGTATCGAGTACATCATCTCTGTTCATGCAGTCCTCCCCTGCTGGCTTCCAGGGCGCATCAGAATTGTACCTCTGTGCAGCCGAACGCAGACCCCTCTTGCCGCCCCGCGCTTGACGCGCTTGGCGCGGGCGCCTAGGGTTGCGGCATCCGGCCTGATTCGAGGAGACGCCATGCTCACGAGAGAGCAGAACGAACGATTCACGCACGTGGGGCCGGGGACCCCCGGCGGCGAGCTCATGCGCCGCTACTGGCACGTCGTGGCCACCAGTCAGGAGATGCGCGACAAGCCCACCAAGCCCGTCCGCCTTCTGAGCGAAGACCTCGTCCTCTACCGCGACAAGTCCGGCACGCTCGGCCTCATCGACAGGTTCTGCCCGCATCGCAGGGTCGACCTCTCCTACGGCATCCCGGAGGAGCACGGCCTCCGCTGCATGTACCACGGCTGGATGATGGACGAGACCGGCCAGTGCATCGAGCAGCCCTTCGAGGAGACCGTCCACCCCGACGGGCGCTTCAAGGAGAAGGTCAAGATCGCCGGCTACCCCGTCGAGGAGCTCGGCGGGCTGATCTGGGCGTACCTGGGCCCGTCGCCCGCGCCGCTGCTGCCCCGCTGGGACCTGCTCGTCCGCGAGGACTTGCTCCGCAACGTGGGCACGACCATGGTGCCGTGCAACTGGCTCCAGTGCATGGAGAACTCGATGGACCCCGTCCACACCGAGTGGCTGCACGCCTACCTGACCCAGCACCTGCGCGACCGCCAGGGCATGGACGTTCCCCGCGCCTACGACCGTCTCTACGACGTCCAGCGGCACGAGCGGATCGGCTTCTACTCGTTCCAGCACGGCCTCTACAAGCAGCGCCTGCTCGCCGGACAGTCCGACGAGAACGACGACTGGCGCACCGGGCACCCGGTCTTATTCCCCACCATCCTCCGGAACAGCGGCGGGCCCCAGGGCGGCGGGACGTTCCAGATCCGCGCCCCGGTCGACGACACCCACACCTGGCATCTCCTCTACCGCGCCGCCGACGCCCCCGAAGGCACGCCCTTGGAGGACCGGACTAACGTGACGGCCTACGACCTGCCGCTCTACGACGACAAGGGGGAGTACCGCTTGGACATCACCCTCGTCCAAGACTTTATGGCCTGGGTCACCCAGGGCCCCATCGCGGACCGCACCAAGGAGGCGCTCGGCGTCTCGGACGAGGGCCTCATCCTCTTCCGCAAGCTCCTCGACGAGCAGATAGCCGTCGTTGAGGACGGTGCCCAGCCGATGAACGTCTTCCTCGACGCGCAGGTGAACGAGCGTTTGGACGTGGGCGCCGAGCAGACCCAGTACCAGGCTCTGCCCAACCAGCGCAGCGGCATGCCGCTCCTCGCCGGGCGGTAGTCGAGGCTGGGAGGGAGGCTCAGGAAGGCTCGTAGGGAAGCACGCGCGCTCCCGAAGCGTCCACCATCACGAGGACGTTGTCTCCTGGCGCCGCGTTGATCTGCTCGGCTAGGCCGTCCACGTCGGCTTCCGGGAGGCCGGACGCTTCGGCGGCGTCCGTCGTGCGCCACCACCGGACTCGATAGCCGAGCCTCGCCTCGATGCGCCGCACCGGGTCGGCGGCGCCCGCTGCGACGGTGACGCTCTTGCGGCGAGGCCGCGCGACGGCTTCCCGGGGCTTCCCCGCGCCCGCCTCTCGGTCCTGCCGGGCGATGAGCCAGTGGTAGACGCCGATCGCGCCCGCCATGAGCAGAGCGCCTATGGACCACTTGCCGCCCTGCAGCGCGGATGCTCCAAGCTCGCCTTCCAGCAGGTCCCGAAAAACGACGAACAGCAGCGCGCTCAGATTGCCCAGGACAATCAAGACGGCGGCGCCGAACACGCCGTAGATGAAGGTGCGCCGGGACTGGGAATCGCGCTCTTCGTCCGCGCCGGCGGGCGGGCTGACGGCGACCGTCCGCTGGATAACCCACCAGTAGAAGCCCCATATGAGCGCCCCCACCAGCGTTAGCGTGAGGCTCCAGCTCATGGGCTGCTTCCACCAGTCGCGCCCGGCCAGCGTGTCGCCGGTCTGAGGCGCGAGCGTACCCACCGCGACGCCGATCAGCAGGACGAGGCCGGCGGCCATCACTCCCAGACCAAGGGCGGCCACGAGGTAGCGGTACACTCGCCGCGCGGCTGTCTGTCCGCCGTCCAGAACGCCGGTCTCTTGGTGAATGACCGCTGCGTGGTAACCCCATAACCCGCCGCCAACGGCAAGCCCTGCTAGATCGGCGGGAAGGAACCGGAAGTGAACAGCGGCCGCACTGACGTCCGCAGCGCCCATCACCCACAGCAGCAGTCCATCCATTGCGACGCTGAAGGAGACCACGACCGTTACGGCCCCACCCAGGACGGTGTAGAGATAGAGGTATATCTGCCGAGGCGCCGACTGCTCGTCAGCGTCCGCGACCCGCAGCCAGTGCCACCACCACCAGATGGCACCCACGATCGCCATCGGCGCGCCCGCGCGGACGTCCGGGTTCCAGATGGGTGCGCCGCCGGGGGAGACCAGCAGGGTCCCCACGAGCGCATCGTAGGCGCTGGTGAAGACGCCGGCGAGGATGAGTCCTCCGCCTATCGCGAGGAGGGCCAGGCCGTATGCGCCGGTTATGTAGACGTACAGCCGCCGCACGAGCAGGGCCGCCTCGGTGGGCTGGCCCTCCACGGCCTCGCTGCGCCAGTGAAACCACCACACGCCGCCCATGACTAAGGGGAGCGCGAGCTGGCCGGGGCTGAAGTCGTCATCGGTGCTGAAGACGTTCATCAGCAGCGAAACGAGCCCGCCGGCGGCTATCCCCGCCGCCCAGCCCAGCACGAGGTACACGTAGAGCTTCCGGCCGAGGGTCCCCGCTTCGACGGGGTGCTCGCGGAGGGAGCGTTGGGCCAAGCTCCACAGGTACAGCCAGAGGGGCGTTCCCACGAGGGTCAGGGCCAGCGCAAGGGCAAGCTCCGCTTCTCCTCCGGCGATGACCCGCTCTCCGGCGATGACCTCCAGCAGCCCCCTCACCAGAAGGGTCACGCCCGCGGAGGCGACTGCCAAGGCGGCAAAGCCGAGCAGGTAGTAGTACAGCCGCTTGAGGGAGCCTATGCCGGGGTCGTCGAGATCGGTCCTATCTCCGGCGCGCCGGAACAGGGCGACCACAACAATCACAATGGCGGCCAGCACTCCCAGCGGTAGCAGGAGAACGATGAGGAATTCAAGCCCGAAACCCAAGGCCGGCCCCTAACCCGCCACGCTGGGCTCTGGGATCTTCTCCGCTGGCGGGCAGTAGTTCAGCGGCCAGGCCGGCTCGGTGAAGCGCCACGCGCCGTCCTGCTGTTCGAGGGTGTACTCCCGCTGGTAAGACGACTCGCTGGGCGCAAAGGGCGCGTCCGTGCGGACCTGCGAAACGCGGACCATGACGATGGTCCGGCTTCCCAAGACCTCAGTCCCCTCCAAGACGACGCGGTGGTCCTCGTCCGAATTCCAACGGGTCCTCTCGCGGAACTCTTGGAGCGTACATCTTTCATGGAGGTCAGCGTTGAGGTAGCCGTAAGCCGCCTGGAAGTCGTCGTCGTTGATGGCCTGCAGGTAGCGCTGGACGACGCCCTCCGGGGAGTCTTCGGGAAACGTTTCCGCGTCCCCGCCGCCCGCCAGAACGGCCACGAGCACGCTCGCAATCACCAGTACGGCAATCGCCGCTCCCGTTCCGATCAGCCACCGGGTCGACCAGCTATTCATTGGGGATGCTCCCGCGCCACGGTCCCTCCTGGCCTCTCCGCGAAACGGTGGAGGGATATCGAAGCGGGCTCATTGTACAGGTCGGCCTGTCCTCAGCGGCGGTGCCTGCTAGAATGCCGCCGCTGAGGGGAGGCGTCGATGGTCCTGAGCGACCGGTCCATACGCGAGGAGCTCGCCGAAGGGCGGATCGTTATAAGTCCGCTGGGCGACGGCTGCATCCAGCCCGCCAGCGTCGACCTGCACCTGGACCGCAACCTCCTCGTGTTCCAGAACAACCGGGTGCCTTATATCGACGTGCGTGCGACCAGCGAGCGTCTCACCGAGGTGGTCACGGTAGGCGACGACGATCCGTTCATGCTGCACCCCGGCGAGTTCGTGCTAGGCAGCACCTTGGAGCACATCGAAGTGCCCGCCAACTTGGTGGCGCGCCTCGAAGGCAAGAGCTCGCTCGGACGCATCGGCCTGCTCATCCACTCGACGGCGGGGTACGTCGACCCCGGATGGAAGGGGCATCTGACCCTCGAGCTAAGCAACGTCTCCAAGCTGCCGATCACGCTCTACCACCGGATGCGTATCGGCCAGATATCGTTCCTCCGGCTGACGACTCCGGCCGACGTTCTCTACGGCTCGGCGGAGCTCGGCTCCAAGTACCAAGGCGACCAGGACCCGACGCCCAGCAAGGCCCACCTGGACTTCGACGGGCGCGATGGGTGGAGCGCCTAACTCCACACCACGCTGTCAGGAGGCGCCATGAAGCGCAGCACGGACCGTATTCGAACGATGCACGCGGGAAGCCTGCCGAGGCCGGATGACGTGCGTGAGATGGTCGCGGCCAAGGCGGCGGGGACGCTCCAGGACCCAGCGGCCCTCGAAACCCGTCTCAAGGAGGCCGTGGCCGAG
This sequence comes from Dehalococcoidia bacterium, assembly GCA_965249325.1. Taxonomy (GTDB): domain Bacteria; phylum Chloroflexota; class Dehalococcoidia; order Lucifugimonadales; family Australimonadaceae; genus S5-327. Next base: position 73,851 of record CBDFLP010000019.1, on the reverse strand, counting down.
GTCGTCCGCCTCCAGCTCGAATGCGGCATCGACAGCATCAACGACGGCGAGCTGAGCAAGACCAACTTCACGAACTACGCCAACGAGCGCCTCGGCGGCATCCAGATGCGGGTCTTCTCCGAGGGCGACGGGCCCGAGCCGATGCAGATATCCGCGAGGGACCGCCTCGAGTTTCCCGAGTACTTCGCTTCCCCCCACGGCTTCACCGTCGGGCGGCCGAGGGAACGTCAGCTGTTCTGCGTGGGGCCGGTCACGTACGCGGGGCGCGACCTCGTGAACGCCGACATCGCGCGCTTCAAAGCGGTGCTGTCCGAGACCGACATCGGCGACGCGGAGCCGTTCCTGCCCGGAGTGGCGCCCGGCAGCATCGAGCACTGGCTCTGGAACGAGCACTACTCGAGCCAGGAGGAGTTCCTCTACGCAATGGGGGACGCCATGCACGAGGAGTACAAGGCGATAGCCGACGCGGGACTCGTCCTCCAGATTGACGACCCCGACCTGTTCGACGCGTGGCAGATCAAGACGGACTTGGACGTGTCGGAGTACCGGAAGTACGCCGAGATTCGGGTCGACGTGCTGAACTACGCGCTGCGCGACATCCCCCGCGAGCAGATACGCCTTCACGTCTGCTGGGGGAGCTACCACGGCCCCCACGTGTACGACATCCCGCTCAAAGATGTCGTCGACCTCTTCCTCAGTGTCAAGGCGCAGACCTACTCCGTCGAGGCGTCGAACGTCCGCCACGCGCACGAATGGGCAGTGTGGAAAGACGTGAAGCTTCCCGAGGGAGCCACCCTCATACCGGGCGTGGTCGGCCACTTCAGCGACTTCGTCGAGCACCCCGAGCTGGTCGCGGAGCGCCTCATGCAGTACGCGGAGCTGGTGGGCAAGGAGAACCTCATGGCCGGCACGGACTGCGGCCTAGGCACGCGGGTGGGGCAGGCCAAGGTCTGCTGGGCCAAGTTCAGCGCCATGTCCGAGGGCGCCCGCATCGCCAGCGAAGCGCTCTGGAGCTAGGCGCACCTTCCCTTCTCCTCCGGCGGATGCGTCCTCCTCCGGCTGCGGGAGGACTGGAGCAGGGGCCGCCCGGCGAACGCTTCGCGCCTGCTGTGTTAGAATCGGGCGCGTCTCTAAAACAGCCGCGGGGAACGTCGAGCCTCGCGGAAATATCTTAGATCGACGGAAAGGCAGGTCCCATGGTTCAAGAGGCAATTTCAGCCCCTGCTCGGGAAGTGGCGCCGCAAGGCGAGGATGCCCTGAGCATGAAGGCGCTGCTAGAGGCGGGAGTCCATTTCGGTCATCAGACGCACAGGTGGAACCCGCGGATGCGGCGTTTTATTTTTGCCCAGCGCAACGGCATCCACATTGTCGACCTGCAGCAGACCATGGGGCTGCTGGAACAGGCGTGCGAGTTCGCCAGGGAGGTCACCGCCGACGGCAAGCGAATCCTGATGGTGGGGACGAAGAAGCAGGCGCAGGACGCCATCCGCGAGGAGGCGATGCGCGCGGGGCAGTTCTTCGTCAACCAGCGCTGGCTCGGCGGCACCATCACCAACTTCGCCACCATCGAAAAGAGGATCGACTATCTGGTGCGGCTGGAGGAACGTAGGGCGCGGGGCGAGTTCTCGCGGCTGCCCAAGAAGGAGGCTCTCAAGCTGGAAGCCTCCATTGAGAAGCTCAACCGGTACTTGGGGGGCATCAAAGAGATGACCACCCTGCCAGGCGCCATGTTCATTGTCGACGTGGGTCGGGAGGACATCGCGGTCGCGGAGGCGCGTCGCGCGGGAGTGCCGATCATCGCGCTGGTGGACACGGACTGTAACCCCACGACGATTGACTGGCCGGTGCCCGGCAACGACGACGCGATCCGGTCGATTCGGTTGGTCTCCAGCCACATCGCGCGCGCCGCCATGGAGGGTCACAACCAGTGGCTCGCGATGCGAGGCGGCTACAGCATGGTGGGCGACGAGCCCCCCACGACGGAAGACGCCGAGCCGGAAGCAGCTGAAGCGGCGGACATCGAGGTTGCCGACGACGAGTCGGATCCTGATGCCGACGAAACATAGCCCACTAACCTTAGCGAGGTAGCTAGTGCAGGTTTCCACGGAATCAATCCGCCTGCTCCGTGAGCGTACGGGCGCGGGCATAATGGACTCGAAACGGGCCCTCGAAGACGCGTCGGGGGACATCGACAAGGCCGAGAGAACCCTTCGCGAGAAGGGTATGGCCAAGGCCGCGACCAAGGCGGGCCGCGCAACCGCCGAAGGGATTATCGACTCCTACATCCACGCGGGGAGCCGCATCGGAGCGATGATTGAGCTCAACTGCGAGACGGACTTCGTCGGCAGAACGCCGGAGTTCAAAGATTTGGCCCACAACATCGCGATGCAGGTTGCAGCGATGTCTCCCCTCTACCTAGACGCGGAGGACATCCCTGAGGACTCAGAGGCCACGCCCGAGGAGGTCTGTCTGATGAGGCAGTCCTTCATCAAAGAGCCGAGCAAGACCATCGCCGACCTTATCCTGGAAGTGCGGGCGAAGGTGGGGGAGAACATCCGCGTGGGACGGTTCGCGCGGTACGGTCTGGGCGAGTAGGGTCGGGAGGACATTATGACGGCGCACGCCGCATATCGGCGCGCGGTGCTCAAGCTGAGCGGGGAGTCCCTCCGTGGGCGCTCGTCAGACGGGCTCGACTGGTCGGTCCTAGACATCCTCGCGAACGAGGTGAAGGACGCGATTGCGCTCGGCGTTCAGCTCTCCCTCGTCGTTGGCGGCGGCAACATCTGGCGCGGCGCTCAGGCGGAGCGTCAGGGCATGGACCGCGCCACTGCGGACTATGCCGGGATGCTGGCGACGCTCATCAACTCCCTCGCGCTGCAAGACGCCCTCGAACGCGCGGGAGTGATGACCCGCACGCAGTCGGCGCTGGAGATACGGGCAGTCGCGGAGCCGTACATCTACCGCCGGGCGCTGCGCCACTTGGAGAAGGGGCGTGTCGTGATCTTCGCGGCCGGGACGGGCAGCCCCTACATGACGACGGACACGACCGCCGCCCTGCGGGCCGTCGAGATGAACGCGGACGTGCTGCTGATGGCGAAGAACGCCGTCGACGGGGTGTACGACGCGGACCCAAAGACTCATCCCGACGCCAAGAAGTTCGAGCAGATCAGCTACATAGAGATCCTGAACCGGCAGCTCGAGGTGATGGACTCAACAGCGCTCTCTCTCTGCATGGAAAACAAGTTGCCCATCCGCGTGTTCGACGTGTTCAATCAGGGTTCGATGCACCGCATCCTGTCCGGAGAGCACGTGGGCACGTTGGTGAGCGCCCAGCCGGTTACGGCATAGGGCATCGTCCCGCCCCGCGCGGGATGCGCGGATGATGGCCCAGGCTCGGGGATGATGAGAAGAACGAGAGGTCCGCGACATGGCTGAGAACGAGGAAATCGAACTAGTCCTGGAAGACGCCGCCGAGCGGATGGACAAGACCATTGAGGTGCTCCGGCACGAGGCTGACGCGATCCGCACGGGCCGCGCAAACCCCAGCATGCTTGATTCGGTCAGAATCGAGGCCTACGGGACCCTGATGCCGCTCAATCAGCTCGCAACCGTCACCGCTCCGGACTCGCGGTTGCTGGTCGTGCAGCCGTTCGACAAGAGCGCTCTCGGCGTCATCGGTAAGGGGCTTCAGAAGGCGGACCTCGGGCTGACCCCGAACGTCGACGGCAACGTCATCCGCCTGCCCATCCCCGCTATGACGCAGGAGCGCAGACTGGAGATGGTCAAGCGGTTGAAGCGTCAGCGAGAGGAATCCCACGTCGCAGTGCGCAACGTCCGTCGCGACGCTCTGGAGCACCTGCGGGGCCTCGAAAAGAACAAGGAGATATCTCAGGACGACCTGCACCGCGAGCAGGAAGCCCTGCAGAAGATTACCGACGTCCATATCGCCAAGGCGGACGAGGTGGCCTCCAAGAAAGAGGCCGAGCTGATGGAGGTCTAGAGCGCATGACGCTCGAAATCTCCGGCGAGCGGGCAGCTCGCAGATTGGCCTCGGGCGCGCCCCGGCACGTCGCCGTCATCATGGACGGCAACGGGCGCTGGGCGAGGAAGCGCGGGATGCCGCGGCTGACGGGCCATGAAGCCGGGGCGCGCAATCTCAGGGATGTCCTCCATGCGATGCACGGCGCGGGCGTCGAGTTCGTCACCATCTTCGCGTTCTCCACGGAGAACTGGAGCAGGCCGGACAACGAGGTCGCCGGGCTGCTCGACCTCTTACAGTCCGTAATCGCGAGCGAGGTTGGCAAGCTGCACAGGAGCAACGTCCGCATCCGGCATCTGGGCGCCCGCAGCCGTCTGCCTGCGCCTCTCGCCGACGCGATCGAGAGTGCCGTATCGCTCACCGCCGCCAACACCGGCCTCGAGCTGTGCGTCGCCTTTGACTACGGAGGGCGCGCCGAGATAGTCGAGGCGGTCCGCCGCATCGTCGCCTCGGGGACGGCCCCGGAGGACGTAACCGAAGAGCTGGTGCGCGCGAACCTCTACCTGCCCGATGTGCCGGACCCGGACCTCATCATCCGCACCGCGGGCGAGCAGCGGCTCAGCAACTTCCTCATCTGGCAGGCGGCGTACAGCGAGTACTACCAGACGCCCACCTTTTGGCCTGATTTCGACGCGGCTGAGGTCGAGCGCGCCCTCGACGAGTACAAGCGCCGAAATCGTCGGTTTGGGGCGCTTCCGAAAGAGGACTAATGGCCGCTGCAGGGCGGCCTGAGCTGCTGCTGCGCCTGCTCAGCGCCGCCGTTGGCCTGCCCTTGCTCGCTCTCGTCCTCTGGGCTGGAGGCTACTGGCTCGCGGGCGTTGCGGCATTCGCCGCCTTCGTCGGCGCAGTCGAGCTTCTCATCCTCCAGCGGCTTGCCGGATGGCGCCCGTTCATCGTTGGAGGCTCGATCTGGGCTGGAGCGACGACCGCCGCCGCCGCCATCGACGAGCGGGCCGTCCTCATCGCCCTCGCAGCCGGCGCCGTCGCCCTGGCGCTCGTGTCCATCGTTTGGCGTAGGTCTCTCAAAGCCGTCGGCGACTGGACGCTCATGACAGTAGGCGCAGCCTACGTGTCGCTCTCCCTCGCGGCCCTCGTGCTGACGCGGCTGGGCGACGGCGGCCCGGCAGCCGCCGACTACGCCTTGGGCTTCAGCGACGCCGGTCTGCAATGGGTCGCCCTGGCGTTCCTCGCCACGTTCGCGACGGACACGAGCGCCTACGTGGTCGGACGGCTCATCGGACGGCACAAGATGGCCCCGAGCATCTCGCCGGGCAAGACCTGGGAGGGCGCCGCGGGGGGACTGCTCGGCGGCGTGGGCGCGACTATCGGCCTGGTGTGTCTGTTCGACCAAGTGTCCGACCACCTGATTGCTGCGTCCGTCCTCGGCGTGAGCATCGGGCTCGTCTCGCAGGTGGGAGACCTGTTGGAATCGAAGTTGAAGCGGCTGGCCCGCGTCAAAGATGCGAGCGGGCTCATCCCCGGCCACGGCGGACTCCTCGACCGGCTCGACAGCCTTGTCCCGGTGTTCCCCCTCGTCTACTATGCCTCTCGTTACTGGCCCGTCTGATGGAAAGCGATGCTGGCTCGGCGGACAGAGGTCTAGCGACATGAAGAACATCGTCGTCCTCGGCTCAACCGGCTCCATCGGCACGCAGACGTTGGACGTAGTGCGCGCGCTTCCCGACGAGTTCAAGGTCGTCGGCCTGGCCGCGGGGCGCAACGTCGACCTCTTGGCGAAGCAGGCCGAAGAATTCGCCCCCCACATGACGTGGCCAGACGCGTTCGGTTCGGCGAAGCGGACGCCCATGGAGGAGATGGTCACGGCCCCGGATGTCGACATCGTGATGGTGGCGACGACGGGGCGCGCGGGCCTCGTCCCCACGCTCAACGCGCTGCGGGCCGGCAAGGCGGTTGCCCTCTCGAACAAAGAGGTGATCGTCATGGCGGGCGAGCTCGTCACGCGCGCCGCCGCCGAGCACAACGCGCCCCTCCTTCCCGTGGATAGCGAGCCTTCCGCCATTTGGCAGTGCCTCCGTGGGGAGGACGAGCCGGTGAGCAAGCTCATCATCACCGCGTCGGGCGGCCCCTTCCGGAAGCGGCCGCTGGACGAGATGGAGTCGGTTACGTCTGCGGAGGCGTTGGCGCATCCCACCTGGGTGATGGGCAGGAAGATCACGATCGACTCCTCGACACTGATGAACAAGGCGTTCGAGGTCATCGAGTGCCGGTGGCTGTTCGACGTGCCGTTCGAGCAGATCGACGTGGTCGTCCATCCGCAGAGCGTCATCCACTCGATGGTCGAGTTCGCCGACGGCTCGGTGAAGGCGCAGATGGGGCCGCCCGACATGCGGCTGCCCATCCAGGTCGCCCTCGCGCACCCCCAGCGCGTGCCCAACGGCTCGCTGTCGAAGTACAACCCCCTCGCCTACCCCTCGCTGACCTTCGAGGAGATGGACGCGGCCCGCTATCCCTGCTTCGTGATGGGGGTCGAGGCTGGCCGCAAGCAGCAGAGTTATCCAGCCGTCCTGAGCGCCGCCGATGAGGAGGCGGTCCATCTATTTCTGGACGGCCACATCGGGTTCGGCGACATCCGCCGCCTCGTCGACGGCGTCCTCGAAAGGCACGAACCCTTCGACGTCTTCACTCCCGAAGCCGTCCTGGAGGCCGACGCATGGGCGCGCCGGCAGACGGCGGCTGCTGTGGCGAGCAGCTAGCGGCCCCAGGGCCATGACCATCCTCATCTTCATCGTTGTCCTGGGCGTGCTCGTCATAGCGCACGAGCTCGGCCACTTCACCGTGGCCAAGCTCTCGAAGGTCAAGGTGCTGGAGTTCGGCGTCGGCTATCCGCCCCGCATCTTCGGCATCACCCGGGGCGACACCACCTATTCGCTGAACCTCCTCCCCCTCGGCGGGTTCGTGCGGATGCTGGGGGAAGAGGACCCCGACGGCCCGGAGAGCTTCGCGAGCAAGAGCGCGTGGCGCAGGCTCGCAGTGCTGGGGGCCGGTCCCGCGATGAACGCGCTTCTTCCCGTCATCCTGCTCACCATCGTCTTCATGCTCCCGCAGCCTGTCCGAGTGACGGACGCGGCGGTCTTGGAGGTGGCGCCCGGGTCGCCTGCGGAAGCCGCGGGCGTGCTCGCCGGAGACATCGTGCGGACCGCGGATGGGCGTCAGATCGACAACTCAGCCGACCTGCAGACCGCCATCCAGCTCCGCCTCGGCGCCGACATGGTCTGGATCGTCGAGCGGCAGGGGCGGCTGGTAGAGCTGCGCATCCCGGAGGCGCGGGTTGCGCCGCCGCCGGGCCAGGGCGCGGTCGGCATCCTGCTGACGGACGGACGGCTGACGGTCACGGACGTGGCACCGGGCTCGACGGCGGCGCAGATCGGCCTGCGCGAGGGCGACCTCCTCCTCCGCGTCGGTTCGTCGCGGGTGCTGAACGAGGGCGACCCTGAGGAGGTCGTGGCCGGTGAGCTGGAGGCGGACCCCGGCGCGCCGGTGAACGTGGACGTGCTCCGGTCGGCGGGCATCGCGAGCCTGGAGCTTCCGCCCGGTCTGGGCGGGCTGGACGGCCTGACCGTTAGCGAGCGCCCCGAGGATCCCCGGTCGCAGGGGCCGCTGCGGGCGCTTGGGTCAAGCATCCGGCAGATGTGGGAGATACTGGTCTTGTTCCGCAATGAGGTCTCGCGTTGGGTGGCGGGCTCGGGCGGCATCCAGGTGGCGGGGCCGGTGGGCATCGCCCAGATAACGGGCGACGTTGCCCGCGCGGGCCTCAGCCCTCTCATCATGTGGACGGCGCTCCTCTCGATCAACCTGGCGATCGTCAACCTGCTCCCGATCCCCGCCCTCGACGGCGGCCGCATCCTCTTCGTGCTGGTGGAGCTGGCTCGCGGCGGCCGGCGTCTTGCTCCTTCGAAAGAGCGCGTCGTTCACCTAGTCGGCTTCGCCGTGCTGATAGGAGCAATCATCGCCGTCTCGGTCAACGACATTCAGCGCCTGCTGACCGGCGGCAGCGTCCTAGGGCAGTAGCGGCGTTCCCGCGCCCGTCTGCTCCGGTCCCCTTGTATGTTGTCGGAGATGGCGGGGCAGGCCGTTGTCCTCTCGGTTGGAAGAGACCGTGGTGGAGCGAGGTCGCCCCGCCGCCCCCACCAGAGAGCCCGAACAGTTGCCGGGGCCAGAGCGAGCCCGCATCGCACAAGGACGGGCCAAGCAGGAGGAACGAAGTGTCTACTGTCCCTCAGAACGTGTTCGTCGGCATCGATGTCTCCGGGGACTGGCTGGACGTCGCCGTCCGGCCCACCGGCGCCGCGTGGCGCGCGGCCCAGAACGAGGACGCCATCGACGAACTGGTCCGGCAACTCGACGCGTTGCGGCCCCAGCTCATCGTCATGGAAGCCTCCGGCGGGTGCGAGCGGTTGCCGGCCGCTGCCCTCGCTGTCGCTGGCCTCCCCGTCGCCGTGGTGAACGCCCGCCACGTGCGCGAATTCGCACGGTCCCAGGGGAAGCTGGCCAAGACGGACCGGCTCGACGCGGCGGTGATTGCCCACTTCGGCGAGGTCAGTGAACTCCAACCGCAACCGCCGGTCCCCGCAGAGGCGCGGGAGCTCGCAGCCCTCGTGACCCGCCGCCGCCAGGTCGTCCGCATGCGGACGGTCGAACTGCAGCACCGGAAGCAAGCGGTCCCTGTTGTGCGGCGCGGGATCGACCGGGCAATCGCCTTCTACAATCAAGAGTTGGAAGAGATCGATGAAGACCTGACGCGGCGGCTGCGGGAGTCGCCGCTCTGGCGGGAGCGCGACGAGCTGCTGCGCAGTGTGCCGGGCGTGGGGCCGGCGCTCACCTTTACCCTGCTGGCGGGCCTGCCCGAGCTGGGCGCCCTCAGCAACAAGCAGGTCGCCTCCCTGGTGGGCCTGGCGCCCTTCGCGCGAGACAGCGGGGAATTCCGTGGAGCGCGCACCTGTTGGGGCGGTCGCGCGGAGGTGAGGGCGGCCCTCTACATGCCGACGGTCACGGCGATGCGATGCAACCCGGTGATCAAGGAGTTCTATGCGCGCCTGGTGAAAGCGGGCAAGCCTCCGAAGGTGGCGCTCACCGCGTGCATGCGCAAGCTGCTGACCGTCCTCAACGCCATGCTCCGGCACGGGACTCCGTGGAACCCCCAGATGGCTTGACTTCCAACACAGTTGCTCCACCGTCTGCGGGGGAGAGTTAGAGAGGGGGCCGCCCGCCCCCCTGCGGGGGAGGACTGAGGAGGGAGGAGCCAACCTTAGATATGTCGACCGCGCGACTCGGAACATTTGACGACTTGCTCCAGATGACGGAGCAGCCTCTGCGGCCGGTGGCCGAGGCGCTGCGGGCGCTTGTCTTCGACATCCACCCGGAGGCGTGCGAGGTCGTGCGTCTCGGCGACCGCGCAGCCACGTACGGCGTCGGGCCCAGGAAGATGATCGACGGCTACGCCTACATCCTGCCCTACGGCGCGTGGGCTGACGGGGACAGGCGCTCGGCTGCACGTAAAGGTTCGCTCGCTCGAAGATGCAGCCCGGCCTGGCGTTCGCTTGCTCATCGAGGCCGCCCTCGCCGAGCGCAAAGGCGCCATCGGGCGCTGATTCCCCACCGCTAAACCCCTCCCCCGTCTGCGGGGGAGGTTGGGAGGGGGCCGCCTGCGAGCGCGGAGGCTATAGGTGGAGCCGTGCGATACAATGACGCGGGACCGAATCAGGCGAGCCGAAGGAGCCACACATGCGACGCCGAATGACCAAACCAGTGTGGGTGGGCGACGTCAAAGTGGGTGGCGACGCGCCAATCACCGTCCAGTCCATGACCAAGACCGACACGCGCGACGTGGAAGCCACCGTTCGCCAGATTCATGAGCTCGAAGAGGCCGGCTGCGAGATTATCCGCTGCGCCGTGCCCGACATGGAGGCCGCCCAAGCCCTCGGACCCATCAAGCGGCAGGTCGGGATTCCCGTCGTCGCCGACATCCACTTCCATTATCAGCTTGCCTTGGAAGCGCTCGAACAGGGCATCGACTGCCTGCGGCTGAACCCCGGCAATATCCGCGACCCGGAGAAGGTGCGGACCGTTGTCCGTGAGGCGAAGGTGCGCCAGGTCCCCATACGCATCGGCGTCAACTTCGGCAGCCTGCCCCCCGTCGGCGCCATCGGCGTCACCCGCGGCCAGCACCGCCACGCGGACGGCGTCAACCGCCTCCTGAAGGGCTCGGAAGCGTCGGGCGGGGGCGAAGGCGTCTCCACCGTCGACCACATGGTCGCGACGGGCCTCTGGGAGATACAGCTCCTCGAAGACCTCGATTTCGACCTCATCAAGATATCCCTCAAGGCCTACGACATCGACACGACCGTCGAGGCGTACCGCAAGCTCGCCCCGATGGTCCCGTACCCCTTCCACCTCGGCATCACCGAGGCCGGCACCGCTCGCTCCGGCTCCATCCGCAGCGCCATCGGCCTTGGCGCTCTCCTCTACGACGGCATCGGCGACACCATCCGCGTTTCGCTCAGCGACGAGTCCCGCGAGGAGGTCGAGGTCGGGTACGAGATATTGAAGGCCCTCGACCTCCGCAAGAAGGGCGTGCAGATGGTCGCCTGCCCCTCCTGCGGCCGCGCCGACGTTGACATCCGCAAGCTCGCCAACACCGTCGATGACATGCTCAAGGGCATGGAGACCAGCGTGAAGGTTGCCGTGATGGGCTGCGAGGTCAACGGCCCCGGCGAGGCGAAGGACGCCGACGTGGGCATAGCCGCCGGCGCCGGCCGCGCCGTCATCTTCCGCAAGGGCCGCAAAGCCCGCGTCGTAGAAGAAGCCGACATGCTCACCGCCCTCCTCGAAGAAGTCGAGGCCGTCGCCGCCGAGATCGAGTCCGTGGGGGCGTAAGGATGGCCTACCAGGTGTCCTCGTCCTCCTTCCGTCGTGCCCCGAAAGCGGGTATCTAGGGAGCCTTTTCTTACGTCCCGCCCGCGCCCCCAACCTTGACAAAACCGCATAGCCAAGGCGTATTTCCCTCCGCTACACTCCTCCCGACCATAGAGGAGCCATGCGTGCGGAGTGGGATCGGCAGCGGGCGGAGTCGGACCAGCGGATAGAGGCTATACGGGCGGAGTCGACCCAGAGGTTCCAAGCCCACCGGGAGCGGATTCAGGTCCTTGAAGCGCAAGCCGCGCAGCATCACGAGACCGTAAGGGGAGTCCTCGAAGGCCTCATCCAGGCCCAAGCCGACATCTCCCGCCTCGACGCCGCTTCCTAACCCCAGCGTCCGCCTCCCCCTCCCGTCACTCCCGCCCCCTTTTCCGTCATTGCCTCGAAAATAGGGCTCAGCAGAGGTAGTGAGCCATGCCAACCCGCCATTCCCGCGAAAGCGGGAACCCAGGATGCCCGCCACGCCCCACGTACCAGTCCTTGCCCCCTGTAGGGGCGTCCCTTGTGGGCGCCCCACCCCATAGGTTTGCGCCCTCCAATAGATTCGTGGTGAGCCCGTCGAACCACGCGACGCCCTGCCATCGACCCCCAACCCCCTCCGTCTGCTCCGGTACTCTCCCCCGTCTGCGGGGGAGAGCTAGAGAGGGGGTCTGCGCGTCTGCCGGCCCACCCACGTCAATAGACCTTGTGACAACTACCCATTGAAAAAATGTCATGAAACCGTCACAATGGGACGCAGCACCCCACCCCAGCAGGAGCGGACGAGCCGCCCGGCACACCAGCCCGGCGGCTCTTTGCTATGCGGTGAAAAAGGCCCAACGTCCATGCTCGACCAATACAAGAACCATCCCGCCCGATTCGTCAAGGAAATCCTCCAGAACGCCGGCAAGCCCTACGACAAGCAGGAAGCCATCCTCGACGCCCTCGCCCGCTACGCGGCTGTCTCCGTCGTGGCCGCCAACTCCTCCGGCAAGGACTGGGCCGCCGCCCGCGCCGTGCTTTGGTGGCTCCACACCCGACCCCACGCCAAAGCCGTCGTCACCGGCCCGACCGCCCGCCAGGTCAAGGAGATTCTCTGGCACGAGCTCGGCGTGGCCCTCGCCGCCGCCAACGGACGCCTGCCCGGCAAGCTCACCGCGGACAAGTACGTCATCGACGACGACCGCTTCGCCATCGCGTTCTGCTCCAACTCCCAGTACAACCTCCAAGGCTTCCACTCGCCGAACCTGCTCGTCGTCGTCACCGAGGCCCAAGGCGTCAAGCAGCCCTACTTCGAAGCCCTCAAGCACCTGAACCCCAAGAAGACGCTCCTCCTCGGCAACCCCCTCTCCCACGAGGGCGAGCTCTACGAGTCCTTCCACTCGAAGTCCGCGCTCTACCACCGGATCGCGATCTCCGCCCTGGACTCGCCGAACTTCCGGCGCAAGCGCTTCCATATCCCCGGCCTGGTCAACCCGGAAGACGTGGAGCGCCGCCGCCGCGACTGGGGAGAAGACTCGCCCCTGTACATCGCCTCGGTGCTAGGCCGCTTCCCGGACGCCCTCGAAGACTCCCTGACCACGCGCCACCACGTAGACCGGGCCGTCGCCCGCTGGCGCGGGGAACCCATCCCTCTCCCTTCCCCTTCCGACATGGCCGCGTCCCCATCCGTCATTCCCGCGCAGGCGGGAACCTCGCAGCCCTTCCCCCTCCCGGCAGGTGAGATAGACCGCGACTACCTCAACCAGCCCTACCGGATGGGCGTCGACGTTGCCCGGTTCGGCGATGCCGAGTCCGTCATCTGCATCCGCCGCGGCGCCCGGGTCGAACATCTCATTCCCCTCAAGCGCGGCCTCGACACGATGCAGGTGGCCGACGAGGTCAAGGCATGGGCCGACGCCCTTCGCGTCCCCGCCGTGTTCGTGGACGAGAACGGGGTCGGAGGAGGCGTCGTCGATAGGCTTGGCGTCCTCGGCGTCCCGGTCATTGGGGTGGAGGCGGGCGGGAAGGCGAAACGCCCCTCCCAGTTCGTGGACATGCGCGCCGAGATCTTCTGGGAGATCGCCCGCCTCCTCCGCGAGGACGCCATCGACATCCCGGACGACGCGGTCCTGGCCGACCAGCTCCCTGCGGTACGACATATCGAGCACGGGGCGCATCCGCCTCGAAAGCAAGACCAGCCTCCGCAAACGCGGCGTCAAGTCCCCCGACCGCGCCGACGCCCTGGCCCTCGCCTTCATGGAGCCCCCCTCCCTCCAAATTTATGTATGACCCCGCCATCCCCATCCGTCATTCCCGCGCAGAACGCAAGTGTGCTACACTGGTGCAACATGATTCGCAGGTTCCTCTCACGGCTTCTCGGGAAGCCGGCTCCGGCGGCCAGTGAGCCGCCCGCCACCTCTCCGACAGACCGCATCGGTGCTCCCGATTTCCGGCGTGACAATCCGGAGAGCGTGAAGTCGCGTCCGCCGCGCTCCCGCCGCCCAAAGGAAGAGCGTCAGCCAACCGAGGCCCCTGCCCCCAACGGCGACCGCCCGCCGCGCAAGCGGCGTCGGCGCGGCCGTGGCGGAAGCCTTCCTGCTCAGTCCTCTCCCGAAGATGGGAGAGTAGACAAGAACGGCGCAGGCGGCGCCCAGCGGCGCGAGCAACTGGACATTGTCGCTGGCCCGGCCCCGCGCGATATGGCGTTCGGGCCGGTCATGGTCTCTGCGCCAGTCTCCCGCGCCCTTGCGGACATGGGGTATTCCGCCCCGACACCCATCCAAGAACTGGTCATAGACCCGCTCCTCCGGGGACAGGACCTCGTCGGGCAGGCGCAAACCGGCACCGGCAAGACCGCCGGGTTCGGCATACCTATCGCCGAGGCAGTGGACGCCCGCGAGGGCTATGTTCAGGCCATCGTCCTAGCGCCAACGCGGGAGTTGGCCCGCCAGGTGGCGGAGGAGCTCAGCAAGATATGCAAGTACAGGGGAGCCGAGGTCGTGCCCGTCTACGGCGGCGCGCGTCTCGGTCCGCAGATTAAGGCGATCGAGGATGGCGCGCCTGTCATCGTGGGCACGCCGGGCCGGGTGATCGACCTGATAGACCGCGGCGTGCTCCGGCTCGACAGGACCCGCATGGTGGTGCTCGACGAGGCGGACCAGATGCTGGACATCGGGTTCCTGCCCGCCATCCGGCGCATCCTGCGCGCCACGCCAAGGGGGCGCCAGACGGCTCTCTTCACCGCGACGGTCCCGACGATGATCAAGCGGCTGATCTACTCCTATCTGAATGACCCGGAGTGGTTCCGCGTGGGCGAGGAGTCCGAGCCGGTCGAGCAGGTCACTCAGCGCTACGTTGAGGTCGCCAGGCGCGATAAGCTCTCCGCCCTTGTGGAGCTGCTCGACCGTAACGAGCAGACCCTCGTGTTCCGCCGCACCCAAGAGGACGTCGATTGGCTCGTACGTTCGCTCAAGCGGAGGGAAGTCCGGGTCGAGGCGATCCACGGCGGCCTGCCGCAGGGCGAGCGCAACACCGTCATGCAGGACTTCCGCGACGGCAAGCTCAAGCTCCTCGTTTCGACGAACCTGACGTCCCGCGGCATCGACGTCCCCGCGGTGGCGAACGTCATCAACTACGACATCCCCGAGACCGTCGAAGAGTACGTCCACCGCATAGGGCGCACCGCCCGCATGGGCCGGGAGGGTGTCGCGGTCACCTTCGTAAGCGAGTGGGACCTGGACTTCTTCGACGCCATCAAGGCCCACATCGGCGACGACTTAGCTCCTATGGAGCTCTCGCTCTACAAGACCGCCGAAGCCGTCGGCGCCTAGCGCGCCCCGCCCATCCTCCCGTCGATGGGGAGGACTGAGGAGGGGGGTCTGGTATCCTACCGCACCATGCGCGCATCACAGTTTCTTTCACGCACCCTGAGACAAGACCCCGGCGAGGCCGAGACCGTCAGCCACCGGCTCATGCTCCGCGCGGGCATGATGATGCAGGTCGCCGCCGGCGTTTACTCGTACCTGCCTCTCGCCCTGCGGTCGATACGGAAGATTGAGCAGATCGTCCGCGAGGAGATGAACGCGGCAGGCGGGCAGGAAGTCCTGATGCCGACGCTCCAGCCCCTCGAGCTGTGGCGGCTGACCGGGCGGGACGAAGCGTTCGGTCAGAACCTCTTCCGGCTGTTCGACCGACGGGAGCGCGGCATGGTGCTGGCGCCCACTCATGAGGAGACCGTCACCGCCATCGCCGCCGCCCACGTCGAGTCCTACCGCGACCTCCCGCTGACGCTGTACCAGATACAGACCAAGTTCCGGGACGAGCCCCGGCCCCGCGCCGGCCTGCTCCGCGGGCGCGAGTTCAGCATGAAGGACGCCTACTCCTTTGACGCCAACCAGGAGTCGTTGGACGCGACGTACCAGCGGATGCGGGAGGCGTACCGCAACATCTTCCGGCGCTGCGGCCTGCCCACCATCGAGGTCGAGGCGGACAGCGGGGTCATCGGCGGCAAGGACTCCCACGAGTTCATTATGCCTGCCGAGAGCGGCGAGGATGTCATTCTCGTGTGCGAGGAGTCTGGCTACGCCGCCAACGTTGAGCGCGCAACGTCCATCATCGATCCCGCGCCCGAGGGCGCGGGGATCGAAATGGCGATGGTCGACACTCCCGGCGTCACGACCATCGCCGACCTCGCGAAGCTGTTGGACATCCCTGAGTCGCAGACGCTGAAGGCCGTCTTCTATCAGGTCGATTACGGGCAGGCCGACGGCGAGACGGCGCTCGTGACGATTCGGGGCGACATCGAGGTGAACGAAGTCAAGCTCAAGAATTACCTCCACGCCAATGACTTGCGGCTTGCGAATGCGGACGAGGCGGCCGCGGCGGGCCTCACGCCCGGCTCCACCTCGCCCGTCGGTCTGAGCGGGGTCCGGCGCATCGCCGACCCGTCGATACAGCAGGGCGCCAACTTCGCCGCCGGCGCCAACCAGCCCGGCAAGCACTACGTGAACGTGAACTATCCCCGCGACTTCGAGGTTGACGAGATCACGGACATTGCGACGGCCCGCGAGGGAGACACGAGCCCGGACAGCAAGGGAAAGCTCACAGCGGTCCGGGGCATCGAGGTCGGCCACGTCTTCAAACTGGGGACGTTCTTCACGGACGCGATGGGCGTCGAATACTCGGACGAGAGCGGCAAGCTCAATCCTGTGCTCATGGGGTGCTATGGCATCGGCGTGACGCGGGTGCTCGCCGCCGCCATTGAGCAGAACCACGACGACAAGGGCGTGATTTTCCCGGCGCCCATAGCCCCCTTCCAAGTGCATCTCCTAGCGCTGAACGCGGACGACGTGCAGGTGAAGGCCGCCGCCGCCGCGCTCTACGAACAGCTCAAAGCGGCGGGCTACGAGACGCTGTACGACGACCGCATCGAGTCCGCGGGCGTGAAGTTCAACGACGCGGACCTCCTCGGTCTCCCGGTGCGCGTCGTGGTGAGTCCGCGCAACCTCAAGCAAGGCGTCGTCGAGCTCAAGCGCCGCCGCGACTCGGAGGCCGTGCAGGCCCCGCCGGACCAAGTGCTGTCGGTGGTCGGAGAGTTACTCGCTCGGGACGAGCTGTAGCGATGGTAGTGCAGAGATGCGATCCAGGCCGTCCCTGCTGGGGACAGCTCACCACATTGCCATAGGCTATAGTAAGCGGAGGCAGGGACTATGGGAGAGCGTGATGGCTACTGCGCGCAAGACGGCCGACGACTCGTGGAACTCGGGACCGAAGGGGGTTCTACCCACGCTAGAAGAGTGGGCGCAGTCCCAGCGCGACTGGGATTGGTTCCACAAGAACAAGGAATCGCTTCTGCAGCATTACCCGGAGCAGTGGGTGGCGGTCAGGAACGAACGGGTTATTGCCCATGAAGCGAGTCTCGATAAGTTCATTCGAGAGCTCAATAAGACCGATGACTCAAAGGGCCTCGCCGTTCGAGAACTCATCACTGCCCAGGAACCGCTCTGGATGCTAGGCCATTGGCGCGCCCCACAATCGTAGTCCGTCAAACGCCGACCTCCGTTGCCTTGTGGCTGCCGGTCTACGTGTACTTGCCCGCTTATTCCAAGGGCTCCCGCGTCAACATGCTGATTGACACGGGAGCTGCATCTTCTGCACTGCATCCAAGAGACTGGGCACACATTGTGCCGTCTGAACAGTCGCAGACGCTTTCCGAGGATGCCGAGCTCATAGGGATTGCGGGCGCGCGGTCCTATACGTTCTAGATCAAGATGCCGGAGCCTGGCGGCGGTGCGAGATAGACTCCATCCTTCTCGGCCATCGAGCATCCGGGGAATCAGCCACGTCGTCTGTGCCGTCCATCCTGGGCATGGATGTTATGCAACGTTGTGTCCTCACGTACGATGGCCCTTCGGGCCGGGCAGAGTTCGTTATCCCCACGGACTGACGTTGCCCCGCGCCACCTCGCCCCTGGTCTTTGATTGAGCGCCTCCCTCGTCCGCCGTATACTGGGGATGGGAGGACGGCATGACTATCAACGGCGCTCAGAACGGCAGAGAGACAGGCACGTTCTCCGTGAAAGCGGGGTTGGCGCAGATGCTCAAGGGGGGCGTCATCATGGACGTCGTCACCGCGGAGCAAGCCAAAATCGCCGAGGACGCTGGCGCGTGCTCGGTGATGGCCCTCGAACGCGTGCCCGCCGACATCCGCGCCGACGGCGGCGTCGCCCGGATGTCAGACCCCGAGATGATCGAGGCGATCATGAAGGCCGTGACCATTCCGGTCATGGCGAAGATCCGCATCGGCCACTTCGTCGAGGCCAAGATTCTGGAGGCCATCGGCATCGACTACATCGACGAGTCCGAGGTCCTCACGCCCGCCGACGAGGAGCACCATGTCTGGAAGCATGATTTCAAGGCGCCTTTCGTCTGTGGCTGCCGCGACTTGGGGGAGGCGCTCCGCCGGATCGGCGAGGGGGCGGCGATGATCCGCACCAAGGGCGAGGCCGGGACCGGCGACGTGGTCGAGGCGGTCCGTCACATGCGTACGGTGATGAAGCAGATACGCCGAACGCAGGGGATGGGCGACGACGAGCTGACCGCGTTCGCTAAGGAGATAGGCGCGTCCGTTGATCTCCTACTAGAGGTGAAGCGCCTCGGACGTTTGCCCGTGGTGAACTTCGCGGCAGGGGGAGTCGCCACGCCCGCCGACGCCGCGCTGATGATGCACTTGGGCGCGGACGGCGTGTTCGTGGGGTCTGGGATTTTCAAGTCCGGGGACCCGTCGGCGCGGGCGAAGGCAATCGTCAAGTCCGTTACTCACTACAACGACCCGTTGGCGATAGCCGAGGCGTCGAAAGGCTTGGGCGAGCCGATGGTCGGCATCAGCGTCCGCTCCCTGGCTCCCGAGCAAGAGCTAGCCACGAGGGGCTGGTAGCCCCGCCCGCTGAGAGGTGAGCCAACGGCAACGGTCGGCGTTCTAGCGCTCCAGGGAGACTTTGCGGAGCATTGCGCCTCGTTAGGCAGGCTTGACGCGCGCGCCGTCGAAGTCCGAACGGCCAACGAGCTCGACGCGGTGGATGCGCTCATCGTGCCGGGCGGCGAGAGCACGTCGATGGCGAAGCTGATGGACGCCTACGACCTCAGAGAGCCGCTGACGGCCTATGCGCGCAGCGGACGGCCGGTGTGGGGCACCTGCGCCGGTCTCATCTTGATGGCCTCCCGCCTCGTGGAGGACCGTCCCGAGCCCCTTGGCCTGATTGACATGACCGTCCGCCGCAACGGCTTCGGACGGCAGGTCGACTCCTTCGAAACGGATCTTGCTATCACCGGGGTCGACGGCGGGCCAATGCACGCGGTGTTCATCCGCGCTCCGCTGGTGACCGAGGTGGGGCCGGATGTGGAGGCGCTGTCGACGCTCGATGACGGGACTATTGTGGCCGTGCGGCAGGGCAACGTGATGGCGACGGCGTTCCACCCGGAACTTACAGGCGACTGCCGAATGCACGGACTTCTTCTGGGCATGCTCACGGGGGAGGCGACGCGATGATACGAACGCTTCGCTTGAGCGACGTTCCATGGCAGCTTCTGCCCGGCCGCCTCGAAAGCAAGGACCTGGTCTCCACTCACGTGACGCTCCAATCGCCGAGGGATCGGCTATCGCAGATTGAGATGGCCCGCTGGACAACGTCGCCCTCCCGCCGCCGCGAAGCTATCGGCGCATTCGAGGACGGACGTCTGGAGGCAGTTGTGGTGGTGAAGGCGAGGCGCGAGCCCACGGCCTGGGAAGTCGCGCGGCTCTTCTCATCCGCTCGCGGCTACGCACAGCTTGACGAGTTGGTCACGGCCGGCGTGCGTGCGGCGGGGCGACGGGGGGCCGACCGCCTTTTCCTGCGCTCGCCATCGATGGGCCCGGCCTGCGGACCCGCGGAACGCACCGGCTTTAGGCGGGCCTTCACCGAGGAGGTGTTCGCCGGGATGCTCAGCGGCAGCGGAGCCTCCGGTCTGGGCCTGCGCAGACTCCAGGCGAGCGACATCCACGGAGTGTTCCGGCTGCACACCGCGGCGTTGCCCGCATCCGCCAGGCCCGCCGTCGGCATGACCCTCGATCAGTGGACGGCCGGCCGCGAGCAGGCGGTGGGAAGGGCTGAGGAGTTCGTATGGGATGCGGAGCGTGGGCTGATGGCCTGGCTCTGTTTGGACCGCCGGGGCGACGAGGCAACCATCGAGGCAGTCCTGCACCCGGACCACTCCTCTCGGGCGCAGGAGTTGGTGGAAGGCGCTGCGGAGATTGTGGGTCGTGAGACCCACGTGCGTTGGATCGTGCCCAGCTACGAGCCCGCGCTGGCTAAGGTCCTCGACGCCCGCGGCTGGCGGTCGGACGGTAGGTATGACGTCTACGTGAGGCCGGTTGCGCGGCTCGTCCGCGAGCCGTCGATGGCGCCGGCCCAGGCATAACGGAGGTCCATTGATAGAACCCCAAGTCGCCGTCCATGAGGGGACCTTAGAAGAGGAGCGCCACGCGCTATTCGGGGTGCTTCCGTACCGTGTCCGCAAGGCTATCGAGGCCGACGAGGACCAACAGGACTTGCTCGAAGTCGTCCTCGACCTCGGCAGGCCTCCAGAGGCGCGGTTCGCCGACAGAGACCTTTGCCTGAGCGATGAAGACATCACGCGGGAAGACATTGACCACGTCATCGAACGGGTGGGGGCGTTTGGGGACGACAATCGCGCGGGCATCGAGCGCACGCTTCACCGCATATCGGCAATCAGGAACCGCAGGGGCGAGGTGGTGGGCCTCACGTGCCGGGTAGGGCGAGCGATCAGCGGAAGCGCCCGCGTGGTCGAGGATTTTGCGATGTCCGGCAAGAGCATCCTGCTGGTGGGCCGTCCGGGCGTGGGCAAGACGACCATTCTGCGGGAGCTCGCGCGGGTCCTGGCTGGGGCCGGCCAACGCGTGATCATCGTGGACACTTCCAACGAGATTGCGGGGGACGGGGATATCCCGCATCCCGCCATTGGCAGGGCGCGGCGCATGCAAGTGCCCACGCCCGCACGTCAGCACGCGGTGATGATCGAGGCGGTTGAGAACCACATGCCGCAGGTGATCGTCGTGGACGAGATGGGCACGGAACTGGAGGCGGCCGCCGCCAGGACCATTGCCGAGCGTGGCGTACAGCTTATCGCCACCGCCCACGGCAATACTCTCGAGAACCTGCTCGTGAACCCCACGCTCTCCGACCTAGTCGGCGGCGTTCAGACCGTCACTCTGGGAGACGAAGAGGCCCGGCGACGGCGTACACAGAAGACGATTCTGGAACGGAAGGCGCCGCCCACATTCGATGTCCTGGTCGAGATTCAAGGTTGGAACAGCGTCGCGGTCCACGGGGATGTCGCGCGCACCGTCGACGCCGTTCTGAGAGGACGCTCGGTCGCGCCGGAGCTGCGTGACTTGGACGACGCAGGAGCGGTCCGCAAGAGCATCCAGCAGTCCGGCGAGGCGCCTGAGTTCGAGGTGGCGCCTTTCGTCTATGGCCAGGACACGGGCAGGCGTTCAGAGCGCCGTGAGCCGTCGCCAGACCGGGCAGGAGGCCTGAGGAGTCCGCGTCCGCAGCCGCGCGAAGCCGAAGCCGGCCGCCCAGCGACCCGCGTTCACCCCTTCGGCGTGAGCCGGGAGCGCCTACAGCGCTCCGCCGAGGAAGCCGGCCTATCGGTGAGAATCGCCGAGAATCCCGGAGAGGCCGACGTGGTGCTCACGACCAAGGCGCACTTTCGTCGGCGGGCGGGGGCGCTCGTGGCGGCGGAGGAACACGGTGTGCCAGTGTTCGTCCTGCGGCGCAATACGCCTGGCCAGATCATCGGTTTTCTGGAGCAGATGGGCGGCGGCCTCCCCGCCGTGGCTGGCGAATCGCTCAACGAAGGAGCTCTGGAGGCGCAGGATGGCGTGGACCGAATTCTCGCGGGCGAGATGAACGAGGTCGAGCTGCAGCCGCAGGCGGCGTTCGTGCGCCGCGTCCAGCACCGGATCGCCGAGCAGGCGTTTCTCCGTTCCCACAGCATCGGCCGGGAGCCGCGCAGGCGCGTGACGATCCGCCGCTCACAATAGCAGGCGAGTCACATGCGAGTATCCACGGTCGGCGGGAGGCGGGCTTGAGCGGGCTGTTCATAACGTTCGAAGGCGGCGAGGGGGCGGGTAAGACCACCCAGGCAGAGTTGCTGGCGGCGCGTCTGGAAGCCGATGGACATCGCGTTGTGCGTGTGCATGAGCCGGGCGGCACTCCGTTGGGGGAGTACATCCGCAGTTGGGTGAAGGCGTCCACCTCACGCATGACGCTGGAAGCGGAGCTGCTGCTGTTTGCCGCGGCGCGCGCCCAGCTCGTTCGGGAGGTAATTGCGCCCTGGCTCGCCCAAGGAGCAGTCGTTATCTCAGACCGCTATGCCGACTCCACAACGGTGTACCAGGGATACGCGCGCGGACTCCCCCTCGACCAGGTGCAGGCGGCCAACGCCATCGCGACGGGAGACACATGGCCTGATCTGACCTTCCTCCTCGACACGCCGGAGGACACCGGCTTGCGCCGCGTGAGGGTTCAGATGTCGTTCGACGAGGAGGCGCGCGTGGACCCCGTCCCGCGCGCAGACGACGCGAAGCGGCGCTTCGAAGAGCTCGGAACGTCGTTCCACCAGAAGGTGCGTGACGGCTATCTGAAGCTGGCGAAGGCCGAGCCTGAGCGTTGGGTAGTGCTCGACGCCGGGCAGCCTGTAGACCACGTCCACGCTCAAGTGTATGAGCGCGTGCAGTCCCTATTGCCGTAGGGACGGGGGTTGACGCACGGCCTAGGCCCCGTTATTCTGGTTAGGTTCCCCTCCGGGGGGATTGAGTCGCTCCTTAACAGGTGAATAGTGGAAGGAAAGCGCCTGCGTGCCCCTTAGGGGCATGCAACCCTTTGTCAATCTGACAAAATGGGTCTCTTGAGACCCAAAAATGATTGAGAGTTTGATCCTGGCTCAGGACGAACGCTGGCGGCGCGCCTAATGCATGCAAGTCGAACGAACGAACTCCCTTCGGGGGGTGAGTGAGTGGCAGACGGCTGAGTAACGCGTAAGCAATCTACCCACTGGCGGGGGACAACCCGGAGAAATCCGAGCTAATACCGCATGTGGCTGCCCGCTGATGGCGGGTATCCAAAGGCTTCGGCCACCAGTGGATGGGCTTGCGTCCCATCAGGTAGTTGGTGAGGTAATGGCCCACCAAGCCATCGACGGGTAGCCGGTGTGAGAGCACGACCGGCCAGAGGGGGACTGAGACACGGCCCCCACTCCTACGGGAGGCAGCAGCAGGGAATCTTGCGCAATGGGCGAAAGCCTGACGCAGCGACGCCGCGTGGGGGAAGAAGGCCTGCGGGTTGTAAACCCCTTTTCTCGGGGAAGAAGATCTGACGGTACCCGAGGAATAAGCCTCGGCTAACTACGTGCCAGCAGCCGCGGTAATACGTAGGAGGCTAGCGTTGTCCGGATTCACTGGGCGTAAAGGGAGAGCAGGTGGCTGAGTTCGTCCGTGGTGCAAGCTCCAGGCTCAACTTGGAGAGGTCTACGGATACTGCTCGGCTTGAGGGCGGTAGAGGAGCACGGAATTCCTGGTGTAGTGGTGAAATGCGTAGATATCAGGAGGAACACCGGTGGCGAAAGCGGTGCTCTGGGCCGTCCCTGACACTCAGGCTCGAAAGCGTGGGGAGCGAACCGGATTAGATACCCGGGTAGTCCACGCCCTAAACGATGAGTGCTGGGTATGGGGGGTATCGACCCCCTCCGTGCCGAAGCTCACGCGTTAAGCACTCCGCCTGGGAACTACGGCCGCAAGGCTAAAACTCAAAGGAATTGACGGGGGCCCGCACAAGCAGCGGAGCGTGTGGTTTAATTCGATGCAAAGCGAAGAACCTTACCTGGGCTTGACATGTCGGTGGTACCCTGCCCGAAAGGATGGGGGACCCTTCGGGGAGCCGTCACAGATGCTGCATGGCTGTCGTCAGCTCGTGCCGTGAGGTGTTGGGTTAAGTCCCGCAACGAGCGCAACCCTCGTCACTAGTTGCACTCTCTAGTGAGACTGCCTCGTAATTCGAGGAGGAAGGTGGGGATGACGTCAAGTCATCATGGCTCTTACGCCCAGGGCGACACACACGCTACAATGGGTAGGACAACGGGCAGCAACGTCGCGAGGCGAAGCTAATCCCTTAAACCTACCCCCAGTTGGGATTGCAGGCTGCAACTCGCCTGCATGAACGTGGAGTTGCTAGTAACCGCAGATCAGCCATCCTGCGGTGAATACGTTCCCGGGCCTTGTACACACCGCCCGTCACGTCATGGAAGCCGGTAACGCTTGAAGTCGCACAGCCAACCGTAAGGAGGCCTGCGCCGAGGGCGGGACTGGTAACTGGGACGAAGTCGTAACAAGGTAGCTGTACCGGAAGGTGCGGCTGGATCACCTCCTTTCTAGGGAGCTCCCTTCGGGGAATCCTAGGTCGGTCCGTTCAGGGAGACCGGCCCGCGCTGGACGATTGGTAGAGTTCTGCTCCCTCGTCTCGGCAACGGCGGCCTCAATCCCTCTCACGAGGGCCTGACGGCAAACAAACAAAAAGTCTTTCCTTCCACTATTCACCGGTTAAGGCGCCCTGCCCGAGAGGCCAGCCCCGCTGCTGGCCTCTCGCCTTTTAGAGGGCCCGCCGGCCTCGCGCCACCACCTCCTCGGAAGAGCGGCGGTCTGCTATGGGCTTGGCGGTTGGTCTATACTGAGAGTCGCATGGCGTGG
This sequence comes from Dehalococcoidia bacterium, assembly GCA_965249325.1. Taxonomy (GTDB): domain Bacteria; phylum Chloroflexota; class Dehalococcoidia; order Lucifugimonadales; family Australimonadaceae; genus S5-327. The sequence goes on along the minus strand of CBDFLP010000019.1, from coordinate 49,613 downwards.
GCCACTAGCTCAGTCGGTTAGGGCGCAGTCCTGATAAGACTGAGGTCCCTGGTCCACCCGCGCACCTTGGGAGGCCCACATGACCAAAACGTCAGTGGCAGTAGCAGAGAGTGAGTCACTCCGCAAGGAGATTGAACTCGCAGCCCTGCGCAAGCGTGTTGCAGAACTGGAAAGCGAAATCATGGCAACCCAGGCGATCTCAGAATCTGGGACGATGGCCGAACCCGAGACGACAAACGGCGCTTGGCCTGACGGCGCTGAGCCAATCTCCATGGCCGGTGCCGCCAAGAAGCATGGCGTTGCTATGCGCACGGTCTGGTTGTGGGCGCGGAAGTACGGCACTGTCAAGATAATCGCGGAGGTTGGCGGGGCGGTCCTGGTCGACGACCGCGATGTCGCGCGCGAGGTGGCGAAGGGCGTGAAGCCAGGACGGCCCAAGAGGCCATTGACCACCTGTTGACAATCTACTAGACCTAGTAAAATACTATAGGCGCCTCGTCGGGGGCGCCTACTTTTTTGTCTGAGGCGCGGCACCCTCAGGCGCCGGGACGTTCCCTGGCGAGGCGCTACCAAGCCTCACGTGGGGGAACGCCATGCCTGACCAGTACGTCATCGACCGCCAACCGCTCATGGACCGCGTACGAGGCTCCATCGACGGCCTGCCGGGCTTACCCGGAGCCAGAGCACGATCAAGCAGGTCGTGCCTATCGTCAACGCAGTCTCCACCTTCGTCGTGGAGACCTGCCGGACGGAAGACGGCTGGCACGGCTTCATCGACGCGATAACGCCCGAGGGGACGGTCCGCCTCTACCTCCCGACGAAGGTGATGGAGGCCCTCTACGCGCATCGCGCCTCCATCCTGAAGCGCAGCCGGAGCGAACGGGCGCAGCGCGCCGCGGAGAAGCGCCGGGAACAGGGGATCATCCCGTTCCAGCGCCGGGCCGTTGGGGATGGGCTCGCCGGCGATGGGGAGGGGGAATGATGCCGGACGCACTCCGGAGACGGACGGAACGCGAGCAGGCTGCTGAGTCGAAGCGGCGGACCGCATGGCTGAAACGCCTTCGGCCGCTGACTGACGAGGAGCTCGCAGCGGTCTCCTTGCTCATAACGAAGCCCCACCTGCAGGAGTTCGTCGGCGAGGCTGCCCAGCCTTACGTCAGGGAGGAGCTCAACCTCCGGGGGATGCGGCGGGAAGGAAGGACAGCGGGCGCATGAGCCGCTTCCACTTCAACGGTTTCAGAGGCTGCGAGCCGTGGTGCGATGTCGAGATCGCCGAGGTCTCGGACGTATGCACCGTCGTGGTCGCTACCGAGGTCGACGACAACCCCGGCACGAGCGTCACCAACATGGCGGAGGGCCTGGCGACTGCGGTCTGCCGCCTGTACCGCATCTCCCCTCACAAGCTGGTCTGGTACGAGCACTACCCGCAGGGCCGCTTCCGCTGCCGCGATACCTGGGACCGCGTGTATTTCGATTTTGATTGGGACCGGGCGCAGTTCACCCATCCCCGTTGGCAGCCGTCCTCACGGGACAAGCTCGATGCATTCCTTCAGGAAGCCGCCAGACGAGAACCCTCAGAGTTCCCGACCCATGTCGGCTGGGACGGCCAGGAGCATGGCGAGTAACTGGTAGGGAGGAGACGGACTATGGAACGCGGCCAAGCTGATTCGGACGAGCTCGCCGGGGACCAAGGGTTGCACGGTTTGAGCGCGGGCGATGTGCTCTGGTTCATCCAGGCCAAGAGCATCCAGACCCCGCGCGAGCGCGCGGGCAAGAAGAAGGAAGGAATGGCCCAGATCCTCGACGAGCTGGAGGCGTTCGCCCGCACGCGCCAGCTCGAAATCAAGTAGGAGGTCCAGGTCATGCCCCTCGTATGGCGACCCATCGACACGCGTACCGACTGGTGTCCTCGATGCAAGATGCCGGTCCCCGCCAATTACTGGGCGGTCCATTTCCGGCGGGACCACCGGGGAGTTGCGGCATGACCGTCCTACGCGCCAGCACCTATGAACGCCTCGAAGTCACAACGGGCCTCACGCGCGAGGAGGTGGGCTCGGTCATCGAGAACTCGCGCCGGGACCCGGGCTACACCGCCTTCCTTAAGCACCTCGTAGCCGCCCTCGCCGACGAGATCGACTGGCTGCAGGCCCAGGAGCAGGCGGCGCCATGACCCAGTCCCCAGCCCACCTGCGTGACCTAGTCTTCGACCGGATCGGGCTGACCAAGCCTCCGCGGAGCAGCGGTTCGCCGACGCGGTGTCCGTTCCATGACGATGAGAAAGCGTCCATGACGGTCTGGCCGGAAGGCAACGCCTACTGCCACGCCGAGGACAAGGCATGGTCCCTCAAGGAGCTCGCGGAACTGTTCGGCCTCGCTGCCCCTGCTCCCACCAGGACCTCGCGCGCCATCGACATCGATGCTGCCTACGACTACCGTGACGAGTCCGGCGCGCTCCTGTTCCAGGTGGTCCGGTTCGCGGGGAAAGAGATACGGCAGCGCAAGCCGCATCCCTCACGGCCCGGCGAGTGGGAGTGGCGCTTGGACCGCGTCCGGCGGGTCCCCTACCGGCTGCCGGAGCTCCTGGCGTCCGACCCCGCCCGCCCGGTGTACGTCGTCGAGGGGGAGAAGGACGTCGACCGTCTCCGCTCCCTCGGGCTCACGGCGACGACGAACCCCCAGGGGGCCGGCAGGTGGAAGCTCGGCTACGCGCGGTTCTTCCGTGACCGGCGCGCCGTCGTCATTCCGGACAATGACAAGCCGGGGATGGCGCACGCTCACACGTGTGCGGGTCGGTGCGGCCGGTGGCGCTGTCGGTCAAGCTGCTCGAGCTGCCCGGACTCCCGCCGAAGGGCGACGTATCCGACTGGCTGGACCAGGGACATACCGTCGAGCTGGCGGAGCGGAACGCCCACCACGACCTGGCGGTCAAGATGGTGGAGCGGGGCCTGCTCCAGCACGGGCGGCTGATCTGTGCGGACAACCGGTACTTCTTCTTCGACGCCGACACCAAACAGATATGCGAGGTCGACAGCTTCGACATGGACGTCCTCCTCGCGGACCGCTACCGGTTGAGCTCCAAGGACCACCGGCACAAGTTCGTCATCCAGCAGGCCAAGGTCGAGGCCCACCTGCGAGGGGAGCAGGTCCAGGTGCACCGGTTCGCCCACTACGACGCCGAGCGGAACGTCATGTACGTCGACCAGGGCAACGGACGCCTGCTCAAGCTCACCGGCAACGCGATCCAGGAGATCGACAACGGCAGCGACGGCGTCCTGTTCATCCCTGCGCCCGACTCGCGCCCGTGGTAGAGACTGAGGTCCTGCGCGTGCTCCCCTGGCCGTGGCGCACCCCTGGAGGTGCCGGGCAGGCTGTGCGGGCCGCGTTTCGGCGGGCAGGTATCGGGGGCAAGCGGGCCAGCGCTCACACGCTCAGGCACACATTCGTTCGGTTGTGGGCTGGCGACGAGTCGCTGCTGCAGAGCCTCATGGGATGGACCTCGCCGGGCGATGCTGAGGGTCTACCGCCCGTTCGACCGGCGGCGCGCCCTCGACCAGCACAGGCGTTATTCGCCGCTCGCCGCGATAGGGGACGGTCTCCAAGGTCGGTTGCTCTAGGTGAAGCCGGCCATCGAAGGAGGCTGTTATCGAAAGCCAAGGACAACGAGTGCTTGAACCTGTAGAATCAGGGAGTCATGTGGGCCACTAGCTCAGTCGGTTAGAGCGCAGTCCTGATAAGACTGAGGTCCCTGGTTCGATTCCAGGGTGGCCCACCATTCGTAAGACACATGCAGAGCCCCTCTGTAGGGCAATTACCGCACCGGAGTTTGCTGCGGCATACCACCGCTCCATCGTCCCGGCTGACCTTGGTGAGCCTTCAGGCCCAGCCACAATTCCGCATGGAGGACGAAATGGAGATTAAACGCGTTGTTCCAAACATCGCCGTGGACCGAATCGAGGACGCACGGGGGTTTTGTTGGGATGTCTTGGGCCTTGAGGTCGTGATGGACCTCGGATGGATCATGACTCTCTCCTCCGGCACGAACGCCCCGGTGCAGATCAGCATCGCCACCGAAGGAGGATCCGGAACGGAGGTCCCGGACCTCTCAATCGAAGTTGACGATGTCGATACGGCATATCGCCGAATGCGTACTGCCGGATTCGAGATCGTCTATTCTCTGAAGGACGAACCCTGGGGCGTTCGCCGGTTCTACGTCCGTGACCCTTACGGTAAGCTCATCAACATACTGTCACACCGTTAGGCCTACCTGCGGCCGCTGCGCACCGTAGTTGGAACCTTGGCCGCAAGCTGGGCAACGACGCGGACAACCCCACCTACATCTTCACCGAGCCTCGCGTCGGTTTACCGGATGCCAAAGGACGAGACAACCGCGCAGTCGCAGGACTGACGGCCCACTGCCCTGCAACGGTCTTGAGGTGGCTGACCGAATGCGCCTTTGGCAAGATGGTCGCCCATGGCCGGTTGGGTGACGTCCTCGTTGCGGGCGCACCTGGCCAGTCGTAGCATGGGCGTCGCAAGTAGAGCCGGACCAGACTGAGAGGCGCCGCTATGGGAACATTCATCATTCAGCCCCATTCCCGGCTTCAGGAGTGGGTGGCCGAAGAGAACGGCTATTTCACCGCCGAGGGTTTGGACTACGAGTTCAGACCCTCGAACGAGGGGTCGCGGAACCCGTCCGTCAATTCGACGGAGGTTGCGCCGGCGGAAGTGAAGCGCGGCGCGTTCGAGTCGATGGAAGCGGGCCGGGCCTGCGACGTGAGCTCCGCGTGTCATTGGGCGGTCGGCATGGCCGCCAGCGCTCACCATGGCCGCATGTGGGGCCATGCCTACTCCGTCACGCCGGCCGACGTGTGGGCACCGGCCGAGTCTTTGATTACGGCTCCAGAGCACCTTGCCGATGTCCCAGTCGCGGTTGGCTATCACTCGGGCAGTCACTTCTCAGCACTCCAAGCGCTCGAACCGCTGCTGGGTCCCGAGCACGTGGAGCTACAGTTCGTAGGCGGCGCGCTGGACAGGCTGCAGCTGATGCTGGACCGGCGTGTCGAGGCGGCCAACGTATTCGGCACGCCGGTCTATGTCCTCGAGCAGCAGGGGTTCAGAAAGGTGGTCGACACCTCGTTCATGATCGGATTCCTGGGCCAGGACACTGCAACGGACGAGGATGCCGCGAAGTACTTTCGCGCTCTGCGACGGGCCCAGCGCGACATCGATGTCGAGCCTGAGCGGTACAAGCACTACTTGCTAGACGAGCTTCCGGAGAAGTACCACTCCATGCTGGATATTCGGCGATGCGGGATTGGGGAGCGGCTCGTGTTCGAACCGTATACCCCGGAGGTATTCGAGCGGACTCACCGTTGGATGATGCTGCACGGCCTCTTTCCAGCTGATCAGGCAGGCGCCCTCAGCTACGAGGCCGCGGTCGTTCACTAACGGGTGGTCCGGTGACGCAGAACCGCTCCGAAGTCGATGCAGTCCTCGCGTATCACGAGGCCACCAAGCACTCTGTGGAAAGCGTTCGACGCGGGGCGCACATGCTCGACTACACGACCATGCCCCACCCGTGGAAGCTCTACGAGACCCCACTTCCCGAGACGCCGCTGCCGTCGCAGCTGGCGCGGACTGGCGTGTCGGCCCACGAGGCGCTTCTCGGCGCAGGTACGGTTGCCGGTGAAGCCGAGCTGACGAAAGCGAACCTCGCGAGTGTCCTGCAGCTGTCCGCCGGGATCACGAAGCGGCTGCGGGCGGGCGGCGGCTATATGTACTTCCGCGCCGCTGCCTGCACCGGCGCTCTCTATCACATCGAGCTGTACGTCATCGCCGGGCCGCTGGCCGACCTGTCCGCCGGCGTCTACCACTATGGAGCGCATGACAACACCCTGCGACGAGTCCGCGACGGCGACTTCCGGGGGGCAGCCATGCAGGCCGCTGGCCTCGGGAGCCCCCCGGCTGCCGTTGTGGCCTACACGTCCACGTTCTGGCGCAACTCGTGGAAATACGGAAGCAGGACCTACCGCCACTCCTTTTGGGACTGCGGGACGATCCTCGCCAACAGCGCGGCGGCGGCGCGGGCCAACGGTCTGCGGACGGACGTCGTCACTCGGTACGCGGACGACGTCATAAACGACCTCATCGACGTCGACGGCATTACGGAGGCGTCGGTGGCGCTGCTGCCCCTGGGCGTCGGGCGTGACGTACCGCCCGTCGGAGCCCCGGCGCGAACCGACATTCCGGTCGTTTCGTTGTCTCGGAAGTCCATCGACTACCCATTGATTCGAGAGGCGCACACGGCGACTGTGCTCGGCGGCCCAATGCCGGTGTGGCCTGCGCCAATGCCAACAGAGGCGCCTGCCCCGCTGGGAGGGAGCGTCGTTTCGCTTCGTGAGAGGGAGCGCATCACGAGAACGTTGGAGGACGTCATCGTCAGTCGCGGCTCATCGCGCAGGTTCGCTACAGACGCCATTCCTTTCTCAGCGCTCGCCACGATGATCGACGCCGCGGCGCGCCCGACAGAGCTGGACGGGACCAGCGCGGACGAGGGGCTGAACGACTTGTACGTGATTGCCAACGCGGTCGGGGGCCTTGAGCAAGGCATCTACCGCTATCGGCCGTCGCTGGGCGCCTTGGAGATGGTCAGGGGACCTGAAACGCGGGCGTTGGCCCAGCACCTAGCGCTGGACCAGCCGCTGGGAGGAGACGCCGCGGCAGACCTCTACTTCATCGCGGACATGCCGGCTGTCCTTGGCAGGCTCGGCGCGCGCGGATATAGGACAGCCCACCTCGATGCCAGCATCAGGGCTGGCCGGGTGTACTTGGCGGCGTACGCGCTGGGTCTCGGCGCGACCGGGCTGACGTTCTATGACGATGAGGTTGTGGAAGCGCTCGGCGCCGAACCCGGTTCGGCTGTCACATTTCTGGTCGCGGTCGGATCGCCGTTCAAAGCGGCGCGCTAGGACGCGCCGGACTGTCCATCGTGAGGAGTCAGGTCCCTGCCGGCGAGGGCGGGGTGGTCGACGGCGTAACGGTGGGCGCGAAAGACGGAGCTCGGTCCGCCTGAGCCTGCCGCGACGCCTGGCGGGATGCGGTGCGGGTTGACGAATTCCCAGACAATCTCGCCTTGCGGCGTCACTTCGAAGATGCGCCCCGGAGCCCCCTCGCACACCAGCGTATTGCCGTTCGGCTGCCGCTCCGCTCCGCTGATGTGATAGCTGTAGAACGAGATTGGCGGGTCTCCCGTGTACTCCCAAGCAATTTGCCCGCTTGTAGGGTCCACCTCGATGACTCGGGAGTAGGTGCCGCCGCCGCGATGGGGCCCGTTGTCGAAGAGCAGGACTCCCCCGTTGGGTTGATAGGTCGGGTGATGCTGATGCGATATCACGCCCGGCCCCCACTTCCATGTGAACTGTCCGGTTGAGCGGTCGACGATGCCGATGGTGTCGATCTGCCGGAAGCTTACGAGCAGGTCGCCGTCCGAGGTCAGGCTCAGGGCGTTCTGGTGCAGCCACTGCTCGCGTCCCTCGAGCGGGCAGATAGCGTCGGTCTCGGGATCGAGGGCGGCCCACATGCTCCACTCCTGGACCGTCTCTCCGGCGGAGTCCAGCTCCCGCACGATGTCGCCGTACATGGGCTCATCAATGCTTCCGCGGCCTCCCCGGACTCGGCGCGCGATCTCCGGTGGCATGAGCTCGTAGCAGACCACGAGCGTGTGACCGTCGGGAAGCCGTTTGAAATCGTGGTGGACGAAGCGGTCCCAGTAGGCCCAGACAATGTTGCTGTCCCAGTCCAATTCGAGGATGCCGGTCTGCTCGTGCTCATTGGGGATAGTTCCGCCGCTTGCGCGGGTGCGGGCAAGCAAGTGTCCGTTCTCCAGAAGGAACCCGTACCCCAGCCCTTCGTCGCGTCGCCAGCGGTGACAGACGCGGCCGTCCATGTCGATGAGGAATGCTTCCTTCCCGCCCGACATCGCGATGAGCGTATAGCCCTCGAACGCTTGCGCAGAGTCCTTGTAGAGCAATCCCTTCGGGTGATGGATGGTCCAGCCCATGAGCCGCCTCTCTGTCGTTCGTGTTCGGCGTTTCCGTGTTCGTGTGGTGGACATAGCATGCCGCCGGGCGCCACGGACACATACGGAGGCAGTCAACGCGCCGGAGACGTGACAGTCGTCGAGTGCGCATGATGCTTGCCAACATGGGAATCACTCCCCTGGAGCCCTCGGCTGGCGCCGCGACCGACGAAAGTAGGCGGGCGAGGCGGCCCCTCTCTAACGCTCCACAATAGACAGTGAAGCGAACTTCGAAGCAATAGAGAGAAGGCGGCCCCGAAAGTGAGAAGCTACGGGGCGGACGCTGTCTCGTCGTAGAGTGACACCGGCACTTGCACGGGGAGTTCCCCCGTCGTGATGGCGACGTGGACCGGCTGGACGTACTGGTAGTCGATGTCCAGACGGTAGCGGAACGCCCTAGCGGCCGTAAGCTGCCGCTCCGTGGTGCAGGCCCACTCGGCGAGCGTTGACTCTTCCCACCCGAGGTCCTCCTCGGCGTCCGCAGTGAAGTGTCCGAAGAACTCCAGGTGTTCTGCCGCAATCCCGTAGTGCGTCTCTAGGGCTTCGGCGGCCTTGCCCATGATGTCTCTAGCGAGGAGGTCGCCCGCGAATAGGCCGGCGATGCCGTCGAGCCAGCTCCACTCCCACCACCGCGTACAGAGCGAGAGCGTGGATACCGCGAAGTACGAGCGGCTGAAGTTCCGCCACGATGTCACCTCGTCCCGTTCGAGGCCGAGCCCCTCACAGAACCGCATCCACATCTCCTCGTAGGCGGGGGTGGTCCAGCCGACGAGGTCGTTCACGATGTCTCTGCCTTCGATCTTGATGAGCTTTGTGAGCTCATGTGTGCGAGACGGCTCGTCGTTGTTCTTGACGTACAGGGCGGCGGTGGTGAACTGGAGGCCATGGTCCAGGTAGTAGTAATGGTTCTTCGCCCACAGCCGCAGGTCGTCCTTGGTCAATTCCCCGGAGTAGAGGAGCTGGTAGAACGGCGGAGGGTCGGGGTAGCGCTCCGCCCTCTGCTGGTGCAGGAGCTGGATGAACTCGGGCCCCGGCAGCGGCGGGTCCTTCAAGTCCTCGGCGTTATAGGGAGGATGGTTCAGCATCGCGATACCCTCATGTTATGGCTGCCGCCGACGCGAGTCGACATGACGCGTGAGCGCATGCTGATGACGCGGAGCGGCGGCAGCGAGAATTCCGCCAAGCGGGACGATGTCCCGCTAACGTCGTTGCAGCCTGAAGATGAACACCTGCCGCAGCCGTTCTTGCAGCTCGGGCGTGTTCACGAAAGCCTTCGTGACGTCCTCGCCAAAGACGACGTGGTCGGCGTCGGCTCCGATCGGCGAATGCTCCCTTTGGTTGAGCATCGCGCGCTCGATGTCCTTGATCCCGAGCTGCTGGTAGAGCTGCTTCGTCTCCTCCAGCTCTTGGACCATCCGCTCGCGGACCTCGGGCAGCCGCTTCTCGCCCTCTCCTACGAGGGCGCTGCCCAAGAGGACCGGCCAGGGCTCGGTGCGGTGCATCCAGTAGTACCAGCCGTTGGATACGAGCTCCTCGGGGGTCCAGTCGGTCTTTTCGAGGGAGTCGATCTCTTCCTTGGGAACCCCGAACTCCTCGGAGTGCCAGCGGCTCAGGGTGGGGTGGCTCGGCACGGGCCCGCCAACACTATCCTGGCCGCCCTCGTCGACGAGCTTGCGGAGCTGGAAGCGGCGCACGTCCTTGTTGGTGGTGTTTATGTAGCGCTCACCTTCGAACCGGTGGTTGCCGTCGCCGCCTTGGTGCGCTCGGCGCTTGCGCTCGGCAATCGCCTCGACGGTGGCCACCTTTGGCCGCTCCGGGTGGCCCTGTTTCCACTCCGCGCGGATCTCTTCGAGACTGTCCATCAGTTCGTCGGGGGCGAGCTTGTCGCGGCCCCATTGCTTTGTGGTCATCTCGGTGCTCCTTCCTGCCATATTAGCGGCAGATTACTCCACGTTTGCGGTTTGCTCAACATCTTCACCGTCCCTGTCCCGTCTAAGGAAGCTAGTTCCCGTAAGCTCCCTCCGTCGACGGAGAGGGGCCGGGTCAGCGGGCGAGGCTGTGCTTCGGGCGAGCGCTGGCCCCGAAATCCTGGTGGTGTTCGAGCCAGCGATCGATTTCCGCGCGGTCGCCGGGCGGGTCCGGCGGGGCTGGGGGCTCGCCGTTGTTGTACACCTTGGCCGCCGTTCGCCAGACGACCTTCTCCAGAACGTCGCTGGGGAGATGCCCGAGCTCGTCCGGTATCAGGATATGAGAGTCGGGCCAAGTGCAGGCGGGATGGGGGTAGTCGTTGGACCACATGAAGTTGTCCTGTCCGAAATCGTGCAGGAGATAGGCCCCGACGGCGTCGCTGATGAAGGCGCAGAACACCTGCCGCTTGAAATACTCGCTCGGGGGCATCGGCAGAATGGTGCGGCGGCTCATCGTGTAATGGTCCGCTTCTTGGAGCCAGAACGGCGCCCAGCCGGCACCAGCCTCTGCGACGGCGACGTTCAGGCGCGGATAACGCTCGAGCACCCCGGAGCCGATGATGTGGAGGAGGGAGTTCATCGCGTCGAACTTATGGCCGTTGATTGAATGGACGGGGATTGCGGCCGGGTCGCGTTCCCGAGTTTCGGCCCTGCCGTTGATGTGCATGTTGACCGTCGCGCCGAGCTCCTGGGCGGCGGCCCAAAAGGGTTCGTAGCGTTCGGAGCTGTAGGGCAGACTCTCGGGCGGAGCAATCCAGATGTCGACGCCCCGGAGACCGGCCTTGATGAACCGCCGCATCTCGTCGATGGCATGTTCCACGTTCCACAAGGAGACCATGCCGAGTCCCCAGTACCGATGAGGAGCGACGCTGCAGAAATCGATCATCCAATCGTTGTAGACGCGGAGGTGCGCCTCCTCGAGCTCGTGGTCATCTATGAGCCAGGCGCGGACGGCGAGCGTCGGGTAAAGCACCTCGGCACTGATCCCGTCCATGGCCAGGTCTTTCAGCCGTTCGTGGGGATCCCAGCACCCGGCGCGCAGGTGGTGGTTCGTTTCGAAGGGTATTTCGTCGAACTGCAAGGCGCGGTCCTTGAACTTCGCCGGCAACTCTCTCTCCCAGAGGTCCGGCGGCTCACCCATGTGCGCGTCGGCCGAGATGCGAAGCTCTTGGGGCGAGGAGCCCCCAGCGGCAGTGCTCATGTGGTCCCTCCCACGCGGGTCCGATTCATGCGCGAGCATACGCCTAGGCTACGGGGGCGACAACCGAGCTCCTGACTCCCCTTGCGTCATCTGTGGATTGCACGTCGCCGACGCTTTGGAGAAGGCCGTGGGAGGGCCCGCGCCGGGCTGCAACGCCGCCGCCAGTCCTTCCGGGCCGCCCAGTTCAGCCAGCACACACTGCAGGCCGTCCCGGTCGTCAGCCCCCATGCCCAAGGAAGGGCCGACAGCCTGCCATTCCTCGTCGTTCAGGCAGGAAAGCGTCAGAAGGAAGCCCGCCATGCTGCCCGCCATGGCCGCCGCATCGGACTCCACAGGCGTGGCGAGCATCACGGAGCGAAGGTCGAAGTGCGCAAATCCACTGCGAACGCACACGGATGATTCCGCGCTCAGCGGCCCGGTCTGGCCGATCAGGCCGGTCAGGAACAGCCTCAGCAACGTCTCGTCTTCCAGGCATTGAATCAGCGCCGTGGTCTCCTCGGGTGAGACGAGGTCGGGGGCGCCTCCAAGCAGCGCCATGACCTGCTGAGGGTCGACGTTCCCCGCGAGGCTCGTGACGAGGGAGCCAATCGACCACGAGACCAAGGCCAGCTACTTGGTGACCGTGGTCGCCGACGACGGCAACGGCGGCACGGCCAGCATCGCCGTTGCGATTGGCATTGCTGACGTGAACGAGCCCCCGGTGGCGGTAGAAGACGCGGCAACAACCGATGAGGACACCGCGATCGCGGTCCCCGTGCTGGAAAACGATAGCGATGAAGATGCCGGGGCCAGCTTGAGCATCGCGTCGGCTTCGCAGCCCCACAATGGCGGCATCATCGTAGGCGCGGGCGGCGATGACGGCGTCATAACCGACACTCCCAATACAAACTTCTACGGCGAGGACTCCTTCACCTACGTCGTCTCCGACGGCGCCGCCAGCGCGATGGGCAGCGTCAAAGTGTTCGTGGGCCCAGTCAACGATGCGCCGGTCGCCGTAGGGCGCATCCCTTCTCAAAGGGCGGAGGTTGGCGGGGACGCGCTAGGCCTGGAGCTGTCGGAATTCTTCTCAGACCCCGACGACGACGGTCTCATTTACGTGGCGGAACCGTCCACTGCCATCGTCGCCACGGTAGTCGACGGAAGCTCCTTGGCAATGACGCCCCTACAGGTCGGTGAAACGACTATTGCGGTGACGGTGTCCGACCCCAATGGAGCGTCGGTCCAAGGAACGTTCGAGCTTATCGTCGTCGGCCCTGCGCCTGGAGGCGACGCTTCTCAGACTGTGGAGCTCGTCGTCCCTGAAGAGTACGTCTCTGTGACCTCCGGCGACGAAGACCAAACGGCACCTTCCCCGGCGCCCTCGGAGGCAGTCGATTCCGCCGCCGAAGACTGTGCTACGGAAGCGCCCCAAGGCGCAGGTATGCCGTGCGTTTCGGAAGGGCTGCCCGACTTGGAAGCCACGCGGTTGGACCTCGGCTTGGACCAGCCTGCGCCCACGCCATCGCCACCGCCGACGCCAACGCCGACCAACGTTTCGTCGCCGGAGCCGCCCACGCCAACGGCCGCCCCTCCGCAGAAGCCGCGGGCAGACGACGGCGGAGTGAGCGCGGGGTTGGCCGTGCTGGTTGTCGCAGCCGCCGCAATCGTCGGCGTCGGCGCGTCACGCATGCGCTCGCCCTAGACACACGTATCGCCCTGCGAGAGTCCTTACTTGGGCAGGACGATAACGTCTCCGAGGGAAGGGGCGCCGAAGGGCTCGATGATGAAGCCTTGGATGTGCGGCTTTATCAGAACGTAGTCCGGCGAGTGGAACAGCGGGATGATTCCCGCGTCCGCTATGAGCAGCTCCTCGGCCTCGGCGTAGAGAGCCATGCGCGTCTCGCAGTCCGGCTCCCGAGCGCGCTCGAGCAGGCGGTCGTACTCGGGATTGCTATAGCCTCCGATGTTGTTGCTTCGGTTCTCGCTGTGCAGCAGCAGGTCCAGGAAGTTCTCGGGGTCAGGGTAGTCAGCCGCCCAACCGTAGTCGAAGATGTTCCCCGCCAGCTCGTCCAGCCGGTAGAAGTACGCATCGGGTGGGACGAGCTCGATTTCCACGTCGACGCCCAGGTTGGCTTCCCAAGCGCCCACGATGAACTGCGCGTCCGCCGGGACCTCCCCCGAACCAGCCGTCGTGTAGAGGACTGGGGGGAAATCCGCCGCGTACTGCGACTGCGCCAGCAATGCCCGGGCGCCCTCGGGATCGTAGGGAATGCCTGTCAGGTCGGCCGAGTAGCCCGGCATGCCCGGAGGAAGCAGCCCGGCGGCGAGGCTCCTCCGCCCGCCATACACCGTTTCGAGCAGAGCTTCTCGGTCCACGGCCATCGCGAAGGCGCGTCTGACCAAGGGGTCGTCGAACGGCGCTTCCCGCGCCCTGAACCCAAGGTAGAAGGTGTTGAGCTGGGGGAAGACGGCCAGCTGGTCGGCGAGCCCGCTGACCGGGTCGAGCGCCCTATCCACGTTCGACCCGCCGATGAGGGCAACGTCCACGGCGTCCGACTCGTACATCTGCATCGGCACGCCCTGGAGTATGGGGAAGACCGCCAGCCCCAATGAGCTTGGGGCGTGATAGTCGTCGAATCGTTCGAGGATGAGGACCTCGCCCTCAGTCCACTCGCGGAGCTTGAACGGGCCGGAGCCATTCACGTCGCTACGCCACCACTCGACCCCGCCGGAATCGACAGTTCGCCTATCCACGATTGCGCCGGTGGGGTACGTCATCTTCGCCAGGAAGAAGGCTTTCGGCGCGTCAATCGTGAGGCGCACGGTGCGCGAGTCCACGACCTCGACGCCCGAGATCTCCTCCGCTCGCCCTTCGAGCTTGTCGCGCACGCCGACGATGTCGCTCAGGTAGAGGACAGCCGTATCGCTCATGAGCTCGGGGTCTGCCGCGCGTTCGAGCGAGTACTTCACGTCGTCCGCTGTGATTGCGCGTCCGTCGTGGAACTTGGCGTCGGCGCGGAGCGTGAAGGTGTAGGCCGTGCCCGCGCCGTCCACCTGTATCGCTTCGGCCAGGTCGGGCTGCACCCGCAGGTCGGCGTCGAACCGGACCAAGCCGCTGAAGACGTTACTGACGATGAAGTGAGAACCGGACTCACGAGTGACGGCGGGATCGAGAGTAAGGGGGTCGCTCCACGGCATGGTGAGCGACCGGTCTCGCGAGACCTCGAACGGCGCGGCCGGGAAGCTGAGGAAGCTAGACAGCACCCTTTCGGCGGTCTCGCTTTGGCGCTCCAGCTCGGTTGCGGGAGCGGTGAGCGTCAGGAGGAAGGTTCGCGGGCCGCGTTGGGCAATCTGCAGACGCGCCACAGCGTCTGCGCCTTCCCTGCGATGAACGATGTCCGCGCGCTCCGCGGCGGCGCCGTCCCCGAGGGCCACGTTTCTGCGCCCCTCGACGCGCGGGTTGTCCAGCGTGGCCGAGACCAGCTCGATGGCGGCGTTCAGCCGCTCGCTGAGGGGTCTGTCGCTCGGCGAGAAGTAGCTCGAGGCGAATAGCTGGAGCGTCCCGCTGTTCAGGATGAGCAGGGGGCCGTTGGCTGGGGCAGGCGCGGACGTCCAGGCTGAGGGATGCTCGAACGTGAACCCGTGGACCTCGTTCGTGTACGTCAGGTAGGCGCTCGCAGTCGGCGTTGGGCTTGGCGTCGGGTCCGCGTCGCCGGAGCATGCGGCAGCCGCCGTCAGCAGCGCGATGGTCAGGAGGACGAGGCGCGTCATACAGTTCTCCGGAGTGAGGCGGCGGCTCCTCCGATGAGGAGCACTGCGAGGGCGCCATCGAGGCCGGACACGGCGCCGCCTGAGCTGTTGCAGCCTGCGCCGCTTGCAGGCGGAGTAGGCGTGGCCGCCGCGAACGGCGTCGGCGTGGCAGGGGCCGTGTATGTTGGAGTAGCCGGAGCGGGCGCGTTGGGAGTGGGCAGCGTGAGTGGGGGTATCTCTGGCATGCGGGGCGCGGGGATGGCCAGGGGCGGCAGCTCCGGCAAGCCAAGACTCGCGCGCCACCGGTTCTCCAGGCCCAGCCTCCCGAAACCGTAAGCCTCGGTGAGCGCTTGCTCGATACTGCCGGTCGCCTGAAATGCGGTTAGGAGGGCGTTCATCCGGTCGGCCCCGTAGGTCTCGATGAGATAGTTGGCCACACTCCAGCTCTGTGCGTACGAGAGCGTGACGCCTTCTTCGTCGGCAGGGAATGCCCCCGCAATGCTTCCCAGGCGAAAGACGCGCTTCTCCTCTATCGCCGACGAAAGCGAGCGCTCGAAGCTGCTTTGGAGGGGGCCTTCATTGTAGACCGCGAGCCCTTCGTGGAGCCACGCAGGTATATCGGCCCCGCAGGCGAAGGCGGCTTGGCCGATCACAACGTGGGTCATTTCGTGCGCGATAGCGCGCCTGCCCCAGACGACGTTCCAGGGGCTAATGCCTATGGCCGTCAGGCCGTAGCTGGGGTAGGCGATCCCGCCGGTGTACTCGCCGGGGAAGACCAACGCATCTCTGAGGGCATCCGTGTCCTCGTAGATTCGCAGTCCTATCTTGCGGTCGGGCGTCACGCCCGTGCTTTCGGCGAGGCGCTCCACGGCGGCGTCAGCCGTTTCGAGCAGGTCCCGCGCGAAGGCCTCGTCCCCGTTGCTCCAGCGCAGCGTTACGCGCTCTCCGTCGAGCACACGCCAGTCATGCTGTGGGTCCTCGTAGACGAACGTCCGCTCCTTGGTCTCGAAGACGCGGCCGCCGCCGGAGAGACGCCAGTGATACGTGACCGACGCGCCCACGGGCAGCCCGCCACTTTCGCGGAGGTCCCACTCCCACGACGCGGCAAAGCCCTTGGAGCCGCTCTCCGCCGCTGCGGCCTCCCCCGCGGCTTCTCCCGCAGACGGGAGAGGCGGATCGGCTATCCCCGTCGCGACCGCCGCCCCGCAGCTCAGCGAGTCCACGCGGTAGCGGACCTCTGCGCTCTCGATGGCGGTCGGCGGGCTCGCGCGCAGCTCGAATGTGATGGCGTTCGGGAAGTCCAGCGTCTGTTCGTCGCGG
The DNA here is from genome assembly GCA_965249325.1 of Dehalococcoidia bacterium. Lineage (GTDB taxonomy): Bacteria > Chloroflexota > Dehalococcoidia > Lucifugimonadales > Australimonadaceae > S5-327. The sequence continues at coordinate 33,319 of CBDFLP010000019.1, read as the reverse complement.
ACTACGAGGAGCGGCTCCTGTCCCCAGACGCTCGCAGGCGTGGATGACGCGAACAGGAGCAGGACAGCCAGCGCGCCGAAGCGGAGACTCTTCACGCGCTAGGCTCCGTCGACGCTCCATAGGAGGTACGCCCGCATGAGGCCGTCCAACTCTCCGTCGAGCACCAAGTCGGGGTTGGTGGACTCGAACCCGGTGCGGTGGTCCTTCACGAGCTTGTATGGGTGGAGGACGTAGCTCCTCACCTGGTTGCCCCAGCCCGCCGAGATGTGGTCGCCCTTGAGGGCGGCGCGTTCCTCGGCGCGCCTTCGCACCTCGATTGCCATCAGACGTGCGCGCAGAATCTTCATCGCGACCTCGCGGTTCTGTAGCTGCGAGCGCTCATTCTGGCAGGCGACGACGAGCCCCGAGGGAAGATGGCGGATGCGCACCGCGGTTGAGTTCTTCTGAACGTGCTGGCCGCCGGCGCCACTCGCCTTGAAGACCTCCATCTCGATGTCGTCGGGGTCGATGCGTAGGTCGACGTCGCCCTCGGCTTCGGGCAGGACCTCGACGAGGGCGAATGACGTGTGCCGTGCGTGGGCGCCGTCGTACGGCGAGAGCCGGACGAGTCGGTGTACCCCGCGCTCAGCCTTGGCGTACCCGTAAGCGTTGGCCCCGGATATCTCCAGGGTCACGCTCTTCACCCCTGCCTCTTCCCCTGTGGAGAGGTCGAGCACCTCGGCCTTGTACCCGCTGAGGTCTGCCCAACGGGTGTACATGCGCATGAGCATCTCGGTCCAGTCCTGCGAGTCCGTGCCTCCGGCGCCAGCGTGGATAGCGAGGATGGCGCCGCGGTCGTCGTATTCCCCGGCGAGCACGAGGTCGAACTCGCGCTGTTCCGATTCCTCGAACAGCTTGTCCGCCTCGATTGCCAGCTCTTCGGACATTCCGGCGTCTTGGGACTCGATTGCCAGATCCAGCATCTCGGCGGTGGACGCGACGTGCTCCTCGAAGTCGCGCCAGCCGTCGACGGTCGCGCGAAGCCGCGCGAGCCGCTTCATCGCTGCTTGCGCGTTATCGGAGTCGTTCCAGAAATCGGGTTCGGCGGCGGCTATCTCCAGCCGCTCGGCCTCTGCTGCCTTGTCGGGGAGGTCAAAGACGCGCCATGATGTCGGAGACGTGCTCGCCCAGCTCTGCCAGGCGTTGGCGCAGCTCATCCATAGCGCTTGCTCCCTTCCACAAGTAAACGGGCTTCTGGAGCCCGTCATGGCCATTATACCCCCAATCCATTCGTGGGGCTGCTAGGTTCTCGTCTGCCCGGGAACGGCGACGCGTTTCATTGGACGGTCGCCTCGGGGCTGTGCTACGCTCGTTAGCCTAGGTCGGGGTGTGGCGCAGTCCGGAAGCGCACCTGCATGGGGTGCAGGGGGCCGTTGGTTCAAATCCAATCACCCCGACCATATTTCCTATAAACCGTCGTCGGCATGGGTGTCCGCGCCCGCTGATGTCGGCGGCCAGGTCAGGAGGGTGGGGCCATGAAAACGTCCAATAGCGGCAAGCCTCAGTGGGTGCTCGATCACATCGAAAGCTATCGGCAGAGCAACGGTGAAGACGGCCACATGTGGCGCGGCTATCCCACGCTCCTCCTGACGACGATCGGCAGAAAGTCGGGCAACGAGATTACGACGCCGTTGATCTACGGAGAGCACGAGGGCCGCTACCTGATCGTGGCCTCGCGGGGCGGTGCGCCCGAGCACCCGCAGTGGTACCGCAACCTCTTGGCGAACCCTTCCGTCGGCGTGCAGGTCAAGGCCGACGGTTTCAAGGCGACGGCGCGCACCGCCGATGCCGACGAGAAACCCGAGCTCTGGCGGCACATGGCCTCGGTCTACCCGCCCTACGATGAATACCAGGCGCGCACGGAGCGCGAGATTCCCGTGGTGATTCTGGAGCGCGCCAACTAGGTTTCCTATCCCCTTCGACGCCTTCCCCCGCAGATGGGGAGGAGCACTGCTTAGAGCAGAGAGAAGCCGGCCCGTGGGCCGGCTTCCGGTTCTGTGTTGCCTGACGATGGGGCGTTCTATTGCGCGTAGCGGTCAAGCGACCTGCGCGGCCAGGGGGGTGCCCTCGATGCGCTGGATCGCACGGTGCACCGTGCGCGGGCTCACGCGGAAACGCCCCGCTATCTCGAAGACGCTGAGCCCCTCCTGTACGTGGGCCAGGAGGAACTCCAGGTCTCGCCCTTGACGCCTGTAGGTCTTGTACCAGGTAGGGTCGTCGAACTTGCATTGAGGCAATGGGCACGTCAGACACGACATCGATACCTCGCACCCGGTATCGGAGTAGTGCTGCTGTTCTGGCGGCCCGTCCAGAACGGGCTCCCGCCGCCGTCGATGGGACTTCGCGTAACTGCTCATCTCTCCCTCCTTCAATGGTTCCGTTAGTTGTCGGCTATTCGTCCGTTATGTAGGCAATCCAGGCAACACGCCTCACGACGCGAGCGCGGCAGGGAGCGTTCCGTTGCGCTCCTGTACGCGCTCCGCGCCGTAGTGAGCAAGGACTAAGAGACCTTCGAGGAACCCTTCCCTCGGACCCTCCATCGCCAAGTCAAGGCCGCGGCCATCGCCGAGGCGCAGCGACGCGCTCTCAACCTCGTGGCGGAGCATCCGGTACTCGTGCGAGCCGTCCATGGCGTAGAGACTGAGCCGGCCCGTCAGGACGGCTGCGATGAGGTCCGAGACCTCCGTGCTCCGCGCGACCGGCGGGTCGTCGAGCCAGATCACACGGCGCGCGCCAAGCTCGCTATCCAGGAGGCGCCGTACTTGGCCCGCTGTCCGTCCCGTCTGCGGCCGTACTGTCACCCGCGCGCACGCCCACGTCTTCGAGGTGAAGCGCGCGATGGCCCGGGCGAGCGATGCCGCGTCGACGGCTTCGAGCCATCGGTGATCGATGACTCGCAGGCCGTCCGGCGCGCGTTCCGCCACCGTGACAACGGCAGTCGCCGAGGCTGGAGCGAGCAAGGCCGCGCCGGGCTCCGGCAGCCGCGTCAGGACGATAGATGCGACGACCTCGCCTCCCGTGACGGCCCTGCGCGCTCGTCCGCCGCTGAACAGACTGTGGAGCTGTTCCACGGGGAATGCCCGGCCCGCCGTCACGGGACGCAGCTCATAGGCCGTCGTGTACTCCGGGTGCTCGGCGCCGAGGGTCTGGCGGGCTTTGGCGGCGCGGTCGGCGTAGTCGGGGAGCTCCGCTATGACGCGGTCCAGGGGGGCCCGGAAGTGCAGAGCCCCGCCGTCGGAGGCTTGAGACTGCTTGTTTCGGACCTTGAGCTGCTCGAAGGGGGTCTCCCCACTCCAGGGACGCCCGTAGAAGACGGCGGTTGCGCCGGACGCCGCGGCGAGAAGCCGGATTCGTTCGAGTCCGGCGTGGTTGAGCAGGTGTGAGTCGACCACCTGGATGAGGCTGAAGGAGCCCCGGACCGTCGGCAGCTGCTCGTGGGTCACGTAGCGGACGCGGGCGCGGCCCAGTCGCACGTTCTCCGCCGTCGACGACCATAGCCCGTTCAGTGCGCCCTCGCGGAGGTGGGCGACGAGCCTGTCCTTCACCAAGGCCGCCTCGGTAGGCGCCACCCGGAGCAGCGACCCTCCGGCATTCACGTTGACGCTCATCACGAGCATCTCGAGCTGGGACGCCAGTTCGCGGACGCCGGCCCCCAAGGGCATTTCGACCGTAAAGACGGAGGCTCGTTCGTGCAGCACGTCACCAGCTACAGCGGCTGCGATTTCACGTTGGTATGGCGTTGGAGTTAGCACTGCGGCTCCCGTACATGCGTTCTAAACTAGCGGCATATTAGAACGCGTGTTCGGGCAGTGTCAACAGTTATCAGAACAAATGTGCGTGATTTTGGCGGATTGCTCGCGGGCTAGCAATTCAGCGCCATGAGCAGCCGGTTCCGCGTCTCGGCGCTCATGGGGTGGACGAGCTCGCGACGGTCCACGTGGGCCTTGATCGTGCCGTCAAGGAAGGCGAGCACGCCCTCCTGCAGATCGCGGAACGCGGCCTCCCGCACCGCCGGCTGGAAGGGGTACGCCTTCGCCTTATGCGGGTCGAGCTTGTCGGCGATGAAGACGACCTTCCCTACCGGCGCTAGGTCCGGGTGGGCTGTGGTGTGCCAGTGCACTCCTTCGAGCGCCTCCGGGTCCACGATGGAGCCGTCCTCGCGGAGCCATCCGGCCCCGACGGGCCCGTGCAGCAGGATGGGAGCCGCTCGTTCCACGTCGCTCACGCCGGTCCCGAGACGCTCCGCCTCCTCGATCAGCCTGCGGCCCGGAATATGCCGCGCAACGTCGTGGGCGGCCGCCGTCAGGTCGGCGATGGCAATGTCGACGCCGTGAACCGCCGCAAGCTGGCGGGCGATTCCGCGAACGCGCTCGACGTGCGAGCGAAGGCCGCCGGGCAGCGCGTCGAGTCGGGCGTCGAGGGATGGCGGCAGCTCGAAGGCCACGCCTAGCCCATGGCGCCGAGGCGTCGCCCGCCGAGGATGTGGAGGTGGAAGTGCGGGACCTCCTGCCCAGAGTCCGGCCCTTGATTCGCCACGAGCCGGTAGCCGGACTCGCCAAGCCCCAGTTCCCGCGCTATCCCCGGCGCGACCGTCAGGCAATGCGCAGCAGCGGAGACCGTCTCTTCGGGCGACTCGGCAAGCGCCCCGGCATGCGCGTGCGGGATGACGAGAACGTGCGTCGGCGCCTCCGGTTCGATGTCGCGTATCGCGAACACCGCGCCATCGTCGAACAGCTTGTCGGCGGGGATGTCGCCCCGACCGAGCTTGCAGAATATGCAGTCCTGCTCCGTCACCTCGGCCCCCTAAACGAAAACAGGGGCGCCGGTTGGAACGTCCCTGCCGGCCACCCCTGTCATCCGTCAGTCACCCCTGTGCATCCGTCAGTCAAATGATGCTAGGGCGCTCGTTAGTTGCTGCCGACCGCTAGGCAGGTCACGGTGCGCACGATCCCGCCGATGGTGTGGACGCTGCCCGTGACGGTGTCGCCCACCGAGCTCAGGTCTTCCGCCTGAACGATGCAGATGACGTCATAGGGGCCGGTGACGACATCCACCGATGTCACGCCGGACACGTTGTGGAGCGCGCTCACCACGTCCTTGGTCTTCCCCACCGCCGTCTCGATCAGCACGAACGCTTTGGTTGTCGCCATCTAAGTCGTCTCCCTTTCCGCGCAGCGGCGGCCCGATGATGATATATGAGGCGCTATGGGGAGCGTCAACGAGAGACCCTCCTATCGGCCTCCCGCGGCCTCGGCAAGCAGAGACAGCGTGCGCTCGCGGGACGCCGCGGCATCCTCTCCCGCGGTCACGACCGAGACGATGATCTCGTCCGCGCCAAGCTCGAACATCCCGGCGATGCGCTCCCGGACGCGCTCTTCGTCGCCCGAGAGCACCACCGCCTCGATCATCGCGTCGCTCCAGCCTTGCGTCTCGCCCGCCTCGGGGAAGCCGGCCTCGGCGAACATCGCCTGATAGAAGGGGGAGCGAGGGTAGTTGGCAAGCTGCTCCCGCGCCGCCGCGCGCACCTCGTCGGGATCGTCGTGAACGCAGACCGGCGTGTGGGCGATGAGCGGCGGAACGGGGCGTCCGGCACGCTCGGCGCCGCGCCGCATAGCGGGCTGCGCGACGTCGCGCAGATATGTTCCGGGCGACACCCAGCTGATGGCGCCGTCCGCAAGCTCCCCGCACGTTTCGTACGACTTCGGGCGCAGTGCCGACGCCATAACGGGCACGCCGGGCACGGGCGCGGGCAGCGCGACGCTGGCGCGGTATATCTTGCCCTCGAACTCGACGGCGCCGGTGTCCAGCAGCGTCTTGACGATGGTGAGGTACTCGCGGAGCGCCGTTACCGGCGTGCGATAGTCCGCGCCGAACACGCGTTGCATGGCCGCCACGTGGCTCGGGCCGATGCCGTAACGGAACCGGCTGCCGGATAACTGCGCCGCCACCTGCACCTGCTGCGCGGCGGCGACGGGATGTCGTCCCCACGTGGGCACGATGCACGTCCCCAGCAGTATCTCCTCGGTCCGCACGCCTGCGGCGGCCATGAGCGTAATGCCGTCCAGATTCGCGCTGCCGACGGTGAGCCAGGCCGCGCCGATGCCGCGCTCCTCGTAGTCCTCGATGCGGTTGAGGACTTGGTTGCTGTCGCCGCCCATAGCGGCGACGCCGATGACTCCTTGGGGCATGGGAAACTCCAACGTGTTGATGGGCTCCATGATACCGGCAATCAGCCGCATCGCGGGTTGCCCGCGGGCGGCGGGGCCGACAGCGGTAATTGTTCAGATCTGATGAGGCGAAATGCCTGCGGAGAGTAAAACATGCTGTCCGGTGAGACCGCCTGGCCCGGCGGACCTCACGAAGTCTGAACAGTTACCGACAGCGGCCGGGCGTTGACAGGCGCGCTCCCTAGGGGTACAAACGCTCTTCAGGCGTAGGCGCCAAAGGAGTCTGACCGTGCTATCAACCAAGGACAACGAACGACTCACCCGCGTGGGGCCCGGTACGCCGATGGGCGAGGTCATGCGTCGCTATTGGCAGCCCGTCCTTGTCTCCCACGAGCTGCCGCACCCCGATTGCGACCCCGTGCGCGTGCGGCTCCTTGGCGAGAACCTCGTCGCCTTCCGCGACACGTCCAACCGCATCGGCCTCGTGAGCGAGTGGTGCCCCCATCGTCTCACCTCCCTGTTCCTCGGGCGGAACGAGGAGAACGGCATCCGGTGCGTCTACCACGGCTGGAAATTCGACGTAGACGGCGCATGCGTGGACATGCCCAACGAACCCGCGCAGTACGACTTCAGCCGCAAAGTGCGGACCACCTCCTACCCCGCCATAGAGATAGGCGGCGTCATCTGGACGTACATGGGCCCGAAAGAACAGACGCCGCCGGAACCCCGTTTCGAGTTTACCGGTCAGCCCCAGACGCACCGGCACGCCTCCAAGGTCATCGAGGAGTGCAACTGGCTCCAGGCGCTGGAAGGCGGCATAGACTCGGTGCACTCCTCGTTCCTCCACCGCAAATTCGGCACGGGCGGCGCGGCTGGACTGGACGGCCTGCGGGCCAAGGCGACCGCCTCCAAACTGGAGGTCGAGCCGACGGACTATGGCTACCGCTACGGCTCGATACGGGCCATCCCTGGCGAGGACTCCAACTATGTCCGCACCTACCACTTCGTGATGCCGCATGTCCAGATACGAGCGGCGCAGCTCAACAACGACGGCTCCTGGTTCAAGTTCAAGATTGCCGGCCACCACTGGGTCCCCATTGACGACGAGACCACGATGGTCTGGAACTGGTTCTACACCCTGGACGAGCCGCTCACCCAGGGCGAGCGCGACGAGCTCCTCACCGGCAACGGCCCGGACGATGTCGACCAGACGACGTGGCGGAGCCTTCGCAACCCCCGCAACGATTGGATGATCGACCGCGAGCTGCAACGCACGGACACCTTCACCGGCATCAAGGGCATCAACGCACAGGACAGGGCCGTCCAAGAAGCGATGGGGCCGATCGTCGACCGTAGTCAAGAGCACCTCGGCCAGACGGACCGCGCCGTCATCACGACGCGCAAGATGCTGCTGCAGGCGGTGCGCGCGGTCGAGGACGGGGGCTCGCCCCTAGGCGCGAACGACGCCTACTACAACATCCGCGCCATCGAGGAGGTCCTGCCCGACAACGTCCGCTGGCAAGACGCGCTCTTGGAGAAGATGTACGTAGGCGCAGCCTGACGACCATCCGCCGGAGCAGTGGCGGGGTAAGGGAGAAATTTCCGCCCGTCCCCCTTCCCGCGTCATACTCGTTCCCCCCCCCCCCCCCCGTCGTTCCCGCCCCTCCCGTCATTCCCGCGCAGGCGGGAACCCAGGGCGCCCGCGAGGCGTGCTCCGAGGAGGAGCTGGACCCTTCGGTAAAACGTGCGGGCCTACCTGCGCGCCCTCGGCCTCCGCATCCTCCGCAAGCACGGCTACCCGCCCGTAGGCAGGAGAAGGCGCCGCGTATCGTGCTGGAACAGGCGGAGGTTCTGTCAGAAGGCTAGGCGGTTGCTTGAGGCGTTGAAATAGGGAGGCCTCGCCAGCCCTGTCAAGGAGGGAGAGTCCTTACGTCCGTGGCAAGTGGGCTCGCAAGGCATGCAGCTCTCAGACCGAAGGCTCGCTGAGCAATCGGGCCTACCCAAAAGGCATCGGACCCCGTGTACTTAAATCCGCTTGAAGAGACGACTAGCGACTGAAGACCTCACTCCCCAGATCGAATCCAGGCACGTGAACCAAGAGCACCGTGGCCGTTCTTGCTCTGATATTCTTGTATTCGAACCATTCTCCTTTTTCAATTACCAGAAGATCTATCGGCTCAACATCAACGCGATTGCCATCAACAACAAAACCAGAGAGCCTTCTATGCAGATGTATAGTTTGTCGCTTTTAGTTGATTTGGCCTGAGGATGTGAGACACCAGGCGCGACCTCAATGTGCGCAACCGAAACCGATGGAATTGAATCTAGGGAGAGGGTCCCTGATGAGTAGTCCCATGAAGTCAGATCAAGGTCCTGGGTGTCGATGGGACCGAGGCTGAATGAGCCGTCGACTCGTCTGGCGTCTATACGCATTCTGCCTGCTAGCGGCGGTCCTGTCAGCATGTGCGTCATCCGCGACACCTAGCTCCACCGAATCGCCCGTCCAGACGGCAACCGCCACCCCTACGCCGAGGCGCGGCATCGACCATGACGCGGCCCAACCGATCGAGAGGGCGATCGAGATTGATGCAGACCTGCTCGCCTCACGCTTCGACGAGAGTCGAGCGGGGCGCGAAGCCTATCTGGGGCGGTTCGTCGCGGTGACCGGCGTCGCTGTTCGTCGGGGTCCCGCTCGCGATGGCGGCATGCTATTGGAGTTGGAAGGCGCCCCGAATACCAGTGTCTTGTGCGAAGTGCCGAGGGGTCTCAGTGAGCGACGAGTGACCAACCGGCCCTTTCCATCCGATGGCCTGCTCGTGCTTGTTGCAGGTCGCGTCAGCGAGACTCGGTCACAAGGGGATGTTGTGCTCGTTGACTGCACCGTGCTGAAGACCGGCACGGAGGTCATCCGGAGCGTCGCCCAGATCCCGGCTATAACCAACATCTTCCAGGGTTGGGGCCTATTCTGGGCATGGGCATCGTTAGCGGTCCTTGGCTATCTACTGGCCTTCCGGCGTTGGCGTACGACATCGCCGTGGCTGCTGACAGCCTTCGTCCTCTTCCATACCGGCGGAATCGCGGTTCTCTACGCCCTCTTTGGCAGCCTTGTATTGCCCTACTACAGCACCAACAATAGCGTCGGCTCCCTGGCGGCCTGGCCATTCATCCTGGCCCTCAATCCAATGTGACGAGGTGGTTCTGCCTACAGTAAACTCAGGTTCACTAAACTGGGACTCTACTGAATGTTGATAGTTGTTCCTTGCCTGCTACGGCGTTCGGTCTACCGCCCACGAACACCGAATCTTCCGTTACTATTGCCCCACACGTATGAGGGTTAGGGAGGGGGAGGCGCCTTCCGCCCCTTAGTGCGTTGGTCGTGGTTGTTGAACATCAGACCAACTTGAGAGATTCCCGCGACCACCGTGGGCATCTCGCCTTGCCCCTCTCCGTCCGCTGCCCGGTCCATTGTGGCCTCATCTTGGCTCAGGTTGGCCCCATGGCGGCTTCATTGTGGCCCGGTGTTGCGCCATTGTGGCCTCATCGTGGCGTCGTCTTGGCCTCAGTGGCCCCGCTGATGGTTCTCCACCTTCGGGCCCTCCACTTGGCGCTCCTCTGCAACCTCCAAACTCCCTGTCCTGGGCTCTCCACCCCTGTATTGTCAATGATATGACATTAGCCCGTTGCGCTGTAACCATGCTACCTCTTACCATGGACCCCACAACCCCCCGCTGACGAGCGAAGGCGCGCCCAACGGTGCCAAATGATGCCAATGACTCCAACTCTCTTCGGCGCGCTTGCCGAACGCGCTGTGCGCCCGTAGCCTGCCCCCATGCCGCCTCGCCGCGCCAGACCGTTCTACGGATGGACCGTTGTTGGCGTCCTGGGCGTCTTTGGCGCGGTGGGGGTGGGGCTCGCGGGAGCGAACTTCGCCCTCTTCATCGGGCCCATGTCGGCGGAGCTCGGCTGGAGCGCGTCGACTTTCGGGTGGGCGGTGTTCGTGCGGCTGGCCATGATCCTGGCCGCTGGCCCGCTCATCGGCCGCATCCTCGACCTGCGCGGACCGCGAGGCCCGGTGCTCGCCGCGGCGCTCGTGGGCGGGGGGCTGACCCTCTGGCTGTCACGGGTCGGAGCCGTATGGGAGTTGATGCTCGCGTTCGCCGTCATGGGGCTCGTTGGCATGGGCCGGGCGAACGACCTCCAAGCGAGCGCGCCCGTCGCCAAGTGGTTCGTCCGAAGGCGGGGGCTGGCGATGGGCGTCGCGTTGGCGGGCACGCCCCTGGGCGTCGCGGTCTACTATCCCCTCACCCAGCTGCTGATCAACCTCTACGGCTGGCGCGACACGCTCTCAATACTCGCGTTGTCCGGCGTCGCTATCCTCGTGCCGCTCACCCTCCTTCTGCGGAGGAGCCCCGAGGACATGGGCCTAGCGCCGGACGGCGGCGCGGCGCGCCCGTCCAGCGGCCCGGGTGCCCCTCCGGTCAACGAGGGCTCGCTCTCCCGGAGCCAGGCGCTCCGCACGAAGCGCTTCTGGCTGATGCTGGCGGGCTTCACCGCGATGACCTATGGACTCTCCACGCTCACGGTCTTCCGTGTTCCCCACTTCATCGAGCGCGGCCTCAGCCCGGCCTTGGTCGCCGCCGCCATCGCCGTGGACGCGGTCGTCGCCATCGTCGCGAGCGTCGCCCTGGGCAGGCTGCTCGACCGTATGCCCGTCGGCGGCGTGCTGATCGCCGGGCTGGCCGCCGGAGCGTTCTGCGGCATTGGTCTGATTGTCGTCGACGGCCTCTTCTGGCTGTTCGCGGCGAACATCGGCTACGCGCTCGGCTTCCAGGTCACACACGTCGCCCAGAGCGTGATGTGGGCCAATCACTTTGGCCGGCTGCACCAAGGCGATATTCGTGGCGCCACGATTCCCGTCACGGTGGGGATAGGCGCGCTCGCGTTCCCCGTCACCGGCTACATACGAGACCAGGCGGGCGTATACACGCCCGCCTGGGTCATCTCAATCGTCCTCTTGTTGATTGCCGGCGCGTTGCTGGCCGCCGTCCGTCCTCCGGCTACTCGCCCTCCGCCTGCTCACGCCTCCGGTTGTTGACGCCCTCCCGGTTGCTCACGCCTCCGGTTGCTCACTGTTGAGCTCCGCCTCCCAGTCGACGGCCTCTTTGCCGATGGATTCGAGCACTGCGTTCACGAAGATTTCGTCCGGGACCACGCCCACGAACTCGGCCTGGTCGTTGATGACCGTCTTTGGCACGCCCATAACCTGATAGCGTTGCGCCGCCTCGGGGAACTCCGATGCCTCGATGACCTCCGCCTTCACGTTGGGGTTCGCGATGGCGAATGCGTGGGCCGCACGGGCCACACGGGGGCAGTGCGGTCAGGTAGGAGTGACGAACACCCGCAGATGGACCTGTTGGTCGATTCGCTCGCGCACCGCGGTGGCGACGCCCTCACGTAGCATTGGCTCCGACTTCGAGAGCGACTCGATGCCCATCAGAATGGTGGGAAACTCGTTGCCCACCGGGGCGCCGTAGAAGCGCACACGGCCGTCGTCTCCGCCCATGACGATGGCGGGGATATGTTCGATCTGCAGACGTTTCGCCTCGTCGGCGCCGTCGCCGTGAACGTCGAGGATCTCCAGGGTGAGCTTGGGGGATGTCGCGGCCAGCTCGGTTAGCAGTTCCCGAGTGACCTTGGCGTACTCCGCCCCCGCGCCGTTCGCGGCCTGTCCGGGAATCGTCAGCAGACTGCGCGCCTCCGACTCCGCGAAGAGCAGTATCTTCACGTCCTCGTCGAGGGTCTCGGCGAAGCGGTCTTCAAGTGTTTTGCGGTCCTCTTCACTCAGTAAGGGCATCGCCTCTCTCCTCGCGCGGCTTTGGCGTCTTCTTGGAATGGGTATGGGGCTGGGGCGATTGTACACGCCTAGGCTAATCTCTGGCGGCGCGGGTGACGCGCCAGACGTGCCAGCCGCGCTGCACGACCGTCAGCGACGCCAACGCGGCGATGATTCCGAGGCCGTACAGCGGGTAGCCGATGAGAAGCGCAACGCCGAGGACGACCACGCGCTCCGGCCGCCCCAGCAGCCCAACGTCGCCTGGAATCGCCAGCCCTTCGGACCGCGCCCGCAGGTAGCTGACCATCATCGACGACGTGAGCGCGCCGAAGGCGAGGTACACGCCCAGCGCGTCGCCGGCCCGCATGTAGAAGACCGCCAGCCCAAAGAGCACGACGGCCTCTCCCAAGCGGTCCATCACCGAATCAAAGAACGCGCCGAACGTCGATTCCTTGCCGGCGAGCCTCGCGACGGCGCCGTCCAGCATGTCCATCGCCGCGCCGGCAATCATCACAACGCCGCCGATAAGCAGGCGGCCGTCGGAGAGCAGATAGGCCGAGTACGCGGCGACCCCAAAGCCCGCGAGGGTGATGAGGTTCGGCGATATCCTCAGCGCGATGAGCACCCGCGCAATCGGGTTGCTGATGAGCCGGGTGACCAGCCCGCGCGTCCGCAGCCGGGGGACGAGCGAGCTCACGGCCCGGGCCTCCTCCCAGCCCGGCGCCATAGCAGCGAGCGGTAGTAGCCGAGGACGCGCTCGGCGACGACCTCCCATCGGTACTGCTCTACGGTCACTTGGCCCCGCGCGCCCATCTCCCGGCGCAGCTCCGGATTGGCGATGAGCCGTTCGAGGGCCGTGGCGAGCTCGGCGTCCCGCTTCGGCCTGACGAGCAAGCCCTCGACGCCGTTCGACATCACCCGGCTGAAGCCGTCGATGCGAGAGGCCACGATGGGCTTCCCTGCGGCCATCGCTTCCAGCAGCACGATGCCGAAGCTCTCCCGTCCCGTGTTCGGCGCGCAGAAAATGTCGGCCGTCTGGTAGTAGCGCGGGACGTCCTCGTAGGAGATGCGCCCGACGAATTCCACGTCTTGGAGGTCGCGCTCGCCGACTAGCGAGAGGACGTCCTCGCCGGGGTTCCCTCCGCCGACGATGATGAGCCGGGTGTCGGGGCGCTTCCATTTGAACCGGCTGTACGCCATGAGCAGGTACTTCAGGCCCTTCCTGCGCTCCATGCGCCCCAGGAAGAGGATGTTGGTCTTGCCGTCCTGGAAGCGTTCGATGGGGCTAGCTTCCGAGAATCGCTCGACGTTCACGCCGTTCGGAATAATCTCGTACTCGCCGGGGAAGAACTGGCTGACGAAGTCCATCGCCGGTTTGGACACGGCGATGCGTCCGTCCAGCTTGCGGAACCAGCGGCGGCTGAAGTATCGCCACGCGCGGTAGAACCGGGTGCCGTTGAAGGTGTGGAACGTCCCAACGTTGACGGCGTTCGAGGAGTGCAGGAAGGTCAGCGGCAATGCGGGAGCCATCGGCTCGTGGAGGTGCACTATGTCGAACTGCTCTCGTTCGAGCAGATCTCGCACCCGGGGCTCCAGCCAGAAGGAGAGCGTGACTCGCGCGACGGCACCGCCGCTCGGCAAGGGGACCGGTCTACCCATCGGGATGAAGCCCGGCTCCATCCGCCTCTCCTGCGAGTTGGCGAGCGGGGCGATGATCTTGACGGCATGCCCCTTCAGCCGGAGCTGCCGCGCCAGGTTGTCGATATGGTCGTTGACCCCACCGGGCGCGCCGTAGTCGTATGGAGATACTAGGGCGACTTTGAGCGCCCTATGGCTCCCGTCCCGTGCCCTCCCCGGGGCTACCGTGGTCGGCTCGGTCAAAGTCTCTCGCAGGCCTAGTGTTCGTCCTTGGTCTTGATTGGCGCTGCCGTCGTCGGCTGTTCGGCGATGAAGAACTCCACCATGTCACGCGCCACGTCGTCTGTGTACTGATGGGCGGGCGATTTCATGAAGTAGGCGCTCGGTCCCTCGAGCTGCCCGCTGATGCCCCGGTCGAGCGCGATCTTCGCGCACCGGACCGCGTCGACAACAACCCCAGCGGAGTTGGGGCTGTCCCAGACTTCCAGCTTCAGTTCGAGGTTCAGGGGCACGTCGCCGAAGGTCTGGCCTTCGATGCGTATGTGGCACCATTTGCGGTCTTCCAGCCAGGGAACGTAGTCGCTCGGCCCGACGTGCACGTTGCCGGGGCCGAGGTCGTAGGGGAGCTGGGAGGTGACGGCGTTTGTCTTCGATTCCTTCTTCGACTCGAGGCGCTCGCGCTCCAGCATGTTCAGGAAGTCGGTGTTGCCGCCGAAATTCAGCTGGTAGGTGCGGAGAATCTTCACGCCCCGGTCCCTGAACAGGTTGGCCAGCACCCGGTGCGTGATGGTCGCGCCGACCTGAGACTTGATGTCGTCCCCGACGATTGGCGTCCCTGCGTCCTGGAAGCGTTTCTGCCAGTACGGCTCGCGGGCGATAAATACGGGAATGCAGTTCACGACGCCGACGCGGGCCTGCAATGCCTGCTCCATATACCACTTGGCGGCCTCTTCCGAGCCGACAGGGAGGTAGTTGATGAGGACGTCGACTTCGCGGTCCTTGAGGATGTTGACGATATCGGCGGTAGGCCCAGCCGCCTTCTGGATTACGCTTGAGAGGTACTTGCCGATGCCGTCGTGAGTCATTCCCCGCTCGACCTTCACGCCGGTCTTGGGCACGTCGGTGAACTTCATCGTGTTGTTCTGCCCGGCGAAGATGGCGTCCGCCACGTCCTTCCCGACCTTGGTCTTGTCTACGTCGAACGCGGCGACTACTTCGATGTCGCCTATGTGGTAACCGCCCATCTGAGCGTGCATCAGACCTGGGACCAACTCGTCCGTGGGCGCTTCGCGATACCGGTGGAGGCCTTGCACGAACGAGGACGCGCAATTTCCGACCCCTACTATCGCGACCTTGATTCTTCCCATGTGTACCTATCCCCTTGAGATTCTGACGGAACCTAAGCAGTATAAGCCGTTCCGCCATTTGGCGTCGGTTTGGCCCCGTGGGCCTCTCCCTGCTCCACGCGCTCGTTGACAAGCCCCGGAACTATCGCTCATTGCGGACCATTAACTCGCCGAGAACCATCAGCCCGCCGCCGGGCATCAAAGTGTAGGCAAGGGTCTCCTTTGAAGAGCGGGGTCGAGGCGCTGCACGACAGCCATGCGATACACCTGGGCAAATGCGTTCGTTCTGCTGCTTGCGACCGGCTCGCTGGTAACCGGGTACTACGCGTTTGTGGCGGGGGAGCCGGACCAGGCGTGGCACGTTAGCGCGCACCGGATTGCGGGGCTGGCGGTCGTCGCGGTCCTCTTCTGGAAGCTGCCTAACGTGGTGCGGCCGCTGGCGCGGCGGTACGGCGCGTGGACGGGACAGGACTACCTCGCGCTGACGGCCCTTGCTCTCCTGCTCATCGACGTCCTCCTCGGCGTCGCTTGGGCGCACCTGGGGAGATTCTCGTACCTCGGGACATCGGGCATGACGTGGCACGCGATCCTGGTGTTCCTGATCGTGCCGATGATCGTCTTGCACTTGGCCCGATACCGGAGGCTGCTGCGCCCGCGGCACTGGGCCCAACGGAGGTCTGTCCTCAGACTCGGCGGGCTCGCACTGATAGGGGCGTTCCTGTGGCAGGCCGGCGTACGCCTCAACCGCTCGACGGACGTGGCGCAGGCGAAGCGGTTCACCGGCTCGTATGCCGCAGGCGACTTCGGCGGCAACTCTTTTCCTACGACATCCTGGCTGAACGACCGGCTCGACGCCATCGATCCAGGCGCGTGGACGCTGACCATCGCAGGCGCCGTTGGCTCGCCGCTCACCGTCGCCTATGCCGACCTCGAGCCGACGGAGGAGGAGACGGCGACTCTCGATTGCACCGGCGGCTGGCACTCGACCCAGCGTTGGAGCGGGGTGCGGCTCGGACGGCTGCTCGCCGCCGCGCGTCCACAGGCCTCCGCCGCTAGCGTGACGGTGACGTCGGCTATCGGCTACTACCGGCGTTTCTCCCTGGGTCACGCGGAGGGCCTGCTGCTCGCGACACACGTCGGGGGCGAGCCGCTTTCGCACGGCCACGGCGCGCCGCTGCGGCTGGTTGTGCCGGGCAAGCGCGGGTTCGAGTGGGTCAAGTGGGTCACGCGCATCGACGTGAACACGACGGGGAGCTGGCTCCAGCCCCCGCTGCCGTTGCAATAGCCGGTCCAGGCGTCCCGCGCAGACGGCGTCGAGGAAGTTGTCCATTCGCGCGAAAAAAGTTGATCACCACATTTTGCCAGGCGTGAAGAAGTTGTCCAACGCACTTTGCCAGGCGTGAAAAGTTGTCCAAATTGTACGGCGAGACGGGGGTTTTGGAGGGTGTTTTCATGGCCGTGGCCTGCTTCCGTGGTCTGAAAAGTTGATCATCCATTATTTTTGTATCGTCAGATCGAGCTTTCCTCGGCGGGGGGCTTTTCGCCAGGGATGCAAAAGGCCCTTCCCCCTCCTTGGTCCTCCCCTGCGGACGGGAGAGGGAGGTGGGCAGGACCTTCTGTGGGGCCAGAGTACTCGACGGGGCGGGTTGGGGTAAGGGGCAAGTGTCATAGAGGGGATTGCCGAAATCCGGCGTCGGGTCAGTCGCAGACGCCGATAAGCGGCTCCAGGGGTGGCAACGGCGTCCAGATGTGGCAGACTGTGGCCGATGGAGTGCGGAACTCCCTAGCGCCACCACCGGTGAGACGGGGGGTTGGGGGGACGGGGCGCGGAGAAGGCTACGAGGTTCCCGCCTTCGCGGGAATGCCGAATATGGAAGGCGGGGGTCGATACCTGGATTCCCGCTTTCGCGGGAATGACGGAACGGAGGACGGGGCCGATACCTGGATTCCCGCTTTCGCGGGAATGACGGAACGGAGGGCGGGACCGATATCTGGGTTCCCGCTTTCGCGGGAACGTCGGAGGGAGAGGTCCCCCTCCCTGCCCTCCCCACGGACGGGGGAGGGGTCTTGAATGGATGACGGAGGGGCATTTCGGGGGGATGGCGCGATGCGCGACATCGAAAGGAGACAGCGATGGTTCTGAGCGACCTCTTGATAGACAGGCTAGTGGACACGCCCAATGGGACCATCAGCCCGGCGGTGTTCAGCGACCCCGGCGTATACGAGCAAGAACTCGAGCAGGTGTTCGCCCGCATGTGGCTGTTCGTGGGCCACGAGAGCCAGATCCCCAATCCCGGGGACTTTGTGCGGTCCCGTATGGGGGAGGAGCAGGTCGTCCTCACACGAGGCCGAGACCGTGAAATCAGCGTGCTGCTCAACTCCTGCCCCCACCGTGGAAATGTGGTGTGCCGGTACGACGAGGGCAACGCTCTTGGGTTCCAGTGCGCCTTTCACGGGTGGACGTTCGACAACTCCGGCGCCCTGCAGAGCCTGCCGCCGGGCAGCGAGGACGTCTACGCCACGGAATTGCATAAGGAGGAGTGGGGGATGCTGAGGGCCCGTGTCGAGACGTTCCACGGGACCATCTGGGCGACGTGGGATGACTCCGCCCCCAGCTTGATGGACTACTTTGGGGGCGCCGAAGCCTATCTGGCCCCCTCTCTGATGAGCGTCGACGGGCGAGACAACGGCACGGAAGTGCTGGGCGGCGTGATGAAGTGGCGCGTGGGCATGAACTGGAAGGTGCCGATGCCCGATATGGACATCACGCACGGGTGGATCACCCACCGCTCGGTGCGCGGCCTACTCGGCCAGTTCGGCGGGGCGACGCGGGAGCGGCCGGGCAAGGAGTACCACGTCTGGTTCCCGGAGGGCCATACGACGGACCTTTGGGACTTCCCGGATGACGCAGAGGCGGTGGTCGGTTGGCATCCCGAGTCGCCACAGTGGGAGGAGTACCCGGAGGTCCGCGAGTACCTGCGGGAGCATTACATGGCCCGCAGGGAGAGGCTGGGCAAGCTGGCGCAGGTCACCGAGCCTCCCCATATCTTCCCGAACATGGGCGCGGTGGGACGGATCATCCGCATTCTTCATCCTCAAGGGCCGACCGAGACGGAGATGTGGTCGTACATTCTGGTCGACAAGGACGCGCCGGAAGCGGTTAAGGAGGCATGGGGCCGCTACCACGAGCTGCGCTGGGGGCCGAACGGTCTGATCCAGAAGGACGACATGGAGAACTGGAACATCCAGACGAAGTACAGCCGGGGGCACATGACCCGCACCAGGCTCCGCCAGAACAACCAGCTAGGGATGTCCATTCCGGCACTGCACGGCCCGTCGACATTCGGGCTGCCAGGCATGTGGCACCCGGAGCCCACGGACGAGAACTACCGGCGGTACTTCCAGCGTTGGGCCGAGGTCATGGCGGCGCGGGACTGGGGAGACCTGGTCACAGAGCCGGCGAAGTAGGAGGACTGACGTGGCGAGCAATATCGAAGACCACTTGGTGCGTTTGGAGATCGAGGACTTCCTCTGGAGCGAAGCGGACCTACTGGACGAGCACCAGTACGACGAATGGCTTGACCTGTTCACGGAGGACGCGCAGTACCTGATGCCCATCCGCCGGAATGTGCCGTCCAAGGAGATGGACTCCGAGTACATCTACAAGAACACGGACATGTGGTGGTACAGGGACGACAAGCGGATACTGGAGAAGCGAGTGAAGCAGCTCAACACCCACGTTCACTGGGCGGAGGAGCCGCTCTCGCGAGTGACGCATATGGTGTCGAACGTGCGCATCCTGGGGTGGGAGAGCCCGGACGAGGTCCGGGTCAAGTGCCGCTTCATGTTCTACCGGAACCGCCACGCCGACGAGGAGAGCACCTTCATCGGCAAGCGCATTGACACGCTCCGCCGGGTCGACGGGGGCTGGAAGATAGCGAAGCGCGAGATCTACCTGGACGAGAGCGTCCTGCTTCACAAGAACCTGACGAACTTCTTCTAGGGCGGCTTGTCCGCGAGTGCGGAGGCTCGAACCGGAGGGGGCGTACCCGGTACGCCCCCTCCTTCTTGTGTTGGGCGGAGACCCCTCCTCCCGTCAGACCGAGACCTCTGGTAACTCCATGTTGGGGTGGAGGAGCCTTGGCGTTTGTGGCGGGCGGCGTGGTTCGACGGACTCACCACGAACCAATTGGGGAAGGCGAATGATTGGGAGGGCGATTCGCGAACCCCCTTACGATTAGCCTCCCGCAGGCGGGGGAGAGGTTCGAGAGTCCTCCCCCGCTGCAGGGGAGAATTGAGCGGAGCTAGCGAGCCAGGAAGGTCTGGGAGACTTCGGAGTTGACGCTAACGGTGTACTCAAGCCCCGGCTCGAAGTCGGAACCAAGGGGATGGACGTTTCAACGAGGGGGTAGTCCGTGGTGCAGAAGACAAAGGGGTCGGCGATCTCGTGGTGGGTTATCGCCACCTCTATCCTGGTAGGGTCGGCGCGCTGGACCTCGTATCCGTTGAACCTGGAGCAGCCGCCTGTGGGCAGGCCGGAGACGACGCGCAGCTCGTACTGAAGCGGCGTGCTTTCAAGCGCCGTCACTTCCATGCTTTCAATCGGGGACAGGTTGATGAACGAGTCCCGGAAGTCCGGCTCCGGCAAGGTAAAGGAGTTGGTCACCAAGCCGTTCACCTTCACGCGATAGGTCTGGCCCGGCGTAAGGGGCGCTTCGATGGGCACTACGGTCTCCACCTCGACCACGTCCTCGGCGCAGGGGATACGCCAAGGAGCGGGCGGCGGCTCCATCAGGGTGACCTTGACGATGATGTCGGAGCCGACCATCTCGAACTCTTGGCCCCGGGTCTAACGCAACCTTCAATCTGGGACTGATGAAAGGCGACCAGCAACAGGAACTCGGGGTCGTCTCGGAGCAACTTCGCCCCCACGACCGGGACCGGGGCCTCCACCCAGCTTGGACGACTCGAGCCGCCTTCGTCGTTTTCTCCGGATGGGTCCGGGGGCGGCTCAACCATGACCAGAAGCATGTTGACGTTGTCGGGATTGCCCCGGGTGACCACCTCGTAGGCAGTGTCGTTTATGAAGGCGAGACGGCCATCGGACTCGATAATCCGAGCGCTCACGGAGTAGGTGTTCCTTGGATTCAGGTCGTCCCGGTTGTATTCGACCTCGAACGCTATCGGGACCTGCCCCGGGTTGGGGATGACCTGTTCGGCGATGAGTATGGATGCCGTGTCCTGGAGGAGGGATACGTCCCGCAGCTGCACGGTCAGCGTTGCGCCGGGGGAGAGGGCTAGCCGCTCGCGGTAGGTTACGGAGCCGGTTACCGACGCGTTGGTCCGGGTGCGCGACTCCGGCGTGAGATTTCCGTCGGGTTTAGGAGAAGGGGCGTCCTGACAAGCGACGGCGGCCAGCAGGGCTATCCAGACGCTTATTACGGAGAGCATCACGGTCGTGAGTAGGGCATTCATCGGGCTACCTCGGTTGTGGAACGGGGCTCGGCCCGGCGTAGGTCTCCGTCGCTGGCCCTGCATTGTATAGACGCAATGGGGCGGGTATTTGTTCCCGCTCGGCAGTCCTCTCTCAGTCCTTCTTCCAGCGTAGGCGGTAAGGGGAGCCCCGGCAGGGGACTGCGGACAGTCGTCTGGGGAGAGGACTGAGGAGGGGTGCTCTGATACGATGGAGTTCCGGCGCGTAGCCGAAGGAGCGAGACGATGCGGGAAGTGCAGGTTGCGGAAGCGGGCTCGCACCTAGCGGAGCTTATTCGCGAGGTCGAGGGCGGGGAATCGGTCGAGATAATCCGGGACGGCGTTCCGGTAGCCCGCCTCGTGCCGGTGGAGCGTCGGCCCGTTCAGACCAAAGCCGAGCGCGATGAGCTTTCGGAGCGGGCCAGGCGGCTCAGAGCCTCGTTAAAGGACTCCGGCATTACGGTGGAGGAGATTCTTGCGGCGCGGCACGAAGGACATCGCGCGTGAGTTTCGCGCTGGACGCCTCATTCGTGATGGCGTGGGTATTGGAGGAAGAAGAGGGCGCGAAGTTCGAAGCGTATTACGAGCGGCTGCCCGATGAGGGCGCGTTTGTGCCGCAGCTCTGGCATTTCGAGACGCGAAACGTCCTTATTCCGAGGAGCGGCGCGCCCGTATATCGAGCGACCAGGTAGCGAACGCAATAGTGGTATTGAGCAGGTTGGCTATCACTACGGATACGGAGCCCGACCTCGCTGCCGCCATGACATTGGCGCGGGCACATCAGCTTACGTTCTACGATGCGCTCTACTTGGAGCTGGCGCAGCGGCGGGAGTCGATGCTCGTGACCCTCGACCGGGCGCTACTCCGGGCTGCCGCTGCGCAGGGAGTCCCCACGTCCTAGAGTCACTCGATGAGCGCCTCTGCCTCGATCTCGACGAGCATCGTGGGGTCGATGAGGCGGCTCACCTCTACCATCGTGGCGGCCGGGCGGACGCCGCTGAAGAAATCGCGGTGAGCGCGGGCGACCGCCTCCCAGTCCGCGATGTCGGTCACGTATATCCGCGTGCGAACGACGTCACTGATTGACGCGCCTGTCTTTCGCAGCGCCGCCTCGATATTGAGCAGCGTTTGGACGGTCTGCGCGTAGGCGTCGCCGGAGCCCATCACTGAGCCGTCGTCCGCGGTTGCGACGGTACCGGAGACGTGGATGGCGTTGCCCACGCGGACGGCGCGGGAGAAGCCGACCAGGTCTTCGTAGGGGCTGTTGCCGCTGACGTTCGAGCGAACCATGGGCGGTTAGTAGAACACTGAGCGCGAGTTGCCGCCCGCGGAGGCGACAGCCTCGCCGGTGATGCAGCCGGCCTGCTGCGAGCAGAGGAAAACGGTCACCGCAGCAATCTCTTCGGCGGTGATGAGCCGTTTGATGGCGTTGGCGCTGGCGATGCGCCGCTCCGCCTCTTCGACGGTCGTGCCGTCGCGCTCAGCGTTCACGCGGAGACGGTCGATCAGGGCCTCGGTCTTGCTGACGGCGGGGTGAACGGCGTTGACGGTGATGCCCTTGGAGCCGAGCTCCTCGGACATGACCTTGGTGAAGTTCATTACCGCGGCGTTACGCAGGCCGCCGCTGATGCCCGCGGCGTTGCGAGCGGCCATGCCGTCCATGTTGACGATGCGCCCCCAACCTGCGCGCTCCATGTGGGGGACGGCCTCACGGGCGCAGCGGAGGTAGCCCATGATCTTGACGTTGAAGTCGCCTTGGAGCATCGGCTCGTTGAGCTGGGCTAGGGAGTCAGGCCCGCCCGTGCCGCCGACGCGCGCCGCGTTGTTGACGAGGATGTCGAGTCCCCCGAGCGCGGCGGCCGCATCAGCGACCAGCTTCGTCACGTCGTCGGCGATACCGGTGTCGGCTTGGAACCCCACGACCTTCGCGCCCGTGGCCTTGCCGATTTCCTCGGCGACGGCCGTCGCTGCGGCGCCGTCCCTGGCGCAGAGGGCCACGTCGACGCCTTCCTTGGCCAGCTCCATAGCGACGGCGTAGCCGATGCCGCGGGTGCCTCCCGTAACGAGCGCCTTCTTGCCAGCAATCCCCAGGTCCATCTTTTCCTCCGTGTTCGCACTCATGAGCCGGGCCGCCTGTGTCGAGCAGACGGCCCGGTGATTCTGACAGGTATCGCGTCGGGCGGCTACGTGGCGAAGGTCGTTCCGAACACCACCGCGACGATGGACATGAGCTTGATGAGGATGTTCAGCGAGGGGCCGGAGGTGTCCTTGAACGGGTCGCCGACGGTGTCGCCGACGACAGCGGCGGCGTGTTCGTCAGTACCCTTGCCGCCGTGAGCGCCGGCCTCGATGTACTTCTTTGCGTTGTCCCATGCGCCGCCGGAGTTCGCCATGGTGATGGCGAGCAGCGAGCCGGCCGAGATTGCGCCAATGAGGAGTCCGCCAACCGCCGCGGCGCCCAGGAACGGAATGACGCCGACGGCAATCGGGACGACCACCGCGAGCAGACCTGGGATGATCATCTCGCGCAGGGCTCCTTTGGTGCTGATGTCCACGCAGCGGGCGTACTCCGCCTTGGCGTCCTCCCTACCCTCTCGCAGGCCGGGTATCTCCCTGAACTGCCGGCGCACCTCCTCGACCATGTCCTGGGCGGCGTTACCAACAGCCTCCATGGTGAGCGCGCTGAAGACGAACGGCATGAGCGCGCCGATGAGCAAGCCGACGAGGGTCGAAACGTCTAGGAGGTTGATGGATTCCAGGCCGACTATGTTGGCGTAAGCGGCCATGAGGGCGAGGGACGTAAGGACGGCCGAGCCGATGGCGAAGCCTTTGCCGGTGGCTGCCGTCGTGTTGCCGAGGGAGTCGAGAGCGTCGGTGCGCTCGCGGACTTCGGGGTCGAGGTGGGCTTGCTCGGCGATGGCTCCGGCGTTGTCGGCGACAGGGCCGTAGGCGTCGGTCGCGAGGGTGATGCCGAGAGTGGAGAGCATGCCGACGGCGGCGATGGCGATGCCGTAAAGGCCGGCGAGCTCATGGGCCCCGATCACCGCAGCCGCAATGACGAGGAGCGGAATAACGGTGCTCAACATGCCCGTGGCGAACCCGCTGATGATGATTGTGGCGGGGCCGGTGACGGACCGCGCGGCAATGCTTTTGGTCGGCTTGTATTCGTAGCTGGTGTAGTACTCGGTGCTGATGCCGATGATGACGCCCGCGCCAAGACCGACCGCTACGGCGCCCCACATCTGCCAGACGCTATTCATGCCGAACCCGCCGTCCACCTCGAGCAGCCAGTAGATAGCGCCAAAGGAGCCAATCAGGGCAAGGAGGCTGGCGGAGAAGATGCCGCGCCGCAGCGACCAGAGCAGGCTGCCGATGTTGGTCGTCTCGCCCGTGCGCACGATGAACGTGCCGATGATCGACGCGGCGATGCCGACGGCGGCGATGAGGAAGGGGAGGACCGCAAGGCTGGAGTCGGCCTCGATGTCGACACGGGAGGAGTCGACGCCGATGAGGAACGCGGTGCCTGTCGCGGCGAGGGCCAGGCTGGCGATGATGGAGCCGACGTAGGACTCGAAGAGGTCGGCGCCCATGCCTGCCACGTCGCCGACGTTGTCGCCGACGTTGTCGGCAATGACTGCGGCGTTGCGAGGGTCGTCCTCGGGGATGCCGGCCTCGACCTTCCCGGCGAGGTCGCCGCCAACGTCGGCGGCCTTGGTGTAGATGCCGCCGCCAACACGGGCGAAGAGGGCGATGCTGGAAGCGCCGAAGCTAAAGCCGGCGACGATGTTGGGGTCCTCGAAGACCATCCAGAGGATGACGGCGCCGAGGATGCCGATTCCGACGACGGTGATGCCCATGACGCCGCCGCTGGAGAAGGCGACACGCAGCGCCCCGTTGAGGCTAGTCCGGGCCGCCGCGGCGGTCCGCATGTTGGACTTGACGGCGATGCGCATGCCGATGAAGCCGGCGACCGCCGACGAGATGGCGCCCACCAGATAGGCGACAGCCGTCATCTCTTCCTGCTCGTCCCGGACGATGCCGAGGACCAAGAGGACGACGAAAACGATGACGACGAACCCCGCGAGCACGGTGTACTCGCGCTTGAGGAAGGCGTTGGCGCCCTCCTGAATAGCCGCGCCGATCTCCTTCATCCGGTCAGTGCCCTCGTCTGCTCTGAGCACGCGCATGGCGAGGAAGACGGCGAATATGAGAGCGACCGCGCCCGCAACAATGGCCAGTATCAGGCCTTCCATCAGTACCTACCTCCTATGGGAGCGCGGCATCGACTGCCGCCTACCCCCTCCGCATGATTCCTAATTGGGGACTCCAACAGTACGACATTGTCATGGCCAAGGCTTCACCAGGTCAAACGGTCGAGGGGCCACGACTGCCGGGCAAGGTCGGTCGGTAGGGGTTAGTATCTGTGATAATAGAACTGTGTAATGATAGTATTATTATTATGGTTACGGTCAGAGAATGCAGATATTATGATATCATCCTGCAGGAGGATTGTAGCATGGCAAGTACCCTCAGGGAGATGTTGGATGCTGAACGCGAGCAACTGGAGGCGGAAGCATTGGAGCTTCAGGGCCGTGTCAAGCAAGCTCAGAAGCGCCTCTCAGTGGTGCAATGGCGATTGGAGCATGTCAGGGCATTGCTGGATGAGAACCAGTCGCCACAGAGCGATGCTAAGTCTTTGACACAAACTGAACATAGTAATGACATTCAACCCAACGTTTGTGATATCGCCGATGAGATATTGACCGAACGTGATGGAGAGCCGATGTATTACAAAGAGCTGGCGCAAGAGGTTATCAGGCGCGGCGGAGCCCTCTATGGAGCGACGCCATGGGCCAACCTCACCGCGCGAATGGTTCAAGATGCTCGATTCGTCCGCCCTACGGCCAAAGGGTTCTATGCCCTGCGCCGAGACTACCCGACTGCCCGCAATGTCGGTGCACGAAGGCAACGGCGGCGTGCCAGGTAACCCCTGGCTAGCAGGTGACTAGACATTGGAGGAGCGATGACGTCTCAGTTCGTGTCAACCGCAAGCAACATGGTGGCCAGCGTCCGCAGCATCATTGAGGGCTATCGCATGGGCCCGACGCGAGCGTTAGCGCAAGAGCCCGTGCAGAACTCCAAGGATGCCGCCCCTCGCGGCCGCGCCCACGTGGAATACAGGCTCCACAGGCGGCACACGAGTGCGGGAGCGGACTTCCATATGCTCACCGTAACCGACTCCAACACGAGCGGTCTTCAAGGCCCCATCCGCTCCCTGTCCGACATTGCGCAAGGGGAAGCTCTCAGTGAAGGGGAGAACTGGGCTGCATTTGAGGGCATGGGATATACGAAGAAGAGCAGCGAAGATGCCTTAGGGTCGCGGGGTCAGGGAAAGGCGGCTTACCTTTGCCACTCAAGATTGCCAGCGCTTTCGTCCGGCCAAGAACGGATGATCATGCTCTACGACACTCTTCTGGCTGACGGCGAATATCGCTTGGGAGTGCGGTATGCTAACCCCAGCGATGTTGTTAGACATCCGCCTTTCCGGGGAGACGAGGCCCGCAACATCGTTTCCACGCGCTACTCCGAACACGGGCTGGCAATTGAGCTAGGCCTAGAATCGCTCACGGAAGTCGGCGCTCGCGTCATCGTTCCGTACCTGTCGCAAGAGGCCGTTGAAGCGATTCGATCCGGCGAGCTTGAATCGTGGCTACAGCACTGTTGGTGGCGAGCCGTGCAGATGGGCTTGGCCATTGATATCGTTGATGAGGACGGCGAGCAGCGCACAGTTGGTGTTCCTCGGTGTTGGATCGACGAGCCTTGGAGAAGGAATTCGCAGGGGTTGCAGAGCTGGGAGAATCTCGATGTGGGGGATCGATTACAAATCAAGCGCATCGTTCTTCTGTACGACGATGCTTTGAACGAGAATGTTGCGGAGTTCCAAGGAGTCCAGTTGCTCAGGGGGCAACAGTGGATTGAATCCCTGGGACAGGAGACCCTGGGGGACTACATACCGCGTGAACGGCGTCCGGGCTTCCGAGGCTTTGTCGAATTTGACAGACGCGCCGAGCGCCAGCTTCACCGTGCAGAGAACCCCCAACACGAACATTTTGACCGTCGCACGACAGGCGTCAGGGAACTACTCGCGGCCATCGAGAGCAAGGTGCGCGAGTTCGCGGAAGAGCAGGGTTGGGGCGCTCAGGCATTGATCCGCCCGGCACCAGAGAGTGAGCGCGACGCCGCTACGGAGTTTCTGCGCTTCCTATCTCCGCACGGGCGGGCGGGCCGCAGCAGCGGAAGCGGGGCAACAGGTTCCGCACAGTTGAGTATAGATCTTGTGGATCGCTGGGAGTGCATATCTGTAGAGAACCACACTACTGGGCAGCGCCGCATCAACAACGGCGATACCATCGGCGTTCAGATAAGCGTAACTAACCACACTCCGGACGACCAAACGCCGGCATTGACCGCCAGCCTGGGAGACCTCCTGCTCACTGACATGATGCCAGTAGACGCGCCGGGATTCCTGCCGGGGCAACTCCTTCTCGTGTGGCGGCCGCCCAAACCCGCATCGTAGTCAATCCCACCGCGCCCCTTACTCCTCAGCAACAATCCGTTGACCTATTGCCAGGGAGACGCGCGCTGCGCGCAGACCTCTACCTCAATGGAGAAGTCGTTGCGCATGCGACACGCACCTTAGACATTGAGGTGGACCCTGCGCTTGCGCAGGACTGGCCTCCATTTCGGATTGAGCAACTCTTCGGTGATGGCCCACACCCTCGGTGGCAGTTCGACAAGAGGGAGTCCGACAATTGGGTGTTGCAGTATCCTCCGGCCTATCTGCTCTACCGCGCTCTAGAAGCAAGCCCTAGTCGAACCGGGACTCAACTAGGGGGCGCCTCCGCATTCGTGGTTGATGTATGCGCGGAGGGCATAATCGAGTGGACAATGGACCCGCTTGATCATGGCGACCGCTCCCGATTGGATGAACTTCTGAACGGCACTCCGATTGGCGCCGACCCGGACCGTTGGGAGGATTACTGCGATAAGATGCAAGAGTTAGCGACTCTCCGCAGTCGCCCTGAACAGTTGGATGAATACAGCCTGCTAGTCAGGGACTGTGCCTCACGTTCGTTGAGCCTGTTCGAGGAGCGTGGGTAATGCCCGTCAAAATATGGAGTCGGGAGAATGGCACGTTGACCAACAGCGTGGAAACTTCTCGTGGGGACAGTTATAGGGGAGAGCGTTACCGGCCGGATGCTGAAGCGCTAGATCGAGAGATAGACCAGATGCTTGACCGTGCACTGGAACTGTCAGCGTCTGTAAGCGCAGAGGCATCAGAACAGGCAGCATTCGTGAGACGGTGGGCTGTCGGGCGGGCTCTGGCTGAGTCAGGGATTCTCCAGTCCAAGCATCTGGAGTCCCAAGAGACTAAGACGCTCTGGCAAGCAATAGCGCGCAAGTGCAGGCTCGGTGTGCGAGCAGACGCCACATCTGAAGAGCGTTGGCATGAACTCATTCCTGAGCGGGAATCTGATCCGAAGAGAATCGAGCGTGACGTCTTTGCCATTGGACTCTGGCTACAGGAGCAGGAGCTTTCGGCAGCAATGTGGACCTTCGGCGCAAAATTCCATAACGCCCGAAGGCTCCATGGTCGAGGAGCAATCAATCCCAAGCAATTGCGGGACGCCCTTGCCCGCTGGTTCGAGAACTCACCCCCGTCCCTGCGCGTGATACTCACGAGACGGAGGAATTTCGAAGCGCTTGCCAGGGCCTTGGCGGCTCGATTCCCTGCGCGCGGGCCAGGCTCAGCGAAGCGACCGGTCCACTACTCGGACAAGGAACTGTACGGTGAGGTCTGCCGGGTGCTCGATCCCCTGGCGAAGGAACTGGCAGTGGCTGCCGAGCAGGCTCTCAGCGCTCAGTAGACCCCTCGGTGAGCAGGCGTTCCAGCCTGCGTTGGCGGAGGGTCATGGTGAGGTCGCCGCGGGTGCGTTCGAGGACGCCGCGGAGCTGGTCAGTGGTGCGGCGCAGGCCGGAGGTGAGGGCGTCGGGAAAGTCCATGACGACGAGGACGTTGTAGACGTCGTCCATGTAACGCATGAGCTCCTCGGAGCGCGAGTCGTCGTCGCGCCGGAGGGAGTCGAGGATATAGCGGCGCAGCTCGCTCGCGCCCTCGGCGAGGCCGTTCAGGTAGGAGGGCGTCTCGACGCCGATGTCCGCGGGCAGCGGCAGCTCGGAGCGGGCGATGAATGCGAGGACGACGCAGGCCTCGGCGTACTCCTTCTGCGCGTCCTGGGTGTAGCCGGTGAAGTAGAGGTCGGGATGGCCTTCGAGCACCTGCCTCGTTTCCTTCACCAAGGCGCCGGCGTCGGCTACGAGATCTCGCGCCTGTTCGAGCTCGTTGCGATGGATGGCGCGGATGGCGTTGGCCGACGTCCGTATCACCTCGCGGGAGACCTTGATGGCCCGCTCGCGGAGCTCGTGCTTCTGCCGGAACTCGTCCAGCGAGCGCGTGGTTACCTCGTCGAGCCGTCCTTGCATGTCCATTTCATTGACTCCTGCAAGGAGGGTACCAGACACCGAGATGCGATTGTGCGTCATTTCACTTACAGGCCGGGCGTATGCTATGCTCAGCACGCCTGGTCAACACCGGTCCCACGGGGTTACGACCGCGTGGATGGAGGCGCCGCCGCAGGCCATGGTCAATCCAATCGAGCAAGCTTTGCCCTCTGAGTTCGGTTCGCCCTACGGCCAGGCGATGCCCGCTCCGCTCGTGGGATGGGACACGGACCGCATCGAGGGCGAGGCGATCGAGCAGCTCAAGTGGAGCGCGCAGGAAGCGTTCCCCGAGCCGTCCATCTACGTTCCCGCGGACCTCAAGGGCAACATCGCCGTCACTTCGATCGACGCGCTGCTGAATTGGGGGCGCCGCTCCGCCACCTGGCCTCTCGCTTTCGGGCTCGCCTGCTGCGTCTTCGAGATGATTGCGTCCGCGATGTCGCGGTTCGATATCTCACGGTTCGGCATGGAGGCGATGCGCGCGACGCCCCGTCAGGCGGACCTCCTCATCGTCTCCGGCACGCTCACGTGGAAGATGGCGCCCGCTGTCCGCCGTATCTACGATCAGATGGCGGAGCCCAAGTGGGTCATCGCCATGGGGGTCTGCGCGACCAGCGGCGGGCCGTACTATCAGGGGTACAGCGTCGTCTCTGGCGTGAACCACATCGTGCCGGTGGACGTGTACGTGCCCGGCTGCCCGCCCCGCCCCGACGCGCTGCTCTACGGCATCATGCAGCTGCACGAGAAAATCAAGAAGTACAGCGTGGCGGGGGACGCCGCGGGAGTGCGTCGACCATGACGACGGTACTCTTGGGGAGCGAACTAGCCGACGAGCTCCGTTCCCGGTTCGAGGGGGCCGTCCTTGGCGCGGACGACGGCGCGGTCTGGATTGAGCCCAGCGCCATCGCGGACATCTGCCGCTTCCTCCGCGACGACCCGGCCCACGACTACAAGCTGCTGAACTCGGTGACCGCGGTGGACTACGTTGAGCATTTCGACGTCGTTTACCACCTAACCTCGCTAAGCCGGAATACGATGGCCGTGCTCAAGGCGCGCGTTTACGGCCGGGGCGAGCCGTCGCTCCCGACGGTCAGCGGCGTTTGGCGCGGGGCGACGCTGCAAGAGCGCGAGGTGTGGGACCTGCTGGGCGTGTCGTTCGAGGGGCACCCGAACCTGAAGCGCCTCCTTACGTGGGAAGGCTTCCAGGGCCACCCACTGCGGCGCGACTACCTCGAGCCGCCACTCCCCTATTCCTGGCCGCACGGGGGCTAGCAGATGACGATTCGCACCGAGCCGGTCGTCGTTAACGTCGGGCCCCACCATCCGAGCACCCACGGGGTTTTCCGGATGAAGCTGACGTTCGACGGGGAGAACATCCTCGACGCCGAGCCCGTCATCGGCTACCTGCACCGCGGCACGGAGAAGCTCGCCGAGGAGCGGCAGTACACCCAGGTCATCACGCTCACGGACAGACTCGACTACGTTGCGTCGATGACGAACAACCAAGCCTACGTTCTTTCGTGCGAGCAGCTCGTGGGGATCGAGCCGCCGAACCGAGGCAAGTACCTGCGGGTCATCGCGGCGGAGCTCCAGCGCATCGCCAGCCACCTGATCGGCGTCGGGTTCTTCCTACAGGAGCTGGGCGTGTTCGGGGGGACGGCGCTGATGTACGCGTTCCGTGAGCGCGAGCGCATCTTGGAGATGTTCGAGATGCTCTGCGGGGCGCGCATCACGCTCTCCTACATGCGCATCGGCGGGGTCTTTCAGGACGCGCCCGACGAGTTCTGGCCGGCGCTCCGCCGCTTCCTCGACGACATGCCGGCCTACGGCGACGAGCTGCAGACGCTGGTGTTCGACAGCGAGGTCGTGATTGCGCGGACCAAGGGGGTGGCGAGCGTATCGGCGCAGGATGCCCTGGACGCCTCGTTCACCGGCCCCGTCCTGCGAGCGTCCGGCGTCTCGTGGGACTGGCGCAAGGCGGCTCCCTACGACGTCTACGACCGAGTGCAGTTCGACGTCCCGACCACGGAGACGGGCGATAACTACGACCGGTTCTGGGTGCGCATGCTGGAGGTCCGGCAGTCGCTGCGCATCATCGAGCAGTGCTGCGCGCAGATCGAGCCTGGACCCGTCCGCGCGACGCCAGCGATGCTCTTCCGTCCCCCGCCGGGCGAGTCGTACGTTCCCATCGAAGCCCCCAAGGGTGAGCTCGGCTTCTATCTGGTGAGCGACGGCTCGATTGCGCCGTACCGGTGCCACGTGCGCTCGCCGTCCTTCATGAGCCTGACGCTCTTCAAGGAGATGCTCGTGGGCTGGAAGCTGGCGGACGCGATCGTGACACTCGGCAGCCTCGACTTCAATATGGGCGAGGTGGACCGCTGATGGGCGACGCGCTCGTCGGAAACGCCATCTACCGGAACGTCTACACGTTTGTGTTGGACGCTCTGGGCCCGGAGTGGTCGTGGCTTGCGTACTTCATCGCAGGCTTCTCGATCATCATGCTCGTTACGAACGGCATCCTGGGGATGGGGACGGTCTACACATGGTTCGAGCGCCGACTACTCGGCCGGTTTCAGGGGCGCCTTGGCCCGAACCGCGCGGGCCCGTTCGGCCTCTTCCAGCCCATCGCCGACGCAATCAAGCTGCTGACCAAAGAGGACATCATCGTGACGGGGGCGGACCGCGTGGTTTTCACGCTGGCGCCCGTGGTCATGCTGGCGCCGACGCTGCTGGTCCTGGCGGTCATACCCTTCGGGGCGAACTCGTGGCTCGTCGACATCAACGTCGCCGTCCTCTACCTGGCCGCGGTCAGCGGGATCGCGACGATTGCGGTGATGATGGCGGGTTACGCGTCGCCGAACAGTTTCGCGCTTTTCGGCAGCATGCGGGCCGTCGCGATGCTCGTGAGCTACGAGGTGCCGCTCGTGATGTCGCTGCTGGGGGTTGCGGTGCTGGCGCAGTCGATGTCGCTGGTCGATATCGTCGAGGCGCAGGCGCTGCCATTCCTGTTCGTGACGCCGCTGGGGGCGCTTATCTTCCTGACGGCAATCTCAGCCGAATTGAACCGCGCGCCCTTCGACGTGACGGAGGCTGAGTCGGAGCTCGTGTCCGGCTACATGACCGAGTACGGCGGTATGAAGTACGGGATCTTCATGCTGGCGGAATTCACGAACACTGTCGTCGCCGGGGCTATCTTCGCGGCGCTCTTCCTCCAGGGTTGGAAATGGGCGGTCTTGCCGTCCCATGTCTGGTTCCTGGCGAAGGTGGGAGTCTTCGTGTTCGTGGCCGTCTGGGTGCGCGCGACGCTGCCCCGGTTCAGGCTCGACCAGATACTGGCTATCGCGTGGAAGTACCTCTTCCCTCTCAGCCTGCTGAACGTTCTGATGCTGGCGGCGGAGGTCATCGTGTGGCCGGAGCGCGGGGCCGCCGAGCTGGGAATCATGGCGGCGATCAACTGGGCGGTAGCGATTCCCGCCGCCGCGCTCTGGTCGCGGGTGGTCTCACTGCGCTCCGCTCCGCCGAGCGCGGCGCGCTTCTCGGAGGCGAGCTGATGTACGGAATCGGCATCTTGCGTGGGATGGGCGTGACGCTAAAGAACCTGCTGCGGAGACCGTTCACGGTCCAGTACCCAGAGCAGAAGATTCCCCAGCACCCGCGATTCCGCGGCCAGGAGTTCACCTGGTACGAGGAGCGGTGCACTGGCTGCGCGAGCTGCGCCAAATACTGCCCCCTCGGCATCATCCGCATCGTCACCGACCCGGACGGCGGGAACGAGCAGGACGGCGGGAGCTACAAGGTGGACGTGTTCGACATCGACCAGGCGCGCTGCATGTACTGCGGCCTCTGCGTCGAGGCTTGCCCGTACGACGCGCTGCACATGGGCGCAGGTTTCGAGGCGTCGGCGTACCGCAGGGAGGACCTGGTCATCACGATGGACATGCTCAAGAAGCGGGAGAAGCGTCCAAGCACCTGGTTCCGGCCTCAGCTGGAGCGTGAGCAGTTCGACCCGCGCCACGGCGATCCGCAGGAGTGGGAGAGCGTCGGCCGCGAGCCCTTCTTCTGGCACCCCAACCGGCCGGCGCAGCTGCCCGAGGAGATGGACCAGCGGGCCAGCGCCGACGGCGACTACGAGAGCGAGCGCTAAACGGTGGTGTTCGACAACCTCTTTTCGGAGATCGTGTTCTGGCTGCTCGCGTCGACGAGCGTGGGCGCCGCCGTGCTCGTGGTGCAGCTGCGGAGCATGTTCCGCGCAGCGCTGATGC
>CBDFLP010000018.1:0-327190 GCA_965249325.1 Dehalococcoidia bacterium | reverse complement strand
CGTCGGCGCCCCGAGCCCGCCGCCAGCTCCGCCTTCGCCATCGCCTCGGCCAGGTGCGTGAGGTGGGGCCGCTCGTCCGTGTGGTCGTTGAGCGCGCTGCTGACGCCGGCCAGCGTCTTGAGCGCGCCGAGCAGCGCAAGGTACCGCAGCTCCAGCCCGCCGGGCCATTCGAGGCGCGCGGCGTCGTCAGCGCCCTGGTCGATGGCGGCCATGACCTCGTCCGCAATCGCGTCTAGGCCAAGGCGCCTGGCCATATCGAGCCGCGAGCGCGCTCGGTCGTCGCCGGCTTCGCCGGAGACAGCAGCCTCGAAGTCCCCGCGCACGTAGCGGAGCGCGCCGATCAGCCACTCGCGGGTGAAGTGTGGGGCTTCCTGTGGGGTCGTCATCGTCTGCTCCCTGGGGCGAGAGGCCGCTGAGGGAGACGGTATCATACGCGGGGGTAGGCGAGGGGGGGATGGTAATGTCACAGATTCAACGGGCAGCCCGTTGAACTGCGACTCCGATTGGGGGAGGCGCTATCCTCGATCTCCTTGATCAGACCAACCTCTTCGGATGTCACGGCTAGTCGAACCAATTGGGCCAAATTAATACTTGCCATATCGCATTGGCTATGACAGCGATGACTAGTGTACCAAGCAACCATATCATTCGATGTCTTAGGCCGAGTAGCGTTCGCATAGGGGCCCATTCCTTCGCGCGAGTGTCTTGAACCCTAGTCGTAAGGATTAGGAGCCAGCCAGCAACCCAGAGGATAAAGGTGCTGAGAGAAACGATCAGAGGATGTGTTTCTCTCAGTATGGTCCAACCCAAGCCCAATCCTACAGCGGCGGCGCCCGTAAGAATTCCACCTCCAGCTCCCCTAATGAGAGCAGCACGGACTCTAGTGGATTGTTCTTGCTTTTGGTCGTCTTTCTCCCTTAATACAGTCTCCAAGAAATTGACTTGCTCAATCATGGCAGAAGTCTGGGCATGGGCATCTTGAAGCTCAGCCTCGAGTTGCGAGATGCGATTCTTTGACTGTTCTTGTTGTTCCCTATCGTCTGACTGTTCTTGTTGTTCCCTATCGTCTGTAGCGTAGTGGTGACTATTTCGAGTTCTTTTTTCAGTTTCTCTTCCGCAAGATTAGCCTTACGGACAGCTGCATCTCGCTGATTAGGCAATCTCGTCGCGTTCAGCCAGCAGAGCGCATCACGAATGATCTTAATGTCTTCATTCTCGCTGTCGTCTTGGCGGTCTTAGACCGCATAGCATCGTTGAGAACGATGTCACGAATAGCCTCCGGCTCCAAGTAATCAATGTGCTCAAAGCGAGAGAGCGCCTTGAGAATGGGCATGGACGCAGCTTCCTGACCTGGGTCGAAGTCGTAGAACATGAAGGGCAAACGTAAGCCGCTCATCAGAGCCTGCTCCATGTCTGTACTGCGCGGTTCCCACAATCGCAGGATTTGCACGAGTTTCCGCCGATGAATGCAGACTCCTGAAGCCGAGTTCGCAGCGTTGCGCCGTCTCCTGTCGAAGTTGATTAATCGATAGTCGTTGGTAACTAACCAGAAGACCGCTTCAAGCGGACTCTCAAAAACTGGTGGTCGCTTGTCGCGTACGATGCCAGAGAATCGAATCGTGGAGGGCTGCGTTGTACGTGGGCTGTCGCTCGCCTTCAGAGGTGGCCTCGATATGTGTCATCTCGTGAAGGTCGTCGATCACATCCTGACGCAGCCTGTACTCATCAGTCGATGAGTGTACACCTCGACGCCCTTAGCCTTGAGTATGGGCGTTAGATTATCAAGAATGGCTCAAAGTACTGATATGCTGTAATAGGCTACTTGGCTTCGCTATTCGCGCGAGCGAACCGCATTGCGATGCCGCTGATGCCTACACCAAGGGCAGCGTTCGCCAATGCCCGACGACATCTGCATTCCCGCGAGGCTTGACTGAGATGCCCGCAGCGTCCGCTTGATTTCATCAATCGTTGGAGAGATGACGTTCATTCGTATACTGAAGTGCCTACTCACCTGCTGAATCGTCTTCCCCAGCATCTGGGCTGACTCGTTCGATGGATTCTCGTGGAGGTCGAGCAGCGAGAACAGGAAATTCGTATCTAAAAAAAGACGGAAGGATGGGGAACGTTGTCTGAACGTGCTTATGCCAGCAATCGCGTCGTTAGTAAGACCGCTTGCTCTGACCAAGAACGCTGCGTCAAGGTGCTCAGCGATGTACTGACAGACGGCCACGTCGTTTGGATCTAGGAAGTCACCAATGGCCAAGCGAAGCTCCGCTCTGTGAGGAAGCCTCGAACAACCTAACGAATCCGTCTGTGAGCGCGGCCACGTCCGCATCATCAGCCTCACCATCACCCATGAATTGGAGGGTTCTCGCCCCAAGGACGTCTATAAGAGGTAGAAGGTATTTCCCCGTGAAAAGATTCCATGCTTCTTTGGGAGAGTGAGGGGCGCAATAGTTTCCAATTTTCTCAACCGAAGGCGGCACTCACGGTGTCTTCGTTGTGCTGAGCGGCCTTGAGCCGTATCTCCATTTGATTCGCCACACTGTCGGCAGGGGCAATGTAATCGTCATGGTGAATATTAAGCTTGCCTTGACTCACCAATCGTTCGATACAATCTGCGATTCTGTCTGCTGGAAGGTCGAGGCTAAATGCAGAGATGACGAGGTCTTTGACTTGCTCACGAGGCACTGATTCCCCATGCATCCAAGTCGTCGCCAAGAGCACATTGCTCAGGGCAATGTCCCACCACCCTGACTGGTTCAATTCAACGTGCTCAATAAGGTCAAGCAGACTATGGGGTAACTGCTGAGCCATTACACTGCGATTCCAGTTTGCATTCAAAGTATGCGCGAGGCGGTGCGCCAGGCGCATACGAACCTTTGGTGTGGCTATATTATCAGACTGGGCAGCATACGGTGGGGCGGGCCTACTTGTTCACTGCAGTAGCGTCTTGGCCTCACGGAGGTCCCGTTCCCTGTCTCTGCCACGACATCTGCCCGTTGCGTAGTCGGTGCCACTCTCGCTACCCTGTCTCTTGACGCGCGAGGGCATCTCCTTCCCGTCGCGCCTGACGGCCTCCCCTACGAGCGGAGTAGCGCAAAATGGCACAGTTTTCACAGCAAGACCGCCCTTCGCCACTCGAAATCCCCCAGACTCACGAGTGGCGGGGGTGGGACATTCCGCGCCGCGTCCGCCCCCAGAACGGTATTGACCCGACGTGATGGCCCCGGACTCGGGTCAGGGAGGGCCGCTCCTGCGGCAAGAGCGGCTCTCGCCCCCCCTTGCTGGCGCAGGTGCCGCTCGCGGACAATGTCCGCGTGTCCTCTTTAACGGTGGTGTCGCGGTTTGGGGAAGTGGTGGGAGGCGTCGGTCGAGCGTTTGGTTGGCCAATGTCACCGGCTGTACGAGGGCCCCGCCGCTGGGCGCGCTGGCGCGGGCGGGCGATTCGATATTCGCCGTGGTCGACGGCGTCAGCACCGCGTCCATCGATCCGGGGCGGCAGGTCATCGCCCGTGGCGCCAACGCCGAATCCGAGGAGGACATTTACGCTGAGCACCCGCAACTGGAGCGGCTCCTGCGAACGGAGGTCACGCTCACGGTCATCGGCTACGAAGACGGCGAGCGGCTCTTCCAACACCTGCCGCCGCAAACCCCCGCGCATCCACACCTTCCTCCATCGCTGTTCGGACGACGAGGCGCGGCGGTTTCATGGAGCGGACCGACTTTCTCGCGCTGCTGTTGAGCAGCGGCCTACCGGCGGTCGACGACGTGGTTGCCGCCACGCTCCGCCAGGCCGCGCAGGCCTTCGACGATCCGCGTTCGTTCCTCATTGGGGCTTGTCGTGGAATCGCCGTTTTGTTGCCGACGGACGCAGCGCGACTCGCCGCAATCATGCGCCGGTTGCCTCTGGACGGCTCATGAACGACCCCCTCCTCGATCTTCCCCGGCAGCCGAGACCTTTGCGTAACCCGCGTCGGTGGCGCTCAGCGACAGTTGCCCATTGCCCAATCCCCTTGCGCCCCCCTACGAGGGGGTGTCGTCATTACCGCGAATCGGAGGACCAACCAGGGACGCCGACCCGGAGTCGGCGGCGTGAATTACAGAAACATCATGGGTGGGGAAGTGGTTCCAAGGCGCGTGAAGCAGGCCACCGCCATGAAAACGCCCCCTGAAACCCCTGATTTACCGTGTATTTCGGGGAAGTTCTCACTCGTAAGGGAATGTACAACTGGGGAACTTCGTACTCGTAACAGCCGCGGAACTTCCCCACTGTTGCGCGGGTGGGGCCGAGAGGTTGCGCAAGGGCCTCGCAGGTGGGAGAGGAGATTGCCGTGAATCCTCTCTTGCAGCAAGGGGAGGAGGTTGGCGCCGCGCTGCGGCTGGGGCTCGTGGTGGGTGGGTCGCTTTCGCGTGGCCTCGATGTCCGTCTGGACGCAGTCCAAGCGGTCGAGGAGGCGAAGGTGGGGACGTTCATCACCGTCCATGGGACGTCCAGCCGCTTCTTCGGCATCGTGACCGATCTTCGGCTCGACTCTTCCGATCCGCGCCTGGCGTCCACCATCTCGACGGGCGGGCCGGGGTTAGCCGAGGCGCTTTCGGGCACGACGGCCTACTCGACGGCGACCGTCACCCCGATGCTCACGGTCGGTGCCGCCGACGTTGCGCCGCAGCCCGCCCGGTCGTTGCCGCCGCATTTCGCGAACGTGTTCCGGGCTTCCAACGAGGACGTGGCGGCGGGTCTTCGGCAGCGAGGGACGCTCGTCACATATGGATCGGCAGTCCGCTCGACATGGAGGAGACGCGCGTCCTGCCTGGACCTCGAGGAGTTCGTGAAGCGGTCGAACGGAGTGTTTGGCAAGAGCGGGACGGGAAAGAGCTTCCTGACCAGGATCCTGCTCGCTGGAATCCTCCAGCGTGGAGTGGCCACGAACCTGGTCTTCGACATGCACAGCGAGTATGGATGGCAGTCGATGTCCGAGTCAGGGTATGCGGCGAAGGGCCTGAAGCAGCTTTTCGGCAGCAGCGTGTCGGTGTTCACGCTCGACCCTGCGTCGTCCAGACAGCGCGGCGTGAGCACGGACTTCGACGCGCAGATCGGCTTCGACGAGATCGAGCCCGAGGACATCGCGATCCTAGCGGCGACGCTCAACATCACTGAGTTGGGCGTACAGTCGTGCTACACGTTGGAACGTCATTTCGGGAAAGACTGGGTGCTCCGTTTCCTGAGCCTTTCTTCGGACGAGCAGGGCTTGCTCGGGGACGAGCTGCGCGAGAACCCCCAATACGCTCGATGCGCTCCGGCGCCGGCTCTCCGCGCTGCGCCGGCTCGATTTCATGGTCGAACGCTCGTCCGGCGGCGGGACTGTCAGCCGCATCATGGAGCACCTGGGGGATGGACGCCACGTGGTGCTCGAGTTCGGACGCCACGGCGACGACCTGACTGCGTATCTGCTAGTCGCGAACCTGATTACGCGCCGCATTCACGCGGCGTACCGGCGCAAGACCGAAGAGGCGCTGGCGCAGGGCGCGCGCCCGCCCACTCCGCTCGTGATCACCATCGAAGAGGCGCACCGTTTCCTGAGCCCGGGCGTCGCGGGCCAGACCATCTTCGGGACGATTGCCCGCGAGATGCGAAAGCATCGCGTCACGCTGTTGGTCGTCGATCAGCGTCCATCGGGCATCGACCAAGACGTGCTGAGTCAGGTCGGCACCCGCATCGCATGCCAGCTCGACAACGACCGGGACGTCGACGCCGTGCTAACCGGCGCGCCGGGCGCGCGCGAGCTGCGGTCGGTCTTGGCGCGGCTGGAATCGCAGCAGCAGTCTTTGATGTTCGGCCACGCTCTACCCATGCCCGTGGTCGTGCGAACGCGGCCTTACGACGAAAGTTTCTATTCGGACATCCGCCTTCCGGGGTACGGGAAGGGAGAGAGGAAGCCCGACAGGAAGGACCTGTTCGGCTAACGCCGCATTTGCCTGCCATGTCCTCTCGCTCGACAATCCTCGCGCTCCTGAGAGACCCCCGCTTTATCGTGGCCTTTGGGTTCGTCTTGGGCGGCGTATTCGTGTACCTCACGGTCCGCGGCATCGACTGGGCCGAAGTGAGGTCGCAGCTCGCCGGAATCTCGCTGCTGGCGGTGCTCCTAGCGCTGGCGGGGACGATCGTCTCGGGCGTTCCTGCGGAGCTTGCGGTGGAGGCTGCTGTTCGTGACGGAGAAGGTCGCGGTGCTGCGTCTGTTCACTGTCGAGATGGCGTCGTTGGGTCTGAACAACGTGTCGCCGGTGCGTCTCTTGGATGAGCCCGCCATCCTGACGATGCTTACCCTTAGGGACAAGATTCCCGCGCCGACTGTCATCGCGACGGTGCTGACGACTCGG
The DNA here is from genome assembly GCA_965249325.1 of Dehalococcoidia bacterium. Lineage (GTDB taxonomy): Bacteria > Chloroflexota > Dehalococcoidia > Lucifugimonadales > Australimonadaceae > S5-327. The sequence goes on along the minus strand of CBDFLP010000018.1, from coordinate 320,809 downwards.
GTGCAGGACCTGGCGCTGACGCTGGCCTTCGTCGCGGCGGCGATAGCGCTGGAGCCGGCGATTGCGGACCGGGCGGGACCGGCGCTCTATCTCAGCGGCGTGTTTGTCTTCTTCCTCATCGGACTGCTCAACCTAGGGCGCCTCGCGAGGCGCTTCAAGGTCATCGGACGCATCCCAGGCATCCTCGCGTATGGGAAGGCTGTGGAGGAGGTGCTCCGCCACAAGCCGAGGCTGCTGGGCACGTCCAGCCTGACTATCGTGTACTGGCTGTTGCTGGGGCCGTCGGCCTGGGTGCTGGCGAACGGCATGGGAGTCGAGATCAACCTCTACCAAGCGACGATTGTCGCGCTGGGCGCGATATTCTTCGCGACTTCGGTCCCCGGCCTACCCGGCGCTTTCGGGACCTTCGAGCTGGCCGTGCAGGAGATGCTGGCGGTCTGGAGCGTCCCCCGCGAGCTCGGGTTTGGCTTCGGCTTGGTGCTGCACCTGCTCCTTTTTCTCCCGCCAATTGCGTTCGGACTCGTCGTGCTGCCTCGGGAGGGGGTCGGCGTCCTGCAGAGCTGGCGCCGCATCGTTGGCGGCGCTTCCGATGAACCCGACGCCAGCCTTCACACGGAAACGCCCACAGGGCCGGAGCACTAGATGGACTTTATCGACTACATGCAAGCCAGTGGCCACGAAGAATTCGCCGTCTGGACCGATCCGCGGGCTGGGCTGAAAGCGTTCATCGCCGTCCACGACCGCACGCTCGGGCCCGCACTCGGCGGCACACGCATCTGGCCGCACCACACGGACGAGGACGCAATCATGGACGTGCTGCGCCTCTCCCGTGCGATGACGTACAAGTCCGCGGCGGCGGGACTCGCCCTCGGCGGCGGCAAGGGCCTCATCATGGCGGACCCCCGCACCGATAAGACCGAGGCGATGTTCCGCTCCTACGGACGTTTCGTCGACTCGCTCGGCGGGCGCTACGTGACCACGGAGGACGTGGGCGCGAATGCACAGAACATGGCGTGGATCGCGGAGGAGACGCGGCACGTCGTGGGGCTCGCGAGGGAGCTGGGCGGGAGCGGCAATCCCGCAGTGATGACCGGATTCGGCGTGTTCCAGGCGATGCGGGCCTGTGCCGAGGCCGCTTGGGGCAGCGATTCGCTCGAAGGGCGGCGCGTCGCTATTCAAGGCTACGGCAACGCGGCGTCCTCCCTCGCGGGGCATCTCGTCGAGGCCGGAGCGGAGCTCGTCGTGACCGACATACACGACGAGGCCAAGCAGCGCGCCGCCGGTCTCCCCCGGACGACGGTGGTCGACGCGGACGCCATCTATGACGTGCAGTGCGACGTCTTCGCTCCGTGCGCGCTCGGCGGCGTATTGAACGAGGGCACCCTCCCTCGATTAACCTGCGCTATCGTCTGCGGCGCGGCGAACAATCAGCTCGCTACGCCGGAGGACGCCCGGCGGCTCAAGGAGCGCGGAGTCATCTACGCGCCGGACTTCATCACGAACGCAGGCGGCGTGATCAACGTCTCATTCGAGCTGGGGGCGGCTTACGACCAGGACGCCGCCCGCGCCAAGACCGCGGGCATCTACGGCACGATGCGGCGCGTGCTCGAGGTCGCAGACGCCGGAGGCATCACGACGGCCGACGCCGCGAACCACATTGCGGAAGAGCGCATCGCAAGAGCGCGAGGAGCGCAGCCCCCGATTGACGAATTACCGGAACAACGCTAAGCTAGTTGCCGGAATGATTTCTCGCACACCCTGCTGTTGTTGTATGACCGAGGGGGCATCGCGCCCGCTGGGTGAATGTGCGTGGGAGATTACCGACCGCTAGACCACGAACCGAAGCAGTTAGAACGCGAACCCCCTCGGCCAGTAGCCGAGGGGGTTTTTGCGTTAGCAAGGAGTCCGCCGTGACGACAGAGCAACACACGCTGGAGATAGATGAGATTCCGATAGCGGCAGCCGCACTCCAACACGCAGCGGCGTGGGATGTGCTCGAGTGGGGCTTCAGGCGGTACAGCCCGGATGTGTCCTTGGCCTGCTCCTTCGGCGGACCCTCCGGGATGGTCCTCCTCGATATGGCCGTTCAGATAGGGGCGGCATTCGAGGTCTTCTACTTGGATACGGACCTTCTTTTCCCAGAAACGTACGCGTTGGTCGAGCAGACGCGGCAGCGGTACGGCGTGGAGCCGGTGGCGTATCGCTCGCGGTGGACACTCGCAGACCAGGCGAGCGAGTACGGCGGCGAGCTCTGGGCAACCACCCCGGATCTCTGCTGCTCGCTGCGCAAGGTGGAACTCAATGCGCGCGCCTTGGAGGGCAAGCGCGCATGGGTTGCCGGGCTCCGGCGTGATCAGTCCAGGACTCGCGAGCAAATTGCCAAGGTCGAATGGGACGCGAAATTCGGGCTGGTGAAACTAAATCCTCTCGCGGATTGGAGCGAGGAGCAGGTGTGGGAGTACATCCACGCCAACGACGTTCCGTACAACGAGCTGCACGATGACGGCTATCCAAGCATTGGCTGCGTGCATTGCACCCGTCCCGCGTCGGGAGGCGCGGATTCCCGCAGCGGACGCTGGGCAGGCTTTGATAAGACGGAGTGTGGGCTGCATACGGCCAGCCCGCTCCCGCTCGTGACGACCCCATAGGACATCAGAATCCAACACAAGCCAATAGGAGACGCAAAGGTGGAAGAACCAACGGAGCAAAAGGGCGTTACGATATGGCTCACTGGCCTATCGGGCGCAGGAAAGAGCACCATCGCCAATGAGTTAGTGAGCATACTGCAACGCCAAGGGCGGAAGGTGGAGCTCCTCGACGGCGATGTCGTACGGACGAACCTGAGCAAAGGACTCGGGTTCAGCGAAGAGGACCGCGACACGAATATCCGACGCATCGGATTCGTGAGCAACTTGCTTACGAGGAACGGTCGTGAGCATCGTCGCGGCCGTCTCGCCGTACCACGAAGTGCGGGACGAGGTGCGTGCCGAGATCGGAGACTTCGTGGAAGTCTACGTGCAGTGCGCGCTCGATGAGCTGGTGCGCCGCGACGTGAAAGGCCTCTACGAGAAGGCAATCCGTGGCGAGATCGCCAACTTCACCGGCGTGTCCGACCCTTACGAAGCTCCCGAGGACCCGGAGGTAATCGTCGATACCGAGCAGGAGAGCGTTGAAGAGAGCGTGGAGAAAGTGTTTGCGGCGCTGGAGCGCCTCGGCTATGCAGACTCCTACGTGAGGGAGCCGGTAACCCTATGACCACCACCATCACACCCGTTGGCAACCTCATTGCCCCTCACGGCGGTGTCTTGGTCGACCGTTTCGCAACCGACCCGGTCCAACTCGCCAACACTGCCGCCGCGCTGCCGCGCATCAGCCTCAGCGAGCGGCAACTCTCCGACGCCTACCTGATTGCGCAAGGCGCATTCAGCCCGCTGGAAGGATTTCTGACATCTAAGGACTATTACCGTGTCAGGAATGAGATGCGCCTCGCCTCAGGCAACGCGTGGTCGATTCCAGTCACGCTTGCGGTCGATGACGCAACGGCTGCCCGTCTGCGAGAGGGCGACAGCGCGGCACTCATCGCGCCGGACGGCAGCATCGCGGGGGCCATCGAGGTCGCTGAGTTGTTCGGGTACGACAAGCAGGCCGAGGCGGAGCGCGTATTCCGTACGCAGGAGGAGGCGCATCCCGGAGTTGCCGGACTCTATGCACAAGGGCCGGTGCTCGTCGGGGGTCGCGTCACGATGCTGCCCGGCAAGCCGCCGCTCGACCCGGAAGCGCTGCCGTTCTACGAAACGCCCACGGAGACGCGGGCCGCTCTCGCGGCGCGGGGATGGCGCACCATCGTTGGGTTCCAGACGCGCAATCCCGTGCATCGGGCGCACGAGTACATCCAGAAGGTCGCGATGGAGATAACCGACGGTCTTCTGCTGCACCCGCTCGTGGGAGCAACGAAGTCGGACGACATCCCGGCGGGAGTGCGGATGCGCTGTTATCAGGCGTTGCTGGAGAACTACTACCCGCACGACCGGGTCCACCTCTCCGTCTACCCCGCATTCATGCGCTATGCGGGGCCTCGCGAGGCGGTCTTCCACGCCCTCGTGCGGAAGAACTACGGCTGCAGCCATTTCATCGTCGGCCGCGACCACGCCGGCGTCGGGTCGTATTACGGCACCTACGATGCACAGCACATCTTCAGGGAGTTCAGTGCCCAGGAGCTCGGCATCGTGCCGCTGTACTTCGAGAACTCGTTCTTCTGCACCGCGTGCGGCGCGATGGCTTCGGCAAAGACGTGCCCGCACGGGGAAGAGAGCCGGGTATCACTCAGCGGGACACAGGTGCGAGACATGCTCGCACGACGCGAGACCCCTCCCCCGGAGTTCACTCGCCCAGAGGTCGCCCGCGTCCTAATGGACGCCTACGCCGAGGACTAAGGCCTCGGAGACAAGGCAATCACGCCGGTCCCTTCTCTTTCGAGAGGGGACCGGCTATGCGACGCCCCAGGCTTCGAGTTCCACGTCGGTGATGCCGAAGTAGTGGGCCACTTCGTGGATGACGGTGTGGCGGACCTCGTTCATGATTTCACGAGGGGTCGAGCACATCTCTTCGATGGGGCCTTGGAAGATGGTGACGATGTCCGGCAGCGTCATATTGTAATCGTGGCGTTCGGTCAGGGGGACGCCTTCGTAAAGACCGAGGAGGGTCTCGCCGCGCGGCACGTCCTTCAAGTGTCGCTTGGTGGGCTGCCGCCGTACTTGGATATCGACGTTCTGCATGATGGCGAGGAAGTCGTCCGGGATCTCATCGACCGCCTTCCTGACCAGCTCTTCGAAGTCCCTCTTTCGCATCGCTGGTCTAACCTGCTCCCACTCGCTCGCGCACGGACTTGAGGGCGCTGACGTTCTGTGCGTCAGGGCCCTTGCCCTCGTAGCCGGGGACCTCCAGGTAGAACGGCACGTCCGCGAACGCAGGATGGGCGAGGACCGACTCGAACGCGCCCAGGCCAAGATGGCCCTCGCCGATGTTCTCGTGGCGGTCGAGCGCGCCTCCCAGCTCCGGTTTCGAGTCGTTGCAATGGACGGCGACGAGGCGCTCGACGCCGATTTCACGGTCGAACTCGTCCATTGCCGCTTCGACCGATTCCTTGGTCCGCAGGTCGTACCCGGCGGCGAAGCTGTGCTGCGTGTCCAGGCAGACCTGCACGCGGGGGTCGTCCAGCTCGCGGACGAACGCGCCGATCTCCGCGAACTTCGAGCCGATGTGGTTCCCCATGCCCGCGCTGTTCTCCAAGACCAGCTGCACATCGCCCGGCGACTCGGCGAGCACCTCGCGGATGCCGTCGACAACCTGCCCGAACACGCCGTCGAAGCCGCGGCCCTTGTGGCTGTTCAGGTGGAAGATGACTCCGCTGACGCCGAGGTCTCCGGCGACGTTCATATACTTGGTCAGCGACGCCTTCCCCCGCTGAACGAGGTTGGGGTCGTCCGCGCCGAGGCTCACGAGGTAGATGGCGTGAAAGACGTTTGGGCCGACGTCGTTCTCGAACGCCTTCCGCTTGAACTCCGCGACCACGAGCTCGTCGGGAATCTTGAACCCCCAGCCCTGTGGGGCTGATGGGAACAGCTGAATGCACTCGGCGCCGATGTCCAACGCTCTGTCGATGGCTTTGTCGAGTCCTCCGGAACCGGAGACGTGGGCGCCGATACGCAAGGCGTAACCTCCTGATGGCAATAATGGCCGCGGACGCTGATGGCGGCGGGTGTGATGGCTCATTATCCTGAAGCGCGGCGATTTGCGCCAATAGGGAGCTATGACCAGTCAGCAGCAGCCCGCCATAGAAGTCGGTCAATCAGGGGATGCGGCCAGGGCAGCGGATGCCGAGAGGAGCGCCGCCCGGCTCGCCGGTTCGTGGCGCGTCGCGTTCGATGTCTGCAATGCGGGCGAGGGGCCCGTCGAGCTGATCGAGTGCTGGCTGCCGCACGGCCAGTTCCGCGCCGAGTCGGTCACACTGACTGAGAGGTCGCCGGTCCAGCCCGGCGAGACGGTCCGCCTCGGTATCGACGTGGCGTTCGACGAGGCGCCGGGCGGACGCGTTGAAAACGGGTTCGTGATTCTGCGTGTGCGATGGCAAGGCCGCATGTGGCGGGTGCTAACGCGGATGTCGGTCACGGCGGACTCCGACGGCGCGCCGCGAGCGTCGTCCGATCTCACGACGGCCCATCCGATTGGCTTCTCGGAGTAGGCTAGAATAGAGCCATGCACGAGGACGACCGCTACCTGATGGAGCGCATGCGCGGCTGATACCGGAACTGAAGGGGAGACTTCGAAGAGACCACGGGTATGGTCTCAAGCGTGTTCCATGTTCCGGTCGAGGAGCTCATCGAGCGCCTCAAGCGCATCGCGGCCGAGAATGCCGACGACTCCGAGTACGTCGAGCTTCGGTTGGCGTTGCCCGCGGAGTTTCCGTTCTAAGGGGCTAGACGCGCTGGGGCAGTCTGACCGGTGGATTGACATGGACCAAGCGGTCGCCGGTCCAATGCTCCCTTCGGCCCGTCATCGCTTGGACGTGCCCGTCGTACTCGAGGTTCCATGCCGTCAGGCCGAGGCGGACGGCGCGCCGCACCTTCGCCTGGATTTCGGGCGTGGTCGCGTAGCGCCGGAGCAGGTCGATCTGCCGCTGACCGTGGCCCACGTCCTGCTCCGCGTGGATCTGGTAGGTCTCCGCGGCGCGGTGCGAGAAGCCGTAGTAGCCGACCAGTTCAGGGTAGGCGGACGCGGCTGCGCCGTCCGAGCCCCCGTGCTGGCTCTCGACGAAGGCGAGCATCGCCACTCCTTCCAGGGCCGAACGCCGCTCGCAATGGCCGAGGATCATCTCGATGGCGGCCAGGGTGCCGGGCGCGGGGTCGGCGGTATCGGCTTCCTCACGGGTGACGCCACCCTCTTTGAGGAACTGGAACATGATGTCCACATGGCTGCGCTCACCTGCGAGCTCTTCCATGTAGTTTTCGAGGACGGCCTCGGTGAGACCGGGGATTCGCTCCTCGGCCGCGTGGGCCGCGATGTACCCGAAGTAGACGGGGTTCTCCCGCACCCGCAGGTAGTGCTGCACTTCCCCTACGACAATCTGCTCGCGCGTCCAGCGGTGCTCAGCGATACCGCGGAACCAGGGATGCTCCCTCATGGGGAAGCTGTTCGCGTACTCCCACATCTCAGCAATAAAATCATCGACATGCATGTTGCGCCTCCCTCTACAGCGTCATCGTACACCCACTTCCTGCCCTTCTCCACGCTGCCGGAAGGCAGGGCTCGCTCATGAAAGCCGTCGTTCTCGAATCGGCTGGGGCGAAGCCGGTCGTGCGAGACGCGGCGCTTCCGGACCCGCGTCCGGGGCCGGGCGAGGCGCTCGTGCGCGTAACGGCGTGCGGGTTCTCCCATCACGACGCGCTGATCATGGAGGGGACGCTGCGGCGGGGCGTCACGCTGCCTCGCGTGCTGGGCCACGAGGTTGCGGGGACTGTTGTCAGCGTCGGCGACGGGGTGACGGAAGAACTGGCGGGGACAGCGGTAGTAGTCATGCCGGGGGAGCTCGGCCACCGGCGCGACGGCGGGTTCGCGGAGATGCTGACGGCGCCCGCCGATTCGCTCGTTCCGCTGGCCGCCCCACCTACGGCGGGAAGCGCATTGCTGGCGTCGCCGGTAGGGGTCGCGCTCAAGGCACTGGACGCCTGCGGGCTGAGCGCGGGGGCCACGCTCGTGGCGACGGGCGTGAGCGGGGGGGTCGGGTCGCATGCGGCCCAGATCGCCTCCGCCGCGGGCGCCGCCGTCATCGGCGTCACAGGCTCCCCGAGCAAAGCGCGGACGCTCGAAGCGCAGCCGTGGCTGACCGCGGTACTGCTCGACTCCGACCCGTGGGACGAGATTGTCGGTGCGATGACCGGAGACGCGGGCTCCGACGCGGCGCTCGACACCGTCGGCTCGTCGCTGTCGCGGCTGGTCGCCAGCCTGCGGCGCGGCGGGCGTCTCGTACTGGCGGGGCAGGTGTCGGCCGATGAGGCGAGATTCGCGCCGGCAGAGGTGATCTTCCGTGAGCTGACCATCGTGGGCAGCTTGGGAGCGGAGCGAGGGCACGTGGAGCGCGCTATGCAGCTCGCGGCCGTGGGGCAGGTCGCGCCGCTCGTGGACGAGGAACTGCCGCTGAGCGCGGAGTCCGTGATGCGGGCCTACGAACGGGTGAAGAGCCGGGATGTCGTCGGGCGAATCGTGATCGGGGGTTAGGCCACGGGCAAGAGGCTTCTACTGTTGCCCCCGACGGCGACGATGCCCGTGCAGTTGAGGCCGCCGATGGCGACGACGCCAATCGAGTTGACGCCGCCTATAGCGACAACGCCCATCGAGTTCACTCCGCCTATAGCAACGAACCCCATCGAATTGACGACGCCGAACGTAACCAACCCTATTGCGTTGAGGAAGCTGAGCGCAACAAGTCCGACGCTGTTGAAAATGCCGCCGGCGATGATGCCTATGGCATGGAACGATCCCCACGCAATGACACCGATGGGGGCTTTTCCGCTCGTTACCGCATCCGACATTTCCATTCGCATCCTGTCTCCTTAGCTGGTTGCTCCGATGTTCTTCCCGATGGGTGCCCGCTTTCGCGGGGAATCCGTCATGTGGTGTATGCGCGGGAATTACGCGCGGGCGCGACGGAAGGTGACGCGGCGGAAGAAGCGGGGGACCTCTCCCTCTTCCCAGGAGACGAGGAAGAGGCTGGCGATGAAGATGGAGCTGTAGGTGCCGACGGTGACTCCCGCGAGCAGGACGTACAGCAGAGGGCGGATGGTCGGGCCCGCGAAGAGCAGCAGCGCGACGACGACGATGATGAGCGTGATGGACGTGTTCAGCGACCGGCCGATGGTGTCGCGGACGCTGATGTCAACGAGCTCGCGTGTGCTCGCGCCGATGTAGCGGGCGACGTTCTCGCGGAGCCGGTCGAAGACCACGATGGTGTCGTTGACGCTGTAGCCGATGGTGGTGAGCACGCCGGTGATGAACATAGCGTTGACTTCCAGGTTGATCGTCTCACCGAGGACGGAGAAGACCCCGAGCACGATGAATACGTCGTGTATGAGCGCAATCACGGCGACGACACCGTACCTGAACGGCGATGGCACCCGGCGGAACGCCCAGGTGACGTAGACCATAATCACGAACGACGCCACGATGACGGCGATGATTGCGTCCCTCACGTTCTCCGCGCCGATGACGCCTGACACGCTGTCGAACGAGCTGACCTCGACCGGCGCGATGGCGGCGAGGGCTTCTCGCACGCGGGTTTCGTCACCGCGGGTGACGATGTTTCCGGCGTCGTCCCGAGTATCCAACTCCAGCTCGCCGAGCCGGATGAGGAAGGTGTTGCCGCCGGTGGCTTGGACGATGGCCTCAGGCTGTCCCACGCGGGCCATCGCATCGACGATCTGGCTGGGGGCAACGTCAGTGTCGTATGCGACGTTGACTGCGGCGCCGCCGGTGAAGTCGATGCCCGGGTTCAGTCGGAATGCGATGAGAGCGGCGACTGAGACGAGTACAAGAACCGCCGAGATTGCGAAGAACCACTTGCGGAAGCGGACGACGCGCATCAGCCGCTCCCTTCCGCCGCGGCGCCGCGGCGCCTGCCTCCGGGGCTGAACACTCGAGGGAACCGTCGGAAGCCCGCGGCAGCGGCTATGCCGAGCAGGTAGCGGCTTATGAAGATCGCGGTGAGCATGCTAATCACCACGCCGATGAGGAGCGAGACGGCGAATCCGGTCACCGAAGAGTTTGCGGACCCGCTGCCGAAGAAGAAGAGGACGAGCGCAATCAGGATGGTCGAGATGTTGCCGTCCCGAATCGACGTCCAAGCGCGGTTGAAGCCGATCTGGATGGCGAGCTGGAGGGTGCGGCCGATGCGCAGCTCCTCCTTCATGCGCTCGAAGATCAGGATGTTGGCGTCAACAGCGATACCGAGGGAGAGGATGAAGCCCGCGAGCCCCGCCAGTGTGAGCGTAATGGGAATCAGCTTGAAGATCGCGAGAACTATTGCCGTGTAGAAGACCAGCGCGACGCCCGCGACCAAGCCTGCGGCGCGGTAGTAGGCCACCATGAAGAAGAGCACGAGCAGTAGGCCGACGCCGCCGGCAATCAGAGCGTCCTCCAGGGATTGCGCGCCGAGAGACGCCGCGACCGCGGTCGAGGATAGCTCGGTGATGTCGATGGGCAGGCGGCCCGACTCGACTTGAATGGCGAGCTGGCGCACCTCCTCCGGCGTGAAGCGGCCCTGGATGATTCCGTTGCCCGATAGGATCGGCGAGTTCACGACTGCGGCGACGAGGGTCTCGTCGTCGAGGACGAAGGCGAGCTGGTCAGGGTCGCTCGTCCCGTTTGTCTGGAATATGCGAGTGGTGAGGGTCGCGAACTGTTGGGCGGCGCTTCGGTTGAGCTCGAAGCTCAGGATATTCCGGCCGGTGACCTGGTCTTGGCTGGCGAAAGCTCTGGACATGTCCGCGCCGGTCATGCCGGTCTCGAGGTCCTCGAAATTGGAGCAGGCGCTGTCGTTGCATAGCCGCTCGATGATTTCGAGCTGGGCGGTCTGGCCGATGAGGTCCTTGGCTTGCTGGATGTCTTCGATGCCTGGAAGCTGGATGAGAAGACGGTCCTCGCCGAGGAGCTGGATGCTGGGCTCGGCGACGCCGAGCCTGTCGATCCGCCGGCTGATGGTGCCGATAAGGCCTTCCATCTGCTCCTCGGTAGGCTGGAAGTCCTCGTCGCCGGCCTGATAGATGAGCTGGGCGCCGCCGGCGAGGTCGAGGCCGAGGCGCAGGCCAAGGATGTCGTCCGAGCCGCGGTCGCCGACTCCGGGTATGTGGTAGCTCTCCACAGTGAGCGCGGCGGCGGCGACGCCTACAATCGCGATGATCAGCAGGAGGGGTATGGTGCGAAGAAGTCGGCGCCGCATTAGTGGTCTTTTCGAACCCGAGTCCGGGATGCGCGCGCCGTGGCGGGCAGGCGTCCCTTGCGATAAGACACCCCGACGCGCGTCGGGGCAACAGTAGACGATTCTAGCAGACCGCTAGGGCTAGGGGAACCTGACAGAGCGGCGGGCGTCCGCCAGTCGGAACGGCAGCTTGCGGCGTTATGGCGAACACTCCACGGGCCTCTCTCCACAGACGGTCTCTCCCCAACCTGCGCCTACCGCCGGAGCAAGCGGTTGAAGAGGTTGGGGATGCTGTCGTTGAAGATCATATAGACGATGGGCAGGACGATGAGCGTGAGCGCGGTGGAGCTCATCAGGCCGCCTATCACGACGGTCGCCAGTTCCGCGCTGATGATGCCGCCGCTTCCCTCGGTCGCCAGGGCAAGGGGCAGGAGGGCGAAGCTGGTAGTGAGGGCGGTCATGAGGATGGGGCGCAGGCGGACGCGAGCGCCGGAGATCATGGCGTCGTAGACGGCCATGCCACTGGCGCGCTGCTGCTCCACGAATGCGATAAGGACGATGGCGTTCGTCACGACGATGCCGATGAGGAGCAGCGCGCCCATCATGGCGGGCAGCCCGAGCGAGCGGCCCGTTACGGCCAGGGCGACGAACACGCCGATGAGCGCGAGCGGCAGCGTCGTCACGATGACGAATGGGTTCCGCAGCGAGCCGAGGCTGACGACCATGACGAGGTAGACGAGCACGACGCCGACGGCCATGGAGATGAAGACGGCCTGGAAGCCCTCTGCGATGTCGGAGAAGATCCCGCCGCTCGTGACGCTGACTCCCGGCGGGAGCTGTAGGGAGTCGATCTTCTCCTGGACCAGGACCCCGATGGCCTGCGTGTCGTCCGCGGTGATGTCGCCGGTGATGCCGGCGGAGCGTACGCCGTCGGTACGGCTGATCTCGACGGGGCCCTCGCGCATGGCGAGTTCGGCGATCTCTCCCAGGGGCGCCGAGCCGACCGGCCCAGCGATGATGAGGGAGCCGAGGCCGCTCAACCCTCCGGTTGCTCGCGGGTCGCCGGCAACCACTACGTCGAAGGCCTGGCCGTCTATGGTCATGGTCGTCACGGTCTGGCCGATGAGGTGCTGGCTGAGCTGGAAGCCAACCTGGCGCGTGGTGAGGCCGAGGAGCGCGGCCTTGTCCGGGTCGACCTCTATCGCGACCTCAGGGCGTGCCTGCGCCACGGTGTTCTCCAGGTTGACGACCCCGTCTATCGTGGCGAGGGAGGAGGTCAGCTCGCGCGAGATGGCGGCGATGTCGCCGTAGTCGGGTCCGGTTACGACGATGTCCACGCCGCCTGCCGGAGGGCCGTTCTGAATCTCGGTGATGCTGACCTGAATCCCGGGCTTTGCGAGCTCCTCCCTGAGTATCTGGGCGATGTTCTCAGGAGCGTCATCCCTGAGGGTGACGATGAACGCGGCCCGCCGGGCTGGTCCCCCGCCCGTGAAACCGAACTCCGACGAGCCGATGGTCGCGGAGTAGAGGTCGGAGATGTCGTTGAGCCGGTCCTCTATCGCAATGACTTCCGCAAGGGTCTGCTCCGGGGCGGCCCCCGGAGGCATGGTGAGCTCGATCTGCAGGTTCTCGGCTTCTCCGCCGAACAGGTTGACGGGGATGATGGCTGTAAGGCCGAGGCTCGACAGCGTAATCAGGAAAGCAGCGAGCAGTGTGATCAGTTTGCGCCGCAGCACCCAACGCAGGATCACGGCGTAGACGCGCTGCAGGGAGGTCTCCGGCAGCGTCAACTCGCCCTCGTCGCCCGCTCCCTCCGGCAGGTCGCCGGGCCGGAGGAGGTACGCGCCGAGAACGGGTACCGCCGTCAACGCGACGAGCAGGGACGCGATGAGCGCGAAGGTGACGGTGAGCGCGAAGGGGGAGAAGAACGCCCCGAAGAGGCCCGGGATGAACGCCAGCGGGAGGAAGACGACGACGGTGGTCATGGTGGAAGCGAAGATGGCCGGGCCGACCTCGGTAGTCGCATCCAACGCGGCGCGCCACCGCTCCCGCCCTCCCTGGATGTGCCGGTAGACGTTCTCCAGCACAACGATGGAGTCGTCCACGACACGTCCCACGGAGATGGCGAGCCCCCCGAAGGTCATGAAGTTGAGGGTCATGTCCTGCGAGAACATGATCAGGATGCCGGTGAAGACGCTGAGGGGGATGGAGAGTGCAATGACGATGGTGGGACGGAGCGTGTTGAAGAAACCGCGCACGACCGTTGGCCGGACCGTGAACATGAAGGCGAAGACGACGGAGACGGCGAAGAGGAAGCCGAATATCGCCTCCCTGACGAGGGTGTCGATCTGGTGCTGGATCTCCGGGCCCTGGTCTGCTACGACGATGATGTCGACGTCCGACGGCAGTTCTTCGATTTCGTCCAGAACGTCATTCACCGCGGTCGTTACGTCGACGGTGTTGGCGTCGGGTTGCTTGGTGACGGACACCCCTATGCCGGGTTTGCCGTTCGTGCGGTCGATGCTGTCAGGCGCCCCGTTTCCGAGGGTGACATCGGCTATGTCGGCAAGGCGCACGATGCCGGCCTCGGACCCGCCGACGATGAGGTCCTCGATGTCCTCTACCGACTCGAGCGTGTGGGTCGTCTTGGCGATGATGGCTTGCGAGCCGTCGAAGAGCAGCCCGGCGGGGAGCGTGAGGTTGTTCTCGCTCAACGCGCCCGCGACCTGGAACAGTGGGATGTTGTTGGCCGCCATCTTTTCGGCGTCCACGGTGACGCGCACGCTGCGGTCTACCGTACCGGCAAGCGTAACGTCCATCACGCCGTCGAGCCCGGAGACCTCCGGCACGATGCGCGACCGCACGATCTCCTGTATCTCCGCCAGGGGCCTGTCCGAGACCACGCTGAACTGGATCACCGGGAATTCGTCCGGGTTGAAGCGCCCGACGTTCGGCTCCTCGACGCCGTCCGGGAAGGCGATGCCGCTCACGGCGGCCTCGATAGCCGATTGCGCCTCCGCCATGTCAGTGCCGTAGCGGAAGTTAGCGAATATCGCTGACCTGCCCTCTGACGAGGTGGACTGTATCGATTCGAGTTCCGGCGTATCGGAGATGGCCCGCTCGATGGGGTCGGTAACCGAGCGGACGACGGCCTCCGGGTCGGCGGAGGGATAGGTCACGAACACCGCTACCAGCGGGAAGTCGATTTGGGGGAAGAGTTCCACTTGGAGCGAGCGGTAGGCTGCCACGCCGGAGCCGAGGATGAGGATTATGGCAAGCACCGCCACGGTTGGCCGGCGCAGGGCCATAGATGTCAGGAAACTCACTCGGGCAACTCCTTAGTGGCCGGACTCGACGAGAGCTTGCGGCACACAAGCGGCCCCGCCGCGCGTCCAATCGAGGGGACGGACCGGCGCAGCGGGGTCTCGCGGCACTGTATGTGGGGGATCTATCTGCGGGACGTCAATAGTAGATTACGTTTGACAGCGTCACAAGGATTCATGCGCCGCGGGCCTCTCTAGCTCTCCCTTTGCAGGCGGGGGAGGAAGGAAGAAGAGTCTCACGCTCGTCGGGGTACTGGGGCCTACGCATGACGATAATCTGACACTTTATTGTAGTGGAATGAAGGGGATTGGGCAACGGGCAAGTGTCGTAACTCCCTCATGGCGGGGAGAAGTGTCGTGGTGGCAGGGGCTCCTCCGCCGCGCTTCACGCGTCCCCTCCCGGCCTCCCCCGCAGACGGGGAGGGGTTAGGCGAGGTTCCCGCCTACGCGGGAATGACGGGGAGGAATGGGCTCGTGTGGGTTAGACGACGGCCGTCATGTGGCATTGGACTCGGCTGCGGCGTTGGACTCCCATGTTCATGATCTGGCGAGCGGGGCGGTCATTGGGGTCGGGGAACATGCTGACCCACTCGGCGTTGATTGCCGGGAGGTCGGCGTAGTCCTGGATGAGGAGGGTTATGAGGCCGATGGCGTCGGCGGAGCCGCCGCCGTTCTGCGCAAGGGCCGCGACGTTGTATAGGCCGTGGTAAGCCTGGCCCTCGACGCCCTCGACGGGCTCTAGCTTGTCGTCGCCGGCGGTGTCCACTCCCGAGACTCCGGACGAGCAGAAGAGGTCGCCGATGCGAGCGCCCATGGGGATGGGGTCGTGGTGTCCGTGCCCCTCGATCTCGTGGTTGGAGCGGCTGCCGCCGATCCTGCCGATGACCTGGACCTGTATCTGGCCTCCCATGGGGTAGCGGAAGGTCTTTCGAGCGGCCTGGTATTGGCCGATGGGCCAGGCCTCCAGGTACACGTCGACCATGTAGGGCTGGTAGGCGAAGTCGTTGAGGTAGACCCATTGCAGCACGACGTCATCGACGGTCCCGCCCGCCTTCTCCATGAAGACGCGCATGTTGTCGTAGCACTGGTCGGTCTGAGCGTCCTCGCCGCCGACGGGCTGGGAGGTCGAGAGGTCCCAGGGCACGATGACGGACGAGAAGACGTAGTCGCCGAGGCGCGCGCCGTTGGGGAGAGGGTCGCGGTGGGTGAGGCCCTCGACCTCGATGCACTGCCGGCGCTGGCCGACGACGCCCATCGCTTGCAGCTGGACGCCCTGGCCCTTGGGAAGGGGGAAGGAAGTCGTTTTGCGGGCGGGGCGGTTGTCGGCGTTCGGGAAGAGCTCGAGCCAGCCGGTGTTGATGTGGGGGCGGAAGTCCTGGCTGTCGATGAAGTTGGTGACCAGGCCTATCTCGTCGGTGGAGCGTCCGGCGGCCTCGACGAGGGCTTTCAGGTTGCGCCATGCGTTCAGGAACTGCTCGGCGGGGTCGCTGGGCATCTCGCCGGTCGCGAGGTCGACGCCGCGTATGCCGGAGGTGAAGAAGAGCCCGCCGACCTCGACCAAGTCGGGCGCGACGTTGCCGTCGGTGGAGAGGCCGGGGAGGTTCGTGACCTTCCGCCGGTTCCCCGCGCCCGCGGGCGCTTCGGCGGTGAGGACGGGACCGGGGCCGGACCTGAACCGGGGCCTGATAGCGGCGTTCGCCAGGCGCTCGTCTCCCGCGGCTTTGACCATCGCTTCGGCGCCGGCGAGGGCGAGGCGCTCGTCCCTGTCCTCGTCGCCGGTCCCGCTGACGCCGATGCCGCCGATGACCTGGCTGGCGCGGTGGAGGGTCAGCCCGCCGTGGAGGGTGGTGATGCGGTCGTTGGACCAGTCGGCGACGGTGCGGCCATCATGGGATATCTGCTGGCGGTAGATGGAGGAGTCGCGTCCGATGTAGGCGGCGGTGTAGGCCTTGCGCTCGGCGTTGCGCACGTCGGTGGCGGACGCGCCGTCGTTGCGGACGATGTAAACGAGGTCGCCGTTCTCGTCGACAACGGCGATGGCGAAAGGCGCTTCGTTGGAGCGCGCCGCGGCCATCGCTGCGGCGACCGCGCACTCCGCGTCATGGATACTGATGGACTCTCTGATAGGCATGTCTACACTCCTTCCACTACGACGACTGATGAGACGGCGGCGCTCTCTCGGATGCCGAGGATCGCCGAGTAGGAGTCCGAGCGGTACCAGCTATGGAGCGTGTCCATGTCGGGGAACTCCAGCACCACTGTCCGGTGGGGAGTCCACTCGCCTTCGAGGACCTCGCTGGCGCCGCCCCTCACGAGGAACCGCCCGCCGAACTGCTCGATGGTCGCGGGCACCTGGGCGCTGTAGCTCTTATACGTTTCCGGGTCTTTCACATCGACGTCGGCGATGAGATAGGCGGCCATCACTTGATCCCCGTGGCTTCGAGACCGATGCGCGCAAGGGCTTCGTCTCTGATGGTCGAGTTGCCGCTCATGGCGATGCTGCCGATGACCTTGCCGTTGGCCTTTACCGCCAGCCCCCCTTGAAGGGTGGTCAGCTTCGGGTCGCCCCAATCGTTGAGGGTGCGGCTCGCCGCCTTCACGACCTGGTCGCGGAAGACGACGGTGTCCATGCCGACGCGGGCGGCGGTGTAGGCCTTGGCTCGCGCGCGGCTCAGCATGCGGGCAGGGGCACCGTCCTGCCGGGCGCAGAGCACCTCGACGCCGTGCTCGTCCGCTATGGCGAGGGCGCCGGGGTTATCGGAGCTGGTGAGGGCGGCGATAATCGCATCCTTGGCCTTCTGCGCTTCTTCCAGGCCGAGGCTCTGAATCTCAAACATGGCTAGAACTCCCTTAGCAACCGGCCGAGGCCGGGAATCTTGTCTTCGACGCCCGCCAGCCGCAGGGACCGCCAGGCCATCGCTTGCATACTGCTGACCACGGGCGCGCCGAGGTCCTGTTCGAGCGCCTCGACGACAGCGACGCTCGGCATGAGAGCGCCGGTTATCCAGAGGCCGTCGGCGCCGGGGGTGGCCTCGAACAGCTCGCGCCCCATGCGGCGCACCACGCCGAGGTCCATGGTCGAGACCTCGTAGGCGCGGAGCTCGCCGCCGGCGACCTCGCCCACGACCGTGCCCGCGTTCGCGACGGTTATACCGGCGTTGCCGACGTAGTCCGCAAGCAGCCCATGCGTCTTGTCGTCGAAGGGGGTGAGCATGGCGACGTTCTTCATGCCGAGGCTGTTCATGGCGATGATACAGGAGCCGAGGTCCGTGCCCGCGGGGGTATCGGTGACGTTGCCGATGCGCCGGAGAATCTCGTCCTCGAACTTCCATCCATGGGTCGCGATGATCGGGACGCCAGCCTGCATGATGGACTGGGGCCTGCGGGTCATGATCTCTGCGGTCGCGGCTTCGAGGCGGTCGATGGCCCTGCCGTAGGAGTTCTCCAGGTCAGTCAGGACGACGCCGAGGGAGGTCATCACGATGGTCACGCCCTCGGGCGCGACGAGGTAGAACTCATAGGAATTGTTCTCGTGGGCGGGGGAGGGGGTGATGAACCCCACGCGCGCCCGCCATCCATACGGCCGGTCCGCGGTTGCGTTCAGCGCCATGCTCGACCTCCGGCGGTCTGCCGGGGGGTAGTCTATCGCCGGTTGGGGCTTGGTGCTATCGGGGGGCGGGTCGGGGAGGGAGCAACGCGGAGAGTGTAACGCCCGTTAGTGTTTGGCCGCGCACTTAAAGAAAACGCGGCAAAAGTTACTGTCGCCGCCGAAAGTGTAAGCGGCGTTACAGTCCCTTTTAGCCCCGGCGCTTGCGGAGCTCGGTCCACGCGTCCTCGGGGGAGAGGTCGGCGTCCGCCAAGAGCACGAGGGTGTGGTAGAGGAGGTCCGCTACCTCTCCGGGCAGGGTTTGCGTGTCTTTGGTGGCCGCGGCGATGGCGACTTCCGAACCTTCCTCGGCCACCTTCTGGGCGATGCGCGACGTTCCGCTTTGGAAGAGGGACGTGGTGTAGCTGCCCTCGGGCATGTCCTGGCGGCGCTGCTGGATGACCTGGAAGAGCTCGGAGAGGATGCCGGGGCCCGCCTCGGAGCGCTCGTAGACGGGAGCGGGCGGGAGGTCGGTGAAGAAACAGGAGGGGGCGCCGGTGTGGCAGGCGGGGCCGTCGGCGCGCACCTTGAAGAGCAGCACGTCGCCGTCGCAGTCGACCTGGGCGGAGGAGACATGTAGGAAAGAGCCGGACGTGTCGCCCTTGTGCCAGAGCGCTTGGCGGGAGCGGCTGTAGAAGTGCATCGTGCCCGACTCCAGGGTGCGGGCGATAGAGTCAGGGTTCATGTGGGCGACCATCAGCACCTCGCCGGTGGCCTCGTCCTGGCAGATGGCGGTGACGAGGCCCTGGGCGTCGAGCTTGATCTGCGCGTTCTCTGCGGTCGTCATCGTTTCCTCTCGTGGCGCGAAGCCTTGGCTGTTATGCGAAGAGCCCTGGGATCTCTGACAGCGATCCGACGGTGTAGTCCGGGTCGAGGAGGGCGCCGGTGCCCGGCGGGGGGGTGCGCCCCGGCGTATTCTGGTCACGCTGCACGAGCACCGTCGTCATGCCCGCGAGCTTGGCGCCGTGCGCGTCGTCATAGGGCGCGTCGCCCACATACAGGACGGACTCAGGGGCGACGCCGACCTGTTCGGTGAAGCGGGCGAATATGCGCGGGTCGGGCTTATAGGCGCGCAGGCTCTCTGAGGACTCCACGCGGCTGAAGCGCCACCCGTTGTGGGCGATCGAGCCGTACAGGAAGCGGTCGTCGGCGTTGGAGAGCACGGCGAGGTCGCGCAGCCGGCCAAGGGTGTCGAGCGCCGCGTGGGCGTCGGGGAAGGCGCTCTTGGCGCTGAGGGCGGTCACGGAGTGGTCCGCGGCCGCATCCGCGTCGCCGGATAAGCCCATCGCGGCGAACGCTCCGGCGAAGGCGTCGCGCCACGCTTCCCAGTAGTTCTTGAACGGCGGGCTGGCGTCGAGATCGGCCATGTTCGTGCGCGTCTTGCGGAACTCAACCTCGCGGGTGGAGTAAGCGGCCCAGAACTCGCCGGGGTCCACGGGGAGCCGCTGCCGCTCCGCGATCTCGCGAAGCGTCCGCTGCCAGTCGGCTGTCTCGTTCCGCACGAGCGTTCCGAACATGTCGAAGGCGATGAGCGTGATGTGGTCGAGCCTGCTCATCAGTCGTGGGCCTCGCGCGCCGGAATGCCGCGGGCGATAAGCGCGCGCTTAGCGTCGGCGATGGAGAACTCTCCGTAGTGGAAGATGGACGCCGCTAATGCCGCGTCCGCGCCGCCGCTAGTGACGGCTTCGGTCAAGTGGACCATATTGCCGGCGCCGCCGCTGGCTATCACCGGGATGGGCACGGCGTCGGCCACTGCGCGGGTCAGCTCCAGATCGAAGCCGTCCTTGTGGCCGTCCTGGTCCATGCTGGTGAGGAGCACCTCGCCGGCGCCGAGCTCCGCCGCATGGACGGCCCATTTCAAGGCGTCGATGCCTGTGGGCGTGCGGCCGCCGTGGATGTAGACCTCCCATCGGGAGTCCGGGCCAACCGCTAGTTCGCCCTTGCCGGGATGGTCCTCGGGCAGCAGCGCGGGATCGGGTTCGGGGCTGTTTGCGGATACCCGCCGGGCGTCGATGGCGATGACCATGCACTGGTTGCCGAACGCGAGGGCCGCCTCGGCGAACGCGTCGGGATTGAGCACTGCGGCAGTGTTCATCGACACCTTGTCGGCGCCGGCGTTCAGCAGCTTGCGAACGTCTTCGGCGTTCCGGACGCCTCCGCCGACGGTGAGGGGGATGAACACTTCCTCCGAGACGCGCCGCACGACGTCGATAATCGTGTCGCGCCCGTCGGAGCTGGCGGTGATGTCGAGGAACACGAGCTCGTCGGCGCCCTCGTGGTCGTAGAAGGCGGCAAGCTCGACGGGGTCGCCGGCGTCGCGAAGATTGACGAACGAAGCGCCCTTGACGACGCGGCCGTTGGTCACGTCGAGGCAGGGGATGATGCGTTTGGTGAGCATGGCCCTAACAGGATACCGGACGGGCGGGCCTACTAACTCGTCAGCCAGCCAACATGCCCGTGCAACCCGGTGGGCCGCTCCTTGCCCTTGAAGACCGCGTACTCCGCTTTCGAGGCCCCGATTGTCGTGTCCGCGCCGTGGCCGGGAAGCACGATTGCGCCGTCCGGCAGCACGAGGAGACGCTCTTCGATGCTGGCGACGATCTGGCGGAGGCCGTCGGGCGTGTTGGTACGGCCGGGGCCGCCGGGGAAGAGGGTGTCGCCGGAGACGAGCGCGCCGTCGACGTGGAGGCAGAGCGCGCCCGGCGTATGGCCGGGGGTGTGCAGCACGCGGATACGCGTCTGGCCGACGTTCAGCTCGTCGTCGTGGGCAAGGAGAGCGTCGGGCTTGCCCGGCAGTCTGTGGGCGTCGCTCTCATGGACAGCCACGGGCAGGTCGGTCAGGCGTTTCAGGTCTTCGTACCCGGCGACGTGGTCGGGATGGGTGTGCGTGACGACGACGCCTTTCACCTGGAAGCCGTCCGCCTCGTTCAGCAGCCTTGGATGTCGGCGGGCGCGTCGACGAGGTACGCCTCCTTGGTCGAGGGGTCGGCGATGACGTAGCCGTTGTTGTCGTAGGGGCCCATGTCGGCGACCTTGAAGACGACGAGGCGCCGGGCGTCGTAGACCAATGTCATGGGATGCTTCCTCCGATGGGGTTCTGCGCCTAGGATAGCGGCGGAGGGATGGTGATGTCCGATTCGCTCAAAGATGGCGTGCGGGAGTTTGCGCTGGGCCTGCCTGGCGCGTGGGAAGACCACCCGTGGGGCGAGAGCGCGGTGAAGGTTGGCAAGAAAGTGTTCGTGTTCCTCGGCGTGCCCAGCAGCGGCTTCGGAATGGGCGTGAAGCTCCCCGATTCAGGCGGCGCGCTCCTCACGATGCCCTTCGCCTAACCCGCCAGGTACGGACTCGGCAGGAGCGGGTGGGTCGAGATGCGGTTCGATGAAGGCGAGGAGCCGCCGCTCGACCTCCTCGTCGAATGCGTCGAGGAGAGCTACCGCGCCATCGCACCCAAGACGCGCATCGAGGAGTTGGATGCGCGGCGGTGACGCGGCTTTTGGATAGTCGCCTCCGTCCTTCCCGCGTCTCCCAGGCGCGGGAGGAAGGCTGATAGAATCGCGCCATCTCCTAGGCGCGAGGCCAGTTTGCTGCCCATCAGCCTGACGCTGCGGAATTTCCTGTCCTACCGCGACGCGGCGCCCACCCTTTGGCTCGAAGATGTCCACGTCGCTTGCCTGTGCGGTCCCAACGGGAACGGCAAGTCGGCATTGCTGGACGCGGTCACGTGGGCGCTCTGGGGCCAGGCGCGCGGCCACCGCCAGGACCAGCTCATCCACCACGGCCAGGACGAGATGTTCGTCGAGCTCACGTTCGACGTGGGGAGCGAGCGCTACCGCGTGTCGCGGCGCTACTCCAAGGCGCGGCGCACTCCCCAAAGCTCGCTGGAGCTCGCCGTCCGCACCGGGCCGGATGACTTCCAGCCCATCACCGGCGACAAGATCACCGAGACCCAGACCTACCTGAACCGCCTCATCAGCATGGACTACGAGACGTTCGTGAACAGCGCGTTCCTCGTCCAGGGCCGCGCGGACCTGTTCACCATGGCGACCCCCTCGCAGCGGAAGGAAGTCCTCTCGAAGGTCCTGGGTCTCGGCCTATACGACCGTCTGGAAGAGCGGGCCAAGCTGCACGGGCGCGAGGTCCAAGGCAAGCTGTCCGCCGGCGCGGTCGTGCTGGACCGACTCCGGGACCGCGCGGGGCAGGCGGACGAGACCAAAGCATCGTTGGAGGAGGTGGAGCGCAGCCTGATTGCGGCCAACGCGGCCGTCGCAGGACTCGCCGAACGCCTCGAACGGCTGCGCGAGCGTGTCGCCCAGCTCGAACGCCGCAAGGCCGAGGGCGCCGAGCTCGAACAGCGGAAGCAGCGCGCCGTCTCCCAGCAGGCCCAGGCCGACTCCGAGGCGGACGGCCTCGAACGCCGCGTCGCCGCATGGCGGCGAACGGTCGAGCGGGCGGACGAGATAGAGGCTGGGTTCGCCGCTCTCCAACAGGCCCGCGAGCGCCAGCGCGCCCTGACCGCCGACGCCCAGACGATGGTGGCGCTGCAGAACGAGCTTGCGCCGCTGGAGAGGGCCGTCGCCGAGGCGCGGGCCGCCCTCGAACGCGACGCCTCCTCGCAGCGCAAGCTCGTCGAGAGCGAGCTGTCCCCGAGAGCCGAGTCGATGCCCTCCATCGACCGCCGCCTTGCGGAGATTACGGAGCGGGTGGCCTCTTTGGAGGCGCGGGCCGCGGAAGCCGCCGAGGCGACTGCCGACCACCAGCGTTTGACCTTCGAGGCGCAGGGCCTGCGGGAGGAGAACGAGCGGCTCGCGCAGCTTGGCAAGGACACCAAGGCCAAGCTGGACCTGCTGAACGACCACGGCCACCCGGGCGGCGCCAAATGTCCGCTCTGCGACAGCGAGCTGGGACCCGACGGCGTCGAGCGTATCCGGACCAGTTACGAAAGCGACATCGACGAGCAGCGCCGGCAGTACGCCGACCAGAAGGGGCGCGCCGAGGAGCTTGATAAACGCGCCAAGGAGGTAGGCGTTCTCGCGCAGACTGCCCAACACGAGGTCGAACAAGAGCGGACTCTGCTCGGAGCGGAGCGGACGCGTCTCGTCGTGCAGCGCGAGGAGGCCGAGCGCGCCGCCGGCCAGCTCGGTAACGCCACGGCTGTGCTGCGCGATATGGAGACGGCGCTCGCCAAGAGCGCCTACGCCGTCGATGAACAGGCCGCGGCCCATCGCCTCCGCTCCCAGGTCGACGCTCTCGCCTACGACGCTCTCGCCGTCGACGACGTCGACCGCCAAGTCCGCGACCTCACTCGCTGGGAAGACGAGCGCCAAGCCCTCACGTCCGCGCTGGCCAGACTCGATGACGACCAAGCCGCCTTGGAGCGCGCCCGCGTCCGCGCTGCCGAAGCAGGCGAGGAGGTGGAGCGTGTCGAGGACGCCATCGCGGCCCTCGCCGTCGAGCTGGTCGAGCTGCCGTCCTACGTCTCCCAGCGCGACGAGGTTGCGCGGGAGTGGGCGGCCGCAGGCGGCGAGCGCGATGCGCTCCAGACGCGCAAGGGCGCCCTGTTGGACCGGATGGAGGAGATCCGGAAGGCCGCCGCCGAGCTGTCGATCGTCGAAAGGGAGCGGAAGTCGCTTACCGAGGAGGCGGCCGCCTACTCCGAGCTTGCCCTCGCGTTCGGCAAGGGCGGCGTCCAGGCGCTCCTAATCGAGGCTGCGATTCCCAGGCTGGAGGATGAGGCCAACGATCTGCTGGGGCGCATGACCGACGGCAGGATGTCGCTCAAGCTCGAAACGCAGAGGGCGCGCAGGACTGGCGGCAAGGACGCCGACGCCATCGAGACGTTGGAGATCGTCATCGCCGACGAGCTGGGCACACGCGCCTACGAGATGTTCAGCGGCGGGGAGCGCTTCCGCGTGGACTTCGCCATCCGCATCGCCCTCAGCAAGCTCCTTGCCTGGCGAGCCGGAGCGCCGCTGCCCACGCTTTTCATCGACGAGGGCTTCGGCACGCAAGACGCCGAGGGCCGCGACCGCGTGCTCGACGTGATAAAGGCGATAGAAGACCGCTTCGAGCGCATCCTCGTCATCACCCACATGGACGAGATCAAAGAAGCGTTCCCCGTGCGCATCGAGGTCTCGCGCGGCCCGGACGGCTCGACGTTCGCGCTTTCGTGAGGGCGGCTTCTCGAGCCGTGAAACATCGCCGCAAAGGGCCAGGAAACTAGTAAGTGACGTTCCTAAACTTCTGGGTCATCTCCGTCTTTGCAGCCTACTTTGTCGTCCTCATCGGCATTGCGGTGGTGCGGTCGCGGCAGATGCGGGAGATGCAGGACTACGTGCTGGGCAGCCGTCGGCTGAGCGCCGCGACGTCGGCCCTGAGCGCCGGCTCTTCGGCAGTGAGCAGCGGCTCCATGCTGGTGGTGCCGGCCCTGGCGTTTGTTGACGGCGGGGCGACGCTATGGCTGGCGGGGAGCATCTTCGTAGGGGCGGTGCTTTCCTGGACCATCCTGGCGAGACGGCTGCGGCGCTACACCTTCGCCGCGGACAACTCGCTGACCATCCCTGAGTTCCTGGAGAGGCGGTTCGACGACCGGACGGGGACGCTGCGGTCGCTGATGGCGGTGGTCACGCTGTTCTTCGTCATCATCTACATCTCATCCGGCCTGGTGGGAGGGTCGAAGCTGCTCCAAGAGACCTTCGGGCTGGAGCCCAACGCCGGAATAGTGGTGACGCTGATCGCGGTTGCGTCGTACACGCTGGTGGGGGGATTCCTGGCGGTGTCGCGGACCGACGTGTTCCAGTCGCTGCTGATGCTGGCTTCCTTCGCCATCATCCCAGCCGTGCTGCTGCAGGTGACGGAGAACCCGCTGACGGGGATGCTGGCCGCGGTTCGGATTTCCTCAATCCGGTCAACGATGCGCAGGGCGATGCGCTGTCCTGGGTTTACGTGGCGTCGCTGCCGGGTTGGGCAATCGCGGCGTGGGGGTCTCTGCGGGTGTTGCAGCGCTACATGGCAATAGAAGACGAGGAGAAGATTCCGGCCAGCCGGAACATCGGCGTCGCCTGGCTATTCCTGATTACTGTTTCAGGCTGGTCATCGGGTGGGCGGCTCGTCCGGCGCTGGAGCAGGCGGGGTCGCTGGCGGCGGCCGTGGCGGACCCGGAGAAGGTGTACTTCGTGGTTACGGAGGCGTTCTTCCATCCGCTGGCGGCGGGCGTGTTGCTGTGCGGGGTAGTTGCCGCGGTGATGAGCACGGCGGACTCCCAGCTGCTGCTGGGCTCGGCGGTGGCCACCGGCGACCTGCCGCTGCTGCGAAGGTTCACCTACTCCATCCAGACCCGGTCGCGCATCTGGCTGGGACGCTTGCTGCTGGTGGTGATCGGGTTGGTGGCCATGGCGATCGCCATGTACAAGCCCGATTCGATCCTGGAGCTGGTGGCGTATGCCTTCGGCGGGATGGGGGCGGCCTTCGGCCCGTGCATCATCCTGGCGTTGTACTGGCGGCGGTTTAACTACTGGGGAGCGGTGTCGGGGATAGTCGCCGGGACGGTGGTGTCGTCGATCTGGGGGTTCGCGTCGGGAGGACCGGGCGGCGTCTGGGACATCATGGTGTGCACTCCCGGTTTCGTGGCCGGCATGGCGGCGTCCGTGGCGGCCACGCTCTTGACGCCCGGCCCGTCGCCGGAGGTGGCGGCCCTGTTCGACGAGGTGAACCCGCGCAAACGAGCAGGGACGGCGGAGGCGGGAGCTTAGGGGCTGCGAGCGGCGGCCCTACCCTCCCGCTCTCGTCCGTTATGGGGGGAGGGCTCGGAAAAGGCATCTGTGATGAGGCTGGACGCTTGCGGTGGACGGCGGCGCCTGCGATGGTCGCTCCGCGTCTTGAAGGCGCAGCAGAGGAGGTCTGTTATGACGTTGCATCAGGCGGAGGAGAGCAAGGAGCGGGGGCGAGCAGTCCGCAAGGCCATCAGCGGCTCAGAGGGGTCGCGGAGCACCGGCAACGCCGCCGGCCTCGACATGGTTCCCGGCCTCGAAGATTTCGTGATCGGCTACAACTTCGGCGAGATATGGTCGCGAGAGCTTCTGGACCTACGGACGCGCTGCATGATCGTCCTCGGCATGCTCACCGCGATGGGCCGCACGCCCCAGGTCACCGCCTACACGCGCTATGCCCTCCACCTCGGCATCACGCCCGAGGAGATCGCCGAGGTCCTGCTGCAAGCGGTCCCCTACGCCGGCCTCCCCGCGGCCTTCAATGGGATGCAGGCCGCCAGCGACGTGTTCAAAGAGCAGGGCGTGACCCTCAACATGCAGGCCTAGGACGATGACCTCGCGGGCAAGCTGGTCCGACGAGCGCATGGTGCAGCGGATGTCCTCGCGCTTCGCGGAGCGGTACCCGCAGCCGTATTGGGACCTGTTCGAGGCTGTCGTGCAACCGCGCATCGGGAGCGCGCCGAGCATCGCTGACCTGGGGTGCGGGCCCGGCCTCCTCCTGCAGGAGATCGCCCGCCGCATCCCCGGCGCTACCCTGACAGGGGTCGACGTGTCGGACGAGATGCTCGCGAGCGCGGGCGCGCTCGACTACGGCGAGGCGCGCCCCGCCCTCCTCCGGCACGACCTCAACGAGGCGCCCTATCCGCTCGACGATGGGACTGTCGGCCTTTGCTCGTCGGCCAACGTCGTCTGCTTCCTCGACAACCCCCTCGCGGTGCTTGGCGAGCTTAGGCGGGTCCTCGCGCCCGGCGGCGTCTATCTGCTGTATGACTGGAAGCGGCAGGCGCTGGAGGACTACGTCCGGGAGCGGGGCGAAGATCCGGCGCAGCTGATGTGGGCCTGCAGGCCTACCACAACCGCTTTACCACCGACGATTGGCGATGGCTCCTCAACGAGGGCGGGTTCGACGTCATCGCCGAGGCCAACCCGCGCATCAGCCACGTCGCCCTCGTCTGCGCGCCGAGATGACTCAGCGCAACGAGCGCGCCCTCCGCCGTCAGCTCGAACGGTACGAGCTGCGGTTCAACCCGGCCTTCTGGGAGTTCTGGGACGAGCGCATCGCTCCTACGCTCCCCGCGGCCCCGGTCATCGTGGACGTGGGTCCTGGGCCGGGCCTTTTCCTCCGCGACCTCTCCGCCCGCCTGCCGGCGGCGACCCTCCACGGCGTCGACTCCAACGAGGCGATGATCGAAAACGCTCGCTCCCTGGACTACGCCGACCCCGTCCCGACGTTGAGCCTGCTCGACGTCGAGACTTCCCCTCTCCCGTTCGAGGACGACTCGGTTGACCTACTCACGATGACCGCCGTCCTGCACGCCTTCAACGACCCCTTCACGTTCCTCACGGAGCAGGCGGCGCGGGTGGTCAAGCCGGACGGCCGCTTCATGCTGTTCGACTGGTTCCGCCAGCCGATGAAGGAGTACATCGCCAAGCGTCTCGTCGAACCCGGCGAACCGGAGGAGACGCGGTACGAGCGGGCGCTGGAGCAGTTCCGAGTCCACAACAAGTACACCCTCGACGATTGGGAATGGGTGCTCAGCGAGGCCGGAATGACCGTCGAGGCGGAAACGTCGGCCCCGCACCCGTTCGCCAGAGTATGGCTCTGAGGGTTGGATAGGGCGGGTGAAGTATGCGATTCCCGGTCACATGCCGCGTTTGAACAGGACGAAGCGCTCGTCGAGACCGAAATCGGTGGAGTCCCAAAAGGCCATGGCCCAAGGGTGGTCTTTCTCGACCAAAGCGCCAACGACGCTCACTCCGTTCCTATCGAAACGCTCCTCCACTGCCGCCAGGAGCGCTTGGCCGATTCCTCTGCGCCGGTAGGAGGCTTCGACGGCGAGCCTCGATATCGCGCCGCGCCAACCGTCGAAACCGCCCATGATGGTCCCGACCACTCGTCCGTCCACTTCGGCAACGAGGAACTCGAGCTGGGGCTGGGCAATCGCGCGCTGCACGTCCTGGACATTGTCCGTCGGCGTACGGCCCGCGCCGGAAGTCGCCCAGATCGACAACACCTGCTCGATGTCGTCCACACGGCAGTCGCGGATGCTGACATCCATACGTTCAGCCTCCACGATGCCTACCCCCCAATCTTCGAGCGGACGATGAGCAGGACGGCCAGGGCCTCGGCACCGAGGACGAAGGTGTACCAGAGCTGGTCCGCGCCAACGGCGAGTATGAAGCCGGCGACGCCCGGGCCATGCGCCAGGGCGAGCAGGGTCTGGGCGAGGCGAGCGTCCGCGCGGCCTCGGGCAAGCGCGACCCGATAGGTGACGAACGCCCAGACGGGCGCTGCAAGACCGATGGCCGCCGCCGCAGCCGAGGCCAACGCCGTGCTGAAATAAACCTCGCCATCCACGATGGCCAAGTAGCCCCAAGCAACAGCGATGTAGATGAAGGGCGCCGGGAGCATTCCCCGCACGAGCAGATTGAACTTGCGTTGCTCGATGGGGTCCAGCACTCGATTATCCCTTGACTACGATGCTGACCAGGTAGCGCCCGGGGACAAAGATCACCTTATCGACGCTCTTGCCGTCGGTGTAGGCGCGCACCTTGTCGGACGCCAGAGCCGTTCCCTTGGCGTCCTCTTCGGCGATGTCCGCAGGCGCCCCGATGCGGTCGCGCACCTTGCCGTTCACCTGCACTACGAGAGTGGCCTGGTCCACGGCGGCTAGCACTTCGTCCCATTCGGGCATCGACTGTTGGTGGATGCTGTAGGCGTGGCCGGTGCGCTCCCAAAGCTCCTCGCCGAGGTGGGGGGCCATCGGAGCAATGAGCAGGAGCAGGTCGGCGACCGCCTCGCGCCAGACGCTCTGCGACACGCTCCCGGCCGCGTAGGCGGGGGCCATCTCGTTGGTCAGCTCCATCATCGCGGCGAGGGCCGTGTTGTACTTGAAGCGTTCGTAGTCCTCGACAACGCTGCTGATGGTCTGATGAGTCTTGCGGAGCACGTCCCGGTCGGCGGGGCTCTCCCCCATGGGCAACTCCTCGGCGGGCTTGGAGCACAAGTCCCACAGTCGGTTTACCCAGCGAGCGACGCCGTTGATGCCCGAGTCGCTCCAGTCGCCGCCGCCCTCCCACGGGCCCATGAACATCAGGTAGAGGCGGACGACATCGGCGCCAAGCGTGTGGACGTACTCGTCGGGGGCGATGACGTTGCCCCGGCTCTTGCTCATCTTCATGTGATCGGAGAGCACCGTGCCCTGATTGAAGAGCCGCAGGAAGGGCTCGCCGAAATTGATGAGCCCGAGGTCGCGGACGATCTTGGTGAAGAAGCGGGCGTAGAGCAGGTGCATCACTGCGTGCTCGGCCCCCCCCGTGTACTGGTCGACCGGGTTCCAGTCGCCGACCTTCGAGGGATCGAAAGGGCCGTCATCGTACCGGGGGCTTATGTAGCGCAGGAAGTACCACGACGAGTCCACGAAGGTGTCCATGGTGTCCGTCTCGCGCGTCGCGTCCCCGCCGCACCGCGGGCACGTCGTGTGCAAGAAGCCTTCGTGGAAACGGAGCGGGGACTCGCCGGTGGGCTTGAACTCGGCGTCCTCCGGCAGCACCACGGGGAGTTGATCGTCGGGCGTGGGCTGCGCTCCGCAGTCGTCGCAGTAGATGATGGGTATGGGCGTGCCCCAGTAGCGCTGACGGCTGATGAGCCAGTCGCGCATCCGGTAGCCGACCGTCCGGCTTCCCCAGCCTTGCTGCTCGACGTGGTCGGCGATGGCCTCGTAGCCCTCGGCGTTGGGCAAGCCGTCGAACTGGGCGGAATTGACCTGGGCGCCGTTTTTCTCCACCCAAGCCTCGCTGAGATCGGCGCCGTCCCAGCCTGGGGGCGCGACAACTACCCGTATCTCGAGGCCGAACTTCTTGGCGAACTCGAAATCGCGGGAGTCGTGGGCCGGTACGCCCATGACCGCGCCCGTCCCATAGGTGAGGAGCACGTAGTCGCCGACCCATATCGGCACGCGGTCGCCGTTCAGCGGGTTGACCGCGTACGCGCCGGTGAAGACGCCGGTCTTCTCGCGCTCGACGAAGAGGCGGTCGATTTCGGACGCCTCTCTCGCCCGGTCTACGTACTCGCGGACTGCGCCTCGCTGCTCGGGAGTCGTGAGCTGCTCCACGAGCGGGTGCTCGGGGGCGAGGACGACGAACGTCACGCCGTAGATGGTGTCGATGCGCGTGGTGAAGGTCCGTATCTCCCGTCCGTCGAGGCCGTGCTCCGAGATATCGAACGAGATATCGACGCCCTCGCTGCGGCCGATCCAGTTCGTCTGCATCGTCTTGATGCGCTCCGGCCAGTCAACGACGGAGGAGAAGTCCAGGAGCTCGTCTGCGTAGTCGGTGATCTTGAAGAACCACTGGTCCATTTCGCGGCGGATGACGATGTCGCCCGTGCGCTCGCACTTGCCGTCGACGACCTGCTCGTTGGCGAGCACGGTCTGGCAGGTGGGGCACCAGTTCACGGGGGCCGCCGCGCGGTAGGCGAGGCCGCGCTCGTACATGCGGAGGAAGAACCATTGGTTCCACTTGTAGTACTCGGGCAGGCAGGTGATGACCTCCCGCTCCCAGTCGTAGGTAGCGCCCATGGAACGGAGCTGTCCGCGCATGCGCCCGATGTTGTCCATCGTCCAGCGGACGGGGTGGATGCCACGACTGATGGCGGCGTTCTCGGCGGGCAGCCCAAAGGCGTCGAATCCCATGGGGTGGAGCACGTTGTAGCCGCGCATCCGCATGAAGCGGGCGTGGGCATCCGAAGGGGCCATGGCGTACCAGTGGCCGATGTGGAGGTCGCCGGAGGGGTAAGGGTACATGGTGAGGGCGTACCACCGGGGGCGTGGGTCGCCGTCGTCCACTCGGTAGAGGTCGTCGTCGGCCCATCGCTGCTGCCACTTGCGATCGATCTCGCTGGGGTCGTAGCGGAGGGGCGAGGTGTAGGTGCGTGTGGTCATGGGGGCGGCTTCCTGCCAAGGGGTAGGACGTAGTTTAACGGATGGAGGCGAGGCGTGGGGGCGTCCTCTTCCTGCCCTCCTCCGCAGAGAGGAGAGGAGGGGCTTAACGGGAGCGAAGACCAGGGCGGCTCAGCGAAGGGCGGGAAGAACTTCTTGCGCGGCTAGGCGGATGGCGTTTTCGACGGTCTCTCTGGGAGTGCCCGGCCAGCCGAAGCGAAGGGAGGCGTGGCTGACGCCGATGTCCTTGAACTGCTGGAGGTCCGAGATCACGTCGTCGGGGCCGCCGACGATGAACCGGCCTTCGGCGAGCTCATCGAACGGCGCGGTGAAGTCTTCCTCGCCGGGGAGCGCCTTGTCCTGGCCCCAGCTGGCGTAGGTCTTGTACTTCGCCTCGAGGAAGGGGCGCGCAGTCGCAATCGCCTCTTCCTTGGTCGGCGCGACGAACGTTTCGCGGGACATGGGCATGACGGTAGCGGGCGGATGGCCGTGCTCGGCGCGCACCGTCTTGTAGAGCTCGACTTGCCTTGCAAGGGTCGAGAAAGGGGCGTGGGGGTTAAGGTACCAGGTGTCGCCCATGCGCGCGATGCGTCTCACCATGCCGTCGCCGTTGGCTGCGACCCACACGCGGGGGTGCGGCTGCTGGATGGGCCGGACGCCAAGATGAGCGCCGGTCACTTTCGTGAAGCGTCCCTCGAAGGTGACCTCCTCGCCGGACCAGAGCTGCTTGGCCAGGGCGAGATGCTCGAACATGCGAGCGATACGGTCCTCGTGAGTTACGCCGAAGGCCTCGTACTCCTCGTCGCGGTAGCCGAGGGCGGCGTTGATGATGACGCGGCCGTTCGTAAGCACGTCGAGCGTGGCGATGTCCTCGGCCATCTGCACCGGGTTCTGGAGGGGGACGAGGACGGTGGAGAGCATGTCCATGTCGCCGGTCTCCGCGCTGATCCTGGCAAGGGACATGAGCGGCTGCAGCATCTGATAGGGATAGGAGAGGTAGTGCTGGCCGGCGTAGATGTAGTCGAAGCCGAGCTCGCGTCCGACGCGCACGAGGTGGAGCACGTCGGCGAACCGCTGCACCATGTCGCCGTCGCCCGAATGCTGAAGGAGGCCTGAGAGGGAGAGTCCGAATTTCATGGGGTTATCCTAGGGAGCGAGGTCATCAAGAGGCGGCGTCTAGCCGGGCTATGTCGGCCTGCATATTCGTAAGCGCGCCGATGTTCTCACTGATGCGAGCCTGATTCTGCCTGCTCTCGGCTTGGATGCCTCGTGCACAGTCATTGTGCGCCTGCATCCACTCTTCATGCGCCCGCACCCACTCCTCGTGCACCTGAAAGCGCCTGTCCTGCGCCTGCTGCTCCGCCTCCATCAGGCTCATCGCTCCAACTAGGTCGGCGATGGCCCTTGCGTGCATCTCCATGCGGTCAGGTGAACTCATCGCCTTACTCCTCCGTGTGCGGCGATTATAGCAACCGGGCGTCCCGCGCTAACGACCCCCGTGTGTTGCTGCTCCGCCGCCGGACTCCGGACCGGAGGCGGACAGGCGCGCTGCTATCATTGCCCGCGCTGTCGAACCGAGCGAGGGGGCATCAGACCTATGGACCGGATACTGCAGCTTACGGGACGCGTGGTCGGTTCGCGCGCATTCGAATACGCCATCATCGCGCTCATCCTCGTGAGCGGCGTGCTGCTCGGACTCGGGACCTCGCCCGGCATCGTCGAGCGCTACGGCGATGCTCTCACGCTCGGCAACCAGCTCATCCTCGCCGTCTTCATCGTTGAGGCCGCGCTGAAGATGACCGCCCTCGCCCCGCAGCCCCAGCGCTACTTCCGCGACGGCTGGAACGTCTTCGATTTCGCCATCATCGTCTTCGCCCTCGTGCCCGCCACCGGCTCGCTCGCGATGGTCGCGCGGCTCGGGCGCCTGCTGCGGGTGCTGCGCCTGATCTCGGCCATCAAGGAGCTGCGGCTCATTGTGGGGGCGCTGGTGCGCTCTATCCCCAGCGTCGCGAACATCATGATGCTCATGAGTATCGTCGTCTACATCTACGCTATCGTCGGTTACCACCTCTTCAGCGAGACCGACCCCACCCACTGGCGCACCCTCGGCAGATCGGTGCTGACGCTGTTCGAGATCATCACGCTGGAAGGCTGGACGGAGGTCATGCGGGCCGCGATGGAGCATCACCCCCTCGCGTGGCTCTATTTCGTCAGCTTCGTGGTCGGCGGCACGTTCGTAGTGGCCAACCTCTTCATCGCCGTCGTCATCAACAACCTAGACAACGCGAAGACTGAGCAGCTGCGAACGCTCCAGTCCCCGGTTTCCCAGGAAGAGCTCCTCCACGAACTCCGCACGACCCAGGAAACCCTCCGTCGCCTGGAGAATCGGCTAACCGGCTACGCCCCGGAGTAGGCTGGGAGTAAGTGGGATTATCTTCATCGCGTTGTTCCGACGTTGGAAGGCGGTCTGGGGCGGCTGGTACTCGCATGCCGTGCGTAGACGGCAAGGGACCCATGCAGAAGAAATGACTGCCCGAACAGGGCCGTACCCTACCGCAGCAGCAGCGAGATGGCCGCGGCGACCATGACGCCCTCCACGATGTAGACGAACGCTTTGTCGGAGACCCGGTTGACGATCGCGCCGCCCACGTAGGCGCCGACAATCATGATGAGGCCGATTGACAGGGCGATGATGAGGCCTCGCGCGTCGAGTAGGGAGTACGAGCCGTAGACGCCTATCTTGAGGAGGTTTATGACGGTCATGCATGAGGCCATGGTGCCGACGAACGCGCCGCGGCGAAGGCCGTAGGCAAGGAAAAAGGACGCCCCGAACGGTCCTGCCCCGCCGAAGATTGCGGAGAGGAACCCCTGTCCTGCGCCAACGCCGGCGAAGGCTTTGAGCCTGATGGGGATGTCACTGGCGAGTGGGGAGTGCCGGTAGGCGACGATGAGCAGCAGGAATACGGCGAGCCCCCGCTGCAATAGATCAGCCGGGAGGTTGGCGAAAACGGCGCCGCCGAGGACGGACATGGGGACCGCCCCAACCAGGAACCACTTAACGACGCCCCGGTCTATGAGCGCCCGGTTCACCCAAACGCGCGACCACGTCTGCATCATCACGGCGACGGAGACTATGGGGATGGCCTCGCGTATGCCGACGGTGAAGGTGAGGACGGGGATCATGATGATGGCGGAGCCTATCCCCGCCAGCCCGCCGATGACGGCCGAGAGGAACGCCGCCACGCCCAGCCCAATTGCGACCGCGGGGTCCATTGCTAGGTGTGGTTCTCAGTGGGAATCATTGGGGGCGAGGTCGTCATCGAGCTGCATTGGCTGCATCGATGTGCAGGGCGGGCGCTCGCGGCCATCGTAACGCAGATGCGGGGAGGGATGGAGCGCGAGCGGGAAACCCTCCACTATGACACTTGCCCCTTACCCCAGCCCACCCCCTGCGGTACCCTGGATAAGATGGCCCCGCTACCGGCATACCGCCCCAAGCCCCTCCCGCCCGCTATAACTCGACGTTGCCCATAGAGAGAACCGATGCCCGAATTCGTGTTTCTACATTTCTGTCGGCGCCTTGATCGCGGGAAGCAGGCCGTGGCCTGCTAAACAGCCCCGATCAAGAAACAGAAAGTACCCCTTTCAGCGACACACATCACCAACTTTTACGAGTGAAAACCCCGATCAAGAAGCCGATTTGCTCCCCCATTTCGATTCCTTAAACCCCAAGTCAGCGCCCCTGCCCCTCTGGGCGTGGACAATTATGCAAGTCTCGTAGACGGGGAGAGGATTTCGAAGCAATGAGGAGACGGCGGGTGCCGTTGACCCCGTGCCTCGTCGGGAGTACGTTGCCGCTGTGGGAGATTCGTCATTCCCGCGCAGGCGGGAACCTCTAATAATGCCGAGGTCTCCGTGGAGGAGAGCCAATGACCACCAATCAGACAGGACGCGAAATGGAAGCGATGGACCTGCTGCTGCAGGAGGTGCGGAGCCGCAACGCAATGCCGCTCTGGGAGGTGAACGCTCAGCGCGGCAGGCCGACAGTCCAACCATTCATGTGGCGTTACGCCGACTACCGCGACCTCCTCTACCGCGCCGCCGACCTCGTGCCCATGGAGCTGGCGGAGCGCCGCGTGTTCGTCTTCAGTAACCCCGGAATCGACAAACACTCCGCCACGTCGACGCTCTTCGCCAACCTCCAGATCATCAAGCCCGGCGAGATTGCGCCGTCGCACCGCCACTCGCCCTCCGCGCTCCGGCTGGTCATTGAGGGACAAGGCGCCTACACCGCGGTCAATGGCGAGAAGTCCTACATGAACCCCGGCGACTTCGTCACCACTCCCAGCTGGACGTGGCACGACCACGGCAACGAGGGAGAAGTCCCGATGGTGTGGCTCGACGGCCTCGACGTGCCGTTCGTCCAGAATCTAGACGCCAACTTCTACGAGCAGCACCCGGAACACACCCATCCGCTGACGAAGCCGAACGACATGTCGCTCCGTCTCTACGGCGCGGGGAGCCTCACGCCTACCTGGGAGACGCACGACGGTCCGCACTCGCCGATCCTGAACTACAAGTTCGCGCACACCTACGAGGTGCTCACGACCCTCGCCAAGGACTCGGACGGCAGCCCCTTCGACGGCATAACCGTCGAGTTCACGAACCCGCTCACCGGCGGCCCCGCCATGCCCACGATGGCTTGTTTCGCCACACTCCTCAGCCCCGGTCGGCACACCGAGGCCCACCGCCACGCCGGAGGAACGGTCTACCACGTCATCCAGGGAAAGGGCAGCTCGATCATCGCCGGCACGAGGTTCGACTGGGGCCCCAAGGACACCTTTGTCGTTCCCTCCTGGCACTTCCACGAGCACATCGCTGAAGAAGAGTCGGTCCTCTTCTCCTACAACGACAGCCCTGTTCTCCAGGCCCTCAGCCTCTACCGCGAAGAAGCGATGGAGACGCCCCACCAGGAAGTCTCGGAGACCTTTGGTTAGGAGGGACGTCGCGCTCTTGCGTCCTCGTTGCCCCTCCCCATAGGCGATAAGCGCCTCCCTTCCTTCGCTGGGGAAGGCTTAGGAGGGCGTTATCCCCATACGGCCTCGGCCGTTCTCAGGATCGCCTCCAGCTTTCCCCATTGCACGTCTTGGGGGAGGGTCTCCGAGGCGCCGCTGGCGAAGCCGCATTGGGGGCTAAGGGCCAACTGGTTGACGTCTATGTAGGCGGACGCCTCTTCGATGCGGCGCTTCAGGTCGTCGACTCGCTCTACATCGGTGCTCTTGGTCGTGACGAGGCCGAGTACGACTATTTTGTCCTTGGGGACGAAGCGGAGGGGGGCGAAGCTGCCGGAGCGCTCGCTGTCGTATTCCAGGAGGAGGCGTTGGTGATGGAGGCCGGAGAAGAGGCGCTCGGCGATGGCGTCGTAGAAGCCGTCGCGGTGCCATTGGGGCACCATCTTCCCGGTGGCGGAGTCGACTGCGCGGGAGTTTCCGCGGCAGACGTGGATGCCGAAAGTCACGCCGTCTATTCCGTCGATGACCTGGTTGTCGGCCTCGATGGAAAGCGCGAGATTCTCGTCCGGGTCCTCGCCGCGGGCGCGCATCCGTTCCAGTGACGGGCCGTCCACATAGGCGGTGTAGCCGGGAGCGTCGATGTGGACGTAGGGACAGCCGGCGTCGGCGAGCTGTTGGACCATTTCGTGCTCGATCGCGGCGACGTGGGAGGTGAAATCGGCGAGGCCGTCGTAGACCCCCGCCGAGGCTTGCCAGTCGAACCGTTGGGCGACGCGGTCGGGGCCGATCAGGGTTACCTTGGAGGGAACGTTCGTGATTCCGGCGACGAAGCGGTACTCCTCCAAGGGGAGGTTGCGGGTGAGGCGCAGGCGCTCAACGGCGGGGCGGCGAGTGACGACGGGCGGGCCCGCCACCTCCGGCCCGGACTCGACACGCTGCTCGCGCTGGGAGCGGTTCCCCTCCTGCCAGCGCTGGTAGGCCTCGCGGGTCTCCGGAACGTCGTAGCCGGAGACGGCGCCGCCGAAGCTTTCCTGGAAGTTGCGGCGGCGAAACTCGCCATCGTTGACGACGGGGAAGCCGATGCGCTCATGCTGCGCCACGACGTCGCGGACGAGCGCGTCCTCGACCTCGGCAAGCTCGGCAGCCGACGCGGCGCCGGAGTCAAACCGGGCGTGCATGTCGAGCAGTTGCCTAGGGCGGACTAAGCTCCCGATGTGATCGACTCTTAGATTGTCCAACGGTCCAGTCGGCATGGCGCTCCTCCTTCGTCCTCGCAGGCGTCATTCGTGAAATCTCAACAGCGCTGCCTATTCTGGCGCCCCGTGGCCGCGCTGTCATTGTTGGGCGAGTGAGGGCTTGGTTGTGGAGGTTGCGGCGGGCTGAGGGTGGCGTAAGATAGCGCCGTGATGAGCTTGACGCTGGAAGAGCAGCTTGCGGTGCCGTATCGCCTCGTCATGGAGTCCTTCGAGGACGTTGACGGGGAATGGCGTAGGCGCGCCTCGTATCCCGAACTGCCGGGCTGCGAGGTTGTCGGCGACTCCGCCGTCCAGATCATCGAAGAGTTGGACGTGCTACGGGAGCGGCTCATTTACCAGATGGTCCGGGACGGCAAGCCCGTGCCGACGCCGCGCCCGCCACTCCGCTCGCGTCCGCCCGTACTCGACCGCGCGCGCTTGGGGTTCGTGCGCTACCTCGTCGAACAGGGCAAGCTCTCAGAGAGTTAAGTCGCCGCACAGACGGCCCACGTCGGAGGGGCACATGCTCAGCGCGGAAGAGAACCAGCTACTTACCCAGGTCGGACCGGGAACGCCGATGGGAGAGTTGGCGCGCCGGTTATGGGTCCCCACCCTCCTCGCTGAAGAGCTGCCCGCCCCTGACTGCGACCCTGTCCGCGTCCGCATCTTGGGAGAGGACTTGGTCGCCTTCAAGGACAGCCGGGGACGCATTGGCTTGCTCGAGGCGTGGTGTCAACACCGGGGGGCCGACCTTTTCTTCGGGCGCAATGAGGAGTCCGGCCTCCGCTGCGTATACCACGGCTGGAAGTACGACGTGGACGGCGTATGCGTGGACATGCCCAACGCTCCGGAAGGCGCGACCTTCAAGGAGAAGATTGCGGCCAGAGCGTACCGGGCCGTTGAGCGCGGCGGACTCATTTGGGCGCACCTTGGCCCTCGCGATAGCGTCCCGGACTTCCCCGAGATGGAGTGGACGCGCGTTCCCGACGATCATCGGTACATCTCCAAGATGTCCCTCGAGTGCTCCTACCTTCAGTCGATGGAAGCGGACATCGATTCGAGCCATCTTGGCTTTCTCCACAGCTTCGTGAAGTCCGGCACGGTCATCGAGGGCCGCACCAACGGCATCGAGGACCTCACCGCCACGGACAAGGCGCCGTCGTGGACCGTCACGGACACCGACTACGGCGTCATGCTCACCGCGCGCCGGGACGCCGGCGACAGTTTCTACTGGCGCGTGAACCAGTGGATGCTGCCCTTCTACACGATGATTGCGGCGCGCCCGGACGACACCGTGCTCTGCCAGGTGAAAGTCCCGGTCGACGACGACCACGCCATCGCGTTCCGGGTGCGCTGGCACGCGAACCGTTCGCTCACCGCCGCGGAAGTGTCGACGTTCCGGGACAAAGGCGTGCTCTTCCCGGAGATGATTCCCGGCTCTTTCATCACGAAGGAGAACCGGTCGAACGACTATCTGATTGACCGCGCCACGCAGCGGAACTACTCGTTCACGGGCATCAAGTCGATTCCGGCGCAGGACTTCGCGGTAACGGAGAGACAGTACGGCCG
The DNA here is from genome assembly GCA_965249325.1 of Dehalococcoidia bacterium. Classification (GTDB taxonomy): domain Bacteria; phylum Chloroflexota; class Dehalococcoidia; order Lucifugimonadales; family Australimonadaceae; genus S5-327. Next base: position 282,130 of record CBDFLP010000018.1, on the reverse strand, counting down.
GTCCGTCTCTGACCGTAGCCGTGAACACCTGGTGAGCAGCGACACGGCGATCATCCAAGTGAGGCGTCGCCTGATCCGGTCGGTCAGGCAGCTGATGGAAGGCCAGGACCCCCCGGAAGCAACGAACGGCGGGGCCTTCCGCGTCCGCTCGCTCGACTTGGTACTGCCCAAGAGCGTTCCCTTCGAGGCGGGGGCGCAGGACTACATGGTCTCCAAGGTCTGACGCAGCGCCCTATTTCGATTCCGTTCGGGGCAGGCTGGGATGACGGTTCTCAAGGCGTTTCCGGTGGAGCCGTCTCGTTTGCGGAATAGGACGGGGACGTGTGATAATCGCTTGATATGCGCCGTGCCGCGTTCCAGATGGCCTGCGTCATTGGACTACCCAACGAGGTGAAGTGAAATGCGATTGGTGCTAACCACTGTAATGCTGGTGGTCGTCGCCGTCATGGCGATGGCCGCATGTTCCGGCGACTCTGGAGATCTCGACGCAGCCAACGAGCGGGCCGACGCAGCCGAGGCAAGGGCGGGCGAGCTCGAACAGCAGCTCGAAGAGGGCACGGCGATGTTCCTCTACCTTCAAGAACAGCTCGCCGCCTTGACCGGCGGCAGCAGGCTCCAGGGAGTGCGCGACGCCGACGTCCTCGTCTGCGGCAGCAGGCACGACGTGGCGGGCTACGGCTTCCTGGACGACTCCGGCCGCAACGTCGGGTTCGACATCGACCTCTGCCGCGCCGTCGCCGTCGCCGTCCTCGGCGATGGCGAGAAGATCGAGGTGCAGCCCTTCACCGCCGCCGAGCGCGGCCCCGCCCTCCAGTCCGGCGACATCGACATGATGGCCCGGACCGTCACCTGGACCACCTCACGCGACGCGCAGTGGGGCGACTACACCTTCACCACCTTCTACGACGGCCAGGGCTTCATGGTTCCTGCGTCCCTCGGCGTGTCGTCCGCCAACGAGCTCAGCGGCGCGGCTGTCTGCGTCATCTCTGGCACCACCACCGAGCTCAACATGGCCGACTTCTTCCGCCAAAACGGCTACGACTACAAGCCCAACGTATTCGAGGAGAACGACGCTGCCCGCGAGGCGTACCTCTCCGGCGCCTGCGACGTTTTCACCAATGACCGCTCCCAGTTGGCGGCCATCCGCAGCTCCTTCCCCAACCCCGGCGACCACGTCATTCTCCCCGAGACCATCTCCGAGGAGCCTCTCACCCCTGTCGTCCCCCACGGCGACACCCAGTGGTTCGACTTGGTCAAGACCATCATGGCCGGACTCATCTACGCCGAGGCCTACGGCATCACCAGCGACAACATCGACGAGGTGATTGTCGGCGATAACGCCAAGGCCAAGCGCCTGCTCGGCGTGGAAGGCTCCTTCGGCCAGGAGTCCCTTGGACTCAGCGAAACCGTGATGCAGGACGTCGTCCGGGCCGTCGGCAACTACGGTGAGATATACGACCGCAACCTCGGTCCCGACACTCCCATCAACCTCCCGCGGACCGGGCGCAACCGTCTCTGGATCGACGGCGGCCAGATCTACGCTCCGCCACTGCGGTAGACCCGCGCGCGGGCTGACGCTTCGCCGGCAAACACGAAAGAGGGGGGATGGATGATGAGTCCATTCCCCCTCTTTCCATCAAGAAGGTAGCCAGATAGACCGCAGCAGGTGATACTCACGCCATGCCAGGACTCCTCCGGTACCAAGGGATACCCGTCTGGCGCAACGTCGTCATTCTGCAGTTCGCCGTACAGATTGTCTCCGCTGTCGTCGTCCTCACCTTCCTTGCCGTCTTCTTCTTCAACCTCTCCAACGAGATAGACCGGCGGGAGATCCCATTTGGGTTCTCCTTCCTGGACCGCTCCACCGGCATCCCGATCGGCGAGACGCTCATCCCCTACAGCCCCGAGGACTCCTACCGATACACCTTGCTCGTCGCGGGGCTTAACACCCTCAAAGTAGCGCTCGTCGGCGTCCTCTTGGCCACGATAATGGGCATCGTTGTGGGGATTGCCCGCCTCTCGCCCAACTGGTTGTTGAGCCGCATCGCGCTCGTCTACGTAGACGTCTTCCGCAACATCCCGCTCTTGGTGCAGCTCCTGTTCTGGTTCTTTATCGTCCTCTCGCTTCCTCCAATCAGGGAGGGGTACGTTCTTGGGGACGCGTTCTATCTCAGCAACAGCGGGTTCGCGATGCCCTGGCTCAGCCCGCAGTCCGGCTTCTGGCCGTGGGTTATCGCTACCGCCCTCGGCGTGACCGCCGCCGTCTATCTGTGGCGCTTTCTCGCGCGGCGCGAGATCGAGACCGCTACGAACACCCATCCCTTCATCGTCTCCATCGCAGTAGCAGTCCTCGTGTGCGCCATCGCGGCGTTCATATTCACCCCGCTCGACCCGAACCTCGCGGAACCCGCCGGCAGGTTCGGCCGCCTCGAGGGCGGCGCCAAAGTAAGCGGGAGTTTCCTCGCTCTGCTTATCGGTCTCGTCGTCTACACGTCATCCTTCATCGCCGAGATCGTTCGCGCAGGCATCCAATCCGTCGGCAAGGGCCAGACAGAGGCGGCGCGCTCGGCGGGCCTCTCCGGCTCCGACTCCCTCCGCTTCGTCGTTTTCCCCCAGGCGCTGCGGGTCATCATCCCACCGACAATCAGCCACTACCTCAACCTCACCAAGAACTCCAGTCTCGCGGCCGCCATCGGCTACCCTGACTTGGTTGGCGTCTCCACTACGCTCACTCAGACCGCCCCGGCCGTCTCGCTGATCACGATTGTCATGCTGGCGTATCTCGCCATGAGCCTGACCTACGCGATGATCGGCAACCTCTACAACCGCGCGGTCCGCTTCAAGGGGACGTGAGGCGCTCATGACCACGCTCTCCCTGCGCTTCGGCCCGGCCCCTCCTCCTCCGGCGTTCACCGTCGGCTTTCGAGGCTGGCTGCGCGCCAACTTGTTCAGTTCGTGGTCCAACGGCGTCATCACTATCATCCTTGCCTCGGTCATCCTCTTAGGCGCTCAGGCTGGCGCGCGATGGCTCCTCTTCTCGTCCGACTGGGCGGTGATAACCCAGCGTGTGCCCCTCTACATTGTCGGCACCTACCCCAGGGAGTACCACTGGCGTCCTGAGGTCAGTCTGCTGCTCGTGAGCGGACTCATGGGCATGGCGTGGCGCATGTGGGGAGGCCCCGCCCGCTGGTTCGCCGTGGGTTTCGGCGCGCTCGTCTTCATTGTCGCGATCATCCCGTACTCGATGCCGGTTCTCAACCGGGGCCTTCTGCTCGCCGTTCCGATCGCCATAGCCGGGGGCTACGGCCTCCTCCACGTCATCCGGCCGCCCTCTCGCCCCAAGTGGTTCGCCGTCACCGGCGCGGCGTTCCTCGTCCTCTCCCTCATCCTCATCGCCGGTGTCGCCGGCATCCCGGGGCTCCACCCTGTCAACGAGTCGGAAGTTGGCGGCCTTATGCTCAACCTCCTCCTCGCCACCTTCGGCATCATCTGCTCCATGCCCATCGGAGTCCTGCTCGCGCTGGGCCGCAGGAGCCGCCTGCCGGTCGTTAAGATATTCTGCATCGCATTCATAGAGATCGTCCGCGGCGTTCCGCTCATTACCTTGCTCTTCATGTCGCGGCACATCCTGCCTCTCACCTTTCCCCAGAACATGGATGTCAGCCTGCTCTATCTCGCCGGCATCACCATCACGCTCTTCAGCTCCGCCTACATGGCCGAGAATGTCCGAGGCGGCATGGCGGCGGTCTCTCCCCAGCAGGCCCAGGCGGCCCAAGCCCTCGGCCTCAAGCCGTGGCAAACAACGCTCTTCATCACGCTTCCCCAAGGGCTCCGCAACATCATTCCCGCCATCGTGGGTCAGTTCATCTCCCTCTTCAAAGACACCAGCCTCGTCTTCATCATCGGCATGATCGATCTCGTGGAGATAGGGCGCGCCGGCCTCTCCGGCAACATCGATTTCCAGGACAACGGCATGGAGGTCTACCTGTTCTTGGCCCTCGTCTTCTGGGTATTCACGTTCAGCATGTCTTACATAAGCCGCCGCATCGAACGCTCTCTCGGCGTTGGACGCCGTTAGTACGCCGGAGCGCATGGAGGAACCCCCGATGCAAGACCAAGCAGCAGCCCAGGGCCAGGACAAGGAAGCTATCCTCGCCCTTCCCCTCGACCAGCGCGACGACATCATCATTTGCGAGGGCGTCTATAAGTGGTTCGGGAACTTCTGCGTCATCCGCGACGTGAACTTGACCGTGAAGCGCGGCGAGGTCATTGTCGTCTTTGGGCCTTCCGGGTCCGGCAAGTCGACCTTCATCCGCATGATCAACCGCCTGGAGCAGCACCAGCGAGGAAGGATCGTCGTAGCCGGCATCGAGATGACCAACGACGTTCGCAACCTGGACGCCATCCGGCGGGAGGTCGGCATGGTCTTCCAGCAGTTCAATCTCTTCCCCCACATGAACGTTCTGTCCAACGTCACGCTCGCTCCCATGCGCGCCAGACAAATCCCCAGGCAGGAGGCGGAAGAGAGCGCCATGCAGTTGCTGGAGCGGGTCGGCATACCGGAGCAGGCGGCGAAGTACCCGGCGGAGCTCTCAGGCGGGCAACAGCAACGCGTCGCCATCGCTCGCGCCCTGGCGATGCGCCCCGAGATTATGCTGTTCGACGAGCCGACCTCCGCACTCGACCCCGAGATGATTAAGGAAGTGCTGGACGTGATGCGCGAGCTCGCCGCATCCGGCATGACGATGATCTGCGTCACCCACGAGATGGGATTTGCGCGTGAGGTCGCCGACCGCATGGCGCTCTTCGACGAGGGGATGCTCCTCGAGACCGGCTCGCCGGAGCAGATATTCACGAACCCCAAGGAGGAACGCACCAAGACGTTTCTCGACCAGATCCTCTAACCCGCGAGCATTCCCCTTCCTGACCTCTACCGCTGAGAGAGGTGGGCTGCGAGATTCCCCCCTGCGCGGCGAATGGCGGCCGGGCCGGCGCGGTAACATGTCCGCCATGACCACTGGCCAATCCCAAGTCGCCGCCGTGTTGCTCGCCGCCGGGGAGTCGACGCGGATGCAGGAGATGAAAGCCCTGCTGCCGTGGACGTCCGGGCGGTCGCTGCTGGCGCACCAAGCGCACGCGCTCGCCGGAGCGGGCTACTCCCCCGTCATCGTCGTGCTCGGCCATCTCGCCGACCGGCTGCGAGAGGAGGTCGCGGACGCGCCGCAGACACTCGTCGTCGACAACCCCCGATACCGGGAGGGGCGGACGACGTCCATTGTCGCCGGGCTGCGCGCACTGCCGCCGGGCGCCGATGGCGTGCTCATCCTGTCCGTCGATCAACCGCGCTCCGACGCGCTCCTCGCCTCGTTGAGAGGCGCATGGCTCGCCAAGCGGCCTCTGCTGGCGGTCCCGTCGCTCGACGGTCGGGCCGGGCATCCCCCTCTGTTCGACGCCGCGCTGCTGCCCGACCTGCTCGCCGTCACCGAGGAGGGCGAGGGGCTGCGCGCGGTCGTCTCCCGACACCGGGAGGAGCGTCTCCTCGTGCCCACGCGCGACCCGCTCACGCTGACGAATCTCAACACGCGCGACGACTACGAGGCGGCGCTCAAGGCATCGTCGTCCTGATATGGTTCCTAGGTGGAGATCGAATTGCCGAACGGCTATGTGCTCCGGCCCTGGGACGCCGCATGGCGGGACGGCGACCAAGGGCGCTTCGTGATGCTCGCGAACGACTACGACATCTGGATAAACCTGCGCGACCGCTTCCCTCACCCTTACACCCGCGCGGACGCCGAGGACTGGGTGGCCTTTCAGTCGGGCCGGGACCCGGTTACGCAGTTTGCGGTGTGCGACGTGGAAGGGCCCATCGGGGCTATCGGCCTGGAAACGCGCGAGGCCGACTACCGGCACTCGGCCGAAATCGGCTACTGGCTGGGCAAGCCGTTCTGGGGACGCGGCATCATGACCGACGCCGCAAAGGCCGTGACAGCCTACGGCTTCGAGACGCTTGGGCTTATGCGTATTGACACCCACGTCAAGGCCTACAACGGCGCCTCCGCGCGCGTGCTGGAGAAGGCGGGGTATCAGCGCGAAGGGCTGCTCCGCAAGGCCGTTCTGAAGAAAGGCCAGCTCGTGGACTACCTGCTCTTCGCCATCCTGCGGGAGGAGTGAATTTGGACATCGTCGCAGGCAACTACCTGGTCCGCTCTTGGCGCCCCGAGGACGCTGAATCGCTGTCGACGCACCTCGACAACCCGAACGTGACTGGCCAGCTCTTGGCGCGGCATCCGCGGCCGTACACCGTCGAGCGGGCGCGGGCTTGGATTGACCTCTGCGTGCTCGAGGCCGACCCGGTCAACTTCGCCATCGCCGACGACAGAGAGGCAATCGGCGGCGTCAGCTTGTACCTTCAACGCGGAGCGCGCTCACGCTCCGCCGAGGTCGGGTTCTGGGTCGCGGAGCCTTTCTGGGGGAGGGGCATCGCATCGGCGGCGGTCGGCGCGTTCGTCGAATACGCGTTCTCCCAATTCGACCTCACACGGGTGTACGCGAACGTGTTCAGCGGCAACTCCGCCTCGGTTCGCGTGTTGGAGAAGACAGGGTTCGCCTATGAGGGTACGATGGCCAAGAGCGTATGGAAGGAAGGACGCGCTATCGATGAGCTCGTCTACGCGGTGGTGAGGTAACCCATGCCGGATCTCAAGTTGACAATGGCCATGACGCCCTGGGACCGCATCCGGCCCCTGATAACCGGCGAAGTGAAGCCCGAGGGCATCGCGCTGGAGCACCACGACGTTCCGCTCCCGGACATCTGGCGCCGTCAGCTCCAGGGCTCCGAGTTCGACATCTCCGAGATGTCCATGTCATTTACGCTGCAGGCCATCCCGCTGGGCTGGGATTATCGCGTCCTGCCCGTCTTCCACAACCGAACGTTCTCTTACGTGAACACGATGGTCCGCCTCGGGTCGGGCATCCGCCAGGATCACCCCGAGGACCTGGCCGGCAAGCGTATCGGGGTGGTCGACTACCAGATGACCGCGGCGCTCTGGACGCGCGGCATATTGGAGCACGAGTTCGGCGTAGACCCGCGGGGAGTCGAGTGGTTCCAGGGCAGGCCCGACCCCGTCATTCCCGGCCAGACGGAGCCCTTTCGAGCGCCGGAGGGCGTGGTCATCAACCCGCCGCCCAACGACCTCGAAGGGTTGATGGTCGGCGGCGCCCTTGATGCGATGTACTCGGTCCACCCGCCGACGAGCGGTCCGCTGGCCGACCGCTCACGCTTCGTCCCGCTGTTCCAGGACGGCGTCACGGAGTCGGAGCGCTACTACGCCAAGACGGGCATCTTCCCCGCCCATCACGCGACCATTGTCCGCAAGAGCATGCTCGACGCTCATCCGTGGGCCGCGAAGAGCCTGCTCGACGCGTTCGTCGAGGCGCAGCGGCTGACCATGGAGCGAGCGATTAAGGAACCGCCGTCGGCCCTCGTCTTCTCGCGCGAGACGATGGAGCGCCAGCGCGAAACGTTCGGCGACAATCCTTACGCCTACGGCATTGCCGCCGCTGCGGCGGCCATCGACCTGGTCCAGACCTTCGCCGTCGAACACGGCATGACGCCTCAGAAACAGCCCTTTGACGATCTCATCGCGCCGGGCGTGCTGGACAGCTAGAGGCGGGGGCCTGCTGTCACCGGACCGCTGCTCCATAGACCAGCAGCGCGGAACCCACGAACGAGACCATCACGCCTGTCACGACGCGCCAGTCTAGCCGCTCCAACGAGCGGTTGACCAAGTACGTCAGGACGAGAGTGAAGACGCCGGACATCCGCTGCAGCGGGTTCACGACCGTCACGTCGGCCAACGAGAGCGCGAAGAAGCGAAAGAGCTGCGCGAGGAATACCGACACCCCGGCCCCGCCGAACAGCCGCATATAGCGCAGGTTGATGGCCCCGATGAGCTGACGCTGGCCCGGCAGCGCCAGCGAAGCCGTGAGCACCGCCGCCGCGCCGAAGTAGGCGACGAATGTGCCGATTGCCGCGGTCCTGGTGGCGTCCTCCAGGGCCGCGCGGATCAGCAGGGGGCTCGTGCCGTAGGCGGCGGCCGCAAAGAGGGCGAACGTGTATCCCTCCACCTGCCGTAGCTCCATGGCGGAGGCCGGAGGCGCGGATGTTTCCGGCTGCCCCCTCTCCGGGGCGGGAGGGCTGGGGGTCTGCTCGCTGGGGACGTTCTCCCTCTGTGCGGCGCCTGAAGACGGGGACGACAGGCTTCTCCGCCGCTCCACCATGACGGCGGGGCCGAGCAGGATGAGGCCGATGCCGGCCAGCATCAACGTGGTCGGCTGCTCGCCGAGCAGAAAGATCGCCATCAGCACGCTATAGGGGATCGCGACCGCCTGGATGGTGATGGCCCGGGGCGCTCCGATTGCGCCGACAGCCCGATAGTTGCAGTACCTGCCTATCCCAAAGTGGACGATTCCCGCCGCGGCGAGCAGGAGGTAGCCGTTTGCCGACACCTCGCCGAAGCGGAAGAGCTGGCCCGTAATAACCACAGCCACGAGGCCCAGCGGCACACCCATCAGGACGGTGATGAACGCCCCCTGCGTCGCTGTTGCCCCGGCCCCCGCCATTCCTCTGCGGACGAAGATGGCGTTGACGCTGAACGAGAAGGCCGAGACCAGCGAGAGGAGGGCGCCGAGCATCAGGCGACGACGCCTTCGCTTATCAGCTCCGCCACGTCCGCGTCAGGCAGGCCGAGCAGCTCCGTCAGCACCTCCGCTGTCTGCTCGCCCAGGAGGGGCGGGATGCGCTCGGGCGCGCCGGGCGTGCGCGACATTTTGATGGGGTTGCCGACGAACTTCACCGGGCCGAGAGACGGGTGATCGAGCTCCACGAACATGCCGCGATGGCCCACCTGCGGGTCGTTCGCCACCTGCGCGATGTCCTGCACCGGGCCCACCGGCACGCCCATCTCACTGATAATCTCGACCCACTCCGCGGTCGTCTTCGTTCGCATCACCTCCTCGATGACCGGGATCAGCTCGTCGTAGCGCTGAGTCCGGGCCCATCCGGTCGCGTAGCGGTCGTCGTCGATCAGCTCCACGTGGTCGATTGCCGCGCAGAACAGCGGCCACTGGTCGGTCGAGCCTCCCATGATGGCGACGACCACGTAGCCGTCCGCCGTCTCGAACGCTTGGAAGGGAGTCGAGCTCGGGTGGCGGGTGCCGATGCGCTGGGGGACCTGGCCCAGGGTGAAGTAGCGCATGAACGCGTTCTCCATGATGGAGACCTGGCAATCGAGCATTGAGATGTCGATGTACTGCCCCTCGCCGGAGCGCTCCCGCTCCAGCAGCGCGCTCTGGATGGCGACTGTCGCGAAGAGCGCCGCCGTGATGTCGCCGATGCTTGCGCCGGGCCGTACGGGGCCCCTGCCCGGCTCGCCGGTGATGCTCAACATGCCGCCCATGCCCTGCACGATGACGTCGAGCGCGGGGCGGTGGGCGTATGGCCCCGTCTGACCGAAGCCCGACACGGAGCACATGACGATGCGGGGGTTGCGCGCCCGGGCCGCTTCGTAGTCGAGGCCGAGCTTCTCCATGGTGCCGGGCCTGAAGTTTTCGAGGAGCACGTCGGCGGTCTCGACCAGCTGCAAGAGCAATTCCTTGCCCTTTGGCTTGGCCAGATCGATGGCGATGCTCCGCTTTCCCCGGTTGATGCTCATGAAGTAGGTGCTGAACTGCTGCTCGTCCGTCTCCGCTCCCTCGGGCGAGAGGAACGGCCCGTTTCCCCGCGCCGGGTCCCCCGTTCCGGGCTGCTCCACCTTGATAACGTCGGCCCCCAGGTCGGCCATGAGCATCGTGGAGAACGGGCCGGCCAGGATGCGGGTGAGATCGATGATGCGGATTCCTTCCAGCGGACCAGGCATAAGGCGCCTCCAGACGAGCATTCGGAGCCCCGATTCTACGGGATAGCGCCTGGTTGAGGTTGGTTGGGCGGGCGGGTGAGGAAAGGTGTGAGAGCGCATGTTGGCTACGAGTAAAAAGTTGTCGGCCCACATTTCAGCTACGAGTAAAAAGTTGTTGGATTTGGCCTGCGAGACGCTCGCGGGGGCGGAGGCGCACGGGCAACTGGGGTTGCCGCATCGGAGCGCGCGTGAGATGGAGTAGATGCAGTTTTCGTGCTGGGTGGACATGGTGGGGGGGTTAATTTTACGGAAGGGGTGGGGGTTGGGGTAAGGGCCAAATGTCGCTGTGCGCCAGCGACGGGCGTGGTACGTAAAGTCCTCGTCTGCGGGGGAGGGGACGTGACCTGCTCCTTGCTCATGTAGACTTTCCCTCATGCCCGGTCCGACCCATGAACAGACACTGAACGTCGCCCTCGGCGAGGTGTTGGACGGCCTGCGCCGCAGCTGGAGCGCCCGCGCGGAGCAGACCGGCAATGTCCTGGATGGAGGCGGACGCCCCGACATCCTCGTGGAGGACGCCAGCGGCTGGCCCGTCGTCGTCGAGGCGGAGCGCGCGAATCACACGAGCGCTGAGCAGGACGCGACAGCCCGCTTGGGCAGGCTAGTGTCGCATAGCGGCAAGACCATTGAGACGGCCATCGCCCTCGTCTACCCGGACGAGTTGAGCTACCTCGACGGCGCCGGGCTGCGCGATGCGATTGACCACACGGCCGCGTTTGAGTACGCGCTCTACACACGGCTCGTCGGCGAACAGCCGGAGCGCTTGCCGGAGAGCGGCTGGATACGCGGCGGCGTACGCGACCTCGCCATGCTCGTGCATCGCGCCGCCGCGCCCGCTCCGCGTGTGGAGGCCCTCGCCATCGAGTTTGAGAATGGCGTCAACCAAGCCGCCAACGAGTTTAGCCGTAACAACGTCTACGGGAGCGATCTTGGCAAAGAGGTTGCTCGTGTGCTCGGCCAGGAGGACGATAACGATGGCCAGACGCGGCGCATGGCGATGACCGTTCTGGCTAACGCCCTCATCTTCCACCAGTCGCTTGCCGAGGCGGGCTTTCTGGTAGCGGAGGTAGACGGCGGACCTCAGCGGAGAGTGCGCGAAGTCAGCGATTTCAATCCAGATGGCATCTTCGTCAAAGACAACCTCCGGCGTGAATGGGAGCGCATCCTGGAGGTCAACTACTGGCCCATCTTCTGGGCCGCCAATGAGATGCTGCGCAGCATACCCTTGGCCAAAGCATCGAGGGTGCTGGACTTGCTTTGGCGTATGGCCAGACGGCTCGTCGCCGGCGGCGTCACTCGCTCCCACGACCTTACGGGAATCGTCTTTCAGAAGCTCATCGCCGATAGGAAGTTCTTGGCCACCTACTACACGCGCCCGGAAGCGGCAGCCCTGCTCGCGGGCCTTGCAATGCCCGCTGACCGGCCACTTGCCGGCTCGAACTGGGGCGACGGCGAGACGCTCGCGAGCCTCCAGATAGGCGATTTCGCTTGCGGCACCGGAACGCTCCTCTCCGCCGCCTACCAGCGCCTCTCCCTCCTCCACGAGCTCCACGGCGGCGACTCCCGCGCCCTTCACGCGCCGATGATGAAGCACGGTCTCGTGGGGCTAGATGTGGTGAACATCGCTGTGCACTTGACTGCGGCGATGCTCGCGGGCAGCCACCCCGACACGCCGTTCGACGGCGAGTGCCTACTCACAATGCCTTACGGTGACCGCTACATAAGGTCAAATGGCAATGGAAACGGGAACGGCAAGCCCAAAGAAGCGGTGACAGTTGGCTCGCTCGACCTGCTTGCTGAGAGCGTCCAGACGGGTCTTCTTGGACAAGCTGCGGCGGTGACGTCTGGTGGCCGCGCGCCGGAGGAAGTGCGCGACCTCGTATCGCGCGTGGGGCACGGCAAGTTTGACCTCGTGATTATGAACCCCCCGTTCACACGCCCAACAAACCACGAGGCGAGCCATGCGGACGTGCCTATCCCTGCCTACGCCGCATTCGAAACCACGCCTGCTGAGCAAACGGCGATGTCAGAGGCTGTGAGGGACCTGACACGAGAGGCGCCCTCGAACGACAACGCTGGCTTGGCTTCGCACTTCGTTGAGCTGGCGCATCGCAAGATGCGTGGCGACGGCACGATGGCGTTCGTGCTGCCTCTCAGTGCCCTCAGTGGGGCTTCCTGGGACGCTGTTCGCAGCGTGTGGCGTAGGCGGTTCTCCGACATTACGGTTGTGACGATCGCAGGGGTGGGTTCGTACGAGGCGTCCTTCTCAGCCTACACTGGCATGGCAGAGTGCTTGCTGGTCGCCAGAGAGAGGGACGCCGATGGCCAAGGCAAACGAGGCGCGCAGGGGACTTTCGTCATTCTCGACCGGTTTCCTGCATCAACTAGTGAAGCTGAGCTTCTCGCCGCCCGAATTCTGGAGCTACGAAACGGCACGCCTGCAGACGCCACAAGCACCGGAAGTGCACGGACTTACTTGCGGCTGGGCGCGTCGTCGTATGGGATGCTTTGGCATTCGCCATTGCCCGAGAGAGGGCCTTGGCCCCTCGTCGGCCTAACCGACACCGAACTGGCGAACTCAGCGGCTTCATTATCCACAGGCAGGCTTACTCAGGTAGGACAGCCGGACGTGCAGTCGTTGGACGTCCCTATTGCGCCGGTGGGAGAAATAGCTGGCAGAGGTCCTATTGACAGAGACATCAATCAGGATGCTTACGACGGCACACCTCGTGGCCCGTTCAATCTACTGAAACCACCCGGATCTCTATATCCAACATACCCCGTGCTCTGGGCACACGCTGCTAAACGTGAACGGCAGTTACTCGTAATGCCAGACTCAGAGGGAGAAATCAAACAGGGCATGGATGCAAAGGCAGCCGCTGTCTGGGCGACGGCCACCCGCGCGCATTACAACCGCGACCTGCGATTCAACTCGCAGTCGCTCATCGTGGCGATGACAGAGCGTCCGTGCCTCGGTGGCCGTGCCTGGCCGTCGGTCATCTTCGAGAACCCTGAGCACGAGTACGCATTCGCCCTCTGGTGTAACTCCACGCTGGGTCTGCTCATGCACTGGTGGATGTCCAACAAGACACAGTCGGGGAGAGGCACAACGACGGTGACGGGCATCCCGAACATCCCTGCTCTTGATACGCGAGTGTTCACGGCGGAGCAGCACGCTGTGGCCAAAGCGTCGTTCGAAGCGATGCGCGACCGGCGGTTCCTACCTTTTGACCAGATAGACGAGGACCCGGCACGGGCGGAGCTTGATCGCCGCTTGCTGGTGGACTTGCTCGGTCTGCCGGAGTCGCTGTGCGCGGAGAATGGGCCGATAGACCTGCTGCGCCGGAAGCTCGCGCTAGAGCCGCGGGTGCACGGCGGGAAGAAGAGCCGCGTTGTGTTCGATGAGGCGATGGACGCGCAGGGGAACCTCGTGGTCACGGAGCGCAACGAGCGGCGCAACGATAGATGACAAGACCCCCACCCCCAATGACACCTGCCCCTTGCCCCGTCGCCGACCAACCTCCTACCATGGACTCCGACAGGAGACGGGGCTGGCGCACTCTCCCGGGCCTGCTCCATCGACCCCAACGCCCCCGCGGAAGCGGTGCCCCGAAAATTTGTGGATTCTTGGATTCTTAACCCCCTTCCACCGCGCCACGGCCATGTAAACAGGTTCAGAAACTTCCGGGGATTTTCTGTTTCGGCCCCCTGCTCCATCGCCCGGCGACCGCATCGCGGCCACGTAAATCAAAGCCCCCAAGAATCGAAGGGGCCTGCAAGGAATGTTCTGGCTTCTCCACAGACGACGCGAGCTTTACGGGACAGCTTCCCTAAATCTCCCTTTCCGTCTGCGGGACTTTTGCGTAGTTGCCGCTTCGGGGGCGTTCTTCTTGCCGCCAGCCCTGTCTGCACTCCTGCGCGCCCTGGATTCCCGCCTGGGCGGGAATGACGGAAAGGGGGGCGGGAATGACGGAAGGGGTTATGTAAGGGTCTCGTCTGCGGGGGAGATTGGGAGGGGGGTGTGGTACCATGGGGCTGCGATGAACACGGTTATCGGCGCGACCACGACTACTACGACGGGGCCCACTACGAAGGCCACGGCGGGCCGCGCGTTGGAGACGGCTGCCGTGGCCGCATCCGCCTGAGGGCGCGAACGCGCATCGACGATACGCGAAAAGGGGCGCTCAGGCGCCCTTTCGTTTTACCACCAGCAAACCAGCGAGGCAGGCCATGCCAGTCAAAGAGAAATCTCCCGAACAGCAGCAGCTCGACGAGCTGCGCTACCGCATCCGCCACTCCGCCGCCCACATCATGGCGGAGGCTGTGCTCGACCTCTTCCCGAACGCCCGGTTCGCCGTTGGCCCGCCCACGGACGATGGCTTCTACTACGACTTCTCGGTGAGCGGGCCGTTCACCCCCGAGGACCTGGAGCAGATCGAGGCCCGGATGCGCGAGACCATCGCCAAGGACGCGCCATTCGAGCGGACCGAGCTCTCCCGCGACGGCGCGCGAGAGCGCTTCGCCGAGCAGCCCTTCAAGCTGGAAATCATCGACGAGATACCGGAGGGCGAGGCTATCACCACCTATGCCCACGAGCGCTTCATCGACCTCTGCCGCGGCCCGCACGTCGAGTCCACCGGCAAGGTCGCGGCGTTCAAGCTGATGAGCGTCGCGGGGGCTTACTGGCGCGGCGACGAGCACAACGAGATGCTCCAGCGCATCTACGGCTCCGCTTGGGAGTCGGAGGAGGCGCTCATCGAGCACCTCAGCCGGCTGGAGGAGGCCGCCAAGCGCGACCACCGCAAGCTCGGCCAGGAGCTGGGCCTCTTCTTCTTCGATCCCATCGCGCCAGCCAGCCCCTTCTTCCTGCCCAAGGGCGCGACGCTCAACAACACCCTGGTGAGCTACGTCCGCGGCCTGTACGAACGCTACGGCTATCAGGAGGTCATCACGCCGCAGGTGTTCGACTCGGAGCTGTGGAAGCGCTCCGGGCACTACGACAACTACAAGGAGCACATGTACTTCACCTACGTGGACGACCGCGAGTTCGGGGTGAAGCCGATGAACTGCCCCGCCGCCGCGATGCTCTACGGCGCCCAGCTGCACTCGTACCGCGACCTCCCTGTGCGGTACGCCGACTTCGGCCGCCTGCACCGGTTCGAGCGCTCAGGAGTCACCCACGGCCTCACCCGCGTCCGGACCTTCTCCCAGGACGACGCCCACATCTTCTGCACGCCCGACCAGGTGGAGAACGAGATTAGCTCCTTCATCGCCATGGTCCAGGAGACTTACGAGGTCTTCGGGTTCGAGGACGTGCGCGTCGCGCTGTCGCTGCGCCCGGAGAAACGTATCGGCTCGGACGAGCTATGGGACCGGGCGGAGGGCGCGCTGGCGGCGGCCCTTGACACGCGCGGCTTGGAGTACGAGCCGGTCCCCAACGAGGGCGCCTTCTACGGCCCTAAGATCGACTTCTTCGTCGCCGACGCCATCGGCCGCGAGTGGCAGCTGAGCACGGTGCAGCTCGATTACAACCTGCCGGAGCGATTCGACCTGGAGTTCGTGGACGCCGAGGGAGCGCGTCAACGGCCGGTGGTTATCCATCGCGCGATGCTGGGAAGCCTCGAACGCTTCCTCGGCGTGGTCATCGAGCACTTCGGCGGCGCGTTCCCGACGTGGCTCGCGCCGGTGCAAGCCGAGGTCATCCCCATCGCCGACCGCCACGTTGAGTACGCCCAAAAGGTGCGCGGCGAGCTGGAGTCCGCCGGCCTCCGGGTCCACGTCGACGACCGCAACGAGCGCATGAACGCCAAGATCCGTGACGCGCAGCTCCACAAGGTCCCGTACATGCTGGTTGTCGGCGACAAAGAGGCCGAGGCCGGCGGCGCGGCTGTGCGCCTGCGGACGGGAGAGGACCTAGGGATTGTCCCCACCGCGGAGGTGGCGAAGCGGATAGCCGGGGAGGCGCCGCGTTAAGGGGAGCCGAGATGTCCAAGGAGAGCTTGCTCGCTAGGGTGGACGTCGATATCGCGACTGGGGATCTCGGGAAAGCTCGCGACCGGTTACACACGCTCGTCTTCGAGCACCCTGGCGACTTATCGCTGCGCGCACGGCTCGCTGAGGTCTATGACCGGCTTCAGCAGCCGGCGCAGGCCGGGCGCTATTGGTACCTCGCTGAGCCTCGGGACGACCGGATGGCCCAAGCCCGCGCGGCCTACGAGCGACTCGTCGGGAATGACCCGGTGCAGGTCCTCGCCGGGCTCAAGCTGCGAGATGACGAGGACGCATTGGCGGGGCTTCGCGAGGCAGACCGTCGGCGCTCTCCGTGACGGATAAGGGCGGTCTACGGAGAGCGGCTGCCGCCAAGCGTGCGAGTCAGATCTTGGAAGAACCAAAAAGGGAGAGCGCATCTCTTAATGCTCGGCGGCGAGCCGATGGTGATCGAGGCAGGCAGGCCAATGCGCCCGCTGCACCCGCCCAGAAAAGGCCGCCCTCTCCGGCGCAGGGTGTGGTATCGCTGCTTGCCTGCCGTGCGGTGCGCCACTCCCCTTCTTGTCCTGGCCGGGCTCGGGACGGTGATATTCCTGCTCGTGAGGGCGCTGCTCTCGTGCCGTCCCCCACTGCGGGGGGAAGATTAGGAAGAGGGTCCGTGCGCCGCGCCAGCTCCCCAACCCGACGAACATCGAGTAGCGGGGCTCGTCGCCGAAGGGGGTGAGCAGGTGGCCTTCGCCTGTCACGTCCTCGAACAGGATGACGTCTCCCGCTCCGGCGATGCGGCTCTCGCCGTCGGAGAGCTCGACCTTCACTTGGCCGGACATGAAGATGACGAAACGGCGCTCGGGCGCGTTGTGCATCACGTCCCGGCTATCGGCGGGCTGGGTGTTGAAGCCGACCTCGCGGGCCGGCTGGACCATCGCGCGGGGGAACCGGCCAATATTGGGGTCGAACTCCAGCTCGATCTCCCCGAAGTGCGAGAGGTTGTCGTCGCCTGTGTAGACGCGGGTGATCCGCATAGCCGCCTCCTGCGCCGGTTGGGCGCCTGCTCCGTCAACGACCTCTAGGGCCGCCCCAACTCTACCTTACCGGCGGATTCCACCGACGGATTTCGCTTTGAGGCGGCGCTCACGAGCAGGAGGAGGGTGGTCGGCACAAGGATGAGCATCGCGACGAAGAGACCTCCACCTGGGGCGAAGAACGCCAACAACACCATCACGGCGAGTCGAAGCGCGATGCTTCCCAGCGCCGCCATTCTCCCGCGTGTCGCCGCGATGAACCCGAGGCCCCATATCATGAAGAAGACCCCGATTAGGAGCAACATTGCGAACCCGAATTGCGGCAGAGTCTGGGCGGGGAGACCCTGGGCCAGGTTCACGACGAAGAAGACCGACACGGCCACTATGAAGACAAAGGCTTCGATTCGGATAATGGCTGTCGTGACTCTCCGGCGTGCCGTTTCGAACAATGGTGGCTCCCCGTGACAGGCTGCGGCGCAGGCCCACGCATCCCTACTCCTCACGATAGAATCGCGCTAGCTATCGGGCAAGCGTTATGAGCACGTCAGAGCAACTTGGGCCAGTCGCCATCGTCGGGACCACGTCATGGGGGGTGACGTTGGGGCTGCTGCTGTCGCGGCGCGGGTTGGACGTGCGCGTGCTTGCGCGAACGGACGAGGAGGCTCGCGGGATCGAGGGCGCGCGCGAGCACGCGACACGGCTGCCGGGCTATCGCTTCCCGGACACGCTCCACGTGATTGCGGACTGGGCGGCGGGGATGGACGGCGCGTCGGCGGTCATGTTCATGGTCCCGAGTCACACGCTGCGCGAGAACGCCCGCCGCGCCGCGCCGCATATCCCCAAGGGAGCGCTGGTTGTCTCGGGCAGCAAGGGGCTGGAGCAAGGCACATTCAAGCGCATGAGCACGGTGCTCGCCGAGGAGCTGCCGGGGGGCGGCAGCCGCCACGTCGTGCTGTCCGGCCCCAATCTGGCGCGGGAGGTCGTGCGGGACATGCCGACCGCGACGGTCATCGCGTCCGCAGACGAGCAGACGGCGCGGGAATCGCAAGGACTGCTGAACTCGCCCACGTTCCGCGTTTACACGAACGCCGACGTCATCGGGACGGAGATGGGGGGCGCGCTCAAGAACATTGTCGCCATCGGAGCGGGGATGTGCGACGGCATGGGGCTGGGCGACAACGCCAAGGCCGCGTTCCTCACGCGAGGGCTGGCGGAGATAACGAGGCTCGGCGTCGCAGCCGGAGCGCAGCCGACGACCTTCGCAGGTAACGCAGGCATCGGCGACCTGCTGGCGACCTGCTACAGCAGCCTGAGCCGTAACTACCGCGTCGGCGCCGCCCTGGCGGCGGGCCGGACGCTGGCGGATGCGCTCGAATCCCTCGGCGGTCAGGTGGCGGAGGGCGTCACAACGACCCCGGCCGCGTTGGACATGGCGCGCGACCTCGGCGTCGAGATGCCGATCACGGAGATGACGAGCCGTGTGCTGTTCGGCGGCGCCTCGCTCCAAGAGGCGGTCTACGGACTGATGGCCCGCGCGCCGAGGTCCGAGTAGGCGCTCCGCTGCCTTCCTGATTCCACGCAGGCGGGGCGAACGGGATTGGCGGCTACGTGTCCAGCAGCGTGGGGGCGAATAGCTCTTCGATGGTCACCACTCGCTGCGTGAGTCCCTGCTCGGTGGAGTACGCGAGGGCCGTTCCGAGGGTGTGGCGGTTGGCGGCTACGCCGTAGGGGAAGAGGTCGGTGGTGAGAGCGGCTCGCGCGTCGGACGGGAGCAGACCGGCGTCGATGAAGGGCTGGGCCTCTTCCAGCGTCCGTGCGATCCACAGTTCCTTTGCCTTGACGAACGCGTCGTACAGGTTCCGCGCGGCCCACTGGTACTGCTCGTAGAGCGAGCGCCGCATGATGACGACGTGATTGACGGGGTAGATGCCCGTCTTGGCGTAGTAGCGCGCCGACTCCGCGAGGGGGTCAGAGAAGAGCGTCCGCACCTGCTCGTGGGCGTGCAGGTCCAGCGTACTCCGGTTGATGCCACCGCCGCTGGAGAAGTAGACGTAGATGGCGTCCAGCTCGCCGTTCGCCATCATGCCGCCGAGGTTCTGGTCCTTCGCAGGATCCATGTAGTGCAGCGTGACGCCGGGCGGCGGCTCAAAGCCGGTGGCGCCGCCGTGGCTCAGCGCTTGCGTGCGCTCCATCCACCACTCGACGTCCGTCGGGGCGACGCCGTACTCGTGCTCAAAGAAGCCCCGTGCCCAAAGCGCCGCGGTCTGCTGGTATTCGTTGACGCCGACGCGCTTGCCATTCAGGTCGGCGGGCGACTCGATTCCGACATCGTTCCGCACCAGCGCGCCGGTCCCGAAGAACGTCCGCGTGGTGCAGATGGGCAGGGCGACCCAGTCCCGGTTGCCCTGGGCCGTGATGATTGCGAGGGAGGAGAGCGACATCTCGGAGACATCGAACTCCTGGTGTGTGAGCTGCCGGTGGAACGTCTCCGCCGGGCCCGAAGCCGTCGGGATAAGCTCGATGCCCTTGGGGCGGACCGTACCGTCCATGATGGGGCGGCTGCGCGGGTTGGGTGCGAACGCGAGGCTGAAGGTTGGCTTGCGGACCATGTATGACCTCTTCCAGGGTGGTGGTCGGGCCTAGGCGGGAGCGCAGACGAAGGTTACCCAGTCGTCATCGTGGTGCTCTTCGAGGAACGTCAGGCCGGCGGCTTCAAAGGCGTCGACGACCTGCTGGCGGCGCTCTTGCAGGATGCCGGCGGCGACGAGGCGGCCCCCATCCTTCACCGCCTTGCGCAGCTCTGGCGCCAGGTTCGTCAAGGCGACGGAGTTGACGTTGGCGAGCACGACGTCGGCCCAGGCAGGAGGGACGTGGTCGTTAGGGAGGGAACCGGCGTAGAAGCGCACCCGGCCTGAGACCTTGTTCGAGCGCAAGTTTACGCGGCCGGCTTTCAGCGCGACGCGGTCGATCTCCACGCCGACGACACGCTCCGCGCCAAGCTTGGCTGCGCCGATGCTGAGGATGCCGGAGCCGGAGCCCACGTCCAGCACGGCGGCGCCGGGGACGACGAGGCGCTCCATGCACTCCAGCGTGCGGTGGGTCGTGGGATGGTGTCCCGTGCCGAACGCAAGGCCGGGATCGATTTCGATGACGATATCGTCAGGCCCCGCTTCGCCGCGATGCCATGGCGGTTGGACGAGCAGGCGCTTGCCGACGCGGAGCGGGGTGAAGTGCGCCTTCCAAGCGTCCTCCCACTCCCGCTCCTCGATCTCGCGCTCTTGCAGCTCTTCGATATCGGTCAGCTTGCCGACGAGCTGCAGGCCGATGTGCACCATCTCGCGGTTGCTGCGGTAGGCGGGCGTCTGGGGCATGTAGGCGCAGATGATGGCGCTCTGGCGCTCGGGGGGCGATTCGCCTTCGTCGGGGTTCCAGCCGCCTGCCTGCTCGATGGCGACGCCGCCCTTGCAGTACCGGCGGAAGAGCTCGGCGATGGGTTCGACGAACTCGAAGGGCGCCTCGATCTTCAGTTCTAGCCAGGGGGCGTTGGCCATGGGTGACAGTGTAGCGCGTTGCGGATTGACGGCGGTTGCCTGCAGGACCGCGCTATTCGGCCCCGCCTGCAAGCTCTTCGAAGAGAGCGCGCAGCTCGGCGTCCTCAAGGGCCAGCCGACCGGCTTCCAGGTTCTCGACCATGCTCTCCGGGCTGCCGTACTGGACGGGCCGTCCGAGCAACTCGGCCGCGGCGATGAAGGCGGGGTCCTCGACCGTGTCCTTGAAGGTCGTGCGCCACTGGGCGACGATGTCGTCCGGCACCCCGGGGGGCAGGGTGTAGACCCGGCTGAGCACGTCGTTGACGGTCTCGGTCAGAGTGAAGATGTCCCGCTGGCCCTCGGTCGTTTCGATGATGTCGAAGATATGGGGCGGGATCTCTTCGCCGAGGAGGTTGGTGATGTAGTCGACCCATTCGGGGTCGTCCGCGGGGTCGGCCCCATAGCGATAGATGGGGACGATCTCCTGGTTCTCGATCCAGTTCGGGTAGAGGGAGAGCGCCTTCGCCTTGGAGCCGCCGCCCACGTCCAACTCCCCGCGGTCGAAAGCGGCGTCGATTTCGGCGCTTCCGCCGTAGCCGAAGACCATCTTGGTGGGGCCGCCGAGGGCCTGGATGAAAACGGTGGACAACCCGCCGCTGTCGCCGGGGGCAGTGCCTCCGTCCCTAAGGGGCGTGCCGCGCTTCTCCGCGAGTTCGAACGCGCCCATCCAGTCGTGGGAGACGCCATACTCGTCCAGGCGGCTCTTCTTCATGTAGGTGGCGGCGGCGGTGGAGGCTGCGCTCGGGGTACCGAGGAGTATGGCGGTGGCTATGTCGAAGTCAGGCACGTCGATGCCGAGCAGCTCGCGTTTGAAGAAGCGCGGGTGCACGACGACCATCGTCAGGCCATCGGGATCGGTGTTTCGCATGACGTGGACGAGGGCGCGCTCGCCGCCCGCGCCGGGCAGGTTCTGGACGATGAAGCGCGGGTTCCCCGGCAGGTGAGTCCCCGCGTACCGGGCGAAGAGGCGCGCAAAGGTGTCGTACCCGCCGCCGGGGGAGAAGCCGACCACGAGGGTCACGGTCTTGTCTTCGAAGTACTCCTCGAAGTCACGATCGGACGGAGACGGCTCCGGCGTTGGCGTGGCGGTCGGCTGGGGCTGAGGCTGCGCCTCGGGCGTCACACCGGGCTGGGGGGTCGGCGTTGGGTCCGGCGTTACTCCCGGCGCGGGAGTCGGCGTCGCCTCCGGAACGGGGGTCGCCGTGGGGGGCGGCAAGGTGGGAGTCGCCGTAGGGGCCTCGCTGCCGCAGGCCCCTACCGCCAATGCCGTGAGAACCAAGGCCAGAATGGCAATCGTCGCCCGAGTGTTCATGACTGCTCCTTTCCGTAATAGCCAGCTATTACGGCCTGCTGGATGCCGCCGTACCGATTGGCGGAACGAGCGGAACGATAGGTAAGCGAGGGCGCCCTGTCAATGGAGAGCGTCTAGGGAACTGTCTCCGCACGCATGAGGAGTGGGGGGGCGGGACTAGCGCTCTTCGAGGGAGCGAAACTCTTCGAGGAGATCGCGTTGGCGCTTGGAGAGTTGCTGGGGGTCTTCACGCGGAGGATGACGAGCTGCAGACCGATATGCACCATCTCGCGGCTGCTGCGGTAGGCGGGCGTCTGGGGCATGTAGGCGCGGATGATGGCGCTCTGGCGCTCGGGGGGCGATTCGCCCTCGTCGGGGTTCCAGCCGCCTGCCTGCTCGATGGCGACGCCGCCCTTGCAGTACCGGCGGAAGAGCTCGGCGATGGGTTCGACGAACTCGAAGGGCGCCTCGATCTTCAACTCTAGCCGGGAAGGCTTCGCCATGCGGACAAGTGTACCGCAGGCGCGTCTGCTCGTATAGACGCTAGATTTCGCTCGCCTCTAGTCCGCCGCGCCGGCGATTTCCGCGAAGAGCGCACGCAAATCAGGGTCCTCGATGGCCCGCCGTCCGGCGTCCAAGCTCTCGAGCATGCTCTCCGGGCTCCCGTACTGGACTGGTCGCCCGAGCAGCTCGGCCGCCTCTAGGAAAGCGGGATCCAGGATCGTGTTCCTGAAGGTCGTGCGCCACTGGGCGACGATGTCGTCCGGCACCCCGGGGGGCAGGGTGTAGACCCGGCTGAGCACGTCGTTGACGGTCTCGGTGAGGGCGAAGACGTCCCGCTGACCCTGGGTCGTTTCGATGAGGTCGAAGAGGTGGGGCGGGATCTCTTCGCCGAGGAGATTGGTGACGTAGTCGACCCATTCGGGATCCTCCGCGGGGTCGGCCCCGTAGCGGAAGAGGGGGGCAATCTCCTGGTTTTCAATCCAGTTCGGGAAGAGGGAGAGCGCTGTGCTCCTGCCGCCTCCGCCCATGTCCACTTCCAAGCGGTCGAAAGCGGCGGCGGCTTCGGCGCTTCCGCCGTAGCCGTACACCATTTTGGTGGGGCCCCCGAGGGCCTGGATGAAGGAGGTGGCCAACCCGCCGCCGTCGCCGGGGGCAGTGCCTCCGGCGGTGAGGGGCGTGCCGCGCTGCTCCGCGAGTTGGAGCGCCCCCGCCCAGTCGTGGGAGACGCCCCACTCGTCCAGGCGGCTCTTCTTCATGTAGTTGGCGGCGGATGTGGAGGCGGCGCTCGGCGTGCCGAGGAGTATGGCGGTGGCTATGTCGAACTCAGGCACGTCGATGCCGAGCAGCTCGCGCTTGAAGAAGCGCGGGTGGACGACGACCATCGTCAGGCCATCGGGATCTGCGTTCCCCATGACGTGGACGAGGGCGCGTTCGCCGCCCGCGCCGGGCAGGTTCTGGACGATGAAGCGCGGGTTCCCCGGCAGGTGGTTCCCCGCGTACCGGGCGAAGAGGCGCGCAAAGGTGTCGTACCCGCCACCGGGGGAGAAGCCGACCACGAGGGTCACGGTCTTATTGTCGAAGTACTCCTCGAAGTCACGATCGGACGGGGGCGGTTCCGGTGTTGGCGTGGCGGTCGGCTGAGGCTGCGCCTCGGGCGTCACGCCCGGCGCAGGAGTCGGCGTTGGGTCCGGCGTTACGCCCGGCGCGGGAGTCGGCGTCGCCTGCGGGATTGGGGTCGCCGTTGGGGGCGGCGAGGTGGGAGTCGCCGTGGGGGACTCGCTGCCGCAGGCCCCTACCGCCAATGCCGTGAGGACCAAGGCCAGAATGGCAATCGTCGCCCGAGTGTCCATGGCTGCTCCTTTCCGTAATAGCCAGCTATTACGGCCTGCTGGATGCCACCGTATCGATTGGCGGAACGATAGGAAATCGAGAGCGCCCTGTCAATGGAGAGCGTCTCGAGAGCTGTCTCCGCGCGCATGAGGAGTGAGGATGGGCGGGATTAGCGCTCTTCGAGGGAGCGGAACTCTTCGAGGATCTCGCGTTGGCGCTTGGAGAGTTTGCTGGGAGTCTTCACGCGAAGGGTGACGAGCTGGTCGCCACGCCGGTCGGCGCGGCCCAAGTGAGGGACGCCCTTGCGCTTGATGCGCAGGATTTCGCCGGACTGGGAGCCCGGGAGGATTTTGAGCGTCGTGGGCCCGTCGAGAGTGGGGACTTCGATTTCGTCGCCGAGGGCAGCCGACGGGAAGCTGACGGCGAGATTCAGGAGCACGTCGTTTTCCTGTCGCTCGAAGTACTCGTGGCGCTGGAGGCGGACGCCGACGAGGAGGTCGCCCGGAGGCCCGCCGAGCTCACCGGCGTCGCCCTGGCCTTGGAGGTTGAGCCGCGCGCCGTTGAATACGCCTGCGGGGACTGAGACCTGGAGCCGCCGCTTGGTCCGCTCGCGGCCGGAGCCCTTGCAGAGAGCGCAGGGGTGTTTGACCTCCTCCCCGGCGCCTCCGCAAACGTTGCACGTCGCTTCCGTCACGAACTGGCCGAAGACGGACTTCTGGGCGCGGCGCACGCGGCCGCTGCCTTTGCAGTTCGAACACGTCTCAGGGTGGGTTCCGGGTTCGGCGCGTGAGCCGTTGCACTTGCTGCACTTTTCGGTGCGCCCCACCTCGATGTCCTTGGTCACGCCGAAGGCGGCCTCTTCGAAGGTGATTGCGATGCTGGCCTCTAGGTCGCGTCCCGCGCGCGCCCTGGTCCGAGTCGAACTCCCTGCGCCCCCGAAGAAGGCGTCGAAGATGTCCCCAAATCCGCCGAAGAACTCGAAGCCCTCGAACCCGCCAGCGCTCTGGCCCGCGCCGGACCGCACGCCAGCATGACCGAACCGGTCGTACTGGCCCCGGCGCTGGGGATCGCTCAGAATCTGGTAGGCCTCGTTCACCTCTTTGAAGCGCTCGGAGGCGTCGTCGGCCTTGTTGCGGTCGGGGTGGAACTCCATGGCCTTCTTGCGGAAGGCCTTGCGGATGTCCTCCTCGGAAGCGTTCTTGCCGACTTCCAGGATGTCGTAGTAGTCGCGCTTGGTGGTCATTAGTGGGCGCTCGGGCCGGTTGGCGGCCGCTCCAGCGCTTGGAGGAGCTGGCTCAGGAACGCCGCGAGGTACTGGACGCTGGACATCGCCCTTCCGTAGTCCATGCGCGTGGGCCCTAGCGTGCCGATGACCCCCACGGTGTCGCTGCTGGCGCCGTAGGTGGCGTAGACGACGCTGAAGGGGCGCAGGTGCTCGTCGTGGCTCTCCTCCCCGATTACGACACGCACCTCGGTCGGCCGACCGGGGGCGGAGAGCAGCCGCGAAAGGGAGTCGTCGTCGATGACGTCGGCGGCTTCCTGGGCGCTGCGGCTTGACCGGAACTCCGGTTGGTTGAGCATATGGCGCAGGCCGTTGGTGTAGCGTTCCTGGGCCTCGTCCCGCTCGGCGTCCGAAAGGACACGGACGGTCTCGGCGGCAGTCGCTTCGCTTATCGGGTCGCTCAGCCTGCCGGCGTCCCACAGGGCGCGGACCTCCGCCGCGCTCATGCCGCCGATGATGCGGTTCATGCGATTGGCCGCTTCGGTGAGCGTCTCCTGGTCGATGGGAACGTCGAACCGGACCATACGCTGGCGGACCCGCGCTTCCTGCATGACGACGACCAGCAACGCTTCCTGGTCGTGCAGGTGAACGAGCTGAACCTGCTTGACCCTCGCGAGGCTGGGCTTGACGGTGGTGGCGATGGTCAGGTTGTGGACGACACTGGAGAGGACGCGGGCGGCGCTCTGCGCCCAAACCGCGGGGTCGGCCTCGTCGACGTCGATGGCTTCGCGGACCCTGTCCTCGAAATGGCGGGGGAGACGGGGGTGCTGGACGGCGCGGTCCACGTAGAAGCGGTAGCCGGGGTCCGAGGGCACGCCTCCGGCGGAGGTGTGCGGGCGCGCGATGTAGCCCATCTCCTCGAGCTCGGCCATGTCGTTGCGGATGGTGGCGGGGCTCATACGGAGCTCGTAGCGCTTAGCGAGCTGCCGAGAAGCGACGGGGATGGCCGTCTCAATATAGTCGCTGACGATGATCTCGAGCAGCGCCTGCCTTCGCGCGTTCAACGCGGGGGCCGGGTTCGATTCGTCCCTACTAGCAGTCGGACGGTCCAAGTGCTAACTCCTCAGTCGAGTCGAATGTAGCATTGGCCTCGATGGACAGTCAACGCGCGGCTCCCCGTCATATCAGCCAGCGCCGCCGGTTGCAGGACTGCATGCCGACCGGGGACTAGTCCCGGATGGGCGGCAGCTCGCGGACCGCCGAGACCGCCGAGTACAGCAGGAACGCTCCCGTCAGGAGTTCGCCCCCGGCCCCAACGAAGAGGGTGGGGCGCAACCCGATGGTCTCACCGAGCGCCCCGCCTGCCAGGGCTCCTATGGGGATGGCCCCCAGGAAGGCCACCCTAAGTACAACGTTCACTCTTCCCTGCAGACGTTCCGGCGTCATGCTTTGCTGCAGGCTCACCCGTCCGATGATGTAGGTGACGATACCCGCTCCGAACAGGAACGTGGCCCCAGCCAGCAACATGATTACAACGGCCTCCGGCCCGCCGGCCAAGGGGATTATCAGGTCGGCGATACCCGTGAGGAATACACCGGCAGCCGCCGACCTGCCGAGACCCACCCTCCGCGTCGCCTGCTTCGCAAGCGAGGCCCCAACTAGCCATCCGACGCCGCTGGCTGAGAACACCAGCCCGATGAGGCCCGGGGTGAGGTCTAGGTGGCGCACCATATAGAGCAGCCCAGCAGATTCCAACAACGCGTTGACTCCTCCGAACATCGCCGCGGCGATCGCCAGGGCTCGGAGGATGGGGTTTCCCATCACGAACCCGAGACCCTCGCGCAACTCTCCGCGAACGCTGAGCCCGGACCGTGCCGATGTGGCCGCCGTCTCCGGCGAGCGCATTCGGTGGAGCGATAAAGCCGAGGCCGCGTAGGCGAGGGCGCCCACGGCCAGGGTGAACGGCGCCGATACGACCTGGACCAGGGCTCCGGTGAGGCCGGGGAGCGCGACCTCGGTTGCGGACCGGCCCATCTCTATTTTGCTGTTCGCCTCGATGAGCTGCCCCCGTTGAACGAGCGACGGCAGGTAAGCGCGGTACGTGACGTCCGAGATGAGCCGCAGACCTCCCAACACGAATGCGACCGCGACCAGGAGAGGAATGCTGAGGAAGCCGAGCCATGCGGCGGCGGCGATGAGCACGAAAGCGAGCACATGCCCCCAGGCTGTCCCGATGAGCACGGACCGCTTCGGCATCCTGTCTATCCAGATTCCTGCGAACAGGCCCACCACGATTGTGGGAACGCCGCCGGACGAGACGAGGACGCCCATTTGGAGGGGCGTCGCATCGAGAAGGAGAGCCGCCACCAACGGCACCGCGAGGAGGTGTATATGGGAACCGGCGTACGAGAGCGTCTGGCTTGCCCAGAGTTTGAGGAAAGTCTCCTGCCGCCAGAGTCCCGTTGGTCGGAAGCGCAATGGGGTAATGTCCTGTGCGGCCGCGCTCGACGATGCGCTTTCGTCTCGCCAACCTGAAGGCCAGTGTGTTCCTGACACATGAGGCCGTCAAGGACAGCGCACATGCCCGCTGCAGTGCTATGAGAAGGCGTACCGAGGTCGGCAGGGGTTGGTATGGGAGTGCAGAGGGGGAACTCCTCTGCCGGGGGCGTGGGAGGCGTCCCCGCGCAGCAACAGCCCCCTAGAACTGATTGTGAAATCTATCCCAAATGCATTGACGCTTCGGCCCCTTTTTGCTAGAGTTCCCCTAATAACTACAACTCATAAGGGGGCCGCGCGATGGTGCTACCAGGTGTTCGCATTCGAGAGCTGCGCAGGACCTACGGCTTCGAAGAGGTCGCCATCGTCCCTGGGGACGTGACCACCAACCCCGAGCTTTCGGTCACGAACCTGGCCATTGGCCCCTACCAATTCACGATCCCCATCATGGCGTCCGCAATGGACGCCATTGTCAACCCCGACTTCGCCGGCCTCATGGCCAAGGCGGGCGGACTCGGCGTCATGAACCTCGAAGGCCTCTACTGCCGCTACGACGATCCCTCCGACGCGCTGCGCGAGATCAGCTCCGCTCTCAAGGAGGGCGTCACGGACGTGCTCCAGCGGGTCTATACCGCTCCTTTCAAGGAGGAGCTGGTTGGTCAGCGCGTCCGCGAGATCAAGGCGACCGGCGCGGTGGCCGCAGTCTCTGTCACTCCCCAAAGCACGAAGCGCCTAGCTCCCCTGGCGGTCGAGGCGGGCGCCGACATTATCGTCGTACAGTCCACCGTCACGACGGCCCGGCACATCTCCAATAGCTTCGCCGGACTCCGGCTGAACGATCTGACGAGTCATATTGGCGTTCCCGTGCTGGTTGGAAACACGGTGACGGCCAGCGCTTCGATGGAACTCATGGAGCAGGGCATCGACGGCATCCTCGTCGGCGTAGGGCCGGGCGCCGCATGCACGACGCGGGACGTTACCGGCGTGGGCGTGCCCCAGGTGTCGGCGACCCTGGAAGTTGCCGCCGCCAGGGACGAATTCTTCGCCCGCACGGGCAAGTACGTCATCGTCGTCACGGACGGCGGCATCCGCATCGGCGGAGACCTCTGCAAGGCGATAGCGGCGGGCGCGGACGCGGTGATGATCGGCACGCCGTTTGCACAGACGCACGAGGCCCCGGGCCAGGGGTTCAACTGGGGCATGGCGAGCCCTCACCCTGCCCTGCCTCGGGGCACCCGCATCAACGTGGGCATGCACGCCAGCCTGGAGCAAGTGCTGTTTGGGCCGAGCCACCGCACGGACGGCACGCACAACCTCGTGGGCGCGCTCAAGATGTGCATGAGCATGGTGGGCGCGCAGACCATCCCCGAGTTCCACGAGCGCGCCGAACTGGTCGTCGCCCCGACCATCGCGACGGAAGGCAAGGTCTTCCAGCGCTCCGGCCAGATATAGGTCGGCGGGATCCAGCGGTTGCTAACCTTGAATAAGGGGCAATCGTATTCAAGGTTGGGTCACCCAGCTGCTCATGGTGATCCTGCCTGATTGCGGGCTCTGCGACTCTTCAATTCCGCCGGCGGGGCACGCGGCGCGAAGGGCCGGAGATGCGCGTGTCGCCCTCCGGACTCGCGAGTTGCCGCTCCAAGGCGGTGAAAGCGTCGATCAGTTCGAGCGCTTCGAAGGCGCGGTTGCGCCGTCCCGCGTTGATCTGGGTAAGCACGCCCGCGTCCGCGAGCCGATCGACCGCCTGGTTTGCCGCCTGGAATGAGCGGCCAGTCAACTCAGCCGCGGTGGATGCCGTGAGCACCGGCGCAGCGGGAAGGGCCCCGATGAGCAGATGCGCCGCTGAGTCGCGGCGGGGGTTTCCGGCTCGCTCGCGCCAGGACGATTGCAGGACGCGCACCTGCTCCTCGAAGCGGGTGGCGTCGATAACTGCCCTGTGGCACGCCGAGGCGAAGAACGATATCCATCGGTTGATGCCCGTGTGCGCCTCAGCGGAATCAGGCGCTCCGGTGTAGCGTGTCTCCGTCAGCCCGGCGACGTAGTCCCGCGACCACGTCGCGAGGATAAGGGAGACTGGCGGCAGGACGCGCAGTCCCATCCCGCGCCGTCGCAGGACGAGGTGGACCAACGCGCGGCCGGTGCGCCCGTTGCCGTCCACGAACGGGTGTATCGTTTCGAACTGTGCGTGGGCGACTGCCGCCTGCGCCAGCGTAGGAAGCGAGTCGTCGTTGCAGAAGTCGAGGAGGTCGTCCAGCAGACCGGCCACCGACTCCGGTGGGGGTGGGAAGAATGCAGCCGAGCAAGGGTTGTAGTTGCTGCCGCCTATCCAGTTCTGCACGGCGCGTATGCAGCCCCCGTGCTCCTCGAAGCGTGTCCCGGCCAGTAACCTGCGATGCGCCTCCAGCAGAGTTTCGGTAGTGATGCGATCGCCGGCCCCGACAGCCTCTACTCCCCAAACCATCGCATCTATGTTCCCGAGCACCTCTTCAGCGGTCACGTCACGGAAGTCTTCGCCCAAGCGTCGTGCGGCATCGGCGCGGAGCAAACGGCGTCCACCCACGTCGAGGCCCTCGATACGGGACGATGCGACGGACTCGGCGCGGAGCAGCAGCCGGGCGAGAGACTCGGTGTCGGCGAGCGCTTCAGCAGATGTGTTGAGCCGTACGAGCGCGGCCTCTGCGTCGGCAACGTCCGCGGCAACATCGCTGTCGAGCATGAACCGGCGGTGGGCCAGAGGATCGGGCAGGTAGACCTCGTAGTCGCTGGGGCGGCGGTCGCGCCGGGTCAGTCCGGCGAAGTCGCTCTCCCAGCGCCGCTTTTCGAAGGTTGCCATACTACACTTCATATTCAATGATAACACGCATCATTGAATATGGTAGTCCTTTGTTCAAACTTGAACTGCGTCAGGCGACTGCGCCCGAAGGGGGTTATTTCAGGGGCGCGGGGCACGCCGCATACGAACGCGCACCACCTATGTATTCAGCTGTATTCAGCTGTATTCAGCGTTACGTGCTAACCTTGAATGAAGAACGGCGTTATTCAAGATTGGCACCCGCTACCTTCCTCCCTACCCCTCCTCCTCGGTCGGCGGATTCGGCGGTTTCGCCATCCCGGCGAGTACAGCAGCCATGATGTTCGTGACCACGAACACGGAGAAGATGGCGCTGTAGCTGTCCGTGACGTCGAACGCCAGCGCAGCGGCGAGCGGGCCTGCCGCCTGCGTCCAGTTCGTGAATGCGCGGGCGACGCCCTCTATCGAGCCGAGGTGATGGCGTCCGTAGTAGTCAGCGAAGGCGAGGCGCTGGAGCGTCACGGAGGCACCCTGCGCGAGGCCATAGAAGACGCTCCATGCAATCGCCAGCAGCGGCGTGTCCACGGCAAGCAGCATCAGGAAGGCGAGCGCGTTCAGCAGGAAGTCCCCGGCGATGAGGTAGCGCACGCTGAACTTGTCGCGCAGGAAGCCTGCGGCGATCGCTCCTACGGCCCCAATGGCGGAGTGGACGGCGAGCGCGGTGACGGCGACCGTTGTGGAGAGTCCGGTGTCCGTCATGTAGGGCACGGCATGGAGCATGACGCCGGTGCGCCCGAACCACCAGAGCGAGATGGCGATGATGAGCAGGTAGAGCGCGGGATGGCGCGCGGCCTGCCCTAGCCGCATGGAGGACTCGGTCACGCGCAGGTCGTGGGATGGGGAGCCTGCTGCCAGCTCCGGTGGTTCGCCGTCCGGCAGCAGCCCCATGTCCTCCGGCCTGCGCCGCAGCAGGAGAGCTGTGGGAACGGCTGAGACGATGAGGATGAGGACGCCCGCGCCGAGGGACGCTTCCCGCCAGCTGTACCAGCTGGCGATGAAGGCGATGAGCAGGGGCATGATGGACGATCCGGCGGGGAAGCCGAGACCCGCTAGGGCGGTCGCCTTGCCGCGCTTGGCGATGAACCAGTTCGGCACGATGACCGCGGAGGCGACGGAGAGGACGCCGGTGTTCATGCTCCGCGCGAAGATCTGCAGCGCGTACAAGTGCCACAGTTCCGACATGAAGTACATGAGGACGAACGTCGTGCCGATGAGCGTGTAGGCGAATGTAAGCGCCCAGCGGGGGCCGAACCGGTCCACGATAGGCCCTGTCGCCAGCGCGGCCCCGCTACCGATCAGCCCGCCGAGGCTGATCGCGCCGGTGAACTCCGTCCGCGACCAGCCGAACTCCTCCGTGATGGGTTTCAGGAAGATGCTGAGGACGGGGAACGTCTCCGTGCTCGCGCTGAAGCTGCCCAGCGCGGCGACGGCAACAACGACCCATCCGTAGAAGAAGCGAGGCTTGCGGGGTTGGTCCGACTTGCGAGATTGTTTCAAAGGCTGGAGGCAGGGGCGGGATGGGCTCGATGATAGCCCGATATAGCGGACAGCGTTTGACCGCCGCTCCCGCGTCTCCGTATGCTATGGCCGCAGCCGACCCCGCGCGCCGGGGCGGCAAGCTCCCTCGCTATCGAGGGCCCGCTAGTCGACCGGACCGTATAGGCCGGCACGACGGACAGGAGGGCTTTCGCCGCATGAACGGCACGCTCACAGACGTGCCCGGCCTCGCGGTTGGGCATCACACCGACGTTAAGAACGGCGTCGGCTGCACCGTCGTGCTCACGCCCGAGGGGACCGTCGGCGGCGTGGATGTGCGCGGCGCAGCGCCCGGAACGCGGGAGACCGACCTTCTGCGCTCGGAGAATACGGTCGTGGGGGTGAATGCGGTTGTGCTGAGTGGCGGGAGCGCCTATGGACTCGCGGCTGCGGACGGCGTGATGCAGCTGCTCGAAGAGCGCGGCGTCGGCCATCGCGTCGGTCTGCATATCGTGCCCATCGTGCCCGCGGCGATTATCTTCGACCTCGGCGTGGGCAATGGCGCCGTGAGGCCACGGCGTGAGGACGGCTACACCGCCGCCAGCCGGGCCGTGGCCGGCCCCGTTGAGCAGGGGAGCGTCGGCGCGGGGACCGGCGCTACGATCGGCAAGGCGTTGGGCCGGGAGCGTGCGATGAAGGGCGGTCTGGGGAGCGCCTCAATGGACCTCGGCGACGGGGTCGTGCTCGCGGCGCTGACGGTGGTGAACGCGGTCGGCGGCGTACACGATCCGGAGACGGGAGAGTTGCTCGCGGGCCCGCGCGGCATCGACGGGGCGGCGGTGGACAGCGCGGCGATCTACGCGGACCCCGATTACGGCAGGGGCGCTCCGAGCGTGGGGCCTGTGCATCTAGGCAACACCACCATCGGCGTGGTCGCCGCCAACGTGCGGCTTACCAAGGCCCAGGCGAACCGGCTGGCGACCGTCGCGCATGATGGCCTGGCGCTGGCGGTCCGGCCTACGCATACGGTCCATGACGGCGACACGATGTTCGCGCTGGGGACGGGGGACATCGACGCACCGGACGAGTTCGCGCGGCTCTGCGCGCTGACGCCCACGGTCGTCGCGCGGTCGATAGTCGCCGCTATACGGAACGCGACGGAGCTGCACGGGTTCCCGGCCGCCTCGGGGAGACGCGGCGATGGCTGAACGTCCAAGCGTCTCGTTCATCGGAGCGGGGAGGGTGGCCGGCGTGCTGGCGCCTGAGCTGACACGCCTCGGCTATCCGGTCGCGGCGGTGGCTAGCCGTTCGCGAGAGTCGGCGGAGCGCGTCGCGGCCCTCGCCGGAGCGCGAGCGGCCACGGTCCAAGAGGCCGTCGCCGCGGCGGAGCTTGTCTTCATTACGACCTCGGACGGCGCCATTGGCGAAGTTGCGTCCCAGGCCCACTGGCGGGACGGACAGTCGGTGGTCCACTGCAGCGGCGCGCTGACCCTCGAACCGCTGGCGCCCGCCCGGGCCGCAGGGGCGGCGGTCGGGTCGTGGCACCCGTTCCAGACGTTCGGGCGGACGACCTCGCTGGCCGGCGTCACGTTCGGCATCGAGGCGGAGGGCAGTCTCCTTGGCGAGCTCGAACGTCTCACGGAGGAAGTCGGCGGGTATCCGCTGCGCGTGCCTGCGGGAGCGCGGCCTCTCTACCATGCGGCGTCCGTGATGAGCTGCGGCTATCTCACGACGCTCTTGAACGAGGCGCGGACGCTCTGGGAACGGGCCGGGTTGCCCCCGGAGTCCGCGATGCGGGCGATGGGCAAACTCGCCCGAACGACGATTGCGAACATCGAGACGTCCGGCGCCGCCACGGCGCTGACCGGACCGACGTCGCGGGGGGACCAGTGCACGGTGCGCTTGCATCTGGAGGCGGTGCGCGACGCCGCCCCTGAATTGCTGCCGCTCTACAAGGAGATAAGCCTGCGCTCTGTCGAGCTGGCCAGAGCGGCGGGCAGGCCGGGAGGCTCCATAGACTGGTCCGGGCTGTTCGGCGAGTACGTGGACGGGGGAGCGTAGCGATGCGAGTGCGCACAACCAAGCTGCTGGAGATGAAGCAGGCCGGCGAGCGGATCGTCTGTATCACGGCCTACGACTACGCGATGGCCCGGCTCGTCGACGAGGCGCAGATTCCCGTCGCGCTGGTCGGCGACAGCCTCGGGAACGTCGTATTGGGGTACGACTCGACCATCCCCGTGACGTTGGACGACATGGTCCGTCATACACAGGCGGTCGTCCGGGGGTCGGAGCGCGCGCTCATCGTGGCCGACATGCCATTCATGACCTACAACGTGAGCGTCGAAGACTCTTTGCGAAACGCGGCGCGGCTTATGCAGGAGGGCGGGGCGCAAGCGGTCAAGCTCGAGGGCGGAACGGCCGTCGCCGAGGTCGTACGACGCCTGACGGAGAGCGGCATACCTGTGATGGGGCACGTTGGCCTTACGCCGCAGTCGGTGCATCAGCTTGGCGGTTACCGAGTGCAGGGGCGCACCCTCGGCGAGGCCCGACGGTTGATGGATGACGCCTTGGCCCTCGAGGAGGCGGGTGCCTTCGCGGTCGTGATCGAGTCGGCACCGGGCGAGCTTGCCAAGCTGGTGTCGAGCAGGCTGACGATCCCGACGATTGGGATCGGGGCCGGGGCGGGCTGCGACGGGCAGGTCCAGGTCATCTACGACATCCTTGGCCTCAGCGCGCGCCAGCCCCGTCACGCCAAGCAGTACGCTCGGCTGAACGACGTCATCCTCGCCGCGCTACAGGCGTACGCCGCTGAGGTGTCCGACGCCAGCTTCCCCGCCGCCGAGCACACGACCGCCATCGACGAGAACGTGCTCCGCGAGCTAGACCGCCAAGGCTGATGCAGCGGCTATCGACCGTCGCCGCATTGAGGTCCGCCCTGCGCGACGCGCCCCGCCCCGTTGGCCTCGTGCCGACGATGGGAGCGCTGCACGAAGGGCATCTGTCGCTCGTGCGCGCTGCACGGTCGGAGTGTGCGTCGGTGGTGGTCTCGATATTCGTGAACCCGACGCAGTTCGGGGCCGGCGAGGACTTCGACACGTACCCGAGACCGTTGGCGGACGACCTCGCCAAGCTGGAGGCGGAGAGCGTCGACTTTGCGTACGCGCCCTCGGCAGAAGAGATGTATCCCACGGGGTTCGCTGTCACGGTGCGCGTCGGCGGCCCGGCCCTGCCGCTCGAGGGCGAGGTTAGGCCGGGGCACTTCGATGGCGTCGCGACCGTCGTGGCGAAGCTGCTGTCACAGGCCGCGCCGGATAGGGCCTACTTCGGGCGGAAGGACGGCCAGCAGGTGGCGGTGGTAAAGCGCTTGGTCCGCGACCTCGACTTGCCGGTGGAAGTCGTCGCTCTGCCCACGGTGCGGGAGGACGACGGGCTCGCGGTCAGCAGTCGCAACGTCTATCTCACGCCGGGGCAGCGGGCGGCGGCGCCGGTACTGTACCGCGCGCTGGCGGCGGCGCGGGACCGCTTCCGCGCGGGGCGGCAACGGGCCTCCGATATCGAAGCCGCGTGCCGCCGGATCATCGAGGCCGAGCCGCGCATCGACGCAATCGACTACGTCGCGGCGGTCGATTCGGACACGATGGAGCCTTGGCGCGGCGTTGGGGAGTGCATGCTGGCCGCGGCGGCGCGGTTGGGAGGCGTGCGGCTGATCGATAACGTCATCTTGGACTGACTGCGGCGCGACGAGGTGGTGGGCGACGGCGCGAGAATCGGGTCTGCAACAGGGAATCTTGCCTTGACACCCTGTTAAACCGCTCCCTAGAATCTCTCTGTGCAGGGGACTACGCCGCGCTTTGAACCAGCCCAAGGGCAGTCGTGGCGGAGTGTCCCTTCTTTTTTGCCTGTTTTCCCTGCCCTGCCGAGCGGCGGCGAGCGATGAGCACGAAGTACATCTTCGTGACCGGCGGAGTGGTCAGTTCCGTGGGGAAGGGCATTTGCGCGGCGTCCATCGGGCGCATTCTCAAGAGCCGTGGGCTCTCCGTCGCCATCCAGAAGCTCGACCCTTACCTGAACGTCGACCCCGGAACGATGTCGCCTTACCAGCACGGCGAGGTCTTCGTGACCAAGGACGGCTGCGAGACGGACATGGACCTGGGCCACTACGAGCGCTTCATCGACATTGAGCTCACCGAGAGCTCAAACGTCACCGCCGGCCAGATATACACCCAGGTCATCGGCAATGAGCGCCGCGGGGACTACCTTGGCGGCACGATCCAGACCGTCCCCCACGTCACCAACGCCATCAAAGCCTTCATGCGCCGCGTCGCCGAGGAGCGCTCCCCTGACGTGGTCGTCGTCGAAGTCGGCGGGACCGTCGGCGATATCGAGGGGCAGCCCTTCCTCGAGGCCATCCGGCAGATGCGGACCGAGGTCGGCCGCGACAACACTTACTACATACACGTCACGTTGCTGCCGTTCATCGGCGCGACGGGAGAGCTCAAGACGAAGCCGACGCAGCACTCCGTCAGGGAGCTCCGTGCTATCGGCATCCAGCCCGACGCCATCGTCTGCCGCTCCGATTTCGAGATACCCGACGACATCAAGGACAAGATATCCCTGTTCTGCGACGTGCAGCGCGATTCGGTGATTCCGATGCAAACGGCGAAGAACATCTATCAGGCGCCCATGATCCTGGAGGAATCCGGTATGGGCGACACTCTGGTAGCCGCCCTGAATCTCGAGGCGAAGAGGCGCGACCTCGTCGATTGGCGCGCGATGGTCAAGCGGATGATGGAGCCGCACACCATGCTCCCCATCGCTGTCGTCGGCAAGTACGCCGACCTGCCCGATGCCTACATCTCCGTCCGCGAGGCCCTGCGGCACGCGGGACTCCACATCGACCGCGACGTGGCCATCGATTGGGTGCAGTCCGAGGATATCGAGCGCGACGGCGCAAGCTCATGGCTGGCCCATGCTGTCGGCATCGTCGTGCCCGGCGGGTTCGGCGAGCGCGGCATCGAGGGCATGATCGAGGCTGTCTCCTATGCTCGGGAGCAGCGTCTGCCCTACCTCGGCCTCTGCCTTGGGATGCAGGTCATGGTCATTGAGCACGCCCGCAGGCTCGACGGGATGGAGCTCGCGAACTCCTCCGAGTTCGACTCCGACACGCCCCACCCCGTCATCGACTACATGCCCGACCAGCGCGAGGTGAGCGAGATGGGCGGGACGATGCGCCTCGGCAACTATCCCTGCGTACTGTCGCCCGGCTCGATTTCGGCGGCGGCCTACGGCGCGACGGAGGTGGTGGAGCGTCACCGTCACCGGTTCGAGTTCAACAATAAGTATCGCGAGCCGCTTCAGGAGGCCGGACTGCTCGCCAGCGGACTATCACCGGACGGACGGCTCGTGGAGATTGTGGAGCAGGTTGAGCACCCGTTCATGGTTGGCGTGCAGTTCCATCCAGAGTTCCGCTCCCGCCCCCAAGAGCCTCACCCTCTCTTCCGCACTTTCGTGACCTCCGCCGCCCAAGTCATCCGGGAGGGCGGCCAGCCCGAGCTTCCCCTCGCCGACGACTAGTCGGCCATCGGTGAGAGCAGGACGGCGCCTGCCGGAACCCCTCATCAGTGGGAGCTACAGGGTTCTCCGCCTGCGCGGGAACGACGGGGACTAGATTTCCTTGGTGAGCGTGGCGAGGAACTCTTTGTTGCTCTTGGTGCGGCCCATGCGCTCTATGACGCGCTCTGTGGCCTCGGCCCCGTTGATGGCGTCTCCCGCGATCATGCTGCTCATTCGTCGCAGCAGGTACACCTGACGCAGCGTCAGCTCGTCGAGTAGCAGCTCCTCTCGCCGCGTCCCGCTTCGCTGGATGTCGATAGACGGGAAGGTGCGCCGCTCCGCGAGCTTGCGGTCCAGGTGCAGCTCCATGTTCCCCGTGCCCTTGAACTCCTCGTAGATGAGCTCGTCCATGCGGCTTCCCGTCTCCACCAGACACGCCGCCAGGATGGTTAAACTTCCGCCTTCCTCAGTGTTTCGCGCGGCCCCGAAGAAGCGCTTCGGAGGGTACAGCGCCACGGGATCGATGCCCCCGGAGAGCGTTCGCCCGCTCGATGGCACCGCAACGTTGTACGCGCGGGTGAGCCGCGTTATCGAGTCCAGCAGCACCACCACGTCCCTACCTTCCTCGACCAGACGCTTCGCTCGTTCGAGGCAGAGCTCCGCCACCCGGCAGTGGTCCTCTACCGGCTCGTCGAACGTCGCACTGAAGACCTCTCCGTTTATAGAGCGCTTGACGTCCGTGACCTCCTCGGGCCGCTCCCCGATGAGCGCGACCATGATGTGGATGTCCGCGTAGTTGGCGCTGATGCCCGACGCAATCTGCTTGAGCAGGGTCGTCTTGCCCGCCTTGGGCGCCGCAACGATGAGACCGCGCTGGCCCCGCCCGATGGGCGAGAGGATGTCAATCATGCGCGTGGCGAGGTCGTGTGCGCCTGTCTCCAGCTTCATCTGGACGTCCGGGAAGATGGGCGTGAGCTGCTCGAAGCTCCTGCGCCGCCGCGCCACCTCCGGATCTAGCCCGTTGATGGCCTCCACCTTCGTGACCCCGACGTACCGCTCGTTCTCCCGCGATTCTCGCACTTGCCCGAGCACTAGGTCCCCCGTCCGTAGCCCGAACCGCCGCACTTGCGACTGCGAGACGTAGGCGTCGGTCTGTCCCGCCTTCCGTCCGTTGTGCCGCAGGAATCCGTAGCCGTCCGGCAGGATTTCTAGGATTCCGCTCGCCAGCAGCACGCCCTCTTTATCGGCGTAGGCCTGGAGCGTTTGGTACAGCGCAGCGTCGTGCGTTTTCGGTGGCGGGTAGTCGCCGTTCACGCCGAGCTCTTGGGCGATGGCGCCAAGCTCTTCGGTGGTCTTCACTTGCAGTTCTGCAATGTTCATGGGGGACTCCGTTGGGGACGCGCCTCGGCGCCGTTCCCCTCGCCCGTATGTGGGGGAGGGCTAGGGTGGGGATTCCCTTGCGTCTGCGCTATCCGATTGTGGACTGGCGTTTGGGGTGTTTGTGGGAGAGAAGCACCCGCGAACGGCGTGGCGGGCTTTGGCTTTCGTTGGTGGCCTGGTGTGGGGGTGTTTGTGAGAGAAGCGCCCGCGAACGGTGGGGAGTGGGACTTTGCCTATCGAAACGCCGACGGCTGGTAGTCTGGATAGTCCGCGCGAGAAAGGAGGAGAAAGGCCGCGCCGGTGGCGCTGCGTCTGCATTCTACAGCCCGCCGTTTCGGGGTTCAACTACATCCCGTCACACGCAATGACCGAAACCCTTACGAGGCCGACCAAGGGGCCTTTTTATGCAGGCGGGCTAAGAAGTGGCCGCTGCGCCCTTCACTTTGCCAACGATGCGGTCAATCTGAGAGGACTCGATAATCATAGGGCCGCCTTGGCGGTCGTGGCGCCAGGCGATGATCTCGGAGACGATGCTCAGGGCAATCTCCTCGGGAGTGCGGCCGCCAAGGTCGAGGCCGATGGGCGCTCGGACCTGCCGCAGGCGCTCCTCCGGGACGCCCTTCCTCAGGAGCGACTCGTAGATCAAGATGGTCTTGCGCTTGCTGCCAAGCAGGCCGACGTACCCTGCGCTGGTCCGCACCGCCGCTTCGGTGGCGTCGTCGTCGAAGTGGTGGCCTCGCGTGCCGATGACGATGGCGGTGTTGGGCGTGACGGGAAAGGCGCCAACGCCCTTGCCGTAGGAGTCGACTCTCACGGCCTCCGCCATCGGGAAGCGCTCCTGGTTGGCGAACTCGCGGCGGTCGTCGGTGACCATGACGCGGAAGCCCATCATCTGGGCGAGCCGCGCAACTTGCAGGTTGACATGGCCTCCCCCGATCAGCACGAGCAGGGCGGGGGCGGTGTAGCCCTCGACAAACACCTCGTCGCCCTGGGCGGTGTGGATGCGAGAGGTCTTGCCCATGGCCATCACGGCCTTGGCCATCTCGATGGCCTCGGCGTCGAGCGCGGCGTCTCCCAGGGAGCCCTCGGACGCGCCGTCCTGGTGGACGATGATGCGCGCGCCGATCTCCAGCCGGTCGCTTGTGACGAGGGTGGCGGTGGAGAGGCTGGGACCGCCGGCGTAAGCGTCGGCTATCTCCTTGGAGAGGTCGTGGAAGCCGGGCGCGTCGATAACGGGCTCAATGTAGAAGTACATCGTGCCGCCGCAGACCAGCCCGTCGCGCGCGGCGATGTCCTCGTTCAGGTAGTAGCGCTTGTAGAGGGGCCCCGTGCGTTCGCGGAGCGCCTCTTTGGCGACGAACCAGATATCACCTTCGACGCATCCGCCGCCCAGTGTGCCGACGGTGGAGCCGTCCTGCCGGACGAGGAGCGCGGCGCCGGGCTTCTGGGGCGTCGAGCCTTGCGTGTGGACGACGGTCGCGACTACGAAGTTCTTGTTCTCGTTCGCGAGCTCGGCTGCTTCGTCATAGACGGCTTTCATCGCTCCTCCGTAAGCCGCCAAGCGGCCCATCCACTAGATTCTAGCACCCCCCGCCCACTCCCCAAGATAAAGGGGGGGCCGATAGGCCGCGTCCTCGTTTTGTGGCACTTGTTTGTGACAGTAAAGCGACTTCTTGATAGGGGATTTTACTCGTACGGACGAAGCGGATATGCCCCTGGGGGGTCTTCGACTCCTTGATCGGGGTCGTTTAACAGGCCATGGCCTGCTTCCTGTGATCAAGGATGCGATTGAAAGCGAAAACACACATCGCCGAGGGGATCCCTTCTCCTCCGGGGCATGGCTCCCTGGGTTTCGCCGGAGGTTCATAGTACGCGCCTGGGGCGGTTGGGGTAAGGGGCTGATGTCGCGGTGGGGAGGGGGTGGGTTGTTGGCGACTTCCCGCATCCGTATACTAGCGGCGTTCCCAGAGCTTGAGTGGTTGCCGGATGCTCCCTCACGGTCCGACACACCGACGCGGTAGCGGCGCCTCCGAGTTGGTTGGGTATCTAGGACAAGGAGCACCGTATGCGGATTTACGTCGGAAACCTTAGCTACAGCACAAATGATGACGAGCTCAGGGCTGCTTTCGAGCAGTTCGGCGAGGTCGTCGAGGCGCGCGTCGCCATCGACCGTTACACCGAGCGGTCCCGTGGGTTCGGCTTCGTTGAGATGCCGGACGGCGGCCAGGCGCAGAGCGCAATTGCCGGTCTGAACGGCTCCGATCTTTCGGGCCGTACTCTCAATGTTAACGAGGCGCGCCCCCGCGAGGACCGCGGGTACCGCTAGCCTCTAGCGCACGGCCACACTTAGGCGAAGGGCCCCCCGTGTCGGAGGGGGCCTTTTCGTACCTCCGAATCTCTCTCCCGTCTGGGAGAGCTTGCGCGGCTGCGTTGGCAGGTGTGATTCTGCCCGCTCGCCCGAAAGCACCCTCCCCGGCAGGCGAGACCTTCGCGTGACCCCATTCTCCGGCGAGCGTAACACTTCCCCCGACCCGCCCGTCATGTTGTGGAGGACACCCCCCACAACCCCGGCAGAGGGGCGTCGCCCCTCTGCGCTCCCCCCCGTAACCCTGGGTAATTGCTGTTCGAGGGCATTATTCTTCCCATTTGCCCCGTCTGTACTCGCGCGCCCTGGATTTTCCCGCTTTCGCGGGAATGACGGGTGGGGGCGTGGGGTTGATTGGCGGGTGGGGCGGCCCCCTCTAACTCTCCCCCGCAGACGGTGGAGAGGACTTGCGGGGGAGGTCGGGAGGGGGCTGCTTGGCCCCAATCGGTCGCGACAGCTACACTAAGCCCAGCATGTTCTCTTCCGTTCTCATCGCCAACCGAGGCGAGATTGCTTGCCGCGTCATCCGCTCCTGCCAAAAGCTCGGGGTCGAAGCTATCGCCGTCTACTCCGACGCCGACGAGAAGGCGTTGCACGTGCGGATGGCGGACCGCGCCGTCCATATCGGCGACGCCCCTGCCGCCGACTCGTACCTCAACGTGCAGTCCATACTCAAAGCCGCCAGGAAGGTGAAGGCGCAGGCCATCCACCCCGGCTACGGCTTTCTCTCCGAGAACGCCGCTTTCGTCGAAGCCGTCGAGGAGGCAGGCCTCGTCTTCATCGGGCCATCGTCGGACATCATCCGGAAGATGGGCGACAAGGTGATGGCGCGCAGGCTGGCCAAGGACGCCGGCGTGCCCGTCATACCCGGCACGGACGGCGAGATCGAGGACTCGGAGGCGGAAGCCGCCGCTCGGGAGATCGGCTACCCCCTCATGATCAAGGCGGCGGACGGCGGCGGCGGCATGGGCATCCGCCTCGTGCGGGAGCCGTCTGAGCTCGCGCAAGCCCTCGACCGCGCCCGCTCACAAGCGCAGGGCGCCTTCGGCAGCAGTCGCGTCTACATGGAGCGCCGCGTCGAGAACGCCTCTCACGTCGAGGTGCAGGTCATGGGCGACAAGCACGGCAATGCCGTCCACCTGTTCGAGCGCGACTGCTCGGTGCAACGGCGCAACCAGAAGGTCATCGAGGAGACCCCTTGCGCCAAGCTCGCCCCCCACGTGAAGGCCGCTCTGCTCGACTCCGCCGTGAGTCTCGTCAAGGCGACCGGCTACACGAACGCCGGGACCATCGAATACCTCCTCGACGGCGACGGCGAGCACTTCTATTTCTTGGAGATGAACACCCGCCTTCAGGTCGAGCACCCCGTCACCGAAATGGTCACCGGCATAGACCTCGTCGAGCTCCAACTGCGGGTGGCGGCGGGCGAGCCGCTGAACATCGAGCAGGAGGAGATCGTCCAGAACGGAGCCGCCATCGAGGCCCGCATCTACCCTGAGGACCCCGTCATGCTCCTACCGACCGCCGGAACGGTGGTCGGGCTGTCGGAGCCCAGCGGCTACAACGTGCGGGTGGACAGCGCCCTCTACGAGGGGTACGAGGTCTCTCCCTACTATGAGTCGATGATGGCCAAGCTCATTGTCCGCGGAAAAGACCGCGCCACCGCCATCGCCAACATGCAGACCGCTCTCGACGAGTACAAGATTGATGGCCTCGTCGTGAACATTCCCCTCATCAAGCGCGTCCTCGACCACAAGGACTTCAAGCGGGCCACGTTCGACAACGGCTTCCTGGAACGGCTGCTCGACGGGTCGGCATCGCAGGACAAGCGCATCGTCGCCGCTATAGCCTTGGCCATGGCGCTCAGCCAGGAGCGCGCCGACGCCCAGATGCCCAGCAAGTGGCGGATGTACGGTCGGCGTATGGCGATGGTCAACCGCTTCAGCAACGGAGCCCTCTAGTGAAACGTCTCCGCGTCAGAGTCAACGATGATTGGTACGCCGTCGAAGTCGGCGACACTTACCAGAGCCCCGTCGAGGTAGTGGTCGACGGCGAATCGTTCATGGTGGAGGTCGGCAACCCCGTGGACGGCGATATGCCCCTCCCCCGTAAGCCGGCACCCAAGGCCGCGCTCCCCGGCTTGCGCGGCCTCACCCAGGGTGACGAGCGCGTCATCCGCTGCCCCCTCCCTGGCAAGATCGTCGCCATGATGCTCAAGAAAGGCCAGCAGCTGGAGGCCGGCGACGAGATTTGCATTTTGGAGTCCATGAAGATGGAACAGAGCGTCCGCATGGCCAAAGCCGGGGTTGTCAAGAACGTCAAGGTCAAGAAAGACCAGACGGTCAACACCGGCCAACCGCTCATCGAGATTCAGTAGCTCGTGACCAACCTTCCCTCGCCCGAAGAGTTCGACCTCTGCTCGCTCGACGACCTGAAGGGGCGGATGGCCATGTCGTTCGAATTCCAGCACCCGAAGCGCGGCCGTCATGAGATCGCCGTCTTCTGGGACGGCCAGCAGACCGGCGCGCTCGACAACTACTGCCCGCACGAGGGCGCCATGCTGAGCCACGGCTTCATCGAGCCCGGCGAAGTCATCTGTCCCATCCACGCCGCCGTCTTCGACATCAAGACCGGCGAGTGCTTGGACAAGTACACGTGGGACGCCCAGGCCTACGAGACCGAAGTCCGCGAGGGCCGGGTCTGGGTCAAAGCCCCCGGAGAGACCCGG
Organism: Dehalococcoidia bacterium; assembly: GCA_965249325.1. Lineage (GTDB taxonomy): Bacteria > Chloroflexota > Dehalococcoidia > Lucifugimonadales > Australimonadaceae > S5-327. The sequence goes on along the minus strand of CBDFLP010000018.1, from coordinate 238,379 downwards.
TTCTTCCGCTAGGCATGACGACGGGGCCTCCGCCATCTATCGCGACGAGGCTCTCGCGACGGTGGTCGATTGCTTTAGCGGCGTCATCACTCAGGAAGAGGCGATAGAGGTCGTCAGGCTCTATTTCCCCGGCTGATTCGTTGGCTGCGTAGCGGAGAGGGGCAGGTCGCAGATGGCTAGCGGGGCCAGATAGTGGCCTTGGGCCGCACACGGGGAGGAGTCGACGCCGGGAGCGTAGAGCTCGCCGCAGTCGTGGCACTCCAGGGCGATATCGTTCGTTTCCGGCGCCTCGCTCATGGTTTTGGCGGGGGCGGCAGCGGCATCGGGGGCGGCGGACTCGCCTTCGCCCTCTTCCTCCTGGCCCTCTCCCACCTCGTAGAGGTCTTCCTGGGACCGGAGGTAGTCGATGTAGAGCTTGCCGTCCAGGTGGTCGGCCTCGTGTTCGAGGGCTTGGGCGAGCAGGTCTGCGGCGGCCTTGTAGCGGACCGGATTGCCGTCCAAATCGACTGCCCTCGCCCAGACCTTCTCGGCGCGCAGGATGCGGCCTTGCCATCCCGGGAGACTGAGGCAGCCCTCGGTCACCTCGCGCTCGCCCTCTTTGCGGGTGACCTCCAAGTTGACGAGCACGGTCGGCTCCTCGTCCTCGGGCATCTGGATGACGCATATCCGTTTGAGAGAGCCAACCTGGTTCGCCGCGACGCCGACGCCGTTGTAGTGGCGCATGGAGTCGATCATGTCGTCGGCGAGTTTCCGCAGCGCAGGGTCATCGAGCTTGCGCACCTTCCGGGCGCGCTCCCGCAGGATGGGGTTCGGGATGTAGTGCATGGGCAGGACGGCCATAGGCTGATTATACGGCGCCAACTGGGGGCTGGCCGCGCTCTTGAGCGCCTACGCGGTAGGACTCCCGCACCCATCCCATGACTTCGTCGTCCAGGTCTTCGGGGCGCGTCACCCGGAGCAGGTGCACGTGGACGTCCGGGCTGATCGTTTGCACGCGCCGGAAACGGGGGCTCTCGACGCGATTGCGCAGCCAGAAGCCGACGTCCAGCCAGCGGGTCTTGGGGACGGCGGCGGCGAACCGCACGCGCACCATGAAGCCGACACGGTCGGCATAGGCACGAGCTTGACGGGCCCGCACTGCTCGACCATCGCGCGCAGGCGGTCGAACGACGCTTGGACGTGGGCGGGCTTGCCCTGGAAGGGCGTCTCGACGGAGCGCTTCGCGCAGGAGTGATACTGGTTGGGGTTCACGAACTCGTTGCCGCACTCCGGGCAAGTCCAGAGTGGTCTATTCCGTTCGGGGCGGGCTGGGGTCGCCGGGACGCCGAGGAGCTCCGCCGCTGTCTGCCGGATGCGCTTGGCGCGAGTCTCCGGGGTGCGCGCGTCGTCGATGAACCCGATCCACTCCCGCCGGTGCGACGGAGGGAGGGCGTTGAACAGCGTGTCGGCCCCTGCCTCAAGTAGTCCCGCGGCTACGTCGCCGGCCACGACGACCTCATCGTAGGGCATGGGCTCGAGGTCGAATGCAGCGGTGTCTCCGACGTCGACCTTGGCCGCCGCGCGCATGCCACCGTTCACGTAGAGGCGGCGTCCCTGCTTGCCGACCGGGACGAGGGACGCTTGGACGGGCGCGCCGTTGAGCGTGCCGCGAACGCGCACCCGCCCGCCTTTCCCGAACCGGGCCACGACGGCGGCGGGGAGGTCGGGAACGTCCACGTAGGGGTTCGGGCCCTGCTTCTCGATGACGGCGGTGAACTGGAGCTTGTAGTCGGCCATGACGGTTACACCACGCTCACGGGGTCCACGTCCACGCGCCAGGCGGGGGGAATGCCGACCTTGTCGAGGAGGCTGCGGGGCTCGGGGGCCCGCACGATGATATGCCAGCGCCAAGCGTTCCTGACTCGCGGGGGGTAGGCGGGAGCGGGTCCAACGATTTCGACCTCGCTCATATCCCAATCACGCTGGACCCGGCGGAGCAAGCTTCCGAAACGTGACGCTTCTACGGCGGCGGTCTTCTGGTCGGAGTGGGCGTAAAGGAGCCTGACGAGCTTGTTGACGGGCGGATTGCCGTGCATGCGGCGACGCTCGATTTCCTCCTCGTAGAAGGCGGCGTAGTCCTGGGCGGCGGCGGTCTGTATGGCATAGTGGTCCGGGAGGTAGGTCTGGATGACGGCGCGGCCGGGCTCGCGCCCCCGGCCGGCCCGACCGGCGACTTGGGTGAGCAATTGGAAGGCGCGCTCAGGGGCGCGAAAGTCCGGCATGTGCAGTCCAACGTCCGCCAAGACGACGCCCACGAGGTCGACGGACGGGATATCGAGTCCCTTGGCGACCATCTGCGTTCCGACGAGGACATCCGCATCGCCGTTGGCGAAGGCCTTCAGGAGACGCTCGTGGGCGCCCGCATTCGTTACGGCGTCGCTGTCCCAACGGAGCACGCGCGCCTCGGGAGCCAGGATGGCCACCTCCTCAGCGACGCGCTGGGCACCGATGCCGAGGTAACGGATGCGGTCGCTCTTGCATCGCGGGCAGCGCGAGGGTACGCCGCGCCGCCGCCCGCAGTGGTGGCAGAGGAGCCGGTCTCCCCTCCCCTGCGCTTCGCTGCGCTCACGCGTCCCCTCCCGCAGACGGGAGGGGGGTGGGGCGGGGTTCCCGCCTGCGCGGGAATGACGGATGGGGGCGGGAATGACGGATGGGGGGGCGGGAATGACGGCCGATGCGCCGGGGGCGAGGCGGTGGTACGTCAGGGGGGTCGAGCACCGGGCGCACCGCATCACTGACCCGCAGCTCCGGCACTCGACGACGCTCGCCGCGCCGCGCCGGTTCAGAAAGAGCACGGCCTGCCTGCCTGCCGCCAAGGTCTCTTGGAGGCTGTCGCGGAGCAGCCGGCTGAAGATGCCGCGATTCCCGTCGCGCAGCTCCTCGCGCATATCGACGACTTCGACGCGGGCGAGGCTTGCGGTCGCGCCGGAGCGTTCGAGGCGGTCGGGGAGCTCGAGCTTGCCGATCTCGCCGCGCTCGGCCCGGTAGGCCGTCGCCAAGTCGGGCGTCGCGCTCCCGAGCACGACGGCTGCGCCTGTGAGGGCGGCGAGCCGCTCGGCCACGTCGCGTGCGTGGTAGCGGGGCGAGGCGTCGTCCTGCTTGTACGTCCACTCGTGCTCCTCGTCGAGGACGATGAGGCCGAGATTGTCGATGGGGGCGAAGAGGGCGCTCCGGGGGCCGATGACGACATCGCGCTCGCCGTCGGACACGCGCCGCCACTCCTGGGCGCGCCTGGCCGGGGAGAGTGCACTGTGCAGCACGCCGACACGTCCGGGGAAACGCGCCTCGAAACGCTCCAGCGCCTGGGGAGTGAGGGCGAGCTCGGGAACGAGGACGATGGCGCGGCGGCCGCTCGCGAGGCAGTGGGCGATGGACTGGAGGTAGACCTCGGTCTTCCCGCTGCCGGTGACGCCGTGCAACAGCCAGACGCGGGGGTTGGAGTCGGGATCGTCGAGGCCGGCGTTGATAGCGGCCAAGGCGCGCTGCTGCTGGGCCGTCGGAAGCAGCGACGGCTTGGGTGGGCTGGACGCCGCCGGTGCGGCTTGGAGCGTGGCGAGTCCCGCCGCGATGAGCGCCGCGACCACCGCAGGCCCGAACCGCTTGCGGGCATCCGTTGCGTCGAGCGGTCTGCCCTTCAGCAGCTCGTCGATGAGCGCGGTCTGCTTCCAAGTGCGCGGGTGGTCTGCGGCGTAGGCGCGGAGGGCCGCAGGCTGGGCGGCGACGAGCGCCTGATTCTGTCGAGCGCCCGTTCGGCGAGCGCTCGCTGGACGCGGCTCGGCGGAGCTTCGCCATTCAACCGCCGCGCCGGACTCGACCAGCGCGCGGACCGCGTTTCGCGCCCACGGGCCCAGCGTCCGCACGAGCGAGCTGACCCGGCGCTGCCGCGGCTCGGAGCGCAGGTAGGCGAGCAGTCGCTGAGCGCCGCGCGCGAGACGGCCGGGGTCGGCGGGCTCCATGGCGAACTTCACGTACGCGTGTGAGCGGGACCGCAGGTCGGGCGGGAGCATCAGCGCGAGGGCGTCGTAGAGAGGCGCCATGTAGTAGTCCGCGATCCACTCGGCGAGGGCAATCCGCTCAGGCGTTAGGAGGGGCGTCTGCTCGACCAGCGACTCAACGGGCTTGGCGTATCCGGCGTCCGTTGTATCGCGGAGGGCGACGACTATGCCGTGGAGCGTGCGAGGGCCGAAGGGGACGCGGACCAGGCAGCCGGGCCGGAGGTCGAGATGGGGGGGTATCGAGTAGGTGAAGGCGCCGCCAGACTTTCCCGTGTGCGCGTCGACCGCCACCTCAGCGTAGCGGGCAGCAGGGGCCACGCTGCCGCAGGGAGGCGCCGACGAGTCCGTTTCACGTGAAACCGAGACATTGTGAGACATTTAGGGCCACGCCGCTCGTGGAAAGGGGGAACTCGCCCAGACTAAGACGGCTTCTTCCATAGAACCATCGTAGGGCAGACGGGGCTATGGCGGAAGGAGCAAGTGTCGTGGCGGGCGCAGATCTTCCAGGGAGGAGGGAAGGGGGCCGTCAATGAAGGAGGAAGGTAAAGCTAGCGCTTGCCGCTCTGCGTGCGCTCTTTGATGCGGGCGGCTTTGCCCGAGAGGCCGCGGAGGTAGTAGAGCTTGGCGCGGCGGACGATGCCTCGACGGACCAGCTCGACGCTGTCCACGTTGGGAGAGTGGAAGAAGAAGGAACGCTCGACGCCGATGCCGGACGCGACCCGCCGGACGGTGAAGGAGCTGGAAGGGCCGCCCCGGCGCTTGCGGATGACGACGCCCTGGAAGCTCTGCTGGCGCTGGCGCTCGCCCTCGCGGATCCAGACGTTCACCTTTACGGTGTCGCCCGGCTTGAACTCGACGATCTTCTCGTTGGGTTGGAGTGCAGCTGCTTCGCGCGCTTCCATGAACGTTCCCCCGGCCGGTTCTCGACTCCTGGTATGGCCCGCGCCAGCGGCGGGCAACCCCGAAAGTATACGAGCGTGCGGCGCCTCGGAGCAAGGCGGCTACGTGGCGGAGATGGTGTGGACTCTGTCCAGCATCGCGTCCCAGGGGTCGCCGCGGGGCGGCAGTGCGTCGGTCTGGAGCACCTGGCAGCCGTTGTTGCGCCAGCACACGAGGGCGCCCGACCTGCCGTCGATCAACGCATCGGCGGCGGCGACGCCCATGCGGGTGCCGAGGATGCGGTCGAACCGCGACGGCTGGCCGCCGCGTTGGATGTAGCCGAGGACGGTGTAGCGGGCGTCGTAAGGCTCGGCGGACTCGTTGATCAGGCCGGCGAGCTCGGCGGCGCTCCACCGCGCCCCTTCGGCGGAGACGATGATGAAGTGGCGCTTCCCTCGGTCCCAGACGCCCCGTATCTCGTTGAATATGTCCTCGAGCTCGATGGGACGCTCGGGGGTCAGGACCATCTCGGCGCCGGTGGCGAGGCCTGCCTGGACGGCGATGTAGCCGCAGCGCCTGCCCATGACCTCCACAATCATGGCGCGGCGATGGGCGCTGGCGGTGTCGCGGAGGCGGTCTATCGCCTCCATCGCCGTGTTGATGGCGGTGTCGGCGCCGATGGTCACTTCGGTGCCGGGCATGTCGTTGTCGATGGTGCCAGGGATGGTGATGGTGGGCATGCCGAGCTTGTGCAGCTCCCAAGCCCCGGCCAGGGAGCCGTCGCCCCCGATGACAATCAGTCCATCGAATTCCTCGGACCTCAGATACTCGACCGCATCCCGGCGGGGGCCGTCGTGGAAGAAGGCCTCGCAGCGCCCGGCGCCGATGATGCTCCCGCCGCGTTGGAGGGAGCCGGACACCGAGCGGGTCGTCATCTGCTCGGCGCGGTGGTCGAGCAGACCGTTGTAGCCGTCCCAGAAGCCCCAGACGTCGACAGACCGGTAGAGCGCGGTCCGGGTGGCCGCGCGGATGGCGGAGTTCATGCCGGGAGAGTCGCCGCCGCTTGCGAGGAGGCCTATCTTTTTCACGTGCGCATTGTACCAAAGGCCAATCGGGTAGTGGGCCTTCCGGCAGGCCGTCGTGCGGCGGAAGGTAGGATTTGCCGGTTGACGGAGCTGCCCCGTTCTCGATATAATGGGTCTGTCTGGTGGTTAGAGCGGAGTGGACCCACCCGTACCCATCCCGAACACGGAAGTGAAACGCTCCAGCGCTGACGATACTGGTAGGGCAACTTGCTGGGAAAATAGGCCACCGCCAGGCTACATACAGAACGCCCGCGCATTCCGGCTCCTTGAGGGTCGTCCAAAGCGCGGGCGTCTTGTGTTCTTGTGAGGAGAACTCAACGGCATGGCGGCGACGTGGGGCGAGTTCGAGGACGCCGAGCCTGCGATGGCCGATGCGGGTCACGGTGATCCCAACCCTCGCCATACGGTGTGGAAGGCAGCCGACGGCGCAACGCTAGGGGCCAGAGGACTGGTCCCGCGCGTAACTCTATTTTCTGGCGGGCGTAGCTCTTCCCACCCACCCGCCCGTCATGTTGTGGGGGACACCCCCACGCCCCCGGCAGAGAGGCATCGCCCCTCTGTGCTCCCCGGTATTCCAAGCCGGTCTATGGTTCGACAGGGTCACCACGAACCAGTTCCCTACGAAACGGCTTCCACGAACCAATTTGAGATTTGTCGTTGGCTAGTGGTTGAGCCCATCTTTTTCCCGACGGTAATCAATGTGAGGCGCTCGGTCGTAGCACTAGGTAGGAAGGACTACGCACTTGCTGATACTCGATGCCCCAAGCACGCATTTTAGGCGTCGGCAAAGCTCTCGTCGGGTTTACAGCCACGCGTGCGCGCGCATAGAATATTTCGGTGACAGAATATTAAAGGTCGGGGGCGGAAACGCCTCGAGTGGTGTAGTTGTGACTGAGCAGCCGATGACGGACCGCCCCGGCGAGCCCACGATGGCGGAACTGCTGGAAGAGGAAACTCCTCCGCAGGAACTTCGCCGTGGCGACATCGTCGAGGGCCAAGTGATGGGGGTCGACCAGGATGGCATCCTCGTCTCGGTCGGCTACAAGTCGGAAGGTATGGTTCCCGCCCGCGAGTTCCGCTCGATAGGGCCCGACCCCGCGGCCCGCTACCAAGTCGGTGATTCCATACATGTTTACGTCCTCGACACCATGGGGCGAGAGGGCCAGGTTGTGCTGTCCGTCGACCGCGCTCGCGCGGCCGGCGCATGGGTGGAACTCGAAGTGGTCGAGCAGAGCGGCGGGACCATTTGCGGGCGTATCGTCGGCCATAACCGCGGCGGCGCCGTGGTGGACATCGACGGGTTGCAAGGGTTCGTGCCGCTGTCCCAAGTGTCGCTGCCCCCTGGGGCCGACCACGAGTCCGCCCTCGCGGCGCGGCTCGGCGAGGAGGTTACGCTGAAGGTCTTGGAGGTGAACCGCAAACGCAACCGCGTCGTTCTCTCCGAGCGCGGCGCCCTCCGCGAGCAGCGCGAAGGGCTAAAGGATCAATTGCTCGACCAGCTACAGGAGGGCGACCGTCGGCATGGCCGGGTGACGGGCATCTCCAGCTTTGGCGCGTTCGTAGACATCGGCGGGGCGGACGGCCTGATACACATCTCGGAGCTCTCGTGGACCCCCGTCACGAAAGTCGAGGAGTGCGTTCACGTAGGGCAGGAGGTCGACGTCGAGGTAATGCGGGTTGACCGTGAGAACCGGCGCATCGCGCTCAGCCTCCGCCGTCTGGAGCCGACGCCCTGGGAAACTGCCGCGGACCGGTTCGCGGTTGGCCAGCTGGTCAACGGCTCCATCACTAAACTTTCCGATTTCGGGGCCTTTGCGCGCGTGGAAGGCGCAATCGAGGGGCTCATTCATATTTCCGAACTGACGGAAAGGCACATCCGACATCCAAAGGAAGTCGTGGATGTTGGAGATACAATGACTCTGAGGGTCGTGAGCCTGGACTTGGAGCGCCGCCGCCTTGGTCTGAGCCTACGCCGCGTGGAGGACGACGATTCCGTCACCGAGTACCACGATCCGGTAGAGTACTATGACCCCTACGGCTTCGATTCCGAACAGGAACGGTAAGCTCGCGCCGTAAAGCGGGTTGTGGTTAGATAGGGAGCGGAATTGCTATGGCCAGTAGATTCGAAAAATTCTCCGAACGCGCCCGCAGGGTGCTGTCGCTTGCCCAAGAGGAAGCGCAGCGCTTTAACCACAACTACATAGGCACAGAGCACATTCTTCTCGGCCTCGTGCGAGAGACGGACGGCGTCGCCGCCCGCGTCCTCAGCAGCCTGGGGGTTGAGTTGTCGAAGGTCCGCTCGGCGGTCGAGTTCATCATCGGCCGGGGGGAGCGCCCCTCGCCCGGGGACATCGGCCTCACGCCGCGCGCCAAGAAGGTCATCGAGCTGGCGGTCGACGAGGCGCGTCGGCTGAGCCACCACTACATCGGGACGGAGCACCTGCTCATCGGCATCATGCGCGAGGGCGAGGGAGTCGCCGCCGGTGTGCTCGAGAGCTTGGGCGTCTCGCTGGACAAGGTCCGCGCAGAGACGACGCGCATCCTGAACCAGAGCGTTTCGCAGAGCCAGGGGCAGAGTCGTTCGAGCACCCGCACGCCTACGCTGGACCAGCTCGGCATCGACCTCACTGCGGCTGCGCGGGCCAGCAAGCTGGATCCGGTCATCGGCCGCAGCAAGGAGATCGCCCGCGTCGTGCAGATTCTGAGCCGGCGCACCAAGAACAATCCGGTGCTCATCGGACCGCCCGGCGTCGGCAAGACCGCCATCGTCGAGGCGCTCGCACAGCAGGTCACGACCGGCGACGTGCCGGGGAACCTGTCGAACCGCCGCGTAGTGACACTGGACATGGGCGCGCTGGTCGCGGGCACCAAGTACCGCGGCGAGTTCGAGGAGCGCCTGAAGAAGGTCATCGAGGAGATCAAGTCGGCGGGCAACTGCATCCTGTTCATCGACGAGATGCACACGATGGTCGGCGCCGGCGCTGCCGAGGGGGCAGTGGACGCGGCCAACATCCTGAAGCCGTCGCTTGCCCGCGGGGAACTGCAGTGCATTGGAGCGACGACGCTCGACGACTACCGCAAGTACGTCGAGCGCGACCCGGCGCTCGAACGGCGCTTCCAGCCGGTCAACGTCGAGGAGCCCACGACGGAAGAGACGGTCGAGATTCTCCGGGGAATCAAGATCAAGTTCGAGGAGCACCACGGCGTCACGATAGAGGACGAGGCGCTCCAGGCGGCTGCGAGTCTCGCATCGAGGTTCATCGCCGACCGCTTCCTGCCCGACAAGGCCATCGACCTGATGGACGAGGCCGGCTCGCGGGTGCGCATCCGCACCAGCGGCACGCCGCTGTCCGTCAAGGAATCGCAGAAGGTGTTGGAAACCGTCCGTCGCGAGAAGGACGAGGCGATCTCCGGTCAGCAGTACGAGTATGCGGCCGAACTGCGCGACCGTGAGCTGAAGCTCGCGGACAAGCTGCAGCTGCTGCAAGCCGAATGGCAAGCCACCTCCACGGAGGACCAGCCGGTCGTCACCGGCGAGGAGATTGCGGAGGTCGTCAGCATGTGGACCGGCATACCGGTCACGCGCATGGCGGTCGAGGAGACGGAGCGCCTCCTGCACATGGAGGAGCACATCCACCGCCGCATCGTGGGTCAGGAGGAGGCGATCGTCGCCGTCGCCAAGGCGGTTAGGCGGGCGCGCGCCGGTCTGAAGGACCCGCGCCGTCCCATCGGCAGCTTCCTCTTCCTTGGCCCCACCGGCGTCGGCAAGACCGAGCTGGTCAGGGCGCTCGCGGAGTTCATGTTCGGCTCCGACGAGGCGATGGTGCGGCTCGACATGTCGGAGTTCATGGAGCGGCACACCGTCGCGAGACTGGTCGGCGCGCCTCCGGGCTACGTCGGCTACGAGGAGGGTGGTCAGCTAACCGACGCGGTGCGCCGCCGCAGCTACACCTGCATCCTGCTGGACGAGATCGAGAAGGCGCACCCTGAGGTCTTCAACATCCTGCTGCAGATATTCGACGACGGTCACCTGACCGACGCGAAGGGCCGCAAGGTCGACTTCCGCAATACGGTCATCGTCATGACCTCGAACATCGGCTCGGACCTGATCAAGCGGGACACGTCGCTTGGGTTCGCGATGCTCGATCAGGCGAAGATGGCGGACAACGCCTACGAGAAGATGAAGGGCAAGGTGGTGGAGGAGGTCAAGCGCTTCTTCCGGCCTGAGTTCCTGAACCGGATCGATGGGCAGATCGTGTTCCACGCGTTGACGCGGGAGCACATCGTCAGCATAGTGGACCTGATGCTGAACGAGGTCCGCAAGCCGATGCTCGAGAAGGGCCTCAGCCTGGAGGTCACGCAGGCCGCGAAGGAGTGGCTCGGCGAGAAGGGCTTCGACACGACGTTCGGCGCCCGCCCGCTGCGCAGGATCATCGAGCAGAAGATCGAGGACCCGCTCTCCGACGAGGTGCTCAGCGGCTCCTACCAGCCCGGCCAGACGGTGATGGTGGATGTCAACACGGACGACGACGAGTTGGTCATCAGCCCGCAGGTCGAGGCGGCGGCGAGCAGCTAGGCGAGAACTGGAATCGGACTCGAAACGGGGGAGTCTCACAACTCCCCCGTTCTATTTTGGCGATGACCACCGGAAGCCTCACCATCCGCCCGGAACGGCGGGCCGACGCACCGGCGATACGGACCGTGCATGAGCAGGCCTTCGATCGTCCCGACGAGGCGGACCTCGTCGATAGGCTTCGCGAGGACCCAAGCTACATTGCCGAGCTATCGATCGTTGCCGATCTCGATGGCGATATCGTCGCGCACGTCCTGTTCACCGTCGGGGGCATCGAAGGACGGCGGGGACGAGTCCCCGCGCTCATTCTGGCGCCGGTGGCCGTGCGGCCCGACCATCAGGGTAAGGGCATCGGGACGTTCCTCATCGAGCGGGCCATCGCCACGTGCAAGCAGTCCGGACGCGCCGACTTCATCGTCCTCGTCGGCCATCCCGCCTATTACCCGCGCTTCGGGTTCGTGCAGGCGGGAGCCTTCGGCGTCACGGCGTCGTTCGCGCGCCGCCCCGAGGCGGTGATGCTCATGAAGATCGGCTTCCTCTCGCCCGAGCCGGGGGAGATTCGTCTGCCCGGTCCGTTCGAGGGGATCGACTAGAGGGCGTTCCATACCGCTCTCGCGAACGTGGACATTCGCCCCTTGCGAGGTCGGCGCCCGTTCCTGCACGATGTGGCTCGTGGCTCGCGATACGAATAAGACGACCTTCCTCTGCCAGGACTGCGGGCATACGTCCCCCAAGTGGAACGGACGCTGCCCGTCCTGCGGCGCATGGGGGACGACGGTCGAGTTTAGCGAGCCGAAGCGGAACGGCAGGCAAGCGGCGCCTCGGGCGCGGCTCGGTCCGACAGACTCGGCGGCCAGGCCCCTTGTGGAGCAGCCCCTGTCCGACGGTGCCCGCGTCTCGACGGGCCTTGGCGAGCTCGACCGCCTGCTCGGCGGAGGGGTCGTGGGCGGCTCGGTCCTCCTCCTGGCCGGCGACCCCGGCGTCGGAAAATCGACGCTGCTCCTGCAAGTCGCGGGCCTCGTCGCGGGAGGCGGGCAACGCGTCCTCTATGTGTCGGGCGAGGAGTCGGGGGCGCAGGTACGGCTTCGGGGCGAACGTCTCGGCGTCAGCGACCCTGGCGTGCTGTTCGCCGCCGAGACGGACGCCGAAGCCGTCGGAGCGCTGCTGCGGGAAGCCCGGCCTGACCTGCTGATCGTGGACTCGGTGCAGACGCTCGCGTCGTCGGACGTCGCCTCGACGGCGGGGAGCGTCACGCAGGTGCGCGAGTGCGCCCAGCTTCTGCTGGGTTGGGCGAAGTCGTCCGGCACACCCACGTTCATGACGGGGCATGTGACCAAGGACGGCGCCATCGCAGGCCCTCGGATGCTGGAGCACATGGTGGATGTGGTGCTGGCCATGGAAGGGGAAGCCATCGGCAGTCTGCGGCTGCTCCGATGCTCGAAGAACCGTTTCGGCTCAACCAACGACGTGGCGCTGTTCGAGATGCGGAACGATGGCCTCGCCGAGGTCGCCGACCCGTCGTCGATGCTCGTGGGCGAGCGCGACGCGACCGCTCCGGGGTCTGCCATCGCGGTGACGATGGAGGGCAGTAGACCGCTGCTGTGCGAAGTCCAGGCGCTGACGAACGTTTCCCCGTTCACGCCGCCTAGACGCTCGGCCACGGGCATCGACTTCAACCGGATGGCCATGCTCGCCGCCGTGCTCTCGAGGCGCGTCGGCTTGGCGCTCGGAAACCAGGACGTGATGGTCAACATCCCGGGCGGGCTGCGCATCGGCGAGCCCGCGTTGGACCTGGCCATCGCGGCGGCAATCTCATCGAGCTGCCTCGACGCGCCGATCGACCCCGCGACCGTCCTCATCGGCGAAGTGGGGCTGAACGGCGAGGTGAGGAGCATCTCGCACGTGGAGCGCCGACTGAATGAGGCGGCCCGCCACGGGTTCGAGCGGGCGCTCGTGCCCAAGGCCGTGCTCCGCAAGCTGCACGGCGTTTCGGGAATCGAGGCGGTGGGGGTCGATGGAGTCAAGGACGCGGTGCGCGCGGCGACGGCTGCTCGGAGCTCCCATTCGTAACGGCTCGCCCCTCCTAAGCCCCCCACGTAGACGGCCCCTTCTTCTTCCCCGTCTGCGGGGAAGGATTGAGGAGGAGGGAATTAAAGAATTGCATCAGTCAGGAAGTAGTTCTAAATCCCAGGAAGCAGGCCACGGCCACGAAAACGTCCTCTGTGAACCTCTCGTTGTCATCGATTTTCGGGGGCTTTTTTACTCGTAACCTCACCGAAAATCAGGGACTTCCTACCTATAAGCTTCCCGAAATCGGGATTGCTTCACCCGCGCGTGGGACTGGGCCTGGTTACGCAAGGGTCTCGCAGACGGGAGACAGGTCCGGGGAGGGGGTGCGTCGGCGCGTTGACCCCAGTAGGCCTTTACGGATAACTTGGCCCCGTCCGCGACGGGAACCCTCGGCCCCGGGGGCTGAGTCCCGCAACCAACTGGGAGGTGTCTGGTGAGGTCCATAAAACGATTCCTGGTGCTGTCGGCCGCGTCGATGGCGCTCGTGCTTGTCTTGACCGCCTGCGGAGGCGACGAGCCAACGCCGGCGCCCACCGCGATCCCGCCAACGGCGACGCCGACTCCCATTCCGCCCGGCGTTACGCCGCCTCCCCCGACATCGACGCCAACGGCTCTTCCGCCGGGCGTCACGCCTCCTCCCGCCCCTGCGCCGACCGCGACTTCTGTGCCTCCCACTCCCACGCCGTCTGGGCGCGACTTTGAGGAGCACTTCCGCAACAAGACAATTGAGGTCACGGTCCCTTACGCGCCCGGAGGGGGATATGACACCTTCGCGCGGCTGTTCGCTCGCTACGCGGGGCCTCACTTCCCCGGCGAACCCCGGTTCGTGGTCCGTAACCTCGCGGGGGCCGGCGGCGAGCGCGGCCTAGTCAAGATCCTGCGCGACGGCAGCCGCGAAGGATTCTCCACAATTATCATCCACCCGCGCTTCTTCAAGCGGGAGCTGCTTGGCGACGATGTCCCCGAGTTCGACTTGAAGACGACGATTCTCGTCGGCACACCCACGGCAGTGGAGGGGCAGGCGAGCTCGACGTGGATGATGCGCGAGCGTTTCGGCGACTACCCCATGACGTGGGAAGGCGCCGCCGCCTTCGCCGCCGACCGTGGCTCGCCCCTCACCAGAGGAGGAAACGCAGTGGGTGACGGCGGCACCGTCGCCTCCACCTTCATCGAGGCCATCGGCGGGCCGGTCAAGATGGTCTACGGATACGGAGGCAGCTCGGAGGTCATGGCCGCGTTCGACCGGGGCGAGACCGACCTGGGCCCCTGCGGCCGGGCCAACACCACCGCCCTCTTCCCCGAATGGATCGTCGATGACCGTTGCGTGCCTCTCTGGCGCGTCGGGCCCCAGGACCCGAACGAGGATCCCGAGTACGTCGATTGGGTGACCAACGTGCAGGGCGAGGAGATACCGCCCCACCTCTTCGACATCGTCGATGCGAGCGAGGGCGAGCGGAAGGTCTACGACCTCATTGAGACAGTCAACGACCAGCTCTCCCGCACCTACGCCCTTCCGGCCGGCGTGCCGGACGACATCGTTGCAGTCTGGCGCGCCGCGTTCAAGGCCACTATCGATGACCCCGAGTTTGTCCAGGCCGCGGAACTCCTCGGCAGGGATGTCCTCTACGGCAGCCCCGAATCCATGGACGCGAACCTGGAGGCGGGCCGGCTGGCGTTGCAAGACCCGTCCCTATTGGACCTCTACACGAAGATGTCCGGCCCCGCGAACTAGGCGGCAGGGCGGTATAGGGCCTATGGGAAGCGGGCTCCGGTTGCCGGAGCCCGCTTCTCGTTTCGTTGGGCGGCGGCGCTGCGCGGGGACTGGGCGGCATGCCCTAGCAGTGCTGACGGTTGCCCGAGGCGCTATCTGCCGGCACTCTCGACGGAATGTAGTCAATAGGCTACACTCCGTCCATGACCGCGTGTACTACGGGCGCGACGGTGATGCCTTCGTAATCTTGCTCGGTGGTGGGACAAAGCAGCGTCAAGGGCGTGATATCGAAAGGGCTCAGGCGCTTTGGGAAGAGTACAACCAGGAGAAACGAGATGCCCTTGAGAGAACATAACGCCGGTGATTACCTCAAGACTCCCGAGGATATCGCTGCGTATCTGAACGCGGCGATCGAAGAGATGGAGGATGACCCGCGGCTGCTGATGATAGCGTTTCGTAACGTTGCCGCCGCGCAGGGCGGCGTGTCCCAACTCGCGGCGAAGGCCGACTTGGATCGTGTTGCTCTTTCCCGAACCCTGTCAGGCCGCCGGAATCCCCGGCTGGACACGCTCGCGAAAGTGTCCGCTGCTTGCGGCGTGAAACTCCGGTTCTCTGCGTGAGCCCGCGCGCGTAGCGCTAGAGCGCGTAGAGCCGCCGGGGGTTGTCGTCGAGAATCTTCCGCACTGTGCCGGGGGCGAGCTTCCCTTCCTCCCGCAAACGCTGCATGGCCAGTATCTCGGACGACGTGTCGTCGTGGCCGTAGTCCGTCCCGATGATGATGTTGTCGTCGCCCGCGTTCTCTATCACGTACTCCAAATCGTCCGTGGTCTGGCAGGCGACGTACATCCGGTTCTCGCGCATCAGGGCGGAGCCGGGGAACTCGCGTCCGCTGTTGCCGAACCGGATGGCGAGGTCGTTCATAGCGTAAGGGACCCATTGAGCGCTGATTTCGACGAAACACCACCTGAGATCGGGGAACCGCTCGGGAACGCGGTGCATGAGGAGGTTGTGGAACACGCTGATGGGCGGTAGCTTGAAGCGCAGGCCGTTCTCCTGCTGGTCCCACATGCTGAAGTTGCCGACCGAGGCGTGGATGCAGATGGGCAGGTCCAGCTTGCTCGCCTCCTCGTACAGCGGGAAGAAGTACGGGTCCGTGAGGCTGAGGCCGGCCTCGCCCGCCCGCAGGTAGACGCCACAAGCCCCGTTCTCTTTCCCGTAGTGCGCCTCCTCGATCGCGTTGTCGAGGCGGTGGACGGGCGCGATGACGGGCCAGCGGAGCCGTCCTTGGCCCATCTTCCAGATGTCGCCCATCCAGCGGTTGTAGCTTCGGGAGAGCGCGTAGTCCACTTCCGGGCGAGGGCTCAACGGCCGCAGGAACAGCGTGGGGTAGAGGACCTGGACGTCGATGCCCAGCTCGTCCATGTGGGCCAGGCGGGCCTGGACGTCCCCCATCTCACGCGACTCGTCGGAGGTGCCCGTGCCCTCGTTGGAGTTGCGGATGAACGCTCTTCCGGTCGAGCGGTCGCCGATCAGCCAATAGCGCCGGAGCGGGACGTTCGGCTCCGTGGTGGCGACGCTCAGAGGGCGGAACTCGCGCTCCTCTTCCCGCATATAGTCCCAAGTGTGCTCGTTCTCGACCACGTGCGCGTCCGCATCGATAACCGCCATAACGTCGCCTCCTCGAAATCCTCCGCCCCTCACTGTCAATTCCTGGGCTCTTCCGGGGTCATTCCCGCGTAGGCGAGGACTCGACCCGTCACTGGACGGGTTAGCATAGGGCTACTGTGCTGTCAACGTCGGGCGGCCTGCTGGAGCCTACACAGACATCACTCAGGGGTTCCACGCCCCTCGGCGGCTCCCAGGACGCGGACTATCAGTAGACGAGACTGCCGTGCAGGAACCGTCAAGCCCGTCAGCGATACACCCTGTCACGGCTCCCGATTCTGACCGCGAGGACGCGAAGAGCCTGATCTTGGATGTCGCAGATGACGCGGCAGTTTCCGGTGTATTCAATGGGAATTATATACGGTTTTACCCTAAGCGAGCAGGGCTACTTCTGCTTGTTGTCGGGCTTGGGCTTGGGCTTGACGACGGCCTTGATCACCTCGGCGAACGTCGCAGGGATAGGCGGGACTATCTTGGGGGGGCGTCCTTTGTCAGCCATGGTGTTTTCGCTCCTGTGCGGAGGGAAGCTATGGGGAACTCCCCGCATCTTTCACGATAGCCCGGCCGCTTCTCGCGTGTCAATTATATTTGACACTATCCTCCCCTAGCGTACCTTGCACCTTGCTACAGCCGTTCCGAGAAGGGACAGGCGCGACCTCGCGCCCCCTTGTCGGCCCCATACGGGCGGAACGGCTGTAGCAAGCATCCTGTCCCAGCCGCAAGGGGGTTCCCCCTTTAGTTCCAAAGGAGCGATTGGCCAAAGGAGCGATTGGCATGGTCACTTCGGGAGCGAGGAAGACGGCGGACGAGCGGAAGGAGTTGTTGGCGCGGGCCATCACGGGGGCACTGGCGCGAGGAGGGCGCGTGGAGAGTCAGAGCGACTATCAGGCGGTGATTGTCATCGGCAAGCCGGTCAACCACCTGCTTCACGGCATCCTGACGTTCATCACGTTCCTCTTCTGGGGCATCGTCTGGATAATCCTGGCCGTTACGGGCGGAGAGAAGCGGGAGGTCATCACGGTCGACGAGTACGGGAACGTCAGTGTCTCACGCGTCTAAAGGACATTGACCGACGATATGGATGAGCTCACGTCTGAGGAGGCTTTCCACATCTCAAAGGCATGGTCGCTGGCGTAAATGCGGCACTCTATATCGTCGTGGCATGGCTCGTGGCGGACAGCGACGGCCTTCGCGCGCTCCGCCACGAGCTTCAGAGCGTCAATCTCGATTTGCTTGAGAGTGAAGCGGATATCCCCAGCGCCGCTAGGAATAAGGCCTACTTCGTTCGAGGCGCGAACCAGGTCATCAACGACCTGCTGGCGCGCATGCCTCATTAGCTTGTCGCGTTGACGGTTGGACTCGGTCTGCATGGGACGAAAGGCTAAGCCGTGAGGTCTGCGTAGCGCAACCGCTTGCCGCTCATTCCGGCGATGATGCGCCTGATCTGGACGGTGGTGTCGGCGGGGCGGTCGTTGTGGCGCCCGCTGAACTCGCTCACGTAGCGCGACAGGTGCTTCCCTCTCATCCAGTGGTATGTTCCGACGTAGCCGCGCTTCAGGAGCGCCCAGAACGACTCCATACCGTTCGTGTGAGCCTGCCCGCGGACGTACTCGCTGACAGAATGGCGGACGGTCTCGTGCGGGTACGGGATACCGGCGTAGGCGGAATGTTCGTCTGTGTAGACGGTCGCGCCAGGGGCGGCGTGTTCGCAGACGAAGCCTTGCAGCGTGGCGCGGTCCGTGCCGGCGACAACGGCGGCGTTGACGTGGTGCGAAGCGCGGTCTACCACGCCCACGATCGTCTCCTTGCCAACCGGCCCGCGCCCACGACGCAGACGCTTGTCCGCGTGCTTGTTCTTCTCCTTGCCGCCGATGAAGGTCTCGTCGACCTCGACTGGACCCTCGAAGAGCTCACCCCCGGACTCCCACGCCTGACGTATGCGGTGAGCCATGAACCAGGCTGTCTTTTGTGTCACGCCAAGATCGCGGTGCAGCTTCATGCTGGATACGCCCTTGAGGTTCGTGGTCAGGAGGTAGATGCAAAGCGCCCACTTGCCGAGCGGGACGTTCGACCCTTCCATGACCGTGCCAGTCTTGACGCTGAAGTCGTAGCGGCAATCGGCGCAGCGGAAGGGCTGGGGCTTGCGATTGGCGCGTTCCTTGACGTTGAGGGAGGCGCAGGCAGGGCAGACAACGCCGTTCGGCCATCGCGCCTCGACGAACAAGCGCTCGACACCCTCCGCATCGGTGAACTGGGCAACCGCATCCATAAGGGAGAGTCCGTTGCGGTAGTGGCGTCCTGGCGCTCGCTGAGTCATGCGATTCACCCCTGATTTACTGCCATAATCTTACCTGTTTAGGGGTGGGGAGTCAAGGGGTTAGGGGTAAAACCGTATATAATTCCCAAAAGTAAACCGCCTGAATCTCCAAGCCGTGCCAGGTGAGTCCACCGTTAGCTGTCTTCGCGACGACAAGGTCAATCTTCCCCGCGGCCTTGTTCGTCTCTGTCCCTTCCATAAACGGGACCTCACGGGCAATCATCGCCTCGTTCGCCGCAAAGCCAACAATCTCAGCTAACCAGTAAACCAAGAGGAGGTCCTCTTCAAACCTGGATGGACACACGATTACGGGTTCGCCAACGGGGATACCTAGCCAACCGTCTTCCTTTGGCGTGTAGCGACGCAAGGAGCAGGCGCCGCCGTTCTTGTGGCAAGGGGGTTGGCCTTGCCGGAATGGACACGATGGGGCCGCGTCGCGCCCGCGCAATGCGGATGCTGCGAGTTGGCGGCGTTGCTCTGGCGGTAAGCCCGGCAGAGGATGCCCGTACCATTCGGCGATGCCGTAGCGCTCAGGCACGGGCCTCGACCTTGGCGAAGATTGGCGACGGGGTGATGACCAACTCTGGCAGATGTGCGTGGTGCCCGTTCTTCATCATCACTCGCACGGCGTGAAACCCGTGCCGCTCGATGAGCGACTCGGTTTCGATTGAACAGTCGTAAGTCATAAGGAAATTCGCCCCGCTCTCAGCAAGCATCGCAAACAACCGCGCGTGACAATCTCGTTGTGGGCGTACAGGCGTTCGCCAGCGCGCTTCCCTCCCGCTCCCGTGTACGGCGGGTCGACGAAAAAGACCGCGCCATCGTTGAGCTGTCCCAACAGCGTATCGAGGAGCTGCATACCGTCCGTCTCGCAGAAGGAGATGCGGTGGGCGTAGGTGCCAATGGTCTGCAAGCGCCTGATTAGCGTGTCGGGGTACCAGCGCGACGCAACCCCGGCCCCGTTCTCTCCATTCCGGGTGAGTGCGGCGCCGTCGGCCAGGACGCCGCCTCGCCTAGTGCGGTTCAGGACGAGAGTGCGGAAGCCGTGCTCGATTACGTCGCCCGGACGTTGGCGCGATAGGTTGTCGATAGTCTCGCGTGACGGAGTGAACGCGCTTATGCGACGAGTCAACGCTGATCCATGATGGAGCACTGCTTTCCAGAACGCCGCCACGTCGCGGTCAAGCTCGGCCATGAGGCATCTCTCGGCGAGGTCTTCCATGACAGCGGTGAGAGAGACGATGCCGCCGCCTGCAAACGGTTCGATGAGCAATCGGGGGGGCGTGCTCATCCCATTGAGCCAAGCTCTGATGTGCGGGACCAGCCACGTTTTGCCGCCCGGATACCTGAGCAAGCTGCGCTGCGGGACAGCGGCGACGTTCACGGCGGGAATCGGCGACGTCTCAATCATGGGGGCGATGGTAGCGCGGGCAAGGGCAGGTCTGGCAAGGGGCAAGTGTCCGTCTGCTTCCGATTCTGCTCGCACCCCACACCGGCGCGTCGCTTATCCGCTCTGGGCGGGGGTACGGGTTGGGATGGTGGGGTTTTGGGGTGACGGGGTAGTTGCGGGCGGGCGCTTCTCCTTCCCCGCGCTTTGCTGCTGCGCCCGCCAGAAATAGGGCGTCGTGTCGCCCTTGTGACATTTGCCGGTTGCGCAAACGAACTTCCCTCCCTACCCTCTATCCAACAGCTCTGACCCCGTCGGCGGCGTAGCCGGACGCAGGGCCGGATCCCAGAGGAGGAATGCTACCGAATGAGACCAGATGAGACTGCTAGGAACACTGCCCTCAGCCCGCGCCAGGCTGCGGCTCTGCCTTACATCGCACCGGGGCGGACCCTCCCCCGCGCTTTACTGCGCTTGCGCAGTCCCCTCGCGCAGAAGGGAGAGGGTTCTTCGGTGCCTGTCTGCTCCGGTCTTCTTGCCAGTCGGCTTCATTGGGAGGGGTAGCCGACGACCATGATGTCGCCGTCCAGCTCCGTGTACTCGGCGGGATCGAGGCGCAAGGCTCCGGCAATGGCCTCGGCCCCTCCGCCCGCCACCGGCCCCGGCGCGCCTTCGTCGCCGATGATAACCGGCGCAATGAATGCGACGACCTTATCCACGAGCTGCTGCTCGAACAGGGCGCCGTGGAGCGTCGCGCCGCCCTCGACGAGCACCGACATTATGCCGCGCGCGCCCAGCTCCGCCATGAGCCGCGCCAAGTCCACCCGGCCGCCGACGCCTGCCGCGAACACGTCGGCCCCGGTCTCTGTTGCGGCGCGCGCGGCATCGTCGTTGGCGACGGCGATGAGCGTCCGCCCCGGCTCAGTCAGCATTGCGGAGGTCGCCGGAAGCCGGCCTGCGCTGTCGACGACGACGCGCAGCGGCTGCCTGCCCGACTCGTTCGGCACGTCGCGGACCGTCAGCTGGGGGTCGTCGGCGAGGGCCGTGCCGATGCCCACCATCACGGCATCGGCCTCGGCGCGCAGGCGGTGCGCCTCGCGGCGCGAGGTCTCGTTCGATATCCACCGCGAGTCGCCCGTGCGGGTCGCGATCTTACCGTCGAGGCTCATGGCGAACTTGGCGACGACGAACGGGAGGCCGGTCGTGACGTGCTTGGCGAAGGGCTCGACGAGCCGCCGGGCCTCGCGCGGGCCGTCGTCCACGGTAACAGTTACTCCCGCGCGCCGCAGTGTCTCGACTCCGCGTCCGGCGGTATGCGGCGCCGGGTCCATGACCGCGACGCGAACCGCGCTCACTCCGGCGTCGATGATTGCGTCCGTGCAGGGCGGCGTGCGTCCGTGGTGCGCGCACGGTTCGAGCGTGACGAAGAGCTCCGCCCCGCGAGCGTCGCCGCCGGCCATGCGGAGCGCCTCGACCTCGGCGTGGCCTTGGCCGGGCGGCAGCGTCCGCCCTTCGCCAATCACGCGCCCGTCCTTCACGACGACGGCCCCCACCGGGGGGTTGGGGCTCGTTGTCCCCACGGCCTTCCGGGCGAGGTCGATCGCCCGCTGCATGTGGTTGGGGTTGGTCATGGGGCGCCTACGCTCGACGGGAGTATAAGACGCGGCCGAGGGGAAGCAATGATAGAAGGGAGACGGGGGAGGGATCGCGGCGCTGTCGCGCTGCTACGAGGTTCCCGCCTGCGCGGGAATGACGGGAGGCGGTAGGGATGGATTCCCGCTTTCGCGGGAATGACGGATGCCTGCTCAGAAGCGGAAGCGGGGGTCCAGCTTGCGGAGGATCTCTCGCGGGTTCCCCGTCGCCGCTAGGTAGCAGAGCCCGGAGACGAGGGCGGTGACCCCTCCGATGGAGAAAACGACGACGACCGGCATCCCGGCCAGCGTGAGCGCCGCCGCGAAGGCCAGCAGTGCGCGCCGCCCCGCCTGCGAGCTGCTTCGGAGCGCAGCGTGAAGTCCGATTGGCGCGGCGAGGACCGGCAAGAGCGAGGTGTACGCGAGGAGCTGGACAATCGAGCTGTCGAAGCCCTCCTTAGCCTCGAAGGAGGCGACGAGCACAAGGCCAATCATCCCGCCGCCCCCGCCGAGGACAGCGGCGCCGATGGCGAGGGCGTTTGGCTCGCGGCGGGGGTCGCCGCTCATCCACGCCAAGGGAAGCGCGGCGGAGGCGGCGATCAGGAGCATCACGATGATGAAGACGAACAGGGCCATGGACAGATTCTAGCTCGCGGGGGCGCGGCCTAGAGGATTTGGCCGTCGTCGTTGTGGAGCATCGTCCTGCGCAGGAGGGGGAGGGGCGGCCCGCCATGGCTGAGGAGCTTGTCGTGGAAGGCGCCCAGGCTGTAAGCGGCGCCCTGCTGCGCCTGCCAATCGTCGCGCAGCTTGTAAATCATCATCTTGCCCAGGGTGTAGTTCAGGTAGCCAGGGTCGAACGTCCCGCGGAGCGCCTCCTGGGACGCGGGCAACTCGGCCATGAACGCGTTGTCTTGGAAGAAGCGCGCCGCGTCAGCCAAGGGCATTCCCTGGGTGTGCATCCGCAACGAGCAGAGGAGTCGGCAGACGCGGACGAGGGCTTCCTGGGCCATGGCGAGGCGCAGCTCGGGGTCGCCGCCGCCATATCCCGCCTCCAAGAACATCTCCTCGCAGTAGTGCGCCCACCCTTCCCAGAACGAGTACGCGCCGAAGACTTTGGCGACGTCGGACGGCGCGCCGCCGTTGCGGAGGAAGTGGACGTAATGGCCGGGGTAGACCTCGTGAATCGAGATGATTCTCAAGGTGGGGTAGTTGAAGTTGGAGAGCCACTCCTCGGCCTGGGCCGCCGTCCAGCGGTCGTCGACGGGCGTGACGTAGTAGAAGGCCTCGGTCGCGACCGTCTCGAAGGGGCCGGGGCTGTTCATCGCCGCGAATGCCCAGCGCATGAAGGCGGGCGTCTCCTTCACCTCCGCGCGGACCTCGGAGACCACGCTCGCTATGCCTCGATCGATGGTGTAAGCCCGTATCTCCTCGAGCATCGCGCGGGCGTCGTCGAGCAGTCCCTCGGCGGTCGGGTGGCGCTTGCCGATGACGGCCATCGCCTCGGCTACGTTTTCGCTGCCGACGATCTCTTTGGCGGCGGACGCCGCGACATCGAGGTTCCGCCGCAGCTCGCGCTCCCCCGCGGCCTCAATCTCGGCGAGGGAAAGCTCGACCATCTCGCCGTGGCGCAGCATCTTGGCGTAGAGGTCCGGGCCCATCGCGAAGTCGCCGGCAGGCTCGTGGGAACTGAGGCGCGCGACCAGGGCGTCCACCGCGTCGGCGGCGCGTTCCACAACGCCCGCCATCTCCTCGCCTGAGGCGCCTCCGTGCAGCCGGACGAACGCGGCTACTTCATCGCGGTAGAACCCCGCGACGCCTTGGTAGGAATCGATGCTCTGGCGCAGGACCGGCTCGGCGAACGGCGGTTCGAGCAGTGCGGCCAGCGCTTCGAGGTATGCCGGCGTCTGCCGCAGGGCTTGGGCCAGCGACGCGGCCCGCTCTTCGGGGGGCGCGTACGAACGGTCCATGTAGCTCGTGACCTCGATGGGCCCCATCAGCGCCATCGGGTTGCGCCGGAAGGCGCGCCACTCGGTGAGCTCGAAAAGCTCGCCATCGACTCCCGCAATCAACAGCTCGCGGTCGAACCGCTGCCGGTCGGTCAGCGATGCGGGGTGGAGGGCAGCGAGCTGTCCGGCGGACTCGCGCAGCTGCTCGACACGCGCCGCGATAGCTTCGGCCGAGAGGACGGGCATCCGTCCGTCGTACTCATGCAAGCCCACGGCCGAGGCCTCGTGGGGGTAGGTCTCCCATCGCTCATCGAGGATGCGCTTGGCTAGGGAGTCGAACGCGGCGTTTGCGAGGGATGCGATCATGGGGGGAGCTTACCAGCGTCCTCGCTTCGATGGGGCGGCCTCCCGGCCTCCCCCCGCAGACGGGACCTTGCGCAACCCCATTCTGGCGGGCGTGATTCTTTGCACCCACCCGCCCGTCATCGGGCGTGATTCTTTGCACCCACCCGCCCGTCATGTTGTGGGGGGACACCCCCAGGAAAGGGACCGCGTCGCTGTCGCGCCGCTGCGAGGTGCGCGGGAATGACGGAGGGGGGGCGGGAATGACGGATCGGGGGAGCCTCGCCAAGATACAAGAGGGTGGCCAGACCCGGCTTCGAGGCGCTCGCGTCAGGAGAACGAGACGCAGGCGTCGGATACGACGCGGAGCACGGATTCCTGGTTGAAGCGACTTTTGTACTCGTCCGAAATCTCGTTGAGCAGGAGCGTACTGTCACCGCCGGGCGGCGTCAGGACTACGAGCAATTTGGAGCGCTCCTTCTGGACCAGCCCCTCGGAGTCGCGCCACTGACCCTGAGCGTCGAGCACGGTAAGGCCGTCCGGGAATCGAGGGGTCACCGTATCTCCGAGGAACGTCGCCCACGCCGCGTCCACGACCTCGCCGGACTGGTTGCTGCGGCCCATGAAGAGCTCGTACTTCACGAAGGGTTCGGCGCCTTCAGGACAAGTAGGCGCATCAGCATCGGCGCACGCGGCGACGGCCATGATGGCAAACGCCAAGCAGACCAACATTGTCGTCCGCACCAAAGCGCCCTCTCAGAGACATTCTAGGGTCGCGGGCTTGCTATGCCGCGCTGCTTCCCGCCAGCGGACGTGAAGAGCGTCCGCCCTCTACTATCGCGGCTGCGCCTACGGTGGAGACAAGGGTTGCGATCGTGGGCGGTCCCCTCCCAACTCTAGGGACTGTTTGGGGGATACCTGGATTCCCGCGTTCGCGGGAATGACGGGGGCAAGCGTGGCGCATGGGCTATCATCGGCGCGCCGGTTGCCTGCGATGGCCGGTCTACTGCGGTCTAGGAGAGGGGGCAATCATGCCGGACCTGCCGACCCAAGATGACGTTTTGGCTTACTTCACGTCCCTGAGCAATTGGGGGCGATGGGGCGATGAGGACGAGCTCGGCACGATGAACCACATCACCCCGGAGACGCGCCGCAGGGCGGCGTCCCTGGTGCAAGAGGGCGTGGCGGTGTCGTGCTCGCGGACGCTCAGCAACGCGCCGGGGCCGGACGTGCTGGCGCAGCCGGTCCACTACATGATCGAGTCGGGCGAGGGCTACGCCCATGACGAGAAGGCGGGGCCGCCCCGCCCGGCGCAGACCTCCTCGGACTTCATCGGGGTCGCCTTCCACGGGCACACCGTCACCCACGTCGACAGCCTGTCGCACTTCTTCTTTGGCGGGAAGATGTACAACGGCAAGCCCTCCAGCTTGGTGTCCACCCGCTACGGCGCGACCAGAGAGTCGATAGAGGTGCTCCAAGGCGGCGTCCTGGCCCGCGGCGTATTGCTGGACATCCCCCGGCTGCGCGCCGCGCCGTGGCTGGACCCCGGCGACGGCGTGCTGCGGGAGGACCTGGAGGGGGCGGAGGCCGCCGAGGGCGTCCGCGTGGGGTCCGGCGACGTCCTGCTGGTGCGGACGGGGCAGCTGCGTCGGCGCGCGGAGCTTGGTCCGTGGAACATCCCGGCGGAGGGCGGCACGGGCACGCACGCCAACTGCTTGCCCTTCTACCATGAGCGCTCCATCGCCATGCTGGGGTCGGACACGGGCAACAGTCTGCCCCACCCAGGCTTCGACCGGCTGACCAACCCGGTGCACCAAGTGGGCATCGTGGGCATGGGCCTGTGGATACTGGACAACGCGGACCTCGAGAGGCTCGCAGAAGCGTGTGGGGAGCGGGGCCGCTGGGAGTTTCTGATCACCATCAACCCCCTCCGCATCGAAGGCGGCACGGGGTCTCCGGTGAACCCAGTGGCGGTGTTCTAGGCCGTGAAGAGGGACTGTGTATGGAACTAGGGACTGCGATATGGAACTAGGACTTGGGGGCCGCACCGCGATTGTTGGGGGCGCCAGCCAGGGAATCGGCTATGCGGCCGCCCGCGCGATAGCGAGCGAGGGCGCGAAGGTCACCATCGCCGCCAGGCGCGCCGAGGAGCTGGAGCGCGCCGCAGTGCGGCTGTGCGACGAGACCGGCAACGACAACGTCCTCGCCGTCGCTGCGGACCTGTCAGACCCGGAGGAGATACGCGCCGTCGTCGAGCAGACTCGGGAGCGGTGGGGGCGCATCGACATCGTGGTGAACAATCTGGGCGGCCCGCCCCCCGGCGAGCTGCTCGATTTCACCGAGGAGCAGTGGCAACTGGCGTTCGACCTGAACTTCAACAGCGCGCGGCGGCTGAACGAGCTCGTCCTGCCGGAGATGCTGGAGCGTCGCTTCGGACGGATCGTGTCCGTCTTGTCCAAGACGATCAGGGAGCCGGAGGACAAGCTCGGTCTGTCCACGGTCGCCCGCACGGCGCTCGCTTCCTACGCGAAACTCCTTGCGCTGGAGGTCGCGGCTCACGGCGTCACGGTGAACAACGTGCTCCCCGGCTCGATAGAAACGGAGCGCCTGCGGTTGGTCATCGAGACGCAGGCCAAGGCCGCCGGACGGAGCGTCGAGGCGCAGCGGGAGGTCCGGCTGGCCACTGTCTCGGCGAAGCGGTTCGGGCGAGCGGAGGAGGTCGGCGACCTGATTGCGTTCCTAGCGTCGGAACGCGCCGCGTTCGTGACGGGGCAGTCCATAGCGGTCGACGGCGGCCAGATCAAGGGCATGTTCTAGGAGGCGCCCATGCAAACCGCCCCACCCGAGCGTTCCCCCATCGAGCAGGCCCAGGAATTCCTGGCCGCGAGCGACCTCGACGCTTGGCTCGTCTACGACTACCAAGGCTCGAACCCTGCGCTGGCCGACCTGACGGGCATTGAGGGGCACTTCACCAGGCCGGTGTTCCTCCTCGTGCCGCCGGACGGCAGGCCCTCGCTGTTCGTCAGCGCCGTCGACGCAGGGCAAGTGCGCTCCGACGCGCCGTTCCTCGCGGTCTATCGCGGCCTGGAGGACATCCACGCGCTGCTGCGGGCGGCGCTGCGTCCGTTCGGGCGGGTGGCGATGGAGTACTCGCCCAAACGGGAGCTGCCGCGCGCCGGGCGCGTCGACGCTGGGACGGTCGAGCTGGTGCGCACCTTCGGCGTCGAGGTTGCGTCCTCCGCCGAACTGTTGCAGTACGCGACGCAGCGCTGGACCGAGGCCGGACTCGCGTCGCACCGGCGCGCGTCCGCCGTGATTTCGGCGGTTGTCCTCGACGCGTTCGCGTTCATCGGGGAGGGTCTCTCGTCCGGCGTGACGGAGCACGACGCGGCGCAGTACATCATGGGCCGGTTCTCGGACGCAGGGCTGGTTACGGACCACGGGCCGGTGGCCGCGGCGAACGCCCACGCCTCCGACCCCCACTTCGACCCCACGCCCGAGGCGAGCGTCGCCTTCCGTCGCGGTGATTGGGCGCTGATCGACCTCTGGGCCCGCGAGCCGGGCGCCGACGGGATCTACGCCGACATCACGTGGACCGCCTACATCGGACGAGAGGCGCCGGCCGAGCATCAGCGAGTCTTCGACGTGGTGGCCGACGCCCGCGACGCCGCGGCGGAGTTCCTCGCCAAGCGTTTGTCCTCCGGCGAGAACGCGCAAGGCTGGGAGGCCGATCAGGTCGCTCGCGACCACATCGCCGCAGCCGGGTACGCGGACTACTTCGTCCACCGGCTAGGTCATAGCCTCGGCAAGCAGGTGCACGCCGGCGGCGTCAACCTGGACAACCTAGAGACGCACGACACCCGCACGTTCCTGCCCCGGCTGGGCTTCACCATCGAGCCCGGCGTCTACCTGCCCGGTTTCGGCGTGCGGTCGGAGATCGACCTCTACGTGGGGGAGTCCGGCCTGGCAATCACCACGCCTGTGCAGCGCGAGATAGTGCTGGTCGGGTGAATGCGTTTGGGAGGGGATGGATCGCGCCGCTACCGCGCCGCTGCGAGGTTCCCGCCTGCGCGGGAATGACGGAAAGTGGGCGTCCTGGATTGTGCGTGTGGAACCGATGGACGCTGTCCTAGTGAAAAATGCAGACCGGATGATGACGGCCGCCAGCCTCCTAGGGGATGGGATCGAGTTGAGCTTCGCAGACGGGCGCAAAGGACTGATCCCCTTTGCCGACATCCCTGAAATCAAGGAGCGGGCGGCCCTGTCCGGCCTCGAGTTGCCGAATCCATATGAGATGGTCTTGGAGACGGTCGGGGGCGAACAGGTCGAGGTTCCCTGGGACTTCGCTCGCCACTACTGTGACGAGTCCTACCGGCCAACCGTCGAGGCGATGGCCATGCAAGGGAGGCAGACCCTCGGCGAACGCGTCCGCCAGCTCAGGGAGTCAGCTGGTCTGACCCAAGAGGCGCTCGCCCTGGCGGCGGACATCGGGTGGGTGACCCTAGTGCGGATCGAGAAGGGGGAACAGACGCCCAGATTCAAGACCCTGACGGCAGTCGCCCAAGCCCTAGGGAAGCGTGTCCCGGAGCTGCTCGTCGAACCGGAGCTGCTTCTGCGGTAGCCAGACGGCGTTCGATGGACCGACGCAGCCCTTCCCTACGGCTCGAAGCGGTAGACGACCGGGAGATGTTCAGGGTCCGTGACGCTGTACCCAGACGCCCACTGGTCCATGTTTGTTCATCCCCTACCAGACGCTGCCGGGTAGGCCGGGGCTGGTGATGGCGCCCTCGCTGGCGGACGCGACGCTCTTCGCGTACTTGGAGAAGACGCCCGTGGTGTACTTGGGCGGCGGCGCAACCCAGGCCTCGCGCCGTTTGGCCAGCTCGCCCTCACTCACTTCGAGGTCCAGGCGGCGCGCCTCCACGTCCAGCACGACAACGTCGCCGTCTTGGAGGAGGCCCATGGGCCCGCCGTTTGCGGCTTCAGGCGTGATGTGACCCACCATGAAGCCGTGAGTCGCGCCGGAGAAGCGTCCGTCGGTGATGAGCGCCACGCTGTCGCCGAGGCCCGCGCCCTGTATGGCGGCCGTTACGCCGAGCATCTCGCGCATCCCCGGTCCGCCCGCGGGGCCCTCGTACCGGATGACAACCACGTCGCCGTCGACGATCTTGCCCGCTTGGACAGCGGCGAAGCATTCCTCCTCGCGGTTGAACACCTTGGCCGGACCGCGGTGGAGGCGGCGTCCGTGGCCGGCGAGCTTGACGACGCATCCCTCCGGCGCGAGGTTTCCCCGGAGGATGGCGATGCCCCCGTGGGGACTGATCGGCTCCGCCATGGAGACGATGACCTTCTGCTCGGGC
This sequence comes from Dehalococcoidia bacterium, assembly GCA_965249325.1. Lineage (GTDB taxonomy): Bacteria > Chloroflexota > Dehalococcoidia > Lucifugimonadales > Australimonadaceae > S5-327. The sequence goes on along the minus strand of CBDFLP010000018.1, from coordinate 209,382 downwards.
GCGGCGACCGCGGCGGTCGCGATCTGGCCGAAACTCTCGCCGCTGACGTTGCGCGTTTCCGCGTGGGCCAGCTCCGCGCCGACGAGCTCCTTGGAGACGAGGCCGTATCCGCCCGCGTTGTACAAGTCCTCCGCGACGTAGAGGCCACCCGGCTTCATGCTCGCGACGATGGGGGTGCGCCACGCTATCTCGTCGAAGTCGTCGATGGTGAGGGGCACGCCGGCCTCGCGCGCAATGGCGAGCAGGTGGAGGACGGCATTGGTTGACCCGGCCGTCGCCGCGACGCCTGCGATGGCGTTGTCGAACGCTTCGCGGGTCATGATGTCGCGGGGCTTGACGTCGTTGCGGAGCAGCTCCATGACGAGGCGTCCGGCTTTGCGGGCTTCCTCGGCTTTCGCCTTGCCAAGGGCGGGGACGGCGTTGGCGCCCGCAGGGCTGATGCCGAGGAACTCGAGGGCCATCGCCATGGTGTTGGCGGTGAACTGTCCGCCGCAGGCACCCGCGCCGGGGCAGGCCGCGTCTTCGATCGCCTTCAGCCGCGCGTCGTCAATCTTGCCCGCCACGTGGGCTCCAACGGCCTCGAAGACCTCCAAGATGGTGATGTCCTTGCCGTCGAACCTTCCTGGGGCAATCGAGCCATTGTAGAAGGCGAGGCCAGGCAGGTTGAGACGCGCCAAGGACATCGCCCCAGCCGGTAGCGTCTTATCGCAGCCGACCAGCACCACGAGTCCGTCGAAGGAGTGGCCTCTGGCGACCGTTTCGATGGAGTCGGTGATGACCTCGCGGCTGACGAGGGAGCCGCGCATGCCCTCGGTGCCCATGGTCACGCCGTCGGAGACGGAGATGGTGTTGAACTCCATGGGCGTGCCGCCGGCCTCGCGGATGCCCTCCTTCACGTACTGGGCCAGCTCGCGCTGGTTGTAGTTGCACGGCATCGTCTCGATCCAGGTCGTCGCGACGCCGATGATGGGCTTGGCCAGGTCGTCGTCGGTGAAGCCGATGGCCTTGAGCATTGCGCGGGCTGGCGCGCGGGACGGTCCGTCGGTCATTTCGGCGGAGTGTTTCTTCAATGGGTTCGTGGGGGGGTTCGTGGCCATTGGGGACTCCTTAGCGGCGGGCGCCGCTCAAACAAAGTGTGGGCGGAATGCGGGGCGGCTTACGACCGGATGTCGGCGCGTGGAGGTTCCCCGACCGGCTCTTCGGCGATCGGCTCTTCGGAGGAGTCATGGGAGGCGTCGTTCGGCTCTGGGGGTTTGTCGTCGCTGAGGACGACGAAGTCGGCGGGGAGCGCCTCTTCCTTGGCCTTCTCGGCCTTGGCGATCTGCTCCGCGCCCTTGGAGGTGAAGAAGCCGAGCAGGAGCCCCGCGACGACCACGTCATCGAGATAGCCGAAGACCCGGAAATCGAACAGGAGGTCGCGCGGAAAGATGACGTAGGCGAGGGCGATGATGGGCAACGCCTTCAGCAGCAGCGACACCGCCGGATGGGACATGAGATAGGCTACCGTCCGCAGCCGTTTGAGGAATGCAAAGAGCGCCACGCCATCCTCCTCGGTCTAGTATAGAACGCCCGACGCCCTCGACGCGCTAACCATGATTTACGTTCTTCACGGTGAAGACTCCTTCTCGGCAGCCGAGGTTCTCGGTGGGCTGCTCGACGCCGTTGGTCCGGACGACCTCCGCGAGTCCAACGTATCGTCGTTCGAGGCGAGTGGGTTCTCCGTCGACAAGCTGGGTGGCGCGGCGATGGTCATGCCGTTTCTCGCGGACCGCCGGGTCGTCGTGGTGCGCGGGCTGATGGGGGCGGCGGAGGGTCAGCGCCGGGGCCGGCGCGGCCAGGACCGTCCGCCCGGCGCGCCGCCCGGTCTCGCCGAGCTCCTGGGCCAGCTGCCCCCTACGGCGGACGTTGTCTTTCTCGAAGCCAAGCTCTCCGCGGGCAACCCGGTGCTGGCGGTGGTGAAGGGCCTCGGAAGAGAGCTGGTCACGGTGCGCGAGTTTCCGGCGCTCCGGCGGGACGCCCTCGCAGCCTGGATCGAGGACCGCGCCGCGAAGAAGGGCGCCTCCATCGACCGTCGGGCCGTCGCGATGCTCGCGGAATTGGTCGGGCCGAACCTGTGGGCGATGGACTCAGAGATCGAGAAGCTGTCCATCTACTGCAACGGACGGCCGATTGGCGCGGACGACGTGCAAGCGCTGGTGTCCAGCGCGAAAGAGGCGAACGTCTTCCAGCTCGTGGACGCGATCATGGACCGCCGTCCCGACGCCGCTCTCTCCGCGATGCAAACGCTCCTCGACAACGGGGCAGCCGGCCCGTACCTGCTGTCGATGGTCGCGCGTCAGGCCCGCATGATTGCGATAGCGCAGGAGCTGGCTTCGCAGCGGACGCCGCCGCAGGAGTGGGGGGCGCGGCTCGGCACGAGTTCAGAATTCGTCGTCCGCAAGACCTCCGAGCAAGCCCGCCGCTTCTCCCCGGACGCCGTCCGAGGTCTTTACCGGCTTCTGTTGGAAACGGACGTCGCGCTCAAGTCCGGCGCCTCCGAGGACCTAGCGCTCACGGAAATGCTCGCCAGGGCCGCGACGCTCCAAGTAGCGGGCCGCGCCCGGTGGTGAGGGGCTTCGCTTTATGGAGGGCGCAGGCTCGTGCTATCCTAAGCGTGTCCGCTTGCAGCGGAAGAGAGGGGCGCAGCGATGCCATTCGGACTAGGTTGGCCAGAGCTCACGATTGTTCTCGTGATTGTCCTCGTCATCTTTGGCGCGAACCGCGTCCCCGAGATTGGCCGCGCGCTCGGTCGCGGGATCAAAGAGTTCCGGGGATCCGTCACTGACGTAAAGAACGACGTCGAGGGTAAGAGCGACGCCAAGGATGAGGAGAAGACCCCGGCTTCCTCCGAGAAGAGCTAGCTCCCGCCCGCGTCTCACGAACGCGCCAAGGGAGGGCGCAGTTTCCTTCCTAGCCAGTGGGTAAGTTGTCTCACTTCCTTCCTATCTCCCCTATCCCCGCCCAGAATGTCGTGCAGGCTGCACGCTTGTTGTCCGTTGGCATCTGGCCCATCGCCTTCCCGGTGCTAGACTAGCCGCGGATGCGGCGTCGCTGTCGCGACGACTGCTTGTACGTCCGGCCCCGACTCGGCCCCTAAGGTGGATGCGTTGGCCGTTTCATCCCGTCCGCTCGGCTGGGTCACCAGAGACGCCTGGCTCATCGTAACTGCTCGATTTCTGAGGACCTTTGGGCAGTCGCTGATCGCGGTCTTCTTCGGGATCTACCTCATCGAGCTTGGCTACAGCTTCGTGCAGATGGGGTTGCTGGTCACCATCGGCTCCATCGGCAGCACACTGTTCGCCACGCTGATCGTTTTCATCGGCGACACCATCGGCAAGCGGCGCTTGCTCATCGGGTTCTCCGTGATGATGGCCTTGGCCGGTCTGGGCTACGCCTTCACGGAGCGATACACCCTGTTGGCGTTCGTTTCCTTCTTCGTGGGGAGCTTGGCCATCTCCGGGAGCGGTCCACGGGGGCCGATGCAGCCCCTGGAGCAGGCGACGCTTCCCGACACGACCACTGCCGAGCACCGGACTGACCTGTTCGCTCTCGCTGGAATCGGCGAGAGAGCCGCCCGGCTGTCGGGCACCCTTGGGGCAGCTCTGCCCGCCGTGATGGTCGTGGTCCTTGGCGTCGGCGAGCTCACGGCGTTCAAGCTGATGTTCGTCGGGTACGCCGTCCTCATGCTGGCTTCCGCAGCCATGTACGGCTTTCTCTCGCCGGTGATCGACTCCAGCATCGCCGGAGGGCGGTGGCGGAACCCGCTCAAGCTGGAGTCCCGGAAGACGATCTTCTCGCTAGCCGCTATCTTCTCGGTCGACAACTTCGCGACGCGATTCGTTTTCTTCAGCCTCGTGGCAGTCTGGTTTCGGGTGGAGTATGGGTTCGAGCTCGAGGAGGTCAGCTACCTGCTGGCGGGATCGAATGCGCTCAACATGGTCTCTCTCTGGATCGCGGCGCGGTTGGCGAACTGGATAGGGCTTCTGAATACAGTTATCTTCACCCACATCCCTGCGGTGATTTTCACGGTCGCAATCCCGTTCGCGCCGACGAGCGGGTTGGCGGTGCTCTTCTGGCTCTTGCGCGCCTTCTTCTCGCAGATGGACGGTCCACCCCGGCAGTCCTACACCATGGCGATCGTGAACCGGGACGAGCGAGTGGCCATGGCGAGCGTCACCAATGTTAGCCAAGCGGCGGTAGGCGCAGCCACGCCTTCCATCGCGACGTTTCTGTGGCAGAGCGTCTCCGCAAGCGCGCCGTTCGTCGCCGCGGGCGCGTTCAAGACCGTTTACCTCATCGGTCTGTACCTTGCGTTTAGGAACGTCCACCCGCCTGAGGAGGTGGAGCGCGCCGAACGCAAGCGGCGAGCGCGCGAGGAGGCCCGCTCGGGGAGCGCGGACGCCTGACGCAGGCGTCTCGGTAGCCGGTCCGCGTCGATTGACTGCCAACGGGCCTGGTGGTACAGTCGCGCTCAAAAGTACAGTCGGCTCTGAAGTAGAGTGCTCTGGAGTGAAACCTGTACTGATATAAATCACGTTTATCGTTACGTAAGTTTGTACAAACTAAGTCCCTGCCAGTTCCGATAAAGCCGACGGCATTTGAGCTAACAAGTCGCTACGGTAAGGAGCAAGAAATGACGAGTGTAATCTCGAATCGGGGAGACAGGTCTTTACGATCGCTCGTGGACGTGGAGCGCGGGATGATTAACCGCGAGGTCTATGTCAACGATGACATCTACCGGCAGGAGATGGAGCAGATCTTCCAGCGCGCGTGGCTGTTCATCGGCCACGAAAGCATGGTGCCCAACCCTGGCGACTTTGCCGCGTCCCGCATGGGCGAAGAGGAAGTCATCCTCGTCCGAGGGCAGACGGGCACGATTCACGTGTTCCTCAACACGTGCCGCCACCGGGGGATGAAGGTCTGCCGGTACGACCAGGGCAACGCGCTCGTCTTCACCTGTCCTTTCCACGCTTGGACGTACGACACGGACGGGCGGCTGGTCGGCATGGGGCACGGCAAGGCGGCGTATGGGCCCGACTTCGACAAGAGTCAGTGGCCGCTCCATGAGGTCGCGCAGGTGTGCAACTACTACGGGTCGATCTGGGCCACGTGGGACGCGAAGGCCCCGCCGTTCGAGGAGTACCTTGGTCCTATCGCGCCCAGCGTCCGTCATTGCTTCCAGAGCTCGGCCGGCGAGGACAACGGCGTCGAGGTTTTCATGCCGATCATGCGGTGGCGGATCCCCACCAACTGGAAGTTTCCCGCCTTCAGCTTCGCAGGCGACGGCACGCACGGGGCGATGACGCACCTCTCAGTCAACGCGGCGGCAATCGGCCCTCAGGGCGCCAGAGACGGCGGCAACAGGGGTCTGCTTCGGGCGGCGTTCCCCCGCTCGAATCACGAGATGGTGAGCAGGGAGTACGGTCACGGCGGGCACATGACCATCTACCACGAGGCCGGCGTTCCCCCTTACCGCAACACGTGGGACCGCGTGCCAGGTGCGGACGAGTACTACCAGCAGGCCAGGGACAAGAAGGCCGCCAAGTACGAGGGCCAGTTCCTTCCGCCGGGCGGACAGGGAGGCGGGCACTTCAACGTCTTTCCCAACGTGACGGTTGACTCGTGGCGCATTCTCCACTGGCACCCGATCGCCCCCGGCATGACAGAGAGCTGGCGCATATTCCAGGTCGACAAGGACGCTCCGCAGGAAGTGAAGGACGGGAAGCGCCACTACGCCATGCGGTACTGCGGCCCCATGGGCTGTACCGAGTCCGACGACATGGAGAACTGGAACTACGCCTACCCCGCGAGCAAGGGGACCACGGCCCAGAAGCTCGACTACCCCTTCGTGCAGGGCTTGGGCCTAGCGCAACCGGACGACCGCGTTCCTGGGTTCGTCATCCTCGGCACGACTTACGCTGAAGAGAACCAGCGCAACCGGCTCCGCCGGTGGCTGGAGTTCATGGAGGCCGGGTCTTGGGACGACATCTTCCCGGTGAAACATTAGCGGGACAGGCGTAGGACAACGGAGTAACGAACAATGGCGACAGACAAGGGCAACAGCAGCAGGTTCCGGACCCCGGCTGGCGGGCCGCTGCTTCGTGAAGTGCCGGTTGGCGTCAAGCTTTCGCTGAAGGACGGCTCCATCGTGGAGATCGTCGGCAACCCGGGAGACGGCGGATGGGTGAACGTCCGCTACATTGAGTCCGCCACAGGGGACCCCGCGGTTGGCGAGGAGGAATGGACGTTCTTCACCGACGTGGCGGACTTCGCTGAAGAGATGTGAGGTCGTGCCTTGCCTCTTCTCTATCTGCCCTGAGATAGGGGCACGAGGGCTGACACACCCCCAGGAGCCTTAATCTTGACCACGAACACAATTTCACCTCAAGTTATAGAACGCCTCGTCCTCAAGGACGAAATCGAGCAGTTCATCTATCACGAAGCCGCTCTGCTGGACGAACGACGCTACGAAGAGTGGATAGAACTGATGGCCGAGGACATCCACTACTTCATGCCGATTCGTAAGAACGTGAAGTTCGGTCAATGGGACCGCGAGAACTCGGATCCTGCTTCGGAGATTTCGTGGTTCGACGAGGGGAAAGACGTACTGGAAGGGCGAGTGCGGCAACTGATGACCGGCGTCCACTGGGCTGAAGAGCCGGTCTCCCGCATACGCCACATCATCTCCAACATCCGCGTCACCGACGTTCAGGGCGACGAAGTGAGCGTATCCGACAACTTCTTCGTGTGGCACAACCGGCTTATCGAAGAAGTGAACCTGTTTGTCGGCCGTCGAGACCACGTCCTGCGCCGCGACCCGGACACGGGTTGGAAGGTCGTGAAGCGCTCGATTCTTCTCGATCAGAACGTCTTGCTGGCAAAGGTCGTCACGTTCTTCTTCTAGACCGTCCGGCTACTCAGGAGGGCCAATGGCGCTAACCGTAGAATGGCGAGTCCGCGGGGGAGCCGACTCGATATTGATGGTCGACGCCGATGGAATGAGCGTCGCCGAGGCGGCCACCCCCAACGCCGAGCTCCTCAAGGACTACCTGGACGTGACCGGACACCTGGAGCGGTGGCGGCAGTGGTCCGAGTGGCGCGCCGTCGACGGAGACGAGGGCGACCCCGACGCATGGGGGGCCCTGGTGTTGGGCCGCGCACATGACGGCCAGGTGCTCTTCGCCGACCCGGAGTTGTACTGGGACGGCGTCCGCCGCTGGTTCTATGTTCGGGGCGGCAACTAGAAAACCCAATGCGGTTCTGTTGCGTAGTTACTAGGAGAGAGAATCTCCTTGACCGTTGTCCAAGCCCTGCGCTGCTGCCTAGGTCGCCGGGGACTAAGGAGGAATCGATGGTAGACCGTGTGCTGACCAGATTCGCGCCTGTGCTGGTCTTGGTTCTCGTGATGTCGCTGGCGCTCGCCGCGTGTGGGGGCGACCCCACGCCGACCTCGGCCCCGGCAGCCACGCCCACTCCTACATCGGCGCCCGGCGAGCCGACGCCAACTCCCGCGCCCGCAACAACGCCTACACCCACGACGGCCCCCGGGCAGCCGACACCCACTCCTGCCCCTGCAACGCCGACTCCCGTACCGCCTACCGCGACGCCGGAGTCCGACTTTGATGCTGAGGAATATTTCTCGGGGAGAACAATTGAGATTGTCGTCGGTTTCGCTCCGGGAGGCGGGTACGACACCTTCTCGCGGCTCGTGGCCAAGTTCGCGCGGCAATACTTCCCGGGGAGCCCGCGTTTCGTTGTGAAAAACCTGCCGGGCGGCGGGAGCCGCAGAGCCCTCGCCTACACAGTTAAGGCAGACCCGGACGGCCTGACCACGCACTCCATCCACTCGTCCATTCCCCACGCTGCATTGCGCGGCGAGGACCTCGGATTCGACTTCTCCCAGGCGCCGATCATTGGCGGTGTGGACTGCGCGCTGCCAACATCGACAGGCTCCCTGTACACGCCTCGGAGCATCGCAACCTCTTGGGACGAGGTACTGGCTAGCGGGATCACGCTCGTCAATGGGATGACCCAACCGGACGAGGGCGGTGGCACGGTGCCGCGCTGGATGGAGATGCTGGGAGCGCCCATCCAGAACATCACCGGGTACGGCGGCTCATCCGAGATTATGGCCGCATTCGACCGCGGCGAGATCAGCGCCACCACCCGCGGCTCGTACTCCAGCGTTCCGCGGCTATACCCCGAGTGGGTTACGAACAAGTATCACATTCCGATCCTGAGGTGGGGCGTGGAGCCCGAGGGAGATCCACAGTACATCGACTGGATCGAACAGCTCGACGCGCCCGTACCGCCGCACGTGTACGAGGTGGTTGAATCGACGGAAGGACAGCGATTGATCCTCGAAACAGTCCTGTCGCTGAACAGCCAGTTCGGGCGCACCTGGATTCTGCCGCCCGGAACGCCGTCGGAGATTGTGGAAGTGTGGCGGGAGGTCCTTCGACAGACCGCGCACGACGACGGATACCACGAAGCCGCGAACATCGCGGGGTACGAGCCCTTCTATTGCTCGCCGGAGGAGCTCACCGCCGTCTTCGCCAACGGCAAGCGAGCACTGGAAGAGCAGCCGGAACTCCTGCCGATTTACTACCGGCTGATGGGCGTTGATGCGCCATAGCTAACGCATCAACAGAGCAGCGGCCCCTAGCCTGGCCGCAGCAGATGAGTAGGAACATGGAGGTGACCATCGACATCGATGGTCACCTCCATGAGAACGACAGAGGCTCAGGCAGCTTCTGCTGCACCCTGCATAAGAAGAGCGAACAATGAATTGGCCGTCGATACGGCACGGGCTGAAGACGAGCAACCAGGAGAGGGTCCCATGGGTCAAAGGTTAGGCAGACGCAGACTTTGTCTGGCGGCGGTCGCGATAGCAGCGCTGGGAGTTATGCTTGGCGTAGGCTGCGGTACGGACTCGCCCGAGCCGACAGCGACTCCCACTCTCACGCCGGCGTCCTCTATACCGACGCCTACCCCTGTGCCCGCAACGCCAACTCCTACGCTGGCGGCCGGCGAGCCAACCCCCATACCGCCGACGCCTACTGCGACGGCGGCCCCGCAGCCGACGGAGCCTTCTCCCGTCGACGAAACGGCGTTTACTGCGGAAGAGTACTTCAGCAGTAAGACCATCGAAATCATCGTTCCTTACTCGCCTGGAGGCGGCTATGACACGTTCTCCAGGATGCTCGCGATCTACCTACCCAGATACATACCGGGTGAACCGCGATTCTTTGTGCGGAACCTCGTTGGCGGCGGCGGCGAGCGGGGAGTCCGGTACACGATGAAGGCCGATCCCGATGGGTTCACAATGGCCACGCTGCACCCCAACTTCATCGCCCGTGAACTGGCTGGGGTGGACATCCCTGATTTCGAGCTTGACTCGCTGGTCTACCTTGGGGCGCTGTCGGGGACTGGGTCGATGGGCGACGTGTGGGTGCGCCGCGAGATAGCTGAGTCCTGGGACGATCTGATCGCACAGGGCAAGACGATCAACCTGGGCAGCGTTTCACCCGGCCAGTCGTCTGAGCAGGGCGCCGAGTTTGTGCAGATGCTCGGTGGGCCGGTGCGAATCGTTTACGGGTACGATGGGAGCAGCGACATCATGGCGGCGATGGACCGCGGCGAGCTTGACGCCACCGGCCGCGTCTCGCCGAGGAATGTCAGACAACTATTCCCCGAATGGATAGAAACGCAGCAGTTCGTGCCGCTGTTCCGCTGGGGCGACCCGGCAACTCCGGAAGAGGTCGAATTCCTCAAAGAGATGGGGTACGACAAAGACTGGAGCGAGATTCCCCACATCTACGAAGTTACGAGCGCGTCACAAGGCTTCCAGAATGCGTTTGATGCGGCGTACGAGATCATCGGCGCATCGAGGGGATATATCCTCCCGCCGGGAACTCCCGACGAGATAGTGCAAACGTGGAGAGAGGCCATCAGGGCGGCGGCGGAAGACGCAGACTTCATAGAGCACGCGGGCATCGCAGGTTACGACCGGAGTGCTTGGGGGTACATCGCCCCCGATGTAATCAATGACCTGCTCGGTGTAGTAGCCGGGTTGAGCGAGGAAGAACACGAGGTGTTCAGCCGCTTGCTTGGGGCAACGTAGTAGGAATCGAAATGAGAGGCTAGGGTTCTGGGCGGTTTCCGCCCAGAACCGGCCCTCGCGCCCAACCGCAAGTGGCCCTTGCTAGGCTCGTCAGACCACGCCCCACTTCATCACCGCGGCAGTCCAACACACCGCCTAGCGTAGACTACTCCCCCATGCTGAGGAGATTCTTGACTTGTGTGCTCCTAGTCGTCTTGGCAGGCGCGGCTTGCGACCCGCCTACGCCTACGCAAACGCCAACGAGCACGCCTAGCGACCCTGGTCTGCCAACCCCCGAAACCCCGACGGCGGCGCCGACTCCGGCTTCCACGCCCGAGCCGCCGCCTACGGCCACGCAGGAGGACGCATCGCCGCTCACCCCTACGCCGACTCTCACACCCGACTTAACCGCAACCCCAACGCCGACTCCCATGCCCGACCTCACCGGCACCCCTACGCCGACTCCCACGCCTGACTTCGCCGCTACGCTCACGCCGACTCCCACGCCTGAACTAACCGCTACTCTCACGCCGGCTCCCACACCCGACCCAACCGCTACGCTCACGCCGACTCCCACGCCTGACCCAGCCGCTACGCTCACGCCGACGCCCATGCCTGACCTCGCCGTCACGCCCACGCTGACTCCGACGCTATCGTCGAGTCCCACCCCATCGCCTTTGCCGACGAGGACTTCACCTCCAGAGCGAGTCGTTCGCGGCAACCTGGCGCCCTACACGCCTCTGGGTTGGCCTGCCCCCCTCTTCATGAACAATCTGGAAACGAGCCGCAGGCACGAGATCAGCTTGGAGCCCGAACCAATATTCATAAGCTGGGCCTACGAGAACGCCGGTCCAGAAGGCGTTAGCACTCCGCACTACGTCGATCTCCTGGTCGATGGAGTGCTCGTTGAACGCTGGCGGGGCACGTCGCTTTCGTCCGGCTGGTTCAGTGAAACGTGGGCTTGGGGGGAGCTGGCGAGCCGGGTCCTGCTTATCCCCGGCGCCCACGAATTCGAGCTCGTCATCGACCCTCTCGACCAAGTCGGCGAGCCGGACGAGACCGATAATTCCTACATAGTCGCTGTCCTCGTCACCGGCGACCCGCCGGACGAACCGTCCGGCCGCCTGCCCGACCTCGTCCCTTTTACCCCGGACGGCTGGACGGCGCCTCTCGTCGTCACCTCCTACCCCGGCGCTACGACGTCGTCCGCCCTCTCCGTCGACGTTACGAGCTTCGTCCTGTTCTCGCTCGCCAATCCCGGCGCGGTCTCGGTGCTCCAGGATATCTCCGTACACGTCTCCGTCGATGGGCGTGTTGTGTGGGATGCATTTGTCGACGGCGGCTTGCTTAGTGGAAGAGCCGGCCGGGACGGGCCCTGGGACGGCTTGCTCGATGTCCTTGCCCTTGCCCCTGGCGAGCACACGCTGCGTCTGACCTTGGACCCGGGAAACGTCATCGCCGAATCGGACGAGTCGAACAACGTGTATGAGCAGACCTTCACCTGGGGGACCGGCGCTCTGCCGGGGCTGCCCCCTCCCGAGGCCGAGCCCGCGCCAACCCCGCCGCCGCCTGTCCAGCTCCCCAACCTCACTCCCTACCGGCCCGATGGACACGATGCTCTGCTGGTCGTCTCGGACACGTTCGGCGGCACGGAGAGCGTTGCCCCATTCGTCGGCGACGCGCCCTTTCTCACGAGCGCGCTGTTCAACGAGGCCCTGCCGCAGGGTGAGCTGCACGTCGAGGGAGTGCAGACCGAGTTCCGCATCGACGGCGAGGTCTTCGAGCGGCTGGAGCGCTTCGTACGCGCCGGCGCCAGCATCGCCGTGACCAGCGCTCGCTGCGAGATGTGCGCGTCGCTCGCTCCCGGCCCGCACCTCCTCGAGATGGTGATCGACTCCGACAACGAGATCGAGGAGTGGGACGAGGATGACAACGTCTACGCAGTCACGGTCGAATGGCTTGCGCCCGACAGCACGCCGCCCGCGCCCGTGCAATACACGGACGACGATATCGCCCTGATGCTCGCTGGACTAGAAGCTCTCCTCGACGACTCTCGGCCTGTCTTGGGCGAGGAGGGCCTCGGCTTGACCGAGGACCTGTCCCGCGTCGCCGACGCCGGGGTCTACCTCCTCACCGGCTCGAGCACGGCGGACATCCCTGTCGATATCGAGCTACTCTCGGAACAGGACTTCCTCGACCGCGTCGACGATCTCTACCAAGGTCGATTCGCCTTTGAGGACCCGGAGAACCACGCGTCGCTCTTAGAAGAACGCGAGGGATTGAAACGAGACGCAGTCGGCCTCCAGGACACCGAGCACGGGCGCATCGTGGTGGCAGTGAACGTGGAGCGCCGGTTCTCGGAGGCGCTCGGGACCTTGGCCCATGAGCTTGGCCACGCCTTGCAAGCCATACACTACCCGACCGGCGGCGCCTTCCTATCCCACGAGGCGAGGGGGCTTGCGGAGGCGCAAGCGCATGTCTTCGAGCGGGCGTTCTGGCTCGTTCTCGACGAAAGCCTGGAGACCGACCTGCTCGCCTACCCCTCTCATCCCATCTACGAGGACTTCATCGACCGCCGCGTCGATGCCTGGCTCGCCGACCTCCACACGAGCGAGCATGCTCTTGGCTACCTGCTTGGCTGGACGGCGCCGCTTACCGACGACTCGCTGGCTCACTTCGCCGACAGCCTCGCGGAGGGCGCGCCTCTCACCAGCGCGGGGGCCTACGAGCTCTTCGAGCGCCTGGCGAGCATTGACCCCTCCGAGGCGGAAGAGTACGTCGCGGAGCATGAGGATGTCTTCGAGGTCGTCGCGAACCGGATGCGGCAGACCGCCAAAGGCCGCCTCGTCGATGGCCTCAATCCTGCCCAGGAAGGCTCCTCCGGGGCCTTAGACCACGCCCTGCTCCTTCCATAGCCCCCCAGTGTTCCCCCTTCATGCGGACTAGTAGCCGCGGGCCCAGTCGACCTCGTTGATGAGGGGCTCGCCTGCGAGGAAGCGTTGGATGTTCTCCTTGAGGATCTCTATGGAGGAGGTGGAAGGGACATCGACGTGGCCGGAGTTGTGGGGGGTCATGATGACGTTGGGAAGGGCCGTCAGCTCGGGGTCGGGAAGGCGGGACCATTCGTCGTCGTAGACGTCGAGGTAGGCGCCGCGAAGCTTGCCGGAGCGCAGGGCGTCCTTCAGGGCGGCCTCGTCGATCAGCTCGCCCCGGCCGACGTTGATGAGGACGGAGCCGTCCTTCATCGATGCGAGCGAGGCGCGATTGATCATCCGCAGGGTGTCGTCGGTGAGAACGGGGGCGAGCGCCACGTAGTCGGACTCGGCGAGCAGGGCGGTCAGCTCGGACGGGGGGTAGAGGACATCGACGTCGCCGACGTTCTCCATGCGGCGGTCCGCTGAACGGCGTGAGGCGATGACGCGCATGCCCATGGCCTTGGCGAGCCGCGCAACCTCCAGGCCGATGCCGCCGAGGCCGATTACGCCCATCGTCTTGCCGGCGAGGAGGCGCAGGTCGTATGGAGCGGCGTTCAGTTCGCTGCTCGCGGTCTGGCGGGCGGCGAGGCCGAGCTCCTTCGCGAAGTAGAGCGAGGCGGCGATGACCATCTCGGCGATGGGGAGGGTCTCGACGTGCCCGCGGGACGAGCCGACGCGGACTCGGGAGCCCCAGAGGTCGGAGTAGCGGAGGTCGGAGATGCCCGCCCACAGGTACTGCGCCCAGAGCAGGTTGGGCATGCGAGGCAGCAGACGCTTGGGGAAGGGGAGGGTCACGACGAGGATGTGGGCCTCGCGCAGGAGCCGCTCGCGCTCATCGGGGGCGAGGTCAGCGCTCCAGGGTTCGCCCTTCCAGAGGCCGGTTGTCGGGGGGTGGACGCCTGCGTCGTCAGCGAACGCTTGGCCGGGCGCGGCGGTCACAGTCAAGCGTCCGGGCGCGACGGACTCCAACTCAGCGGAGGGCGCCTTCGCGGGATCCATAAAGAGCAGCAGGTTGAGCTTGTCGGGAAGGTCAGGCATGAGGTGATTCTAGCAAGGCGGTCTCGTTCGTTATTGCCTCGAGAATATTTCCCTGTCCACATAGGGAGGAGTCGCGCGCACGGATTGACGCTCGCTATCTCGTCTGCATAGAGTGGCCGGTCGAACCAGGGAAGGCCCAGCGATGAGCGACGAACACAACCACGACCATCACGGCGAGGACAGCGGGCACAGCCACCATCGGCAGCGGGAGTGGGGCGGCCTCCTCTCGCGCGAGATTTGGTGCATGACCGTGGCCAACCTTCGGGAGAGCAGGCTGCCGTGGCACAAGACGCTCTTCGTCGCGGCCTCCAACTATTGGCGGAAGATAAGGGGGTGGCAGGTGTGTTGCGGCAACGTTGGCCACCCTGGCTGCTGACAGAAGTAGGCTTCGCCGGAGTTCCCGGCGACTGCAAGGGGTTGGAGTGGGGCTGGTCTTGTCTGTCCATCGCCCCACTTCGCACTCGCTAATCCTCCTCCAGCGTTGACGTGTCGCCTTCGTCGAGGCCGAGCTCGCGGGCTTTTAGGAGGCGCCGCATGATCTTGCCGCTGCGCGTCTTCGGCAGGCCGGGAATGATTTCGATCTCGCGGGGGGCGACGGCGGCGGCCAGCTTCTCTCGCGCGAAGCCCATGAGCTCGCGGCGCAGGGCGTCGCTCGGCTCGTAGCCCTCCTTGAGGGAGACGAAGGCCTTGACGACCTCCATGGCGATGGGGTCGGGCTTGCCGATGACGCCGGCCTCGGCGACGGCCGGGTGCTCGATGAGGGCGGACTCGACCTCGAAGGGGCCGACGAGGTGCCCGGCGGTGTTGATGACGTCGTCGGAGCGCCCGATGAACCAGTAGTAGCCGTCCGCGTCCTTCACCGCCTCGTCGCCGGTGAGGTACCAGCCTTTCACGAAGCGGGAGTCGTAGCGTTCCTGCTGCTCCCAGTAGGTCTGGAACATGGAGGGCCAGGGCGTGCGGACGGCGAGATTGCCCTCCTGGCCGACGGGCTTCTCGTTGCCGTCGGCGTCGATGATGCCGGGTTCGATGCCGGGGAGAGGCTTACCCATGGAGCCGGGGCGGATGTCGACGGAGGCGTAGTTGGCAATCATGATGCCGCCGGTCTCGGTCTGCCACCAGTTGTCGTGGAAGGGCATGCCGACGGCCTGCACGCCCCATTCGACGGCCTCGGGATTGAGGGGCTCGCCGACGGACGCCGCGAAACGGAGGCTGGAGAGGTCGTAGGTCTGGGGGAGCTCGGAGCCGGACTTCATGAGCATGCGGATGGCTGTGGGAGCTGTGTACCAGACGGTGACCTTGTAGTCCTGGAGAATCTGGTACCACTTGCGGGCGCTGAATCCGCCCTCGTAGATGACTTGGGTGACGCCGTTGGTCCAAGGGGCCGACATGCCGTAAGAGGTACCGGTGACCCATCCGGGGTCGGCGGTGCACCAGTAGATGTCGTCGGGGTGGAGGTCGAGGCACCACTTGCCGGTGAGGTAGTGCTGGATGACGGCGTTGTGGCGGTGGACAGCGCCCTTAGGCTTGCCGGTGGTGCCGGACGTGTAGTGCATGATGGAGTAGTCGTCGCGGGAGGTGGCGATGGGGCCGAACTCGTCGGACGCGTCGCCCATCAGCTCGTAGTAGTCGAGGTCGCCGTCGGCGAGGGGCTCGGCGGAGCGTCCGTTCTTGTTGACGACGATGACGTGCTCGAGGGCAGGGAGCTGGGGGATGATGGAGTCAATCTTCTTGCGGAGCTCTGGCTGGGTGACGAGGACCCTGGCGCCGCTGTTCTCCATACGATCGCGCACGGGGTCGGGGCCGAAAGCGGAGAAGAGGGGGCCGATGACGCATCCGGCCTTGAGGGTCCCAAAGACCGTGAAGTAGATCTCGGGGATGCGCTCCATGAAGGTGAAGACGCGGTCGCCCTTCTCGACGCCGAGCCCGGCGAGGACGTTGGCGAACTTGTTGGTCTCGCGGCGCATGTCATCGTAGGAGTAGGTCTCGGACTCGCCGTTCTTGCCCTCCCAAATCATGGCGGGCTTGTCGCCCTTGCCGTGGACGACGTGACGGTCGATGGCCTCGTAGGCGAGGTTGAGCCCGCCGTCGGGCAGCCAGTCGATCTCGCTGTCGACGCTGGTCCAGTCGAAGGACGCGCGAGTGGCTTCGTAGTCGCGGAGGTTGGGGTCGTCGCGGGAGGTGGAGGGTTTGGCGATGGTCTCGTGGCGTTGCATGGTCATGGCGCGCCTCTCCGGTGGGGAAGTATTCAGGGATTCAAGCGGGGCAAGTGTAGGGAGGGGGTGGGCGGGGCGGCAAGTGGGGCTAGGTTGGCTGCGGGTGCGGGGGCAAGACGGGAGTGTCATACGCCAGGGTTGCGAGCGGTCGCCCGTCCGTGTCGGCGAGCTCGGCCTCGAAGCGAGGGGCCGGGCGCACTTGTCCGCCGATGACGGGTAATGTGCCTGAAAAGACGACAGTCCCGGCATCGGGGCGCGAGCCAACGAGTTCGAGCAGCCGCTCGGGCCGGATGAGCTGTCCGAGCGTTCCGTCTTGGTAGGGCGCGAGCCTGCTCTTCTCGCCGGTCCAGCTCCGCAGCCGCAGCGAGTCCCATCGCGGGAGAAGCTCGTCGAGACGCCAGACCTGTTTGCTCAGCGCTCGCGGGTACACCTGCTTGGACTTCTCGATGGAGAGCCTTTCGAGGCTGCGGTCGGTGTGGTCGCTTCCGATGCATACGAAGATGCCGTCCCTATCGATGAGCAGCACGTACTCGGCTTCCCCGGACGATGCGCCGTCGTATGCCCAGACGGCCCCGCCCATCTGGAGCGTCTCAGGGTTCGCGACGAATATCCACGGGGTACGGTCGGGAGGCGGCACGCCCTGGCGGGCAAGCTCGGCGACGTGCGCGTCGACCGCCGCCTGGTCGCGGCCGGTGTAGCCGGCGACGAGCAGCCTGCGGGCGGTGAAGCGTCTTGCGGCGCCGGCGTGGCTGAAGGCGAGTGTTCGGTGAGGCGTTCTCATTGCTGTGGAAGTCCTCTTCTCCCCTGCGAGGAGGGTCTGGTCCGCTCCCCGTCTGAGGTCTCGCAGACGAGGGAGAGGGTTGGGGCGGGGTGAAAAAAGTTGTTGGACTGCATTTGGGCCACGAGTGAAAAGTTGTTGGGCCACATTTCGGCTACGAGTAAAAAGTTGTTGGGTTGCACATTCGTTTACGAGTAAAAGGTTGTTGGATTTGCACGGTGAGACGCGGCTTTCAGAAGTTGTTGGTTGCGAAATCTTTTTCATTTCCTGGCAGGCTTCGGGGTTACCGCATCGGAGAGCGCGTGAGATGGAGAGGAGGTAGGTTCGTGCTGAGTGGGCATGGTGGGGGTTAATTTTACGGAAGGGGTGGGGGTTGGCGTAAGGGGCAAGTGTCACGGGGGTGTGGTTGGTTGGCGGGCAGACGGGCATGCCGTGGGGGACACCCCGACGCCCCCCCTCTGCGCTCCCCGGTACTCCAAAGCCCGGTTCATGGTCCGACAGGCTCACCACGAACCAGTTTGAGGTTTACGCAAAGGTCTCGCAGATGGGAGAGAGGACCGGAGGGGGCGGGCGTTGGAGAGGGGGCCGCGCCCCGTCACCGGTCATAGCGCCTCACTTCGAAGGTGCGGCACCCGTTCGGCGAGACCCAGGGCCCGTGGGGCATGCCCGGCGGACGGCAGGCGTACATGCCGGCGGTGAACGTCTTGTCCAGCGGGATGTCGTGGATGCTCCCTTCGATGATCCAGACCTCCTCCCAGAAGTCGTGGACCTGGGGACCCATGGGCGAGGTGTCGGTCCCCGGCTCGAACCGCAGCAAGCGCGTGTAATCGCCCGTCTCCTCGTCGCGCGAGAGTATCTGCTGGCTCAGCCCCTCCACCGGCGCAATCGGCTCGCCGGGGATGCCGCGGGGGTCGAAGAACTCCAGCTCAGGTTTCGCCACGCTCGCTCCTCTCTTCGGGCGCTTTGGACGCCCATAGGCCGGCGAACTGCGCCGCGACGACTTCCTCATAGGGAACGGGTCCGGACAGCAGCCCGATGTCTTGGGCGAACCGGCCCATCCGCTCCACCGCCTCTTCCGATATCGAGGGGTCGTAGTACGGCAGGTCGCGCTCGATCAGCTCCGCAATCAGCATCGCCTCTTGAGCGGGGAACCGCCGCTCGCCGACCTCCCTTGCCCGGGAGGGGTCGGCCTTCAGCATATGCTGCGCGGTCACGATGGCCCGCACCGCCGCGGCGGCCTCGTCCGGCTGGGCGACGATCTTGCGGTCCGTGGTCACGAGCGCAGGGAACGTGTAGCCGCGGGCCGCCGGTGGGCCGTCGCCCCGGCGCACGTCCAGCACGACGGTCCCGGCGCCGGAGCGCACGGCCACCTCCGTGCCCATGCCGTTCGCCCAGAAGCCGTCGATGGCGCCTTCGGCCAGCGCCTTCGCCGCCTGCACGCCGAACGACACTCCCGACGTGAGCGCTCCTGGCACCGGGCCTATGCGCACTCCCTCAGGCTCGATGCCTGCCTCGCGGAGCATCTGCTCTAGACCGTCGCGGGGACCCGGCGCCGCGCCGATGCGGAGGCCCTTCACGGCCTCGATGTCGCCGCGCCGCGCGCCGATGTCCTTCCTGAGCACGAGGAACCAGTACATGTGCCGTGCGAGCGCGGCGAGGAGCTTCGCTCCCTTCCACTGAGGGAACGCCGTCAGCACGGCGTGCGCCGAGCCCGCCACGTAGTCGAGCTCGCCGTCGCGAAGCATCTCCATCGCTTGCGGGACAGGGAATACGAGCTCGATGTCGGCGTCGAGACCCTCGGCTTGGAATGCGCCCAGGTCGACGGCCGCGATGGCCGGGAAGTACGAGTTGGAGACGAGGTCCGGCACGCCGATGCGTATCACTTTGCTCCGCCTACTCGGTGGCTGTGGTCTCGGGCATGTCCGGCGCGACGATTCAAGAGCGCCTCCTCGATTGCGCAGTCTCTAGCAGCCGCGAGTGTGCCAAGCGGCGGCCCGCAGGTCAACGGGCGGCCTGCCGTTCGGGGGGAGGAAGAGTCGGCGCTCCCCTGCGAGCCGTAACCGTTTCTTTACACCTCGGCAACCGCATTGAAACAACTTGGCGTCACCCTAGAGGACGCGGAGCGGAGAAACGCGATTCCAATGGGGGAGGCAGTCATGGTCACCGAGTCAGAAATACGCAACGTCACCCTTGCCCTTTGGATCGAGCGCGGTCGCGCGGCGGGGTCCGAGTCGGAGTGCCGCGCCCATGCCCAGCGTCTGTTGAGCCTCCGAGAGGAGCTAACCCGCGATGGGACCGAGCGCGTCCGCGAAATACCCGCGCTTGCGCTGGCAGTCTAGCGCCGCGTCCGCCGAGGCCCTGCGCCGGACGAACGGAAGCCGTTATCCTCTAGGGGCAATGGCAGACCTGTTCGCAGACTACCGGAAGATCGCCGGGTACGACGAGATGTTCGACGGCGCTTCGGTACGGCCGTCCTACGAGGCGCTCTTTCGGGCGTTCTCACGGTTGGACGCAGCGCAGTACCATGAGCTTCAGGAGGCCGCCGACCTCGAAACGCTCAACAACGGCATCACCTTCACTGTGTACTCAGACGACGCCGGGGCGGAGCGGATATTCCCGTTCTCGCTCATCCCTCGGGTAGTCGAGCAGGACGAATGGGACCGTCTGGACGCCGGACTGCGGCAGCGCATCGCTGCGTTGAACCTCTTTCTGCGCGATGTCTACACCGCCCACCGGTGCGTGACGGACGGCGTTGTCCCTCCCGATCTCGTGCTCGGCCATCCCGCCTTCATTCGAGAGATTGTCGACGTCGTCCCTCCACTGGGCTGCTTCGTGCACGTCGCGGGGTGTGATCTGGTCCGGTGCGACGACGGCGAGTTCCGCCTGTTGGAGGACAATCTGCGAACGCCATCGGGCGTCTCCTACGTGATAGAGAACCGGCGCACGATGCGCAGCGCCGTTCCCGAGTTCTTTCCCGCCGCCGGAGTCGCATCCGTCGACGAGTACGGCGACCACCTCCTCGAGAGCCTGGTCGCCTGCAGGCCGGCGGGAGTCCACGCGGCTGAGTGCAAGGTGGTCGTCCTCACGCCCGGCCCCTACAACTCGGCCTACTTCGAACACATCTTCCTCGCCCGCGAGATGGGCGTCGAACTGGTCGAGGGCCGCGACCTCGTCGTGAGCGACGACCAGCTCTTCGTTCGGTCGACCGCCG
Source organism: Dehalococcoidia bacterium (assembly GCA_965249325.1). Classification (GTDB taxonomy): domain Bacteria; phylum Chloroflexota; class Dehalococcoidia; order Lucifugimonadales; family Australimonadaceae; genus S5-327. The sequence goes on along the minus strand of CBDFLP010000018.1, from coordinate 189,026 downwards.
GACTCGAACGCGTGCACGTCGTTTACCGCCGCGTCGACGATGCGTTCCTCGACCCGACGCTATTCCGTCAGGACTCCCTCATGGGCGTTCCCGGCCTCATTGGAGCGTACCGCGCGGGCAACGTGACCATCGCCAACGCCCTCGGAGCCGGAGTCGCCGACGACAAAGCGGTCTTCCGCTACGTCCCCGACCTCATACGCTTCTACCTAGGAGAGGAGCCGCTTCTCGAAGGTGTGCCGACCTACATGGGGCGACACCCCGACGACCTCGAATACATCCTCGACAATCTACGCGAGCTGGTGGTCAAGCCAACGGACGGGTCGGGCGGGTACGGCGTCTTCATCGGGCCCCAAGCAGACGAGGACCGGACCGAGCGAATGCGTCGCGAGCTGCGCGCCAATCCCCGCCATTGGATAGGGCAGCCGCTTCAGCGGTTCAGCACCGTCCCCGCCTTTGAGGACGGCTCGTTCGAGCCGCGGCGGTGCGACCTGCGGGTGTTCGTGGTGACGGGAGAGCGGTCGTGGGTGCTGCCCGGCGGCCTTACCCGCGTTGCTCCCAATAGCAGCTCTTTCATCGTGAACTCGTCCCAAGGCGGCGGCAGCAAGGACACCTGGGTGCTGCGGAGGCCCGCGGAGGCCGGTTGATGCTCGCCCGAGTCGCAGAGAACCTGTACTGGCTGGGCCGGTGCCTTGAACGCGCGGACAACATCGCCAGGATGGTGGACGTCCATCATTCGATAGCCCACGAGAACCGCGCCGCCGCGGGGCTGGAGACCGTGCTCTACGCTCTGGACGCGAACGAAGAGTTCGAGGAGGCTCACGGGAGGGACGAGGCGATGGCGCCTGAGGACTACCTCGTCTTCTCTCCCGATTCGCCTGTCTCGATACGCTCCGTCGTGTCCAGCGCGCGAGGGCTGGCCCGCGAGCTGCGGGACCAGATATCACGGGAGGTGTTCGAGCAGATCAACTGGCTGCACCTCGCTCTCGGCCGCGAACGAGGCCGCCGCCTCCCCGACGAGCTGGACCTCGTTCGCAGCTCCGTCCCCATGATTCTCGGCCTGTTCGAGAACACGGTCCTTTGGACGGAGGGGGCAAGGTGGTTCCGCCTAGGCGTTTTCCTGGAGCGCGCCGACATGACCAGCCGCATCGTCGACGTGAAGTATTTCGTCCAGCTCCCGGCCGAGCGAGGAGTGGGGAGCGCCTTGGACCGCTCTCAGTGGCGGCAGGTGCTGCGGTCGGCCAGCGCGCTCGAGGCCTACCGGAAGCAGCACCGCGGTTTCATGCGCGTGGTAGACGTGGTGGACATGCTGGTCTTCGAGCCGGACTTCCCCCGCAGCCTGGTGTTCTGCATCGAGCGCCTGACGGAGGAGTTCAACGAAGCGACCGTCCGCACTCCGGCGGGGCGCAGGCTGGAGGCCGCCAAGGAGATTACGCTCCTTGGGTTGGAGCTCAAAGCCGCCACCGCCACGGACATCATCATCAACGGGATGCACGAGTTCGTTGGCCTGGTGCAGGCCCGCTTGGCCGCGATCAACGACAGACTCACCGGGGAGATTTTCCGGCCCGCCGGCGCAACTTCTTTGGCGTCGTCCGCGAGTCAAGGGCGCGCGACTCCTCCGCTGCGCTAAACTCTCCCAAGCGTGGCCGCCGCCGGCCTCGACTAACAAACGCCCGGTTGACTGATGACATTTTGCCTAGGAATCAAGAGCGCGGACGGACTGCTCGCCATCGCGGACACTCGCATTACGAGCGGCACGGAGATATCGAGCGTCCCCAAGATCGCCGTGCACGACATCGGCGGTTACCCGATATTCGTCCTGACGAGCGGCCTGCGCTCGCTGCGCGACAAGGTGATTACCTACTTCAACGAAGAAGCGTCGGGCGGGACGAACGCGCTTCTGCATACCTACGAAGCCGTCAACGCCCTGGCGCGGCAGATGAGACGCGTTCACGCCGAGGACGGCGAGTGGCTGCGGGACTCCGGCCTCTTCTTCGACCTGCATTGCATCGTCGGAGGCCGGCTAGCGGAGGACAAGCGCCCCCAAATGTTCCAGGTCTATCCGGCGGGGAACTGGGTGGAGGTCAACGCCGCGACCCCGTACGTCATCATCGGCAACGACCGCTACGGCAAGCCCATCCTGGACCACCTGTGGCGCTTCGAGCATCCCCTCGCCGACGGCCTCCGCGCGGGCTTGCTGGCCTTCGCCGAAACGAAAGCCTCCGCGTCGGACATCGACTACCCCATCGACGTCATCCTCCTGCGCGACGGGAGCGAGCAGGTCGATGAGATGCGGATCTGGCAGCAGGACGGCGCGCCCATCGAAGAGGAGTGGCGCAAGGCGCTCAACGCCGCCGCCGCCAGAGTCTCGCCCCTCACGGACCGGCTCTTCGCCCGCCTCGCCGCCGACTCCCCAGAGCCTGTATCCGTCAGCATGGAGGGGGATTAGGAGCGCGTAATTGGCCCGTCGGACCACGATGCATGCGGTCTCCTTCTCCCGCCGTCAACTCCTAGCTCAACCGCGCACTGTCACAAGGCGGTCCAAGTCGTCCCAGCCATAGGCCACTTCGCGTAGTGAAGCGCCGGCGATTGCAATCTGCCGCTCTTGGGCGTACTCCGCGCCAAGCGCCTCGTAGAACCGTCGGGCAGACCAGTTCTCGGCTAGCACCCACACGAGCATTGACCCGATGCCGGCATCGCGTAGGTTCTCCGCGGTCGCCATCGTAAGCCGGCGGCCGAGCCCTCGACGCTGGTAGTCGAGCAGTAGGTAGATGGCGTAAAGCTCCCCCGCGTAAGTAGAGCCTGCATCACGGTTTGGCCCGCCGATGGCCCACCCGATGACCTCGCGTTCCACTTCGGCGACGTGCGAAATCACTCCGTCGCCCGGATTCGTCAGGCTCCGCCGCCACCGTTCAGCCCACTCCTGGACATCAATGGAGTCCAAGTAGTGGTCCGACACGATTCCCCTATAGGTGCTGCGCCAACTGTCCGCGTGAATCCGCGCGATTGCGGAGGCGTCTTCTATCGTAGCGCGCCGAATCCCAACCATGACGCGGCCCTAACCTCCTAGCGCGGCCCCCCTTCCACGTTCCCCCTTAGACCTCCGGGAACGCTTCCAGGCGCTCGGCCACCTCGTCCAGGTGCATCACGTCGGCGTACTTGTGGTGCATGTCGAACAGATTGACCTTGTGCGACAGCAGCGCACGGTCGAAGACACACTCCTCCACGAGCACCACGTGGAAGCCGTTCGAGTACGCGTCCAACACTGACGCGCGGACGCAGCCGCTCGTGCTCTCCCCGCAGACGATGACCGTATCGACGCCCGCCTGCGTCAGGTGCGCCACGAGCGGCGTCCCGTAGAGCCCACTCGCCCGCTGCTTGTAGATGATCGTGTCCTCGGGCTCCGGCCGGAACGCCTCGTATATCTCTAGGGGATTCTCGCCCTTCTGGGCGGAGCGGCGGTTCGTCGCATGCACGCGGTTCGGCCTCGCCTCCGGACGGTCCTCGCCCGTGGTGTAGTAGACCGGGAAGCCGCGCGACCTCGCCATCGCGAACAGCTGCCTCGTCGGCTCGATAGCGTTCCACGCGTACTCGCCGCACCCGCTCGGGAACTCCTTCGCCACCTCGTGCACCGGGCGCGGCCCGCCCTGGTACGCCGAGTTGTACAGGTCTATCGCCAGCAGCGCGGGCCGTTGCCCCACGTACAGCTCGCGCTGATAGTGCTTGTACAGCTCCAAGTCCTCGGCGCTTACGACATCCTGCCAGCAGTGATCCTCGAACCCGTACGTCGTCATCGCTCGTACCTCCTCATGAGTTGCAACCGCGATTCTAGTCTTATCCTGCGCGTCGTGTGCTAACGTCTCGCTCACCCGCCCCGACGAGGATAGCGATGTTGACGCAACAGGAGAACGAGCACCTCACCCAGGTCGGCAAGGGCACGCCCATGGGCGAACTCATGCGCCGCTACTGGCACCCCATCGCTGCCGCCGCCGAACTCGATGAGCGGCCCACCAAGCCCGTCCGCCTCCTTGGCGAGGACCTCGTCCTTTACAAGGACAAGTCCGGCACGCTCGGCCTCATCGATCGGTTCTGCCCGCACCGCCGCGTCGACCTCTCCTACGGCATCCCGGAGGAGCACGGCCTCCGCTGCATGTACCACGGCTGGATGATGGACGAGACCGGGCAATGCATCGAGCAGCCCTTCGAGGAGACCGTCCACCCCGACGGACGCTTCAAGGAGAAGGTGAAGGTCGACGCCTACCCCGTCGAGGAGCTCGGCGGCTTGCTGTTCGCCTACCTCGGCCCGTCGCCCGCGCCCCTCGTGCCTCGCTGGGACCTCTTCGTGACGGACCACGCCTGGCACGACATCGGCTTCACCGTGCTGCCGTGCAACTGGCTCCAGTGCCAGGAGAACCTCCGCCGACCCCGTCCACGCGGAATGGCTGCACGGCGTCTACGGCCTTTACCTCGCGGAGAAGACCGGCGAGGAGGTCCCGTCGTGGCGCCGCGCGATGGCCCGTCCCCACCAGCGCATCGGCTTCCGGGAGTTCGCGAACGGCGTCTTCAAGAAGCGCATCGTCGAGGGGACCACCGAGGACGACGACATCTGGAAGATCGGCCATCCGTGGGTGTTCCCCAACATCCTCCGATCGACCACCGGCACGACCAGCACCGAGTTCCAGATTCGCGTGCCCATCGACGACCACAACACGCTCCACGTCGTCTACACGCGCTACCAGTTCCCGCCGGAGGTCGACGTCCCGCCCCAGCAGGTCGTCCCTTACTACGAGATTCCGCTCTACCGGGACGGCGAGCTCAACTTGGAGGTCCCCCTCGTCCAGGACTTCATGGCCTGGGTGACCCAGACCCCCATCGCCGACCGCACCAACGAGCGCCTGGGCGAGTCCGACGTGGGCGTGATCCAGCTGCGCCGGATGCTCTACGAGGCGATGGCTACCGTGGCGGACGGCGGCGATCCCATGAACGTCTTCCGCGACCCCGCCGCCAACGAGTGCATCATGATGACCCAGGAGAGCGTCTACTACACCCCCGACCGCAACCAAGCCCGTATGATCCGCTACGGCCACCAGCGCTACAACCCGGCTATCGAGGAGATCATTGGGATGTTCCCGGGGTAGGGGTAGGGACTGTCAAGAGGTGCCATTCTAGGGGATTGATACGTGTAGTGCGCTATGCTAAGGCGCTGATGGCACTTGAGGTCGAATGAAGGAGAATCATGCCAGGACTTGTTCGAATCAGTGAGGGCGCGCTTCCTGCGACGACCTTGTTCTCAGAAACTTTGGCCTGTTGTTTGAAATTCACCCTCCTCAGCGGCGTTTCAAATGGAAGAAACAACAGGTTGAGCAGCTTTGGGAAGACATACGTACTGCTCACGAAAGACTTACTGCACATGAAAGCAAAGATCCCTATTTCTTAGGTACGCTGCTGCTAGTTCCGTTTGGCGATGGGCGGGTATCAGTAATCGACGGTCAGCAGCGCATTACAACTCTCTCAATTCTCTTGGCGGTACTGCGAGACCACTGTAGGAACTACTCTGAACTCAAGGGAAGAGCTGATGGCATACAACGACTCATTAGCCGTGTCGACAACGATGGCAATCCAACAGCTTCCCTAGTTGTAACACTACAAAAACCTGATGATCAAGTCTACATTGACTTAGTTAAGGAATCCGGATCTACTGCATCCGCTTCGTCTCAACAGGGTCTTCTCTCGGCAGCAACCAAGTTGCTTAACATTCGTGTCAGTGAGTATATCAACGTTCCAAACCCACAGGACAAACTGCGTGCGCTGTGTGAGTATGTTCAAACTAAAATCATATTCCTCCCACTTGAGGTACACAACGAGGGCGAAGGCTACTTGGTGTTCGATACAACCAACACCAGAGGCATGCGCCTCTCTCCATCTGAAGCATTGAAGGGACGGTTGGCCACTATCGCGAGAGAAAACAGCGATCTGTCAGTGGAATTGATAAAGAGATGGAATGCGGCAGCGGAGAAGCTAGAAAGGGCAGGGCTCCCCATTGATGCAATGGATGACTACCTGCATGCCATTTGGTGTTCCAAAGAGGGTTACACGACCAAGCGAACCCTTGATAGAGTCGCATCAAGGCTTGATAAGGCCCGTGATCTTGAAGAGTTCGTGAAAGACATTGAATCCTACTGCGCTAGCTACCTTGCCGTCGTTTCCCCGACAGGGAAGTCTTCGCTTAGTGAAGACCTCAAAGACCTAAAGGGCCTCAATGTTCAATCAAGCAGCTTTCTAACGATGGTTCATAAGCACTCGCGTGATCAGTTTGAGCGAGCTGTCAATCTAGTGTTAACGTTACAGATACGCAATGTGACACTAGAGATCGAGCGTCCTAATAAGTATGAGAAGGACTGGCCGAAATGGGCTGGATGGGTTCGCGAAGGGAATATAGCTAAAGCATTTGAGGAGATTCGGAGCCTCATGGTCTCAGATGAAACCTTCAAAGAATCTTTTGAAAAGGCATCGGTGGCTTCTGCGAGCACTGTGCGCCACTTGCTTCGTAGGCTAGACCCAATTAGCCATCCCGGTTCCGGTGTCCAGCCCATGGATGTGGATGTTGAGCATGTGCTTCCGAAATCGGTAGTTAACAAGCTCATCGAGGAGAAGAATCTTACTACCAATGTCAAGGCTTGGCTGAAAGATCTGGGGTTCAACATTCCGGATGTTCTTACGGAGAAATCCAAGGTAGGGAAAAGTCTTGAAGGGTTCTTAAACAGGCTAGGCAACCAAGCGCTACTTAATGATAAGGCTAATCGTGGAGCGAAAGACCTCCCATTTGACAAGAAAAAGTGTTTCTATAAGAAACAGGCTCTCACACTGACGAATAGCCTTACAAAGTATGATCAGTGGGATCTGAAGAAGATATCAGAAAGGCAGAAGGAAATGGCGAAGGAGGCTCCTGGAATATGGCGTAAATAGCCTGTCCAGTCCCAGTCCCGCTCCCCCCTGTCCATCCTGGCCTCACTACGGCTCATCGAAGCCTCATCGCGGCTTCACTTTGGCTCATCCTGGCTTCGCTGTGGCCGCACCTTGGCCTCACCGTGGCTTGCCCCTGCGCCGACGGCGGTCTCACTCCTCCCTTACCGATCCCGACGAGCTCATCGAGACCGTGGAAACCCACGGCATCCCCATCCTCTCCACAGGACCCCTCTGGGATTACCTCGGTCAGTGCGCGGACGACTGGCGCGCCCCCGACCCCGCCGCATCATCAAGTGCATCGTCCACGGCTACGCCGAGGAGAACTTCAGAATGGCCTCTGCTCATGCCCCGCCCGCAAGCCCCTCGTCGAAGGCCTCACGAAGCTGGCCTAATTGTCATTGCCTCATAGCCCTCTCCCCGGGCTGCTCCGGTTCCCTCGCCAGTCTGCGGGAGAGGGCTGCGGGGGAGAGTTAGCGAGGGGCCGGGAGCTCAGATGCCCTTACACGTCGACGCAGTAGGCGAAGGCGTTGCCCACCGGCGAGGCGAAGACGTCGATGTAGTCCACGATTGTCGTGGGGTGGCCGTCGGTGACGGCGGCGGCGGCTATCCACGCGCACGTCTCCCGCGTCCCCAGCGCCGGACCTCCCGGCGTCGGCATGCCCGTGATGGCGCGGGCGCGCTGCGACATGTCCTGACTGGTGTCGTCGTCGGGGATGACGTAGCTGTCGAAGTGCTCGGCCATGCCTCGGGCGTCGCCGACTTCCAGGCGCGCGAGCGTCTCGCGGTCGAACTCCGTGTTCAGCCAGGCCCCCGGCATCCCCGGCGTGTGCCACAGACCGCCCGACGCGACGACCCCGACCCGCATGTCGCGGGGGAACTCGTCTATGACTTCGCGGACCGCCTTGCCGAACTGGTAGCTCCGCAGACCCGTCACCTGGGGCGCGAAATAGAGGTTCATCATGATCGGCACGACAGGCGTCGTGAAGTCGGTCAGCTCCTCGACGGACCGGATGATTCCGCCCGCCAGGCCCCGGTCGGGCTTCGGCATGTCCATGCAGAACGCCGGGTCGAACCCGCGCGACATCACGCCCCCCAAAACGCTCACGGCCAGCTCGGGATGCCCCAAGAGCGACTGGCCAGGCTCCGCGTGCCGCCCGATCTGCGGGAAGGGCGTCTCTCGAGGCGACTTGTTGAACCGCTCCCCCACGTACACCGCGAACGCCGGGTAGTTGTTGAAGTCGAAACATTCGAGCTGGTCGTCGCTGAACACGACGAGGACGTCCGTCTCCAATTCCGCGACCTTCTCCCGCAGCACGCGGAATCCCTCATGGGTGCGCTCGGCCTTGGCCACGTTCACTTCGAGGGACTCGTTGGGCACGTCCGCGCGGATCGGCCGCGCGTTCCGGCGCTCAACCCATAGCTCAGGCGGGAGCGACGTCGTGCCGCCGTGCGAATGAAAGAACGTTCCTACGAGCGTGGCCATATCCAGTTGCTCCTTTCCCCAGTCCCCCTGTCCGTGATCCTCTCGAAATCCCTCTCCCGTCTGCGAGACCTTTGCGTAACCTTATTTTCCGGCGGGCGTTCTTCCCGCCATGCGCCTCGTCTGCACTCCCGCGCACCCTGGATTCCCGCTTTCGCGGGAATGACGGAGGGGGTTATGCAAAGACCCGGTTGGCTGCGGAGGCAGGGAGGGGCCGTCATTCCCGCGAAGCGGTCCCTCCCCGTCGCCAAGCAACCTAGTTCCCCGTTCCCATCCAGGGGTTGACCATAACCCATACGGCGTCGCCAGCATCGCCCTCGCCGCCCGAGGCGAGACAAGCCTCGCCGGTCATCTCCAGCGGGTAGTGGTGCGTCATCAGCTCCTTGAGCGGGAACTCGCCCGAGGCGATCCATTCGAGCCCCAGCGCTACGCTTGCGTAGCTGTGGCCCCGGCACGCTCGGAGCGTGCCGTACTTGCCCGTCAGCTTCTCCAACGAGAAGGACTCGAGCTCGTACGCCTGCGTGACGACGATGCCGCCGCGCCGCACCAAGACATCGATGGCCTGATTGAAGATGACGGTGTGGCGGCCGGTCGTGCAGTCGACGACTGCGTCCGCCCCGCGCCCGTTCGTGATGTCCATGATGGTGGAGGTGAAGTCATTGGCCTGGACGTCGATGGTGTAGTCCGCGCCGAGCCGCTTCGCCGCTTCGAGCCGCGCCGTGTCCTTGGACAGGCCGGTCACGATGACCGTCGCGCCGAACTTCTTGGCTGCGAGGGTCGAGCCCAGGCCCTTGGAGCCTGGCCCCTGCACGACAATCGTCTTGCCCGGACCAGCCTCGCCCTCTTTGCATGCCCACTGCACGCCATTGCCGACCGGCAGGGCCAGCGCGGCCTCGTCGGCCGTCATCGTTTGGGGAAGCTTGTGCAGCACAACATTCGGCGGGAGGTAGAGGTACTGCCGGAAACCGCCCGCGAGTCTGCTGGGGTTGGGGTTGTTGTGCGTGTCGGTGAACCAACAGTGCCTGAACTCGCCCTTCCGGCACCACTCGCAGTGCCCGCATGGGAGGTACTCCTCCAGCGCGACGAGCTCGCCTTCCTCGATGCCGTGGCGGTCCAGGAAGCCCTGGCCGGCCTTCACGATCACTCCGGCGTTCTCGTGGGCGTTCATGCCGGGGACTGGAGCTCCCCCGCGCCCTGCTCCCGTGAAGTAGCCGTAGGACCCGCACATGCCGGCCGCTTCGACTTTCATCAGGGCGCTGTTGTAGTCGATATCAGGGACGTCGATTTCCTGTATCTCCGCCTTACGGGGCTCAATCTTCACTGCGGCGAGAGTCGTGTCCATGGCTTCCTCCTTTATTGCCGTTGAGTCCAGGTCCTCTCTTCGATCCTCCCCTGGGAGGCGGCCTCCCCTGGAAGGTGGACGAAGATAGGCCCTTCCTCAGTTCTCCCCTTGGGCCTTCGCAATCTTCTCGATGTAGGGCTTCATCCGAGGGTACGCCCGTTGCACGTTGTCCTCAAACAGCTTCTTGCGGTCCTCGTCCGACAGCCAATCGATGCCGTCGATGTAGGGCTTCGTGTCGTCGTACTGCCGTCCGGAGTCGGGATCGACGGCCTGCACGCCGCCAATCATCTCCGATGCGAACAGCACGTTGTCGACGCCCACCGTCTTGATCAGGTACTCAACAGCCGCCTGGCTGTAGATGGCGGTGTCGAAGAACATGCGGCCAAGGAACTCGTCGAACGGCTCGCGGTTGGCCATGATGCTCAGGCCCTTGAAGCGGGCGTATTGGTATGGGATGGCGCCGCCGCCGTGGGGCATGATGAACTTGATGCCGGGGAAGTCCCGGTACACGTCCGAGTCCAGCAGCTGCACGAAGCCGGTGTTGTCGATGTTCATGTAGTGGGAGCCGGTTGTCGTGAACGCGGGGTTGCACGTGCCGGAGCCGTGAATCATCGCGGGCACGTCCAGCTCGACCATCTTCTCGTAGAGCGGGTACCAGTACCGGTCTCCCAACGGCGGGTCCGTCCACCAGCCGCCGGAGGGGTCGGGGTTGAGGTTGCATCCGACGAACCCCATCTCGTCCACGACCCGTTCCAGCTCCTGCACGACGCCTCGCTCCGGAGGCACGCCGGGCGACTGCGGCAGCGACGCGACGGGGATGAAGCGGTCGGGATAGATGTCGCAGACGCGCCTGATGAGGTCGTTGTTGATTTCGGTCCAGTAGCGGCTGATGAGCTCGCCGCCGAAGTGGTGCCCCATCCATGAGGCGCGCGGAGAGAAGAGCGCCACCTCCGTGCCGCGCTCGTTCTGCAGCTTGAGCTGCCCGTTCTCCAGCGATGCTCGTATCTGGTCGTCGGTGACGTTCACAGGGTGCTTGACCGGAGCCCCCATGAAGGTGATCTGCGTAGCTCGAAAAATCTGCACCCCGGCGGGGGCCGTGGTGTAGTGCCCATGGGAATCGATAATCATCCAGCCGCTCTCCTATCAAGTGGTCCGGGACGCTCGCTGGGCAGCGGCGTCCGCTAACCGCCGCATGGTACCCCAGAACGAGAGCGGATGGGGCGCTGCACGGAGAGCCGCCCCCGATGGGGCCTAGCCGGAACGGCCCTACCAGGCCCCCGCGTGAACGTTCGCGACCGCTTGGCTGGCGATGTCGTAGATGTACTTGGCCGCGCTCGGGGCCCCGTCGGTCCGATCGATGGAGTCGGCCCGGTAGCCGGTGAGCGCGTAGCTCACATAGATACGGCCGTCCGCCTCCGGCCCCGTCTGCCCGCCGATGACCGGGACGCGCATCGCCTTCGCCACGTCCGCGTATATCTCGTTGCTCACGTTGGTCAGGTCGATCATCACGGCCCCGGCGTCCTGCACGGCGCTGCACCATTTCATCACGTGGTCGTGCGCCGCCGCGTCCTCGTGTCGCGGCTCCCAGACGTCGAACCCAATCTGAGGGTAGACCGGCAGCCCGGCCTGCACCACTGCCAGCACGTCGTCGAACAGCTTCTCCTCTTGGGTGCGGATGTCCACCTTGGTCATGTCCGCGCCCGTTTCCTCTTTGATCCGGCGGGCCGCCGCCTCGACCGCCTTGGGTCCGGCGTTGCACGTCGCCGTCGGCATATCGACGTTCACCGCGGCCCGCTCGGCCACCCGGCTGACCGCCTTGCCGAACAGGAGCATCGCGTCGATGGTGAATTCGTCCTCGTTCTCCATGCCGAGAAACGTGCGGCTCACACTGTCTCCGACGGAGAGGAGGTCGACTCCGGCGCGCTCCCATATGCGCGTCATTTGAACGTCGTAGCACACGCCCGCCGCGATCTTCTTGCCCTCGTTCTTCATCTGCTGCAGGTCGGCTACTGTGAGTCTGGGCATCTTCAGTGCTCCTTGGTTGTTAGCGTTCCCTCGCCGTGGAGGAGCAAAGCTCCTCACGCGCGGTCTGGGTTAGCTCTTCGTCCTGGTCCACTAAGGCCTCCGCGAAGCGCACTCGGTACACCGACGGGTCGCGCGCCGCGATGGGTTCGGCGCCGTCCGCTAGGGCGCGCGCTTGCCGTAGCAGCCTCCGCCGCATCGCGATGATCGCGGTGTCGCTCGTGCCGAGGTGCTCCTCGTGGCGGTCGACTATCGGGCCCATGCTCTCCTGCACGGCCATGTCCTGGGCCTGAACGCCCGCGATGCCTGTGAAGGTCGAGGACTGCTGGACCTCGCGGTCGATGAGGTACTCGTTGTCGATGTTGCGGACCGGCAAGAATGTGCCCGGGAGCGCGGGGCCCGCGAAATCCTCGGCGTTCTCGATGTCCTCGCCCGACAGCGGCCGTTCCTCGTTCCAGGTGGCGACGATGGTCCAGCAGCTGTTGTCGTCGATGGGGGTCCAGGCTATGCCCTGGCTGTTGTTGCCGGGCTGTAGCGCGCCCTGCCTGAAGAGGTTGTAGAACGGCATCAGCCAGTGGGTGAACCGCCAGTAGTACTTGCCCTCGCCGATGTCGCGCCGCGCCCCCACCCGGACTCCGTAGTCCGTGTCTTCCGCGACGAAGACGGGAGACCGGTCCAGGGCGTGGTACCGGGAGCGCAGGTTCGGCGCCTCTCGGGCGCGCTCCAGCCAGGCCGGCGTGCGCCGGAATGAGTCCACGGAGGCGTGCAAGAAGTTGGAGTGGGCCGAGTCGACTCCGCCTTCCAGTCCCTGCACCCAGCTCGTGCGCTCCAACCGCTTCGTCACGTGCACGTGGGAGGGCGGAAGGTCGAGCCAGGCGAATCCCGGCAGCTCCGGCGTGGCGTCCGACGGCCCTAGGTACGCCCAGACAACGCCGCCCCGCTCCGCTGTCGGATACGCGGGCTGGCGCACCTTCTCCTTGTAGTTGGACGTTGCGGGCTCGGACGGCATGTCGACACACTGGCCCTCGATGTCGAACTTCCAGCCGTGGTAGATGCAGCGCAGGCCCGACTCCTCGTTTCGCCCGAAGTAGAGGCTGGCGCGGCGGTGGGGGCACCGCTCGGCCAGCAGCCCGATGCGCCCCGCGCTGTCGCGGAACGCGACGAAGCTCTCGCCCATCAGCCGGACCCGCACCGGGGGGCAATCGGGTCTCGGCAGCTCGTCGGATAGAAGGAACGGCGTCCAGAAGCGCCGAAGGAAGTTCCCCATCTCCGTGCCCCGAGCGGTAGCCGTCAGCCTCGTGTTGTCCTCGATACTGAGCATCCGCGCCTCCAGCCGTCCGACGTCCCCTGCCGGATCAAGGCAACGATACAACAACACGCCCTGGAGGACGTGATTTTGTTGACCCCGCCTTGGGCGTGGGAGTAGTTTGCCGGAGTCGGGGCTGCCCCTCAGTGCAGCCGCCGACGGGAGGGCCAACCATGGACTATCTCAAGATATCGGCCGACGACCACATCGACCTTGGATACTTGCCCAAGGACCTCTGGCTCGATCACGTCCCGAGGGCGCTCCGAGAGCGCGCCCCCCACGTCGAAGACCGGGGCGATGACGGTGAGCTCTGGGTGTGCGACGGCTTCTCGTGGGGCGACTTCCGGGGCGAGCGTTACTTCGCGAACCCTAAGCGCAACAAGTCGGCGCTCGACCGCATCGGGTTTGCCGAGCCCGGCCGTCCGACGACTCCCGCAAAGCGCATCGAAGACATGGACCGCGACGGCATTGAGGCCTCCTTGATGTATCCCCCGATCATCGAGCTGCACATCGAGAACGCCGAACTGAGGAACTTCTGCGTCAGCGCGTACAACGACTGGGCCACCGAATTCGCGGACGCGGCGCCGAAACGCTTCTTCCCCGCCGCCGCTCTCTCGCCCGTCGACCCCGTAGCCGCTACCGACGAGCTCGTGCGGGTGGCGAAAAGGGGCCGGCTGCGAGAGGTGTGCTTTCTGGTCAACGATGTCACGGTCGACATGTGCATGGAGCCCTGGGACCGCTTCTGGGACGCCGCCGAGGAGACGGGCATGGTCGTTGCCTATCACGTTGGCGGCAGTCTTCAGACCGGCTCGATGCGGGCGCGCCGGACGGCCCTCGCCGGAACGGCCCGCGTCCCCGCCTTCGACCTCGGCCTTGGGAACGCGGGCAACGCCTTTCTGGAGCCGTTCGTCAACCTCTTTTCGCTCGGAGCCTTGGAACGGCGCCCAGGCTTGCGGGTCGTCCTCGCCGAGTCCGGCACGGGATGGATCCCCTACGTGGTCCAAGAGATGGACTATCGCCTGAAGAAAGCGGAGGGCGCCGGCCAACATTCCGACCTGAAAGAGCGCCCAAGCGACGTGTTCAAGCGCCAGGTCTGGGCCACCTATCAGGCCGACGAGGTCGGCCTACATCTCGTCGACTTCTTCGGCGACGGCCACATGATGTGGGCTTCCGACTTCCCCCATGCCGACGGCACCTGGCCCTACTCGGACGAGGTTGTCACGCGAGAGACGGCCCACCTCCCCGCCGAGACCCGGCGCAAGATTCTCCGCGAGAACGCCGCCGCTTTGTTCGACTTGGCCAGGTAATGGGAAGCGCTCGACGACGAGGCTAGTGGCCACAGCCGCCGCGCCAGCGTAACCTTGACGGCCAAGGAGCGCCGCGCCATGACTGAAGCTACCCAAGACCGACTCTCACAGCTGACGCTCGGCGTCACATCAGGCGACCTGCGCTTCATGGCGCTGGACAAGTCTCAGCTCCCCGACGAGCTGGCGGGGTTCGAGTCTCTGCGCGAGGAGGACCTCGATAACGAGACCTTCGCCAAGCGCGCCGACGGCCCGGACACCGTCGAGTCGCTGGCAGAGGCGAACCGGCTCAGCGGCTACGAGGTCGGGTTCATCGTCCAGCAGGGCGGCTCGACCCTCGCCGAGGAGCCGTCGGAGCTTCTGGAGGCGTCGACGGCCGTTCACCTGTTCCAGCGCCCCGAGGACGCGCAGGCGTGGATCGACGAGGATTTCGTCGCTCGTCTGAGGAAGAGCGTGGGCGAGACGGATGCCATGGACCGCAAGATCACCGGCGTTGAGGTGCTGAAGCCGTCGGGTTTCCACGGCCACTCCGCCGGTCTGCTCGTCCTCCGCGAAGTCCCCGGCGGCGAGTTGGTCTCGACGATTGTCGAGTTTCAGGTGGGCCGAGTGCTAGGAGTCGCGACGGCTGTGGCGAAGGTGGACAAGACCTACCTCGACTTGGCCGTCGAGCTGGGCGGCCGCTTGGAGCGCCAGATCGTGCGCGTCGTTCTCGGGGGCTGAGTCGTTCTCGGGCTTCCTCCACGAGAGCAGCCTCCCGCCCTCAGGACGAAGAAAAGCGCAGCGGGACGAGATTCCCTCTGCGTATCTCCAGTCCCAACCCCGGCGCCACGCCGACCTCCTCCCGCTCGGCAACGATCGCCCCGTCATCGCCGAACATCAGGCTCTCCGACGTGAGGTCCCGCTTGAGCAAATGCGTGCCGAACGCGCCCTCTGACGCCACGAGATTCGGCCGGGCCGCATGCATCACTGTCAGGCCCGCGCGAGTGAGGATGCTCGTCTCTCCGACCTGGGCGCCAACGATTACGCCAAGCCCAATCTCGGCAGCTCGCTGGGCCACTTCCAGCGACCGCATGAGGCCGCCCATCTTCGAGACTCGTACGTTCACGATCCACCGGTCCGGGTCGTTCAGCAGATCGAGCTGTTCGGTGCGCAGCAGGCTCTCGTCGAGGATGATTTTCGTTCCGCACTCCGCTCCCACGCGCTCGAACCCGGCCAAGTCCCCTTCCCGCAGCGGCTCCTCGATTGCGTAGACCTCACGGGGAAGCGCGTTCACGTGACGGATGCACTCGTCTGCTGACTCCCATAGGTTGTTCGCGTCGAACCGCACCCGCAGCTCCGGGTCTGTCTTCTTCTCGAACAGGCGCATCTTCCGTTGGTCGCGCGTGAGGTTGCCCGACACCTTCACCTTGAAGTCCCGAAAGCCCCGCTTCCAGTAGCGCCGGAGCTGCCACCAATAGGCCAGGTGCGGCGCGTCCCCCAACACCGCGGAGTAGGGGAACCGGCCAGTCAGCCGCGGCAGGTTCAGGACCTCCTCGATGGGTCTGAGATTCGCCTTTCCCAGCAGGTCGAGCACCGCGATTTCGATTGCGCAGAACGCGGCAGGGTTCCGGTCGATGACCTCGCGGTGTGTCTCAGTCCACGCCCGCAAGCTATGGGCGTCGGTCACGCTGTCGGCAATCGAGTCTGCGTGCCGCCGAATGAATGCGGCGCCGCTCTCCACCGTCTCCCCGGTCCCGTAGCTGCGGGGGCACCCCTCGCCGTACCCCGCCTCGCCGGACTTCGAATGGGCCGCGACGATGAGGTTCTCCGCCTTGGCGCGGCCGGCGGATGCGTGGCGGAAGACGGCCCGGAAGGGAACGGGGAAGCTCGCGACCTCCAGCCTTTGAATACGCAAATCTCTTACCCCGTCTCCGCCAGGTCTGCGAAATCGAGCTTGCACTCGCGGGCGTATTGCAAGTGCAGGTACTTGAACTGAGCGTCTCGCTGGCCGTCACGCAACTGGCCCGATACCGTTCACCCGCTCCACGCTGGAGCCAGCGGACGTCCAATGGCTTCAGCCGGCCGCTCTTCCGCTTGGCCTCGTACTCCACGTTCAGCTCGCACAGCCGCGCGTCGACTTCGTCGGCGATGGCGCCGCCGTCGCCGTGTCCGTCGGCTTCGACAAATAGCGTGTAGCGTGCGGCGTCCTCGTCGGCGATGACGATGAAGAACTGCTGGCGCGCGTCCCGTCTCGACAGAGCGGCGGGGGGCTGCGTCGAGCACTTGGGCTTCGGTCAGCTTCTCCCCCGTGATGTTCGTGGTCCCTTTGCCTTTCTGTACGAAGTCGAGGGTTGGCGTCTCATGCACTCTTCCGCTGACGCGGACGATGTCGTTCATGTCGTACCGGTAGAGCCCATCGAGCGTGGTTACGAACACGTAGTACTCGCCGCCCTGATCGAGCTCGTGGAGCCCGAGGAACTCCGCGCTCCCCGCTTCCCAGGCGCTCCGTTCGGTAAATTCAAAGTAGGTCTGGAAGAGGGTCGGCAGGCATACGTTGTTGCGGGCGTCGATATTGAGCGTTCCCCGGAACTCGCTGGCTAGGTATCCCACCTCGATGATGGGGATATCCGCCGGCAGCAGGCCCGACAGCCCGTGCAGAGCGGTCCCGCAGCTGCCGCCTGTCCACGTCACCACTCCCTTGAGGTCCGGCCAGATGTCAGTGTAGGTGAAACGTCCCGCCGCTTCGAGGCGGTCCGCTAGGTACGCGGCGCGCTGAGGACGGGCCTCCAGTCCTCGCCCCATGACCGCGGGCAGCGCGCCCGCGCCCGGCAATCGTCCCGACGCGATGGCCCCGAGAACGACGTCGGCGTTCTGGTCCGCGACCGACAGCAGGCGGAGGAACGTTGAAGGATTAGCGGTGGCGATGCCGGTGACTCCGGACTCCGCGAGCCCGTGGACCACCATCGCAAGGTAGCGCGCCTCGTAGTCCTCGATGTCCGCAAGCTCAGCGGGCAGCACGTACTTCGACCGCACGAACCGCGACTGGGTCTTGTAGAGCACCCCCGACGCGGAGCCGAACGGCGTGCCGCCTTCCATCCTGCCTTCGATGGCTTGGCCGCTGATCGCGAACGCTTTTCCTTCGAGGATCGCCGAGTCTCGGGACCAAACGTAGGCCCCCATCTGCTGGTCGTGCTTCATCCGTTTCAGGCCAGAGGCCGTGACCGGTATGTTCTTCAGCGCTCCCACCGTCCCACTCGTCCGGTGGTAATACACCGGCGGCTCCATGGTGAGGCGTTGCTCTCCCGTCAGCTCCTGCCGCTCGATCAGGGGGCGTAGGTCCTCGTACGTCTGCAAGGGGACCGCCTGGCGGTATGCAGCCGCGCCGTCGACTCGCGAGAACCCGTGGCGCTTGCCGAACTCCGTATCGGCATTCTCCGACAGGATGCGGCGCAGTAGGGATAGTTGCGCGTCGCGGGGGCGCTTCGCTCCCTCCACGAATGCTCGCGTCCGGCGAGACTGCGTCAGGCTGAGGCCCTTTCGCAGTAGGGCATAGCCGACGGCGTGCGCGATGGGGCCCAAGACCTTGCTAGCCATTCTCCAGTCCTCGTATGAAGGGAGTCCTCATCTGTGCGAAGAATCCTCTGGGGTACTCGGGGTTGAGAAGACCGAGGGGCCCGACGTCGCGGCCCTTCGGGAGGAAACGTGTGCCGAACAGTATGTCCCACACGATGAGGTTGTTCCCGAACACTTGCACCGTGGCTAGGAACAGCGCGTCGGCGCGGACATCCTCCGCGGGGGGCCGCCACTCCGCGCGATAGGGCAGCTTGAGCTCGTGCAGGGTGATGAGGGCCGCGCCGATCAGCACCGCGGCGTAGGAGGCGAGTGTCGTCGGCGATCCCGCTGCGGCAAAAGCCGCGTAAAGCGCGGCCCCCAGCGCGATGATTGCCGGGTAAGAGCCGACGACCGCCAGGCTCGAAAGGTCCGCCTTCGCCTTCGATTCAGTCACGCCGCGCCCCTGAAGCCCCCTGTCTATTGGAGGAGGCTGCCTCCTCTGTCCCTCTCGATAGACGTAGTGGCCCAGCGTCAGGATGAACGTCGCAAGAACGATGTGGAAGAGGGCCGGGAGGCTCGCGGCGAACCACGAGTGCTCAGTAAGGAGCGTCAGCCCGGCGAAGAGGCGGAACGCCATAACCGTGAAGTAGACGCCCCCCAGCACGAAGCACGTCCGGTGCTTCCACGGACGGGGAACGATTGCGTCCGCTTTGACTCGTACAAGGACAACGACTACCGCGACTAGGATGATTGCCTGCGACGCCAGAAGCGCTGGGTAGGGCAAACCGGAACCCTGCCATGCCTCGAACGGAGGGAGAGATGGGACCTCGTACACCGCCTGGACTAGTTGGGCCCCCACTCGCAAGGAGAACAGGCCGGCCAGCGCGAGCATCCAAGGGAGGTAGCGGCGCCCCATGGGCGCTTCGCTATTCATCAGTACTCAGCTTGGGGCTGCCGAAGAGAGGGGCCTCTTGCCAGGTCTCGGGCATGAGCCGGGAATCTTCACGCAGGTCCATGCCGTGAGTATAGGGGGGTGGCGCGCTAGGTGGGACTCGAACCCACGACCTCATCCTCCGCAGGGATGCGCTCTATCCAGACTGAGCTACTAGCGCTACTCTCACCGTCCGCCGACGCGAGAC
Source organism: Dehalococcoidia bacterium (assembly GCA_965249325.1). Taxonomy (GTDB): domain Bacteria; phylum Chloroflexota; class Dehalococcoidia; order Lucifugimonadales; family Australimonadaceae; genus S5-327. The sequence continues at coordinate 169,939 of CBDFLP010000018.1, read as the reverse complement.
CGACGTTCATCGTCATCTCTATATGGTGCCGAGGGCGAGATTTGAACTCGCACGCCCGTAAGGACACTGCGCCCTGAACACAGCGCGTCTGCCGTTCCGCCACCTCGGCACTCGAGATGGTGGGCGATACAGGACTTGAACCTGTGACCTCTTGCGTGTGAAGCAAGCGCTCTAACCAACTGAGCTAACCGCCCCGTCTCCTCCATTCTAACGGAACAGCCCACATTCCATCCAGAACAGGCGGACAGGGCCATCCAGAACGGCGGGCAGGGCCATTTTATAACGAACCCTCCCGGAGGGACGCTCGGCATAGCTATCGCTTCCGGTTGCGGCTATCGTTGTCGTGTCGCCTATGAATACGCACCTACGTCAGACAGAGAGTCCGGCCTTCCGCCGGCGGGACAGCGGGGGGCCGCATCTCGTGGCCATCGGCGGCGGGACAGGGTTGCCCATCCTGCTGAGAGGCCTGAAGCGCCGGACGGACAATCTCAGCGCGATCATCACCCCCGCCGACGACGGAGGAAGCACCGGCCGGCTGCGGGAGATGCTCGGCGTGCCTCCCCTGGGAGACGCCCGGAAATGCTTGATCGCGCTCTCGGACGCCGAGCCCCTCATGGAGCGTGTCTTCTCGTTCCGGTTCGACGAAGGCGAGGGACTCGAAGGCCATAGCCTGGGCAATCTTCTGCTGTCGGCGATGGTCACTTCCGAGGGCGGCTTCGGCGAGGCCCTCGACGCCGCTCACGAGCTGTTGTCGGTCCGGGGGCGCGTCATTCCGTCGTCGCTGCAGGCTGGGATCACGCTCGAAGCTGAAACGGAGTCCGGTCGGCTGCTCGACGGCGAGTCCGCCGTGGGCCAGGCGGGCGAGCGCATAGCAGCGCTCCGTCTGACCCCGGACGACGTCGCCGCCAACCCCGCGGCCATCGATGCGATTCGCGCGGCGGACGCGGTCCTCATCGGTCCGGGGAGCCTCTACACCAGCATCCTGCCGAACCTCCTCATCGGGGGTCTGGCGGAAGCCGTCCGAGAGGCCGACTGCCCCAAGATATTCATCTGCAACGTCGCGACCCAGCACATGGAGACGGACGGCTTGGGCGCCGCCGATCACCTGGCGGCCTTGAAGCGCCACGCGGGCGTCGCGCCCACCCATTTCGTGATGAACGAGACGCTGGTCGAGATTGCTCCCCAGTTTCACCAGCAGGTGGTCCCGCCGGAGGCGTCCTTGGAGGAAGCCGGCGTCACCCCCGTAATCGCCGACCTCCTGGACCCATCCTGGGGCACGCGCCACGACCCCGACAAGCTGGCGGCGGTCGTGCTGTCTATTGTGGGACAAGGTTGAGTTCCGCTTCCTCATTCTTCTCTTCTGCTCCGCTGGTGTAACTCCCTGTTGGGGCGGAGGAGAAGCTGTTGGGGCGGAGGAGAAGCGATGGTCACGCAACGAGATAATGTTAGAACTATGACATCATCCCTACCCAGAGAAACATCGGCCGTCCGTCTTCGCTGACGGGGTAATCGACGCGCTCGACCTCGAAGCCAGCCTCGACTAGCAGGCGCTCCCACGTGGCGATGGGAAACAGGCCCGTCGTGTGGCTGTCCATCTCGATTCGCAGCTCGCCACCCTCCTTGATGAAGAACACGTACGTTGTCTCGACGGTCGTGTCGTTGGGGTTGAGGCGTGTCGAGTACTCAACATACGTGAGCTCGGTCCCGGCGGCGCGGTTGGTCTCGTAGTCGACGAAGGGCGACGCGAAGGTCTCGTCGTAGTGGTCGGGCGCGACGAGCAGTAGACCGCCGGGGCCGAGGTGGGCGCGCGCCGTTGCAAATACGGCGAGCAGGTCGGCCTCCGTCGTCATGTAGTCGATGGCGTCGTGGACGAGGACGGCGTCGAACGTCTCGCCGAGGCGCACGGTCCGCATGTCGCCGACGTGATGAGCGACGCCGGGGTTCAGGCGCCGCGAGTGCTCGAGCATGGGCTCGGACAGATCGACCGCGGCCGCCTCGAACTCGCCGGTCAGGTGGTGGAGGTTATGACCGCCTCCGGCTCCGAGGTCGAGGATGCGGCGCTTGCCCGGCGCCAGTCGCGTCCTGAGCTCGCGCAGCCAGTAGCCGGCCTCCTCCGCGTAGTGCTCGGGAGGGCTCATCAGGGGCCACAGGTGGGCGAGGTCGTCGTAGAGGCGGCGCTGTCCGTCCGTCATGGGCTGCTCTCCTCCTTCCACGTGTTGCTCATGTAAAGCGAAACGCGGCGTTTTCACGCCGCGTCCTGATATCGCGTTTGGTGACCCGCGAGGGACTTGAACCCACAACCCGCTGATTAAGAGTCAGCTGCTCTGCCAAATTGAGCTAGCGGGCCACCCATCAAGAGTAGTGAACGCTTACCCCCACGTCAACGCGAGCCTGTCGGAGGCTGCGCGGTCCCTTACTAACTCTCCTCGCAGAGCCAATCCGCCCCGTTTCCACTCCCACGCGTCCTGGGTTCCCGCCTCCGCGGGAATGACGGGAGGGGTTATGTAAAGGTCTCGTAGACGGGCGGAGGACTTTTCCGAAGGGGTGACGGGGCGGAGGGCCTAGACCCTCCGCCCCCGGCGGTATGCAACCACGGCCACGCCGGCGATGAGCAGCAGGACCAGCGCACCCCCTACCGGCAACCCAACCGTCAGCCACCGGCTCGCGGCTTGCGGGCTCTGCAACACCATCTCCACCCGCGCCACGAGGTCTTCGTCAGGCGTGTCCTGCTGCAGCCCGGCCCGCCTGATCTCCTGATGGAGGACCACGCTGTCGACCGTCGCGGAAGCGAGAACGCTCTCGAAAGCGGGCGCGGGCACGCGGGAGCTCAGGAACGCCTCTGCGCCATTCGGATTGAGCACCACGGTCACCTGGCCCATCGTGCCGCCGGCATTGCCGACGATGTCTTGGATGCGCCGGACTGCACCCTCCACGTCCTCCACCTCTATCTGGAGGGACGCCGTGGGCGCGGAGGGCGTGGTGTCGGGAGGCAGCGAGAAGCTCACCTCGATCGTCGCGAGCGCAACGCTCTTGCTGATGAACTCGATCTGGCCCTGCAGGCGCTCGACGCTCGCCCGCACGCGCGAGAGCTCCCGCTCGACGGTGAGGACGTCGCTCACCGAGACAGCCCGGTCGAGCAGCTCCAGCAAGCTCTCCTCCGTGCGCAGCTCGCTCCGAAGCCGCGCCTCGAGGTCGATGACCTCCCCCGTAACGTCTTGCTGGCCGAGGCTCTGCCCCCGGGCCTTCCCCAACCGCTCGATGCGCTCCATCGCGTTCAGGAACCGCTCGCTGGGGACGCGCACGACGGCGGAGGCGCGCTGCGGGTCGGGGCCGCCTGACGTCGAGACGTGTTCGAGGAAGCCGCCAACGGACTCGACCAGCGAGCGGAGCTGGGTGACGGCCCCGCTCACGTCGCTCACCTCAACGTCCAACGACGCCTGCGAGATCACCTGGCGCTCGCCGTCGACGACTTGATACTCCGGGGCAGCGCCCGGCATCCCCGCCATCCCTGCTGGCCCTGATGGCCCTGATGGCGCTGGTATGGGTGACAGCGTCTCGGTTGGCGCTCGCGGCGGCGCCGTCGGCACAGCGCGGGGCTCCGCCGCCTGCCTCGCCTCCTGGAGCGTTACACTCTCTCGCGCTTCACGGTCCGCGTCATTATCGACGAGATTCCAGAACGCACTGCTGCTGGCCCTGAGACTCAATTCTTGCCTGACATTAGCCGCGTCTGACTGATCGTTGGACCCCATGCTGAGTAACTGACCTTCGGATCCCATGCCGGTCGCCAACTGCGCTATGCCCACGCCCCCGAAGGCCAGCACCACGGCGGCAGCGGAGCCCGCTGCCAGAAGAGTCCATCGCCCCCGCCACCAGGCGCGGGCCGTTCCTAGCTCGTCCAGCCGCGACGCAACGCGCGCCCACAGACCCGCAGGGGCCGGCGCCTCGCTCGCCATCGCCTGTAGCGCCGCCGACAACCGGCGCTCGGTGTCATCGTATCGTTCGCTCATCTCTCACCCCTCAGCCCGCCAATACCTCGCGCAGGTGTTCGAGCGCCCTGCTCAAGCGCGACTTGACCGTGCCCTCTCGGACGCCAAGGGCTTTCGCGACGTCCTCCGTCGACAGGTCGGCGAAGTACCGCATCACCACCACTCGGCGGTGGTCGTCGGACAGATGGCTGAGCGCCCGGCGGACTTCATCCTTGTCGTCTGCATGGCCTAGCGCCGGGTCCAGCCCGCCCTGCTCAGCCTCCGGCAGCGGTTCGACCGGCAGGCGGCTACGGGCTCTCGCGTCCAGGGCGAGGTTGACTGCAATGCGCACGAGCCAGGGCTTTACCGGGGCCCCAAGCCGGAACCGGCCTATGCCTTTCCAGGCCCGCAGAAACGTCTCTTGCAGCAGCTCTTCGCTGACTGTCCTATCGTGAGTCATCAAGTAGAGCGTGCCCATGAGCACGTCTCCATAACGCTCCACCAAGGGACGAAACGCCTCTCGGTCGCCGCGCTGGCAGCGCCGTACCGCATCCTGTTCGTCGATCACGCTCTCCTCTGGTCGCTAGCGGCCTTCATAATGAACATACGGCTCCTTCGACCATTCGGTTCCCGATTCTGTTGCCCTTACTAGCAGGTGAGGGCGGGGGCGGCAACTACGACCGCCGACGCGCCTCCAGCAGACGAACAAGCTCGCGGACCGCGTCCTCGCCGCCGAACCTATTCAGGTCGGCGACGTAGATTTCGTCGTCGCCCTCGCCTTGGAAGCCGGGCATCCTGACCGGCGGGTCGCCGGGCGATGGGCTATGGTGAAGCGGGTTGAGGAACGGCGCGCTGATGAGCGTGACAGAACCGTCCAGCCAGACCAGCGCTTCAGTCGCTTGGCGCACCTCCCTAAACGTCGTCACGGGCTGGCCCTCTTCGTGGTCGAGGCGCGGGGATGGCGCGGCATAGCCGTCGCGCACGGCCACCGCGAATTCGCCGACAACCTCGCTGATCTCCAACGGCTCGCGCCGCACCGAGGCGTCCCCCCACCAGTTGGCCGGCCCCGGCAGGTCGACCTCCCTTTCCCACACCTCCCGAGGCCATGTGGTGACAGAGACCGCTCCGCGTTCTGAATAGGCTTCACGAGTCCTGAACCCATAGGAGAACCTGACGAATACGCCGGGGGGCTCGCTCTTGTAGCGGATCAAGGCGGAATCGGCCGCAGCTAGGGTCTCCTCCAGCGTCGAGGGAGGCAAGCGCGAGCCCAAGTCGATTGCCGTGCCAAACCACAAGGCTTCCAATGGCGCGCCGTCGCTGGTGACGGTTCCAATCACCTGGTCACGTAGCGACTCCACGTCAAACAGGCCCGGCTGGCTCGCCGCTTCATCTATGAACTCGAACGTGTAACGAGAGAAGCGAGTCAGTTCCATGTCCTCGCCGAATAAAGGCCCCGAGGTCGCGGACCGAAGGCCCACGGGAAGAGCGGTGGAAGGGTCGAGGTGTATTGTCGCTGACGTGTGCGCGTCGCGCCCATACAGCGGGTTTTCGTACTCCACCCGCCAGGAACTCGATTCTTGCGCTTCCCACTCGCCCGCTCCCAGCGCTTCCCATTGCTGCCCCCAAGCGAGCGCCGGACCCAGCGGGATCAACGGGACCAACCCTTCTAGACCGGCAAGTCGGTCTAGGTGTGATTCCAATGGGGCCCATCGGTCTGGGTCGCGCACCTCGGTCATGCGGACTGCCTCCCCGCTACTCATGACCGAGGAGGCGTGCAGCGTGGGGCCGGCCATCCACTTCAGGCGGCCCGGCCCCGAGTCATCGGAGGCCGCCAAGGTCGTCTCGGACTGGCCCCAGCCCCCGGCGAGGTCCAGCCACGTCACGCTGGGCTCCTGTGAGTACGCTCCATCCGGAGTGCGGCCCCAGGTCCTCACGAGAGTGATCTGACCGTCGCGCTGCATCGCATCGAGCACGTAGCCCTGAACGTTCTCCGCGGTCAGCGGTAGCGGAGTACTAATGATGTTGCTCGAGCAGCCCGCGAACGGGACTACCATCGCGATAGCGAGCATCGCCCAATGCCTGGCGCCGCGCATCGCCCACCCGCGGCTCTTGGGCCGCCCTGCCGCCAAGCCACTGCCTCGCTGCCGGTCGAGTCGGCGGTGGCCGTGGTCGGCTAATGGCGTATGCACGCTACAGGCCCTGAACGCTTAGGGAACACATCGGAGGACCGGGGCTTGGACGTGAACGTGCAACCCCCTAGCCGCGGAGCGCCGGGTCCATCTGCGGCAGCAGCTCTTCGCGCCAGCTCTTGCTCGCGGGGAGGACGGCGTCCGCGGCGCGGAGGCGGTAGTAGCTCGACGAGACGCCGGGCGGGTCGCCGCCGTCCTGGACCGTGTCGACGGCGTCGGCCAGCAGCTTCCGCGCCGCGATGATCGCCTTGTCGGCCGGGCCAAGGTGCTCGCGGGAGCGGTCGACGATGGGGCCCATCAGCTCCTGCACCGCCCGGTCCTGTGTGTTGATCCCGACGATGCCGGTGAACGTGTCCGTCTTCTGCGCCTGCCGGTCAATCATCCAGTTGTTCGAGCGGTTGCGGATGGACCGGAACCCGTTCTCCACGTCGATGTCGGCCTCGAAGCTGTTCCCGGTGGCCTCCGGCCCGGTGTCGCCGATGGGGCGGTCGTCCCAGGTGTAGTACCAGTTCCACACCAGGCAGCGCTCGTCGTCGATGGGCGTCCAGTGGTGGCCGTTGGCCCGGTTCACGGCGCCCCGGCCGGCAGGGCGTATCTGTGTCCACGGCATGACGTAGTGATAGCCGCGGGCGTACTGCTCGTCCGCGCCAAGCTGGCGGATGCCGTAGTAGCGGTAGCCGTAGTCGGTCGTCTCGACCTCCAGCGTCGGCGGGTCGCCGAGCACGAAGGCGTCGGATGCGGGGATGCCCGGCTGCGACGGGTCCGCCTTCAGCGCGCGGTGCATGATGGGCGCGTGGGAAGTGTCGATGCCGCCCTCGAGCGCCTGCAGCCAGTTGCAGTCCTCGACGACCTTGGTCACGTGCCGCTGCTCGTCGCGCACCCGGGTCCACTCGAAGCTGGGCGGGGGCGGCTGTTTGTCGTTGGGGCCCATGTACACCCAGACGACGCCGCCCGCCTCGACAGCCGCGTAGGCGGTCGTTTGAATCTTCTCCGCGAACTGCCGCGGCTCGTTCATCTGGTCGACGCACTGACCGGTCACGTCGAACTTCCAGCCGTGGTACACGCAACGGAGCCCGTTCTCCTCGTTGCGGGCGAGCCAGAGGGAGGTGAGGCGGTGGGGGCAGTACTCGTGGAGCACGCCCAGGCGGCCGCTCGTGTCCCTGAACGCGACCATGTCCTCTCCGAGGAGGCGGAGGCGGACGGGCGGGCAGTCGGGGTCCGGAAGCTCCCAATCGAGCAGCGCCGGTATCCAGTACCGCCGCATCATCTCTCCCATGGGCGTGCCGGGACCGACTCGCGTGAGTAGCTTGTTCTGTTCCTGCGTCAGCATGAGCGCTGTCCTCGCTTCAATGCACGAAGCCCGCGCCTCTTCTGCTTTGCGCGGGGAGCCAAGGGAACATAACCCCGCCCTATAGGAGTGTCAACGCGCTCGTGGCGCCCCCGTCCCCCCGTCATTGCCGCGCAGGCGGGAATCCAGAGTGGCCGCTAGGCCACATCCCCAGCGCCGGCGGGATTCTCCCCGTCAGTCCCGCGAAAGCGGGAATCCAGGTATCGGCGTCCACCCGCCTATTTTCATTGGTTGTGGTGTTGGACGAGGCCAACAGGGGGATTGCCTCGAAAATAGGCGCTACGCAGAGGTAGTGAGCCGCCCCACCCGTCATTCCCGCGAAAGCGGGAATCCAGGTATCGGCGTCCGCCCGCCTATTTTCGTCGGTTGTGGTGTGGGCCGATAGGCCAACATGGGGGATTGCCTCGAAAATACCCCTCCCGTCTGCGGGAGGGGTCGTGCGTAGCGCGGGGGAGGAGAAGTGGCGGCGCGCAGACTGCCCCCCTTCACCCCACGCCCCACCCGTCATTCCCGCGAAAGCGGGAATCCAGGTATCGGCGTCCGCCCGCCTATTTTCGTTGGTTGTGGTGTTGGACGAAGCCAACATGGGGGATTGCTCCGACAGTCCTCTCCCCCGTCTGCGGGGGAGTTGGAGGAGGGCAGTGCGCGGGCAGCGCACACGGGGCGAAGAACCGGAGACGGACGTGGGCGCGCCTTGACGCGGAACGAGGGGCAACCTACCTTGGCAAAGCCCCCGCCCGTCCATGGCTGCCGATGACGTCGAGGTCAGATGCTCCGGAGATTCTTCCTAGGCTGGCGCGATCCCTTCGCGGCGCTGCGCTACCGCGATTTCAGGCTGTTCTGGGCCGGGTTGATGGGGCAGGTCACCGGCCAGCAGATAACCGTCGTCACGCTCGGCTGGCTGGCCTTCGATCTCACCGGCTCACCCCTCGCGCTTGGCGTCATCAACCTCCTCACCGCCGCCCCCCGGATCGCGGTTGGCCTGTTGGGCGGAGTGCTGGCCGACCGCTTTTACCCACGGAACCTCATCATCGGGGCGCAGACCGTCTCCGCTATGGTCTTGGTAAGCGTCGCAACGCTTACCGTCACAGGCCATGTGGATATCCGGCACCTGGCGGCGGCCTCATTCCTGCTCGGGCTCGTGCAGTCGTTCGACGAGCCGAGCCGCGCGTCGTTGTTCCCGCGGCTCCTGCCGAACCGGTCGCTCATACCGGTCGCGGTGCCGCTCATCTCCGTCGCCTGGTCGAGCACGCGGATCGTCGCCCCGTCGATTGCCGGGTTCATCATCGCCGCCTTCGGGGCAGGTGTGAGCTTCTACCTGGCGGCCACGGGCGCCGCCGTAATGGTCGTCATGATGCGTCTGATCCGCGCGCAGGGGGAGGCGGCGCGCCAGCGGGGGACCATGTTCGGCGAGCTGAAGGCGGGCGCGGCCTACGTGTGGCGGCACCCGGTCTTCCAGCCGCTCGTCGCGCTTGCGTTCGTGACCTCGACCTTCGGCCAGGGCTACGTCCTCACGCTCCCCGTATTCCAGGATACTCTTGGCGTCGATTCTCGCGGCCTCGGCCTGATGTACTCGGTGCTCGGCGTCGGCGCGATGACGGGCCTCATCCTTTACTCGCGCGCCTTCCGGCACATAGCCGCGGGCCAGGTCGAGCTCGCTTCCACCGCGGCGTTCGCAGTGGGCCTCATCGCGTTCGCCGCCAGCCCCTGGTTCGGGTTGTCCCTCGCGCTGCTGTTCCTCGTCGGCATCATGGGCGTCATTCAGATCACCGCCGCGCAGGTCATCTTGCAGACGCTCGTCGCCGATGAGCTGCGGGGGCGGGTGATGGCGCTCCACGGAATGCACTGGGGGCTGCTTCCGGTCGGCGGGGCCATCATGAACGGCGCGGCGGAGCTCGCCGGGGCGCCCCGCTCGGTCGCGGGCGCGGCGGTGATACTCATCCTCGTCACGATTGTGGTCTGGCTCCGCAGCGCCGCCCTGCGGAGGCTGTCGCTCGGCGTCGAGGGCGAAACGGCGGGCGCTCGCAGGCCGCAGGAGAAGGGGCCAACTTGACGAATCCGGCTCGGCAGGCGACAGTCCATATCATCAGTTACGGAGGGGGAGGCGCACATGACGCAAGAAGCCGAGGTCGTACAGATACAAAAGGTGCAGATCGACACCGACTCGCGGGCGAAGCTGCTGCCCTATGACCAGTGGGTCGAGTCCCTCGATCTTCCTATTCATCGGGGCTACTTCGTGGAGGACGTCCGCAATCTGGAGGTCGCCCCGTGGCCTGAGATGGGGTGCAACGCCGCCTTCATCCAACTAGCCGGCATGGAGGGCGTCGCTGACGCGCGCGTCACCGAGATCCCGCCTGGGGGTTCGACCAAGCCGGTGCGCTTCGCCCTGGACGAGGTCTTCTACGTGGCGGACGGCCAGGGACTCGCGACCGTTTGGGGAGACGGCGTGGCCAGGAAGACGTTCGAATTCAGCCCGCGGAGCCTGTTCGTGATTCCGAGGGGCGCCATCCGCCAGTTCGCGAATGCTCGCGGCGATCGGCCGGCCAGGCTCGTCGCCAACACCTTCCTGCCCGTCGGCATGTCCCTCGTTCCCGACCCCACTTATTTCTTCAACAACAACTTCCAGGACAACGGCCTCCTGGAGACCAGTGAGGACGAGCTTTACTCGGTGGCGAAGCGCGCTCCGGGCGGCCGGGGCGCGAGCTGGTTCGGCAACTTCTTCACCGACCTCGCCGCCTGGAATGGCCTCGTTCCTCACCGCCAGCGCGGCGGGGGCGGACACGTCGTTGATATCGGGTTCCCGAACTCGGAGATGGGCGGGCATATGTCCGTATTCCCGCCGGGGACCTACAAGAAGGCGCACCGCCACGGGCCGGGCGTCGTCATCATCATTCCCGCAGGCGAGGGCTTCTCGATCATGTGGCCCGAGGGGGAGGAGAAGGTGGTGGTGCCGTGGCACGAGGCGAGCATGTTCGTGCCGCCGAACCGCTGGTTCCACCAGCATTTCAACGTGAGCGTGGAGCCTGCCCGCTACCTGGCGCTCTCTCCCCTCAAGCAGGTGCGCGGCCTCGGCGACGCGGCCAACCGCCTGGAGCTCAACCAGGTCGAGTACCCGAACGAGGAGCCTTGGATCCGCGATATGTTCAAAGAGGAACTCGGCAAGCGCGGCCTCGAAAGCCTGATGCCCGACGAGGTCTACGTGGACCCGGACTACAAGTGGGAATACGACCCCGATGAAGAACAGGGCGCCGTCCTCGACGCCACCGCCGGCCGGGGGTTGTAGGGCGTAAGCCTAGATTCGAGTCGAGGGGGCGGGCCGTCGGCCCGCCCCTTCGCTACTCCTTCGGGAGCGTTCCGGCTAAGACTCCATCGTAGCGGGAGAGACAGTCGGCAACGACCGTCTCGACGTCCTCGGCGAGCAGGTAGCGCTCGCTGACGAGGCGCTCGGCTGCGGTCCTGATCTGGGTGGCGTAGGCGTCGCGGTCGGGGTAACGCCGACGCACCTCGTCGGGGTCGAAGAAGAGCGAGAAGCCGACCATCGGGATTATCTGCTCCGGCGCTCCGGCTTCCGGCCGACGCGGGTTCCACCCGGAGTGCGTTCCGATGGGCACGGCGATGTCGGGCAGCCGGATGCCCGACGCCTCGTTGCCGTCTTCGTCCAGCGCGGATACGTAGCTGGGGTAAGCGCGGCCTTCCGTCGGCGGGTACGCCCCGACGCCCTCGCCCGCCCGTGGGCCCATGTCCGTCTCACGGAGCACCCATAATCGCTCGGGGTCCGGTTTCGCGCCGTCGTCGACGGCCCCCATGCTCGCCAGCGCGTCCGCCCGCGTCACAGCCGTGCCGTCGTCGAGGCGGGGGTAGCTGGAGGGCGGCGGCTCGGCCCGGCCTCGCGTCCATGCGCTCAGGTTGACCAGCGCCGCCCTCAACAACGGGCGATAGTCCAACGCGTTGCCGGGGAACCGGCGCTCCGTGCCGTCCACATTCGGGTCGCCGGGCTCGGGCAGGGAGTCGGTCATCGTGTGCTGCGTGCTCGCGAAGAGGTAGGTGCGGGACTCGGGCGCCTCATCGAGGTCGTGCTGTCCCGTGGGGTCGATATGCGTGAGCGAGCCGTCGCCGCGCCAGTACTCGGCGGACGTGTTCGTGTAGACGATGCGCGGGGCCGCGCCTAGGTCCCGCACTCTTGTTAGCAGACCGTCGCGTTCCTCGCTGTAGGGGTCGACGAGATCGTTGTCGGAGAAGGGGAAGAGATGTCCGAAGCCCGGAGTCGATTGCACCGACGGCTGACCGAAGCGCTGGTTGAACTCGCCCTTGCGCGCTCCGGCGACGTGGACCAGGAGGCCGTCGTACACCTGCCGCCCCTGCTCGTCCACGTTCAGGCCGAGGTAGAGCAGGTGCCTGAGCAGCCGTCCGGTCTGCGAAACGCCATAGGCGTGGGCGTACTCGAACCCCGCCGGCGCAAGCTCCGCAGAGGCGTTCTTCAGATGTGCGCCCGCGTCGCGGATGGCGAGCAGTCCGGCGCCCACCACCGGCGCGTGATTCGTCGTGTAGACAACGTGGTATATCTTCCCCGGCTGCAGGCCTGACTCGACGTGGATGTGCGCAGGCGACGGCGTAAGACCTCCGTTCACCCCTTGGGCGAACCGCCACCCGGCCCTTGGAATCTCGCTGTACGGCCCGTCTTCCCAGTCCTTTACCAGCAGCCGCGCGCCCGGCTCGTCAACGTCCGCAGCGGGATACGGCTCGTGGACCCGGTTCGCCAGCAGCCGCGTCTTCTGGACGACGTCCGGCCTGATTTCGACGAGCACCTGCCCGCTCGCCGGATTTCCGTTCTCGAACGCCATCGGGGCGTCGAGGCCCATCATCGCCGGGCTGCGCGGCACGTCCCACTGCCAGCCGACCGACATCACCGAATAGCCGCGCCGGCAGAGAAAACCGTCGCCGACCGGAATCTCGGCAGAGCCCACCCGCGACGGCGGCGCCAGGTTGAACGTCGGCATCACCTGGCGGCGGCCTCTGTTGACCACGTCGACTATCAGCTCGCCGTTGCCGCGCTCCCGGTGCACCGGCGCGACGAAGGTGAAATCGGACGTGAACCTGACCAGCCCGTCCGCATCGCGCGGCGCCAGCTTCAGGTCCGTGATGAGCGCGTTCGCGGCGTGCGCGGGGTCGACCGCAAAGGTCAGGACGCCGTCGATGCGTTCGTAGGGCCCTACGCCGTCGAACGGCTGGCCGTCGGCGAAGGGGGTCCTTCCTGTAATCTCAACGGTCGTCACGCTCATGGGCTACTCCTACGTCCCAAGGTTGAAATCCGACACCGCGATACCCTAGGCGCTCTCGACCGGCGCGGCCTCGGGTTTGGAATCATGCCCCGCGCCGCCGAGCTGTTCGTGGAAGAACGCGAAGGTGCGCTCCAAGGACAGGGCCGCGGCCTTCTCTCGCTGCTCGGACGAGTCCTGGTTCGGGTTCAGGAAGGAGTGGCCGACGCCTTCGTACATGAACAACTGATATTGCTTCTCGTATTGGTACAGGCCCGCCTGGAACGCCTCGATCTCCTCGATGGGCGTCGTGTGGTCCTTGGTCCCGTAGTGGCACATCATCGGCGCGGTGATGCTCTCCAGCTCCGCCGAGTCCGGGAAGAGGCTGTGGTAGTAGACAACGCCCGCGCCGAAGGTGTTGGTGCGCGCCAGCGACAGCAGGGTTAGACCGCCCCCCAGGCAGAAGCCGACGACCCCCACGGGCGAGTCGTCGGCCACCCACGGCAGCGAGTGCAGAAAGTCCGCGCCCCCGCTGATGTGCGCGACCGCTTGGTCCACGTCGAGAGAGTTCTTGTAACGGAGCTGGGTGGCGCGGCCCTGGGGCAGCTCGCCGTCGTACAGGTCGGGCGAGACGCAGACGAACCCTCCGCGGGCGAACGTCCGCGTGATCTGACGCTGGAACCAGTTCAGTCCGCCCATGCCCGAAATCACCACGAGGCCGGGGTGTTGGCCGGAGTCCGCCGGTCTCGCGACGTAGCCGTCCACGAAGTCCGGGCCAGCCTCGTAACCCGCGTGCAAGGAAAGAATGCGATGCGCCATGCCTACGGCCTCCCTCCAGTTTCATTCCGGTCTGTAGGTCTTCCCATCTGCGGGAAGGATGTTTGGCGCATCTTAGGGCGGGGCACCGCGCCCTACAACCGCCGGGCCGCGCCAGCAGGCGCCGCGCCGTGGCATACTCCCCTCCATGGCAAGCGACTCGGTCTCCATGCGAATGACCCCCGTGGAGCGGCGGGTGGTCGCTTTCACGAGCGTCGCCCACGGTCTGAACCATGCCGTCGAGCTCGTCTACGGCGCGGTGCTCGTGGTCGTCGCCTTCGAGTTCGGCGTGACCGTCGCGGCGCTCGGGGTGCTGGGCACGGCGTCGTCTCTCGCCTACTCCTTCGCGGCGCTCCCGGCCGGGGCGACCGCCGACCGCCTTGGCTCACAGCGCACCGTCGCCCTCTCGATGGGCGGGGCCGGAGTCGCGGCAGCGGTGGCCGCCGCCGCGCCCAATGTGGCCGTTCTCGGCGCGGCGCTCGTGCTGATGGGCGTCCTGGGGGGCATGTACCACCCCGCGGGACTCTCCTTCATCAGCCGCACGGTGAGGCAACGCGCCCGCGCTCTCGGCGTCCACGGCGCCGGAGGCAACCTCGGCACGGCGCTCGCTCCTTTCATCGCGGGCGGAGTCGCGGGCGTGTGGAGCTGGCGGGGCGCCTTCCTCCTGTTCGCGATCCTCTCGCTGAGCGTCTCGTTCATGGCTTTTCGCTCCACTGTGGGCGCTCAGAGCGCGGCCGTTGGCAATCCGAGGCCGCGCCTACGGACGAAGACGCTGCTCTTTCCGTTGGCGCTGATATTCGTCATCAACGCGTGCTTCGGGTTCATTTTCCGCGGACTCACCCTCTTCCTGCCCCTGCACCTATCGACCAACCTCGGGTTCAACGTCTTTGGGTTCGAGCCCGTCGTGGTCGGCGGCGCGGCCGCGACCGTGGCGCTTCTCTTCGGCGTCGCCGGGCAGTACGCGGGCGGGGAGCTGGGCGAGCGTCACCGGCGCGAACGTCTCTTCGTGCCCGTCGCTGCGCTGACGGTCCCCTCGCTGCTGCTCATGGCGGCGGGTCACGGCTGGGCGCTCCTCGCGGGCGCGTCGCTTTTCGTGTTCTTCAACTTCATGGCCCAGCCTGCCGCAGTTGCGATGATCTCCGACTATTCGGCCGAGCGGATGCAGGGCCGCGTCTACGGCCTCACCTCGCTTACGGGCTTCGGCATCGGCTCGCTGGCGGGCGTCAGCGGGGGCTTTATCGCGGACGGGCCGGGCGTGGAGTGGGTGTTCGTCATGCTGGCGGGGGCCGCCACGGTCACCGTCCTCTGCGCTGTCGCCATCAACGCCTACCTGCTCGTCAAGGGCGACTCCTGGGGCTAGGCTGGGCGGCCCCCTCTCTAACTCTCCCCTGGAGACGGGACCTTCGCGTAACCCTATTTTCCGGCGGGCGTAACTCTTCCCACCCACCCACCCGTTATGTTGTGGGGGACACCCCCACACCCCCGGCAGAGGGGCATCGCCCCTCTGCGCTCCCCCGCTATTCCAGGCCGATCCATGGTTCGACAGGCTCATCATGAACCACTTGAGGTTACGCATAAGGTCTCAAACGGGGGAGAGGATTCACTAGATTAGGCAGCCCGCTGTCTAACTCTTGCCCGCAGACGGCCCCCTCTCTAACTCTCCCCCGCAGACGGGGGAGAGGACTTCGAGCAGTCCTTCATGTTGGCCTTACGTCCAACACTACAATCGACGAAAATCGGGGGCGGACGCCACAGCCGACGACAATGGGTGGACGCTTGGAGAGGGACCGCGCCGTTGTCACGCCGCTACGAGATTCCCGCCTTCGCGGGAACGACGGGTGGGGGGTGTGCAGAGTCCGTACTTTCGGGAGTACGATTAGGCTGTTTTCGTGCAGAGGAGGCAACCGTGGTAACTGAAGTTCGCACCAAGAGGATCGACGCGGATACTCATTTCAGCTTGACAGTAGACCACAGAGACCTGCGAGACCTGATTCCGCGCGCCGGCAGCGCCGAGCTGCAGGAGATGATGTACCGGGACACGCTCCAGATCGTCGACCTGGACGTGGTGAGGGCCGCGATCGCAGGCGGCGAGCCGTCCCTCGACGGACACGCTGGTGACCCGACGTGGGACCCGGAGGCGCGGCTTTCCGAGATGGACAAGCTGGGCTTCGAGATGCAAGTGCTCAACACGCAGCGCGCGATGCCGAACCTGCTGATGCCTCCCGACAGCCCGCTGTGGCTTCGCTCGGCGCTTGCCCAGCTCTACAACAACGCGGCCGCTGAGCTTCAGAGTCGCTATCCGGACCGCTTCATCTGCCAGATCACCGTGCCATGGGACGACATCGACGCGTCGATCAGGGAGCTCGAGCGCGCGGCGGGACTGGGGCTGCGCGCGGTCAGCATCTGCGGCAGCTACCTGGACCAGAACCTGGATGCTTATGAGCTGTACCCGTTCTGGGAGGCCGTGAGCGGACTGGACATGGCGTGTATGGTCCACAATTTCACGCAAGGGCACCGGGGAAACTTCTACGACCACCGCACCTCGTACCCGATGGTCGGCACGGAGCGCTACCACCGCATGCACATTGGGACGTACGTCGGGTTCGGCCTCGACTACACCATCGCCTGCGCGGCCCTGACCCTGGGCGGCGTGCTCGACCAGTTCCCCAAGCTCCGGTTCCTCTTCTTCGAGGCGGGAGCGTCGTGGATGGCGTATGCGATGCACGGCACCGATCGGTCGTTCTACATTGAGCGCGCCTGCGCTCGGACGAACACCCGGCCGAGCGAGCTGATCAAGCAGCACTGCATGACTGCAATCGAGAGCATCGAGCCGTTGGAGCAGCTGGTGGAGGCGTACGGCGCGGACAATTTCGTGATCGGTACGGACTACCCTCACCCGGAGTTCCAGCGTCTGCCGAACGCGACTACCGACATCAGCGGAAGCGGGCTGTCCGAGGAGTCCCAGCACAAGATCCTCGGCGGCAACCTGGCGCGCGCGCTGAAGCTCTGAGGTCGCGCGGGCAGCACGCGTTGACAGCAAGACCGGACACCGATTCCAACGCCCTGTGGGCCGGAATCGAGGCGGCAGGTCCCAAGCCGTGGGCAAGGCAGGGGTCGGAGTCAGTCGACTCGGATGAGGCCGTGCGCGAGGAGCACGCGCGCAGGCGAACGTTCATCGCGTTCTATGGCTACGCCGTGCCGACGCGGGAGGCTATCCGGGCCATCGCCGGATTCTTCGAAGGGCGAGCGGTCGTGGAGGTCTGCGCGGGCCTCGGACTATGGGCGAGGCTTCTTCGCGACGAGGGCGTGAGCGTCGTTGCAACCGACGAGAGCGAGCCGCAGGGCGCGCCTTACGTCTGCATCGAGCGACGGGATGCGGCGGCGGCAATCGCCGCGCATGGGGAGTGCGACGCGCTGTTCATCTGCTGGCCTCCCGACAAGCAATCCGTAGCCGCTCACGCGCTGGGATGCTTCGGTGGGGACAGGCTCGTCTACGTTGGGGACGAGCGCTTCACCGGAGGCGCGGCTTTCCACGAACTGCTCAGCCACGACTGGCAACTGCAACGCCGGCTGCCGCTCCCGTCCTGGCCCGGCATCGAAGACTCCGCCCGCTTCTACGTGAGGAGACCCTCTCTCTAACTCTCTCCCGCACCCCTCTCTAACTCTCTCTCCCGCACCCCTCTCTAACTCTCCCCCGCAGACGGGAGAGAGGGCCGGCGCCGGCGGGGGGGAGGAAGCACGCTTCGTAAGCGTTGTCTAGGGCCCTAGGGGCGTCAGCGGGCTTGGAAGGTCTCCACCCGGGCCGCGATGCGCTCTTCGAGGGGCGTGTTGAAGAGGCGCATGCCCTCTTCGCGGTCCACGAAGACGACCTGTCCGGGGAGAGGGACTATCTGCTCCGCTTCGACGCCGCGGACGATGCCGACGGGATCGATGCCGTCCTGCACGCGCGCTATCTGCTCGTTCCATAGCTTGTGCATGAGGAGCACACCCCGGTCGGAGCTGCCGAAGGTCATCTTCTCCCAGTCGGGAAGGCCGCCGCGCTCCTCCCTGCCCTGGGTGCTCATGATGGCCTCGTCTTCCCAGATCGGCCCCTGGCGGAGGGGGTGGCCCGTGTTCCACCAGTACCCGACGTCCTCGAACCAGCCTTCGTAGAAGGGGCCTCCCGAGTCGGCGGGCGTGTCGGCGTGGAGCCGGCGTACCGCCGCCTCGGATATCTGGCCGTTCTCGTCGAAGGGCTCGAAGCTCACGCCGAACCAACGCGTGGAGTTGTCGTCCATGGGCACGGCCCAGTTCACTTGGTTGGTCCGCGCGCGCTGGCATGGGAAGACAGCATGAGTCTCGTGGTACTCGTAGAGATCCGGCTTCTTGGTGTTCTGAAGCGTGACGTAGCAAGCGCCCCAAGGCGTGGTCTCGAATCGAATGGGCGTGGCGGGTTCGCCGTCGCGGCCATGGTGGATGGCGTACACGGGGTCGCCGCCCTTGAACCAGCCGTGGGCGATCTCGCGGTGCCAGACGTCCAGTACGTTGTCCAGCGTTTGTAAGAGCGCGTTCGACTTCTGAATGCGGTTGCCCTTTCCGGCCACGCGCATTCCGTCCTCTCGGAACAGGGCCGGGTACCGCGGGAACGGCGGTTGAAGCTCGGGCGGCCCCATGTAGGCGAAGATCAGGCCTCCGACCTCAATGCACGGATACGACGGATGCTTCACGGACGTGCGGAAACGCCGTCCCGGAGGCTCCGCGGGCATGTCTATGCAGTTCCCATCCCGGTCGTACAGCCATCCGTGGTAGAGGCACCTGAGCCCTTCGTCCTCGACGCGTCCGTAGACGAGCGACGTGTGCCGGTGCGAACAGTGCTCCTCGAGCAGTCCCGGCTTGCCGGAGGCGTCGCGGAACAGGACCAGGCTCTCACCGAGGACCTTGACCCGCACGGGGTTCTTCGCGCTGGGCCGCACCGGGCCCCGACCGCCGTCGAGGTTCGCCGAGGTCTCCACCGGCAGCCAA
The DNA here is from genome assembly GCA_965249325.1 of Dehalococcoidia bacterium. GTDB lineage: Bacteria > Chloroflexota > Dehalococcoidia > Lucifugimonadales > Australimonadaceae > S5-327. The sequence continues at coordinate 151,365 of CBDFLP010000018.1, read as the reverse complement.
TAACGCCGGAACACCTCGCCTGAGGGCGTCCCGGGGCCGAGCCGGAATATCTCGCTCAAATCGTTATTGTCGAAAGGCATCGGACAACCTCCTGGCTGACAGAGTTACAGGGGCTCCTAGCAGACAAAGCTAGAGAGCTCCTGGCCGTCAGAGTGACCGGGCTCCGGCCGGCAAGTTGCAGGCCGAACAGCCGCTTCCCATTGTCGTACAAGATCTTCTGCTTGACATCAGGGCCCAGGTCGCCGCGGGACTCGAGGTGCTCGAGGTTATCCGGGAACCGCGCGTCCCAATGGGGGACATCGGACGCGAAGACGAAATGGTCTGCGCCGAGATGGTCAATCATGGGCGAGAGGAACGTCTCTTCGGGCTCGACGCTCACGTACACCTCGTGCTCGCGGAAGACGTCGGTGGGCTTCTTGGTTACGTAGGGCATCTCCGCCTCACCACGCAGCTCCCAATGTTCATCCAAGCGGTCGAGGTAGAAGGGCAGCCAGGTTGCGCCAATCTCGAGGAAGGCCATCTTAAGATTCGGGAAGCGTTCGAGGACGCCGTTGCACATGACGCTGGTGAAGTGAAGGATCACCGACGCGGGGAAAACGAAAGAGTGGACCTCCGCGAAAGTCTTGAACCTGTCGCCGCCGACCTCCTGCGCTCCTGAGCGCGTGCCGTGGATGCAGATAGGCGTTCCCAGGCGCTCAGCCTCGGCGTAAATCGGGTCGAAGAAGGGGTCGCCCAAGCCGAGGGGCACTCCCGCAGACAGGACTTCAAAGCTCACCAGACCCAGCTCCGTCACCGCGCGCCGAAGCTCTTGGGCCGCCGTCTGCGGGTCTCGCATCGGCAGCACTCCTACAGGGCGTAAGCGGTCGGATGGGCCTCCGTAGTCCTTCGCCAAGTGGGTGTTGATAGCTCGTGAGACCGCCACCGCCCACTCGGGCTCCGGAATGTAGGCGACGTGCCCGCTTCCCGTCGGGAACAGCACCGCCGTCTCGATGTTCTCGCGGTCGGCGATCCTGAGCCACGTCTCCACCTGCTGCTCAGGCGCCAGACCGCCGTCCTTGTACTCGTGGTTGGTCAACGTCCCAAAGATCTCCGTGTCCCACGGATGACCGTCCTGGAAGAGGCGCGTCTTGCGCTTGTCCCACGGCGGCTCCAGGTATTTCTGGGCGTCGGTCTGACGCTCGAGGATGTGACCATCGGCGTCGATAACAGGCGACAGGCGAGTCATAGTGTCCTCCTTCTTCTTGCCGGCGAGTGGCGTTGCCTTGCCGGCCCCATAGCGGAGCAGCGTCTCGTGCGAGGGTTGCGACGGTCTGCCGGACTGTGGGCTTCGCGCCTCCCCAGAATCTGCTATGTCCATGCCGACCATGGCACGCGCGGGTATGCGAGTCAAGCGCGGGCCTTCTCTGTCTCTCCCCGCAGACGGCCCCCTCTCAATCTCCCCCGCAGACGAGACCTTTGCGTAACTCCTGCTCCGTCGCGGAACAGGTGGGGAAGTTGCGCTGTTGTTACGAGTAAAAAGTTCCCGAACCGTTCAATCCCTTACGAGTAAAAACTTCCCGAAAAAACATGTGAAATCGGGGGTTTGGGGGGTGTTTTCGTGGCCGTGGCCTGCTTCCTGGGTCCTGGAACTACTTCCTGACCGAGATATTTTGTATTTCATGCATCCCCTGCCCCCTCTCTTGCCCCTCCGCAGGGGGGGCGGAGGGAACAAGTACGGCGTCGATGGTTGGGATACTGCGGTCCTCGGCATGACGACATTCCGACAGTTCATTGTAGGGGGCGCAGAGGTGTTGGGGAAGGGGCAAATGTCGCAGGGGGCTTCTATGAGCAGCGAACAGGTCTGGAGCGGCCGAGAGGCTTCTCGGCGAAGGCGCAGAGGCCACCATCGGTAACGTTCATCGAAGCACCCTCACGTCCGTCCCGTCCCGCGCCATGGTAATGAGCCGGCCTCCCACTGCATGGTCGAGGACAACGTAGAACGCAATCCTCGACCCGTATGGGCGGCCCGGGTCCGCACGCCGCGACGGGGGTCGTAGTTGTATTTCTCGCCAGATGGGGCATAGCCGGACGGTTCAGCGTGCAACCGGCGCAGACCGATCCCGTCCGGACGGAATACGAAGAGTGCGCCGTCACCCGCGAGGAGTATCTCCGATCCATCGGGAGACCAGGCCACTTGGGCGCCGATCCAGTCTGTATCCGGCAGGTCCGCGCCACTGACTATCTGCCGCAGGTCCGCGCCGTCGGCCTTGACTGTGTAGACTCCCTCATCCCTTCCACCGATGGAGCCGGAGCCCACTTCTCTATCGCTGATGATGAACACCAGCCGTTCACTGTCGGGTGACCACGATAGGGACGTTGTCGAAGACGTCCTATAGGTATGCGCAATCCTTCGCGCGTCCGAAGCGTCTGAGTCGGTAATGTAGATTGCAAGACCGTAGACGTCGCGCTCCCCGGCAACCATGGCAAGACTTTGGCTGTCGGGGGACCATACGACGCCGAGAGAGGCCAAAGGCCCGGTCAACGCACGTACGTCTGAGCCGTCTGCTGACATCGAATAATGCGGCGCATGCCCGGAATGCGACGCAAAGACAATCCGAGACCCGTCCGGGGACCAGGTCGGATTCGTATCCGTCACGGTGTTGTTCGTCAGCCTGCGTCTGTCCGAACCGTCTATCCGGGAGGTGAATATCTCCCAGCCATACCCATTGATGCCGAACAAGCCCGTTTTCACGAGCCCTGCGTAGGCCACCCTCGAACCGTCGGGCGAAATACGCGGGGATACGTTCGACCGTGGGCTCCGTCCGCTACCGCCCCGCGCTACGGCGCGGACGCGGGAGCCATCAGCCGCAGCAACATAGATGCTCCTGCCGTAGTCGATGCCCGCGCTGTACACGATCTGCGACCCGTCCGGCGTCCACTCCACCGTGTGAATGGCCCCGGCGCGAGAGGCTGCACCCGATATGGCGCGAGAGTCTGGTTCGCACGCCATGACGAGGAAGGCTAGCGCCAAGAATGCAGACATCGTCTCGAGCGCCGGCAACACTCCGCCAACGAAGTTCTTGCGATTCCTCATAGCCCCCTAAGCGCGCCGCGTCCATAGATGCGCTCGCCGACTTCGGCGCACTCTACTACCTACTACGCCCGCCGCGTCCGAGTAGTTCTTGGCTGGGCGCTTAGCCTACTGCTGCGGGGAGGGGGCTTGAACCAACGAAAATAGGGGGGCGGGGCAGTCCCTCTCAGTCTCCCCCGCAGACGGGGGAGGGGATTTTCGAGGCAATGACGGGTGGGCGTGGCGATGACGGGTGTGGGTGCGGGGGCGTTGATTGGCGGGTAGGACGGCCCCCTCTCTAGCTCTCCGCCGCAGACGGGGGAGAGGGGGATGGACCGCGGCGCTGCCGCGCCGCTGCGAGGTTCCCGCCTGCGCGGGAATGACGGAAAGGGGGAGTCCTGGATTCCCGCTTTCGCGGGAATGACGGGTGGGCGCGGCAATGACGGGTGGGCGTGGCGATGACGGGTGTGGGTGCAGGGGCGTTGATTGGCGGGTAGGACGGCCCCCTCTCTAGCTCTCCCCCTCCTGCGCAGACGGTGGAGCAACTGTGTTGGAAGTCAAGCCATCTGGGGGTCCCACGGAGTCCCGTGCCGGAGCATGGCGTTGAGGACGGTCAGCAGCTTGCGCATGCACGCGGTGAGCGCCACCTTCGGAGGCTTGCCCGCTTTCACCAGGCGCGCATAGAACTCCTTGATCGCCGGGTTGCATCGCATCGCCGTGACCGTCGGCATGTAGAGGGCCGCCCTCACCTCCGCGCGACCGCCCCAACAGGTGCGCGCTCCACGGAATTCCCCGCTGTCTCGCGCGAAGGGCGCCAGGCCCACCAGGGAGGCGACCTGCTTGTTGCTGAGGGCGCCCAGCTCGGGCAGGCCCGCCAGCAGGGTAAAGGTGAGCGCCGGCCCCACGCCCGGCACACTGCGCAGCAGCTCGTCGCGCTCCCGCCAGAGCGGCGACTCCCGCAGCCGCCGCGTCAGGTCTTCATCGATCTCTTCCAACTCTTGATTGTAGAAGGCGATTGCCCGGTCGATCCCGCGCCGCACAACAGGGACCGCTTGCTTCCGGTGCTGCAGTTCGACCGTCCGCATGCGGACGACCTGGCGGCGGCGGGTCACGAGGGCTGCGAGCTCCCGCGCCTCTGCGGGGACCGGCGGTTGCGGTTGGAGTTCACTGACCTCGCCGAAGTGGGCAATCACCGCCGCGTCGAGCCGGTCCGTCTTGGCCAGCTTCCCCTGGGACCGTGCGAATTCGCGCACGTGGCGGGCGTTCACCACGGCGACGGGGAGGCCAGCGACAGCGAGGGCAGCGGCCGGCAACCGCTCGCACCCGCCGGAGGCTTCCATGACGATGAGCCGGGGCCGCAACGCGTCGAGTTGCCGGACCAGTTCATCGATGGCGTCCTCGTTCTGGGCCGCGCGCCACGCGGCGCCGGTGGGCCGGACGGCGACGTCCAGCCAGTCCCCGGAGACATCGATGCCGACGAACACGTTCTGAGGGACAGTAGACACTTCGTTCCTCCTGCTTGGCCCGTCCTTGTGCGATGCGGGCTCGCTCTGGCCCCGGCAACTGTTCGGGCTCTCTGGTGGGGGCGGCGGGGCGACCTCGCTCCACCACGGTCTCTTCCAACCGAGAGGACAACGGCCTGCCCCGCCATCTCCGTCAACATACAAGAGGACCGGAGCAGACGGGGGGAGAGGGGGATGGATCGCGCCGCTGCCGCGCCGCTGCGAGGTTCCCGCCTGCGCGGGAATGACGGAAAGTGGGGCGTCCTGGATTCCCGCTTTCGCGGGAATGACGGAAAGTGGGCATCCTGGATTCCTGCTTTCGCGGGAATGACGGGTTGGGGAACGGAGCGCCTACTTTCGAGGCAATGACGGAGAGAGGTGATGGAAAGGGGCACCCCTAGGGTGGCTTCAGTAGGGGCGCTTTAGGAATGCGGTGAGGGTTCGGCCACCCGGGGCGGCTTCGTCGTTCAGCCAGGCGACCGAGGCTAGCTCCCACCCCTCGGCGCCGAGGGCGTTCAGCAGACTTGCGGCGTCTCCGGTGTCGTTCATGGCGTCGGCGCCCTCGCCAACTCTCGGCCAGAGGGCGGCAACGCGATACTCCCAGCGCATCGGTTTAGGGTTCCGGGGCGTAGCGGGAGAGGACGGGTTTGGCCAGCACCTTGTCCGGCTGCCATGAGCTATCCGGCCGGTTGAACCTGATCAACCCCAGGAACCGTCCATCCTCGGAGTACGCCCGGCGCGAGTCGAGGTGCTTGACGTAGGGGCCGAGGGCGGGGAGGGTGACCGGCTGACCGTTGCGCATGTGGCGCTCGGCGGCTGAGGGGAGCAGCGCGGAGCCGATGTCCAGCAGCGCGGCGTCGGGCGGCTCCAGCAGACCTTCCCAGTCCTCCTCGGACTCGAATTGTTCGATGGAGAAGGCGTTGTCGAGGGAAAACGGTCCAGCATGCGTCCTCGTGAGTGCGCTGAGGTGACCGTGGCAGCCGAGGGCAGCGCCGAGGTCGTGGGCGAAGCTGCGCATGTAGAAGCCCTTCCCACACCACATCTCGATCGCCACGCGCGGAGGGTCCCATTCGCGGAGCCATAGGCCGTGGACGACGACCTCGCGCTCCGGGCGATCGACTTCCACACCCGCCCGCGCGAGGTTGTACAGCCGCTGGCCTTCGTGCTTGACGGCGGAATACATCGGCGGCTGTTGCATGATGACGCCCGTGAACAGTGGGAACAGCGCTTCAACGTCCGCTTGGGCAACGCCGGAGTAGTCGCCGGTGGCGGTGACTTGTCCCTGGGCGTCGTAGGTGTCGGTTGCAGCGCCCAGGGTAACCTCGCCGAAGTAGGTCTTGCCGCCGTCGACCAGGTAGTCCATGAAGCGCGTCGCTTGCCCCAAGCAGACCGGCAAGACTCCGGTGGCGATTGGATCGAGGGTGCCGGCGTGGCCGACGCGTTTCACCCGCGTCACTCGCTTCACCGCGCGCACGACATCCATGGAGGTGATGTCTTTGGGCTTATCTATGACGAGTATCCCGTCGATATCGGGCCGGATCATTCAGCTGGCTCCTCGCTCCTCCCCGCAGGCGGGGGAGGAGATTCCTGGGTTCCCGCCTGCGCGGGAATGACGGAGGGGGTCTCTCCCGTAGACGGACTGTTGCATAACTCTATTCTGGCGGGCGTAACTCTTTCCCACCCACCCGCCCGTCATGTTGTGGGGGACACCCCCACGCCCCCGGCAGAGGGGCGTCGCCCCTCTGCGCTCCCCGGTGTTCCAAGCCGGTTCATGGTTCGACAAGCTCATCACGAACCAGTTTGAGGTTTGCGCAAAGGTCTCTCAGACGGAGGAGAAACGGTCTCCGTCTTGAGCGTATCGAGCAAGTCGAGCACGTGGTCGCCCTGCTCGATGGCTATGTCCTGCACGAAATGCAACTCCGGGGCGCGTTTGAGCCCCACTCGCTGGCCGATTTCTCTGCGCAGGAATCCGACGGCGGATTCGAGCCCCTGCATCGCCTCGGCCGCGTCGCTCGCGTCGCCCATGACCGTGACGGCGATGGTTGCGCGGGCGAGGTCGGGGGTGACCGTCACACGGGACACGGTCACGAGCTTACCGAGCCGGGGGTCCGTCAGCCGCGCGTCCAGTATCCGGCCGACCTCGCGTTGGAGAAGACCGGCGACCCGGTCGCTACGACGACTATCCATATCATCCTGCATCCCAGCCGTGGGCGCATCCTGCCCCTGCTAGGCGCCGACCGTCCGCTGGCGGTGAGCTTGGATGACGTCGCCTTCCTGGAAGTCGTTGAAGCCGTCGAGAGAGACGCCGCACTCGTAGCCGGTGGCGACCTCGCGGACATCGTCCTTGAAGCGCCTGAGGCCGGCGATAGCGCCGTCGAAGACTTCTTTGCCTCCGCGCAGGACCCTGGCGCGCGCGCCGCGGGTGAACCTGCCGTCGGTTATGTAACAGCCGGCGCTCTTCCTCGTGCGGCCGAGGGAGAAGACTGCGCGGACTTCCGCGGCGCCTTCGACCACGTCCTCGATGACGGGCTCCAAAAGGCCGTGGAGCGCTTTCTCTACGTCCTCGCTGAGCCGGTAGATGATCTGGTACTGCCGTATCTGGACCTTGTCGTGGTCGGCGAGGCGCTGGGCCCCCTGGTCCGGCTTGACGTTGAATCCGATGATGATGGCCTCGGAGGCCATGGCGAGCAGCACGTCGCTCTCGGTAATCGCGCCAGCTGCCGCGTGGATGACCCGCACCTGGGCGGCGGGAGTGGTGAGCCGTTCGAGCGCCTGCTTGACCGCGTCGAGGCTGCCCTGCACGTCGGTCTTCAAGACGAGGCTGAGCTCCTTGGTCTGGCCGGAGGAGATGCGGTTGCCGACCTCCTCGAGGGTCGCGCCGCGCGTCCGGTTCAGGTCTGCGCGCCGCAGCCGCTCGGCGACGGCCTCGCGAGCCGTCTTCTCGTCCGGAACGACGACGAGCCGGTCTCCGGCGCTGGGCAGATCGCTGAGGCCGAGGACTTCCACCGGGGTTGAGGGCCCCGCGCTCTTGATACGCTTGCCCGAGTCGTCGACGAGGGCCTTGACGCGCCCACGGGTGGAGCCTACGACTATGAAGTCGGCGACTTTCAGCGTGCCGGTCTGTACGAGCACCGTCGCCAACACGCCCCGGTTGCGGTCGAGCTGCGCCTCGACGACTACGCCGACTCCGGGGCGCTGGGGGTTGGCCTTGAGCTCGGCAATCTCAGCGACGAGCTCGATGCTTTCGAGAAGGTCGTCGATGCCGTCGCCGGTCTTGGCCGAGACCTCGGCGTCGACAATCTCGCCGCCCCACTTCTCGACGAGGAGCTCACGTTCGGATAGCTGGCGGCGCACTCTCTCCGGGTCCGCCTCGGGCGAGTCCATCTTGTTGATGGCGACGATGATCGGGACCGCGGCGGCCTTGATGTGGTTGATTGCCTCGACCGTCTGCGGCATGACCCCGTCGTCGGCGGCGACCACCAGGACGGCGATGTCGGTGACCTGAGCGCCGCGGGCGCGCATCGCGGTGAAGGCTTCGTGGCCGGGAGTGTCGATGAAGGTAATGGGGGCTTCGTTGTGGGTGACTTGGTAGGCCCCGATGTGCTGGGTGATCCCGCCCGCTTCCCTATCGACGACGTTCGTGCGGCGGATCGTGTCCAGGAGGGTGGTCTTGCCGTGGTCGACGTGGCCAAGAATCGTAACGACGGCGGGCCGCGTCTCGAGCTGCGCGGACTCATCCTCGGCGACGGCGCCGGCGGCGGCGCTCGCGACGTCCTCCACCTTTCGCGCCGCGAACCCGAACACCCGCGCGATGGTCCCCGCCGTTTCGAAGTCGATGGCCTGGTTGATGCTCGCGAACACGCCGGCCCGCATCAGCTGCTTGATGACTTGCACCGGCTCGACGTGCATCCGCTCGGCAAGTGTGCCGACCGCAATAGCGTCGCCGATCGGGAGCGCGCGCAGCGTTACCCTTCGAGTGGCGGTGGCCTGTCCTTGCGATTGTTCAACCATAGTCTCCCCTTATCCGGCGGCCCCGGCAGTCTCTGCGATCGGTAATCCCTCTGCGAAGGCCGTCAGCTTCTCCCGGTCGTCGGGAGCAATCTCGCCACGAAGAGCGGCCGCCAGCCGCCTTCCCCGGAGCGCGCCGCGCCAGCACGCCTGCCGGTGGCAGAGGTATGCGCCGCGTCCCGGGCGTTTGCCCGTATCGTCCACGACGCACTCCTGCTCAGGCGTCAGCACGATCCTGAACAGCTCACGCTTCGATGTCTTTGCGCCGCAGATAATGCAGGAGCGCTGCGGCACGTGGCGATTTGGCATCTCACCCTCCGCGCCCGGCCCCCGTCCAAGGCGGGGCACCGACCTTTGGTCCTATGGTCCAGGCGGGCGGGCAGGACCGCCTGGACCGCCCGGCCGCGGCGGTCTATTGCGGTTCTGGTTCTGCCGGTTGCCTCCGGCCCCACCCCGTCGCCGTCCGCCTGCGCGGCGGGCTCCGGACGGAGCACCCAGGATGTCCTCGGCGAACCGGATGGTTGGCCCACCGCCAACTCGCTCCGGCATCTTCCAAACGTCCTCGCTGATGATGCCGTCGCCATCGATCTCTTCCTCGATGATGACTTCCTCTTCTTCGAGAGAGGCGGCATCAAGGGACTCCAGCGCGAGCATCTCCTCCGGGCTGAGGGCGCCTGCCGGTCCCCCGACCGGAGGCGCGGCCACCTCGGCAACGGCTTCCGCTGCGGCGACTTCGGCCTCGAGCTCCGCCATGATGGCGGCTTCGTCAGCTTCGTCCTCAGGCTCCGCTACTGCGGCGGCAGGTTCAATCTCGGCAGCTGCCGGAACCTCGGCGGGCTCGAGGTCCGCCTCGTCGGCAGACGCGACCTCCGTCGGCGCTTCCGCAACGGCAGCCGTCGCCGCCTCGCGTTCCGCGACTTCGCCCTCGATCTGCACCTTCATACGCTCGATCTCAATCTCGGTCGAGCTCTTGATGTCGATCTTCCAGTTGGTCAGCTTGGCGGCGAGCCGGGCGTTCTGCCCTTCACGGCCAATCGCAAGGGAGAGCTGCCGGTCGGAGACGATGACGATGGCGGCTTGCTCCACTTCGTTCAGCTCGACGCGGAGCGGCTGGGCAGGGCTCAGCGAGTGCGACGCGTACACGGCCATGTCGCGCGACCACTGGATCACGTCGATCTTCTCGCCCTGAAGCTCGTTCACGATGTTCTGGATACGGATGCCCCGCAGTCCCACACAAGCGCCCACGGGGTCCACGCCGTCTTGCAAAGCGTGGACCGCGACCTTCGAGCGCGAGCCGGGCTCCCGGGCGATGCCTCGGATCTCGACGATGCCGTTGTATATCTCCGGCACCTCCATCTCGAAGAGCCGGCGCAGCAGGTTGGGATGCGTTCGGGACACGATGATCTCCGGACCGCGCTGGGTGCGGCTGACCTCCAAGATCATCACTTTCAACTTCATGCCGGGGCGGTAGCGCTCCATGGGCGCCTGCTCGGCCGGTGGGAGCACCGCGGTGGCGCGGCCGTTGAGGTCCATAGTCACGCCGCCGCCGTAACCGCGTTGGACGGTGGCGGTGTAGACCTCGCCTTCCTTCTCGGCGAACTCGGCGTAGACCAGCTCGCGCTCGGCTTCGCGCAGGCGCTGGATGACGACCTGCTTGGCCGTCTGGGCGGCGATGCGGCCTGCCGCCTGGGGCTCCATCTCGAACTCGAGGACGTCCCCTATGCTGAGCGTGCCCTTCCGCAGCTTCTTCGCTTCGTCCAAGGTCAACTCGGCAAGGTCGTTCTCGACCTCTTCGACTATGGTCTTGAGCTGGAAGACGTCGACCTCTCCCGTATTGGGGTCGAGGTGAACGCGCACGTTGCTCTGGCCACCGGACGCATTGTCCTTCCGGTACGCAGAGGCGAGCGCGGCTTCCACCGCTGACACGACCATGTCCTGCGGCAGGTTTCGCTCAGCGGCTAGTTGCGTGACTGCGATTAGGAATTCGCTCTTCATCGCGTCCCCTATCCTCCAGTTTCCTGCTCTTCGAATTCTCGAATGCCCCGAGAAAACGAGAGAGTGGGCCCAAGCCCACTCTCGACCCTGCGATTGTAACGCTCCGGGGCCCGAACGTCCACACGCAGCGCCCCCGCGCAGACCCTCTCTCTAGCTCTAGCTCTCTCCCGCAGACGGGCGAGAGAACCGGAGCGGCGCTGCGCGCTATCGCAGGCACCCTTATACTGCGCCCCTAAGCCTGGCGGTGGGAGGACAGCCATGCAATGGGGATCGAGTCTGTCACGTCAGGGCGAGTTGGAGGCGGCTCTCGACGAGTGTGTCGCTTTGCTCGACCAACAACTGGGCAAGGCCGGCGACGCCGACTTGGTCGCCGTCTTTGCATCGCCGGCGTACGACCGGCAAACGAATTCGCTCGCGGGGGCAATCCGAGCCCGGTTTCCGCAGTCGGCCATCATAGGGTGCTCCGGCGCAGGCATAATCGGCTCCGGCCACGAAGAGGAAGACACCCCGGCGCTCTCGATAACCGCGGGCATCCTGCCGGACGTGACGCTGACTACGTTTCATCTCCGCAGGGCCGATCTTCCCTCACCCGACGCGCCGCCTGAGGCATGGGGCGACGCAGTCAACACCCCCGTCGGCGTCGGCCCGCACTTCATCGTTCTGGCCGACCCATTCACGATGGATGGCGAGGCGTTGCTGGAGGGACTCGACTTTGCGTTCCCCGAGGCTGCGAAGATCGGCGGCCTCGCCAGCGGCGGGAACCAGCTCACTCCCCACGGTCTCTTCCTCGACGACACGGTCTACCGCGAGGGCGCCGTGGGCATCGCGCTTTCCGGCAACGTCGTCGTCGACACCGTCGTCGCGCAAGGCTGCCGGCCCATCGGCGAGCCGATGCGCATCACCGAGGCCGAGCACAACCTCATCGTGTCGGTCGACGGCGAGCGGACACTCGAACGGCTACAGCGCATGTACGACGGCCTACCGGAACGCGACCGGCAGCTGGTGCATCGGAACCTGTTCATGGGCGTCGCGATGGACCCGCTGGCCGAGCAGGTGTCGGCGGGCGATTTCCTCATCAGGAACGTGATGGGGGTCGACCCGCAGCGCGGCGCGGTCGCAGTGGGCGCGCTGGTGCGAGAGGGGCAGACCGTGCAGTTCCACGTTCGCGACGCCGAGACCTCGGCGGAGGACCTGCGCCGGAGCCTCGCGAGCTATCTCGACGCGGCAGGCGACCGCACCGCGGCGGGCGCGCTCTTGTTCTCGTGCACCGGGCGCGGACGCTATCTCTACGGCGCGCCGGACCACGATACGGACATCTTCCGTGAGCTTGTGGGCGGCCTGCCGCTGGGGGGATTCTTCTGCAACGGCGAGATTGGCCCGGTTTCCGGAACGACGTACCTGCACGGCTACACGAGCTCGTTCGCGTTGTTCCGGCCAAGGACTGTTCCCGACTAATAGCAAGGCGTAGGAGGAAGAGGATGCGTGGATTGGATGGGCGGGCCGCCGTCGTAACCGGCGGCGCGCGAGGACTGGGCAAGGCGGCAGCCGAGCGGCTCGCGGAAGAAGGGGTAAAAGTCGGCATACTCGACCTGCGCGCAGACGAGGCCGAGGAGGTGGCGCGAGCCCTGGGCGGCGCGGCCTTTCAGTGCGATACGACGAACGAGGAGCAGTTGGCCGCCGCGATGAAGGGCGCCGCCGATCAGCTGGGCGGCATCGACATACTCGTCAACAATGCAGGCCTCATCGCCCCGCGCAAGGAGTGGCGGAGCTGGTCGAAAGAGGAAGTCCAACGGTTCGCCGAGGTGAACTACATCGGCTATTTCCTAGCCATCAGGGCCGCTCACCCCTATCTGGAGCAGAGCGGGCATGGCCGGATCATCAACGTCGCCTCCCGGACGTTCTTCATGGGCAACCCTGGCCAGACGCCGTACGTGTCGGCCAAGGGCGCCGTCATCGGCCTCAGCTGGAACATGGCAAAAGAGCTGGGCGGCGACGGCATCACCGTCAACGCCGTCATGCCGGGCCAGGTGGCGACGCCGGGGACGCTGGAATACAACGACGAAGAGATGTTCAACCGGACGATGCAGAACCAGGCAATCAAGGAGCGCGTCTACCCGGAACACCTCGCCGCGCTCATCGCCTTCCTCGCCAGCGACGACGCCGCGATGATCTCGGGGCAGTCGATAGTAGTGGACGGGGGAGGCCTGTTGCACTAGAGCGATGCAACTTGGTTAGGCGATGTTCAACGGCTGCACGACCACGCGCATATTCTGCCGCCCCAACTGCCCGCCCGGGAGGAGGACCAAGGCCGGTCACCGCGTAACGTTCGCCTCGGAGCGCGAGGCCCGCGCCGCCGGGTTTCGTCCATGCAAGGTATGCACTCCCCTCACCGGCCCGCCGGGGCCGTGGGTGGCGAAGCGAGACGCCACCCGCCGTGCGTGAGCCTGCCGCGCCGGTAGTGGCTCGCCGTTGGCACATGGCCCGACGCTAGAGCCTACCGGCTACTAACTGTGCAATCGTAACTATCTGCGCCCCCGTCACCAGCGGCTCGTCCCCGACTGGCGCGGTGGACTGTAGTGCGACGAACCGCTTACCTACAGTGAAGACCACGCCAGGCCCGGCGTCGCCGCCTTGGAACACGAACGCCCGGTCGCCGATGGGCTGGGACGCCGGGGCCAGGCTGGGCCCGGCGCGGGCCTGATCGAGGCGCGCCGTCGCGAGTGATGCGTCCGCGTAGTCGATCACCTGGAGCAGCAGGCCTCGTCCGCCTGACGTGAGGGAGACGCTCGCCCAAACCTCGATGTCCTCGACCTGCGCGGGACCGACCTCGGCGGCGAACGCCTTGAGGTCCTGCGCTTCGACGCTCAGTCCGCCCGGGCCGCCGGCGTCCTGCACGTCGGCGGGAGTGAGCAGCCGCGTGACAGTCTCGGCGGTCAGCGGGTCTGCGCCGAGCGGCCCGCCCGCCGCGCCGCCGCAGGCCGTGGCAAAGAGCGCGGCGCCAAGGAAGAGCAGGGCCAGCCGACTGTTGATCAAGGCCAAGGCTGGCCGAAGAGGCCAAGGCGCTCGTCGTAGTAGTCCAGCATGAGCGCCTCGTAGTGGGCAGGGAAATCGTCCCATGCCTCGCCATGGACACAACCCTCGTAGATGGTGAGCCGGGGCGGGACTTTGACCGCGAGCCGTATCTGAGCGAGGTGCTTGATGGGGACGCGGTCGTCGAAACGGCAGTGGGCAAGTCCGAGCGGGTAGGCGTACTCCCCCGCCGCTTCCGAGGGCTGCATTTCGTTGATGTCGATACCCCTGGTCAGCTGCGCCATCCAGACGAGTCCCGGCAATAGAACCGCCGCTCCCCAGCTCGGCACAATCGTGCGGCCGGAAACCTCCTGAGTGATCAGGTCGGCCAGATTGGCGAAGGCCGTGTCCGAGAACACCCCGTTGACTCGGGAGTCCTCGACTCCGGCGAGCAGAGCGATGGCCCCTCCATATGACAGTCCGTGCAGGAAGACCTCGCCGTCTACTGCCCCTCGCTCGGCAAAGAGATAGTCGATTGCGCCGAGAACGTCGTCGCGCTCGTCCAGCCCCGCGCCCATCGGCGCCTTGTCGGACTCGCCATGACCGCGCAGGTCGAAAGCTAGAACGGAGTAGCCGCCTTCCACCATCGCCTGGGTGAGTTCGAGCCGGTCTCCCTTGTTGGTGTCGACGCCATGAACGCGCACTATCGTCGCCTTCGGATCGTCGGCAGGGAGCCACCATCCGCTGAGCGTGATGTCCGGCCAGCCTCGCGGCGTGAACTCGACCTCTTCGTAGGTCAGCCCCAACTCCTCGGGGCGCTGCTCGATTTCCGTGACCTCCGCAACGAGCGCCTGGCCGACGATAATCCACGAGACTCCGAAATAAATCACAGCCAGCAGCAAGAGCCCGCCGACGGCGAAGACGATGCGGCGTTTCCAAGACATACCGGCCATTGTAGCCAACCGCGCGGGCATTCCACCCCATTAGTCAGCGTGCTGTTACCCTCATAACTCATAACGCCCCATGAATTCCCGACTCCGATTCCTTCTCCAGCCGGTCGCCTCCATAGCCGTAGCGCTCGCAGCCGCCACTGCGTGCGCCGCTCCGACGCCCACGCCGACGGCAACGCCCACTCCTCCATTCGGCCTGCCTCCGCTAACCCTGCCCGCGGATGAGTCTCCCCACGACTTCCAAGCCGAGTGGTGGTACTTCAACCTGCACCTAGCGTCGGACGACGGCCAACGATTCGCCCTCCATGACGTGATTTTTCAGGTCCAACAGCTCGATTCCAACCGCACGATCTACGTCCGCCAGATAGGCTTGACCGACGGCGAGAGCGGCCACCTCACCAGCGAACGCCTGCGCTCTACTGAGGCACCTCTCGAAGCCACCCCCGGCGACTTCTCAATCGAAATCGGCGATGGACTGATGAGCGGGGCCGGCGGAGAGGACTATGTTCTTCGCGCCGACGTTGGGGACTACGCCTACGACCTCCGACTGACTTCCACGGCCCCGCCGCTCCTGCATGGGGGCATCGGTCTGCTCGATTACCGGGAGGCCGGCGTCACCTACTACTACACGCGCCCCCGCCTCGACGTCGCCGGAGCGCTGACCACACCCAACGGCGATACGCTGAGCGTCGCGGGCCTGGCGTGGCTGGACAAGCAATGGGGCGACTTCCAGCCCGTCTCCGTCGAGTGGGACTGGGCCAGCATTCAGCTGGAAAACGGCACGGACCTCATGTTCTCGGTGCTGTACGACCACGACGGCAGTCTCATCGAGAGCTACGCGACGCTTCGCAGACCCGGCGACGAGACTCGACACCTGGGCCCCGCCGAGTTCGCCTTTGTTCCAGGCGAGGCGGAGTGGCGCAGTCCCCGAACAGCGACCACCTACCGGGTGGACTGGCGCGTCGAGATTCCGGACGAGGGGATCGCGCTGCGCTTACGGCCTCTCGAAGCGGAGTCCGAATTTAATGGCACGCTCCTCCCCGTCGCCTACTGGGAGTCGGGCGTCGAGGTCTTGGATGCGGGGGACGCTGTGGTGGGGCAGGGGTTCATCGAACTCAACTGGGCGCGTGGCAGGGACCGATAACGCTGTGGGCGCTAGCCGCTAACGTTTGCGGGGAGCCCGCTTGCTCCGTCCGGGGCTGTCCGCCGCGGCAATCAACGCCAGCCCCTCCTCCGTCGGCACGTAGGCATGGATCGCCCGCGCCTGGTCGTCGACGCGGCGCACATAGCCTCCCTCGACCAGTCCGCGTAGCGCCGTTTCCCCTAGGTACGGCGGCAGGCGCAGCGCATGGTCGGGCACAGGAGCCCCGCGCTCAACGTGCTGCTCCGCGACGCGCCGGAGCAGCTTCAGCGGGTACGTCCTAACCTCGTCGGCTAGGTCCCTGAGCGGCCCCGCCTCCGCGAGCTTGGCTTCCGCGTCCAGTACGCGCTTCTCCGCCTCGGTCATAGCGCCCGTACCGGGGGCTGGTCTCGCAACCCCTTGCAGATATCCGCGATGAGTCCGGGCCCCTGGTAGACAAGCGCCGTGTATAGCTGGACAGTGTCCGCGCCAGCCTCCAAGGCGGCCCTCGCGTCTCGCGCTGAGGCTATTCCCCCGCAAGCATTGAGGACCATTCCGGCACCGACCTCGGCGCGGACTTCGGGAATCATATGCAACATGTTCTCCAGTATGACACGCCCGCTCAGCCCCCCGCGACTAATGGCGAGCCGCGAGTCCTCGACGGGAATCGTGTTCGCCACGGTCACGCCATCGGCGCCTGCTTCCCGGCAAACGCGCGCCAGTCCCAGGATACCCTCCCGCTCCTCGTCGTTGGTGTACGGCGGGAGCTTCACGAATAGCGGTTTGGTCCGGCCCTCGTTCAGCAGACCGATGAGCGGGCGGAGAGCGCCCGGCTCGTGGAAGCGGCGCAACCCCTCGGTGTTCGGGGAGCTGATGTTCAGCTCGACCCCATCGACCACCGGCATAAGCCGCGTCAGACAGTCGGACGTCTCCTGCTCGTCGAGCGCGGCGATGCTCACGAATACGCGCGCGGCTGAGCGGCGCGGCATGCGCTCCAGACGCCGGAGCGCCCTATCGAGCCCATCGCCTGGGAAGCCGAGCGCGTTGATGGCGGACTCCGACTCCACAAGCCGCAGCACCCGCGGCTTGGCGTTGCCCGCTCTGCCGCGCGCGGTGACCGTTCCCCCGACGACGTACCCAAAACCCCAGTCGCCCAGGCTTGCCAGGTACGCGCAACGCTTGTCCAGCCCCGCGGCGAGGCCAACGGGGTTGCGCAGGTCGATTCCCGCAATCGTCGTGGGAAGGCCGACCTCCGCGTCGGTGGGCGCGAGGGAACGCCACAGCGGCCTGAACGCGAGAGAGCGTTCGCTGACGTTCATCGCAGTCTCGGGGGGAAGTCTGAACAGGAGCGGACGCGCCAAGCGACGGTAAAGGACGCCCCAGAGGAAATTGCGTACTAAGCGAACGAGGAGCAGGGCTAGAACTTGACCGAGCCGATCCGGTAGTGGCGCGTGCCCTTCGGAGTCTGGACTTGGACCTCTTGGCCCTCGGACCTGCCCGTGATGGCGGCGCCCACGGGGGACGCCACTGAGATTTTTCCGGCAGCCGGGTTCGCCTCCATGGAGTCGACCAGCGTGTATGTCACGTTCTTCCCGCTGTCGATGTCGTGCAGAACGACGGCGGCTCCAACCCGGGCTTCCGAGCGCCCGCTCTGCTGCTTGGGGTCGACAACGACAGCGCGGCGGACTGTCTCCTCCAGCTCACGGATGCGCGCTTCCGCTTTGCCCTGGTCCTCTCGCGCTGCATCAAGAGGGGCGTTCTCGCGGAAGTCCTTGTCGGCGGCGGCGATACGTATCGCTTCGACAATCTCGAAACGTTGGCCCTTGAGGTCGGCGAGTTCGCTCTTGACCGCATGCAAGCCGCTTTCAGTCATGTCGATCGTCTCGAAGGCGCTCTTTGCGGCAGCAGCGGCCTTCATGCTCGCGCGGGGAATCTTTACGTGGGCTGAGAGACTGTGGTCTGAGAACCCCTTCTTCTTCAGGAAGGCCAGGAATTCCTTGACGGGGCCCAAGCGTCCATGGATGTCGCCTCCGGCGGCGACTACGCTCTCGGCATAGGAGGCGACGTCTGGGGGAACAAGCTCTTCTACAGTACGCTCAAGGCCGATAGCGCGGCCAAATCGATGCAATTCCTGGTGAGCGTACGAGTCGAGCTTATTGGCGTTGCCGGATACGTACTGCGATATAGCTTCTGCAACGTTCAAGAGAGTTTCGCCTTGGCCGTCATGCGCTGCGCAGCTATTCGGCTTTATGGCGAGATTCTACGAGCGGGCGCTCGGCGAGTCAACGACGGCACACTGCGCAGCTAGGACGGTTTTACTGGCGTTCCGTGCGTGCGGTAAGCTGTATAGGGGCCCAGGCGTCCCACGGAGAATGAAGGACCATGCCCAACAGGTGGATCGGCAACGCGTTCATCTACCTGATCATCTTCGTGGCGGTCATTGCCATCTTCTTCACGCTGTTCTCGTCAGGCGACAACGGCCAGGAGACTGACCTCACCACGATCCTCGACCAGGCCGAGAACGGACAGATAACCAAGATTGTCGTGGATGGCGACCGGGTGATAGCCACTCCCAGCCAGAACCCCAATAATCTCCTGGTCGCCACGAAGGAGCCGAACGCCAACATCTACGAGATCTTCGCGGCAGCCGAGATTAACCCCGTGGAGATCGGCATCCTCGTCGAGGTCAAGCGTTCGAGCGGTCTCGGGAACCTCTTCGGCATCCTCATCCAGTTCCTGCCGCTCATCTTCTTCGGCGGGATTCTGTTGTTCATGATGCGTCAGGCCCAGGGGAGCAATAATCAGACGCTCGGCTTCGGCAGGAGCCGAGCCCGGATGTTCACGGGCAACCGGCCAACAGTCACCTTCTCGGACGTTGCGGGCGTAGAGGAGTCGAAGGCCGAGCTGGAGGAGGTCGTTGAGTTCCTGAAGTACCCGGAGCGCTTCCTCGCCCTCGGCGCGCATATCCCGAAGGGCGTCCTGATGGTCGGCCCTCCAGGAACGGGCAAGACGTTGCTGAGCAGGGCCGTCGCCGGAGAGGCTGGAGTGCCCTTCTTCTCGATCAGCGGCTCCGAGTTCGTGGAGATGTTCGTCGGAGTCGGCGCGTCACGAGTGCGGGACCTGTTCGACCAGGCCAAGCGGAACGCTCCGGCAATCGTATTCGTCGACGAGATTGACGCGGTCGGCCGCCATCGAGGCGCAGGGCTCGGCGGGGGCCACGACGAGCGCGAGCAGACGCTGAACCAGATACTCGTTGAGATGGACGGCTTCGATACCAGCACCAACGTCATCGTCATCGCCGCGACCAACCGGCCCGACATCCTCGATCCCGCGCTTCTGCGCCCCGGCCGGTTCGACCGCCGCGTCGTGCTCGATCAGCCGGACATCAATGGCCGCATCGCCATTCTCAAGGTCCACTCGAACGGCAAGCCCCTCGCCGAGGAGGTCGAACTCGAAAGGGTCGCCAGGCAGACCCCCGGATTCAGCGGAGCGGACCTTTCGAACCTCGTGAACGAGGCGGCGATTCTCGCGGCGCGCCGGCAGAAGAAGCTCATCACCATGGACGAGCTCCTCGAATCAGTGGACCGGGTGACCATGGGCCCAGAGCGCCGCACCCGCGTAATCTCCCAGCACGAGAAGGAGATCGTCGCCTACCATGAGGGCGGGCATGCGCTCGTGGGGCATCTGCTCTCGCACGCCGACCCGGTGCAGAAGATATCGGTCATCTCGCGGGGCATGGCGGCGGGATACACGAAGTCGCTTCCGGAAGAGGACCGCATGTTCTACACGCGGCCTCAGCTCATGGACCGCATCGCCATGGCCCTTGGGGGCCGCGTCGCCGAGGAGATCACTTTCGGCGAGGTGACCACCGGCGCCAGCAACGACCTCGAACAGGTCACTCAGATTGCGCGCGCCATGGTCACGCGCTACGGGATGAGCGAGAACCTCTTGCCCCGCACCTTCGGCAAACGCGAGGACATGATCTTCCTAGGCCGCGAGATATCCGAGCAGCGGGACTACTCCGAGAAGGTCGCGCAGGAAATCGACGAGGAGGTGCAGGGCATCGTCGTCGAGGCCTACCACACCGCCAAACGGATCCTGCTGGAGCACTACCCGAAGCTGGCGCAGATAGCGCGCCATCTCATGGTCCACGAGACGGTCGAAGGTCCGGACTTGGATAAACTATTCACGTCCGACGCGCCGCCGTTGGAACGCGCCTTCCCCGCCGGGGCCTAGGGCAGACGCAAGTTCTCAACCTTCCCGGTGCAGCCTAAGAGGTAGAACAGAGGCAGACCAGGTGAGCCTAGTCTGCTTCCTCTATCTCCAGTTCAAGGGGGCGAAAGTAGAGGCCCCACTTCTCCATCAGCCTCCGCACCTCAGGGGAATCGACCTTCATCAGGTCAGTGAAGAATCCGGCGATGGCGTGGGCGTGCAGCTGCGCAGGCGAGGCGACCCAACTCGCCTCGGCCGGGACGGCGTAGAGGAGCCCCGCTTGGTTCTGGGAACGGACCTCGACCCGCGTTCCACCGCTGTCCTGCTTCACCGTGATCCCGTTGGCCATGACTCCTCCCGAGGGGACGAATGGAATTATACCGGCCCGCAGGCGCCACGCCAGCCGCGAGAACTTATAATCGGACGCCACGCGACATGGAGAGTCCGCCCATGCGGTCGCGCCGCCTGCGTGGAATGAGGGGTGAGTCCAGCCCGGAAACCTGTAAGCTAATGCGCGCGTCTCCAGGCAGAGAGGCGTGTCCGAGGGAAAGCCGCAGTGGAAATAGCAACGCAGTTCCGTGACGCCATGGTCGAGCATGCCTTCGAGGAAGACCCGAACGAGTGCTGCGGCCTCCTCGCCGGGCTCGACGGCCAAGTCCTCAAGCACTACCGGATAACGAACGCGGAGAAGAGCCCCTACCGCTACAGCATGGACGGGAAGGAGCTCCTCGCCGCCTACCGGGAGATCGAGGATAACGACTGGCAGATACTGGTCATCTATCACTCCCACACTCACAGCCCCGCCTACCCGTCGGCGACCGACATCCGCCTGGCGACCTGGCCCGACGCCTACTACCTGCTCGTTTCCCTCGAGGACAAACAGGAGCCGGTCGTTCGGATGTTCAAGATCACGGACGGCGACGTGGCCGAGGAGCCGGTGGTCGTTACCTAGCTGTAGGCCGAGACGCTTCCCAGGCCCGGCTTGAGGCGACCGGTTATCGTTGGCCTTGGAACTGTCCTTGATAGCCCTGGCGCGGGGGGAGTCCCAAGCGCTCGAAGATGACTTGGGCTATCTCCATCCCGTCTGTTAGCTCCAACGTCCACGGGCCCGCGTTGTACATTTCCAGAACGAGGGAGCCTTGGAAACCCGCTTGAATCGTAGGGGCGGATATATGAACCGCCAGCCCTAGCCGCGCCAGCGAACTCTTGCCTTCTATCCTTCCCGCGAGGTCAATGGGCAGTTCGATGGTTTCCAGCGTTCTCCCGATGATTACCTGGCCGTGCCTCATCTTGAACGAGCCGTCACGGTCCAGCCGGTGCTCCCGCTGGTGCTGAAGCAACAATTTGACCTTGGCCTCCACAGGATCGATGGACACCCCCTCTACGTCCCCGGGAGGCGGCAGGACACGCAACGAAGGGTGCAGCAGCAGGTCAACGGACGAAGGGCCTAGCCGGTCCTCGGAGTAAGGGTCAATCGTCAAGCGCCCGGCGGCGAGTTCGGCTAGTATCTCGGTGTCGCTCAGTACCATGCCCGTCTCACGCTACACTGACGAGGACCTCTGTTTCGATCGATTTCGGAATACTGAGATGTGGGTGGGTGAGGGTGCTCGGCGGCATGGCGACGTAGACGTTGTCATCCGTCTCCCAAATCTTGACGCCGCGAACAGTGCTCCCTCCGACCGCGTCTTCAACGACGGCGTATCCGGGAACCCAAGCTTGGATCTCACGCCCACCGATCTTGATTACGACGACCGCCTCGCCATCCCATGGATCCCAGTGGCATGCCTGGATGCGCACTTTCACCGGCTCGGGGTGTGCGAGCGGTCGAGGTATCTGGGGCTTTACTGATGCCATGGGGTGTACTCCGTTTCGTGGCCCGCGTTCGGCGAACCTTACGTTGACCCGTCGCGCCGGGCAAGCGGCCAACGCTGTGGAAAGCAACCTACGCCCGCCCTGATGAACACGAAAGGGGCAACTGACGCAACTGTCATCGTTTGGCCCACGTTCCCCGTTCGCGTAGACGGCGGAGGTGCTCGACGAACCCGGCGGCGTGCAGCTCCCGTTCGAGGACGTGGCGCAACGCGGCGCCGAGCACGGCCTCCAGCTCCTGCTGGAGGGGCGCATTCAGCGCGACGTTCGTCGCCTCCTCGATAGGCCGCGCGGCGAAGTGACGCAGCACCTTCAGCGCATCGACTGACAGGGGAAGCGCCGCGCCGCCGGGCACGACGCAGGCGTCGCAGACGACTCCGCCCAGGGACGGCGCGAACCGGTGACGCTCGGGCTCGACGTCACGACCGCAGACGAGGCACCGGCGCAGTTCCGGCAGGTACCCGGCATCTTCCAACATGGCAAGCTCGGTGCAGCGGGCCACCGTCGCCGTGTTGCGGCCGCTTTCCAGCGCCCGCAGCGCCCCGATGAGGAGCCGGTACGCCCCCGGGTGGGGAGCGGCCTCGGGAAGCAGCAGATCGGCCAGCTCCATGAGGTATATCGCCTCCGCCAGCCTGTCTAGGTCGCCTTTGACCCGTGGGAACGTCTCCGCCGACTCGGCCCCCGTCACCACGTCGAAGGTATGGCCGATGGCGAGGGCGATGTGCGCGTGGTTCAGAACGTCGAGGTGCCCGCCGAGCTTGCTGGTCGCGCGCCGCGCCCCCCGCACGGCCAGCTTCAACTTGCCCAACGACGGCGTGAGGACGGTAACGAGCCGGTCGGCGTCGCGCATGGGGTAGGCGCGCAGCACCAAGCCGTCGGTCTTGTAGCTCCGAGGCTTGCTGCCCTCGGGAGGGCGGGGGAGACCCTCGTTATGCGCCGGGGACGCCACGGCGCATCCCCTTACTCGCCTCCGTGGACTGGGATGACGACGCCGTTCACGAATCCCGCCGCGTCCGACGCCAGGAATAGGGCGACGCTTCCAATGTCGTCGCCGACCCCAACCCTGCCGACCGCGATGCGCTCCGCTGCGCTTCCCATCTCTGGGCGCACCGTGCCCGCAGGCCGGGGGGTGTCGATCGTTCCCGGCGCGATACAGTTCACCCGGACCTCCGGCCCCCATTGGTGGGCCATGTGGAAGGTCAGGCTATGCACTGCCGCCTTGGCCGAGCCATACGCCGCGATGCCCGGTCCCGAGGAGCGCAGGCTCAATCCGGCGGTCGAGCCGATGTTCGTGATCGACCCTTTGCCGACGTTCCTGATGTGCGGGACGACCGCCTTCGACACCAGGAACGTGGTCTTGACGT
The DNA here is from genome assembly GCA_965249325.1 of Dehalococcoidia bacterium. Classification (GTDB taxonomy): domain Bacteria; phylum Chloroflexota; class Dehalococcoidia; order Lucifugimonadales; family Australimonadaceae; genus S5-327. The sequence continues at coordinate 128,287 of CBDFLP010000018.1, read as the reverse complement.
TGCCGATGTACGCTCCCACGAAGTCGTCGCCGTCCATTTCCAGCAGCGGGGCGCGGCTGTACTGGGGCATGTCGGGGTTGCGGCTGTAGGAGCCGCCTGCGACGTTCAGCAGCGCGTCGATGCGTCCGAAGCGGTCGAGGGTCTGCTGGATCATGGCGTCGATCGCGGCGGGCTCCGCGACGTTCACCGTCACGCCGAGGGCTTGCGCGCCCATCGACTCGACCTCTTCGACCGCCGGCGGGATGCTCTCGGCGGGCACGGACGCAATCACCACGTTCGCGCCGGCTTGCGCAAAGGCCCGCGCACAGCCTCGTCCGATGCCGCCGCTGCCGCCGGTGATGATGACCGTGCGCCCCTCCATTGAGAATCTAGACAAGTCCATGGCAGTCTCCTGGTTGGTGTGGTTGGCCCTGCGCTGACGACTGGGCGGGGGAGGCCATTGTAGGACAGCGGACGGTGAGCCGCCCGCCGTCCTGATTCCTCGCCTACGCGCCCCCGTGGAGGTCGAGATAGGAGCCGTTGAAGAACGCGCCTGCGTCGGAGGCGATGAAGACCGCCGCGCCGGCTATGTCCTGGGGCGTGCCGAAGCGCCCTATCTCGATGTCGGCGAGGCTGCGCGCCTGGCGCTCGGGCTGCTCGGTCCGGGCGCGGCGCGGGGTGATGAAGTGGCCGGCGTTGATGCAGTTCACGCGGATGTTCGGCGCCCACTCCTTCGCCATGCTCCGGGTGAGGTGCATGATGGAGGCCTTGGTCATGTTGTAGACGCTCATGCCGGTCTCCGGCGGGCGGTAGTCCCGCGCCCCCACCGACGCCATGTTGATGATCACGCCCTTCCCGCGCTCCAGCATGTGGGGAACGACGGCCTGGCTGCAGAGGAAGGCGCTAGTCACGTTGATGTTGAACGCCTCGTTGAAGTCCTCCTTGGCCAGTTCCAGCAGAGGGCCGCGCTTGAAGGTCGGCCCTTGGGAGCCGCCGACGACGTTCATGAGGATGTCGACCTGCCCGAAACGCGCGATGGCGACGTCAACGAGCGCCTTTACGGCGTCGGGGTCGGTGGCATCGGTCGGCACGCCCAGAGCCGTGTGGCCCTTGCCCTCGATCTCGCCGACGACTTTGTCGATCTTCTCGCGTCCCCTGGCGGCGATGACGACGCTCGCCCCGGCGTCGGCGAACCCGTGGGCGATCATGCGGCCGATGCCGTCGCTCCCGCCGGAGATGATGGCCGTGCGGCCCTCCAGCGAGTAGGCGTCGAGACTGAAGTGGGGGACTTGCTCCGGGTCGGGGAAGGCTTGCGTCATGGGTTTGCTCGTAGTGGGGCGCTAGGGGTCATCAATGGTGCTCTCCTCCGTGGGCTATCACTCGGCGCCAAGCTCCTTCAGCAGTTCAACCATCTCGCTAAATGCTTTACGGGAGGGGAGGTCGTCGAACTCTTGATAGCCTCCTGCAGCGCCTCTCATAGCTTCGTGCAACGCAGACGTGTCTTTGCCTTCAACGACTCCCCAGTCGGCGCCGCGCGCGGCCAAGAGACGAACGATCTCTTTCCGCCCGTAAAGGACCGCGTACCGAATCGGAGTCGTGTCGTTGTCCTGGTCTCTGCTTTCGATGTCCGCCCCATAGTCGAGCAACACCTCGACTATGCGTGGCCTGTCTTTGTAGATGGCCCAATGCACTGGCGGCGGCGTCTCGTCCCTGCAATTGACGAGAGCCCTGTCTTCTTTGAGGAGCCGCGCCACCGCCTCAGCATCATTCTCTTCCGTTGCGGCGGTCAGCTCGTGCAGCTTTGACCTCATCATTCTCCCTCGAACTATTCCCTATAACCAGCCTTGGCCGCGGAGTACGCCCCGCAGGTACGCCACCTGGCCGATGTGTTGGATGTTGTCGGCGAGGACGGCGCTGAGTCGCGAGCCGACGGTCTGGGGAGGTCTGCCCGCGACCGGGGACGGCACGAGGCGCTCCAAGTCGTCGGGGGTGAGCTTCTCAACGACGGCCGCCGTGTCCTTCGCCACGGCCTCGAAGTAGCCCATCAGCGTATCCAGGTCCTTCGGGTCGAAGGTGTGGACGTTATCGGGCATGAATCGGGGAGCATCGCCGTCGATGCCAAACTTCGTGCCCCAGCCGCCCGATTCCCAGACAGTGGGTTGGCCGCTCACCATAGCGATGAGCGAGTCGCGCGCGCGGGCAAGGTGCCAGACCATCCAGCCGATGGGGTTGCTCCCTTCGCCAGCGGGCTGTTCGCGCAGGTCCTCAGTAGTCAGCTCCTCAAGTGCTCGCCTGAGGACGGCGTCACATCTGTTCAGGGTGTCGAGGTATAGCTCAGCGGCGTTCATGGTTCTCCGATTGAGGACTGATTTGGGAGCGGGGGATGGCGGAGGGGCGGCTAACGACGCCAGCCGAACCCCTCGAAGTAGCCGCGCAGGTAGGCGATCTGTCCTGCGTGCTGGGTGTTGTCCGAGATGACGCTGACGAGCCTCACGCCCACCGTGGGAAGCGGGTCGTATCGAGGCTCGTTCAGGACGCGGTCGAGGTCGGACGAACTGAGCGTCGCGAGGTAGCGTTTGCTCTGCTCATAGACGGCGTCGTTATAGCCGAGGAGCACGTCTACGGAGTCCACCTCGAACGCTGCGACCTGTTCGAGGGAGAACCCTCCGCCGGTCGTCATATCGTCCGCCGCGAAGCCGAACCGCTCATGCCAGCCGCCGCTGACCCAGAGCTGAGGCACGCCCGCAAGGGCAGAGAGGTGGTCGTCGTGGAGGCGGGTCAGGTGCCACGCCAGCCACGATATCGAGTTGGTCTCCGGCGTGGGCATACGGTTCAAGAATTCGGGGGGCAGCTTGGGCAGCACGCGGTGCAACATCTGGTTGATGCGGCCAAGCCCATCGGCAATCAGCTCAGGACCTTCCATCGTTTCCTCCTGCGGGCCGGTCTGTTGGCGGAATGGTACACGGAGACGGCGACGAGGGTCAGAGGGCGCGGGATCGCGCTCGTCCGGCGCTACTCAGGAAGTTCCCCGTTTGCTTGAAAAAAGTTCCCCAGCTCATTTTTGGTACGAGTGAAAAAGTTCCCCACCTCATTTTGGCTACGAGTGAGAAGTTCCCCGTTTTCATGTTGGTCAGGCGTGAAAGTTCCCCAAAATCGCGGGATGAGACGGGGGTTTGGGAGGGGGTTTTCATGGCCGTGGCCTGCTTCCTGGACCTCCAAACTTCCCCATTCGAGAAAATTCTTGTTTCGCCCGTTCGAGCTTTCGAGGCTGGGGGCTTTGGGCTTCCGGTGCATGGGCTGGGAGACTCCGTTCCAAGGATGCAAAAGAGGCCCTGGGTCGCCGATGCTGCCCTGGGCCTCTTCCGTGGGATGCATTTTACGCGGCGGCGGAGGTTGGGGTAAGGGGCAAGTGTCGCGGGGGAGTGACGCGCAGGCGGGAACCTCGCCACTTGCGTCTAGTCCCCCCATCCGCCGCACCATCATCCGACGTGGATGCCATGCCGCATGGGGGCGCCGCTGCTCCCGGCGGGCCGCCATCCTGCCGGACGCTCTGGCTGTCCACCGTGACCGCAAGGTATAACAGGACCTCCCAGTGAAAATTCGCAGTACAGTACGCTCCGGCTCACCCAATTGGACGAATCAAGAACCTTCATTCGACGGACTCAATAGACACGAAAACCTGAGGTACTCGTGGGCGGTCGATTTGGGTCCATTCAAGCGAGTTCGGGTTGCCAGACAGTAGCGTGCCCCACAACAGCCTGCCGGAGAGGGTGGGCCGTTGGGAACGGGCGTGCCCAGGAGACGGCGGTGGTGGAGAAGGGCATGCTGCTGGAGAACGTGGCCGCATGGTCCGAGAGGATTGGCCACAGGCTGAACGACCTGCCGGACGAGGAACGCCGGGAGTTGCTGCAGTCCCTTCTCGACAGGGTGACCATCGACCGCGACAACAACCTGAATCTCACGCTGGCGGTGCCAACAGAAGAATTTGTGTCGATCAAAAGACCGGTATCAGGGTCCGGGAGTTGGGACCGGATTCGGAGCGTCTGCGGAGCATATGCAAACGGAAGCGGAGCGGATTCGGCCGAATCCGCGAGGTGGGGCTGCGCTGGTTCCAGGAAACCCCAAGCACCGAGCGGTTCTTCGCGGTGCGATGGGACGGGGCCGCCTACCGGCTGGTGGTGCCGGAGCAGGCTGGGACCGCCTCGTCCCTAACCTACCGGCCCCCAGCCGGTGTGGTCGCCGAGTTCCACTCCCACGGAAAGACCCGCGCCTTCTTCTCGGGCACCGACGACCGGGACGAGCAGGGCTTGCGTATCTACGGCGTCGTCGGAAAGCTGGACACCTCTCGTCCGGAGCTGAGTCTCCGAATGGGGGTCTACGGGCACTTCGGCCCGCTCCGATGGGGCCAGGTCTTCGGCGGCCCGAACCCCGGCGTCCGGCTGCTGGTCGAAGAGCCTGAATCACCATGAAGCACATATTGACAACAACAAGGAGGTAACCTAACCATGCCCTACTACCTGGACAACGAATTCCTGCTCGACAACCCCTGGATCACCGTGGCCGGCTGCGGAGGCACAGGGGGGTTCGTCGCCGAGGGACTCTGCCGTCTCTTCACCGGACGGGAGGCCACAATCGTCCTGGTCGACCACGACCGGGTGGAGCCCCACAACCTGCTGCGCCAGAACTTCTACCCAGAGGATGTGGGCAAGTTCAAAAGCCAGGCCCTCGCCGACCGGCTGGCGCGGGCGTACGGTCGGCCCATCGGCTACTCGGTCCACGCCTTCCGCGAGGGCGACTCCGGTTCCTACGGCCACCGCTACGCCGGTCTTCCCCGCTACGGCAACTGCCTGCTCATCGGCTGCACCGACAACGCCGCCGCACGCAGGGCTATGGCAGCGTGCTTGCGGGGCGGGCGGCAACAGTGGCTCATCGACGCGGGCAACGACTCCAACTGAGGACAGGTCCTCACAGGAAATGTGGCCGAACCGTCGCATCGGTATGAGTCGGCCTTCGACGGCGAGACCTGCTACCTGCTGCCTGCGCCCACGCTCCAGCGGCCAGACCTGTTGACCACCGTGCCGACAACCCCTCCGGACGTTGACTGCGCGGCGGCCCTCGACCTCACCGACCAGGACCCCACCATCAACCAGATGATGGCGTCGCTTGTACTCATGGTCGTGCGCCGCATGGTGGCGGGCACGTGCCCCTTCATGGGGCTCTACCTGGACATGGAACAGGGCACCGTCACCCCGACCTATGTCACCCCCGAGGCGGTGAATCGAGTGATGAGGTCGAGCCGCCGGCGGCGGCGGAGGATAGTTTGACGCCCTGGACGGCAGGATGGCGCCCTAATGATTGGCGCTCACAACACAGCCAGAGAAGAATAAGGAGAGAAACCATGCCTAACGAGAACGAAACGGAAGCATCCGGTAAGGATGCCTTGAACGCCTACGAGAGTCTCTTCGGCGGTGAGGAGCCCGGCGCGAATGATGTGGTCACCAAGGAGCAAGACGCCAAGACCGAGACCGGCCAGGACAAGCGGGGTTCGCAGGTCTCCGACGACCGTGGTGGCCCAGACGAGAGCGGCCCCGCCGAGGAACAGACCGATGACGACAAGGCCAGCCCGACCGAGGACCTGAAGGTCGTCCTGGCCATCAAGGACGGCAGAGCCACCATCGGGGTGCAAGGGCCGTCTTCGGACCCGCACATCGAGTCGTTTGATGGCCCGGACCTATCCGGGCTAGCGCAGGAAGTCCCGGCGGTGATCGAAAGGGCGAGGGCCAGGTGGGAGGACGAACCCAAGTATCCCGCACGCGCGCGATCCACACCCTCTACCAGGGGTCGGGGCCGACGTGAACAGAGTTCGGCGAAGGACTCAACTGCCGAGGGAGATGCAGCGCAGCCGCAGCCAGAGACGCTGAAGCTGTTCTAAGAGCTGGGTTCTCGGAAGGTACGGCCTGCTTAGGAGCAATCGGGGCAGGTGGTCGTCGTTGTGACGGCCGCCTGCCCTTTTCCTTGCATATAGGGGCCTTTTGCATTTCGATCCGAGTAGGTTGTCGCACCAAAGGGGAGGTCAGCGTTGGATGACGGTAGCTGCCCCTGCCTATCCATATGTGAGGTCCTTTTTTGTTGCCCAAAATTATCGTGGGCACGAAGGGGAGGGTAGTCAAAGCGGCGGCCCAACATTCTTCGGGCGGACGCCATCAGCCGCACGGGGAGCGAACTCCTTGTGTCCCCCGTATTCGACGAGTTCCCTCCTGGACAAAAGATAGCCTGCGTATTGAATGGTGTGGTATGCTACATCAGCAACGTCTACACCTTCCGGGACAGTGCCATGAACAAGCTAGACGAGTATACCGTGCCCCAGGCGGCGTCCATTCTCAATGTGAGTGAGGAGACCGTTCGCCGGAACATCAGGTCGAAGCGCCTGGTGGCTTTGCGACGGGGAACCCAATGGTTTGTCCAGCACGCAGTCCTTGTGCGCTTCGCCAAAAACTACGATCCCAAGACGGGCAAGATAAAGGAGGAGTGATAGGGACCTGGGTGACGATGTGCTTACGATTCTCTCTAGGACTCCGAGCCTCACAGTTTGTCGGGCTCGTCGAAATGAGGCCGCTCAAGCTCGATGCGGACTTGTGGAGGCTGCTGAGAGAGGTTCTGGAGCAGACGCTCCAGAAATGTGTTCGGCTTAGGTGCCTCGCGCCATGAGCAGCCACCGGACTGTGCCGATGCGCGATGATGCCTGGCGGGCCGGTGGTGACAACCTTGCGCCGACCCCCGTGACTGACTGGCCCCAACCCTAGTTGGGACGCCTGCTGCTCGTCTCCCTGCTGGTGATGCTGAACCTGCCGATGACCTTCACCTTGATTACCCGAACAGACCCATACGGGTTCTTCACACTGAAGTCCGTATCGGCCTATCCTCTGCCGCTGGTTCTGTCTACCGGACTGAGTTCGGCTCTTGCCTTAGTGGGGTACGTTTGCTATCGCTGGCTCCGGGGGCGACAGTGGTGGTTCACGGGAGGTCACTGGAGTCCGCTCACCAGGGGCGCGGTGTTGTGTGCGCCGCCTGTGCTTCTCGCATACCTACCGATCATCGTCCTATCGAGCCACGGGTGGAAGCCAACTCATTTGGCGTTGGGAGCGGTGATTGCCGGAGCGCTGACCGTCACCCACGCCCTCAGAGACTCGGAGATGAGTCTTGATCTGGTTCAGGCTCGATACTGGTTCATCTGTGCCCTGGGCTCGATCCTTGTGTTCCTCGTCCTCTGCATCGGCGTGATGATCGTGCTGTACAAGGTCGAGCAGTTCCCCGCGTCCGGCAATATGCTGTGGACATGGGAATACCGCTGGCCAGAACTGGGATATCCCCCCGAAGAGTATGACACATGGCACCGCGACGGCCTCCTGGCCTTTACGGCGATAGGAGTGGCTTTCATGATCGCGGCGCTTGGCGGAAGCATGTTGGGGTCGATTCTAAAGTGGACGCGGTCGGCGGAGGGCGGCGGCATTGCCCGTCGTACACCGGCCACCAGGCAGCAGTATCCGGACGCACCTCCTTGGGTCGCCGGTATCGCTCGGCAGATTGAGTCCCTGAGCCCATCCACTGGGAATGAGGCGGAGTATGTCGCCGTGTTCAATGGCTACGAGATTGAAATCACGGGCGGCCAATATCAGGGTTTGGTCGGTGCCAAGTTCGATATGCTCCATGACGTTGACCTGCTTGTAGACAAGGCGGCTGGCAACGTGTTCCTTCGTACTGATGGGACGTGGGCCAAGCTCGATTTTCGCGTTCGCGACAAAGCCTCGGCCATCCGCAGCGGTCCCTTCTCCCTGTTGTGCATCTACGCCCGCAGTCCCGGTAGGCGTTTCGCCAACGGCGAGTTGAGGACCCTTCTGGATCGGGAGTTAGGCAATCACGTGGAGCTCAACGTACGAGACTTCGTATTCCAGCTTCAGAGGAGAACTCCCCGGCTGCCCGTCGGACGTGATGCAACGGGGTCTTTCTTGGACGCAGGGGCGAACGTGTGCTTCCTGGACCTGCAGCGGTCGCCAACGGACAACGGCGGCACTCAGGCCAACGGACCGTAGCTCCTCTGAATGCTGCGGCGCCATCGCCAGCAGCGTGGGCCAGTCGAACGGGGCAGACTCTCCGATGGAGATTTACCCCTCTGAACGCCTGTAGTTCTCCGTTTTGCGTCGTAGATGCCCACTATCCGACACCTACTCCACTAGGCAACTAGAGGATCGCGCAAGACAATGTAGTGTCGGACGAGCGCAATTCGGAGAACCGGTCTGAAGGCCCGGCATGCGGGGTTAGGTCGCGGCCTCGCCCGCACCCATGTGCGGCCGCGGTAGACTTCGCCGGAGACGGCGGTCAGTTCCGGCCGGTACAGGAAGGGCACTAACGCAGGGTGCAGTAGAAGCTGGATGGAGGTAGGCGCTTGGCAAGTTGGCGAAGCTCTCTTGTGATGGCGGGGTTGACTGCGGCGGGCTGTAGCCTATTTGAACAGGACCGGGGGCCTTCTCCGGCTCCGACGGATGTACCTACGCCACAGCTCACAGCTGATGTGCAGGGAGAGACCACACCCGAATCTGCGGAGGGGCTGGCTCTTCCTCGTGCAGCTCAGTATCAGTTCGTGGCCTTAGTGCCCGTCAGCGTTGGAGGAGCGCGCAAAACGTACCGAGACTTAGGGTGCACGCGATGCTCCAATGTGCTAGCAGATAGCCCATACCAAGAGTTTGTGCTAATTGGCGACCGCCTCTATGACGAGAGAAAGCCGCATGCCGAACGTGAGTTGGGAATATGGAGGGCAATTTGTATAAGGCGGCGCACATGACACGATGGTTGGCTTGCGGGACATTGGCCGTTGTGCTCGCATGTATCCTTGCGGGCTGCAACGGGGACTCCAACCCACCTGAGCCGACCCCTTCCGAAGCCGAGCAGGAGTCCACGGCCACGCCCGAGCCGACCAACACGCCGTCCCCGACGACGACGCCAACCCCGGCGCGGCCATTAGTCCCCGTGCCAACGTCAGGCCCGGTTGGGACAATCCGGCTTGGAATGCCAGCGCCCGACTTTGGCTTGCATTTCTATGAGACCCGGGCCGGGGAATCGCTACCCCAACGCCTGTCCGATCTGCTAGGCACCCCTGTTGTGCTTATGTTCTGGTTTCCTGGCTGCGACCCTTGCATGACGGACCTGCAAAACATAGGAAGTGTGTATAGGGGCCTCAGATGGGGAGGGGTGCGGTTCATCGGCGTTCAAACCTATGGCTTCCCACAAGAAGGCCAGGAGATTGTTGATGAGTTGGCCCTCTCGTACGACTTTGTCTTCGACGATCACGGGGAGGCGTCAAGGCTTTACGGAGTCGTCCACGTCCCAATGACGGTGGTTCTTAATGCCGACCACACCGTTGCAGGCTGGCTAAAGGGCGGACTGAGTCTTGGTGGACTCAGGGATCTGTTGGAGAGCACGCTGGGGTCTTCCCTCCCGCCACCGACGGCGACTCCGACTCCCACAGACCCAGGAGATACGATCTACTGCGAGTTCTCCGGATTGCCTGAGAGGTTCTTCCAAGAGTCGTTCGTCCCAAGGGAACAGGTGGAGAGGGTTGTCAGTGCACAAGCCTGGAGCTTGACAAAGATGCACAATGGCATCTCGCCTTATTCCTACTTCGGCTATTGCAGAATTGAGTATAGCCCCGAGGTTTATGGACACACCATGCCTTACGGGGTCAAATTGGGGGACTTTGCCTTTCCTGGGCTAAACTCAGGCCATCATAGGTGGGAGGTCATGGCTCACGAGCACGGGCACAACTTTTTCGGTGGGACAAAACCGTTCTACACTGACATAGCAACGCCCGCCCCGTTCCTACAAGAGAGTTTGGCAGTACTGAGTGCGTTCTATACCTTCCATGACCTGTTGGAGAACCAACAGGAGTATGGCATTGACGATGCAACAGTGGAGAGCTTGGTCTTCGACTTTGGTAATGGAAGAGCTTATCAAGAAGCTCAATTCAAGGAGTATGTAGACCAAGGCATGAAGTTTGATATACACGACATCCTAACCAGCCAGGCATTGGACTTCATGATGATTACTTACGGAGAAGAGTATGGCTGGGATAAGTTTGAGAGGTTGACCAAAGCCTTTGAAGAGTTCGGCGTGCAGCTCGACCATCAGTCGGGAGAAGTTACGCCGGTTGACCAGAGTACCTACATCGTGGCAGCTCTAGGTGCGGCCTTCGGCCGGGACTTTAGACAAGACTTTGTGGATTTGAGCTTTCCCATTGATGACGCTCGTTACCTGTATTTCCTTGCCAAAATGTCAGAACATTTGGGTCCGCCACCTCCCACGGCAACGCCGGAAACTCCTGTAACTGAATCAGAGAGACTCGTGAGCCGGCTGTCCGCGGCATTCGCGGAGGACGGCGACTTGAACGATTTTGAAAAAGCCTACCTGCGGCGTATTGGTGGTGCGTCTACGCCGGAACTAGCCTTGGCGCTTAGCAGTTCGCCACTGACAGAAGACACTGCCGTATCCGAACTGGAAATAGATATTCTCAAGAAAATAGAACGCTATCATCCCCGGCTCCAAGCCGCGATCGTGTCCCACGCTCCTCAAGGTGCAGCCCCTTTCCTGTCTGGGTCAGTCCTGTCGGACCAAGAGATAGAGGCTTTAGGTGCCCTCCACAGCGTCTTCGGCATAGAGGCGTTCTACGATGCTTGGCAACTTGATTGGCTGGAGATCAATGAAATTCAGGCTGTGCTGCGACTGCTCCAGAGCTACGACCCATTCTCGACAGTCTACGGGCCGACCGAAAACACTGATTCGCAAGATGGTCTAATCGAGCGTACATTTGACCAATTCTCTGTCGGGCCTGCCGACTCATGTGTTTACTGTCAAGGACAGAAATACTTCACTAGCGGTTCCCCAACCAAGGACTACCGGTCCAGCGGCTACTCACCCGAAGAATATCTGGAGTACTCGAAAGCCGTTACTCAGGATGTCGTGGTTCGTACCAGATTACTGCATCTAGTCCACGCGGCGACGGTGCAGTTCCGGAGACTGAGTCCATGTGACCTGCGAGACTATTCCAAACCAGAGCTATTGGTAATGGCGCCGAACTCTACGGAGTTCTTTAACCCGCTTTACGACTACTACTCCTACTACGGTCCTATTGCCTACTTCATCAACGCAACTACCTTCATGCATTCGGTCGAGGTCAATGCCCAAATGCTTGCGGCTGTCGCCGAGCCCCGGTCCAATCGAGATGTCTCGGACAGGTTGCTTGGAGGCAGCGAAGAGAATAGTCGATTGGGACTGCTACAGATACACGCATTTTGGGGGCTCGCCCGAACAAGCCCTCTCTCCGTTTGCAGAAGGTCTTCCCAGAGAATCCACGCTTCTTTCCGATGTGGGTCATGCTACTGACCAACGAGTCGGGTGGTCAGGACAAGGCGCAACGGCTTGTTGGCATGATGAGGTCTCTGAATGTTCCAGCCGGTCGACTTGGCAACGCCGTTTTCCCTGAGGTGGACCACCCCGATCCCGACAAGGGAATTCACGGCGGCTACTTCGACGATGTGCTCTTGCCGCCCTGGAACGTAACTTTGGAGCGCAACATTGGCTTCGGGCATATCGATAAGTTTGTGCCGATTGAACACCTTTTTCGCAAATACGACAGAGTCTGAGAGTGGTGTGAGCTCCTGAAGTGAGGGTAGAGTACCTCATGAAAGGAGCAGCGATGTCCCAGTCAGACGTCAGCAAGGCCGAGGCCGCCGATCAGCGGTCGGAGCAGACTAGGTCCTTCGTTCGACGAGTTAGAGCGGCTACCCGGCGCAAATACACCCCGGAAGAGAAGATCCGTATCGTGCTGGAGGGCTTCCGCCGCGAGGTCACCGTGAACGACCTGTGCCGGCGGGAGGGTATCAAGCCCCACTCCTACTACTCGTGGACCAAGGAGTTCATGGAGGCGGGCAGGGAGCGGCTGTCCCGTGACACGGTGCGCGATGCCACCCGGCAGGAGATCCAGGATCTCAAGCGGGAGAACGGCGAGCTCAAGCAGCTGGTAGCCGAGCTATCCCTCGAGGACCGACCTGGAGCCAGCGCTCCACCGTGGAACCGCCTTAGACCTCAGGAGGAACGGTCGATGCTGGAAGCGGGCAGGGAGATGCCGGAGCTAAGTAGCCGCCAGTTGGCAGCGTGGTCTACAGGCAACCTGGCCTTCGCTGTATCCGAGTCCACTGTGTATCGCATCCTGTGCAGAGAAGGTCTTGTGAAGTCACCCGAGATGCAGCTCAAGGCCGGCAAAGAGTACCATCGCAAGACCAGCGGCCCTCACCAGATGTGGGCTACCGACGCCTCCTACTTCAAGGTGATCGGTTGGGGCTACTACTACCTGGTCACCGTGATGGACGACTACTCCCGCTTCATACTGGCCCACAAGCTCCAGCGGGACATGACCACCGACTCTCTCATCGAGGTGGTCCAAGAGGCCGTGGACAAGACCGGCATGACTGAGGTCCCAGTGGCCGACCGGACCAGCCTGCTGAGCGATAACGGCTCAGGTTATGTCTCCCGTGGCTTCAGAGACTACCTGCACCTGGTGGGAATCAAGCACATTCTGGCCGCGCCGTTCCACCCTCAGACCAATGGCAAGCTCGAGCGCTATCACCAGAGTATCAAGCGGGACGTCAAACAGGTCCCTTACGAGATGCCTTCTGCCCTGGAAGCAGCAATCGCCGCCTTCGTGGCCTACTACAACTACCGACGCTATCACAAGGCGCTGGCCAACGTGACGCCCGCAGACATGCTCAACGGAAGGCGGGAGCAGATCCTCCAACGGAGAAAGGAGGTGCAGGTCCAGACGTTAGAACGGCGAAGACGCTACAACAAGACCCTCAGGGAGCTCCCACGCAGCTCTTCATAATAATAATCTTCTCGGGTCCTAATCTGTCCCACTTGTGCTGATTGCCAACAGTTGCCACAAGTGCACCAACATTTCAAACAACAGCGTTTGGTAATTCACTCGCGCACCTAACTGAATCGCACGTAGCGCCGCTGTAGGATGCTGATTGTCAAATCATGAGTGATCAACACGTAATAGCAGAAATCGCCGATTCGGACGAACGCTCCGTAACGCCGTTCGAGCTGTTCTTCGACCTCGTCTTCGTCTACGGCTTCACGCAGGTCACTCAGCTTCTAGCAGCCCGTCCGAGAAACACGGTTGGCGAGTGTTTGGGGGTATGATGGGCCCAGTCCAGTAGCGGGGAGTCGTTGATGAGCAAAACCTACCTTCCCTACGAACCCGACCAGCAGTTGCTGTTGCCAGCGGCGTTGCAGGAGTGGCTGCCTGACGACCATCTGGCCTACTTCATATCCGACGTGGTGGACCAGTTGGACATGTCGAAGGTCACCGCTCGCTACGAGCGGGAACGGCGTGGCGGGCCACCGTATCATCCACGGATGATGGTCAAGGTGTTGCTCTACGGCTACTGCGTGGGGGTGGCGTCCTCACGCCGCATCGCCCAGCGTCTCCACGAGGACATCGCCTTCAGGGTGTTGGCGGCGAACAACACACCGGACTTCCGGACCATCTCCGACTTTCGCAAGGATCATGTGGATGCGCTGTCGGGCCTGTTCGTACAGATACTGGCGTTGTACCAGCAGGCGGGTCTGGTGAAGCTGGGGCACGTGGCGCTGGACGGCACGAAGGTCAAGGCCAACGCATCGAAGCATAAGGCGATGAGTTACCAACGGATGAAGGAGAAGGCAGCGCAGTTGGCGGCGGAGGTAGCGGAGTTGTTGCGACAGGCCCAGGCAGCGGATGATGAGGAAGACCGGCGGTACGGCAAAGACAAGCGTGGAGATGAGTTGCCTGAGGAGTTGGCCTTTCGAGAGGCTCGGTTGGAGAAGATATGGGAAGCCATGGCGGCGCTGGAAGCCGAGGCGCAGGCGGCTGGCGAACAGGCCGAGGCCGAAGGTGGTAAGCACCCGGGGGTGCCCGACGACAAGGCCCAGCGTAACTTCACCGATACCGAGTAGCGCATCATGCCCGCACCTGGAGGAAAGGACTTCCTGCAAGCGTACAACTGTCAGGCGGTGGTGGACAGCGCTCACCAGGTGATCGTGGCGGCGTGGGCCACCAACCAGACTTCGGATAAGCAACAGGCTGCGGCGATGATGGAGGAGACCATCGACAACGTCGGTGCAGCCCCCAGGGAAGTATCCGCCGATGCTGGCTATTACTCGGCAAAGGCAGTCGACGAGCTCTATGCTCTGGGCGTGGACCCGTTCGTCGCGCCGGAGCAGACCCGCCACGGCCGGGTTGTGCCACCCGCGCCCCGAGGTCGCATACCCAGCCATCTGTCTCCCAGGGACCGGATGCGACGGAAGTTACAGACCAGGCGGGGTCGGCAGCGCTACGCTTTGCGGATGCAAACTGTGGAGCCGGTATTCGGCCAGATCAAGCAGGGCCGGGGATTCCGGCAGTTCCTGCTGCGGGGACTGGAGAAGGTGAACGGCGAATGGTCGCTGATATGCACCAGCCACAACCTGCTCAAACTGTTCCGCTTTGGGGTCAATCTGCACAGGAAAGCACGGGTCGATGGGCCAGCCCAACGCATCAGGAACTTTGCCGAGGTAGTTGAGCACGGCGCTATTCCCAAAGCTATCTGGGGGCCGGCCGGGGCAACCGGCAAAATTAGTTGTCGCGATCCATTGTCGCTGACCCGCAAGCACCGTTAGATAATCCTCGGACGGGCTGCTAGCCACGGGCCATCCGCCACCACAACTACGTTCCCATCATCCATCTCCTCTACCGCAGCGGCGGGCAGCACGCTGGGGCGCAACGTGGACCGCACGTACTCCATTACATGGCTCCCGGAGTAGATTTGGGCTACAATTAACCCCGTATGAGATATTCAATCCCCATAGTTGTCGGCGTGGTCCTAGTAGTCGGATTTATCCTCTTCGCTGCCTATTACTTCATGCTGTGGCCGTTCCAGCCCAGCCTGGAAGTGGATGATCCCGTTGTTGCCGAATGGCTACAACAAGATGGGATTGTCATTTACCGCAGGGGAGAAGAGCTAGCCAACAGTCGCATGTATATTGTTAAAGGAGAACGAACGGAGCAAGGCTGTAGCTGGCATGTCAGCTCCTCGGGATCCGACGACTACGTCATCATCAACAGAGAAATCGCCACGAACCACACCACTTGTGAGAGCCTGTTCGAGGAAGGAATCCTGATCGAATAGCTTGGGTGCATACTCTCCTGTTGCTTCCACTATCTCCACAAGACCTGGGTAGGTCACCTTAGGAATGACGCTGCGGCTACCTTCGTGACCCCATGTGCCCTAGCAGGCCCAGAGGTGTCGTCCTAGAGTTCCCACGTCCCCAAGGCGGCGAAATCAGCACACATGGGTGCTCACGAGTCATGTTTAACTTCCCTATTGGAGAGGAATTAAGCGAGGGTAGCTCTGTAGACCGTCAGCGTCACCGGGAGTTCTTCGTCTTTCCAGGCGGTCTCGCCAACAGTCTCGGAGTCGCCCAGTACATCGGCGTTCTCCTCGTCATGATCCTCGGAGCATCGACGGTCGGCGCGGAGTACGGCTGGGGCACCTTACGAACAGCATTGACGAAGGGTACCGGCAGGTGGCAGTTCCTGGGGGCGAAATCGTTGTCGCTCGTGCTATTGAGTGTTGCCGGGCTGCTTGTCGTATCCCTGACCGTCGTGGTCAGCAGCCTGATCGCCGCTTCACTCACACTAGGCGACGGCGGTGGGCTGGCCGGTGTCGGCCAGTGGTCAACGGTGGCGGTGATGTTTGGCAAGGCGACCTATGTGCTGGTCGCGTACGCCATCCTTGCGCTGTTCCTCACGGTACTGACCTCATCGTCAAGTATGGGGATCGCGATGTCTCTTGCTTACTACTTCGCTGAGCTCATACTCGGACGCATCCTGGGTGACCTGTTCGCCTGGTTCGACAACGTGTCCGACTTTCTGATTGGGTTCAACACGGCCGCCTGGATGTCCGAATCCGGGGTGGTGACGACCGAGGGGTCCCTGTTCCCCGTCAGTGACCCGCCTGGTGAGCTGCACGCCTTCCTCGTCCTACTGGCCTACATCGTCGTGCTGGGCGCGGCGGCGTTCTGGCTCTTCCAACGCAGGGACGTGGCAGGCGCGAGGGGCGAATGATCGCCCGTGTGCTGCGCCACCCCCCTAGGAGACGCACATGTAATGCAGAACTCTCGTCGGTTAGTCATAAGGCGACGGCCAATCGAAAAGTTCGCAATTCAGTACACGTAGGCCCACCAAACTGGACAAAATCAAGAACTTTCACGCTGAGGTTCGTTCTGGACCTGTAGTCGGGTGCAGGTGACAGGCTCGCCCGAGGAAGTGCGAGCGAACCCGATGAATTGGCCTTTCCATTCTCTTGGTCTTGCCTAGAGTCTCGCCCGACATGTCCGCTGGGTGCACCCATTAGGGGATATATAGCCGCCTCCTGTCCTATCGCAGGGCTTTGTTGATGGTCTCAATGAGTTCTTTCCACTGAGTCCGCTCCACCTCAGTAAGGTCTGCTGCCTCATGCTCTCGTGTCCAGCGGAGGAAGGCTTTGGCGAGGTGGTACTTCGAGAATGTTTTCTCGCCGATCTCCTTTGTGAAAATGTCAATAATGGGCCGTGCTGGTTGCTGACCGGCAGTCTCTTCGATGTCCCAACCTAGATCGGCCTTTGCTACACCAATAAGTGTGTCTCTGAGGAGGTCCTCAATCTCCGGGCTCTTAACGACTCCCGCGTAGGCGTCCGCTGTTCTGAGGATGTTTTTGTTACCCAAGGTGTGCACTAGGGTTTCGACTCTGGCGGCAGCTTCACCAGCCGCGTCCGAGTCCAGCAGGGCTGCCACCTTGAGATTATTCGCGTGAAGAATAGTCGCGTAGTAGACCACCTTGCCCGCGTTGTTTGCTGGGATTAGGGAAATCTTGTCATTGAGCTCTTCCTCTCCCGCTGCTTTGAGAAGTGCAGCGGTCGCCTCAACGTACCAATAGTCGGTCAGTCCTTCGAGAACCAGATTGCGCTGCTGGGTGAACAGGCTCTGGGCAAGGTCATAGCCGAGTGCCTCCTGGAGGGGCAGAAGTGCAGTTGAGTCGCTGGCGGTGACCGTAGTGTGGACCTTAGTGCTGGTAGTTCGCTCCTTCATCTCCACGACCCGCACCAAGTCGAGCTCGTCTGGCCCCACCATGAACGGCGAGTGGGTCGTGTACAGGAGCTGGTTGGTCTCGCCTAGGCGAGAGACGGTAGTACGGAACTCGCGCTGCTTCAGCCCATGGAGACTCAGACCCGGTTCGTCGAGCAGCAAGACGGCATTCGAATGCCGGTCAGCTGCTTCGGCAAAGAAAACGACGAAGAACGAAACCAGCCACTGGAAACCCTCGGAGCGCTGATCCAACTCGACTTCCACACCCAGCTCGTCCTCGACGACAACCTTGAGATACTGCTGATCGGCTTCGTGTCGAAGCCGATCAGCGTCGGCTCTGTCGAGGTTGGGCCGCCAAACCCTGTTGATACTTTCGGTTAGCCGGATGCTCGCGGCGTTGAGTTGGTAGCTGCGTCTGTCGAGTTGGTCTTGGTAAGCTTTAAGGCCACTCTGGTCGCCCGCGCTAGGCTCGGCGGCTCTACCTAGGTTGGAGAGCTCACGTGCTTCAAAGCCAAGCAGCTTGAGCAGGCACTCGTTCCCTCTATCATATTGGTCGTCGTCTAGAACGTGCTGTTCTAGACGATCAGCGAGAAGGCCCAAATGGAGTCTAGGACGGACCCTGAAGTAGTTCGAGAAGTATACGAAGACCGGCAGACGTTGCCGGAGTAGACTCTTGGCCTTGTTTCTTTTCTCCGATGCGCTGACCACTTCGGTCAACCTATCGAGGCGTTCTTCCTCAAGCTCATTCTCCTCGTCAACTAGAGGAGTGACGTCACTCAGCCACTTCACGAGCGTTGTGGCTCGTTCTCCTGAGATGCTGGATACGTCGCCCCATTCGGCAACCATCGCATCCAACTCTTGACGGTGGGATGTCTCGGAACCCTCCTCCGTACCCGCAGTGACCTGTGCATCAAGGTGCGAAACCAGCCTTAAGAGGTCTTTTCGCACATCTCCATACGTTTGCACTGCTGGGCCACCATCAATCCTGTGCCACCAACTGTTGTCGAGGCGACGCCCGGTCACATAAGTAGAGCCAGCGAAGCACTCGTCTATCTGTGTGAGGGCCGCTAGTTCATCGTCGTCGAGTCCGAAGTGAGCCTCTACTACAGTTACTTTGTCGGGTGCGATGGCTCCGCCACCAGCCTCATCGAGCTTAAGGTGGTTAAGCTCAGATCGGGGGAAGTCACGGAGTGGGTCAAACCCTGGCACGTCGTCAGATGGGTTGACCTGCTCAAGGGCCTTGAGCAGCACCGTCTTGCCCGCCTCGTTGGGGCCGACCAGAATCGTCTTCATGGATTCAACATTGAACCACCCACTGTCTCGGATGCTCCGGTATTTCTGAACTCTGGCTTTCTGTAATCTCACAGGGTCGCCATCCTATTCATGCTCTCTCTGGCATGGTAATAGTCGCAGATGTAATGCGGACCGTGTAGTGGAACACTTCATTCAAGAATGCCGCCCAAGACTCGCCATCATGCGCGAGGTCGTCAAGCAAGAAGGTCTTTCCAATTCCCAGTCTGTTCAGCCGTTCTCTCATCTCCGATGTAATAATTCCGGCAATGAGCATGTTGATGCAACTGGGAGGCGTCGCCTCGAAGCTCTTCTGTATAGCTCCCAGTCGCTCGAGCGCCCCCGCGGGATCCTTGCCACCTTTGATCTCAATTGTGGCGACCGTGGTTGATTCGTCTCCTACGCTACGACTGAACTCTATGTCCGGCTCCGAGCCGTAGCGCATGGAATATCCGTCGGGCAGTTCGAACTGTGTTTCTGTATCATTGCGCTGAACTATTAGTTGCTGGCTGTCCAGCCACTTCTTGATCCTATTTTTGATCAGTCTTTCGGCGTCCTGGCCAATCAGATTCCGAACGGTACCGTCTAATCCTATGCCCATGTTCGCAATGATGTTCCTATAGCCATTCTCGAGAGTCCAACCATTCGAGCCTTCAATGATCGAGGAGATCACTGCGTTGTATAGCCGGGCAACGCGTAGAATGTGTGGCTCACGCGGTATGGTCCTTCGAGTCCCATCTTCCCAAGAATCCACGGCTCTTGCTATTTCCGCCACACGCTTCCGGGGCAATAAGGCGATCCCTCGATAATACTCGGAAGCTCGATGATTCTGGCGCAATAGGTCAGGATGGGCGAAAACAAGCTTCGGATCGATATCGGAAGATGTGACGTGCGTCCATGCCTCCTCGCTGATCATGAGGCCGGGTAAGGGATGAAAGCTCAATTCTCCCTCGAAGTCGGCGATGGACCTACGCAACACCACATCGGTTCTCTGCCGGATTCTCTCTGCGATTACGGCAGAGCGCCTCTGCGCATCATCCAGCTTAGCCATCTTCTCGTACCCACCGATAAACGCATTTGCGCAATTCTCTCCGCCCAAAGCGTCCCATCTGCTGGCTGGAATTCCCCTTGCCGCGAGGCAGCGCCCAGATATGCGTGCACCTAAATCCGCTTTGTTCGGCATAGTCCGATAGGATGAGATCGACAGGTACCTCTTCACCGTGGTACTGCACGTTGTCGTTTACCATGAATACAGTGCCGCCAGGACGTACCAGTCGGCCCAATTCCGTAATGACTACAGCCATCTCGAAAAAATACCCTTCGATTAGGCGTGTTACGTGCGGATTGCTAAGCTCCTTCACTCGTTCCTTGAGAATAGCCAGGACTTCATGAATCGCTCGCTGGTCTTCGTATAGCTTACTCGCTGCATTGAGCTGCGACGAGTCGTCATATGTAGACTTCAGGAATTCCAGTTTGGGCTTGTTCTCGACGGTCGCAGATAGCATACTCTGGCGGAGTGCAGAGAACGCCTCCTGGTCATACCCCAGCCATGCAAGTTCGAGAGCGTATGTCCTGGTATAGTCGTATCGATTGGCGTATGGCGGAGAGGTGATCACCATGTCAACGGAGTCATCGGGCAGCAACCTGAGATGTTTGAGGCTGGAGCCGGTGATAAACTCCGGCACTCCCTTGCCGTATCGCTCTTTGAGGGGGTCTAAGTCCTCCGACATCTCAGCTAGGCGAGCTTCGAGAGCGTCCAAGAGCGACATGATTGGGCCTTTGTCTAGCCGAGCTCGCAGCTTCCGTCCCGAACGGTAGTCCCACCGAAGATATTGCCCATCCTTACGCGTGTAACTCACGGATTCGAGGACGCTCATGCAGGCTAGGTCGAGCATTGCGCGAACGTCTGGATTGTCTACGCCACTGATGTATTCTCGGGCTTTGGCGAGTCCCTTTTCGGTTTCCACAGGGAAAGCAGACTCAGTGATTCGAACGTGACGAAACGCGTGCCTACGGTTGGCTTCTCTACTCGACGCGACGTGCCTTAGCAGGGACTGAGCGGCGACTCCAAAGGAGTCACGCCGCAACCCGTTGGCTGCAAGGGCGATTGCGTTGCCCGTCAATACGCCCACTGGAATGATCTCGATGCCAGTGGCCTTCAGACCTCTGCCTGCCGCTATGAGCGGCGTGGTGCCGATACCTGCGAAAGGGTCAAGGACGGAGCTTGGTTGGGCCTCGTCCAACAATCGCTCCACCAGTTCTAGAGAGAACCCTTCCTTGTACTTTAGCCAGCGGAATCCTGGGACATCTCGGTTTCCTTGGTACGACACAACTCTGCGGGTCAAGTTTGGGTCGACAGATAGTCTATTCTCAAAACGCTCGTACAGAGAACGGCGTTCTTCAACGCTCCCACCATTGGGAGACTCAATCTGTGTCCGGCATTGGGTTACTAGCATAATCTGAACTGCCCTCTATGACTCTCGGAGGAATTCAGGAGTCTCGACTACTGCCGAGGGAAACTCGAGAGGGAGCCTCCCTTGTCCACTCTCCTCGATAAATCTGCGTAAGGCGTAGCGAACCACAAACGCCAGTGTTGCGTCGTTCCGACTCGCTATCTCTTCCAAGGCCGCCCGTTGACCAGGACCGAGGGTGATTGTAAGTCGGGCTTGGCTCGCGGCAGAATCGTCGGAGACCATGCTTTACCTTCCTGCTGATGTGCCATGCATCATTATGATGAGTGAAGGCGAGATAGTCAACGGACAGAGATTTGAGCTCTTCGGTCATGCTCTCTATCCAAGAGAACAGCGACCACCGTCTTCCCGTATACCGATGCTGACATCTGCCTGCTGCCCACGGCGCCCTTCCTTTGTTACGCTCAACCCATGCCCCTCTCTGAACGACAGCTGCTCGACTCCCTCAGCAGGATGCCTTTCATCGACTCAGCAGAGTTGGCAGGCATCCTGGGGGAGCCACACGCGACGGTTCACCGCACCCTGACCGGCCTGCTGACCACCGTCATCGTCGGGAGGGTGAGCCACGGCACCGCGCACCTGCCGTCTAGTCAGAGATACTACCTGACGGCCCAGGGCATCAGACAGGCTGCGGAGTTGCTCGGCTTCGGGACGCCCTCTGACTTCGTGCGCGCCTACCCCGTGTCGAGGGAGTGGCTGACGCTGCTCATCCGCAGGATGGACGCGGTGGCCAGCGTCTACCGCCTCGCCGCCTCGATGTCCCCCGGCATCGACGGGCTCCGGACCCACTGTGGAGTTCCACCGCCGGGGCCGCTTCGACGCCACCATCACCCTCCACGACGGCCGGACGTTCGGCGTGGTGCGCCAGGGCCTGGCCCTGCGGCGCCGGTCGCTCTACGACCGGCTGAGGGCCATAGCGGGGTACGACTACACCCGCCGCCCCAGCGTCTGGGAGGAGAGGCTGACGACGAGGTTCTGCATAAACCTGAACCTCGATGACTGCTACGTCGCCGTGGAGACCAGGGACGCACTCGAAAGACGGGATCTTCGCCTATGGCGCAGATACTCATGGGTCGGCAGCTCATACCACACGCTGAAGGACGTGAGCGCCCACGGCAGCCCCGGCGGAGGGCTTCGCACGCAGTCGCCGGGTCGGAAGCGGGCATCGCTGCCACGTCCCGAGCGCATGGCGCAGACTGCGGCGGCCTTCGGCGTCAGCCCCTCGGAGAAGCGGACGCTCGATCTCGTGACCGACCACCCGATGATCCCCCGTGAACATCTGGCCCTTTGGCTTGGCGTCTCTGAGGGACGGGTCAGCCAGATGATGCGCACCCTCGTGGACACCTGGGGCCTCGTCGAGCGACGGGGCAAACTGGGAGACATCCGCTATACGCTGTCCGCCGAGGGCATCCGCTACATCACCCACAGGGACCGCGCCCAGCTCCCTACCACACAGGGCATCTGGAGCACGGCCCTCACGACAGACCGCCAGGGCCTTAGCCGTCACCTGGGACACCGCATCGAGACATGGGCGCGGCAGACGAAGCACGCCGACGGCATCACATGGTTCCTCTCGAAGCTTGAGGCGGAGGCCAGGGCCGACCCCGACAGCGAACTGCTGTGGTCCGTCCCCACCGCCAGGTCCGACCGGGCCTACAACTGGGGCGATTCCGCCATCGCCCCCGACGCCGTGGGGCAGATGACCGCAGAGGGCCTTCAGATACCGTTCTACCTCGAGTACGAGCTCCGTGCCCGTCACCCTAGGGGAGTCATGGCCCGCCTGAGTCCCTACACGAGATATTACTGGTCCACCGAACCAGGCGAAGACCAGCCACCATTCCCCACCACGCTCTTCGTCGTGGACACCGAGGAGGTCGAGGCTACCTACATGCGCACAGCGGCCCGGATGACCCGGATGTCGCTGCCCATCTTCGTGTCCTGCCGGCCCGTGCTGTCTAACACAGGGATACTGGGGCGGTCGTGGCGTCCACTGTGGGAGCCGGAATCTCCACGACTGGCCTTGTCCAGGCTGCGCGCCTACACCCGGGACTCACTGTACCACCGGATGCGTCACCGTCCTGTAGAGGGGAATAGATAGGGGCCGATACGTCCCTATCTGCCCGTTATGCTGTCTGGGGGCTGCAAATGGTGCATCTTGGCCTGTAGGCGAGGTCTTGTGAGGCCACAACCCGCCTGATTTGCCCCTAATTTAGCTACGAAATAGGCCGACAAATCCTCTGACCGGTCAGCGCCCGAAAATGCAAATGAATGAAAAGCCATGCTAAACTACATTGCCTCCCCGACGATGACCTGATTGCACTTTTGCAACCCCTGACGCATCATCCGATAGCGAAGAAACAGCTATGGATGAACCTGTCCGGCGGGTCGGCACAGCTGATCCGGGCAGGATTTGGCGTGTCGGCGGCGTCCGCGGCCCAGTGTGGCCCATCGGTTTTGCGGCGAAACGATGTCGGGATGCGTGACATGATTTTGGGGCATGAGGTAGGAACGGACATCCCGGGCCAGCCAGCTAGGGATTCCTGCCACATTCGGAGTGTACTGACCGAAATCTGTGAACAGTTCTTGTCCAGGGCTGGTTCCACCGAAAAAGGGATGCGATTGTCAAAGCGGGCCACCCCCCTGTAGAGGACGAAAATGAGTGACGAACGGGCATCGCGGGCCGACGACAATCAGCCCGACCTCAGATGGGTCGTGGAGTGGCTGGTCGAGCGGGAGGGTCAGCGCCGGACGGCGGCCCTTCTGGGAGTGAACCGGAAGACGGTGGCGCTGGCCCTGCGCCGTGAGCGACTGACGGGCAGGATGACTCTGGCCGTGCAGCGGCTCATGGCCAACCTGGACGACCCCGGATGGGAGAGAACGACGCCACTGGACCGGCTGGAGGCGAGGATGAGGCTGGCGATTGAAGCCGTGGACGATCTGGTGAGGGTGGTGGAGCGTCTGACCCGTCGCGTGGAGGTCCTGGAGGCGGCTCGGCAACCCGAAGACGACGCCGGGGGCCGGGAGTCGGCGGATGCTCACGACGCCGAGGGGCGGGGCCTGCGTCTGTTCAACTGGAGACGGAGGCGTCAGTCACAGGGCGAGGAAAAGAGTGATGGATGAGCGTGTGCGCTGGGTGACGAAAGCGGAGGCGGCGCGAGAGATGGAGATATCCCTGTCCACTC
Organism: Dehalococcoidia bacterium; assembly: GCA_965249325.1. Lineage (GTDB taxonomy): Bacteria > Chloroflexota > Dehalococcoidia > Lucifugimonadales > Australimonadaceae > S5-327. Next base: position 104,171 of record CBDFLP010000018.1, on the reverse strand, counting down.
TCGACCGGAGGATCAGGAGGGGGGAGATCGAGGTTCGCAGGGAGGGACGCTGGGTCCACGTGCGGCTGGAGGGGCCGGAGTACGTGGGCGACGACGAGCTGCTGCGTCGATCCCTTGGTCGGGAGGACAAGCTTCAGCGGACGGTATGGGAGTTGGATAGGACAGTCACGGCGTTGGAGCGGGAGCGAGACGAGGCCAGGGAAGCGGCGTCAGCCAGCAGACAGGCGCATAAGGAGCTTGAGGAGGCGTACCGGAAGGAGACCGCCGCGCACAAGGAGACGAAGAATCTGCTCAACATGGTCCGCGTGACCGCAATCGTGCTGTTCGTGCTGCTGGTCGGCAGCGTTCTCCTATGGTGGTTTGTGCTGAGGTAGGGGTGGCGCCGCCAGCCCTTCGACGTTCCCGCCAGCCGGATCCCCGGTTCTTCAAACCCCATCCGCCTCTCTTACGCGTCGATGTTCCACTTTCCCCAATTCGTAGCTGCCGATGCCCCATGACGCAGGCCAAAGCCCATGTTCCAATCACGTCCGCGAACGCCATCGGCATTTTGTCCACTTTCGTAGCTGCGACTGTCCAGTGCCGCCCGACTCATCCACCGGCAACCTGTCCACTTCCAAAGCCGCGACTGTCCAGTAGGGGTGGCACGAGTACCGGAATCAAATTGCTCGCTCCGATTTAGCAGGATGCCCCATTCACCCCGATTTCAGCTACGGAATCGCCCGAACTGCAACTTGCCGCCCCGTGCGATCTCCTGTACACGGGTATGACAACGCCAGCGACCCCAGGCATCTCACGCCTTCTGAGGGGGGTCTGTGCGTGTGAGCCCTACCCGGTCCGTTGCCGTTGTCCAGGCGCTTGCGCCGGAGTCACTAACTCACTACAATATATGTCGACGTCTACCCTCCGGTTAGGGCAAGCTAAGACGAAGGAGGCACGACATGGCCGTAGACCAGAAGGACAAGTACATAGAAATGGTGATCCGCGGCAAGTACCAGAGACTGTACACGTACCTGAGCAGTCTTCAGGTGCAGGAGTGGAGGACCTCCTTCAACGAGGTCGAGGCAGTCATCGGATTCGAGCTGCCTCCGTCCGCACGGCTGCACCGGCCCTGGTGGGGAAATCAGAGAGGCGGCAATGGCCACAGCCACGCCCTTGCCTGGAGCATCGCCGGCTGGGAGACGGCGGAGGTCGATATGGATGGCGAGATGCTGCTGTTCCGGCGAACGCACCCGAAGCCCATACCCAGGCTTTCTCTCGACGAGGCGTGGCCCGTCCACCCCACCGCGGTGTGGCCGGAAGGTCTGAGCCTCAGACGTGAGGACCTCTACGAGGAGAGGGTTTAGTCCCGCCATGTTCATAGACACCAACGTGCTGGTGAAGTCCCGTATCCCCAGCGCGCCTGACCACGACGCGGCTCGGGCGAGCCTGGAACGTGCTTTTCGAGACCCTGAACCGCTGAGGATCAGCCGTCAGGTGATACGAGAGTACCTGGCCGTCGTCACTCGACCGCAGACCTGGACGGTGGCCATCACCCGTGGGGATGCCCTCGATGACGTGAGCAGGCTGATAGGCAGCTTCGAGATACTCGAGGACGGTCCCGTGGTGACCGAATCGCTCGTGGGGCTGTGTCGAGAGATTCCCGTGGGGGGACGGCAGATTCACGACGCCAACATCGTCGCAACCATGCTGGCACATGGAGAGCGCAGGTTGCTGACGCTCAACGTCTCAGACTTTCGCCGTTACGGCGACCGCATCGAACTGGTGGACAGATAGTTGAGTGTGAAGAAACATCCACAATCAGCCAGAAGCTACAGTGTCCCCAGCAGGTTTGGTGCGGTGATACACAAGCGGGGAACCGTGCCGGTAGTTTGTTGCCTGCACGCCATCGTTGTGGGGTTAGGCAGCTACGCCGCCGCTTTCGCCACATTGATGCTGGTCTTCGTTTTGTTGACCGCCTGCTCTCCCTCACCAAACGGAGACAACAGTCCAACAGACAGCAGAGTATCCTCTCCTCCTCTGGCCTCTTCAACAGGGCGAGAGCTGTTCATCGCGAACTGCGCTGTGTGTCATGGAGTCGCTGCCGAAGGTCAGACCGACTGGCATATCAAAAAGGCTGACGGCACGCTTCCAGCGCCACCGCTCAACGGCGACGGCCACACGTGGCACCATTCAGACGGTCTCCTGTATCGAATCGTCAGCAAGGGCGGGAAGCTACTGGAAGATCCGAGCTATCCGAGCTTCAAGAGCGGTATGCCTGCATTTGGGGACCAGCTCAGCCACGAAGAGATTGTCGAGGTGCTCAACTACGTCAAGAGCCTTTGGGGAGACAAGACCAGTCGAGGACTGTCTATTCGGGAGTCTCAGGCGTTGGCCAGTGAGCAGGACCCGTTGCCCCCGGGGAGGGAGTAGGCCAAGCATCTTGGACAGGTATGCCATTGTCTGGGGCAAGCCCAAGGCCCCCTTCGACGTGATTCTCGTATGGAAATTCAGCCGCTTCACCAGGAAGCGGGAGCACGCCGTCGCCTTTAAATCGATGCTGCGGCGCAAGGGCATCCGGGTGGTGTCCATCACCGAGCAGGCCGAGGACAACGCCACCGGCAGGCTGCTTGAGGGAATCATCGAGTCCGTGGACGAATTCTACTCGGAAAATTTGGCGCAAGAGGTCGTCCGGGGGATGAGGGAGGCGGCATCGAGGGGCTTCTTCCTCGCCTCCAATGCCCCCTTCGGCTACAAGCGGGTCAAGGTGAACGATGGGGGGAAGGAGCGTCCCACGCTGGAGGTCGACCCGGCCACAGCCCCCGTGGTGAGGGAAATATTCGATAAGTCGCTGCGGGGCAGCGGCCTGAAGGAGATATGCAAGGAGCTGAACGACCGGGGCGTCACCAACCGTGGCAAACGCTGGTACAAGGGAACGCTCCACTACGTGCTGAGAAACGAGGCATATACCGGCACTGCCGTCTGGGGCCGCACCAGCAAGGGGGAAAAGACCCAGGACCCTGTAAGGGTGGAGGGAGCGTGGCCCGCGCTGGTGTCGAGGGAGCTGTTCGACGAGGTGCAGCAGGCGATGCGTGACCGCGCTCCGAAGGTGCGGAGGCCCGCGAGAGTCGGGAGCAGGTTCCTGCTGAGCGGACTGCTCAAGTGCGGCGTGTGCGGCAAGCCCTGCTCCGCCCAGGGAGCCAAGAGCGGCCAGTTTGCCTACTACATCTGCGGCACCCTGTTCAGAGAGGGCGCGGGAACGTGCAGCGCCCGCTACCTGAACGCCCCGAAGCTGGAGGCGTTCGTGGTGGAGAAGATCAGAGAGCGGATTCTGACCGAGGAGACCATCGACGAGCTGGTGACGTTGGTGGCCGAGGAGATCGACGCCATGGCCGGGGAGTTGTCCGGCAGGTTGGAGGTCATCGAGGCGGAGCTAGGCGACGTGAGGAGGCGGCTTGAGAAGCTCTACGAGGCCATTGAGACGAGCGAGCTGACGTTGGAGGTCCTGTCGCCCCGCATCATGTCTCTGAGGCACCGTGAGGAGCAGCTTGAGGCTGCGAGAGACGATGCCGAGACCCAGCTTGAGCAGCGCAGAGTGGAGCTGCCCAACACCGAGGAGATCGCCCGATACGTTGCGGACTTCCGGGACTTCTTGCAAGAGGGGACGATCCCCGAGTGCAAGGCGCTTATCCGCAACTTCGTGGAGGGGATCGAGGTGGTGGGAGACGAGGCGACCCTGACGTACACCGTTCCCATGCCAAACGACGGCGTAACCAGCGAATCGGCCTCGGTTTTTGATTTTGTCAAGTCCGGCCCACTAACCAGGACTCGAACCACCTGAGAGCGTTTAGGTGCTGTTGCCTGCCCCCAGAGCGCAAGTCTACTGCCCACGAGTATCGAGTCTTTCCGTTGCCATTGCCTCTCTCCATAGACATGGGTGGACGCAATACAACAAGGCGTACCGCTACTTGCAGACCGTGGCCTAACTACCCCAAGGCAGGGGTGGCATGGCAGACTTGCTGTTCTTGAGGCCAACTGTCCATCGGAAGTTCGCAATACAGCAGCCTCAGGTTCACCACGGTGATACCATCAAGGAGCGGCGCTCGGAGCGTCCTAATCTCTTTCTGACGCAGGTCTCATGGCTCTCGAAAGCATCGTCGTGCGCGGCGCGCGCGAGCACAATCTCAAGAACGTCAACGTCACCATCCCCCGCGATAGGCTCGTGGTCATCACCGGCCCGTCCGGCTCCGGCAAGTCCACCCTCGCCTTCGACACCATCTACGCCGAAGGCCAGCGACGCTACGTCGAGTCCCTTTCGGCGTATGCGCGCCAGTTCCTCGGGCGCATGGATAAGCCCGACGTCGAGTACATCGAGGGGCTGTCCCCCGCTATCTCGATCGACCAGAAGGGCGTGTCGAACAACCCCCGCTCCACCGTCGGCACCGTCACCGAGATATACGACTACCTCCGCCTCCTCTACGCTCGCATAGGCCATCCCCACTGCCACAGCTGCGGCCGTCCCGTGCAGCGCCAGACCGTGCAGCAGATATCCTCGACCGTGCTGGAGCAGCGGGGCGCCCGTCTCATGCTTCTCGCCCCCCGCGTCGTGCATAAGAAGGGCGAGCACAAGGACGTGCTCGACGACGCGCGCTCCGCGGGGTTCGTCCGCGTTCGCGTCAACGGCGAGATTCGCGGCTTGGACGAGACCATCGAGCTCAACAAGCAGCAGTGGCACACCATCGAGATCGTCGTCGACCGGCTCGTTCTCGAGGACGAGACTGAGCGCAGCCGCGTGACCGACTCGGTCGAGACCGCCCTCCGCTACGGCGAGGGCCGGATGCTCACCGTCGACGCCGACACGAACGCCGAGCACGTCTACTCGGAGCAGTTCGCCTGCTCCTACTGCGGCATCAGCTTCGCCGAAATCGAGCCGCGCACGTTCTCGTTCAACAGCCCCCACGGCGCGTGCTCCGTCTGCTCGGGGCTCGGCGTCCGCCTCGTAGTCGACCCCGAGCTCATCGTGCCCGACACCAGCATCTGCCTGGAAGATGGCGCGATCCATCCGTGGTCCCGCGCCGGCTCCAGCACCGCGTGGTACTTCAGCGTGCTCCGCGGCGTCGCTCAGGCCGAGGGCGTCTCGATGCTCACTCCGTGGCGCAAGCTGCCGGAACAGGTCCGCCACACCATCCTCTACGGCTACCCGGAGAGGCGCAAAGTGAAGGTGCGCCACCACACCCACCGAGGCCGCGTCTTCGAGTGGGAGGCCAGCTACGAGGGCATCATCCCCAACCTCGAACGCCGCTACCGCGACACTCAGTCCGACTACATGCGGAGCGAAATCGAACGCTACATGACCGCCCTGCCGTGCGAGGCGTGCGACGGCCACCGCCTCCGTCCCGAGGCCCTCGCCGTCACCATCGCGGACCGCTCCATCATGCAGGCCGGCGGCCTCTCCGTCTCCGAGGCGAGCGAATGGGCGCGGGCTATCCAGGGTCTCGCCCCTATGCCGCCGGTGGACCCCCGCTGGCCGGAGCATCGCGACGCGGAGACGCTTACCGAGCGCGAGCTCACCATCGGCAACCAGATCCTCAAGGAGATCGAGTCCCGCCTCTCCTTCCTCCTGAACGTCGGCCTCGAATACCTCACGCTCTCGCGCTCCGCGGGGACCCTGAGCGGCGGCGAGGGCCAGCGCATCAGGCTCGCCACCCAGATAGGCTCCGGGCTCATGGGCGTGCTCTACGTCTGCGACGAGCCCTCCGTCGGCCTCCACCCCATCGACAACGAGCGGCTCATCGACACCCTCAAGGGCCTGCGCGACCTCGGCAACACCGTCCTCATCGTCGAGCACGACGAGGCGATGATGCGCTCCGCCGACCACCTGGTGGACCTGGGCCCCGGCGCCGGCGAGCACGGCGGCTGGATCGTCGCCGAGGGCAGCATCGACGACATCGAGTCGAGCGAGGCGTCGCTTACCGGCGCGTACCTGTCCGGACGGCGCGAGATTTCGGTCCCGCCGACCAGGCGCACGGGCAACGGCAGGCGCCTGCGGGTGAAGGCCGCCCGCGAGAACAACCTGCGCGGGGTGGACGTCGACTTCCCCCTCGGACGCCTCATTTGCGTCACCGGCGTATCCGGCTCCGGCAAGTCCACCCTCGTCTACGAGGTGCTCTACAAGTGGCTCGCCCAGCGCCTCTACCGCGCCAAGGACCGCCCCGGCGCGAGCGCTGGCGTCGAGGGACTCGACAACGTCGACAAGGTCGTCAACATCGACCAGTCCCCCATCGGACGCACCCCCCGCAGCAACCCGGCGACCTACACCGGCGGGTTCACTCCCATCCGCGAGCTTTTCGCCTCCCTGCCCGAGTCCAAGGCGCGCGGCTACATGCCCGGCCGCTTCTCCTTCAACGTCAAGGGCGGGCGCTGCGAGGCGTGCCAGGGCGACGGCTACGTGCAGATCCAGATGCAATTCCTCCCCGACGTCACGGTCCCCTGCGAGGTCTGCGAGGGCCGCCGCTACAACGACGAAGCCCTCGAGATCAAGTTCCGCGACAAGAGCATCGCGGACGTGCTCGCCATGACCGTCACCGAGGCCCACGAGCTCTTCACCAACATCCCCCGCATCAAGTCCAAGTTCGAGACGCTGGAGGCCGTCGGCCTCGGCTACATCCGGCTCGGCCAGCCCGCCACCACCCTCAGCGGGGGGGAGGCGCAGCGCATCAAGCTCGCCAGCGAGCTCTCCAAGCGGGCCACGGGCAAGACCCTCTACATCCTCGACGAGCCGACCACCGGCCTCTCCTTCGAGGACGCCAGCCACCTGCTGCGCGTCCTCCATCGCCTCGTGGACGGCGGCAACACCGTCCTTCTCATCGAGCACCACCTGGACCTCATCAAGAACGCCGACTGGGTGATCGACATGGGCCCCGGCGCCGGCGCGCGCGGCGGCGACATCGTCGTCGAGGGCACGCCGGAGCGCGTCGCCGCCCACCCCGAATCGCGCACCGCCGCCTTCCTCCGCCATGCCCTCGCCAAACACGGCATCGCCCCAGAGGAGCCACCCGCTCCCAAGCCGCGCAAGCGGGCCAAGGTGGGCGTGTAGTCGCTACGCGTCACTGATTCGGAATTCCTCTCCCCCCGTCCGTCGAGACCTTCGCGTAACTCCCGCTCCATCTGCGGGGCAGGAACAGGAAGTCCCCGGACATTTCTGAACCTGTTTACTAGGCCGTGGTGCGCTGGAAGGGGCTTAAGAATCCAAGAATCCACAAATTTCGACCCCCCGGTTTTCCGGGGCTTGTAGGGTCGTCGACCTCCTGTGGAACCACGCATAGCCCCCTCCCCGGCACCCCGGCGTGCGCATGTTTGGCCCGAATCGGCCCCGAAACGCCCGAACCCGCGTAGATTCTCACTCGTAAAATGCGCAGGTTTACGAGTGGGGGGCAAGAAAAGTGCGCAACCCTGCGCAATTTTGCGCAATTCACTCGTAAGTCGAACAGCGGATCCTCTCGCTTCACCTTGATCCTCCACTTCCAGACCATCGTAGCGGCACCTTGCCCGTCGCGCAACGGGTTGTTGTCATATTTCTGACTCATGGGGGCTTCAGGGGAGCCGCTCCGCGGGTAGCAGAAAGGAGGAATGGGGCGCGGCGGATGAGCCGCCTCTGTGAGTCTTCGTTCATGCATTACAATGCGTATGCCACACGATTGAATCGTGTGATGCAGACGGGTAATCATCACAATCCATGCTCTACTTGCGCTTCAATCCCTCCTTCGCCTCCAGCCAGCTGCTAGAGGAGCTACAGCGCGCCCGCAATACGCTCGACCTGCACCACGACGCCCCTGACGCCTACATGGGCGAGCTCCGGCGGCACGCCATTGCTCTCAGCGTCCACTACTCAACCCGCATCGAGGGCAACACGCTCACCCTTGAACAAGTCCAGAGCCTGCTGCGAGGCAAGCAGGTGGCCGCGCCGGTCAGCCAGCAGCGGGAGGCGCTGAACTATCACGAGGCGATGCAGTATGCCCAGAGCGTCGCCGCCTCTTTGTCGCCGCGTCTCTCCGAGGACACGGTTAAGGCGATCCACTTCATTGTTACGAAGTCTCTTCCCGGCGGCTACAACCCCGGCCAGTACCGGCTTACGCAGAACTTCGTCATCAACAGCGCGACGCAACGCCGGCTGTTCCAGCCCCCACCGCCCGACCGCGTCCAGCCGCTCATGGACGAGTACGTCCGCTGGCTCAATACATCCCAGGAAGGACTAAGCCCGTACTACAAGGCTGGGCTCGCCCACCTCAACTTCGTCGCCATCCACCCGTTCGACGACGGCAACGGGCGAACGGCGCGGGTCCTCGAAGCACTCGTCCTCTACCTCGCGGGCTACAAGTCCCAAGAGCTTGTCTCACTGGAGGAGTACTTCGGACTCGACACGCAGGGCTACTACCGCGCGATTGCCGACTCCCTCGGACCCTCGTACGAACCCGAGGGCCGTGGCGCAGATGGAGGCGCTCCACCTGGCGTTCCCCGAACTTGTTGACGGTCCTTTCCATAGGGTGCTGGGACTCTGGGGCGCCTGCCGGTTGGGGTCGATCACAAACAGTGACTATCGCGAGTTCGCGGAGGTCGGGAACCAGACTGCGGCGAAGCACCTCGCGCAGATGGTCGACGCTGGCCTGCTCATCCGCCACGGCAGAGGCCGCGCCACCCGCTACGCTCCAACCGAAGCTGTGCTGCGGGTCTTCGCGTCGGCGGGGGCGGGGAATGAGTAACGCTGGCTACTCCCATGACTCGTCACGCCACCGGACGGGCAGTTTTTCGTTGAACTGCGCTCCGTATACGACAGGCGCAATCAAGTCAAATATCTCCTGGTCCATATCGTCATCCAAGGCGACTTCCATGCGCTCCCACGGATCGATGGTCGTGAACTGGACAAAGATAGGCTCTGACTGGTGGTCTACAGTGACCTTCGCCATGAAGCCACGTTCGCTAGTGTTGCCAAGCCACTCCTCCGCCACGTCAACGCGAGCGACGCCGTCCAAGCTCTCCCAGACAGCGATAGCCTCTTGCACGAGTTGGAAAGCGTCACGAGCCATGTCGTGATCGTTGATCGGGCTGGCGGGGAGTGTCAAGAGTGGAGAGCAGGTGTCAGGCTATGAGCTTGTAGCGTCCTCTATTGTCTACGAACGACAGCACCTTGCCCTCTCGGAGCACTTGCATCTGCTGACGAATCTTCGCTCGTACGTTCCTGTTGTCCGCATGCCGCGAGGCGAGCTCGGACTCGAAGCGCTGGTAGAAGTCCTGGAGGGTGAACTCGGTGGTCTGCGTCTCCCGTTCCAACACGCGGATGCACGACAACACGTCGGCGGCCCAGCCTCCCTTCTCGGCAGCGAGGAACCGGTAGCGGCCCCATTCATTGCGCACGACGTCAGGGTTGCGTGAAATCCCGGCTTGCACGACGGGCACTCGCGCCTCTGGCGGCAGTTGCCCGAGAAGGATGTTCGAGCCTATCCAGCCAGCCCTTCTTGCATGGGGCGGTAATGGCGGCCTCTGCTCCACAACCGCCTGACTCAAGAAGTGGCCCGGCACGACAAAGAGGTCGGTCACCACCTCAGCAAGAGTCGAATACTGTAGGAAGGCGTAGTGGGGCGCTCGGCCTTCAGCGATGGCCTGCATCTTGATGTCGTACTGAGAATTGCTGACCTTCCACCCGAACGGTTTGCTCTGGCTCTTGAGCTGGTAGCAGGCTCCGCACGTTGAGCACGAGTAATCCCAAACAGGAGTATTGGCTTTCGCGGCGTCGAGTTGGTCAGAAGCACACGCCAGGCAGTAGAGGTTTCGCGTCGCCCAATCTTCCGATATGCGCCGGGCTCTTTGGCTTAGGCTCTTGTAGCCCTCGGCAACAGTCATGTTCAGGCGTAAGTCCATCGCGCCGCGATTATAGACACGCCTTCGCGCCCCCAGTACGCTCCGCACCATGCTCGACCCTATCCGCGAGAGCCGGATGCTCCGGCGAGTGAAGCAGCGTGTCGAGACTTGCTCGCTCAGGATGGCGATTTCGCGGTGGATGGCGCGCCGCCTCGTCCCCGCCGTCTTCCCGAAGGTCAACCCCTTCTTTCTCAAATCGCTCCGCTCGCCCCTGCACGGGCTGATGAGCTGGTACGTGGTCGTCCTGCGCTTCGAGGGCAGGCGCACCGGCAAGCGCTACGAGACGCCTGTCGCCTACCATCGTGCGGACGACGGAGCGCTCGAGGCGGTGACGAGCGTCTACGGAAAGTGGTGGCGGAACCTGGAGTCCGGCGCTCCCGTGACCGTCCTCCATCGCGGCCGAACCGCTCCGGCGCGCGTCGACGTCGTGCGTATGGGCGCCTCGGCCGACCCCGAGGCGAGCGCTCGCCTGATCGCCTCCGCGCTCGCCTCCCGCGACCTCCCTCGCCGCGCCCTGATGCCCACTCCTGTTGCGGAGACGGTCCTGCTACGGGTGTGGGTGGGCGAGTAGGGCGGGCCACTGTCGTGTAGCATAGTGATGGCGGTAAGGAGGGGTGTATGAGCACGCGACCGCCCGAGTCGATGTCATACCGTGAGGTGCTCGGGGAGATCGATCCCGAACAGGCGCGTGTTGAGTTCGAGCAGTTCAGCAGGGACTGTCGCTACCTTTCGTCCATCCGTCCACAGCTGCGTGAGCACCACCCGGACTGCTGGGTCGCGGTGTACGAAGAGAAGGTGGCGGCGGTTGGAACTGAGTTGAGCGAGGTCTTCTCAGCGCTGACCGACCTTGGCATTCCCAAGAGCCTGGCGGCCCTCAAATTCATCACGAAAGAGCCTCGGCGGTTGATCCTCTAGCGTGGCGATAACAGGCCAGGGGCCTACCCTCTCTACTCGGGCGCGACATCCTCAACCGCTGTAGGTGTGTCTTGGACGCTTCACTGGGTAGCGTAACGCTCGAACCGGGTCCAGCAGACGACAACGTCGGGTTCCTGCCCAGCCCTTCGCCCTAAGCTCGCCCTCTTAATCCCTGCTCCCAGCCCGCCGCCCTTAGCCCGCCGCGGCCTCCGCTGCTGGGCTCGCGAGGGGGACGCCGTCGCGGTAGAGGACCTCGTTGCCGACGACCGCCGGGATGCGCTGGCCGGGGGTGAGTACCCCCACGAGGTTCAGCGGGTCGGTCGCTGACAGGCGCACGATCTCGCCGGCAGGCGCGCGGCGGTGGACCGCTCGGAGCGCGTCGACGGCCTCGGGGAGCGCGAACTGCTCGCCGACCAGGCCCGCGATGAAGCGTCCGCCGCGCACCTCTCCTCGCGCCTCGGCGCGGCGGTACACGCGCGCCAGACGCCCCCACGGCGGGGCCATCGGCTCGCGGGCGAGGAGCTCGCGCATCACGACGGCGTACCGTCGCAGAAGCTGCACCGCGCGCGCTTCGAGCACGTCGTCTACTTCTTCCTTGGGTCCGGTCGCGGGGGGCTCGGTCGCGGGCGAGCGCAGCACTGACCACCGGCTGCCAGCGCGCCCCAGGGACGTTTGAGCACGCGCGCGGCGGGCGAAGCGGGACCTCCGCTGGACGCGCTTGGCGATGCCCGTGATCAGGCCCCGCAGCGCTCCGAAGCCGTCGGCCGTCACCCGTCCGGCGGCGACGAGCAGCCAGAGCGCATCGTCGACCTCCGACGGCAGGCGGCCCGACCCGCGCACGATGTCCGGCAGGAACGACGCGCCGTTCGTTTCGAGGTAGTCGAGCACGTCGGCCGCGGCGCCGGTGAAGGTCGTGTCGGGGTCGGCGGGGTCGAGCAGCCACGACACGTCCTCGCGGACGGCCATCGTGACGGGGCCGTTGCGCGAGAGCGCGGCGCCCGGAGGCGCGCCGGAGCGCCTCGCGAACCTGCCCCACGCCAGCTCGCCGCCCAGAGAGAGCGCGTCGAGGGTCGAGGCGTGGAAGTCGGTGAGACGGTTGGGGAGCAGCGAGCCTTCCCATGCCGCGGCGGCGGCCTCGAAGCCTTGCAGCTGCTCGACGACCTCGATGAGGCCCGCGTCGCCCGCCAGCCGCGAGCCAGGCGTCGCGTGCTGCCACTCCAGCAAGAAGCGAATGAAGCTCGACGCCGGCACGGGCTCGATTTCGCGGCGCAAGCGTCCGATAGTGCTGCGGTGGATGCGCGCCAGGATGCGGCGGTCGCAGAACTCCTCGCCCTCGGCGCCGGGCCTGAACCGCCCGCGCAGCACGACGCCCTCCGTCTCCAGCCGGACGACCGCCTGCGCCACCGCCCCTTCACCGAGCGCCAGCACGTCGGCGAGGCCTGCGACGGTGAACGGCCCCGATGTCTCAGCGCGCGCCCTCACGATGCCCGCGACCGCGTCCTCCCGCTCAATGTCTGCGCTCCCCTCCGCCCCAAGGAGGGGTTGGGGGAGGTCCAGACCGTAGGCGGCGCGGACGGCCGCGGCGCGCTCCGCGGCGAACCAGCCCCAGCGGTCGCCGACGGTCAGCGTGAACGCGCGACCGCCTGCCGCGAGCTCCCTGAACCACGCCAGCCAGCCTTCCGCGTCGCCGGGATGTGCGTCGAAGTCGCGGTCGGCGAGCACTCCCAGCGACAACAGCGCGTCGTGCATCTCGTCGACGTCGCGGATGGCGGGCCAGGCGTAGGCCGCCTCCTCGGCGATGGCGTCGGGGCTGAGGGCGCCGAGATCCCGCGAGTCCTCGGGCAGCGCGCGACGGAGCGTCACCGCGCGGGCGCGGCGCTCTTCCAGGGGAGCGTCGTCCAGGAAGGCGTAGGGCATCGCGTTGAGAATCTGGTGGGAGAAGGCGGACGGCTGGACCGTGTCCTTGCCGAACACCTCGATCTCCCCCTCTTCTATCTTGCGCAGCAGCCGCGTCATGCCCTCGGCGTCGAGCGCCTCCGTGAGGCAGTCGCGGACCGTCTCGAACACGAGGGGGTGGTCGGGCGGCTCGACGTAGGCGCCGGGGGGAGCGTTGTCCTGGCAGGCGGCTGCAGCGGGGAACACCGCCGCCAGCAGATCGTCGGAGCGTATGCGCTGGATGGGCGTCGGCACGCGCTTGCCGCCCACCTGCCGCAGCAGCGACAGGGAGCGCGACGCCGTCCACCGCCACCGCAGGGGGAAGATGGGCGACTGCAGGACGGCCTGCAGCAGCACGTCCTGGGCCGTCGCGGACTTTACATAACGGAACGCTTCCTCGACAGGGAACGAGTGTTGCGGCCCGAGCGAAATGTTGATTCCCTCATCGGTTGCGGCGGCCTGAAGCTCGAAATTGAAGCCGGCGCAGAAGCGTTTGCGGAGCGCCAGCCCCCACGCGCGGTTGATCTTGGACCCCCACGGCGAGTGGATGACGAGCTGCATGCCGCCCGCCTCGTCGAAGAAGCGCTCGGCGACGATCTTCTCGGCGGTCGGGACGATGCCAAGGACGCGCTTGCCCTCCTCGACGTAGGCGACGATCTGCTCCGCCGCTTCCTCGGAGACGCCTGCCTCCATCACGAGGGCGACGGCCGTCTCGCGGGCGTGCAGGCGCTCGTCGACCCCGCGGCGGAGCGCCGACACCTCGCCGGACAGCTCGACGGTCCGCCCCGGCGCCTCGCCCAGCCAGAAGGGGATAGTCGGCGACTGGCCCTGCGCCTCCTCGACGCGGACCGAGCCCGACTCGATGCGGCGTATCTTCCACGGCGTATTGCCGAGCAGGAAGATGTCGCCCGCCATGCTCTCGATGGCGAAGTCCTCGTTGACCGTCCCGACCATCGTGCCTTCCGGCTCGGCGATGACCAGGTAGTCGGCGGTGTCGGGTATCGCGCCGCCGTTCGTGACCGCGGCGATGCGGGCGCCCCGGCGGGCCTTCACCCGATGCTTCACGCCGTCGCGGTGCAGGTAGGCGCCGCTCCGCCCCCAACGGCTCGCCACGCCGTCCGACAGCATCTCGATGACGGCGTCGTAACGCTCGCGGGGCAGCTCGTGGTAGGGGTAGGCGCTCGTGAGCATGCCGTAGAGGTCGTCCTCACCCCACTCCTCGGCGACGCACGAGGCGATGATCTGCTGGGCGAGCACGTCAAGCGGCCACGGCGGGATGCTCAGCGCGTCGAGCTTGCCGCTCTTGATCGAGCGGAACAGGGCCGCCGTCTCGACCAGCTCGTCGCGGGTCAGCGGGAAGAAGCGCCCCTTCGGTATGCCGCCGAGAAAGTGGCCGGAGCGCCCCACCCGTTGGAGCGCGATGCCGATGTTGCGCGGCGACGCTATCTGGCAGACGAGCTCGACGTCCCCGATATCGATGCCCAGCTCCAGCGACGCCGTAGCCACGCAGACCTTGACCTTGCCCTCCTTCAGGCGCTGCTCGGCGTCGAACCGCGTCTCTTTGGAAAGCGACCCGTGATGCGCGACGACGTTCTCCTCGCCGAGGCGGTCCGAGAGGAGATGCGCGACGCGCTCGACCAAGCGGCGCGTGTTCACGAACACGAGCGTCGTGCGGTGCTCGTTCGCCAGCTCGACGATCTGGTCGAGCGCCTGCGCCCATTGCTCATGGCTGGCGATGGGCCCAAGCTCGAAGCCTCGCGGCATTTCGATGGCCAGGTCCATCGCCCGCCGGTGACCCGTGTTCACGATGACGCAGCCGGGGTCGTCTGACGATGCGGAAGACGGCGCGCCGGTCAGGAACCGTCCGACCTCCTCGATGGGCTTCTGCGTCGCCGAAAGCCCGATTCGCGTCACCGGCTGCTCGGCGAGACGGCACAACCGTTCGACCGACAGCGACAGGTGCGAGCCGCGCTTGTTCGGCGCGACGGCGTGCAACTCGTCGAGGATGAGCGTCTTCACGCTCTTGAGCGCCTGCCTGCCCCGCTCGGACGTCAGCAGGATGAACAGCGACTCGGGAGTCGTGATGAGCACGTGCGGGGGCCGGCGCGCGTGGAGCGTCCGCTCCTTCTGCGGCGTGTCTCCCGTGCGCACCGCGATGCGTATCTCCGGGAGCGGCGCGCCCATCTCCTCCGCCACCGCCCTGATCTGCTCCAGCGGCTCCACGACGTTTCGCTGGATGTCGTTCGCCAGGGCCTTCAGCGGCGAGACGTAGACGACCTGCACCGCGTCGGGCAAACCGCCTTCCCCGTCGCTCCGAGAACCCCCTCTCCCATCGGCGGGGGAGGCCGGAAGGGGGCCGTCGCCCAGCGCCTGCTTCACGAGCATATCGAGGCTGATCAGAAAGGCGGCGAGCGTTTTGCCGGACCCAGTGGGCGCGGCGATGAGCGTGTGCTTGCCGGAGGCGATAGCGGGCCAGCCCTGCGCCTGTGCGTCAGTCGGCGTCCCGAACCGCCGCTCGAACCACGTCCTGACTATGGGGTGAAAGGTCTCGATAGCCACAGCCCAAGGTTACCAGCGGCGTCTACGGGCTGGTGTCACGCCTGCCCCCTTCTCAGTCCTCCCCCGTCTGTAGACGGGGGAAGAGGTTATGCAAAAGGTCTCGTATAATGCGTGTCATGGATGCCGTCGCGACAGAGCAGTTCGCCGTTATCAAGAGAGTGCACGACCTTTTGAGCGAGGCGCGTATCGGCCACTGGCTGTTCGGCGGCTGGGGCGTGGACTTCCTCGTCGGCGATGTCACCCGACCCCATGGCGACATCGATTTCGTCATTTGGCGGCAAGATATCGAGCGCATCCGTGAGCTGTTCAGCCCTCTTGGCTACCGAGAGCGGTCCGGCGACGACGCCACGTTCCGGGCCGACTTCGACACCGACGCCGGGCTGCTCAGCATGGTCTACATCGAGCGGGACGAGCATGGCGATATCGTTACGCCTGATGTATTCGCGTGTTCCCCGTGGGCCGAGGACGCCTTTGAGCACGAAGGCTCTTTGGAGGGCGTCCGGCTCCCGGCCATAAGCGCGCTCGAACAGATGCTTTCGAAAGAGGCGTACTTCGCCGAAGCGACGGGCACACCCCTTCGTCCCAAGGATGAGCATGACGTCGCGCTTCTGAGGGGCCTACTTGGGAGCGCTGTCCGCTGAGCGGAACCGCGTCGCCCTTTACCCCCTAACGCCGCGCCTCGACTCCTGCTGCTTGCTCGTAGAGCGTAACCGCCTTGGTCGGGTCGCCGGGGCCTAGGCCGGCGGCTTCCGCGCGGCGCCAGACGTCTTCGACGACCTCACGCAGCGGGAGGCGGACCCCGGCCTGCTTGGCCAGCATCCCCATGATCTCCTGCCCGCGCACATGCCCCGACAGCTTCGATGTCTGGATGAACTCGCGGTCGAGAATCTTCGGGCCGATGCGCCCGATCTGGCGGGTGGAGGCGGAGGCCGTCCGCATCACCTCGAACAGCGCACCCACGTCCATCCCCAGCTTCGCGCCGAGCACGAACGCCTCCATGATGGCGATCTGGTAGGCGTCCGCCGTCATGTTGTTCATCAGCTTGGCGAGGTTGCCGCTGCCTACCGGGCCCATGAGCAAGGCCTGCGCGCTCACGGCGTCGAGCTCCGGCTGCACCCTGGCGAACGCCTCCGCGTCGCCTCCCACCATCACCGTCAGCTTGCCGTCCCACGCCACCTGGCCCGTGCCGGAGACCGGCGCGTCGAGGTATGTCACTCCTTCGGCCGCGCACGACTCCGCCAGCTCGCGGGCGAAGTCCGGGTGGACGGTGCTGTGGTCCAGCACGATCGCGCCCGGCTTGGCGGCGGACAGCACGCCGTCGTCCCCCCGCATGACCTGGTCTATCGTCTGCTCGCCCGACAGACACAGCACGACGATATCGGCGTCCGCGGCTGCGTCGGCGGGACTCGCGCCTGCTCTCGCGCCCATTGCGGCGAGCTCCTGCACCTTGCCCTGGCTCCGGTTCACGACCGTCACGTCGAACCCGGCCTTCACGATGTTTTCGGCGATGGGCCGCCCCATCATTCCAAGCCCGATGAACGCGAGCTTGAGCCCTGCAGTTCCGGCCCCCTGCTGCTGCGCGGCAGCTAATGGGGCCGCCGACTTGCCGGCGCCGGTGACCTCGACGCCAGCCTCGCGCTCCAGCACCTTGATGGACTCGCTCGAGTCCGCGTCCCCCAGGCCCTGCTCAACCGCCGTCAGCCAGTGGTCGCGCGCGGCGTTGCGCAGCGGAAGCTCCATCCCCGCCTGCTCTATCAGCCAGCCGGTGTACGCCTGGTCCTTGACGTTCGTCGACACGTAGGTCGTCTTCTCGAAGCTGCGGTCCAGCACCTTCGGCACGATGCGCTCGAGCTGACGGCTTGTCGCCGAGGCCCGGCGCAGCGCCTCGAACAAGGCTTCGCAGTCCATCCCCAGCTTGGCGGCGAGCACGAACGCTTCCAGCACCGCGATGAGGTTGATGTCCTTCACCATGTTGTTGATGAGCTTGGCCATGTTGCCGGCACCGACCGGTCCCAGCAGCAGCGCATTCGCGGAAATGTCGTCGAGGAGAGGCCTGAGCTGCTCGAACACCGTGGCGTCGCCGCCCGCCATCACCGTGAGCTTGCCGTCCCACGCCACCTGCCCGGAGCCGGAGACCGGCGCGTCGAGGTAGACCACGCCCCGCTCGGCGCAGGCCCTTTCCATGCGCTTCGCGAACTCGGGGTGGACGGTCGAATGGTCGAGAACGATGGTGCCCGGCCGCGCCGTCTCCAGCACGCCGTCCTCGCCGCAGAGCACCCGCTCAATGGTCTCGTCCTCGACGAGGCAGAGGCCGACGACCTCCGCATCCCGCGCGGCGTCGGCGGGATTCGCCCCGGCCCGCGCGCCCATCGCCGCCAGCTCCTGCACCTTGCCCTGACTGCGGTTCACCACCGTCACGTCGTGCCCGGCTTTCACCAGATTGACGGCGATAGGCTTCCCCATCATCCCCAGCCCCACGAACCCGATACGCATCCTCGCCTCCCCCTAAAGTTCCCCGTCTCGTCCCGGATGCTATCAGGAAGAGTGGCATCCCCCCTGCACAGGCCGAACCCTCCGCACCCGTCCACCATTGGGTGAAAAGGTGATCAATCGTACTTTTGGTTACGAGTAAAAACCCTACCGAAAAACAGGGAGCGATCATGTTTTCGGGGGGCGTTTTCATGGCCGTGGCCTGCTTCGCGGGTCCGGGGAAGAAGTTGAGCGCTCAGATGATTTTGTAGATGCATGCCCCCCTCCTCGATCCTCCCCCGCAGACGGGGGAGGAAGGGAGAAGTCCCGCGCCTATGGTTGGGTCCTCCAATCGAGGTATGACGAACACTTCATCGTAGGGGGCGCAGGGGGATTGGGCAATGGGCAAGTGTCGCTGTGCGGCTGGGTTTGGTTGGTCGGCAGACGCACAGCGCAGGGAGGGGACGCGCGAGCGCAGCAAAGCGCGGGGGAGAGTGGGCCAAGGGAGCGGCTTGCTATAATCGCCCCCCATGCCCGACCACCCCCACATCGAGCACTACTACGAGGAGCTGCGGCGGCTCATCGAGTTCGGCGGCTCCACCAACGAGCAGAGCATCCGCCGGGCCTTCGAGAGCTGCCTCACCGCCTACTGCCGCGAGCACAGGGAGCGCGTTGTGCTCGTGCCGGAACTCGCCTTGCCCTCAGGCGTCAGGCCCGACGGCACGGTGAAGGACGCGCTCCGTATGGCGCGCCGCTACTGGGAAGCGAAAGACACCGACGACCTCGACGCCGAAATCCAGCGCAAGCTCGACCGCGGCTACCCCCGCGACAACATCATCTTCGAGGACTCGCAGACCGCCGTCCTCGGCGCCGCTGCGAGGTTCCCGCCTGCGCGGGAATGACGGAAGGGGGGCGTGGGCGACGGCGGCGGGAGGGGGTTTCCTGGGTTCCCGCGTTCGCGGGAATGACGGAGGAGGCGGGAATGACGGGAGGGGTTACGCAAAGGTCCCGCAGACGGGCGAGAGGCCCACGACACCTGCCCCTTGCCCCATCGCCCCTGCGACCTCTACCATGGGCTGGCCTGTAAGCCGTCCGCCGCCCGCCGTCGCTCCGGCTGCTTACGAGTAAAATGCTACCAAATGAGACCAAATGAGACCGTTTTGTCTACCCCCAGCCATGCCCCGCTCGTAACGCACGCTGATTCACGAGAGCGTGGCTCGGAACATCCGCTACATATCACGTCCATGGAGGACCCATGCAGTACCGCAAGCTAGGCGCCAGCGACCTCGAGGTCTCGGTCATCGGCCTCGGAACCAACAATTTCGGCAACCCCAGCCGCATCTCCGAACACGCGCACAGCCAGCGCGTGATCGACAAGTGTCTCGACGTGGGCATCAACTTCATCGACACCGCCAACATCTACGGCAACGGCGAGAGCGAGGTCCACATCGGCGCGGCCCTCAAGGGCAAGCGCGATCAGGCCATCATCGCCACCAAGTTCAACCTCAATAACCTCGACGGCGGGGACCCGCGCGAGCGCATCAACCAGAACGTCGAGGAGAGCTTGACCAAGCTCCAGACGGACGTCATCGACCTCTACCAGATCCACTTCATCCCCTACGGCGTGCCGCACGAGGAGTACTTGGAGCCGCTGAACGACCTCGTCACCGAGGGCAAGGTGCGCTACATCGGCGAGTGCAACTACGCCAGCTGGCGCCACGCCGACGCGGACCGCGCCGCTCTGGACAAGGGATGGGCACCCTTCGTCTCCTCCCAGAACTACTACAGCCTCATGCGCCGCCACGTGGAGCTCGAGCTGCTCCCCTTCTGCACGGAGCACAACATCGGCTTCCTCCCCTACTTCCCCCTCGCGGGCGGCTGGCTCACCGGCAAGTACTCCGCCGAAGCGGCGGTCCCGAGCAGCGCGCGCCGGATGGTCGGCCAGCTCCAGGGCGACGAGCGGGCGCGCGCCATCCTCTCCCAGCTCGACGCCTTCGCCAACGAGCATGGCCACTCCGTCCTCGACCTGGCGTTCGCGTGGCTGCTCGCCCACCCGTCCGTCAGCTCCGTCATCGCCGGCGCGATGAACGAGGAGCAAGTAGAGGGCAACGCCAGCACTTGCGACTGGGTCCTCACGCCAGAGGAGCGCGACGCCGTCGACGCCATCGCCGCCTGGGACGGCAACGACGAGGAGATCGAGCGCTTCGGCACGGGCAACGCCCCCAAGGCCCCGCCCCGCTAAGGAGCTTTCCCTTCCGCCCGCAGAGGGTTCCCGCCTGGGCTCCTCTGCGGGCAAGGTCTGCCTCGTCCCTCTTCCGTCTGCGAGACCCTTGCGTAACCCTATTATCTGGCGAGCGTAACTCTTCCCACCCACCCGCCCGTCATGCTGTGAGGGACACCCCCACGCCCCCGGCAGAGGGGCGTCGCCCCTTTGCGCTCCCCCGTATTCAAAGCTGTCCATGGTTCGACAGGCTCACCACGAACCAGTTTGAAGTTGCGCAAAGGTCTCGTCTGCGGGGGAGGGTTCGGGAGAGGGGACTGCCTGCGGGGAGGGGCTAGGAAGAACGCCGGAGCTTGAGCGCGGTCGCGAGCACCCACGCCATCGTCGTCGCGAAGAAGCCGCGCTGCAGCAGACCGCGCTTCCCCTTCCAAGCGTCGGCCTGGAAAGGAATGGCGAAGGCGCTCGTCGCGGCAAACATCGCGTAGGAGAAGCGTCGCCAGCCCGCCCATCCGGGCTTCTTACGAAAGAAGAGGGGGGTGAGGACCGACAGCGTGAGGATGGCGGCGAAGCTGCACCGGCCCGCCACACCGTGGACGGCGTCCTCGTCGACTCCGGGAAGGACCTCCTCGCCGCTGCCTTCGCGGAAGACCCCCGCAAGGAAACCGCCGAGGCCATAGACGCCGACCAGTCCCCAGAGCGTCCGGCCCCGCCAGCCCCCGCCCGCCTCGCGGTGCAGCAGCGGGCCAAGCCCCTGAACGAGCGTGGCGTACCCCATGAAGGCTGCGCCGATGAAATGCGGGCGCGGCGCGCCCGGCTCGGCAAGCTCGCTCATCGTCTGCGCGGTCGAGCTATACCCCTTCGGGCCAAGCAGCGTGGCGACCGCGCCCACGACAACGTAGTAGAACGGCGCGAGCGCCGCCGTCAGCCCGAGCCGCCGGGCCGCGGCGCGAGAAAGCCTCACCCGGCGCCCCTGCCTACTATGCGCCCTCGACGTGGCTGTGGGACCAGTCCGAGCTCCAAGCGCTGTGGCCCTCCGGCCGGAGCCTGAGCCACACCCTGCTGCCCTCCTGAATCGGGTGGTGACGCTCTCCGTAAACCAACATCTGGTGCTGCTGGTCCACGTCGACTTGGTACTCGACCCGCTCTCCGATAAAAAGCTCGGTGTCCACGGTGGCGCCGATCATCCCGGCCGGCGGAGTGTCCGCGTCAGCCGGGACAATATCCACGTCCTCGGGGCGCACTCCGATGAAGACCGAGCTCCCCACGGGGAACCCCTCGGGGGCGTAGCCTCGTCCGAACACCACGCAGTCGGGAGCGCCTTCAATCGCCACCGCCAGCTGGCCGGAGGGATTGCTCGACCGCACTTCACCGCGGAAGAGCACCGTTTTCCCCACGAAGTCGCGGACGAACTCGTTGGCCGGCTCCTCGTAGAGCAGCCGCGGCGCGCCCTGCTGCTGGATGACGCCAAGGTCCATCAAAGCGATCTCGTCCGAAAGGCTCAGCGCTTCGATCTGGTCGTGGGTGACGAAAAGCACCGCTATATTCAAGCGCCGCTGCATCTGCTTGACCTCGATGCGCATCTGCTCCCGCAGCTTGGCGTCGAGGTTGCTGAAAGGCTCGTCGAGCAGCAGCACGCTCGGCTCGGTGACCAATGCCCGCGCCAGAGCGACGCGCTGCTGCTGGCCGCCACTGAGCAGAGGCCCAGGCCTCTTCTCCAGACCGGGTAGGCCCACGAGGTCCAGCACCTGCGATACCCGTTCCTTGATGTCGCGCCTGTTGACGTGTCGCGACTTCAGCGGAAAGGCGACGTTCTCCTCCACCGTCATGTGCGGCCAGATTGCGTAGGACTGGAACACCATTCCAACGTCGCGCTTCTCGGGCGGCACCCGGAGCCCGCTGGAGGTGATCACTACAGGACGGTCCCCGAAGTGGATCGTGCCTATATCGGGGTTCTCGAGGCCTGCGACCATCCGGAGAGTCGTACTCTTCCCGCAGCCGCTCGGCCCCAGCAAGGTCACGATCTGACCGTCGTTAACGTCAATGCTCAGGTCGTTCACGGCGGGAACCGCGCCGCCGGGATAGGTCTTAGAGAGGTGCTCCAAACTCATCGCCGGCGGTGGGCCTGAACGGGTCCCCCCCGCCTCGGCTGGTGGTGTTCCTACAGTAGTCACGTTGGTGTCCTCCTAGGAGCGCGCGCGCCCCGCGCGCCTCAGTCTCCACCCTTCATCGCCGGTCTGTCCAAACGTAGTTCGGGCCTGATGCCGCCGACGGCCCGACGACTCGGCGCCGCTCCGCACTGACCCGCTGAACAACGCCAACTCCAGCTGCGCGGGCCGGCAATCCAGAAAACCCGCCCTCTGGCCAAGCGCTTCAGCCCCCTACTTCATGGGGCCATCTTAAGGGTGCGCGAAAACCTAGCACCGCCTCACGGCCATGTCAACGCGGAGCTAGGATATCCGTCGCGCCCGCGTCCGGCTTTTGCGGATTGAGCCACGCGGACGCCATCACCCGGACGGGAAGCCTCCCGCGCCCCGTGGCGGGCCCACTCGACAGGTGACACGCCTAACCGGTTGGGGTATCGTCGCCCGAGGTCCACCGTGCGTGGCCGCCTTGGCAATAGCGAGGCTACTTCGGCGCGTGCCGCTTCCTCGCCATGAACCTCAAAGCAAGGGAAGACCAGCGCCAGTCTGGGGGAATCATGCTTACCGTCGAACAGAACGGCCGTATCACCAGAGTCGGGCCCGGAACGCCCATGGGCGAGCTGATGCGGCGCTACTGGCACCCGATCGCCGCCGCCGGCGAGCTCGTCAAGAACCCCACGAAAGCGGTGCGGCTCCTCGGCGAGGACCTCGTCCTCTACCGCAATCGAAGCGGGACGATTGGCCTGATCGAGGCGTCGTGCGCCCACCGCCGGGGCAACCTGCTGTTCGGCATACCGGAGGACGAGGGGCTCCGGTGCCCCTACCATGGCTGGCTCTACGACGAGACCGGCCAGTGCATCGAGACCCCCGCCGAGGCGGAGGACTCGACCTTCGCCACCCGGGTCAAGCTCAAGGCCTATCCCGTCGAAGAGCTGGGCGGACTAATCTTCGCCTACATGGGCCCGGACCCCCGGCCGCTGCTGCCCCGCTACTACCCCTTCGTCGAGCCGGGAATGACCCGCAGCATCGGGTGGGCGGTCGTGCCGTGCAACTGGCTCCAGGTCATGGAGAACTCGTTGGACCCCATGCATGGCGAGTTCCTGCACCGCTACTTCTCGAACTACGTGCTCGAACGGCTCGGCATCCTGCGCGATAGGGGCAACGTATGGGGGATCTAAAGGTTCGAGGCCAATCCTGACGCCGGCCCCTACTGGCGGAAGGGCGCAAAAATCCGCCACCACGCGAAAGCCGGATTCACCGCCTTTGAGCACGGCATCCTGAAGCACCGCCTCCTCGATGGCGAGGACCCGGACTCATCGCCGTCGTGGAACATCGGTCACCCGGTAGTCTTCCCGAACCTCGAGCACGGTTCCGGCGGGCATCACTTCCAGATCCGCGTTCCCATGGACGACACCAACACCTACTACGTCTGGTATGGCGCGCACTTCCCTGACGAGGGCGAACCGGTGGACCAGGCAGGCGACGAGATTCCTTACTACCGCGTGCCCCTTCCTCAAGTGGACGCCGACGGCCTACCCATCTGGGGGCAACTCGACAACAACAGCGGTCAGGACAACTTCGCTTGGGTCTCCCAGGGACCGCTCACGCGCCGCTATCTAGAAAAGCTGGGGCAGTCCGACGTTGGCGTCATCATGTACCGGCGCATGCTCCTCGAACAGATGAAGCTGGTCGAGGACGGCGGAGAGCCGATGAACACCTTCCGTGATCCCGTGGCGAACGAGATGGTCATGCTTCCGTTCGACGGTCAGGACGAAGGCGCGAACCAGGCCGTCTCCACTGATGACGTCTACGGCTACGGACAACGCGTGGAGGCGCTCTCCAGCGGGCAGGCGGGCAAGTTCAACTCCGTCTTCCTGGAACGCGCCGCCCGCAAGGGCTTCACGCTGCCGCCGGAGTACGAGCCCGGCGTGACTCCTGTGACCGAAATCTCGCCCGGCTAGGCCGAGCCTCCTGAGGAAACGATGAAAATCGACGGCTTGGAAAAGGGAACGCGACTCGTAACATCCTATGGCGACATCGTCGAGCTGCTGGGCGTCGAGGACGGCGGCCTTGCCGCCACGGTCAAATACGTCGAAGTCCTGGGCAGCGACGCGGTAGTAGGCTCGGAGGGGTCGGTCGCCGCCGACGATATAGCGACGTTCGACGGCGGCAGGTTCGTCGGCCCGACGTAGGCCGGCAGCGCGCCCAGCCCTAGAGACAAACCACCTCGATACCGCTTGGTCGCCCCGCACGGAGAGCATAAGGGAGGAAGCAGTTGTGACTAGCGCCCACGACGAGCTGCGCTGGAAGGTGGCGGTCTCGTGCCGCATCCTCGGAATGCTGGGACTCGTGAACGAGTCCACCGGACACGTCAGCGCGCGGATACCGGGCACGGACGAGATGTTCATCCGGTGCCGTGGCGGCAAGGAAGAAGGCATCGCCTTCACCGGCGTGCATAACATCCGCCGCACCGACTTCGACGGCGAGGGGGCGCACGTCGGCGACGAGCACGGCTCTCCCAGCGAGACCCCCATCCACGGCGAAATCTACCGCGCCAAGCCCCAGGCCGGCGCCGTCGTACATGCGCACCCGTGGTACGCCCTCCTCTGCGGCGTAACGGAGATTGAGTACAAGCCGGTGTTCGGCGGATACGACCCTTCCTCGCTCAGCATCGTCACAAAGGGCGTACCGGTCTATCCGCGGGCCGCCACGGTGACCGACAAGCAGCAGGCCGCCGACATGCTGGCCCACATGGGCGACCGGGACGTGGTGCTGATGCGGGGCCACGGCATCAGCGTCCACGCGCCCACTGTGGAGCAGGCCACTTCCCTAGCCATCCGGTTCGACCGGCTATCGCGCATCATGTGGGAGATTGCCCTGTCGGGCCGCGAGCCTGTGCTGCTCTCCGACCAGGACATGGGCCGGTATGGTCCTAGAGCCCCACGGCAGGCCGGCGGCTGGCGGGAGCGCGTCTCCGGCGCCGAGAACTTCGCCTGGAACCACTACGTCAAGCTGCTGCAGGTAAGCGGCTACGGCCTTCCGGACGACCTCGACGCCCCCTAGAGGTCGCCTCCGCCGGAGAAGGCAGACCAAGCTGACGCGCCGCCACCTGGGCCGATGGCTCCGGCCCCCGTCGGCAAAGGCCGTGTATCTTGAATGGCCTAGGCGGAGCGCGCCCTCCTCCTCGTTCCCACCTCAGCCCCCAAGGAGCCCCTGCGATGACCAACATTCCCAACCCCTTCGCTGAAGAGGCGATGGCGATTGAATGGCTGATTCTCGCCGACGCCGCCGAGGTGAACGGCGGCAAGCTCTACCTGCTCGGCGGCGGGTTCGACCGCATCACCGTCTCCTCGCCCCTGCCGGTCCGCAGGCGCATCGCCCTCGCCGTCTCCGTAAACGTCCCCTGGGGGAAGACCAACGAGCGCCACCGGCTCACACTGGACTTCGTGGATGAGGACGGCAATCGTCAGGCGAAGGTTGAGGGCCACTTCGAGGTTAGCCGCCCTCCGGGAGCGAAGGCGGGCCAGGCCCAGCGGGTCCAGATGGCGCTGCAGGCGGACATCGAGATGAAGAAGCTCGGCGCCAACGTTGTCATCGGCTCGATCGACGACGAGGAGTCCCGCCGCGTCCATTACAACGTAGTCGCCTCCCCGCAGCTACAGCAGATGATGGACCGAGGCAGCGGAGGCAATTCGGGCTAGCCCGGCGCCTACACGAGGAGCCTGCCCTGAGTCGCCTGCGGCATGCCGCCTCTCCCCCATGCCGTCTCTCGCCGGGGAGAGACGGTTTGCTGTGCTACCATCCCCGCACAGCTCAAGCTCATGGCGCCAAGACCAAACAAACGGCAAATCGACGTCCAAGTGTTTCCGGCTTTCCGGGGCTCGGTGAAGGCGGTCTGGGTGCGGCGGACAGCGGCGGCGGCGCTCGCCGTTGCCGACCCCGACGGCGGCGCCTCCGCGAGCATCGTGGTGGCTGACGACGAGACCCTGCACGACCTCAATCGGCGATTCCGCGGATTCGACGAAGTGACGGACGTCCTCTCCTTCGGCCAGCACGGCGAGGTCCTCGACCAGGATGCGCCGGACGTAGATTCCAACCCGGCGTTCCCCGATATGCCCGGCGAGACCCCCAGCCTTGGGGAGGTTGTGCTGTCCTACCCCTTGGCTGCTCGGCAAGCGGACGAGCACAATGTGACGGTTGAGGAAGAGGTCGCTCTGCTCATCGTGCACGGCGTCCTCCACCTGCTTGGCTACGACCACGCGGCGCCGGACGAAGAAGCAGCGATGAAGGCAATGGAGAACAGGGCTCTGGGCACGCTTTCCCTTCTCCCCACGGGACAGGGAGAAGGTGCCCGCGCGCCTGGCGGAGCGGCGTCGTGAGCGGCGAGGTGCTCTACCGCAAATGGCGCCCCCCGCGATTCGCTGACATCGTGGGGCAAGGCCCCATCACCCAGACGCTGACCCAGGCCATCGCGAACGACCGCGCGTCGCACGCTTACCTGCTGTGCGGACCGCGTGGGACGGGGAAGACGAGCACGGCGCGCGTCCTCGCCAAGTCCTTGAACTGCACGATGCGCCCACCCGGCGTCGGCGACCCCTGCGGCGCTTGCAACAACTGCCGCGCCATAGAGAACGGCAGCTTCGTCGACCTCATTGAGATTGACGCCGCCAGCAATCGCGGAATCGACGAGATGCGCGACCTACGCGAGAAGGTCCGGTTCGCACCGACACTCGGCAGAAACAAGGTCTACATCATCGACGAGGCCCACGCGCTGACCAACGACGCCTTCAACGCCTTTCTGAAAACGCTGGAAGAGCCCCCGCCGAATACGGTCTTCATCCTGGCCACGACGGAGCCGCACCGCCTACCGGCGACCATCATCTCCCGCTGCCAGCGCTTCGACTTCCACCGCATCGCTATGGCGGACATCGTCGAGCGGCTCGCGGCTATCGCCCAGGAGGAGGGCATCGACGCTTCGCCTGAAGTGCTCCGCCTCGTGGCCCGCACGGCGGGCGGAAGCCTGCGCGACGCCACGAATCTTCTCGACCAGCTCATCACCTCCTTCGGGACGAGCCTGAGCGTCGAGCAGGTGCGCGAGCTATTGGGCGCGGGCGGCGAGGATCGAGCATTGGCCCTGGTGAAGCACTTGCTCACCGGCGGCGCCACCCAGGCCCTCGAAGTCATCAACTCCGTTGCAAGCGAAGGACTGGACCTGCGGCCGCTCCACCGGATGACGGTCGACTTCCTGCGCGCCGCCCTGCTGATGAAGAGCGGCGTGTCCGACTCGCTCGAACTGTCAAAGGAAGCGCAGTCGCAACTCTCGTTCGCGGCGGCCAGCGTGTCCATCGAGCACATCATGCGTGCGCTCCGACTGTTCGGCCAGGTCTCCCTCCGGTTCGATCAGCCGTCGCCGTTGCCCCTGGAGCTGGCCACAGTTGAGTTGGCGCTGGAGCCTGAGCAGGCCGCGCCCGCCCCGGCGAACCAAGCCCCAGCGCCCGCCGCCATGCCCCAAGGCCGGCCCGCCCCTGGCCCGCCTCCGTTCCGTCCGCAAGGAGCGCCCAGCCAACCTCGGCCCCAGCAACCCCCGCAGCGACAGGCCCCGCCGACCAACGCGCCGAGCGACCCGGCCCCGATTCCCGCTTTCGACCCCACTGCGCCGGTCGATCGGAGACTCGCGGCCCAGTGGCCGGCGATTCTCAAGGCTCTGAGCCACGTACCCCGGCGGAAGTTCGACGTGGCCGCGTTGTTGCGGAGTTCGGCGAGCCGGTCGATAGACGGGAACACCGTGGTTGTCACGTTCTCGCATCAGTCCAACAGTGAACGTTTGCAGTCCGAACTGGACGACCCCCCGTGCCGAATCGAGGTCGAGAAGGTCCTACAGCAAGCGCTTGGGGATCACTTCACCATCAGGGTTGAGAGCAGCGCCGATGGAGGAAGCGCGTCGGGGCAGAAGGGGCAAAGCTCCGCCGGGCATCTCGTCCAAGCGGCGGTAAACCTCGGCGGTCAGGTAGTCTCCAAGAGCGAGGACGCGCCGCCGCCCACCAGGCAAGCTCCCACGGAGGACCCTCCCGAATCCGCAGGTCCGCCCATCCAGCAAGCTCCCCCGGAAGACACGCCCGAACCCGCAGAACCACCCATCCGGCAAGCGCCGACGGAGGATACGTCCGCATCCATCGGGCCGCCCCTCAGGCAGACGCCCGCCGAGGACGCGCTTGCCCCTGTCGAGGCGGATGACAGGCGGGCCATAGCCCAACAATCGCCGGAACCCACCACGTCGCCCGTCCAGCCGACCGCTGCCGGGGAGACGCAGACGTTCGCGGTCGCGTTCGGAGCGACATCCGGGTTACCGCGAGAGGAATAGGAACCATGAATAGGAACATGCTCAAGCAAGCGCAACAGCTCCAGGCGCGGCTGGCCAAAGCCCAGGAAGAGCTCGAGTCGGAGGTGGTCGAAGCGTCTGCGGGAGGCGGGGCCGTGAAGGTTGTCGCGACCGGCAAGCAGACCATCGAGTCCATCATCATAGACCCCGACGCTGTTGACCCAGAGGATGTCGATATCCTGCAGGACATGGTGCTCGCCGCGGTGAATGAGGCGCTCGCCAAGTCCCAGGAACTCGCGGCGCAAAGGCTCGGCGCGATCACCGGCGGACTCAAGCTCCCGGGCATGTAGCGCGCCCTTGACCTCCTACGGCTCGCAAGGCTTCTCCGAGGCGTCGCATCCTTCTCTCGCGCCGCCTGTGGCGCGCCTGATCGATCAGCTGCATAAGCTGCCGGGCATCGGACCAAAGACGGCCCAGCGGCTCGCCTATTATCTGATCCGGATGCCGGCCCAGGAGGCGCACGACCTCGCCGAGGCCATCGGCTCCGTGAAGGACCGGGTCGGCTTCTGCTCGCGCTGCCAGAACATCACCGAGTCCGACCCGTGCGGGGTATGCGCGGACCCGTCGCGCGACCAGACGCGCCTGTGCGTCGTCCAAGAGCCGTTGGACGTTCTGGCATTGGAACGGACCAACGTGTTCCGAGGGCTCTATCACGTTCTCCACGGCGTCATCGACCCGATGAACAACATAGGCCCAGCAGACCTGCGCATCCGCGAGATGCTCATGCGCATCGCCGACGAGCCCATCGAAGAGATCGTCGTGGCGACGAACCCCACCGTGGAGGGCGAGGCGACGGCAATGTACATCCGCCAGATTGCGCAGCCGTTGGGCCCCAAGGTCACCCGGCTCGCCCGGGGCCTGCCGGTAGGCGGAGACCTCGAGTACGCCGACGACCTCACGCTCACCAAGGCCTTCGAAGGACGGCAGAGCTTTTAGGCATCTTGGCTCGCGGGAATATATGCTCCGATTAGTTACGCTTCGCCTCTGGAGGACTCTCTTATGTTCAACTCAATAAAGCACACCTTTGCTGATGAAAGACCGGGAACTCATTCTCTTCCCCGTGTTCTCTGTCGTCGGCCTGATTCCCATCGGGCTGGTAGGCGCCGTGCTGACCTCCTCGTCAGGGGAGGGCCAGACCTCGATGATTGCGAGGGGCATCCTCCTCGTGGCGGCCTACGTCGTCACCGTATTCTTCAACGCGGCGCTGATCTCCGCTGCCCTAGAGCGTCTGCGCGGAGGCGACCCGGACATTGGCTCGGGTCTACGCCATGCGATGCGACACATCCACCACATCGTGCTGTGGGCCATCATCTCAGCGGCGGTGAACCTCGTGCTCCGCGCCCTGGAACGGCGCTTCCCCCAATTTGTTGTCAGTCTCATCGGCGGCGCATGGGAGTTCCTCACCTTCTTCGTGGTGCCCGTGATGGTTTCCGAGAATCACGGGCCCATCACCAGCATCAAGCGGTCGTTTAGCATCGTGCGCCAGACTTGGGGGCGACAGCTCACCGCCTCCTTCGGCTTCTTCCTGGTCTACATCGCAGCGTTCGTTGTCGCCGTCATCCCCGCCTTGCTCCTAGCTCTGATTGTTCCCCTAGCGGGCATCGTGCTGGGCATCGTATTGGTAGGGTTCGCCCTCTCCGTCGTCCAGGCCCTGGAGGGCGTATTCAAGGCAGCGCTCTACGATTACGTCATGGGCGAGCAGCCCGAAGGCTTCGACCTGCCCACGCTGCAGAACGCCTTCCGTCCCGCGCCCGCCTAGCGGGGCCAGCGTAGGGCTAGGCCGCCGCCCTGCCACACACGGCAGTGGGGACAACCCCACGGCGGCGATCCAATGCCGGTCGCGCTCCCCCCTTGGCCGTGAGCCAGCGGGAGCGGTAGGCTTAGATAGATATGTTCGACGCGCTCACAGACAAGCTCACCGGCGTCTTCTCCCGGCTCGGGAACAAGGGCAGGCTCACCGAAGAGGACCTCGATCAGGCGCTGCGGGAGATTCGCCTCGCCCTCCTTGAAGCCGACGTCAACTTCAAGGTCGCCCGCGAGTTCGTCGCGAAGGTCAAGGAGCAGACGACCGGCGAAGGTCTGTTGCGGGGCGTATCGCCGGGCCAGCAGGTGGTCAAACTCGTACACGACCGCCTCGTGGACCTGCTCGGTGAGGGCGATCGAGAGCTGTGCGTAGCCCCCGCGTCGCCCAGCATCATCATGCTGGTCGGGTTGCAGGGCTCCGGCAAGACGACCGCCGCCGCCAAGCTCGCCCTCTTCATGCGCAAGCGCCAGGAGCGTGCGCTGCTCATCGCGGCGGATCTCCGCCGGCCTGCCGCGATGGACCAGCTCGAATCGCTTGGGAAGCAGCTCGACATCCCCGTCTACCGAGAGAAAGCCGGTCCGGATGACGCTCCCAAGGTGGCGGCGAACGGCGTGAAGCGCGCCAAGGAGATGGGCGTGAAGTGGGCCATCGTCGACACCGGCGGCCGGCTCCACGTCGACGGGGACCTGATGGACGAGCTCGAGCGAATGAAGGACTCGTTGCAGCCCGCGGAGACGCTCCTCGTCATAGACGCGATGACCGGCCAGGACGCTGTGAACGCCGCCGTCGAGTTCAATGCGCGGATCGGCCTCACAGGCCTCATCCTGACGAAGCTCGATGGCGACGCGCGCGGTGGAGCGGCGCTCTCCGCGACCCATGTGACGGGGGTGCCCATCAAGTTCGCCGGCACCGGCGAGAAGCCGGACGCCCTCGAACCGTTCCATCCCGACCGCATGGCGTCACGCATCCTCGGAATGGGGGACGTCGTCACTCTCGTCGAGCGCGCTCAGGAGCAAATCACAACGGAGCAAGCCGCCGAGCTCGAACGCAAGATGCGCCGGGCCCAGTTCGATCTCGACGATTTCCTCAAGCAACTACAGCAGATCCAGAACATGGGCTCGCTGGCTTCCATCCTGGAGATGCTCCCCGGCGCCCGCGGTCTGCGGTCCAAGCTGCCCGCCGACGCGCTGGATGAGAAGCGTCTCCGGCGCACCGAGGCAATGATATCGTCCATGACGATGTGGGAGCGCCAGCACCCGGACCGCATCAACGGCAGTCGGCGCAAACGCATCGCCAACGGCAGTGGGGCGACTCCCGCAGACATCAACCAGCTCTTGAATCAGTTCCGCCAGATGCAGAAGCTCATGAAACAGATGGCGTCCGGGAAGAAACGAGGCCTCGCGGGCATGGGCCTGCCTGGCTTTTAGCATCCCAACGGGCCGGTGCTACAACCACCGCAACGCCGCCGTCGTCGACAGGGTGGAAGAGCTCTACGCAGTCTGGGACGGCGTCAGCCCTGGGACTCATCACGCAATCACTCTCGCGAAACACCGAGGCATCCCTGTGCACGTCGTCAACGCGCTCGACGAAGACTGGCAGCGCTTCAGCTAACCTCCGCAGCAAAGGACTCTCGCCCCCTTCCGGCTGCCGCGTCGGGTTAAGTAAAGAGTTTGGCTTGCTCACGCTTGGCGCGCTGTTGGCGGAGGTGGGCGAAGAGGTAAGCGGTCGCGAGGCCTCGGTAGGGGCTCCAACGCTCGACTGCGAACGCATCGAGCTCGCTCTCCGTCAGCCGCCTGCCGTCGAAGTACAGGTCCCCGATGGTCCGCTGGAGGGCAAGGTCGCCCGCGGGCAGGACGTCGACTCTGCCGAGGGCGCGCATGAGCACCCATTGCACCGTCCAGCGGCCCACGCCTCGAATCGCGCTGAGCCTCTCGATGACCTCGTCGTCGCTCAGGCCGTCCAGGAGGTCGTAGTCGAGCTCGCCGTCGATTGCCCTCTCCGAGATGCCGAGGATGTACTCAGCCTTGCGGGCGCTGAGCTTGAGCGCTCGGAGCGCGTCGACGCCGACCTCGACGATGGTCTCCGGTTTGGGGAACGCATGGACGACGTGGCTGTCCACTTCGATTGCGGTGCCGTAGGTTGTCACCAGTCCATCGCGGATGACACGGGCGACCGCGCCCGATATCTGCTGAGCGGCGATGGCCTGGACCACTGCCTCATAGACCGACTCCGCGCGGGTCAGACGCAGGCCGCGAAGATGGCCTATGGCGCCGGACAGCACCGGGTCGTCCGCGAGGATGTCGTAGAAGCCGCCCAAGCCGACATCGAAGCCGAGGAGCCTCGACGCCTCGACGGCCGCGGTGTCGAGCGCACCGGCAGGTCCGCCGTTCGGGAGCGAAACGGTGATCGCCTTCCCGGCGGCGGTGGGGCGCACCGCCATGGCGATGGCCTCGGTCCCGATCCACATCGCGCGGTAGTACACGCCATCCGCGAAGAGGTCCGAGCCCGCCTTGCCTCGGTAGTAGGTCTGGTGTCCGACTGTGAGGTCGAAATCGAACGGGTCCGGCGCGGGGACCAGGATGGAGCCAGGCATGGCTAGTTCTTCACCAGCCCGCCCGGCTGGCAGGTCCGACACCAGCTCGTGACCTTCTGGTTAGGGCCGATCTCGGAAATCGTAGCGCCGCAGCGCGGGCACGCCTCGCCGCCCTTGCGATGCACCTTCAAGAAGTCGCGCACCTTCACGTGGATCTTCGGGGGCATGCGCTCGCGCACCACCGCCGTCGCTTCGTTCAGCACCTTTGGAATGGCGTCGAACAGCTGTCGAAGCTCCTCGTCCGAGAGCGTCTTACGCTTGCGGAAGGGCGAAATGCCGGCCTCCCAGAGGATTTCGTCCACGTACGCGTTGCCGATGCCCGCGATGAGCTTGCCCCGAGCGATTACTCCCTTGATCTCGCCGGTGTAGGGCTTGATGCGCTCTTGGAAGTCCTCAAAGGTCACGCGGGCATCGAGCGCGTCGGGGCCTTGGTCTTGGAGGCGCTGGATCTGGCCGATCTGGTCGGGACGCAGGTAGCTGATCCGGCCCATCGACTTGTCGTCCGAGTAGCGCAGGTCCATATCCGGCGTGCCGAGGAGGAAGAACATGCGCTTGGAAGGCTTGGCCGACGGCTCCGTGTACTGCCAGCGTCCCGTCAGCATGAGGTTGGCGACGAGCACCCGGTCCGGGTCGAGAGGAAAGAGCAGGTCCTTGCCCTTGCGGATGATGGGCCCGAAACGGCGGCCCACCACGTCGTCGACGAAGCTCTCGGCGGCCGAGGAGCGGACAATCCAAGCCTTCGGGGCCTCGGCGCGCACAATCTCCTGGCCGACGATGCGGTCGTTCAGGAACTCACGGATGACTTCGAGGTCAGGTATCTCCGGCACAGTCCTCCTCTGGGTCGCCGGTTCGGGCGACGGCAGGGGGAGTATAGCAATGACATTTCGCAGAGGAGGGCCATCTCGGAGCGTAGGGCTGTGGACGGCGGAACCGCCAGACCTCTACGATGTTCGCGCCCATGTTCTCTCGCGAACCCAAACGACAGCAGTTCACCCCGATCGCGGCCCTCCTCACCGCCGCGCTGACGCTGTACTCCCGCGGCGCCGTCCCCTTCATCGCGACCGCGATGGCGGGAGCTCTCGCCGCTAACTTCCTCGCCCTGCTCGCGAACTCTGAATCAGCGGCAATGGCCCTCCTATGGAGCTTGCCCGTCGCCGCGGCGACGCTAGGAGCCTTAGCTCCGACCGCCTACCTGGTGGTCCTAGCATCCCGTGGGGAGCGGCTAACGGCGGGGGCCGCCTTCAGCGGCCTCATCGCCTTCGGCCCACGGTTCTTCGCAAGCGGCCTGGCCATAGGACTGGTTGCTATAGCAGTCGCTGTATCGGCAAGCTTCACGTCCTTCGCGAGCCCTCTGCTCATCATCGTCGCCGTTTACGCGCTCCTGCGGATCTCGCTAACCGGCCCTGCAATCATCCTGGAGAATCGGAGCGTGCCTTCCGCGATGGCCCGCAGCTGGCGGCTCATTGGGGGGCGCTGGTGGCGGACGTTCGTCATCCAATTCCTCGTAGGAGTCTTCTCATTCATCCTTCTCTACGCCGTCGGCGGCCTCGGCGTATTGGCTGGCAACGTGCTGGTGACCGTCGTGACGACATCTTTGGCGCAGGCCCTGGCCACGCCGCTGTTTGCGGCGGTCGAGTTGCTGATGTTCGAGGAGTACCGGGAAGCGGCAGCGAATGAGCTGCCCCGGCCCCCTTTGGAGCCGGAGGACCCACCTGAGAGCGACGAGTCGACGCCTCCTCCCTAGCCCTTCTCCGAAGCGGCCCCTCTCCCGCCTCCGCTACGGACGGGAGAGGGGTTTTCGAAGCGCTGCGCGAGGGCGACTTACTCCAAGAAGTCGCGAAGCTTGCGGGAGCGGCTGGGGTGGCGGAGCTTGCGTAGCGCCTTGGCCTCGATCTGGCGGATGCGCTCGCGCGTTACGCCGAAGTCCCGCCCTACCTCTTCCAGCGTACGGCTGCGGCCGTCCTCGAGACCGAACCGGAGCTGCAGAACGCGGCGTTCTCGCTCGCTCAGCGTACCGAGCACTCCATCGACCTGCTCGCGCAGGAGCTGGAAGGTCGCGGC
Source organism: Dehalococcoidia bacterium (assembly GCA_965249325.1). Classification (GTDB taxonomy): domain Bacteria; phylum Chloroflexota; class Dehalococcoidia; order Lucifugimonadales; family Australimonadaceae; genus S5-327. The sequence goes on along the minus strand of CBDFLP010000018.1, from coordinate 69,203 downwards.
TTCCGCCGGAGCGGGGGCGCTCCTGTCTTCGATGAAATCGCCGAGGTGGGAGTCCTCCTCTTCGCCGATGGGAGTCTCGAGGGAGACGGGCTCCTGGGAGACTTTGAGTATCTCTCGGACGCGCTCGGGCGGGACTTCCATGCCTTCGGAGATTTCCTGAGTGGTCGGCTCGCGACCGTACTCCTGCACGAGGCGGCGGCTTACGCGCATGAGCTTGTTGATGGTCTCGACCATGTGAACGGGGATGCGGATGGTGCGGGCCTGGTCCGCGATGGCGCGGGTGATGGCCTGCCGTATCCACCAGGTGGCGTAGGTGGAGAACTTGTACCCCTTGCGGTAGTCGAACTTCTCGACGGCCCTAATCAGGCCGATGTTCCCCTCCTGGATGAGGTCCAAGAGGGACATGCCGCGTCCGATGTACTTCTTGGCGACGCTCACGACCAGCCGGAGGTTTGCCTCGGCAAGGTGGCGCTGGGCGCGTATCCCTTCCTGCTTCACCTCGTTGAAGTGCCTCCGCAGCAGAAACTCGTTCGACTCGATACGCTGGCCCATGTCCGCGTCTTGGGCGATCTCGTCGAGCTCGGCAATTGCGACGTCGGCGCCCACGATGTTGAGGATGTCTTCCGGCAGAACGTGGCTGTTCAGCGAAAGCTGGACCACCTCGGGGGCCACCTCGGGCACCTCCTTGGAGTAGCGCTCGCCGAGCTTCTCCAGCATGTCGAAGTCGTTCTCGCCGTCCAGGGACTTGCGCATCTTTGCGCTCCGAAGCAGCTCGCCGATGGTCATCTTTTCTTCGATGGCCTGGTACTCAGCGATGGCCTCGATGAGGTCGCTCTGTCCGTGGATGCGTTGGAGCAGCAGCTTGGCGACGTCCGCCGCCCGCGCCGGGCGGCCCGTCTGCTCGAGGAGCTCTTTCTCACCCTTGTCGATGTGCTTGTAAGAGGCGAGCTGGAGCGCAAGCCGGCGCTCGTCCGCTGCCGTGAGCAGCGTCACGCGGCCAATCTCGCGGAGGTACATGCGGACCGGGTCGTCGATGAGCTCGGCCCCCTCCATGTCCTCCTGCTGCGCTTCCTCCTCGGCCTCCTTCGCCTCGTTCTCCGTGGCCTTGATATCCGCCGGGGCAGGCTCTTGCGCCTCGTCAGGAATCGCGGCGACAACCGCGAGGGCATCGGCCAGCACTGTCGCGGCGACAGCGACGCCGTTGGGAACGGCGGCTGCGTCCACAGGAGGCTCAGGGACTGCGAGCGGCGGGTCAGCTACGGCCACCGCAGCGTCCTTGACGTCTTCCTGGGTCACTGGAGCGGAAGCGTCGGCCGTAGGCTCTACAGCGGACTCCTCGGCCTTGGACGGCTCCAACTCCACGGCCTCGGACTCCGCTTTGGGGGCAGGGGTCTTCGGTCCCGCTTTTGTCGGGGCTTTAGCGGCGGGCTTGTTCGTCTCAGCCTTCGACGCTTGCTTTGAGGCGACGGAAGGCTTCACCGCCGACTTAGCGGCGGTCTTCGTAGCGGACTTTTCGGTTACGGTCTCGGTTGCGGCCTTCGCCTCCGGCTCGGACGATGCTTTCGTGGGCTTGGTTGCTTGCTTGGTCGCCAAGGTTAGTCCTCGTCTCCTGGGGCGGCTCCAGAGCTGCGGGCAAACTAGCTCGAACCGCCGACAAATAGGTCTCGCAGCCGCTGGTTGGTCTCCAACGCTTGGCGGCTGACGGCCTCTAGGTACTCGGGGTCAATCGGAGCGTCCTTAGCTGCGTCCTCTGCGAACGCCGCTCCCTCTTGGGCCTTCAACTCTCGGAGGTGTCTTTCTTCCAACCTCCGTAAGCAGGCCTGCCATTCCGCCGCGCGCTGCTTCTTGTCGGCCGGAGGTAACGCCTCCTGCGAAAGCCTGACCAATCGGTCGGCGAGTGGGCCGTCTAGCTGCGCAAGCGCATCCTCTATTGTAGCAGTAGATTGGATGGCGCTCAATACGGCCCGGTTCTCCGGACGAACGAAATGCTGCCCCTCCACCGCGGGCGCCTGCTCCCAATGCTCCGGATGCTGAGCGAGGAGCGCGAGCACCCGCTCCTCGAGCGGATCGGTCTCCGCGACCTTGAAGACCGATTCGACTTGCTCCTCCCGCGAGCGAGGCCTTGCGGCTTGTCGTCTGGCGGCGAACTCCCCGCGCATTCGTCCCACGGCCGCCTCGAGCGAGCCGACGGGAACGCCGATCACATCCGCCAGCCGCTGGAAGTAACGCTCCATGTCGGCCCAGTTCGGAATGGCGAAGATTATGGGCAACAGCTGCTCCACCGCAGCGGACTTGCCTTGCGCTGTCGTCAAGTCGAGCCGCGCCGCCTCGGCCTCGATGAGGAACTCGACCGCGGGGACCGCCTCGGCAATCAGCCGCCGCCACTGGCTGACGTCCGTCCGAATCAGCTCGTCGGGGTCCTTGCCGCCGGTGATCAGTGCAACTCTCAGCGACCCCAAGTCGTCGGGCCGCCTGAGCACGTCCGTGCGCCGCTGGCCCGCCACCGAGCTCCCGACGAGCTCCCACGACGAGCGCAGGCTGCGCAGCATCGCCTCCTGCCCCGCCGCGTCCGCGTCGAGGGCGAGGACAATCCTCGACGCGCGCGCCTTCAGCAGAGCGACCTGCTGCCCTGTGAGGGCGGTCCCCATCGACGCGACCACGTTGCGGAGCCCGTGCTCGTGGGCCGCGATCACGTCCATGTAGCCCTCGACGACAACGGCGAAGCCCTCCGTGCTGATTGACTCCTTGGCGCGGTCGAGCGCATAGAGCATGCGCCCCTTATCGAAGACGGCGGTCTGCGGGGTATTGATGTACTTGGGGTCCGAGCCGTCGAGGGTGCGGCCCGCGAAGCCCGCTACCCGACCGTCCACGTCTCGCAGGGGGAACATCAGGCGACCGCGGAACATGTCCCGCACGGGGCCGCCGTCCTCGTCGCCCCCAAGCGCGAGCCCCGCCCGGAAAACGAGCGTCTGGTCGAAGCCGATGGCGGTAAGCCTGCGGAGCAGCTCATCTCCGGCGGCCGGGGCGTAGCCGACCCCGAACCGCACGATGACCTCCTCGGTGAGATGCCGCCCCTCGGCGTAGGCGCGCGCCTGCGCGCCCCGGTCGGCGATGAACGCGTCCCTGAAGAACTGTTGCGCCGCGTCGTTGACCGCATACAGCGGACTCTCGGTCCTTTCCGACGCCCGACGCTCGTCGAGCTTCACGCCCGCCCGGTCGGCCAGCGACCGGAGCGCTCCGGTGAAGTCAACGCCATCGCTCTTCATAACGAACGAGAAGACATCGCCGCCAACCGCGCACGCGCCGAAGCAGCGCCACGTCTGACGGTCCGGGAACACGACGAACGACGGCGTCCGCTCCTGATGGAAGGGACAGCGAGCGTGGTAGTTCTTGCCTGAACGCTTCAGCTCGGGGACGTAGTCGGAGACCACATCAACGATGTCGAGGCGCGCTTTGATGTCGTCGGCTGTGCTCATAGCGAAAACTCAGATTCTAGGGGCGCCGTACTCGTGAGGTGGCAAGTGAAGGGGCGCCCACGTTCTGATAGAAAGAAGGGCATGAGTATCCGCCTCTTCCACGTCGACGCCTTCGCATCACGCCCCTTCACCGGCAACCCCGCCGTCGTCTGCCCGCTAGACGGCCCCATCGACGCTGATTGGATGCAGCTGGTCGCCGCGGAGATGAATGTGAGCGAGACGGCGTTCCTGCACCCCGAGGACGGGGGCTTTCGGCTGCGCTGGTTTACCCCGATTATGGAGATGGACCTGTGCGGGCACGCGACCCTCGCCAGCGCGCACGTGCTTTGGGAGCAAGGGCTGCTGGACGCCGAGACCCCAGCGTGCTTTCAAACGCTCAGCGGGACTCTCACCGTCGTGCGTCGCGGCAGCTGGCTCGACATGGACTTTCCCACGCGGCCCGTCGTAAGGGCAAACGCTCCTCACGGCTTGGCCGAGGCCCTTGGAGAAGACCCCGTATTCGTGGGGCGCGCCGGCAACGACTACGTTGTGGAGGTCCGCTCCTCGGACGCGGTGCGCGAGCTGCGCCCGGATCTCGCGGCGCTGGAGCGTGTCGAAGCGCGGGGTGTCGCCGTCACCGCGGTCTCGGACGATTCGCGCTACGACTTCGTATCGCGGTTCTTCGCCCCGCGCTCCGGCATCCCGGAGGATCCGGTCACGGGCTCGGCGCACTGCGCGCTCGGGCCCTACTGGCAGGCGAAGCTGGGAAAGGACGAGCTCGTCGGCTATCAGACGTCGCGCCGGGGCGGGATCGTTCACGTAAAGCCGGGCGCCGAGCGAACGGTGATCAGCGGGCAAGCGGTAACGACGTCGATGGGAGAGGTCGCGCCCGCAGCGATGCCGCGCTAGACCCGACCGGCAAAGACGTCCGAGGCGATGCCCGGCCGCAGGCTCTCCGCGGTGTGCAGAGCGAACTGGTCCGTCATCCCGGCGATGTAGTCGATAGCGGCGCGGTCGACCGGCTCGCCTGGCGCGTGGTAGCGCTCCGGGACCTCATCGGGATGCGCAAGGAAGTATTCGTAGAGGAACTCGACGACGACCCTCGCGTTCTCTCCTTCCGGCCCGGCGCCCGCCGGTTCGTACACCCTGTCGTACATAAACTCCCGCAGCTCGGTGAGGACCCGCGCGACCTCCTCGCTCATGGTCAGCCTTGGCCTCGGACCCCCCTCGTTGGCATCGTAGCCTGCGGCCGCCCATGAGGCCGCGACCACGTCCCTGACCATGACATCGAGGCGTTGGGAGTGGCGCGAGCCGAGGACTTCGCGCGCGCTGGGGGGCAAGTCGGACTCGTCGAGCACCCCGGCCCTCATCGCGTCGCCGATGTCGTGGGCGAGGTAGGCAATCGCGTCCGACACGCGCACCACCTGCGCTTCGAGGGTGAGATTGTCCAGCTCGGCCGCGTACAGAAAGTCGCCGCGAGGCTTGGAGTGGTGAAGGATGGCTTGCCGCGTCTCGTGGGTCAAGTTGAGCCCGGCGCCGTCCTTTTCCAGCTTGTCGACGGTCCTGAGGCTCTGTTCGTTGTGCCGGAAGCCGTCGGGCCGCAACCGGTCCAACACCTGCTCGCCGATATGTCCGAAGGGCGTATGGCCGATGTCGTGCCCCAGAGCGGCGGCCTCCGCCAGGTCCTCGTTCAGCCGGAGCGCGCGGGCGATGGTCCTCGCGATCTGCGTCACTTCCAACGTATGCGTTAGCCGGGTAACGAAGTGGTCGCCGACCGGCGCTATGAACACCTGCGTCTTATGCTTGAGTCTGCGGAACGAATTGGTGTGGATGACGCGGTCGCGGTCCCGCTGGAACTCGGTACGTAGGTCGTCCAACGGCTCCGGCGTAGGGCGGCCCTTCGACCGGGCGCTGAGACTCGCGTTGGGTGAGAGGCGCTCGGCTTCCCACTGCTCCACATGCTCTCGCACCACCGCCAACCCGCCGGGCGTCGTCTCGATCTCCATGCCGCCAGTTTACCAAGGCGACGGCACCTTCCCTACACCTCCCCCGCGCTTCGCGCGACAGCTTCCGCAGACGGGAGGGGGGGCGCCGTTCTAGTTCAACGCGAGGAGCGCGCCCACGGCCCCCGTCAGTAAGACGACCTGCCACGGCGGCGATTTCCAGAACGCCAGCAGCGCGAACGCGGCCGCCGCCAGGGCGAAGTCCTCCGGCGTCTCGATTGCGCTGGTCCACACCGGATCGTAGAGCGCAGCGAGCAGCAGCCCCACCACCGCCGCGTTCACGCCCATCAGTCCCTGTCTGATTCGCGCGACATCTCGCAACCGCTCCCAGAACGGCAACACTCCCATGACCAGCAAGAACGAAGGCGCGAACACTGCCGCGAGCGCGAGCAGGCCTCCAAGCCATCGGGGCGTGAGAACGTCCATCACCGTCCCTAGGTAAGACGAGAAGGTAAACAGCGGGCCAGGCACAGCTTGGGCCGCGCCGTACCCCGCGATGAATTCGTCCTTCGTCACCCAACCGGGCGGGACGACCTCCGCCTCCAGCAGCGGCAGGACGACGTGACCCCCGCCGAATACGAGCGACCCAGACCGGTAGAAGCTATCGGCCACGGCGACAAGCGGGGCGTCCGTGAGCCGAGTTGCCACCGGCAGGGCGATGAGGAGGACTACGAATACGGCTAGCGCTACTGCCCCGACGCGCACTCCGGCCTGCTTTCCGACCATGCCTTTCGGTCGTAGCTCCGGGGGACGCAAGAACGCCAGGCCTAGAGCCGCTGCGCCGGCAATCACGGCCAGCTGCGCCGCGATGCCCGCTGTCACGAGCGCGACGATTGTTGCGAGCACGGCGATCGTAATCCGCGGCCTGTCGGGCGCGAGCGTCCTTCCCATGCCCCACAGCGCCAGTGCTACGACCGCGACAGCCACGATTTTCAAGCCGTGCAGCCAGTCGCCCGCCTGTCCACTGAACTCATGCACCCCGTATGCGAACAGGACCAGGGCGAAGGCGGACGGAAGCGTGAAGCCAAGCCACGCCGCGAAGCCGCCGGCTATGCCGGCGCGCCTGATGCCGACGGCTATCCCGAGCTGGCTGCTGGCCGGACCAGGCAGAAACTGACAGAGCGCGACAAGCTCGCCGAAGCTCTCTTCATCGAGCCACCCGCGCCGGACGACGTACTCCTCGCGGAAGTAGCCGATATGAGCAATGGGCCCGCCAAAGGACGTGAGTCCGAGACGCGTTGCTACGAGCAGGACTTCCCAAACCCTACCCACGGGCTCCTCCCCCGCGCTTCGCGCGACCCCTCCCGCAGGCGGGAGGGGGTTCTCGCATCGTCATCCCTGCGCAGGGCGGGAAACGACGGAGGGGGCGGCGCGCTCTTTGATTCTCCGGCCCCCTAGGCGCGGATCTCCTCGCGCATGAATTTGACGTAGGAGGCCGCTACGAGGAGAGCGACCATGGCGACCAGCACAACGATGTGCGGCCAGACCAGCTGCAGGCTCTGGCTTGCCGACACCGGCGTGGAGAGCAGGTCCGCCAAACGGCTCTGGTCTACCGTGAAGAGGTTGAGCGCCCGTCCGCCCACCGGGTCCAGCAGGATCGACGTCGCCTCGGAGAAGAGCCCCGACGGCGACGCGCGGTTCACCCAAGACTCGATATTGACGTGCCTGGTTGCGTCTGCATTCGTGGCGATCTCCGGCACGATGCGGTCCGCCAGGACGCCGCCCAGCAGCGTGATGAGGAACCCCAACGCAAACCAAGCGCCTATCGACGCCAGCGCCGACGTCACGGTGTTGCGGAGCAAGACGGACGTCGTGACCGACAAAGCCAGCCAGAACGCCAGGTACGCGATCGCGACGAACCCAAGACCAGTGAGCCGAATGACTTCCTCGCCGCTGGGGGCGATGCCCATTCTGAACATGGTGAGCCCCACCACCACGATCATCATGCTCGCCGTCACCAGGGCGAGCGTGAGCAAGCCGGCCAAGAATTTCGCGTTGTAAACGTCGTCACGGTGCAGAGGCTGGGAAAGCAGCCGCGCAAGCGTGCCTTGCGTCCGCTCCCCATTGATGGCGTCGAATCCCAGGGCGATCCCGATGATTGGTCCGAAGAAGCTGAGGAACGAGAGCAGCGAGATGGGCACCCCTGACCTCGTCGTGAAGACATCCAAGAAGAAGAACTCCCGCCCCTGTCTGGCGAGCGCCTCAAGGTCCACGAACGCCCCCCATAGGACGCCGATGCCCACGAGCCCCAAGAGCAGCGTGAAGCGCCGCTTACCGAAGTGGTCCGCCATCTCTTTCCAGAAGAGAGCGCTCACGCCATCACCTCCTGGAAGTACCGCAAGTAGATATCCTCCAGCGAGCTATTCTGCGTCCGCATTTCGAGGAGGCGCGCGCCCTGCTCATGGATCACAGCCGACACCTCCGCACGCACATCGCGCCCGCTCTCGATGACGATCTCGCTGCCCGTGCGCGTCAGCGTATCGACGCCCGGAATCGCGCGTAAGGCGGCGTCGTCGCCGGTCCCGCCGCCGTCAGTGCCTACGGTGACGCGGAACCCGCCCCTCTCGGTCTGAGCGGTGAGCTCGGCGACTGTCCCTTCCAAGACGAGCTCGCCGTGGGACATGATGCCGACGCGGTGGCAGACCCTCTGCACCTCGTGCAATTGGTGCGACGACAGGAAAATGGTGATGTTGCGCTGCTGGCTGAGCTCCTCGATCAGTCCGAGGAGCCACTGGATGCCGGACGGGTCCAGCCCCAAAGTGGGGTCGTCCAGGATGACGACGCGCGGCTCCTTGAGGAGCATGTCCGCCAGGCCAAGGCGCTGCCGCATGCCCCGCGAATACTGGGCGACGGGCTGGTTTGCGGCGTCGGCGAGCTCGACCATCGCGAGCAGCTCGGCGATGCGGGTCTCCGCCCGCTGCCGGGGTATGGAGTTCAGCTCCGCCGTGAAGCGCATGTTGTCGGCGCCCGTCAGGTCGCCGTAGAACCCGACGGCCTCCGGTAGATAGCCGACCTGACGCTTGACGGCTATGGGGTCGCGTGTCGGGTCGTGCCCGCACACGCGAATCATGCCGGCCGTTGGCTCGGTGAGGCCGAGCATCATCATGATGGTCGTGCTCTTGCCGGAGCCGTTCGGGCCCAGGAATCCGTAGACCTCGCCCTCGTTGAGGGCCAAGTCGATCCCGTCAACCGCGTGGAAGTCTCCGTAGGCCTTGGTGAGGCCGCGGGCCTCGATCAGCGTTTCACTCATCGCCGGCCAAGCCTCCAGAAGAGACCGCCCAGACCGCCGATTACGAGCACGACGAGGACGATCCCCAGCCAGCCCCAGATTGTGGACTGGGAGACGGTCACCCGTAGCTCCAGCGCGTCCGCGGTGTCGGGATGAACCGAGCGCAGGGTCACCAGGTAGTCGCCGGGGATTGCGTCCCCTGCCGGCACGACAGTGAAAGGCATATCGATGAGGTTGGCGGCGGGCAGCGACGCGACCGAGGACGGCTCAAAGGTCACCTCCCAGCCCTGGGGGGCGTCGGCGACAAGCGAGATATCCATGAGCTCGGCGGTGCCGATGTTGGTGATGCGGAGCTTGGCCGAAACCGACTCGCCCGCCGTGGCTTCGATGTTCAGCCGGCCGGTGTCGGTGGTGGTGATGATATCGCCACGACCGCGGAGGTTGATCTGAAGGAACGTTGTCGCCTTGAAGCCGGCCTCGTCCTCGACGGTGACGGGGATGACATAGTCGCCTGCGTCGGTGTTGCGCGGCGGCCTCACCCGCACGTCGACGCGCTCGGACAGCGCGTCGCCTACACTGATGCTGGATATCAAGCGCTCCTCTCCGAAGGAGGGCGTGTAGGTGACGTCCCAGCCCGCCAGAGCTTGGGCGTTCGCGTCTGTCGTCAAGTCCTCGTAGCGGAAAGCCTCGGAAGTAAGGCTGAACGAAGAGTCACCGCCAGTGTCGTTGTCGATAACAATCTCGAATTCGAAGGTGGTCGTCGCCGGTCCCTGCAGCACGGGGAACGTGGTGGTGATCATGACGCCGGTGTCCGAGCTCGCGGGAGGCTCCGGCACCGTAATCGTGAACACGGCGCTATCGTACTCGACCCGTCCGTCCGGAGAGGTCACGCGCAGACCGAGAGAGTAGTCGCCCGGCTCGGGCCGCTCATCGGGAAGGTCGACGCGAAGCCGAAGGGTCTGATCCGGCGCGAAGCTGTCCTCTCGCTGAGGCTCGACGATGATTTCACCGACCTTGAAGTCGAAGAACCGGTCCCAGACTCCAATATCCCATCCCTCAGGCAGATTTTCCAACGTCAGCTTCACCTGTCGGCGCTCCGCGGTGGTGTTGTACAAGTCCACGGTCAGGTCCGTCCGGACCTCTCGAGGGCCCATCTCCAGCGACCGGACGGCGGAGTCCATCCGCACGTCGCTCGCATCCTGCGCCAGCGCAATGGCGCTCTGACCGACGACGGCCAGGGCCACGCTCAGCAATACCAAGGCGAAACGGCCGATTCGCATATTGCCTACCTTCCTCCGAATAATCTGGGGGACTGTCGTCCCCATTGGTTGCATGGGCCAGACTTAGCAGTCACACGCCTCGACTGCTAATTAAGAATAAGCCGCCAGCCCGTTTTCGTGTCAATACCCCATCGCCCGCCAACCCCCTCTCTACCTCTCTCCCGCAGAGGAGAGAGGACTCGAAGCCAACCGGCGGACGACGACGGGCACACTTAGATAAACGAGCCAGGCGGCGATTTGGTTTGCTAGGCTACTCCGCGAGCTTAGCCCGCTCCCATAACTCTAGCTTACGGGCTGTCGACATGTCTGCGAGGGTGGAGCCTTCGTCCTTCACCGCCCTCTCGACGCTCCCGAACCGCGAGTAGAAGCGTTTGTTCGCCCCACGCAGGGCCTGCTCCGCGTCGATGTTGAGCCGGTGGGCCGCGCCGACCAGCGCGAAGAGCAGGTCGCCAAACTCCTCCTCTCGCCTCTGGGGCGAATCCGCCGCGCGCAGCTCATCGATCTCCTCGGCGACCTTCTCGAAGCTCATCTCCGGGTCGTCCCAATCGAATCCTGCCTGGCGCGCCCGTCCCAAGACGGCCTCGGCATAGCCGAGTGCGGGCATCGACTTCGATACGCCCGCAAGCATGGATGTCGCGCCTTCGCCCTTGCTCTCGCGCTCCGCCGCCTTCACCTGCTCCCACTGGCCCTTCACCTCCGTCGGCGTGCGGGCCGTCGCGTCGGCGAACACGTGGGGATGCCGGCGCACGAGCTTGGCGTTGAGCTGGGTGATCACGTCCTGAATCGTGAATGTGCCCTCGTCGGTCCCGATCTGCGCGTGGAAGATGACGTGCAGCAGCAGATCGCCCAATTCCTCGACGCGGTCGGCGGGGCGGTCGGAGACCAGCGCGTCCAGCAACTCGTAGGCCTCCTCCAAGAGCGAGTCGCGCAGGGACGCGTGAGTCTGCTCCACGTCCCACGGGCAGCCGGAAACCGGATCCCGCAGCTGCCGCATCGTTTCCAACAGCTCATCGAAACTAGTCGACACCTCATCACTCCTCGGGGACGACCCTCTCCCGTCATTGCTTCGAAAGTCCTCTCCACCGTCTGCGGGGGAGAGTTAGAGAGGGGGGCGCGCCTCGCTCGCCCATCTTCGCTCGCCATCTTCGTTGGTTGTCGTGTGGACCGATAGACCCACATGAGAGATTACTTACCAGACGCCAGGATACAGCCCACGAGGTCTCGGGCGCCTACGTCCGGCTGATACGATAGCGGCGTGGCTTGGCTTGCAAACAATCGATGGCGGGTGGTGGGGTGGATTGCGCCTATCGCGTTGGCCCTCCTGCTCATCACCACGAACGTCCGCATCACAGCCAATAGCCTGCCCCTGTACGAGGCGCTGTTCGAGCGCCACTCGGTGACGGCCCGTACCGGCATCTCCGCCGAGGGCTTGTCCGACGTCGGGCGGCAGATCCAGGAGTACTTCAACAGCGACGAAGAGCCGCTGCGGGTGACAGCCTCCGTCAACGGCGTCGAGCGGGAGCTATTCAACGACAACGAGACCTCCCACATGGCCGACGTGAAGACGCTCTTCCTCAGAACGTACCGCGCCCAAACAGCGGCCGCCCTGCTCCTGGCGGTCTTCGCCGCCGCCGCCGCTTGGCGATTCCGGGGCGGAGTCTACCCGACCATCGCGATGTGGATGCGGCGCGGCGCCGTCGTCACTGCGGCGTTCGTACTTCTCATAGGGCTGCTGAGCGTGGTCGCCTTCAACGCGCTGTTCACCGCCTTCCACTACCTCGGCTTTCCCGAAGGGAACTGGACCTTCGACCCACGGACCGAGTACCTCGTGCGTGTGTTCCCCTTGGGCTTTTGGCAGGAGATGACGCTCATCATCGGCGTGCTCGCGCTCATCGAGGCCGCCGTCCTCTGGACCATCGGGTTCGCCGTCCCGATCCTCCTTCGCAGGCCGCCATCTCAGCCGCCCGCGCCGGGTGAGTAGGGGGATGGGACTCGTTCGCCTAGAGGTCTATGCCAACGAGATGATCGCGCGACTGTGCGCGGATATCCTCCGGGACGAAGGCATCGAGTCCTCCGTCAACCCGGAGCGCGGGGGGTACGGCATTTGGGGGCACGACTCGTTCATTCCCCACACGCTCTGGGTCCTCGACGCGGACGTCGAGCGCGCGAGGGCCTGCCTGCAAGAGTCGTGGCCCGATACCCCTGCCTAACGGAAAAGAGCCCCGTCAGAGGGGCTCTTCACGCTGATCCGCCGGGCGCGACTACCCACAGCCGCAGGCGCCGCCGCAACAGGCGTTGTTGAGCGGGCCGGTGGGAGAGGGACCCGCGCCGACGCCGACGGACACCGGCGCCGCGAAGAGCGAAAGGATGCGATGCGCGTCGCGGCCGCATTCGAGACAATCGGCCTCGCGGCTAGCGGTCATCGGCTGAAGACGCTCGAACTGCGTCTCGCAGGCGTCGCAGGCGTACTCGTAGAGTGGCATCGGATCCTCCTCGTCCCCGCCATTCTAGGCGCGCAAGGAGGATCGAGCAACGCCGTCCGCTGCAACTGCGGCTATTCGGCGGTCGGCCCCGGCGCGGGGCGCCCTGTGGCCGCAAACGCCGCAGCCGCCGCAAGCTTGTGTTTGGCCTGCCAGGGCGGCCCGATCGATCGGCCCATCGCGTGTAGGAGAGCGTCAACGTCCTCGCGGCCGACAGCCGCTGCCGCGTCGCGAAATACGCCCTCGCGGTCGTACCAATACACGGACCAGCCGCGCTCCTCGGCTGCGGTTGCGAGCGCCTCGCGATACATGACAGAGTCGGCGAAGGTCTGCGCTCGGTTGTCGATGATCCGCTCCTCGGTCGTCGGCGGAAGCTTGGGGCACACGCGAATCGCGATGGTCGCAATCGGCGCGGGCACTGCCCCGGCCAGCGCCTCGAGGCCCTCGCGTGCGCCCCGCGCAGCGCTCACTCGTACGCGCTCGACGGGCGCCACGGCTTCCGCAAGCGAAAGCTCCCGCGCGCCCGGCGTGTTGAGGTAGCGGCCCACCGCCCACGACCCTTCGTGGTGATGCGGGTGCGACGGCATACCGCGGTCCGTGAGGTCGATGCGCCGGCGATCGAAGAGCTCGCCGCCGGGCGCGACAGTGACGAGCACCGCCGTGTTGCCGTTCTCGGCGACGCCGATGGCCGCGGCTCGCTGCATTCGCCCTCCGCCACGTTCTCCCGGTCGCGTCCCAACGCCCTAGGCGGGGCCGGAAGGCTATCCCCGGAAGCGGTACCCGACGTTCCAGACCGTGTCGATAAAGGTGTGCGTGGCGTCCTCGATCTTGCTGCGGAGGCGCCGTATATGGACGTCCACCGTCCGGGTGCCGCCGAAGTACTGGTAGCCCCATACCTGCTCCAAGAGGGCCTCCCGGCTGTAGACCCGCCCCGGCGTCGACGCTAAGAGCTTCAGGAGCTCGTACTCTTTGAACGTCAGGAGCACGGGCTTGCCCGCGAGGAACACGTCGTAGCGGTTCGAGTCGATGACCAGGTCCTCGACTCGAATCACGCCGGGGTCGTCGGCCGGGGTCGCCCATTCGAGGCGCTTCCGTATGCGGAGCGCCAGCTCGCCCACCCGCCACGGGACGACGATGAAGTCGTCGGCTTTGAGGCTGAGGTCGGGGGCTTGCAGGTGGTCGACGGACACGGCGGCAATCACCGGGCTGGGAGCGTTCCCCACGCCTAGCCCGATCGTCTCCGCGCGCCGACGGTCGGCGTCGACCAAGTCGAGCAGGAGCACGTCGGGGGCCGCCAAGTCTTCAGCGCGCGCGAAACGCACGCCCTCGCGGCGCAGGCATTCCACGAGCTCGCGTCCCGGCCCCAGGCCTTCGCTAATCACGCCGACCTCGATGTCCACAAGCCAGCCGAACGCTCTCGTGTTCGGGAACGGTTTCGGGTCCTCTACCACCAGACCTTCCCTTCGACCTCGCCCTGGAGGTCGGTGAATCCCCGGGTCCAAAGGCCCGTGCTCAGGTATTTCCACCCGCCGTCCGCGAAGAGGCAGACGATGGCGCCCTCGTCGATGCGGCCCGCCACGCGCAAGGCGGCGGCAAGCGCCGCCCCCGAGGATACTCCTGCGAACACGCCCTCCTTGCGTAAGAGGGCCGACGTCATGCGGAAGCTCTCCTCGCCGCTAATCATAATCCGGGCGTCGAGCAGCGACAGATCGAGAATCGGCGGCACGAAGCCCTCTTCCAGGCTTCTGAGGCCTTGGATGCGGTCGTCCAGTTCAGGCGCGGCGGCGATGACCTCTACCGACGGGTTGAACTCCTTCAGACGGCGGCCCACGCCCATGAGCGTGCCTCCAGTGCCCAGGCCCGCCACGAAGTGGGTGACTTCCGGCAGGTCGCGGATGATCTCCGGCCCCGTGGTCTCGTAGTGGGCGCGGGGGTTCGCCGGGTTGCCGTACTGGTAGAGCATCACGTAGCCGTCGTCCTCGGCCGCCATGGTCTGGGCGACGGCGATCGAGCCGTTGGAGCCCTCCTCGCCCGGCGAGTAGACAATCTCGGCGCCGTAGGCCCGGAGCAGGTCGCTGCGCTCCTTGCTCACGTTGTCCGGCATCACCGCGGTGAACCGGAGACCGAGATGCTGCGCGACCATCGCCAACGAAATGCCGGTGTTGCCGCTGGTCGGTTCGAGGAGCGTCTTGTCCTCGGAGAGGAGGCCCTCTTGCATGGCGGCGCGCACCATGGCGCGGGCTATGCGGTCCTTCACGGAGCCGGTGGGGTTGTTCCCTTCCAGCTTCGCGAAGATCCGCACGCCCCGCTTGGGGCTCATCGAAGGCAACTCCACCAGCGGAGTATTGCCGATGGCCTCGATCAGGTTATCGCTGCGCATGGCCGTGCGGGACTCACGGGCGCGGGGAGGTCTGCCCTAAAGGGCGGTCACTCGTCCTGCTAGTGAGCCGCGGCGACTCCCTCCACGTCAGGCGCCGGAGCGAGTCCGCAGAACACCTCGTAATCGATGAGCTCGGTGACCGTGGGGCTGTCTCCGCACAGGGGGCAGCCGGGGTTCCTGCGGGTCCTGACCACGCGAAACTCCATGTTCAGAGCGTCCACGAGCAACAGGCGCCCGGTGAGGGTCTCGCCGATGCCCAAGATGAGCTTGACGACCTCGGTCGCCTGGATGCTGCCGATCGTGCCCGTGAGCGCGCCGAGTACGCCCGCCTCCGCGCAGTTGGGGACCATCCCAGGGGGCGGGGGCTCCGGGAAGAGGCAGCGGTAGCAGCCCCGGCCCGGCTGGTACACGGTGACTTGGCCGTCGAAGATGAGGATGCTGCCGTCCACGACGGGCTTGCCGTTCAGGTACGCCGCGTCGTTGACCAGGTAGCGCGTCGCGAAGTTGTCGGCGCCGTTCACGACGATGTCGTACTGGGCGACCAGATCCATCGCGTTCTCCGAATTGATGGGGAACTCGTGCGGGACGACCGTGACCTCGGGGTTGTACTTGGCCAGCGTCTGAATCGCCGATTCGACCTTGGGCATGCCCACGGTGTCGGAGTTATGGAGCACCTGCCTTTGGAGGTTGCTGAGGTCGACGGTGTCGAAGTCCACCAGTCCGATGGTCCCGACGCCGGCGAGGGCCAGGTACAGCGCCACGGGCCCGCCAAGCCCGCCCGCGCCGATCACCAGCACTCGCGACTCCATCAGCTTGCGCTGACCGCGGCTGCCGATCTGCGGCATGATGATGTGCCGGCTGTATCGTTTGACTTGCCCAGGCGTGAGTTGTGGCGCCGTCGTCATCTTGTTTCCTCCTCGCGCCCGCCGCCTCAGAAGAAGGGCAGGGGCCTTTCATTCAGGGCGCAGGGCGACAAACAGTCTACGCCCCCGCTTTCGTTGTTGGTTGGATCTTGGCGCGCGGTCCTGCGCCCGCTAGCGAACGCTCAGCTCTACCGGCTCCGCCGCGCGCATTCGCTGCCGCCTCGCCAGGTCGCCGATGGTGGTGGTGGTGAGCACTGCGTGCACCGCGTCCTCCACGTCGCGCCAGATGTCGCGCTGCGCACAGTTGTCGGACAGGGCGCACTCCGACGCGTCCTCGATGCAATCGAGCGGCGGGTTGCGTCCTTCCAACGTTGCGACCACCTCGTCCAGAGTGATATCCGCGGCGGCGCGGGCCAGCACATGGCCTCCCTGCGGCCCTCGGCGGCTTTTGATGAAGCCGAACTTGTTGAGAGTCGTCAGCACCTGGTCCAGATACGGCTCCGGGATGCCCTGGCGCCCGGCGATGTCGGCGGTGCGCACGGGGCGGCCCGCCTCGGCGCATTGGGCAAGCTCAACGAGAGCCCTCACTCCGTAGTCCACCTTCATCGGGATGCGCATTGGCCAGTCTCCTTCCGAGGACGCCTCCGCCACCCGCATCATACAACTCGCCCGCTCGTAAAGTCCACCTAGTCGGTCAACAATAGGTTTATTCCGAGGAATGACCAGCAGGGCGGCGCCCCCGCTGGGGGACGCTGCTCAGTCATGCGCATACGATGGAAGTCGATCCGGTCACTGTCAGAAGGTGGGAGAGCGGCCTCCGCCTGCCGACGATGGTCGAGGTCGCCAACCTTGGCTCGATCCTTGGGCCTGACGCCCTGTGTCGGAGTCTATTCGGCAAGCTCAATGTGCGCGAGGAGAACGGGATGGGTTGCTGCGAAGGCGGGTACCTCGCGTACGTAGCATAGGCAGCCCGTTCGCGCGTTTAGCCACGGCTAAGACCCCACAGCGCCGCACTAGGGCAGCAGCCGTAAATCCAGAGGAGAGACCGGTGAGCACACACTCCGAAGAGATCAAGAGACTGGTCAGCGAGCGGTATGCGGGCCGCGCCAAGGCGGTGATTGGGCTCGCTGCAGTCGAACAGCCGTCCGGCGAAGACGCCGCATGTTGCACTCCGTCGGACATGGAACGCGCGATGGGGTTGTACGAGGAGGCCCAGCTGGCGGAGCTGCCCGCCGAGTCGATCGCCATCTCGCTCGGCTGCGGCAACCCGACGGCGCTGGCAGGCCTCCGGCAGGGTGAGCGTGTACTCGATCTCGGGTCGGGCGGAGGCATCGACTGCTTCCTCGCGGCGCAGCAGGTGGGAGAGTCAGGCCATGTCATCGGGCTGGACATGACGCCCAACATGCTGGAACTTGCGCGCAGCAATCAGGCCAAGCTCGGCCTGACCAACGTGGAGTTCGTTCTGGGTGAGATCGAGAACATTCCGCTGCCAGACGCATCGGTGGACGTGGTCATCTCCAACTGCGTTGTCTGTCTGTCCACTGACAAGGACGCAGTGTTCCGCGAGGCATTCCGCGTGCTTGCGCCGGGCGGCAGACTCCACATTTCCGACATGATGTCGACGAGCGACGAGGAACCATCCCGCGCCG
Organism: Dehalococcoidia bacterium; assembly: GCA_965249325.1. Taxonomy (GTDB): domain Bacteria; phylum Chloroflexota; class Dehalococcoidia; order Lucifugimonadales; family Australimonadaceae; genus S5-327. The sequence goes on along the minus strand of CBDFLP010000018.1, from coordinate 51,864 downwards.
ACCCTGCGGCGTGGGCGTCGTGTATCGCTGGCGCGGAGCAGCGGGACTCGTACGTCGGCCGGCTGAGCAGGGCAGGCTTCGAGGACATCGCCATCAGCGAGGAGAACGCTCGTGTGGATGACGAAATGCCGATGACCGTCTCCGGCGTGAAGGTTGTGGCTCAGAAGCCGGCATAGAGGTGGCTGACCGTCCGCTAACACTCATCGGCAGGCAGGACCCAGCAGACGGTCAGGGTCACTAAGGACATCGGCCTGTTCAGAGCGCTCTACAGGGCTCCGCTGACTGTCGTGTTGAGCACCATGCGCGCGCCCACCCGCGAATGAGCCCCGGTGCCATGCCGCCTGGCGCACCTGGCTAGATCGCCCCCACCTTCCCAATGACCGCCCCTCGTGATTCGGTACTCTCCAGGTCCCCCGAAGCCGTCGGTCACCGCCTTTCCGTCGGCGTACGGCTGATAGAAGTCGCTCGTCCACTCTTCGACGTTGCCTCCCATGTCGAGAACGCCGTACGGACTTGAGCCGCTGCGAAACCTGTCCACGGGGGTGACTCCTCCATAGCCCCCCTCGCGGGTGTTGCATTTCTCCGCGCTGAATTCATTGCCCCAAGGCCACTCTCGACCATCCGTGCCGCGAGCCGCCTTCTCCCATTGAGCTTCGGTCGGCAGAGCTAAGCTATGCCCGGAAACCTCGGATAGCCATCGACAGAAAGCTCCAGCCTCTTCATACGTTATGCCCGAGGCCGGGTGCTTTGGAGCAGGCGGCGAGTCGGCCCAACTCGCCGGGCGCCGGGAGCTTGCTCCATGGACGTACTCCGCCCAGAGTTGGTTGGTGATGGGAGTGCGCGCGATGTAGTAGTCCGGGAGGTACACCTCGTGCGCGGGAGCCTCTTTCAGGATCCACTCCGCCTGCACGCCGGGGAACTGGGCTGCCACGGCCGGCGCCCGCTCCGCATCGGCGCCCATCAAGAACGCGCCGGCGGGCACGAACACGAACTCGCAGGTGGTTTGCCCTACCACAAACCGGATGTCAACAGGGATGCTTGAACTCATGGGTGCTTCCCTTCATTTCGCTAGCCAGACTGGGATCACCGCATGTTAATCTTGCCGAGCGTACGGTCGTGGCGCTGGATATCCCTGGGCTGATCGAGGGAGGCTTGGCCGTGGACAAGACGCCGAACCTGCACATGCTCAGGATGCCCTTGGACGAGGCCGTTGCCCTGGATGAAGTGGAGAGGGGGAGGGCAGGCGGGCGGGTTTGGGAACGAGCGCGAGAGACACTATGGGGTGTGGGCCGGAGGGTGACTCCTGTCGTAGGGTCGGGGCAGGACGACATGAAGTCTAGCAAAGGCGGCACGATGACAGAACGACGCCCTATCGATATCACCGACGACTTCGCCCGGCGGATCGAGCGAGCGCACGGAGGCGACGGCAGGGCGTGGCTGGGCAGACTGCCCGCGCTCATCGATGAGTGTGAGCGCCGATGGTCACTGTCGGTCGGCCCTCCGTTCACGCCGTTGAAGTACGGTTACGTTGCGCCTGCACGGGGCCAGGACGGCAGCGGGGTAGTCCTGAAGCTTGCCGTGCCGGGCGAATTCACCGTTGCCGAGATCGACGCGCTGCGGCTGGTCGACGGCGATGGGGCCGCGAGGCTGGTCGACAGCGACGAATGTCTGGGCGCGATGGTCCTCGAGCTGCTGGAGCCCCGTGGACTCTTGCTGGAAATGGATGAACGGGAGGCCACGAGCGTCGCGGCCGGGCTGATGGTCAGGCTCAGGAAACCAGCACCACGCAGACATCGATTCCACGACATCATGGAGTGGATGCAGGGTCTGGACCGGTTGCGATCGCTCTTCGGCGGCGGGACCGGGCCGTTCCCAGCGTACCTCGTCGAGAGGGCCGAGGCGCATTTGGGCAATCCCTGCCGGGAGCCATTGGTCCTGCACGGCGACCTGCATCACTACAACATACTCTCAGCCGAACGTGAGCCTTGGCTAGCAATCGACCCGAAGGGCATCGGCGGCGAGCCCGAATACGAAGCTTCAGCCTTCCTTCGCAACAACCTCCTCGACAGGCCGGAGCCGCGCAGAATTCTGTCCATGCGCCTCGACCTGATCGCCGACGAGCAGGGCTCGACAGGGAGCGGATGATCGGATGGGGCCACGCCGACCGCCTACTCTCGGCGTGGTGGTCCTACGAGGAGTCGGGCCGCGCCGACGAGGGAGACCTGGCCATCGCCGGCATGTACGCCAGCTTGAAATGACTGCTACTAGGGCTGGGGTCACATCTTGGGCGTTGTGACCTACCGACAAAGGACGGCAACAAGGTGGGCCGAGAACAAGGTAGAACAGGGGCGGCAGTGACTACTCAGCGTTCGTACAAGGCAGTGCTGCTGGACTTCGGCGGGACGCTCGCTGCACCAGCAACACCATGGTTTGAATACACACAGGTGCTCGCGGATGTTGGTATCAAGGTGACAGCGAAAGAGGTACAACGACTGAGCGATACGTTACAGGTGTGGGACATTTTTCTGGCGAATCCCGTGAGCAGCCAGAGCCGGGAAATGGCCGATCAGTTGCGTCTCAGCGTGGACCTTCGACTCCCGGAGGCGTTGGGCGTCGATCGAAACCTCCACGAGATCTCGCAGAGAATCAATCAGCGCCGCTGGGACCCAACGCAGTGGCAGTTATTCTCCGACTCGGTCCCGACGCTGGAAGCATTGCTCGGACAAGGTGTTCCCACTGCAATTGTGTCCAATGCGCCATGGGAACTACCCGAGCTCATAGAGGCATTGGAGATAGACCGCTTCTTTCAGGCTATAGCGGTTTCTGCGAGAGTCGGCTACAGCAAGCCAAGGCCAGAGATATTTCACCACGTCCTCCAAGCATTGGGACAGTCGCCCCGAGACGTGGTCCACGTCGGGGATGGGTACGACTCCGATGTACTCGGCGCAAGAAGTGCGGGTATCGACCCGCTGCTTCTTGCGCGGGACGGAAGCCCACAGGACGACGCCATCCTGATCACGAGCCTCTTTGAGATTCTGGATCTGCTGACGCCCTAACCGGAAATCATTGCCCAGAAGTAGCGATATCTTCGTCTGGACGAGCATTCCCGCCTGAGGCATCCGCTGACGGCGCACTCGGTGTTGGGGAGGACGCTGTTTCTGTGGGCCTAGGATGCCTGCTCTGGCCAGGATTTCAGCCCGCCGCTTGCAGCGCTCTTCTGCGGGCTTATAGCCTTAGGTTCGAGGTTGCGATGGACATTCTTGACGGGTACAACGATATCCCCAGCGGCAAGACCGCCGAGGTTGTGACGCATCTGGAAATGTTCCAGCGGCCGTCGGCCAGGCCCGAACGCTCCGAGGCATCGTGGACGCTCCGCCAGGTCGATCTTCCTGACATTGATTGGTACCGCGCCCTGTTCCGGCGGGTAGGCGAGAACTGGCTATGGTTCTCACGCCTACGGATGAACGATGAGGAGCTTCGGGACATCATCAACGACTCCCGCTGCGATATCTATGCATTCGAGGCACAGGGGCGAGAAGAGGGTCTGGTTGAGCTGTTCTTCGACACTGAGGGCGAGTGTGAGCTCAGCTTCTTTGGACTGACGCCGCCGATGGTCGGCCAGGGAGCTGGGCGATGGATGATGAATCGAGTGTTGGAGTTGGCATGGTCCCGCCCGATTCGCCGATTGCGGTTGCTCACGGGCACCTTTGATCACCCCAGCGCGCTGGACTTCTACATCCGGTCTGGATTCGCGCCGTTCCGCAGGCAAATCGACGTTGCGGATGACCCTAGGGCAATTGGCGTGCTGCCAAAGACGGCAGCGCCACAAGTGCCGTTGCTCTGAGCCCGGCTAGGTCTGCTGCCTCGCGCCGAGCGCAGGGTCGGCTGAGGCGCGCGAGCACTCTACTTGGGTATTCAGGAGTACGAGAGCATGCAGAATCAACCTGTGCTGAACGCTGAGACCGCCCGCCGGGTAGCAGCGGAGGCCGTCGTGCGAGCTCGATCGGCGCTGGAACAGTACATGTCCAAGCCGAGTGACTTCCAAGAGTGGCGGAAGGCGGACGGCGATCTGGTGACAACTGCCGATTCTGGCGGCGCGGGGATAGGCGCTTGGGTTGGAGAGGAAGCTGCTCCGCCGCATCCGTGGCCCTCTGAACTGCACACCAGCATTGTCGGCTTCGAGTGTTCCCCTGGGGCGACGTTCCCCCATCTCGCCAGCGTGTACGGCGAGGCGCTCCGCAGGGCAGAGTATGTCCATACCTACGGTTCAGCTGTCTTCATGGGCGCTCAGTCGTCATAGGTCGTATCGGAGCAGTGCTTTTCCCGGAGGCGGACCTTGTCCACTGCGCCGGAGTGGCTGCTGTGGCGGAGTGAGCAGGCCTAATAGTGAGCAACGCGCAAGGGCGCGCAATCGACTGGTCGGCGAGCCACGCCCCTCTAGTTCTCGTCGCGGGGCCTAGAATTCATGCTCAAGTGCTTGAAGCGCTCAATCAGGGCTAGGCGCAGGCGACCGAACGGCAATACTCCTGGGACACTACTCCTCTGCATAACACGCGGCGCCGGCGCATAGCGACACTTGCCCATTGCCCAAGCCCCCTGCGCCCCCTACGATGGAATGTGGTCCCATCGAGTCTCCCCATGCCTCGGACCGAGGGCCCAAACACGGGCCCGAGACTGCTGCTCTCCTCCTCCGGAGGCGGGGGGACCATTGAGGAGAGAGCATTATTTACACAACAACACCTAGGTGGGAAGTAGTTCCAAAACCCGTGAAGCAGGCCACGGCCATGAAAACATCCCTTGTCAATGCCCAAGTGTTGTGGTTTTTTCGGGAACTTTTTACTCGTAAGGGGATGTAAGACTCGGGAACTTTTTACTCGTAACGAAGCGTCAACTTCCCAACACTACGGACGGGCCGGGGCGACTGCGCAGAGTCTCACGTATCGGAGCGAATGGGCCAGGTGGAAAGGCGAGGGAGGGTCTGGTATCCTCCAACATGAGCCCCGCCTGACGGGGCGCTTCTTGTGAAGGGCGGATTTATGGACGAGCTACTCATTCAAGCAGAACCGCGCGTAGCGCTGAGGAAGAAGACCCGCGCGCTGCGGCGGTCGGGCATTACGCCCATACATGTCTATGGCCGGGGCCAGGACTCCCTCACCCTGCAGGCGGACACCTACGACCTCGTCAAGGCCCTCGGCGCGGCGGGTCGCACGAGCCCGCTCACGGTGAAGGTCGGCGGCGATGAGCATTTCGTCATGGTCCACGAGGTGCAGCGTCACCCGGTGACCGAGCGTCTCCTCCACGTCGACCTCCTGCGCATCTCCCGCACGGAGCGCATCCATGCCGCCGTGCCCCTGCGGTTCAAGGGCGAGTCCCTTGGAGCGCGTGAGGAAGGCGCTCTCCTCTCCGAAGACCTCCACCAGATCGAGGTCGAGGCCATGCCCACGGCCATTCCTCACGAAATCATCGTCGACATATCCACGATGACGGAGCCGGACTGGGCGATTCGCGCGGGCGAAATAGCTCTCCCCGCGGGAGCCATTCTCCTGACCGATCCCGAGACCTTCGTTGTGCGCGTCCTGCACACCCATGCCGCGACGGAGGCGGAAGAAGGTGCCGACGAGGAAGCCCCCGCCGAGCCCTCGTAAGTCTGCCCTGCTTATTGTGCTGCGGCAGACGATAGCCGAGAGACAGACTCGTAGCTACGAGGGGAGCCTCGCCCCCAAGAACGCCCCGTGCCCCCGCACGAACTCATCGACCCCGGTTTCAGGGCGTCCTTCTAGCTTCACCCGGAGCAGGCGGAGCGCCCCCTCTCCGGTCCCAACAAGCGTCTCGCCGCCAACGCTCCCGACCTCGCCCGGCGCAAGCCCGGGGCCTGCGGCGAGCGCCGCCTCGACGACCGCAAGACGCCGGCCCTCCCACGATGTCGACGTTCCCGGCCAAGGGTCGTAGGCGCGCACCTTGCGCTCGATGGCCAGCGCGGACTCCGTCCAATCGACATCGCCGTCGGCCTTGGCCATCCGCTTGGTCAGCGTCACACCCTCGCTAGGCTGGGGCGACGGCGCGAGCCGCCCCTCCACATATGCCGGGAGCATCTCCTCGAGCATCGCCGCGCCCAAGGTGAAAAGGCGGTCCGTCAGCTCGGATGTCCGCTCGTCCCCTGCAAGCGCGACGCTCCGCTGCACCAGCAGCGGCCCGGTATCGAGTCCCTCGTCCATCAAAATCAGCGACGTCCCAGACTGCTCATCGCCCGCGAGAATGGTGCCCGCGACCGGGGCAGCCCCACGATGGCGGGGCAGCAGCGAAGGGTGAATGTTCACTGCGCCACACCGGGGGCCGAACAGGAAGGGCCCCGGCAAGAGCAGACCATAAGCCGCGAGGACTACGAGGTCGGCATCGATCTCCCTGAACCGCGCCTGCTCCTCCTCTGTCGTTAGACGCCGCGGGGTCATGACCGGGATGCCCAGCTCCTCGGCGCGCTCGCGCACAGGAGAAGGCGTCGGCCTCCGCCCGCGGCCCTTCGGAGCGTCCTGCGCCGTGTAGGCTGCGACGACCGCCCATCCCTGCCGCATGGCAGTCCTGTGGACGGCGTCAAGGACCGGCGTCGCGGTCGCTGGACTGCCCATGAATACGATGTCGACAGCGCTCACAGCAAGATGTTAGCACCCGCCCGCGCAGAGCCCGATTCCCGTTAACAAGGCCAGCGCCCGCTTGCTGAGAACCCGGCAAACTTGCAAGGGGGAAGTTGCCGACTTCCCATCGATTCCCCGCCTTGAATGGCCTAGCTCTGAGGGTGGTAGCTTGTTCTACACGCCTTCGGCTGACCAGCTGTTGGCGCATCTAGGTCCTGGCGCGGGACCTGCCGGCAGCCCCGGCCTACACATTAACGGAACTTCCAGCACGGGAGCCTTCTCGTTGTCCTCTGAAGCAGCACAACGCCTCTGGGAAGCCGCCCTCGGACGGCTCCAGCTACAGACGCCCAGGCCCACGTTCGATACGTGGCTCGCAGGCACGACCGCCGGTCGCCTCGACGACGACCTGCTTGTCGTATCCGTGCCCACAGCCTTCGCCGCTGAGTGGATCGAGCGCCGCATCCACTCCCTCGTCGAGGAGGCCGTCTCGGCTGTAGCAGGGCGTCGGCTCGCCATCTCCTACGTCGTTGGGCAGGCACTTGACGTCCCTCCGGAGCCCGGCCCTGCCCCGCATTCGCGCACCCGCGCGACGCGGCAGGAGTCGGGCCAACTCCGGCCCGATTACACATTCGAGTCCTTCGTGGTCGGTCCGGGGAACCAGTTGGCCCACGCCGCAGCGATGGCGGTAGCCGACGCGCCGGGGTCGGCATACAACCCCTTGTTCCTCTACGGAAGCGTTGGGCTCGGCAAGACGCACCTGATGCACGCCATCGGTCATCGCACGACTGCCGCGGGCCGTTCCACTCTCTACGTGACCTCTGAGCAGTTCACGAACGAGTACCTCGGTGCGATCCGCGAGCGCAAGACCACCGGCTTCCGCGAGCGCTTCCGCTCCATCGAGGTCCTATTGGTCGATGACGTGCAGTTCCTAGCAGGGAAAGAGGCTACTCAAGAGGGGTTCTTCCACACCTTCAACGCGCTCCACGGGTACGGAGGCCAGCTGGTAATGACCAGTGACCGCCCTGCGGGTGAGTTGCGCCTGCTAGAGGCGCGGCTTCGATCGCGGTTCGAGGCTGGACTGCAAGCCGACATCGCGCCGCCGGACTATGAAACCCGCCTCGCCATGCTGACGGCATTCGCAACCCAAGCAAAAGTTGTTATTGATCCACCCATCCTCAGCTTCATCGCCGAACGCCTCTATGACAGCGTCCGTGCGCTCCGAGGGTGCTTCACACGGCTAGAGGCTCTCGCAGAATTTACTGGCAAGCCCATCACCCTCGACTTGGCCCGCAATGCACTAGGGCCTCAAGCCCCGCCTACCGAGGCTATCCTCTCCCCAGGTGCCATCCTCCAAGCAATCGCCGCATGGCGTCGATTGCCCATCATCGCCCTCACCGGCCCCCGCCGCGACCGCGAGGCGTCCTCCGCTCGCCAAGTCGCAATGCACTTTCTCCACACCCTCCTCGGTGCGAGCCCTGAGGAGATTGGCACAATCTTAGGGAACCGCGACCGAACGACCATCTTGTATGGCCTACGGCGAGCTTCCGAAGCAACCGCACGCGACAAGAAGCTTAGCCTCGAGGTGGAGAACATCCGCAATTCCCTAAAGTCAGCCGTCCTCCCATCCGACCTCTCAACCTCTGCTTGAGCACGCCATTATCGGGAGAACGCGCCTTTCTCCACATCGTCTCTCCACCCGACTATCCTCTCTCATAATTATCTCTTTACCTATAGAGGAGTGATGCAAGACCAGATAGAGATTGAACTTAACGGAGGGAGGGGGGGGAATGGAGCTGTATCGTTTCTTAGAGAGAAGTTTCGTCCCAAAGGGGGCCCTGATGGAGGGGACGGTGGGGATGGGGGGCCTGTTGTCGTCCGAGCGATGTCTCATCTCCGGTCGCTGGATCATCTTTATGGGGTGACGAAGATTGTTGGCGTGGCGGGGTCTCCAGGACGGAGTAAAAACCGCACGGGAGGCAAGGGGAAGGCGTTATACGTGGATGTCCCGGTGGGGACAGTCGTTTGGACGTGTGGGGAAGAAGGCGAGCGAACCTTGTTGACGGAGCTAACCCGGGACCGTGCGGAAGCGGTTGTGGTATATCCAGGAACTGGGGGCTATGGCAATTCTCGATTCGCGACGTCGACGAATCAGGAGCCGATGCTTGCGGTTGGAGGCGAGCCCGGGGAACAGCGCATCGTCTCGTTGGAGGTTAAGCTCCTTGCAGATGTGGGCTTGGTTGGAGCCCCGAACGCAGGGAAATCGACGCTCCTGAGTGTGGTGTCGCATGCAAAGCCGAAAATCGCGGACTACCCATTCACAACGCTGACCCCAGTCCTTGGCGTCGTTAATCTTGGCGAGCGTACGGTTGTGGCGCTCGATATCCCGGGGCTAATCGAGGGGGCGCATCAAGGCCGAGGGTTGGGGTTGGAGTTTCTTCGCCATTGCGAGCGGGCCATCGTATTAATTCAATTGGTCGATGGGATGGCTGAGAACCTTGCGGCGGACTATACGGCCATCGCGGAGGAACTGAACCTTCATGGTGCGGGCCTCGATACGAAGGCTCGCATCGTGGCTGTGACGAAGATGGATATCCCGGAGGTGAGATCTCGGTTCGCGGAGCAGCGGGCGGCGCTGGCTGCGGCCGCGAGCTTGGAGCCGATGGGAATCGCTTCAGTGACGGGGGAAGGGATACCTGCCCTTCTGATGCGCTTAGCAACCATGGTGCCTTTCGTAGAGGATGACGCGGTAGACGACGCGCCGCCTCAGGTGGCGCGATTGCCCCGCCCAAACCCTCGGCCGGAGGTCGTCCGCGAGGAGGATGCGTATGCCGTTTCCTGCCCTCCCGCGGAGCGCATCCTCGAAGCGGTGAGTCTAAGCAGCTGGCGTGCGCGGCTGCAGTTCCACCGCGAGCTTGAGAGGCTGGGGGTTATCGAAGCTCTCGAACGTGCGGGGGCGGGCCGGGGTGATACGGTGCGTATCGCAGACTTCGAGTTCGTGTGGGAGTAGGGATGCGTCGAGGAATCCTGGGCGGGACGTTCGATCCCATACACACGGGCCACTTGATTCTTGCTCAGGAGGTCCAGTGGCGCCTGCGCCTGGATGAGGTCTGGTTCGTGCCGACTGGCTCGCCTTGGATGAAGCGAGGGGAGCCGGTCACGGAAAGGCGGCACCGGCGCGCGATGGTCGAGCTGGCAATCGAGGGCAATCCCGGCTTTCGCATGTCTACGTTGGAATTAGACAGGCCGGGTGAGACGTATACCGTCGAAACGCTCGAAGAGCTGCGCGCGGGGCCGATGGCGGACGACGAGCTACTGTTCATCATGGGGGCCGATACACTCCACTCGATGCACTTGTGGCGGGAGCCCAAGCGGATCCTCGAATTGACGCGCTTGGTCGTCGCGCTCCGTCCCGGCCATGGCGCGATTGACCTTGAACAGCTCAAGGAGGTCGACCCCGCCGCGCCTGAGCGCGTGATGACGGTCCATATGCCCCTCATCGAAATCAGCGGCACGGAACTGCGCCGCCGGGTGAGCCACGGCGAACCTGTGCGCTACTTGGCGCCCGATGCCGTCGCCGACTATATCTCGCGCCATGGCCTGTACCGCGGGCGCAACGCAGTTCTATCAGCGGGAGGTTGAAGTGACTCAGTCCGACGTACGACCCGGGATTGCGAACGAGATCCTTGAGTTGGCCCGCGAGCTCGATGCGCTCGTGTTTGGCGAGTTCATCCTGGCCTCCGGTGAGACGAGCAGCTACTACTTCGACGGCCGGCTGCTGACGCTCTCGCCGAGAGGAGCGAACCTCGCTGCCCAGGGGCTACTGCCGTTGATTAGGGCATCGGGCGCGTCGGCGGTCGGTGGTCCCGCGGTGGGGGCAGTCCCGCTGGTGACGGCGCTCTCCATGCTGAGTGGGCAGGACGGCGGCGAGCCAATTCCCGGCTTCTTCGTCAGGAAAGAAGCGAAAGACCATGGCATGGGGAAGGCGCTGGAGGGGCCGGTTCCCGCTGAGGCTCGGGTCGCGATTGTGGACGACACCTGCTCCACGGCCGGCTCTCTCTACATGGCCATCGAGGCGGCAGAGGCCGAGGGCCATGAGGTGGCGCTGGTAGCGTGCATCCTGGACCGCTGCCAGGGCGGCAGCGACCGCCTGCGAAGCGAGGGCTATCCGTTCCGGACGATTCTCATAGCTGACACGGAAGGCAACGTCGCTCCCGCCTAGCAGAAACCGCTACCGGGCCTAGATATCGAGGTTCTTGACCTGGCGGGCGTGGGCTTGAATCCATTCCTTGCGCGGCTGGACTAGGTCTCCCATAAGTTCGGTGAACGCTCGGTCGGCGTCTGCGGCATCGTCCACGGACACCTGCAGCAGCGTCCGCGATGTCGGGTCCATGGTCGTCTCCCATAGCTGATCGGGGTTCATCTCGCCGAGCCCCTTATACCGCTGGAGGCCGATCCCCTGGCGCTCCGCATTGCGTTCCAGCACTTGGGCAAGGTCCTGCCATGCGACGTCAGCGGCGACCTCGTTGTCGCGGCGGGAGACGCTGTACGTATGGCCGTTGACCCATTGCGCGAGGGACGGGAACAGCTGTTGGGCGCGGTGGGCGGAGGCGGACTCCAGCACCCGGGGCACGTTGACGGTGCCGTAGCCGGGAATCTCGATGAAGTACTCCCCCTTCGCTTTGTTGACCACGGGCTTGCACTCGAACCCTTGGACGGTGAGCCAGGCGACGACGGCGTTGAGCGTCTCCTCGCCCTCGAAGGCCAGCCGGTAGGCGCCTTGCTCTGCGCCCTGCATGAACGGTCCGACGAGCTCCGGCGCCACCCCGAGGCTGGAGAGAGGCCGAGTCCAGCTCAAGAACTCTTTGAGCCGCTCGACGAGATTTTGCAGCCTCGCGCCGGACATTTTGACCTCGCCGTTGCTCGACGCGATGGCGAGGCGCCCGAACATCTGCCGCGCCAGCCACGTGTCCTTGTCGCTCTCCGAGTACTGGTACTGGACCGACCGTCCGCGGGACGTGCGATAGAGCGGCGGCTGAGCGATGTAGAGGTGGCCAGCGTCGATCATCATGCGCATGTTGCGGAAGAAGAAGGTGAGTAGGAGTGTGCGGATGTGGGCGCCGTCCACGTCGGCGTCGGTCATGATGATGACCTTGTGGTACCGGAGTTTGGCGAGGTTGAAGTCTTCTCCGAGGCCTGCGCCGAGGGCGGTGATGAGCGCCCGAATCTCTTCGTGGGCGAGCATCTTGTCGGGGCGGGCCTTCTCCACGTTGAGAATCTTGCCCCGCAGGGGGAGGATGGCCTGGTACTTGCGGTCGCGGCCCATCTTGGCGGAGCCGCCGGCGGAATCGCCCTCGACCACGAACAGCTCGGAGAGCTCGGGGTTGCGCTCGGCGCAGTCGGCGAGCTTGCCGGGGAGGGAGCCGCCGTCCATTGCGTTCTTGCGGATGACGAGGTCGCGGGCCTTCCGGGCGGCCTCTCGGGCGCGCTGGGAGGTCATGCACTTCTCGATGATGCGCCGGGCCTCGTGAGGGTGCTCTTCGAGGTAAAATTCGAGGTTCTGCACGAGGGCTTGCTCGACCGCCGTCTTGGTCTCGGCGTTGCCCAGCTTGCCTTTGGTCTGGCCTTCGAACTGAGGTTCTTCGAGCCGGACGCTGATGATGGCGGTCAGGCCTTCGCGGACGTCCTCTCCGCTGAAGTTGGGGGTGTCCTCCTTCACCAGCTTGCTCTTCTTCGCGTAGTTGTTGATGGCGCGGGTGAGGCCGGCGCGGAACCCTACGAGGTGGGTGCCGCCGTCGGCGGTGTTGATGCAGTTGGCGAAGGCGAGGGTGGACTCGTAGAAGCCGCCGTTGTACTGCAGGGCGACCTCGACCATCGTGTCGTCGGAGTTCTGCTCGAAGTAGAAGGGCTCGCTCTGAAGGACTTCGCGGTTCTGATTGAGCTGGCGCACGAAGCTGGCGATGCCGCCCTCGAAGTAGAACGTCCGGTCCGCCTCGGGGTGGATTTCGGAGGAGAAGGAAATCCAGATTGCCTTGTTGAGGTACGCCATCTCCCGGAAGCGCTGCAGCAGGGTGTCCCGCTCGTAGTTCGCGGGGCCGAATATCTCCGAGTCGGCCATGAAACGGACGAGGGTCCCGCTTCGGAACGAATCGTCGTCCGATATCGGGCCTTCGTCGATCACGTCGCCCGTGGGGATGCCGCGCGCGTACTCCTGGGAGTAGATGCGGTCGTCGCGGCGCACCTCGACGCGCATGGTCTCCGCCAACGCGTTCACGACGGACGCGCCGACGCCGTGCAGGCCGCCGGACACCTTATAGGCCCCGCCGCCGAACTTTCCGCCGGCGTGCAGGGTCGTCATGATGGTTTCGAGGGCGGGGCGTCCGGTGGTGGCGTGGGTGTCGACGGGGATTCCGCGGCCGTTGTCCCAGACGGAAACGGAGTTGTCCGCGTGCAGCCTCACGGAGACGCTGTCGCAGTACCCGGCCATCGCCTCGTCGATTGCGTTGTCAACGATCTCGTAGACCAGGTGATGGAGTCCGCGCTGGTCGGTGCTCCCGATGTACATCCCGGGTCGTCGTCGAACCGCTTCCAGGCCCTCCAGGACCTGGATGTCGCTAGCCGTGTACCTGGCCTCTTCTTGTTTGACCATGCTGATTGGGGCTCCTGGTGTGTGGGGGCGGCGCGAGGACTGCGCCACGATGGCGTTCAGGGGGTCTCCGCAGCTTGACAAAGAGCGCGGGAACATACCTGATTCTACTAATTGCGAGAGACGCGGTCAAAGATTTCACGTACATTTTGTGGTTTATTTGGCGCCGGGCTGAAGGCTTGACGGCCCGCCCCCGCCGCGCTAAATATCTCCGGCGTGTCTTACCCCCCAGTAATCGCCATGGATGGGCCGGTCGCGTCTGGCAAGACGACGGTCGGCCGTGAACTCGCCAAGCGGCTCGGGTACCTGTTCGTCGATACCGGCGTCCTCTACCGCGCGGTGACCCTCGCTGCACTCGATAGCGGCGTCTCCCTGGCTGATGACGAGGCGCTGTCCGCGCTTGCGGAGCGCCTCGACCTCCGGCTGATCCACGGCGGCGAGGGCGTGCTGATAGACGGCGTCGACATGACAGGCGGACTACGCACGCCGGAAGTCGAGGCGGCGGTCTCCACCGTCTCCCGCGTCGCCGGCGTGCGCAGGGCGGTGCTCGCGCCGCAACGCGCCGTTGCGCAAGGGGGTGGTGTCGTGATGGTCGGACGCGACATCGGCACGAAGGTGCTGCCCGGCGCGGCCAAGGTGTACCTTGACGCATCGGTCGAGGAGCGGACGCGCCGCCGGGCGACAGAGCTGGAACAAAAGGGGGAGCCGCGCAGGGAGGCCGACGTGCGCGCCAATTTGGAGATGCGCGACGCTATCGACTCCCAGCGGGAGGAAGCCCCGCTGCGGACGGCTGACGACGCTTACGTCGTCGCGACTGACGGGCTCGACGTGCAGGCAGTGGTGGAGAATATTCTTGAGGCGCTGGCTGAGTAGGGCATGAAACTGCCACAGTTGGATATCTGGTACCGGACGGGGCGCTTGCTCGCGCGCATCTTTCTTCCGACCTTCGGGAGCGTCGAAGTCGTCGGCAGGGATCGCGTGCCGCTCGAGGGGCCGCTCATTATCGCCGCCAACCACCAGAGCTATGCGGACCCGCCGGTGCTGGTCTACGCAATTTCCCGGCCGATGTTCTTCCTGGCCAAGCGCGGGCTCTTCGTGGGCCCCCTCATCTCCTACGTCCTTCGCATGTGGCACGCGTACCCGGTGAAGCAGAATGGGGAGGCCGCCGACTCTCTCCGGTGGGCGCGGGAGATTCTCTCTCGGGACCGAGCCTTGCTCATCTTCCCGGAAGGCAAGCGCAACCCAGGCGCATTGAGGGAAGGAATAGACGGGCTCACCTACGTAGCGCTCCGCTCCGGTGCGCCCATCCTGCCGGTGGGCATCACGGGGACGGAGAAGGTGGCCAGCATGGCCCGCATCCCCTTCCATTTCAAACGCCTGAAGGTGGTGATAGGAGAGCCGTTCACGCTGCCCATGGTTGAAGGACGGGTCGATAGGTTGGAGCTCCGGGACATGACGCACCGGATTATGGACCGGATTGCCGAGCTTCTTCCGCCGGATTACCGGGGCTTCTACGCGGAGCGCAGAGCAGCGTCGGCCGGTCCTCTTCCCAACCCGCCTACGCACGTGGGAGAGGGGACCAGACAGACCTCGCCCGGGCAGGCTCCTCCCTAACCCTGTCCGCTGAAGAGAGCCGGACACGCTCCGCAATTGGCTTTGAGGGCGCGCTAGACCGCCAATAGGCCCTGTGCTAGCATCGCCTGTCGGCGCACCGGAAGCTCAAGAGACCTCTGCTATTTCGCTTGTTGCCGCCGACGAGCAGAAGGGCTTCCGGACCGATGGATCACCAGGAGGACTCGATGGCGACTACGGCAGGCAAGATGGTGTACCGGCTCGCGGAAGGCGGGGCGGACATGGTCAGCCTGCTGGGCGGCAAAGGCGCTCATGCGAGCGAGATGGCGCGGATCGGCATCCCGGTTCCGCCAGGCTTCGTCATCACCACGGAGACCTCGCTCGAGTACTTCCGCCTAGGCAGGCGCTTCCCGGACGGGCTCTGGGACGACATCGTCGAGCACATCCACGCCTTGGAGGAGGAGACCGGCCGCGTCTTCGGCGACTCGGATAACCCTCTCGTCGTGTCCGTGCGTTCTGGTGCCCCGGTTTCGATGCCCGGCATGATGGACACCATCCTGAATATGGGCGTTGCCGACTCGACCGTCAGCGGCGTTGCGAAGATGATGGGCGACGAGCGCCCCGCGCTCGATGCATTCCGCCGGCTCGTGCAAGGCTTAGGGGACGTAGTGCTGGGCATCCCCAAGGACCGCTTCGAGACGGTGCTAACGCAGGCCAAGAAAGACGCTGGCATCGAGTTCGACTACGAGCTGCAGCCCGACGCTCTCCGGACACTGATTGCCGCCTTCAAGGAGATTATCCGTGAGGCGACGGGCGAGCCGATGCCGTCCGACCCATGGGCGCAGCTGCAAGCCGCTATCGAAGCGGTGTTCAGCTCGTGGAACAACCCTCGGGCCATCACCTACCGGGAGTTCCAAGGCATCTCCCATGACATGGGAACGGCTTGCGTCATCATGGCGATGGTGTTCGGGAACCTGGGGGACGACAGCGGCACGGGCGTCCTCTTCTCACGCAGTCCGGCAACGGGCGAGAAGCTCCTGTATGGGGAATTCCTGCCCAACGCCCAAGGCGAGGACGTGGTCGCCGGTATCCGAACCCCCCAGCGTATCGGGGCCCTCGGCGACACCTGGCCGGACATCTACCGGCAGATCGAGGACACCGCACGACGGCTCGAAGGGCACTACAAGGACGTGCAGGACATCGAGTTCACCGTGGAGCGCGGCAAGCTCTATATCCTCCAGACGCGCTCAGCGAAGCGCACCGCTCCAGCGGCCGTGCGCATCGCCGTTGATTTCGTCGAAGAGGGCGTCCTCACCAAAGAGCAGGCCCTTGGCAGGGTCGAGGCGACCGAGGTTTCGTCGGTGCTCATGCCCCAATTCGTCGCCGAGGCGAAGGACGCCGCATCCAAAGCCGGACGGCTCCTAGCCCAAGGCGTGGGAGGGTCGCCCGGCGCTGCAAGGGGCATTGTCGTGACGGACCCGGACCGCGCGGTCGAGATGGCGGATGCAGGGCAGAAGGTGGTGCTGGTCCGCCATGAGACCAGCCCTGACGATGTCCACGGCATCATCAAGGCTGCGGGAGTGCTCACCAGCAGAGGCGGCATGACGAGCCATGCCGCGGTCGTTACGCGGGGCCTCGGCAAACCGTGTGTGGTCGGTTGCGAGGAGCTGCACTTCGACGCGAGCGGCCGGACCGCATCGGCGCGGGGCCAGTCAATTACCGAGGGCGACGTCATCAGCATCGACGGCAGCACCGGCGAGGTGTTCATCGGCGAGGTCGAGGCAGTCTCCCCTCGGCCAGACGACCTCCACGAGCTGAACAGGCTCCTCACCTGGGCGGACGAGGTCCGCAAGCTTGAGATCTGGGCGAATGCCGACACGCCGGAGGATGCCCGCCGTGCCCGCGCGAACGGGGCCGAGGGGATAGGCCTGTGCCGCACGGAGCACATGTTCTTCATCGAGGCGCGTCTGCCGCACATCCAACGGCTCCTTGCCATCGGTCCGGAGGCGTCGAGTCTGATTAGGCGTGCGGATGAGCTTGCCGCATCTCTCGCCAACGCTCCGGCTTCCGAGCGCGATTCCCTCACGGAGCGCCTCGAAGCCGCGAGACGGGAAGTGGAGTGCTCTGACACCGTGCGCGAGTTCCACCTCGAGCTATCGAGGCTGGAACAGTTCCAGACCGACGATTTCTACGGCATCTTCAAGGCTATGGAGGGCCTGCCGGTCGTTATCCGCTTGCTGGACGCCCCCCTGCATGAGTTCCTGCCCGGATACGAGGAACTGGCCCAAGAGGTCGCAGAGCTCAAGCGGCTCATCGAGGGCGGGGACCGCATCACGGCATGGCTGGACAGGGGACGCGACCTCGTGAATCGCTCCGCCCACGAGATTGAGAGGCTCCCGGTAGGTAAGCGCCTCGCCGATTGGCTCGGCGAGCACGTCGAGCAGCCCCAATCAGAGAACGAGGCCGAGCTCCGCGCCCAGTTGGAGGAGAAGCGGCAGACCCTCGCGCTCGTCGAGCGCCTGCGGGAGACGAACCCGATGCTTGGGCACCGAGGCTGCCGCGTCGGTCTTACTATGCCCGAGATATACGAGATGCAGGTGCGGGCCATCGTGACCGCGGCCTGCCGGCTAACTGAGGAAGGCTCCACGGTCTACCCGGAGATCATGATCCCGATCGTCTCCCACGTGAACGAGCTGAAATGGCTGCGGCCCCGCTTGAGAAGCATCGCAAGCGCGACACGCGAGGCCATCGGGACCTACGTCACCTACCTGTTCGGGACGATGATTGAGGTGCCGCGCGCCGCGCTCACCGCCGACGAGATTGCGTCCGAGGCTGAGTTCTTCTCCTTCGGGTCGAACGACCTGACACAGATGACGTTCGCGTTCAGCAGGGACGACGCCGAGAGTAAGTTCCTCAACCACTACGTAGGGGCCGACATCCTCCCAAGGAACCCTTTCAATAGCCTCGACACGTTGGGAGTGGGCAAGCTGATGAGGATGGCGACGACAGAGGCCCGTCGTGTCAGCCCGGACTTCCCCGTCGGCATCTGCGGCGAGCACGGCGGCGACCCGCGCAGCGTCGCCTTCTGTAACGAGATCGGCCTCAATTACGTCAGCGCCTCACCCTTCCGAGTGCCCGTTGCCCGCCTAGCCGCCGCTCAGAGCGCCCTCGGCCTGCTGAGCTGGGACTGACCTGACCCGTTCGCCTACCCGCGTAGGCTGGCCGCGCCCTTCGTGACGGGTTAGACCATTCGTAGCGCGCCCTAACAACGTGCGCCCTCCGGGGATATGAGGCCTCGTGACGCGCATCACAAGCTATATTGACACGAGTTTCACAATCTCCTATTATTTTATCTCGGTCGCCGGGGCCTCCGCCCCGGTGTTTCTCTTTTATGGTGCCGCCGACGCCGGTCCTGGGAGGACCCCATGGCCACTATTCACGATGAACAAGCGCGGCAGTACGTTCTCCGTAGCGCGAAGGAGAACGACGTTAAGTTCATTCGCTTTTGGTTCACCGACATACTCGGTAACCTCAAAGGGTTCGCCATCACCGAGGCCGAGCTCGAAGGGGCCTTGGAATATGGCATGGCTTTCGACGGCTCCACCGTCCAAGGGTTCGCGCGGCGCGACGAGAGCGACATGGTCGCCATGCCCGACCCGACGACGTTCTCGATACTCCCCTGGCGCCCGCGGCAGAACGCGGTCGCCCGCATGTTCTGCGACGTGCTCCGTCCGTCCGGCGAGCCCTTCGAGGGTGACCCTCGCTACGTGCTCAAGCTGGCGCTCGGGCGCGCGGCCGCGCTTGGCTACGAGTTCCAGGTCGGCCCTGAGCTTGAGCACTTCTACCTCAAGTCCGCGGAGGACCCCCAGCCCCTCGACGTCGGTGGCTACTTCGACCTGACCACTCCCCTCGACGCGGCCTCGGACCTCAGGCGGGACACCGTGCTGTCGCTCGAAGAGATGGGCATACCCGTCGAGTACAGCCATCACGAAGTGGCGCACGGGCAGCACGAGATCGACCTCCGCCATACCGATGCCCTCACCATGGCCGACACGGTGATGACCTACCGGCAGGTGGTCAAGGAAGTGGCGATGGGGCGCGGCGTCTACGCAACCTTCATGCCCAAGCCCTTCCAGGACCAGAATGGCAGCGGCATGCACGTGAACATGTCGCTTTCCAAGGGGGACGAGAACGCGTTCTTCGACCCGGACGCGGAGTACAAGCTCTCCGTCACGGCGCAGCAGTTCATTGCCGGTCTGCTCGCCCACGCCGCGGAGATCGCGTGCGTCTGCAATCAGTGGGTGAACTCCTACAAGCGGCTCGTCCCCGGTTACGAGGCGCCCGCCTACACGACGTGGGCGCCGGTGAACCGGTCGGACCTCGTGCGCGTGCCGGCGTACCGCAAGGGCAAAGAGTCGTCAGTGCGCATCGAGTTCCGCCAGCCCGACCCCGCTTGCAACCCCTACCTCGCCTTCGCCGCGATGCTGACCGCAGGGCTCGCGGGCATCGAGGGCGAATACCCGCCCGTGGCGCCTTCCGACCGCGACGTGAACACGCTGACCGATGAGGAGCGCAAAGCGCTGGGAATCACAAGCTTGCCGGGGAGCCTCTACGAGGCGCTACAAGCGGCGGAAGACAGCGAAGTTCTCCGCACTGCCCTAGGAGCGCACACCTACGACTCGCTCATCGAGAACAAGCGCATCGAGTGGGACAGGTATCGGTCCGCGGTCACTGACTACGAGCTCAAGCGGTACCTCCCCAACCTGTAGGGAGATGGTCGGCTCGATAGTGAGCGGCTCCGGAACACCCGAATGCATTACCCCAAAGCGAGCGGCGCACTGTACAACCCGCGTTTCGAACACGATGCGTGTGGTGTGGGTTTCGTCGCCGACATCTCCGGCGCTAAGAGCCGACTCGTGCTCGACAGGGCGCTCGAGGCCGTCGTCAACCTCACCCACCGGGGCGCTGTCTCCGCTGACGCTAAGACCGGCGACGGAGCAGGCGTCCTAACGCAGATCCCGTCCGCTATCTTCGTGCCGGAGGCGGGACGTCTGGGAGCGGCTGTCTCCAACGACGGCGACCTAGCCGTCGGCGTCGTATTCCTGCCCCAAGACAACCCGAAGGCGGCCCGCAGGACCATCGAGGACGCCATACGCGGACGCGGGCTTACCGTGCTCGGCTGGCGTGAGGTCCCCGTCGATGCGTCGATTATCGGCGATCAGGCGCTCACCACCCTCCCGCAGATTGAGCATGTGCTCGTCACCTGGCCCGAGGCCTCCGACGCGCAGGCCTTCAAGCGCAGGCTTTACCTCGCCCGCAAGATTGCTGAGCGGGAGATGGCGGACGCTGGGATCGAGTGCTACATGCCTTCCCTCTCGAACCGCACCATCGTCTACAAGGGACTCCTCGTCGCGCCCCAGCTCCAGGCGTTTTACAAGGACCTCGACAACCCGGAGTTCACCACCGCCCTCGCGCTCCTGCACCAGCGCTATAGCACGAACACCTTCCCCAACTGGGAGCTGTCTCAGCCCTTTCGTATGCTCGGCCACAACGGCGAGATCAACACGCTGGAAGGCAACCGCAACTGGATGCGCGCCCGTGAGCTCTCTTCGGCCGTCTGGGGTGACGAGGTTGGCGACGTCCTCCCCATCATCCAGGAGGGCTTCAGCGACTCGGCGAGCCTCGACAACGCGCTCGAGCTTCTCGTGGTCTCTGGCCGCGACCCTCTCCACGCTATGGCGATGCTCATCCCCGAGGCTTGGGAGAACATGCCGTACATGGACCCGGTGCTCCGCGCCTTCTACGAGTACCACGCGTGCATCACCGAGCCGTGGGACGGCCCCGCCGCCGTTGCGTTCACCGATGGCGTCGTAGCGGCTGCCGTGCTGGACCGCAACGGCCTTCGCCCCGCGCGTTACAAGATCGGCGACGACAACATCTTCGTCATGGCCTCCGAAGTCGGCGCTACCCATATGGACGACGCCCACGTCATCGAGAAGGGCCGCCTCGGACCCGGCGAGATGATTGCCGTGGATACCGCGCAGAAGGCGCTGCTGCGCAACGGGGACATCAAGGCCCGCCTTGCCGGCGCCCAACCCTACGGCGACTGGCTGTCCCGCAAGATGGTGGTCGTCGGCTCAGTCGATGACGCGCCCCCGCCGCTTCCTGCGCCTGCTGTGTCGCTCCCTGTGCGGAAGGCGTTCGCGTACACGACTGAGGAGGCGCACCTGATTCTCCGCCCCCTATACCTCGACGGAGTCGAGCCCGTGGGCTCTTTGGGCGACGACACGTCCCTCTCGGTGCTCGCGCTGAAGCCGAGGCTCCTCTACAGCTACTTGCGGCAGCGGTTCGCTCAGGTGACCAATCCGCCAATCGACTCTTACCGCGAGAGTCTCGTCATGTCGCTGTACACCTACCTGGGTGCTCGCGGCTCGCTGCTAGAGGAAACTGAGGGGCATGCGGACCTGGTCCGCCTCGACTCCCCCATCTTGACCCCCGAGCAGTTCGCGGCCATACGCGGCGAGTCGAGTCCGCTGCGCACGGAGACGCTATCCGTGCTCTTCCCCGTCGCCGAGGGCGCCCAAGGCTTGAAGCGCGTGTTGGACGAGGTCTGCGCCGCCGCCGAGAGCGCCGTCGTCGACGGCTGCAACACGGTTGTCCTCAGTGACCGCGGCGACGACGCGTCGCATGCCGCGGTCCCCATGCTGCTGGCCGCCGGCGCTGCTGATTGGCTACGGCGTAAGCGCGATACACCCGTACATGGCGTTCGAGACCATCAAGGTCCTGATCGAGGAAGGCCACGATGCCGACGTGGGCGAGGAACGGGCGCTGGCCACATATATCAAGACGATCAATAAGCAGTTGCTCAAGATCATGTCCAAGATGGGCATCTCGACCGTCACGAGCTACCACGGAGCCCAGATATTCGAGGCCGTCGGTCTGGATTCAGAGGTCGTTGAGCGCTGCTTCACCGCCACGAACTCTCCAGTGGGCGGCATCGGCTTCGACGGCATAGCCGACGAGGTGCTTCGGCTCCACGAAGCCGCCTTTGCGCCAGTGGAGAGCCCAAAGGGCGCGAAGCTCGACGACTTTGGCTACTACCGCTATCGCCGGGACGGCGAACCCCACGCGTTCTCACCGATTAGCGTGCGGACGCTCCATAAGGTCCTCGAAGACGAGGCCGCGGGCCGCGAGGGTTACGGCAAGTACCTGGAGCAGATCACCGGCGACCCGCCCATATCGCTGCGCGACCTGCTGGAGATCAAGCCCGCGGGCGACCCCGTGCCCGCTAAGGAGATCGTGAAACGCTTCAATGGCGGCTCGATGTCCTTTGGAGCTCTCAGCATCGAGGCCCACGAGGCGATAGCCGTGGCCTTCAACCGTATCGGCAGTAAGAGCGGCAGCGGGGAGGGCGGCGAGGACCCGCGCAGGTTCCGCGAGCTTCGCAATGGCGACCGGACCGGCAGCAAGATGAAGCAGGTCGCATCCGGTCGTTTCGGCGTGACGCCCGAGTACTTGGCCATGGCTGAGGTGCTCGAGATTAAGATGGCTCAGGGCTCGAAGCCCGGCGAGGGGGGACAGATCCCGGGCCACAAGGTTACGGACATCATTGCCCGCGCGCGCCGCACCCAGCCGGGGGTGCCGCTGATTTCGCCGCCGCCTCACCACGACATCTACTCGATCGAAGACCTCAAGCAGCTTATCTACGACCTGAAGATCGTGAACCCGCGCGCCGCTGTTGCGGTCAAGCTCGTCGCTGAGGCTGGCGTCGGCGCCATTGCGGCGGGCGTGGCGAAGGCCTACGCCGACTACGTGCTCATCTCCGGGGCCGAGGGCGGCACCGGAGCCTCGCCGTTGATATCCATCAAGTACTCCGGTTCCCCATGGGAGCTTGGCTTGGCCGAGGCCAACCAGGTTCTCGTGATGAACAATCTCCGCGGTCGCGTGACGCTCAGGACCGACGGCGGGTTCCGCCGGGGGCGCGATGTCGCAATCGCGGCGCTGCTTGGCGCGGAGGAATTCGGCTTTGGAACGCAAGCGATGGTGGCCGTCGGCTGTCAGATAGCCCGCCAGTGCCACCTCAACACCTGCCCCGTCGGCGTGGCCACCCAGGACGAGGAGCTTCGCAAGAAGTTCTAGGGCAAGCCCGAAATGCTCGTGCGTTACCTCTTCTTCGTCGCCGAGGAGCTGCGCGAGATCATGGCCGAGCTTGGCATTCGGACGGTCGAGGAGATGGTCGGCCGGCCCGACTTGCTCGTCCAGCGGGAGCTCCCGGGCCACCCGAAGGCCAACATGGTTGACCTATCGCCGATGCTCGCCGTTCCCGACCCGGCCGCCGAGTTCCCGCGCGTCCACATCCAGGACCGTAACGACGAGGCCAACGACGAGGTGCTCGACGACGAGCTGCTGCCGCAGCTGCAGCAAGCGATCGATCTCAAGGGGCCCGTGAAGGTCGAGCACGAGATACGCAACGTCCACCGCACCGTGGGCGCCCGCATTGCGGGCGAGATTGCGCGGGTCCACGGAGACGAGGGCATCCCCGAGAACAGCATCGAGATACGCCTGACCGGCTCGGCGGGCCAGAGCTTCGGCGCCTTCCTGATAGACGGCATGCACGTCCTCCTTGAGGGCGAGGCCAACGACTACGTGGGGAAGGGCATGCACGGCGGGGAGCTCGTCATCCGGCCTCCCGTGGGAGTGACGTTCCACGCCCACGACAACGTCATCATGGGCAATACCGTTCTCTATGGCGCAACGGGTGGACACATGTTCGCGGCGGGGCGCGCGGGCGAACCGTTCGCCGTGCGCAACTCGGGCGCGTGGGCCGTCATCGTGGGCGTGGGCGACCACGCCTGCGAGTACATGACCGACGGCGTCGTGGTCATCCTCGGCCCCACGGGTCGGAATCTCGGGGCCGGCATGTCCGGCGGAGTGACGTTCGTCCTCGATCTCAATGACGAGTTGTCGAAGAACATCAACCCCGAGATGATTGGCGTCGCCTCGGTGGACGACCACGAGGACCAGGAGCTGCTCCGCGCCCTTGTGTCCCGCCACCGCGAGCTTACCCACAGCATGCGCGCCGAGGACGTCCTGGACAATTGGGCCATCTACCTACCGAGGTTCAAGACAGTCTCGCCTCTACCTCACGTGGCCCCGCCGTCCCCCCGCGAGCAGCAGCGCGCACGGCGTGACGCCATGCTCTCCGCCGGCAGCCGCGCCGCGGTGCGCGGCTAGCCAGGCCCGCTCGCCCTTCGAGAGTTCAAGCCGCCGGGCCCCCGCCGTTTGACACAATCCTGCCGCTCAGGGATAATCTTCCTAAGGCTGAGACGGGGAATAGTAAGCCATCAGGCGGGGCTTCAGAGAGCCGGGGTAGGTGAGAACCGGCGCCTGCGCGATGGTCGAATGGGCCCCTGAGCCGCGGCCCGAAACCTCCGGGGAGTAGGCGTCGACGGGACCGTCCCGGTACAGACGGACGGCATAAGCCGCCGCAGGTGGTCGTGCCGATAGAGTCTCCGCGTGTGAGCGTGGGGAGAACAAGGGTGGCAAAGCGGTAAACCCCGCCCCTTACTGGGAGCGGGGTCTTTTATGTCTGGAGGAAATCGGATGGCCCGGTGCGTTCCGACAATCGAACAGTTCAGCGCCCTAGCCAAGGAGGGCTACAACCTCATACCTGTCTACAGGGAGGTCGTCGCCGACCTCGAAACGCCCGTGTCCGCCTACCTCAGGATTGCGGGCGCGGCCGGCGAGGGCAACTCGTTCCTTCTGGAGAGCGTCGAGGGAGGCGAGCGGCTGGCGCGGTTCAGTTTTATGGGCGGCGAGCCGTACCGCATCCTGCGCACGGGCCACGGCCAGCCGGACGGCGCAGGCGACCCCCTTGCGTCCATCGAGGCGGAGCTCGGCCGCTTCAAGCCGGCCCATGTACCGGGGCTCCCGCGCTTCGTCGGAGGGGCGGTCGGCTACCTGGGCTACGAGACCATTCACTACTTCGAGCCTCGTGTTCCCATCCCGCCCAAAGACCCCCAAGGCCTTCCCGAGGCGGTCTTCCTGTTCACCGATTCCTTGCTCGTTTTCGATCACGTCAGGCACAGGATCCAAGTGGTCGCGACCGCGCACGTTGAAGGCTCGCCTGAGGAGGCCTACCGCAAGGCCGTGGAGCGCATCGACGAGCTGGCGGAGCGCCTCGCGCAGCCCTTGCCGCGTCAGGCCCAGCTTGCGGAGGAGTCCGGGGGCGGCGAGGCCGCCACGGGGGCGGAGGCTGACTATCGCGAAGGCTCGAACAAGACGCCGGGCGAGTACCACTCAATGGTCCGGCGCGCCAAGGAATACATCGTCGCGGGCGACATCATCCAGGCCGTTCCGTCGCAGCGAATGGAAGTGCCGGTCAGTTCTGGCGCGTTCGACCTCTACCGTTCGCTGCGGGCCGTCAACCCGTCGCCCTACATGTACTTCCTCCAGCTGGACGACTTCGCGGTCGTCGGCGCCTCCCCCGAGATGCTGGTGCGGGCCGAGGACGGCCTCGTCGAGACCCACCCCATCGCGGGCACGCGCCCTCGCGGGAAAGACGAAGCGGATGACCGCCGGATCGAGGCCGAGCTCTTGGCCGACGAGAAGGAGCGCGCCGAGCACATCATGCTGCTCGACCTCGGGCGGAACGACATCGGCCGCGTGAGCAAGCCCGGCACGGTCGAGGTCACCGAGATGCTCCAGGTCGAGCGCTACTCCCATGTGATGCACCTCGTGTCCCACGTTACGGGGCGGCTGCGCGACGATATGACCGCGTTCGACGCGCTCCGGGCCTGCTTCCCTGCGGGCACCGTATCGGGTGCGCCGAAGATCAGGGCGATGGAGATTATTGCCGAGTTGGAAGGCGAACGGCGTGGGACCTACGCGGGCGCCGTCGGCTACTTCAGCTACTCAGGCAACATGGACACCGCCATCGCTATCAGGACGATGGCCGTCAAGAATGGGACCGCATATGTCCAGGCTGGCGGCGGGGTCGTCTACGACTCCGACCCGGAGACCGAGCGGCAGGAGTCCATCCACAAGATGAATGCGCTCCTCAGAGCGATAGCTGAGGCCGATGCCGGGAGAGGCTAGCGGTTAGTGCGGCTGCGGGGAGACCGGTACAATCGGAGGATAGACGGAGATCGAGATGCTGCTGCTGATTGATAACTACGACAGCTTCACCTATAACCTCTACCAGTTCCTATCCGAGCTGGGCGCTGACGTGGAAGTTGCGCGGAACGACGCCGTTACGCTGGAGGCTGTCGAAGCGATGGCCCCCGAGCGCATCGTCATCTCGCCCGGCCCCTGCACCCCGGCTGAGGCCGGTGTCTCGACGGAGCTCGTGGGCCGGTTCGGCGAACGGCTGCCGATTTTGGGCGTATGCCTGGGCCACCAGTGCATCGGCGCGGCCTACGGCGCAAAGATCGTCGGTGCGGGCGAGATCATGCACGGCAAGACGAGCATGATTAGCCACGACGGCAAGGGTGTGTTCGAGGGCCTCCCGGACCCCTTCCAAGGCATCCGGTACCACTCGCTGGCCATCGACCCGGAGACCACGACCGACGTCCTCGAAGTGACCGCGTGGAGCGAGAGCGGCGTAATCATGGGCGTTCGTCACCGGGAGTTCCCCGTCGAGGGCATCCAATTCCACCCCGAGTCCATCATGACCCAGAATGGCAAAGACCTGCTGCGGAACTTCCTGAGGATGGCGGCATGAACGCCGACTACGAAAGGAGCTACCCGTGGACCTGGGAGCGGGAGGTTGCTTCTCCGGCGGCCCAGGTCTACGAAGAGACCGCCCAGCGCTTGCGGGGCGCGGGCTTTAGCTTGCGCGACGCACAGCCCCCCGAGGCGGCGGCCGAGGCCGAGCGGTTCGACGGCAAGTTCATGGCCAAACGGGATGTCGTTTTGGACGCGCGGAAGCGCCGGGTCGGCAAGATTGCGTTTGGCGTAGGCGTGGTGTTGACCATTGTCCTCCTCATAATGCTGGCCGAGGGTATCGGCGCGGAGCGGGGCATCATCTCCACGCCGCTCCTCGTCGCGGTCATCCTTGGCGGCTTCGGCATGAATCGTCTCCGCGAGCCGGAGCAGCGCGTCCGCAAGCTGATTGAGGTCAGCGTTATGGGCGCGGTTGGAGGAGGCGCTCGGCTCATAGCAAGAGGCGGCTCCGGCCCGGCGTTCGGCGATGACTGGGTCGAGCAGTGGGCCGACGAGCAAGACTTCGAGGACGAGGAGGCGGTGTTGACGGGCGTCGGCGCCCGGCTGGCGACTGAGGCGCAAGCATGACTTGGGAAGCAGACTTCGCCAGTTCTCCTGCATGGGACACGTGGCCGATGGATAGAGCGCAGGACTCGCTCACGGCTCGCGGCTTCCGGTTGTTGGAGCCGGTCAAGAAAAGTGACGACGGGAGCTACACGTTGAGGGCGGGCACGTCGAAGCGCCGCTCCTCATCAGGAACGCCCATCTGTTTTTTGCGGGTTCGATGGTCTTGTCGGCGGTTACGTTGGTTGCGACAACTGTCGCCGAAGCAACCATGGACTTAAAGGGCGACGCGCCGATCATTCCCATGCTGATCATGCTGTTTGGAATCCTCATGGGCACCGGAGGCCTGCGCGAAGCGAGGAAGCTCCCCAAGATGAATCCCAAGCTCATGGAGGTTACCGTCTTGCCCACGACGGACGGCCGCTGCCGCGTCCTCGTGAAAGGGACGCCCATGCCGGTTGCAAAGCAGACAGACCTCCGCGACGTGCGAGGGCGCCGCGAGCCGCCGGAGAAGAAGCAATGATTCAGGAAGCGATACGAAAGCTCGTCGACGGCCGCGCGCTCTCAGAGGGCGAGTCCGCCGCTGCCGCCGAGGACATCATGACCGGCGAGGCGACGCCTGCTCAGATAGGCGCGTTCCTGGTCGCCCTCCGACTGAATGGCGAGACCGTCGACGAGATCGTCGGCATGGCGAGGGTCATGCGCGAGAAAGCCTTGCGCGTCCCCGGCGATGGCGAGTTGGTGGATGTCGTGGGCACGGGCGGCGATGGCCTCCACACCTTCAACGTCTCCACGGCGTCGGCCTTCGTCACCGCAGCGGCCGGCGTGAAGGTCGCCAAGCACGGCAATCGCGCCGCGTCCGGCAGCGTTGGCGCCGCCGATATCCTCGAAGCAAACGGGGTGAAGCTCGAGCTCAGCCCCGAGGCCGTCAGGCGCTGTATCGACGAGGTCGGCATCGGCTTCATGTTCGCCCAAGCCTTTCATCCCGCGATGCGCTTCGCAGGCCCCGTTCGCCGAGAGCTTGGCGTGCGGACTGTCTTCAATTTCCTCGGTCCGCTCACGAACCCTGCGGGCGCGCTATACCAGTTGCTCGGCGTCGCTCAGCCTAGGGATGCGTCCTACGATGTCGCCGAGGCCGTAGCGGGCGTGCTCGCGTCGCTGGGCTCCAAGCGTTCCTGGGTGGTGCGCGGCGACGATGGCCTCGACGAGCTCACGACGACCGCCGCCTCGCAGGTATGGGAGGTCAGGGACGGCGGGGTGACGCACTTCACCCTCGCTCCCGAAGATGCCGGTCTACAGCGCGCGGAGTTGAGCGCTTTGCAGATCGACGGCGTGGGGCAGGCTAAGGAAAAGTTCGAGCGCGCCCTCTCCCCAGGCGCGTCGCCGGAGAAGGACATCGTCCTTCTGAACGCTGCCGCCGCCCTCTTGGTGGGCGGCAAGGCGAGCGGCATTGCCGCTGGAGTAGACCTGGCGCGGGACGTGATTGATTCCGGCGCCCCCATCGAGAAACTGAAGCAGCTGGCCGCGTTGAGCCAGACCCTTACGTGACGTAAGAGACATGACGACAGGAACGATACTCGACAAGATTCTCGACGCGAAGCGCACCGAGGTCGACCGCCACAAGCGAGAGCTGCCTTTCGCCGAGCTGGAAGCGCGGGTCAAGACGTCGCCCTTCCCGCTCAACCTGTCGGGTGCCCTTTGGGGCGACAAGGTCCGCCTCATCGCCGAAGTCAAGAAGGCGTCCCCGTCGAAGGGCCTCCTCGCGCCGAGCTACGACCCGGCGGCGCTGGCGGCGACCTACGCGGCCAATGGCGCGGCGGCCGTCTCCGTGCTCACCGAAGTCGATCACTTCCAAGGGAGCTTGGAGCATCTCGCCGCCGTGAAGGCCGTGGTTGGGCAGGAGGGCGTTCCCGCGCTCCGCAAAGACTTCCTCTTCGACCCCTACCAGCTCTACGAGGCGCGCGCGAACGGGGCCGACGCCGCGTTGCTCATCGTGGCCGCGCTATCGCCCGAGCTCCTTCGCGAGATGCTCGCGGCGGCCCAGGGCATATGGCTGCAATGCTTGGTCGAGGCCCACAACGAGCGCGAGGTGGAGACGGCCCTGAATTGCGGTGCTGAGATCATCGGAATCAACAATCGCGACCTGAAGACCTTCGAGGTCGACACGACGCTGTCCGCGCGCCTGCGCCCCCTCATTCCGCAAGGGCGTATGGTCGTAGCCGAAAGTGGGATCAGTTCGAAGGAAGACGTGGAGCTTCTCAAGCGGGCCGGGGTGAATGGCATACTGGTCGGCGAGGCGCTGATGACCGCGCCGGACGTTGGCGCGAAGGTCCGAGAGCTGTCGGGGGTGCAGGCGTGACTTACGTGCAGATATGCGGCTTCCAGACGGCCGAGCCCATGCTGGCGGCCATCGAGGCCGGAGTCGACGCCGTGGGCCTCGTGTTCGTCCCCAGCGCTCGCCGCGCCGTCTCCGCTGGTCAAGCCGCCGCCATACTCGAAGAGGCGCGCGCCTCCGTCGGCGCCATTCCGAAGTTCGTCGGCTTGTTCGGCGACCAGCCGGCCGACGAGGTCAACGAGATGGCCGCCGCCCTCGGCTTGGACGCTGTCCAGCTCTGCGGTAGCGAGGGTATGGACTATTGCCGTCGGATGACGGCGCCCGTGTACAAGGTCATCAGCATCGACCCGGACGTGCCCGTCGCCGCGCAGATGCCCCGAGTCATGCTCATGCAGCAGCGGCACGCCCTCGCTGGCCACCGCATCGTTATCGACACCAAGGTCGCAGGAGGGTACGGGGGCACGGGACGCAGCTTCGATTGGGCCATTGCCGCCGACCTCGCACGCTCATTCGAAATGTGCCTCGCGGGCGGCCTGTCGCCCGACAACGTGGCCGATGCTGTCGAGAGAGTGGCCCCATGGGGCGTCGACGCATCGAGCGGGGTCGAGACCGACGGTGAGAAAGACCCTGCAAAGGTTCGAGCGTTCGTCGAGGCGGTGCGGGCGTCGGAGCCGAAAGAGAAGCCCCGTGGCATCCTCCGCCTATTCGGGAGGCGTTGACGTGACTCAGTTGCCGGACGCGCAAGGCCGCTTCGGACAGTTCGGCGGACGCTACGTCCCCGAGACGCTCATGGCTGCCCTCGACGAGCTTACCGAGGCGTGGGACGTTGCCCGCGAGGACCCCGACTTCCAGCGAGAGTTGGGCCGCCTGCTGCGCGACTACGTCGGCCGACCGACGCCGATTCATCACGCGGAGCGGCTTACCGAGTATGCGGGCGGAGCGCAGATCTACCTCAAGCGCGAGGACTTGGCCCATACGGGCGCGCACAAGATAAACAACGCCCTGGGCCAGGGACTGCTCGCTAAGCGCATGGGCAAGCGCCGCATCGTCGCCGAGACCGGGGCCGGCCAGCACGGCGTGGCTACCGCGACGGTCTGCGCTCTCCTCGGTATCCAGTGCGTCGTCTACATGGGCGTGGAGGACATGCGCCGCCAAGAGCCCAACGTCTACCGAATGCGGATGCTGGGCGCCGAGGTGCGGCCGGTCACGGCGGGCAGCCGCACTCTCAAGGAGGCCGTCAGCGAGACCATCCGCGACTGGGTGACGAACGTCCGCGATACCCACTACATCATCGGAAGCGTCGTTGGCCCGCATCCGTATCCCATGATGGTCCGCGACTTGCAGAGGGTCATCGGGCGCGAATCCCGCGAACAATTCCTCGAGGCGACGGGCGCACTGCCGGACGCTGTCGTCGCGTGCGTTGGCGGCGGCTCCAACTCCATCGGTCAGTTCTACGATTTCATACCCGACGTAGAAGTCCGGCTCATCGGCGTCGAGGCCGGGGGCGAGGGCGTCGAGACCGGCAGGCATGCCGCTTCCATCGGCGGGGGCCGCGTCGGCGTCCTTCACGGCTCCATGTCCTACATCGTCCAGGACGGCGACGGCCAGATTCACGAGACCCACAGCATCTCTGCGGGACTCGACTACCCCGGCGTCGGCCCCGAGCACGCCTGGCTGCGCGACTCCGAACGCGCACAGTACGTCAACGTCACCGACGACGAAGCGCTCGAGGCCTTCCGGCTCGTATGCGAGCTCGAAGGCCTCATCCCGGCCCTGGAGTCCTCCCACGCCGTGTCATACGTCGTGAAGACGCTCGCCCCGGCCTTGGAGAAGCGCCAAAGCATCCTCGTCTGCCTGAGCGGGCGTGGCGATAAGGACATGGGGACCATCATGGAGCGCGATGCCGAGGACCGGAACGTTGACAGATCGCGGGGGGCGACAGGAACATAGGCGGAGGCTCCGTGGCGCCGTGTCTGCGAGCGCGCGGGGCGAACGGGGCGGTACAAGTGACCAAAGCAGGCCCCGCTTGAGGAGCGCATGACCCCTGACGGTTACGCCGTCAACTGGATGGCGGTAGTTCTCGCGTTCGTCATAGGCGTCTTGGCCATGGGCCTGATGCTGGCGGCGTCTGCCTTGCTGTCGGCGCGACGACCCTCCGCGCAAAAGGGCATAGCCTACGAGTCCGGCATCCTCCCGACCGCTCTCAACTGGACGCAGTTCAACGTCCGCTACTACATCTTCGCCATCCTCTTCCTCATCTTCGACGTCGAGGCCGTCTTCCTCTTCCCGTGGGCGATTGTCTTTGCCGACGCCGGTATCCCGGGCTACGTCTTCTACGCGATGATGCTCTTCATTGCGATCCTGTTGCTGGGCGTCGTCTACGCATGGCGCAAAGGGGTGCTCCGATGGAAGTAAACAACCTGCCTGTCTTCCGGCCTTCCACGTGGGAGCGCCCCGGCGACGGGCGGTTCTTCGACTCTGCGGAGGGCGGGGCCGTCTCCACCGGCAAGGGCAACATCCCTGGGCCGAACTTCTTGAAGAGCGCCGCGCCCGGCGTCGTCACGAGCACCGTCGACCAGCTGGCCGCTCTCGGGCGCAGCAACTCGCTCTGGACCCTCACCTTCGGGCTGGCGTGCTGCGCCATCGAGATGATCTCCTCCCACATGGCCCACCACGACCTCGACCGCTTCGGCGTCGTAACGTGGCCCTCCCCTCGCCAGTCGGACGTCATGATCGTGGCCGGCACCGTCGTGAAGAAGATGGCGGACCCGATCAAGCTGCTGTACGAGCAGATGCCTGACCCCAAGTGGGTCATAGCCATGGGCACCTGCGCGACGAGCGGCGGACCCTACTACCGCTCCTACAGCGTCGTCATGGGTGTGGACCACCTCGTCCCCGTAGACGTATACGTCCCCGGGTGCCCTCCGCGCCCCGAGGCGCTTATGGACGGCATCATCAAGCTCCAAGAGAAGATCAAGCGCGACGCGAAAGAGGGCAGACGCAGCGGGCCGGTCATTGTCGAGTCCGCCCCTCCCGCCGAGAATCCGGTGAAAGCGGGGAGCGCCGAGGACGCCGAATGACCGAGCAGCCTCCCAGCGAGGGCCAGACCCCGTCGGCCGCCCAGCCTGCGGCGCGCCGGGGCCCGCCCATTGAGATTGCCGAAGAGGTCCTCGACGAGCGGGGCGAGCACACCGCCGGTCTGTTGGCCCACGCCTTAGGCTCGATGGCGACCGAGACCGGCGGACGCGACGACATCCCCTGGGCCAGAGTTGGACGGGCCGACCTCGTCCGCGCAGCCGAGGCTTGCATCGCCAGCCCCGGCCTCGCCATCGACATGCTTCATTGCCTGCTGGCCGTGGACTACGAGGACCGCATCGAGTTGGAGTACGTCCTCTTCTCCATCGCCAACGACCGCAAGGTGCTCCTGAAAGTCGACCTGCCCGCCGACAGCCCCGTCGCCGATTCGGCCACCGGCCTATGGGAGGCCGCGGGCTGGTACGAGCGCGAGACCCACGACCTTTTCGGAGTCGTCTTCGAGGGCAACCCGGACCTCTCCCCGCTCCTACTCTACGAAGGCTTCGAAGGCTACCCCGGCCTCAGGAGCTTCCCCCTCCACGACTACGAGGAGTGGTAGGCCGTGACCACCGAACAGACATACGACACCATCGACATGATGCTGAACATGGGGCCGCAGCACCCTGCGACCCACGGCGTCTTCCGCATGGTGCTCGCCCTCGACGGCGAGCGGGTGGTCGACGTAACCCCCCACATCGGCTACCTCCACCGGGGCTCCGAGAAGCTGGCCGAGAACGAGAGCTACGGACAGGTCGTCACCCTGTTCGACCGGCTTGACTACATCGCCAACCTGAACAACGAGCTCGTCTTCTGCCGCGCTGCCGAGCGCCTCATGGGCCTCGCGCCGCCCGAGCGCGCTCAGTACATCCGGACCATCCTCGTTGAGTTGAACCGGCTTGCGAGCCACATGCTCTTCATCGGGACCTACGCCATCGACCTCGGCGCCATGACCCCCATCATGTACGGGTTCCGCGAGCGCGAGCGCATCGAGAACCTGTTCGAGTCCGTCACCGGCGCGCGCATGATGCACAACTTCATCCGCATCGGCGGCGTCAAAGAGGACGTCCCGCCTAACTTCGTCCCCCGCGTCCGCGAAGTGCTCGACCACGTCGAGCGCGGCGTGGCTGAGATGGACCGGTTGCTCACCTTCAACGAAGTCTTCCTCGCCCGCACCCGCGGCGTCGGCGTCATCGACGCCCCGACGGCCCTCTCCTGCGGTCTCACAGGCCCCGGCCTGCGCGCGAGCGGCGTCGCCTACGATGTCCGCAAAGACGATCCCTACGAGGTCTACCCCTACCTCTCCTACAAGGTCCCCATTGGCGAGAACGGCGACTCCTGGGACCGCTACTACATGCGCGTCCTCGAGTGCTATGAGTCGATTTCGATGGTCCGTCAATGTCTGGACCAGATGGAGCCCGGATCCACCATGGCCCAGCTCCGGCGCATCGCCCGGCCCCCCAAGGGCGAGGTCTACGTGCATGCCGAGAACCCTCGCGGCGACATCGCCGTCTTCCTCGTCAGCGACGGCTCCGATAAGCCCTACCGCGTGAAGGTGCGCCCCCCTTCCTTCTGCAACCTCGTCGCCCTTCGCCCTATGATGAGCGACGCCTACGTCGCCGACGCTGTCACGGTGCTTGGCTCGTTGGATATCGTCCTCGGCGAGGTGGACCGGTGAAGTCGCTCCCCGTGCAGGCTGTGATCTTCCTCATCGTGGTCGGCGGTGTGACCGTCCTGCTCGTTGCGTTCGCCCTATCGATCTTCCTCCTCGGCGACCCTGGCGACCAGATCACCCTCTTGTCGATGGGCAAAGTCGCTATCTCGCTCCTTGCCCTGCTGACGCTGGTCACCGTGCTGGGAGTGTCCCTCGTTTGGCTGGAGCGCAAACAGCTTGGCCGGATGCAGGGGCGCGTCGGCCCCACTCGCGTCGGCCCCTTCGGACTGCTGCAGGTGATTGCCGACGGCATCAAGCTCCTCATGAAAGAGGACGTCGCGCCAACTTCCTCCTCTCGCCTCATCTTCTACGTTGCGCCGCTGCTGGTGTTCGTGCCGAGCTTCGTCATCTGGCTGACGATTCCCCTGGCCCGCGACCTCGTTGTGCGCAGCCTCGACCTGGGGCTCTTCTTCTTCATAGCCGTCTCCGTCCTCAGCATCGTCGGCCTTGTCTTGGCCGGGTGGAGCTCGAACAGCAAGTACGCCATCCTCGGTGGCTTCCGCTCCGCCGCCCAGCTCGTCAGCTACGAGATTCCCATCATCATGGCCGTCCTCGGAGTCGTGATGCTGACCGACTCGATGAGCTTTATCGACGTGGTGGACGCGCAGAAGAACGTCCCCTACGTCGCGATTCAGCCCCTCGCCTTCTTCGTCTTCTTCATCGCCGGCCTCGCCGAGGTCGGCCGCACTCCCTTCGACATCTACTTCGCCGAGTCGGAGGTCGTCGGCGGGCCGTTCGTCGAGTACAGCGGCGCCCACTGGGCGATTTTCTTCCTCGCCGAGTACGTCAACACCTTTGTCATCGCGGCTTTGGGCGCGCTGCTCTTCCTCGGGGGCTGGATTTGGCCCTTTGGAGAGCTCCCACAGGCCGCCGCGGTCGCGCTCTTCTTGGGCAAGACCTACCTGCTGGCCACGGTCATCTTCTGGGTGCGCGCCACCTTCCCACGGCTCCGCATCGACCAGCTGATGGCCTTTGGATGGAAGCTTCTCATCCCCCTTGCCTTCGCCAGCATCTTCGCCACCGCGATTCAGATATTTTACGGGTGGCCTGTGTGGACGCTCACCCTGATGTCCCTTGGCGTACTCCTGGTCGCCGCGGTCGTTCAGCTCCGCGTGCAGCGCGAGGACGCTGTGGCGACCGCCGAGCGCTACGCCCAGCGCGCCGTATCCGTCGAGGCTCGGCCAAGGCCCCAGGCAGCGCCCCAAGCAATACAGGAGACCTCGCAAGCATGATCGCAGCGCTCAAAGGACTTCTCACCACCCTCCCGTGGCTCTTCAGGCGTCCGGTCACTGCTCACTACCCCGAGCAGCACCTGCCGGTCCAGGAACGCTACATGGGCTTCCCCGCTCTCCTCACGGATGACACCGCGGACGAGCCCTTCTGCACCGGGTGCATGGTCTGTGTGCGCGAGTGCCCCACCCAGTGCATGTCGGCCACGATGCACGACAACCCCAAGTTTGCCGAGGGGGCCAGCCACCGCCGCAAAATCATCCGGGAGTTCGAGATAAACCTGAACCGGTGCATCCTCTGCGGCATATGCGTCGACGTCTGCTCGTTCGACGCCATTGAGATGTCCTACGAGCACGAGCTCGCCAGCTACGCGAGGACCGGCGCGCGCGCCGACCTTCCCACCCTCCTCGTTCAGGGGCGAAGTTACATGGAGGCGAGCGGCTGGACTCCTGCCAACCGTGAGAAGAACGTCGCGGGCGACGCGCTGGCCAAGAAGGCCGCCGCCGCGTCCGCATCCGCTGCTTCCGGCGCCACACCGACGGAGGACGGCGAGTAAACCGTGGGCTCCGTCCTCTTCTACATCGTCTCGGCCGTTACGCTCCTCGCTGCGTTCGGAGTCGTCACCTCTAGGAACATCGTTCACGCGGCGCTCTTCCTGCTGGCTGCCCTGGGGGGAGTCGCGGGGTTCTTCGTGCTCCTCTATGCGGAGTTCCTCGCCCTTGTGCAGCTCCTGATTTACGGCGGAGCCGTCACCATCGTCATCCTATTCGCGCTCATGCTCACCAGGAGCAGCGAGTACCAGGTCGACTCCGAGACTAGACGGTGGCCTGTCGCCGCCGTGACCTCTATCGGGCTCTTCGCCCTCATGGCCGCCGCCTTCGTAGCCGACGCCGACCAGTACAACTCCAGCGTTCGGGAGGGAGTGCCCCTCGAGACTCTGGCCCGGGACCTCTTTGTGGACTGGGCGGTCCCCTTTGAGATTGCTTCCATCGTCCTCTTGGTCGCCCTTGTCGGCGCCGTCGTTATCGGCCGCGCTGGCCGCGAGGAGGACGAATCGTTCCCCGAGCAGGACGCTCCCGTCGAAACCGAGGAGCCGGGGGGCACGCGCTCGCAGCGCCGGCGGAGGCGCGTATGACGCTGATTCACTTCCAGCTCTTGAGCGCGGCGCTGTTCTGCATAGGCCTCTACGGAGTGCTCGCCAGGCGCAGCGCCGTCCTCGTGCTCATGGCCGTCGAGCTCATGCTCAACGCCGTGAACGTGAACGTCATTGCCTCCGCCGCGTTCAGGGACTACGGCGGCTCGACCGGCCAGGTCATCGCTATCTTCGTCATCACGATTGCCGCGGCGGAGGTCGGCCTCGCCCTCGCAATCATCATGCGGCTGTTCAGGAGCCGCGGCTCCGTCAACGTCGACGAGATAAACCGGATGAGGGGATAGCGTGGAGCAGGCCTGGATCATCCCCCTCTTCGGTTTCGGCGCGTTCGCGTTCCTTGCCCTGTTCAAGAACTACCTTCCGCGACAGGGCAAGCACCTTGCCGTCGCCGCAGTTATCGCCGCCTTCATCGCGGCATGGCCCCCTCTCTTTGACATGCTCGGGAGGGGCTTAGGCGAGTACCACTTCCCCCGCGAGTGGTTCACCGCCGGCCCCTTGGAGATGGGCTGGGGCACGATAGTCGACCCCCTCACCGTCGCCATGCTCCTCCTCGTGACCTTCGTGTCCGTTGTCGTCCAGGTCTATTCCCTTGGGTACATGCAGCGCCACCAGGGCCACGCGACGGTCGACGACCCCCGCATCGGTTGGTACTTCGCCGTCCACTCGCTCTTCAGCGCCAGCATGCTCATGCTGGTGCTCGCCGACAACCTGCTGCTGCTCTACGTTGGCTGGGAGCTAGTGGGCCTCTGCTCCTACCTGCTCATCGGCTTCTGGTTCGAGCGAAAGAGCGCCTCCGACGCCGCGAAGAAGGCCTTCATCACGACCCGCGCAGGCGACGTTGGCCTCCTCATTGGCGTCGTGCTCCTCGTTGTCGAGTTCGGCACCTTCGACATCATCGAAATCATGGGCGGCTTGGACGCTCCCGGCGTCAACCGCACAGTCGTTACCGCAAGCGCTTTTCTCATCTTCCTCGGCGCCATGGGCAAGTCCGCCCAGTTCCCCCTCCACGTGTGGCTGCCCGACGCCATGGAGGGCCCGACGCCCGTCAGCGCCCTCATCCACGCCGCCACTATGGTCACCGCCGGAGTCTTCCTTGTGGCGCGGCTCTTCCCGCTCTTCGACTCCGTCGGCAGCGCGCAGATGGCAGTCGCCTCCATCGGCATCGTCACCGCCCTCATGGGCGCCACGATGGCCCTGGTGGTGACGGACCTCAAGCGTGTCCTCGCCTATTCCACCATGAGCCACCTCGGGTTTATGATGCTGGCCCTCGGCGCGGGCGGCTACACCGCCGCCATCTTCCACCTCCTCATGCACGGCGTCGCCAAGGCCATGCTCTTCCTTGCCGCGGGCTCCATCATGCACGCGATGCACGACGAGACCGACATCCGCAAGATGGGTGGGCTCCGCCGCCGGATGCCCATAACGTCCGCCGCCTTCATCGTCGGAGCTCTCGCGTTGGCCGGCATACCCCCGCTCAACGCCTTCTGGAGCAAGGACGAGATTCTCCTCGTTGTCGTGGGCGGCCTGCACCCGGTGTTCGTCGTCCTCTTCCTCATCGCCATCGCCCTGAGCGCCCTCTATATGGCCCGTGCTATCTGGACCGTCTTCCTCGGCCCTCTCAAACCTGAGAACGCCGATGTCCACGAATCGCCCCGCATCATGTCCTGGCCTCTCGCCCTCCTGGCCGCGCTCACGGTCGTCACCGGCTTCATCGCGCTCCCCCTGGTCGGCGGGTACGACGGCGTCGGCGCGTTCATCTTCGACCTCGCTCACGACCCCCATGCATTTGAGTTCGATGTCGTGTGGGGAGGCCTGAGCATCCTCTTGGCCCTCCTTGGCCTGGGCATCGGCTACCGCCTCTACGGCGGGTCGAGTGCGACGGTCGACTCCCTGCGCGAGCGCTTCGCCGGTGTACACCGGGTCGTTGCCAACCGCTACTACATGGACCACGCCTATCAGTGGATCGTGGACCAGGTCATCCTGC
This sequence comes from Dehalococcoidia bacterium, assembly GCA_965249325.1. GTDB lineage: Bacteria > Chloroflexota > Dehalococcoidia > Lucifugimonadales > Australimonadaceae > S5-327. Next base: position 13,265 of record CBDFLP010000018.1, on the reverse strand, counting down.
GGGCTAGCGGGCTGCTCGCCTGGTTCGACCGCAGAATCGTGAACGACGCCGGAGTGAACGGCCCCGGCCTGGGTGTGGTGGGGACCGGCCGTCGCCTCCGTCGCCACGTCACGGGCCTATTCGCGGACTACGGCGCGGCCATGATTGCGGGCGTCGGCGTGATGGCCGTCATCCTATGGCTGAGGACGTAGGCATGAGCTACGCCGAGACTCACGTCCTCGAGACGCTCATCTACCTGCCGATGCTCACGGCGGTCGTCCTCCTTGCCGTCTCGGTCGCTTGGACGACGCTCACGCGCGCCATCGGCATAGGCGCCGGAGCCCTGCTCATGGTTGGCTCCGCGTACGTGTTCATCGTCTTCGACCACGCCGGGGGGGCCGACGAGTTCCAGATGCTCAGGACCTATCCCTGGCTGGAGAACGTCGGAATCGCCTTCAGCCTCGGCGTTGACGGGCTGGCGGCGCTGATGGTCCTGCTGACGGGCATCGTCTCCTTCACCGGCGCGATAATCGCCGCGAACGTCGAGAGGGCCCCGAAGAACTACTACATCCTGCTCTTCGTGCTCATCGCGGGCGTCTACGGCACCTTCGTCTCCATCGACCTCTTCTTCTTCTTTTTCTTCTACGAGCTGGCCATCGTTCCCATGTACCTGCTCGTCGCCGTATGGGGCTCCAGCTCCCGGTTCAAGACCCTGGTCGGCGCCGTCACCCTCGGCGCGTACCGGCCCGCCCGCGACGACGAAGAACCCGACTTCCTCCGCCCCAAGGAGTACGGCGCCCTCAAGCTCGTGCTGATGATTGTCGCCGCGAGCGTCTTGGTCTGGATCGCCATCATCACCATCTACGTGGCGGTGGGAGAGCAGACCTTCAACATCCTTGCCCTCCGCGACGCCGTCCAGGGAGGGGCGCTGTCCTCGAATTTCCAGAACGTCGTCTTCCTCTTGGTCATGATTGGGTTCGGACTCCTCGCCGGCCTCTGGCCCTTCCACACTTGGTCCCCCGACGGCCACGTCGCCGCGCCCACCTCCGTCAGCATGCTCCACGCGGGCGTCCTGATGAAGCTCGGCGCCTTCGGCATCATCCGCGTCGGCATGACCTTGCTGCCCGAGGGCATGGAAAGCTGGGCGCTCGTCCTCTTCATCCTCGGCACGGTTAACGTCCTCTACGGAGCAGTCTCTGCGATGTCCCAGACCGACCTGAAGTACGTCGTCGGCTACTCCAGCGTCAGCCACATGGGATACGTCATCATGGGCATCGCCACCCTCGACAGCGTCGGGCTGACCGGCGCCGAGCTGCAGATGTTCTCCCACGGCGTAATGACGGCCCTCTTCTTCGCCGTCGTCGGCGCCATCTACGAACGGACCCACACGCGCGACTCCCTCGTTCTGAACGGCCTGGCGTCCAGGATGGGATGGGCGACCTCGTTCTTCGTCATCGCCGGTCTGGCGTCCCTCGGTCTGCCCGGCCTCAGTGGGTTCATCGCCGAGCTGTTGGTGTTCATCGGCGCATTCCGTTCGGTGCCCCTCCTTGGGGCGTTGGGCATCCTGGGCGCCGCCATCACCGCCGTCTACATACTGAGGCTCGTAGCCCGCGTGTTCTTCGGCCAGCGCGACGCCCAATGGAACGACCTGCCCGATCTGACGAAGCGCGAGATAGTCGCTGGAGGCGCCCTGGTCATCCCTATTGTTCTCGTCGGCATCTACCCGGCGCCGTTCCTCGACGTGCTCCGGCCCAGCGTTGACGCGGTCCTTGGAGGTCTCCTGTAGCCATGCAGGTCGACTTCTCGCTTCTCCTCCCCGAGTTCTTGCTCGCCGGTCTGGGCGTGCTCCTCCTCGTCGTCGACTTCTCGTTCCCATGGCGCTCCCGGCGCGCCCATAACGGATGGCTCGCCGCCATAGCGGTAGTGGGCCTGACCGCTGCCTTTGTCGTCGCCGTCGTCATGCAGAGGAACGAGAACGAAATCCTCTACGACGACCTCATCTTCGTCGACCGCTACGCCCTCCTCTTCAAGGCCCTCGCCATGGCCGTCGGCGCCGCGGTCGTCCTCATGTCCGTTGACTACGTCTACAGGCGCATCCGGCATCCCGGCGAGTTCTACGCGCTGGTCGTGTTTGCCGTCCTGGGCGCGGACCTGATGGCGAGCGCAGGCGAGCTCCTGACCGCCTACATCGCCATCGAGCTCCTCACCTTCTGCCTCTACGTCCTCGTCGCCCTGAGTAGGGGCGACGGTCGGTCGGCCGAGGCCGCCGCTAAGTACATCCTGCTGGGCGCCATCTCGTCCGCCCTCATGCTGTTCGGCATAGCGTTGCTGTACGGGGCCCTCGGCGAGACGGCTTTCAGCCGCATGAGCGGGCTGATGGCCGCGCAGTTCGGCCCGGTCATCGCCCTCGCACTCGGCATGTTTGTCGCGGGCCTCGGCTTCAAGCTCTCCATGGCTCCCTTCCACCTATGGGCCCCCGACGTCTACGAGGGAGCGCCGACGCCCGTCACTGCCCTCGTCGCCGTCCTCTCGAAGGCCGCCGCGTTCGCCCTGACGCTCCGCTTCCTCGCCGAGGCGGGCGATCGGACGCTCGACGAGTGGCAGCTGGCGATTGCCGTGCTCGCCGCCCTCACCATGACCGTCGGAACGCTCACCGCCCTGGTGCAAGAGAACATCAAGCGCCTGCTCGCCTACAGCAGCGTGGCGCAGGTGGGATTCGTGCTGGTGGGCGTGGTAGCCCTGAACGAATCAGGAGCGAACGCCGTACTCTTACACATCGTAGGCTACTCCTTCACGAACCTGGCCGCCTTCGCCGTGGTCGTCATTGTCGAGGCGAAGACCGGCAAGGAAGACATCGCCGGCTACGCGGGCCTCGCCTCGCGCTCCCCGTTCCTCGCAATGGTCATGGCGTCCGCCCTTTTCTCCCTCGCTGGCCTCCCCATCTTTGCGGGCTTCATCACCAAGTTCCTCCTCTTCACTGCCGCCGTCGAGGCGGACCTGACCTGGCTGATGGTCATCGCTATCGCCAACAGCTTCATCTCGCTCTACTACTACATCCGCATCATCAAGGAGATGTACGTGAGCGAGGCTCCGGTCCCGGGACGCCTGCCCCTCTCCGTGGCCGCGTCCGTCCCGGTCTGGCTCCTCTTCGCAGGGACCGTTCTCGTAGGCGTCTACCCCGCCCCCTTCATGGACGCCGTAGACGCGGCCACCAACGTCCTAGGCCCCTTCCTCGGCGCGTAACCACCGCCGCCTCTCCGTCATTCCCGCGAAAGCGGGAACCTCGCAGCCCTCCCCCCATCTCGCGCGTCCCCTCGCGCGCCGCCTGATAGAATCCCTAACGGCGCCCTATGACTCAGACTCCCCCACCGAACGACGTTCCCGCGAGGCCCCTCATCATCTCCGTGATTGGCGGAGGCGACCCGCCCCCGCGTGCCCTGACACTCGCCGAAGAGGTCGGACGCGAGCTTGCCAAGCGCGGCGTGGTCGTCGTCTGCGGCGGACTCTTCGGCGTCATGGAGGCGGTGAGCCGGGGCGCCAAGTCCGCGGGCGGCGTCACCATCGGCATCATGCCCGGCTCCGACCCCTTCGCCGCCAACGACTTCATCGACTACCCCATCGTGACCGACATGGGCTACGCGCGAAACGCGGTCGTCGTGAAGACCGGACGCGCCGCCATCGCCATCGACGGCTCCTACGGCACCCTCTCCGAGATCGCCCACGCCCTCGGCGACGGCATGCCCGTCATCGGACTCGAAACGTGGGAGCTTCCCCTGCGCGACGGCCAGCCCTATCCCATAACCCTCGCCGACTCCCCCATTGACGCTGTCGAGAAGGCTATAGCCGCCGCCCGCGAACGAGACGCGAACAGGGCGTAACGCCCGCCCCCACCCAGGAGGACTGACCCATGCCCCGCATCCAACAGACCTACGCTCGCGAGATCCTGGACTCTCGCGGCCTCCCCACCGTCGAGGCCGTCGTCACCCTCGACGACGGCGCCGAGGGCTGGGCCGCCGTGCCCTCCGGCGCCAGCACTGGCGCCCACGAGGCCATCGAGCTCCGCGACGGCGATCCCGCCCGCTACGACGGCAAGGGAACACGCACCGCCGTCGCCAACGTCAACGGCAAGATTGCGCCCGCTATCCAGGGACTCAACGCCGCCGACCAGCAGGCTGTCGACCAGGCGATGCTCGATCTCGACGGGACGCCTGATAAGTCGGGCCTTGGCGCCAACGCCGTCCTCGCCGTCTCCCTCGCAACCGCCCACGCCGCCGCCCGGTCCGCCCGCCAGCCCCTGTACCGCTACCTTGGCGCCGGCGCTCTCCTCCCCACGCCCATGCTCAACCTGCTCAACGGTGGACGCCACGCCATGGACTCGACCGACTTCCAAGAGTTCATGGTCATGCCCACCGGCTTCCAGAGCTTCCGCGAAGGGCTCCGGTGCGGCGCCGAGGTCTACCAGGCCCTCAAGAAGATCGTGGGCGCGCGCGGCATGTCCACCAACGTCGGCGACGAAGGTGGCGTCGCGCCCTCCCTCGACACCAACGAGGCCGCAGTCGAGCTGCTCATCGAGGCTATCGAGAAGGCGGGCTACCGCCCCGGCGAGGACTGCTTCCTGGCCCTCGACGTTGCGGCCAGCGAGTTCTACGAGGACGGTAAGTACGTCCTCGCCCGCGAGGGCGCGACCCTCACCTCCGAGGAGCTGGTCGATCTACTGGGAGGATTGGTGCCGGCAAGTTACCCCATCGTCAGCATCGAGGACGGCCTCGTCGAGGACGACTGGGAAGGCTGGGCTCTCCTCACAGCCCGTCTTGGCGGCCGCGTCCAGCTTGTCGGCGACGACCTCTTCACAACGAACACCGAGCGCATCGCCCGGGGTATCCGCGACGGTGCGGGCAACGCGGTCCTCGTCAAGCTGAACCAGATAGGTTCCCTCACCGAGACCCGCGCCGCCATCGACATGACCCGGCAGGCAGGCTGGAACGTCGTCATCAGCCACCGCTCCGGCGAGACCGAGGACACCACCATCGCCGACCTCGCCGTCGCCGTCTCCGCTGGCCAGATCAAGACCGGCGCCCCCGCCCGGAGCGAGCGCGTCGCCAAATACAACCGCCTCCTCCGCATCGAAGACGAGCTGAGCCCCGCGGCCGCCTACGCAGGCGCAACCCCCTTCGCCCACCTCGCCAAGTAGCCACCCGCCATACGCGTCTCGCTCGTCACACCGATGATGGCCGAGGCGATGTCCCGGAGTGGCGAGAGGCGTCGGTGGCCAATAGGGTTAAGGAGGGCACACCCATAGCAATTCTGCCTGAAGGATCTGTACATCGCCCTGAACCGGTACAGCGGCGGGATACCGCCGGAGTTGGGCAACCTCGCCAATCTGGAAACGGTGGCCCTCGCCGACAACGCCTTGAGCGGTCCGATGCCGCCGGAGCTGGGCAGCCTCTCCAACCTGACAGGGCTGGGGCTCGAGAACAACGAGTTGAGCGGGTGCGTACCAAGCAGCCTGGAAGACCATTTGGCCGTCTGGTCTAATCTTGGCGGCCTGCCCTACTGCTGAAGCCAGCACCCTCAGCCGGAGACGGACGGCATATCGTCTAGGAGGCGCTCCCAGCGCGTGGTGGCTATAGCGCATGGCGCCGCCGAGAAACGAGTATCAGCCTCTCCCTTCGTCGGCCTCCCGGTCGACGGCGGTTTGACCGCTCCGGCGCATGCTGACGCCCTTGACCGCCAGACCTTCAGCCAACGTTGAAGGGTGGAGGCCAGGCCCAGGGTGAGTCTCCTCTTATTGGCTTCCATGCCAGCCGCTTCCCCAGATGGGACCCATCTGACGCCCCACGCATTCTCGCGCCCCCCCCCCCGTAATTGCTTCGAGAGTCCTCTTGTATGTTGTCGGAGATGGCGGGGCAGGCCGTTGTCCTCTCGGTTGGAAGAGACCGTGGGAGAGCGAGGTCGCCCCGCCGCCCCCACCAGAGAGCCCGAACAGTTGCCGGGGCCAGAGCGAGCCCGCATCGCACAAGGACGGGCCAAGCAGGAGGAACGAAGTGTCTACTGTCCCTCAGAACGTGCGCAGGCGGGAACCTCGCAGCCCTCCCCCTCCCGTCACTCCCGCCCCCTTTTCCGTCATTGCCTCGAAAATAGGGCTCAGCAGAGGTAGTGAGCCATGCCAACCCGCCATTCCCGCGAAAGCGGGAACCCAGGATGCCCGCCACGCCCCACGTACCAGTCCTTGCCCCCTGTAGGGGCGTCCCTTGTGGGCGCCCCACCCCATAGGTTTGCGCCCTCCAATAGATTCGTGGTGAGCCCGTCGAACCACGCGACGCCCTGCCATCGACCCCCAACCCCCTCCGTCTGCTCCGGTACTCTCCCCCGTCTGCGGGGGAGAGCTAGAGAGGGGGTCTGCGCGTCTGCCGGCCCACCCACGTCAATAGACCTTGTGACAACTACCCATTGAAAAAATGTCATGAAACCGTCACAATGGGACGCAGCACCCCACCCCAGCAGGAGCGGACGAGCCGCCCGGCACACCAGCCCGGCGGCTCTTTGCTATGCGGTGAAAAAGGCCCAACGTCCATGCTCGACCAATACAAGAACCATCCCGCCCGATTCGTCAAGGAAATCCTCCAGAACGCCGGCAAGCCCTACGACAAGCAGGAAGCCATCCTCGACGCCCTCGCCCGCTACGCGGCTGTCTCCGTCGTGGCCGCCAACTCCTCCGGCAAGGACTGGGCCGCCGCCCGCGCCGTGCTTTGGTGGCTCCACACCCGACCCCACGCCAAAGCCGTCGTCACCGGCCCGACCGCCCGCCAGGTCAAGGAGATTCTCTGGCACGAGCTCGGCGTGGCCCTCGCCGCCGCCAACGGACGCCTGCCCGGCAAGCTCACCGCGGACAAGTACGTCATCGACGACGACCGCTTCGCCATCGCGTTCTGCTCCAACTCCCAGTACAACCTCCAAGGCTTCCACTCGCCGAACCTGCTCGTCGTCGTCACCGAGGCCCAAGGCGTCAAGCAGCCCTACTTCGAAGCCCTCAAGCACCTGAACCCCAAGAAGACGCTCCTCCTCGGCAACCCCCTCTCCCACGAGGGCGAGCTCTACGAGTCCTTCCACTCGAAGTCCGCGCTCTACCACCGGATCGCGATCTCCGCCCTGGACTCGCCGAACTTCCGGCGCAAGCGCTTCCATATCCCCGGCCTGGTCAACCCGGAAGACGTGGAGCGCCGCCGCCGCGACTGGGGAGAAGACTCGCCCCTGTACATCGCCTCGGTGCTAGGCCGCTTCCCGGACGCCCTCGAAGACTCCCTGACCACGCGCCACCACGTAGACCGGGCCGTCGCCCGCTGGCGCGGGGAACCCATCCCTCTCCCTTCCCCTTCCGACATGGCCGCGTCCCCATCCGTCATTCCCGCGCAGGCGGGAACCTCGCAGCCCTTCCCCCTCCCGGCAGGTGAGATAGACCGCGACTACCTCAACCAGCCCTACCGGATGGGCGTCGACGTTGCCCGGTTCGGCGATGCCGAGTCCGTCATCTGCATCCGCCGCGGCGCCCGGGTCGAACATCTCATTCCCCTCAAGCGCGGCCTCGACACGATGCAGGTGGCCGACGAGGTCAAGGCATGGGCCGACGCCCTTCGCGTCCCCGCCGTGTTCGTGGACGAGAACGGGGTCGGAGGAGGCGTCGTCGATAGGCTTGGCGTCCTCGGCGTCCCGGTCATTGGGGTGGAGGCGGGCGGGAAGGCGAAACGCCCCTCCCAGTTCGTGGACATGCGCGCCGAGATCTTCTGGGAGATCGCCCGCCTCCTCCGCGAGGACGCCATCGACATCCCGGACGACGCGGTCCTGGCCGGCCAGCTCCCTGCGGTACGACATATCGAGCACGGGGCGCATCCGCCTCGAAAGCAAGACCAGCCTCCGCAAACGCGGCGTCAAGTCCCCCGACCGCGCCGACGCCCTGGCCCTCGCCTTCATGGAGCCCCCCTCCCTCCAGATCTAGGTATAACAGCGCGGGGGCGGCGGCCTCCTTGTTGTACGCGAGGCTGGTTCGGTAGCATGGGGAAGCCTCGTTGAGGGGCGCTACACGTAAGGAGGCGCGCACATGACCACCAGAATCGGCATCAACGGCTTCGGACGCATCGGCAGGCAGGTGCTCCGGGCTACCATGGAACGCCACCCCGACGAGCTGGAGATTGTCGCCGTCAACGACCTCGCCCCGCCCAAGGTGAATGCTCACCTCCTCAAGTACGATTCCAACTACGGCCGCTACCCCGGCTCCGTTAGCGCCGTCGATGGCGGCATCGAGGTCGATGGCAAGCTCATCACGTCCCTCTCCGAGCGCAACCCCGCCGATCTCCCCTGGGGCGACTTGGGCGTCGACATCGTCATCGAGTCCACCGGCATCTTCACCCAGCGAGAAAAGGCGGCGGGCCACATCGAGGCCGGTGCCAAGAAGGTCATCATCTCCGCTCCCGCGACCGGCGAGGACAAGACGCTCGTGCTGGGCGTCAACGCCGACGAGTACGACCCCGACGCCCATCACGTACTCTCGAACGCCTCCTGCACCACCAACTGCGTCGCCCAGCTCATCAAGGTGTTGAACGACGAGTTCGGCATCCAGCACGGCCTCATGACGACCGTCCACGCCTACACCAACGACCAACAGATCCTCGACCAGGTCCACTCGGACATGCGGCGCGCCCGCGCCGCCGCCTCGAACATCATCCCCACCAGCACCGGGGCCGCTAAGGTCGTGGGCGTCGTCATCCCCGAGCTCGACGGCAAGCTTCACGGCATGGCGCTGCGCGTCCCGGTTCCCACCGGCTCCATCACCGACTTCGTAGCGGACCTTGGCCGCGACGTCACGAAGGAAGAGGTCAATGCCGCCTTCCGAACGGCCGCCGAGGGCCCCCTGAACGGCATCCTCGAATACACCGAGGACCCCATCGTCAGCAGCGACATCAAGATGAACCCTTCCAGCTGCATCTTCGACGCCGAGTCGACGATGGTCATGGGAGGCAACATGGTCAAGGTCCTCGGCTGGTACGACAACGAGTGGGGCTACTCCTGCCGCACCTCCGACCTCACCGCCATGATTGCGAGCAAGGGCCTCTAGCGCGCTTGGGGTTGCCCTCCTGCGGGAGAGGTCGGCCCACGGGGATATAGGCTAGCCATTGGTACAATCCTCTCGTCTATGAACCCCGCCACGCCTACGCCCCCAGCGTCGGCGCGAATCGTCGCCTGGCTGATGGCCGGACGCTGGCTCGTGCTCCTCGTCCTCATCGCCGGTATCGCGCTGGGCTTGCGGCTCGATGGGCTGGACTGGGACGGCGGCCGCTTCTACCACCCGGACGAACGCTCGATCTACCTGCGCGCCGAGTGCATGCACCTCGCGCTAACCGAGGGTCCCGGTTGGGCAGGGTGCCAGAACCGCGACTTCCCGCGGGACGAGCCGGGCTTCCCCGGCTTGGCCACGTTCTTTGACAAGGACGCGAGCCCCCTCAACCCGCACTGGTTCCCCCTCGGCTCCATCATCATCTACCTGCTCGTCGCCGTGCGGTTCATCATCGATCCGTTCATGGACCAGGTGCGCTTGCAGGACCTCGCCTCCGCGGGACGCACCCTGGCCGCCCTCGCCGATACCGCCTCCGTCGTGCTTTTGTTCTTCCTTGGACGGCGGCTGTTTGGCCCGGCCGTCGGTCTGCTTGCCGCCGCGCTCACCGCCTTCACCGTAGTCAACATTCAGATCACCCACTTCTACCGCCCCGAGTCCTTCGTGATCCTCCTTGCGTTGGCGGCGTTCTGGTGGATGTTGAATGTTCTGGAACATGGGCGGCGCCGCGACCACTTGATTCTCGGCCTAGTCATCGGCGTTACATTCGCGTTCCGGGGCAGCAGCATGCCCATCCTCGCGCCGGTGGGCTTGACCTACCTGGCGTTGGCCTATCGCCAATGGCGGCTGACGCCGTCGCCCGTCGCTGTCGTGGGGGCTGTCGCCCCGAAGGCCGTCCTCGCCTTGGTCGTGTCCGCGCTCGCCTTTATTGTCCTTCAGCCCTACGCGCTCCTCGATTTCCACAAATACGTGGGCGATCTCGGGTGGGAGGTGGGCATCGCTCGGACTGCAGGGATGGTGCCGTACACGGTGCAGTACATCGGAACGCCGCGCACCGGCCTGTACGAGATACGGCAGACTGCGCTCTGGGCCCTCGGCCTGCCTTTAGGGGCGCTGGCCTGGGGCGGACTAGCCGCGACTGTCGTGGCCGCTTTCCGGCGACCCCGGCTGACCGACTGGCTGCTGCTGTCGTGGGTCGGCGCGCTCATCATTGGGGTCGTCCCGCTGTTCGAGGTCAAGTTTCTCCGGTACATCGTCCCGGTGCTGCCGATCATGACGCTGCTGGGCAGCCGCTGGCTCGTCGAGGCCTACCGCTTTGCCGGAGCACGCCGCGTTGTCTTACGACGTGTCGTAGCGTTGGCGATAGCAGCCGTCCTCGTCGCCACTGTCTTCTACGCCCTTGCGTTCGTCGGCATCTACCGGCGGGACCATCCCGGCGTGCAAGCGTCGGCGTGGATGAACGAGAACGCCGCTCCGGGCGCGGTCATCCTCACGGACAACCATTGGGACGAGGGGTTCGCGGACCTCGGCAGATTCGACGTCACTCAGCTGCCCATGTACGAGGGGGACACCGTCGCCAAGATGACCCGCGTGACGGACCAGCTCGCAGAGGCGGACTACATCATGGCCTACAGCAACAGGCCGTGGGGCAGCATTGCGAGACTCCCGGAGCGGTACCCCTACAGCAGCGCCTATTACCACGCGCTCTTCGCCGGGGACCTCGGCTACGAGCTGGTCCAAGGATTCGCCCGCTACCCAACGTTCGCCGGCGTCTCCTTCGTCCACGACCCGTTCACGCGCGTCGGCGTGCGGCCGCCTGAAACCGTGCCCGGCGTCGAGACGGCTCCTGTCGCCCTCAACCTGGGATACGCGGACGAGAACGTGGTGAACTACGACCACCCCCTCGTCCTAGTGTGGGAGAACACGGGCCGGCTCAACGCTGCGGAGCTCCGGGGAATCGTGCTTTCTGAGACCGTGGAGTCGCCCGAACCAGCGCTGTTGAGCGAGGAGGCGTTTGCCAGGCAGACTGCCGGCGGAACGTGGAGGGACATCTTCGACGAGCGCGGCCCCAATGCCTGGGCGTCGTGGCTCGTATGGCTGCTGGCCGTCGAGGTTATCTTCCTCGTCTCGCTGCCGCTCTCCGTCCGGCTGATGCGCTGGCTGCCGGACAGAGGGGTAGTCCTCGCGCGCCCCCTCGGCCTGCTGATCGTCTCGTGGCTGGTGTGGATGGGCGCGAGCGTCGGCCTATGGACCTTTTCCAGGGGGACCGTCGTACTCGCGGTCCTTATCGTCGCGGCGGTCTCCGGCGTGCTCCTCTGTCGCAACAGATGGCTGATAGCCGCGGCCAAGCGGCACTGGCGATACCTCGCGAGCGTGGAGATGTTGTTCATCGCCGGGTATCTCTCGTTCGTGCTGATACGCGCCGCCAACCCCGACCTCTGGCATGCGTGGCGCGGCGGCGAGAAGCCGATGGACCTCACTTACCTCACAGCGGTTGTGAAGTCGACGACTTTCCCTCCGTTCGACCCCTGGTACGCCGGCGGCTACATCAACTACTACTACTACGGATTCGTGATCGTGGGCTCGCTCATCCGGCTCACGGGCATCGTCCCGGAGGTCGCGTACAACCTCGCCGTCCCGATGCTCTTCGCGATGACGCTGGCGGGGGCGTTCAGTGTCGGCTACAACCTGGCGGAAGCGCTACGCCAGCGAGGCCGCTGGAACGTGGGCGGACGGAGCGCAGTAGGCGCGGGAATAGCGGCCGCGCTGCTCATTGTCGTGCTCGCGAACGTGGACGGCGCCGCGCAGCTTCTCCAAGGCGCGGTCCGCACGCTGGGCGACGGCGACTTCGGACGTTTCGATTTCTGGCGGAGCAGCCGTCTGATGCCCGGCCAGATCAGCATTACCGAGTTCCCCTTCTGGACGTTCCTGTTCGCGGACCTTCACGCCCACCTGATATCCATCCCGTTCCAGATTCTGGCCGTGGGACTGGCCGCGAACCTGGTGATGGGAGCGCGAGTCGCCGCCTCGCTGAGGCGTCTGCTCCCTGCCGTAGTGATGCTCGCGTTCGTCGTGGGCTCGCTCGCCGCGATCAACACCTGGGACACGCCCGCCTACGCCCTGCTTGGCATGGCGGCCCTGGCCATCGTCCTCTTTGCGCGCCGTCAAAGCGTGTTGGAACCGGCGCTCCTGGCCAAGGCCGTCCTGCTCGTGGCCGGGTTCTGGGTGGTCCTGTACTTGGCCTGGCTGCCGTTCCACGAGAATTACGAGGCCCCGTTCGCGGGTCTGAGAAGGAGTCAGTGGCAGACGGTGTTCTGGCACTACTTGGGCATCCACGGGCTCCTCATATTCATCGCGGGCTCGTGGATACTCGTCGAGGCGCGACGGCGATTGGCATCGACAACCACCCGCTGGCTCGCGGGGGCGGCTGGCGCCGCTGCGGTCCTCCTCGTCGCGATATTGCTTGCGAGCGTGGACGCTCTGCGCCCGTGGACGACGGTGGCCGCGCTCTTCCTGCTGACCATGGTCGCCCTGGCGGCCGCAGTCGGCTGGCTCTTGCGCCGGTCCGACCGCCAAGCACCGGTGCAGCTCCTGCTCATCGCCGCCCTCGTCCTCGCCCTGGGCATTGGGATGGGAGTCGACGTCGTCAGTGCGCGGATCGACATCGACCGAATGAACACGGTGTTCAAGTTCTACCTGAACGCCTGGCTGCTGTTCGGCATCGTGGGCGGCGTCGGGCTATGGAGCCTCTGGGCCGGGGGCGCGCTGCGGTTGCGGGGCGGCAGGGGCCTCTGGGCGCGGGGGCCTTGGATTGTGGTCCTTGTGCTCCTGGTCTTGGCCAGCGCCGTGTATCCCGTCCTTGGCACGCGGGCCCGCCTCGCCGACCGTTTCGACACCGAGATTGGCCTGACGCTGGACGGACGGGCCTACCAACGGGATTCCGTGTACGGCGATCCCGGCCCCACCAACAGCGAAAGCGACGACACGCGGTACGCGCTCGCCATCGACGCCGATGCAATCGATTTCATCCGCGAGAACGTGGAGGGTTCCCCTGTATTCTTGGAGGGGGTTGTCGATCACGGATACCGCTGGTACCCAAGGGTGGCCAAGTACGCGGGGCTGCCCGTAGTGGTTGGCTGGCGCTGGCATCAGGCGCAACAGCGCGGCGACGGAGGGGCCC